>NZ_DALZFB010000002.1:108151-573990 GCF_031979925.1 Pseudescherichia sp. | reverse complement strand
GCTGGTCAGCGCCACGGAGTAGAACTCGCCGATGGAGTTATCGCCGCGCAGGATAACGCTGGGGTATTTCCAGGTGATTGCCGAGCCTGTCTCTGACTGCGTCCAGGACATCTTGCTGTTCTCACCTTCACACAGCGCACGTTTGGTAACGAAGTTCAGGATGCCGCCGGTATTGTTATCCCCTGGGAACCAGTTCTGCACGGTGGAGTATTTCACCTCCGCGTCTTTGTGGATGATCACCTCGACTACCGCAGCATGAAGCTGATAGCTATCGCGCACCGGGGCCGAACAACCCTCAATGTAGCTAACGTAGCTCCCCTCATCGGCAACCAAAATGGTGCGTTCGAACTGCCCCGTTTTCTCGGCGTTAATACGGAAATAGGTCGACAGCTCCATCGGGCAGTGCACGCCTTTTGGCACATAGATAAAGGTGCCATCGGAGGCGACGGCGGCGTTCAGAGCCGCAAAGAAGTTATCATTGCCCGGCACGACGGTACCGAGATATTTCTTCACCAGCTCAGGGTGATCATGGATAGCCTCACCAAACGAGCAGAAGATAATCCCCTGCTCCGAGAGTTTCTCCCGGTAGGTGGTCGCCACCGAAACCGAGTCAAAAATGGCATCTACTGCCACTTCGCGGCCTTCACGCACCGGAACACCCAGCTGGTTAAACGCCTCTTCAACCTCGTTGGTCAGGAAGGCATTCGCCCCTGTCTGCTGCACCGCACCCGGCTCTGAGGCGCAGGTATCGTCGCAGTTACCGCAGGAAGGCGCAGAGTAGTAGCTGTAATCCTGATAGTTGAGCTTGTCGTAGTGTGCCTTAAGCCAGTGTGGCTCCTCCATGGTCAGCCATGCCCGAAAAGCATTCAGGCGGAACTCAAGCATCCATTCAGGTTCATTTCGTTTGGCCGAGATAGCCCGCACAACATCCTCATTGATGCCGTGAGCCATCTCGTCAGTCTGTAACCGGGTAAAAAAGCCCTCTTTATAGTTAAGGTGGCCTGACCAGGTCTGGACATCGTCCATTGCTTCAGTTTTATGAGACTCAACATTACGAGACATAGTACCGCCTATACCCCAAAGCTTTCACCACAGCCGCACTCGTGCTGAGCTTTCGGATTATAAAATTTAAATATCTGGTTTAATCCTTCGCGCACATAATCGACGGTCGTTCCATCAATGAACGGCATTGCCTGTAGGGGGACATACAGGCGCGCACCGTCTAGCTCAAACAGGAGATCGTCTTTTGCAGGCTCGGTCACGGTATCCAGCACATAGCCAAAACCTGCACAGCCTGTCTGTTTGATGCCGAGGCGAACGCCGCGCAGCTCTGGCTGCTTGCTGGTTAGTGCGCGAATATGCTCCGCAGCCGCTGGGGTCAGAATTAACCCCTGCCAGCCGGGATTGTTTGGATCGAAAGTCCCTGAATGCAATTCCATAGGTATACCTCACATGATTACGTCAGCAGGACATAACGCTATGTTAGTGATAATGATTATCACTTCAACCTCTAATCCGCAGGGTTATTCGCGTTAATAGCCCTTTTTGTACACTTCTATTAAGCATAGACCCTGCTGCGAGGGTTAACAGGAAAGGATTTATAATCTCAACGTATTGAAATAAATAGATTTTTATTGCTCAAAACTGCTGTTTGATAACAAAAATGAAACATGTATAGGCAATGCCTATTTATGCGATTAGCGTTAAAAAACTGCTAAAACGGTCGTTATGGACTTTCTAAAACGTAGATTTTTAATACCGCGTAATCGACAGCTAAATCCCACTGACTGCCGAGGTTGCCATCTCTCTACAAAAAACATACGATTCATATATAAATTATTACGGAGCGTATATTAATGGGTATCGTTAAAATTTCTGATTTGCTGCATGAAGACGTCCGCGATGCCAGTAAAGCCATGTCACGCTCAGTGAACGCGCAGGCCGAATACTGGATCCGCATCGGTATGATGAGCGAGCTTTACCCGGACCTGAATTACCAGCAAATCAAGATGATGATGCTGAAATCGGGCTCCGATCGTTTAATGGAGGTGATCGATGCCATCAATTCCCATTAAAACCGCAGATGAGCTTGCCCGTCAGCGTCATGCAGGCGCGCTGCTTGCTTCCGTATTTGAGATGCTGGACACGTTTATTGTTCCGGGGATCACTACCATGGAAATCAATAATCAAGCAGAAGCCTATATTGTTGATCGGTTGCAGTCCCGCCCTGCCAGCAAAGGGCAATATGATTACCCTTACGTACTGAATACCTCTGTTAATGAAGTCGTCTGTCACGGAGTGCCGAAGGCTAACGAACACCTGAAATCCGGCGCTATCGTCAATGTCGATATCACCCTGGAAAAAGATGGTCTGATTGCTGATTCCAGCAAAATGTATCTGATTGGTGACGTCTCTCCCCTCGCCCGCCGGTTGGTGAAAAAAACCTGGGAGGCTATGTGGCTGGGCATTAAAACGGTAAAACCAGGCGCGAGACTGGGGGATATCGGCTATGCCATCCAGAAGCATGTTGAAGAGAGCGGCTATAGCGTTGTCAGAGAATTTTGCGGGCACGGTATCGGCAAAGAGATGCATGAAGAACCGCAGGTGCTGCACTACGGCAAACCCGGTACGGGGGAAGTGTTGCAGGAGGGGATGGTTTTTACCATCGAACCGATGGTAAACCAGGGCGACAGCAAAATTAAAACCAAAAAAGATGGCTGGACAGTGGTGACCCGGGATAAAAAACTCTCGGCGCAGTGGGAACACACCATAGCGGTGACCGCTGACGGTTTTGAAGTATTAACGCTGCGTAAAGACGAAATCATTCCGGACCACATCATTTAAGCCTGATTTACTCTATAAAGTAAATCAGGCGTGGACTACATACAGCCAACGGTTATGTTGAAGAATATAAGGGGCGTTGGTGATTTATCTGTAATTGGTGAAAAAACATGCTAAGGTGGCGTTTCAACTCAACGGGCCGGAGGGGTCATCCCCAATCTCAAGTTTAAGTGCCCTGTCTGCAACGGTTCTAAGTTCATCTTCACAACTTTTTGCCCTGACAAAAATTATCCCCATGGGGCCGTCTGTTCCGTTTGCGGAATCAGACTCACTGCGAAAACTACCCTCCCGAAAAGGCGGAGATGGAAAAAAGTGGCATGAACCCAGGCCTCGCGCGAGGCCTGTTTACAGTATTACTCTTGCGTACTGCGCAACAGGATATGCCGATAGTATTTCCTCATTATGTAAACGTTGAACTGTGTCCAGAGTTGAACGCAGGGTACGACACAAATTACGCAGCGAATAATATCTCTCTCTATCCCCGGCTCGCCTGGAAATAGAGAATCAAATAGTTCAAATGCGCCCAGCAGCAGCAAAAAATAGAGCGCTGTGCCTATCCAGAACTCCCTGTGCGTTCTCGCCATTCTAAAAGCATCCTGGTAATTTTTATTGCGAACTTTTCGTGGCAGGTTAGCCAGTTCGGGAATGCTTCTTCTGCACCAGTAAAGTTTCATGCATGCTCCTTGCTGTTATCAACATGATAATGATAAGCATAATCAACAAACATGCACAGCCGCTAAAATGGGTAGAGCTGTCAGGATTGCAACCGCCCGCATCAGCAGGCAGCTTTTATATAAGAATCAGAGGTAGAGCGAGGCTTCGCCCATGGGGCGGGTTTTAAAGCGGCGATGGATCCACAGATACTGCTCAGGGGCGCGCATAATCTCCCGTTCAATCACCCGGTTCATATAGCTTGCCGCTTCAAACTCATTGTCCACCGGATAGTCCGTTAGCGCCTCGCCGATATGCAGCTGGTAGCCAGAGCCATCAGGCTTGCGTATCATCGTCACCGTCAGCATTGCCGAACCGGAGAGACGCGACAGCACATAGGTACCGTTGGTCGTCGCGGCATTTACGGAGAAGAACGGCGCAAAGGTGCTGCCTTTACGGCCATAGTCCTGGTCTGGCGCAAACCAGACTGCCTCCCCCTTACGCAGCGCGCTCACCAGGCCCTTCAGGTTGCGACGGTCGATCATCGATTTATTGGAGCGCATACGGCCTCGGGTCTGCACCCACTCCATCACCGGACTGTTGTGCTGACGGTAGGTAGCCATCATCGGCTGGCACAGCCCCATCACCCGACCACCCAGCTCCAGCGACATAAAGTGCACGCCAACCACCATCACGCCATTATATTTTTTCTGCGCTTCGACCAGGTTTTGATAACCTTCCACGTCGAACCAGCGGCGCACCCGCTTGTCTGGCCAGAACCAGGCCATACCGGTCTCAATGAGGCCCATGCCCAATGACATAAAGTTCCTGTCGATGAGGGTCTCACGCAGCGCGGGCGTCATCTCCGGGAAGCAGAGCTCAAGGTTGCGCCGGGCAATGCTTTCCCGCCGTTTTAAGAACGGACGCGCTACACGGCCAAGGCCGGTGCCGAAGCGGTAGAGCAAAGGATACGGCAGTTGAACGAGAAGCCAGAGAACGGCAAGGCCAAACCAGGTTGACCAGTGACGGGGATGCAGAAAAGCCAGTTTAAACGAAGCGCACATAACCTTGTTACCTTTAAGCTTATAGTAAGTAGCGCTTAAGGAAACAACGAATCCCTTCATTAGGTCAGTCAGCGTTACGGTCTTCGATTAAGACAATAGTTTTAGCCGAAGATTCAATCGCGCGGATTTTAGCATGTTTTTAAAAAATCACATCTGGGGAAGAAAAAAATAGATCGGTAGGAAACGGCAGGCCTGACCTGCCGCAAAATCTCAGACGACGGCGGTAGTCAGCCTGGATGAACAGCACAAACGATCCTGCTCATCAAAGATATCAATCTGCCAGACCTGGTGGCGGCCGCCGGTATGCAGCGCGGAGCAGACGCCACGAACCCGGCCGCTGCGTACGGCGCGGATATGGTTGGCGTTAATCTCGATCCCTACCACGTTATGCTCGGCCTCGGTGCAGAGATAGCCCGCCACCGAACCGAGGGTTTCCGCCAGCACCACCGACGCGCCGCCGTGCAGCAGACCAAAAGGCTGATGCGTGCGGGCATCAACCGGCATCGAAGCTTCAAGCACATCGTCACCGATGCGCTCAAAACGGATATCAAGCAGTCCTACCATATTGCCCTCGCCCATCGCATTCAGCGCGTCGAGGGTAGCCGTACGTTTCCAGATCATCCTATTATCTCCAGTAGAGCCTGTAGCGGATGGCGTACGCCGCTGCCCTCAATACGCTTCACCTGGCTGCGGCACGAGTACCCCGTCGCCAGGCAGCGGTTGCGCGGCAGACGCTGCATTGCCTGGTGCCAGGATAGCTCGTAGATGCCCAGCGAATTAGCATGATTACTGATCTCATGACCGTAGGTTCCGGCCATGCCGCAGCAGCCAACGCTAACGTTCTCAAGTTTAGCGCCAAAGCGGGCAAAAATCGTTGCCCACTGTCCCGGTGCGCCCGGTAGCGCGGTGACCTCGGTACAGTGACCAAACAGATACCACGCCTCGCCGCCGGGAGCCTGCTCCTCATGCGATGCCAGCGCGGCGGGTAGCCACTCGTGTACCAGCTGGACGTTAAACTCGCCGCGCTTGTCCCCTAACGTCTGTTTGTACTCATCGCGATAGCAGAGCACCAGCGCCGGATCGACGCCGACCATCGGCATCCCGAGCTGTGCTACCCGCGCGAGGAAATCAGAGGTTTTTTGCGCCGTCTTAGCAAAACGCGTCAGGAAACCTTTGATGTGCTGCGCCTTACCGTTCGGCGAGAACGGCAACAAGACCGGTTGATAGCCCAGTTTCTCTATCAGCCGGATCAAGTCGCTCACTACCTGGGCGTCGTAGTAGCTGGTAAAGGGATCCTGCACCACCAGCACCGTTTTCGCTCGCTGCTCTTCGCTAAGCTGCTCCAGCTCGTCGAGGGTCATGTTGGCCGAACGATGCCCAACCATCTGCTGCTGGAGGGAAGGCACCGACAGCAGAGGCAGATCCACCATCCCAATATGGGTGGCCGACAGCGCGCGCACCCATGGCTGGTTCATAAAGAAGTTAAAGGTCTTTGGCGCACGGGCCATCAGCGGCGCATAGCTCTCTACGCTGGCGATAACGTGATCGCGCAGCGGTCGCAGATAGCGGGTGTGATAGAGCTGAAGGAAGCGCGAGCGAAACTCCGGTACGTCAATTTTAATTGGGCACTGGGTCGAACAGGCTTTGCACGCCAGACAGCCGGACATCGCCTCTTTCACTTCGTGGGAGAAATCATACTCACCATGGCGAGCATGCCAGCTGTTACGGGTGCGTTCGATCAGGCTTCGTAGACTGGCACGTTTTTCCGGCAGCTCTTTTTCCAGCTTGATGGGATCGATACCGCGATCGGCAAGCAGCCGCAGCCATTCGCGCACCAGCGTGGCACGACCTTTTGGTGAGTGGATACGGTTGCTGGTGATTTTCATCGACGGGCACATCGGGCTTTTCGCATCAAAGTTAAAGCACAGCCCGTTGCCGTTGCACTCCATCGCGCCGCGCCATGAGGAGCGTACGCTAATAGGGATCTGTCGGTCAAAGGTGCCGCGCTTTACGGCATCGACCTGCATCATCGGCGCATCGAGGCCTGCTGGTGGGCAGATTTTACCCGGGTTGAGTCGGTTCCGCGGATCGAACGCCGCCTTCACCTTGCGTAGCTCGCCGTAGAGCTGCTCGCCAAAGAAAGCCGGGCTGTATTCGGCGCGGAAACCCTTGCCGTGCTCACCCCAGAGCAGACCGCCATACTTCGCCGTCAGGGCCACCACCTCGTCGGAGATCTTTTTCATCAGCATCTCCTGCTGCGGATCGCACATATCCAGCGCCGGGCGAACGTGCAGCACGCCCGCATCCACGTGACCAAACATGCCGTAGTTCAGCCCGTGACTGTCGAGCAGCGCGCGAAACTCAACGATGTAGTCCGCCAGATGCTCCGGCGGCACGCAGGTATCCTCCGCAAAGGGGATCGGCTTCGCCGCGCCCTTGGCGTTCCCCAGCAGTCCGACCGCTTTTTTACGCATCGCATAGATACGCTCAATCCCTGCCAGCTCGCTGCACACCTGCCAGCCGATCACTCCACCCTCCTCGGCAGCAATCAGCGTATCCAGACGCTCACAGAGGCCGTTGACCTGACCGTCGATAAGTTCAGCATCATCGCCAGCAAACTCAACGATGTTCAGCCCCAGCATGGTTTTATCCGGCACGTCGGTAATCAAATCGTGCACGGAGTGCCAGACGATATCCTCTCGTGCCAGGTTAAGTACCGTAGAGTCAACGGTCTCAACCGACAGCGCCTGAGCCTCCACCATAAAGGGTGCGTTGCGCAGCGCCGAGTTAAAGGAGTCATACTTAACGTTAACCAGCCGGCGCACCTTCGGCAGCGGCGTAATATCCAGCTGCGCTTCGGTAATAAAGGCCAGCGTTCCCTCCGATCCGGTCAGAATGCGGGTGAGATCGAAGGTAGTCATCTCATCATCAAAGACGTGACGCAGATCGTAGCCGGTCAGGAACCGGTTTAGCTTGGGAAACTTATCGATAATCAGTTGGCGATTGTTATGACAGCTCTCATATACCGTTTTATAGATACGTCCCTGCGCGGTCTGCGCCTTGCCAAGCGTACGCGCCAGCTCCAGCGAGACCGGCTGCGTATCCAGCAGATCGCCACCCAGCAGAACGGCCCGTACCCCCAGCACGTGATCGGACGTCTTACCGTAAACCAGCGATCCCTGCCCGGAGGCATCGGTATTGATCATGCCACCGAGAGTGGCACGGTTGCTGGTGGAGAGCTCGGGGGCGAAGAAGAAACCGTACGGTTTCAAAAACTGATTAAGCTGATCTTTGATCACTCCGGCTTCCACGCGTACCCAGCCCTCTTCGGGGTTTATTTCAAGGATGCGATTCATATAACGGGAGAGATCGACAATGATGCCCTGGTTTAGCGCCTGGCCGTTGGTGCCTGTCCCCCCGCCGCGAGGGGTAAAGACCAGCGACTGGAAGCGGGCCTCACCGGCAAGCCGGGTGATCAGAGAAACATCGGCAGTTGAACGGGGAAAAACCACTGCATCGGGGAGAAGCTGGTAAATACTGTTATCGGTCGCCATGGTTAGCCGATCGGCGTAATCCGTGGCGGTATCACCTGTAAAACCCTGTTGCTCCAGTGCCTGCAAAAAATTGAGCACCAGCTGAACGACGCCGGGTGCTTGAGAAATCTGTGGGATCATTACTGTTGACCCTGCCTGACTGTTAATGTTGTAAGTGTATCGTTTGCGTTGTGCGTTTATCGTTGTATCACATTTTTTTATGCTACGCCCCTTTGAATTACGGGCAAAATAGCGCGGTCAAAACGTGCTGAAATAAACAGCCGTATTGATGTATTAAACAGACGCTGCGCCGACGGCTCGGCGAAAACAAAAGGTGGATAGATCTTATGATTAATAGTCGTCAGCCCGGAGATGTAGCTCAGATCCTGCTCTCGGTGCTGTTTTTAGCCGTTATGATTGTTGCCTGTTTATGGATAGTGCAACCCTTTATCCTCAGCTTTGCCTGGGCAGGCACCATCGTGATTGCCACCTGGCCACTGTTTTTACGCTTCCAGCGTGTGCTGGCGGGCCGTCGCTCTCTGGCGGTGCTGTGTATGACCGTGATCTTAATCCTGGTCTTTGTTATTCCTATTGCCCTGCTGGTGAATAGCCTTGTTGACGGCAGCGGCCCGGTGATCCGCGCCATTACCTCTGGTGATTTGACCCCGCCGGATCTGGCCTGGCTCAAGAGTGTTCCGCTGGTGGGCCATAATCTCTATCTCGGCTGGCATAACCTGCTGGATATGGGCGGCAGCGCGATTATGGCTAAGGTACGTCCTTATCTGGGCGCAACCACGACCTGGTTCGTCGGCCAGGCGGCGCATATTGGCCGCTTTATGATGCACTGTGCGTTGATGCTGCTGTTCAGCGCCCTGCTGTTCTGGCGCGGTGAGCGGGTAGCTCAGGGTATACGTCACTTTGCCACTCGCCTGGCGGGACGACGTGGCGATACCGCCGTGCTGCTGGCGGCGCAGGCAATCCGCGCCGTGGCCCTCGGTGTTGTCGTGACCGCGCTGGTGCAGGCGGTGCTGGGCGGCATTGGGCTGGCTGTCACCGGCGTACCTTACCCGACCCTGTTTACGGTGGTCATGATCCTCTCCTGTCTGGTACAGATTGGTCCGCTGCCGGTGCTGATCCCGGCTATCATCTGGCTCTACTGGAGCGGAGATACCACCTGGGGCACGGTGCTGCTGGTCTGGAGCTGCGTGGTAGGTACGCTCGATAACGTCATCCGCCCAGTGCTGATTCGCATGGGCGCCGACCTACCGCTGATTCTGATCCTCTCCGGCGTGATTGGCGGACTGATCGCCTTTGGCATGATCGGCCTGTTTATCGGTCCGGTACTGCTCGCGGTTTCATGGCGTCTGTTCGATGCCTGGGTACATGAGGTTCCTCCTCCTGGTGAAGCCAGGGATAATCTTCTGGAAAAGGTTAACGATCGCGAATTGCGTAATAAATAGTCATTAAAGCGGGGAAACCCGCTTTACTATTAAGCCCCGCTTATCAATTATTTATATTTCCTTTCTGGTCGGACCCTGCAACTCACTATATATACGCTATATCCGCAATTTTGCTTGTCGCAAAATCGTTACTTATGGTTAACTATTGAGACGAATCTGATCGACGCTAATAAGGGTGATGCCTACTATTAAGGCACGGTTATAAATCAAGGCTTTGATTTATAAGCATGGAAATCCCCTGAGTGAAACAACGAATTGCTGTGTGTAGTCTTTGCCCATCTCCCACGATGGGCTTTTTTTTAACCTAAATTCCCGCTCTTAAAATAACCATAAAAAAAGCCAGACCGGAGTCTGGCTTGATGTTTAAATAACAGACAATATTATCTGGTGCGATCGGTCGTCGTTACCTGACGCGGCTGAGTGCGGCGTCCTACCATACCCATGGCACCTGCCAGTACCACTTCAATGAGCAGCATAAAGAAGGTAAACCAGCTGGCTTTAGCGGTAGCGGCGGCTGCTTTCTCACCTGCTTCACGGGCTTTCTGCTCCGCCTGCGCTTTCAGCTCCTCAAATTTAGCCCGCGCTTCCTGATAGCTTTTCTCGGTCTGGGCAACAATCTGTTCCGCTTCGGCATCAGATTTACCGGTACGCGCCTGAATAATATTTTTCAGCGCTTCGCGGTCAGCTGCCTGGAAGGTGTCCTGATTTCTGTCGATTAAGCCTTTGATAAACCCTGCGACATCGGTGTCGGCCGTCTGCGGCGTGTTAGCCGTTGCCGCCGCCTGATTCTGGGCATTGTTGGCTTCATTCTGCGCCTGATTTTGCAACGCCTCGGGCTGCAATTCAGGTTTACCGGTTTGTCGCAGCGTCGTCTCCAGCTCTTGCTGTAAGCTATCAAGATTAATATTGTTCTCGGCGAGTTTATCCCTCACCATATCCTTAACCGGTGGCGCGGCGGCGCTGATACCACTGCCTACGGCCTGCAAACCCGCTCCCATAATATTCATTGCGCCTGTCACCGCGCTGCTGGCTAGCGTAATAACAAACCAGGCACTGATGATAGTATTGACGCCAAACATCAACACTCCATGCAGAGCACCCTCTCGCTGTGCCAGCCTGCCTGTGGCATAGGCCCCCGCCGCAATGGCGATCAGCATGCTCAGGCCGGTCCAGATCGCCGCCCCCATGCCGATACCACCCATCGGGTTCTCCTCTTCCAGAGGATCGATAGTGGTGGTACCAATGGCCGTTCCAAGAATGGCGAGCATCAGGTAGAGCACCATTGAAATAATGACGCCAGCAAATACTGCACTCCAGGAAATACGTTTTAGTGGGACGCCTCTACCCGGCGTATATATATCATCGTAATCGTTTCGGACATGCACATGTTGATCGGTCATCTCTTCTTCTCCCTTATAACCATACGGCTTATGTCGCAACTTTCGACGGTTTAATAAGTAGAGCTGAAAATAGATCAGCTTTAACCTCTGTAAGAGTAGTCTGACATCAGCAAATAAACCTGGTTGTCATCACATCAGCAGAATTTATTTTGACCAGAGGCAAACCGGCAGAGGAAAAGAGAGCCTTCCGGGGAGGGGAAGGCTCTGGGGGTAGGAGGGGTTACGGCTTAATCTCGGCGAGGCTCAGCCAGGTCTGAACGACGGTATCCGGGTTCAGCGACAGGCTGTCGATCCCCTCCTCCATCAGCCAGGCGGCAAAGTCCTCGTGGTCGGATGGTCCCTGACCACAGATACCAACGTATTTGCCCTCTTTTTTCGCCGCACGGATCGCCATAGAGAGCAGTGCTTTGACCGCCTCATTGCGTTCGTCAAAGAGTTCAGATACCACGCCGGAGTCACGATCCAGGCCCAGCGTCAGCTGCGTCATATCGTTCGAGCCGATAGAGAAACCGTCAAAGTGCTCAAGGAACTGCTCCGCCAGGAGGGCATTGGACGGGATTTCACACATCATAATGACCTTCAGTCCGTTCTCGCCACGCTTCAGACCCTGACGTGCCAGCTCGTCTACTACCGCTTTCGCCTGCTCAACGGTACGGACGAATGGGATCATAATTTCGACGTTGGTAAGACCCATATCGTTACGTACGTGTTTAACCGCCTCGCACTCCAGGGCAAAGCAGTCGCGGAAGCTGTCTGAGACATAGCGGCCCGCGCCACGGAAGCCGAGCATCGGATTCTCCTCTTCCGGCTCGTAACGCTCACCGCCCACCAGGTTGGCATACTCGTTGGATTTGAAGTCAGAGAGACGCACGATAACGCGTTTCGGCCAGAAGGCCGCACCGAGGGTAGCAATGCCTTCGCTCAGCCGCCCGACGTAGAAGTCCTTCGGTGATTTGTAGCCCTTCATCATCTCGCGAATTTCGTTTTGCAGGGCAGGATCCTGGTCATCAAACTCCAGCAGCGCACGCGGGTGCACGCCGATCATGCGGTTGATAATGAACTCCAGACGCGCCAGGCCAACGCCTTCGTTCGGCAGGCAGGCGAAATCAAAGGCGCGATCCGGATTACCCACGTTCATCATGATCTTCAGCGGCAGATCGGGCATGGTGTCAACGCTGGAGCTCTGTACGCTAAAATCGAGCATCTCGGCATAGACATAGCCGGTGTCGCCTTCAGCACAGGAGACGGTAACCTTCTCGTCATCGCGAATGCGCTCGGTCGCGTCACCGCAGCCCACGACCGCCGGAATACCCAGTTCGCGGGCGATGATCGCCGCATGGCAGGTACGTCCACCGCGATTGGTCACGATGGCCGCCGCTTTTTTCATGATCGGTTCCCAGTCCGGGTCGGTCATGTCCGTCACCAGCACGTCGCCAGGCTGAATGCGGTTCATTTCGCTGATATCGTGGATCACCTTAACCGGCCCGGCGCCAATGCGGTGCCCGATGGCACGGCCTTCGACAACCACCTTGCCCTGAGCGTGAAGCGTATAGCGCTCCATAACCTGACCACGGGAGCGCACGGTCTCCGGACGCGCCTGCACGATAAAGAGCTTGCCGGTATGACCATCTTTGGCCCACTCGATATCCATTGGGCGACCATAGTGTTGCTCAATCAGCACCGCCTGCTTCGCCAGCGCCTGGACCTCATCGTCGGTCAGGGAGAATACGTCGCGATCGGCTTCAGGAACGTCTTCAATACGTACCTGCTTGCCATGCTCCTGGCTTGGGGCATAGACCATACGGATCTTTTTTGAACCCATGGTGCGACGCACAATGGCGGGACGATCGTTCGCCAGCGTCGGCTTGTGCACGTAGAACTCGTCCGGGTTAACCGCACCCTGCACGACCATTTCACCCAGCCCCCATGCGGAGGTGATAAACACAACCTGATCGAAGCCGGATTCGGTATCGATAGAGAACATGACGCCGGAGGAGGCTAAGTCCGAACGCACCATGCGCTGCACGCCAGCAGAGAGCGCTACGCCGCGATGATCGTAGCCCTGATGCACGCGATAAGAGATGGCGCGATCGTTAAACAGCGACGCAAAGACGTGCTTCACCGCCACCAGCACCGCATCGTAGCCCTGTACGTTGAGGAAGGTCTCCTGCTGACCGGCAAACGAGGCATCCGGCATATCTTCCGCCGTGGCGGATGAGCGCACGGCGAACGACGCTTCGGCATCGCCTTCTGAGAGCTGGTCATAGGCCTCATGAATTGCCTTTTCCAGCTCCGGCTGGAAAGGGGTATCGATGATCCACTGGCGGATCTGCGTCCCGGCCTTCGCCAGTTCGCCTATATCATCAATGTCCGTTTTATCCAGCAGTTCGTAGATACGCTGGTTGACGCCGCTTTGATCGAGAAACTGATTAAACGCATCCGCTGTGGTAGCAAACCCGTTCGGGACAGACACGCCAGTTTCAGACAGGTTAGTAATCATTTCACCCAGGGAGGCATTTTTGCCCCCAACGCGGTCAACATCATTCATGCCGAGTTGGTTATACCAGAGCACCAGCGGTGACGAGCCATTGTTGGACATCGGACAATCCTTTTTTGATATATGATTGAGTTAGCAACACCTGACGTACCTATTTATCCTGGCATAACTGGCTCGCTTAAAAAAACGGTGAATCGTTCAAGCAAATTTATTTTTCTATTTTTCGGACAGTTTCACGCTATTTTGTAACCTGCTGATTTGGTTGCACTCTATTTGAGATTTTTTGTATACATGAAAAATAAAAGTGAAATGTACATTTCAGTAAAAATAAAAACGCCATTTCATTTTGTGCAAATGCGCAATGCGCAGTAGTATGGTACCTAAATTATTTTTAGCGTTAACACCATCATGCAAACGGGGGATAAAAAATGGAAAATTCAGCCGATCGCCAGGTGTTTTATATTTCTGATGGCACGGCCATTACGGCAGAAGTGCTCGGGCATGCGGTCATGTCGCAGTTTCCCGTTGCCATTCACAGCATCACGCTGCCGTTCGTCGAAAACGTCCAGCGTGCCAATGCGGTCAAGGAGCAGATTGACGCCATTTTCCAGCAGACAGGCGTGCGGCCGCTGGTCTTTTACTCTATCGTCATGCCGGAGATCCGCAGCATCATTACCCAGAGCCAGGGCTTCTGCCAGGATATCGTCCAGGCGCTGGTTGCTCCGCTCCAGCAGGAACTTAAGCTCGATCCTAGCGCAGTCGCCCACCGTACCCACGGACTCAATCCAGGGAACCTGACGCGATATGACGCCCGTATCGCCGCGATTGACTACACCCTTGCCCACGACGACGGCATCTCCATGCGCAATCTGGAGCAGGCGCAGGTGATCCTGCTCGGCGTCTCCCGCTGCGGCAAAACGCCTACCAGCCTCTACCTGGCCATGCAGTTCGGCATTCGCGCCGCTAACTACCCCTTTATCGCCGACGATATGGATAACCTGGTATTGCCCGCTGCGTTAAAACCGCTTCAGCACAAACTGTTTGGCCTGACCATTAACGCCGAACGCCTTGCGGCTATTCGTGAAGAGCGCGTTGAGAACAGCCGCTACGCCTCAATGCGCCAGTGTCGACTGGAGCTGGCCGAAGTAGAGGCACTCTATCGTAAAAATAATATTCCCTACCTGAACAGCACTAACTATTCGGTGGAGGAGATTGCGACCAAAATCCTCGATATCATGAAGCTGAATCGCAGCATGTACTAATTAGCTAGTACAGGACACCATTTTCCGCTATCATTGCCCGCAGCATTGTGATGTGCATCACTCTCATACTTGAAAACATCAAGGATTGGTTTATCGTGATGCCCATCACTTCCGGCAGGTCTGCCGCTGAAGCCACAAATTTCTGAGATAAGTCATGAACAAAACTGATGAACTCCGCACTGCGCGCATTGAGAGTCTGGTGACCCCGGCCGAGCTGGCCCAGCGGTATCCCCTCTCCCGGCCGGTTGCGGAACACGTTAACGCCTCGCGTCGGCGGATAGAGAAAATATTAAACGGCGAAGATCGTCGCCTGTTAGTGATTGTAGGCCCCTGCTCAATTCACGATCTTGATGCGGCCATGGATTACGCTCACCGACTCCAGACGCTGCGTGAAAAGCATCAGGATTCGCTTGAGATTGTGATGCGTACCTATTTTGAGAAACCGCGCACCGTCGTGGGCTGGAAAGGATTGATCTCCGATCCGGATCTTAACGGCAGCTATCGGGTTAATCACGGTATGGAGCTGGCGCGTAAGCTGCTGTTGCAGGTAAATGAGCTGGGCGTACCAACCGCCACCGAGTTTCTCGATATGGTGACCGGACAGTTTATTGCCGATCTCATTAGCTGGGGTGCAATCGGGGCGCGCACCACAGAGAGCCAGATCCACCGTGAGATGGCATCCGCGCTCTCCTGCCCGGTAGGATTCAAAAACGGAACGGATGGCAATACCCGCATCGCGGTTGACGCTATTCGTGCCTCACGGGCGAGCCACATGTTCCTCTCGCCGGATAAAAACGGGCAGATGACCATCTACCAGACCAGCGGTAACCCTTACGGCCACATTATTATGCGCGGCGGCAAGACGCCTAACTACCACGCCGAGGCGATTGCTGAGGCCTGCGATACGCTGAGCGAGTTCTCACTGCCTGAGCATCTGGTAGTGGACTTCAGCCACGGCAACTGCCAGAAACAGCATCGTCGCCAGCTCGATGTATGTGACGACGTTTGTCAGCAGATCCGTAGCGGTTCGACGGCCATTGCCGGGATTATGGCGGAGAGTTTCCTCCAGGAAGGGACACAGAGGATTGTCGCCGGGCAGCCGCTCACCTATGGGCAGTCGATTACCGACCCATGTCTGCATTGGGAAGACACGACGCTGCTGGTGGAGAAGCTCTCTGCCGCGGTGTCCACTCGACTCTAACGTTCCGCCCGCCATGGTGGCGGGCGTTCTCTTCTAGCTTGAACAGCTCACTTCCAGATGCTTGCCCCAGTCAGGCGGCCGACTAACGTAGTCATCATTACGATCGCTAAAGGGATCGCGTAATGCCTGGTGCAGCCGCTCCAGCTCATGGGTATCGCCCTGCTCGGCATCGCTGATAGCCCGCTGCGCCAGCCAGTTACGCAGGACCAGCGCCGGGTTTACGCTTTTCATCTGTCGCTGGCGCTCGGCATCGTCAATTTGCTCGCCCTGCAACCGCGTACGGTAGGTACTAAACCAGGCATCAAACGCGCCGCGATCGATAAACTCATCGCGCAGCGGCGAGCTGGCGCTGTGCTGCTCACTATTGCTCAGCATGCGGAAGGTACGCGTATAGTCGCTGCCTTCGCGCGCCATCAGGGCAAACAGCGTATTCAGCAGATCGTTATCGCCTCGCTGCTCGGTGAACAGGCCCAGCTTGCTGCGCAGTAGTTTACCGTACTCCTCCAACAGCACCTGCTGATACTCATCCATGGCAGCGTTCAGCGTGTCGACATCGATAAAGGGCGACAGCGTTTGGGCAAGCCGCTGAAGATTCCACAGGCCAACCGCGGGCTGATTATCAAAACGGTAGCGACCCTGATAGTCAGAGTGGTTACAGATAAAACCAGGCTGATAATCATCCAGAAAGCCGAACGGACCGTAATCAATGGTCAGGCCAAGGATCGACATATTGTCGGTATTCATCACGCCGTGGGCAAAGCCTACCGCCTGCCACTGAGCGATCAGACGCGCGGTACGGGCTACAATATCCCGCAGCCAGAGCACATATTTATCGCTCTCATCAGCAAGGTGCGGCCAGTGATGACGGATGGCAAAGTCGGCCAGCTGGCGAACCTTCTCCGGCTCGCGGCGGTAGTAGAAGTGCTCAAAATGGCCAAAGCGCAGATGGCTCTCCGCGATACGCATCAGCATGGCTCCCCGCTCGGTGGTTTCTCGCGCTACCGGCGTATCGCTGGTGGCAATCGCCAGCGCCCGGGTGGTGGGGATCCCCAGATAGTGCATAGCCTCCGAGGCCAGACTTTCGCGAATGGTCGAGCGCAGCACGGCGCGTCCGTCACCCATGCGGGAGTACGGCGTCTGCCCTGCCCCCTTAAGGTGCCAGTCCACCGTTTTGCCATCGGCGAGCAGCTGCTCGCCGAGCAGAATGCCGCGGCCATCGCCCAGCTGCCCTGCCCAGACGCCAAACTGATGGCCGCTATAGACCTGAGCCAGCGGCGACATGCCCGGCAGCAGCGTTTCACCGCCCCAGACGCCCGCCCCCTCGGCAGGAGCAAAAAGTGCATCAGGCACGCCCAGCGTTTGGGCCAGCGCAGCGTTGTGCCATAGCACGCGCGCATTGCGCAGCGGCGTAGGGGAAAGCGAGGTGTAAAAGCCCGGCAGCTCGTCGCGCCAGTGTGTCGTAAACGAAAGGGTCATGGTTCCTCCTCTTCCTGTAGTGTAGAAGGTATCGGGAGGAATAAACACTGGCAGAGTGCGCGGTTATCCCTGCACCAGTTGGGTAACCTGCTGCGGAGGCACCGGCGGCCACAGACGTCCCTGCATCGCGCTAAAGGCAAACGGCGTCACTTTCTTTAGCGCCTGTTCGCTGTCTATGCCTGCAATCATCATTGAGCGGCAGTAGGGTTTTACCTGGCTAACAATAGCTTGCATAAATGGCTGAAACGATCGCGCTCTGAGACGCTGATTAACAAAGTTTTTATCCAGCGCAACACGCGTGAAAAGACCATCAAATATGGCCCGGGTCGACGCCACTCCTGCCCCAAAATTAGCCAGCACTAAAGAATAACGATTAGCCAACTGCACCAGTAACGGATTCTCATTTCCCCTGTTTAACTGCGGGTAATTTTCATTGAGAGTAAATTCAATAAAGGGGAAACGATTTACCGAAGCGGCCAGCTTTTCATCCATTAAAAGTGCACCAGCAATAACCGGGTTAATATTGATCCATGCTATAAGATGATGCTGAATAAAAAAGAGCTGGCAGGCGTCAATCAGCTCCAGCTGTTCGTTAAACAGCGCAATAGCCTGCTGCGACGTCAGGCGCGGCAGCACAAGCTCTGCGGGAATGCGCACGTCGGGGTCTATACCAATAAAATTAACGACAATCTCAAGCCCCTGAAGCCTACCCTGCGCATCACGCGCCGGGTTGAATAGCAGTTCAGAGCGCCAGACATTGTCGAGCGATACAATCATTGTTTCTGCTCCACGATCCCAAAATAATTTTAGACGGTCCCTTGCCAATAATTAAGGTTATCCTGGGAGGAAGATAATTGCCAGTCGGGCATTATAAATTAGTACGATAGTTGATAATTATCAGCTGCCTAATTAGTAAGCATTAATATATTGAGTAAATATTTTTCAACGTGTGGAAATGTTACGTTATGCAAAAACAAAACGGAGCCATGTTATGACCCCGTTTCCATAATATGGCGGAAAAATTAAATTCTTCGCGCCTGCCAGAACTTTTTACGCCAGTAGACGTTATCGAGAGAAGACCTCATTACCCCCCGGCTGGTGGAGGCGTGAATAAACTGGTTATCGGTATCGTAGATCCCAACGTGCAGACCGCTGTCGCCGGAGCCGGTTTTGAAGAAGACCAGATCCCCAGGTAACAGTTCATCTTTATCAATTTCTGTTCCCACCTTTGCCTGCTGACGCGTCTCGCGAGGCAGACGGAGATCGAACCGATCCCGGAAGGTCATCAGCACAAACCCAGAGCAGTCTATGCCGCCCCGGCTCATACCACCGTAACGATACGGTGTGCCCCGCCAGTGGCTGAGCTGATCGTTAAGATTCGCGATAACGGTGATCGAGTCCGCCAGCCGTGGATTCGGCGGTGGAGCCCGGTGGTGGCTGCACCCTGCTAAAAAAAGCACGGTGGCGAAAAGAAACCATAGGCGCATTCAGGGCTGATCCTCTGCTCTATTATTTTTCCAGTAATTTAGCGTGGCGGGAAAGCGCCGCGCAATATGCTATGCGTTTACAGTGTAGAAATAAGTACGCTGTGCCCCTCTACGTCAAGGCGACGAAAAGGCATACCGTAGGCCTCGGCCAGCCTTGCCGGCGTTAGCACGCTATCACGTGGGCCGCTGGCTATCAGCTTACCGTTACGCAGCAGCCATGCCTGGTGGGCATGACGCAGAGTATGGTTGAGATCGTGGCTGCTCATCACCACGGTAATACCTGCCCGATAGAGCGCGCTAAGCAGGCGATCGAGCGCCGCCTGCTGGGCAACGTCCAGGCTGTTCATCGGCTCATCCAGCAGCAGTAGCTCTCCCTCTGGGTTACCGGCCGGATGGATCTGCAGAACCACCGCCGCCAGACGCACCCGCTGCCACTCCCCGCCTGAAAGCTGGTTCGCCGTGCGCCCGAGCTTATCCTCCAGTCCCAGCGCACCGGCAACGTCATGCAGCAGTTCAGTATGCTTACGATCGGGCTGGTGCAGCGTCAGGTAGTGCCAGACCGGCATGGCAAAAGGCGGATGTTGCAGCTGGGTAAGGTAAGCGCGACGCCGGGCCAACGCGGTCGCATGCCAGGTATCCAGCGGTTTGCCGTTTAGCATGATGCTTCCCGGCCCGCTCGCCAACCCTGACATGCGTGCCAGCAGGGTACTTTTCCCGGCACCGTTTGGCCCCACCAGATGCAGGATTTCACCGGCATTGACCGTGGCCGTGACCGGCCCCAGCCTGCCAGACTCCGCTACATCCTGTAGCGCCATCAATGCGTTCACTATTTTGCTAACGCCAGCTTGATGGCTTCCATCACGATAGGATCTTCCGGCGTCATGTCCGGCGCAAAACGCTGAACGACCTCTCCATCACGACCAATCAGGAATTTTTCAAAGTTCCAGAGAATATCGTCAGGATAGAGCGGAGCACGGCCTTTGCTGGCAAGGCGCTCGTAAAATCCGCTCTTCTCCGGCGCGACGGCAGTGGGTGCGGCGGCAATCAGCTTCTGATAGAGCGGATGACGGTTCTCGCCGTTAACGTCAATTTTGCTGAACATCGGGAAGGTGACGCCATAGGTCGTGCTGCAGAAGGTTTTAATCTCCTCTTCACTGCCTGGCTCCTGGCCTAAAAACTGGTTGCAGGGAAAGCCGAGCACCACGAAACCGTCTTTCGCCCAGGCTTTTTGAATGTTCTCCAGCTGCTCATACTGCGCCGTCAGGCCGCATTTTGACGCTACGTTGACCACCAGCAGCACCTTGCCCTGGTAATCTGCAAGCGTGGTTTTCTCACCATCAATTGTCGTCACGTCAGTGTTCAGAATATCGTGTTGCATAGCTTCCCCTTGGTTATCAAACGCGCCACCGGTTCAGTCGCCGGCCTTTAATAATAGACAATAAGACGGCGTGCATTCATCCGCAATTTTATACTAAAAGTTTCTTAGCAAGAGGGAGTTAAGTGCGGTGCGTTAACGCTGCTATCTGGCTGCCTTCAGCAGCAGCCAGATAAACACCGGTGCGCCTAGCGTTGCGGTCACCACGCCGATGGGTAGCTCCGCCGCATTGAGCGCCTGACGGGCGACAACGTCGGCAAACAGCAGCGCGGTCGCCCCTGCCAGCGCACAACCGGGCAGCAGCACGCGGTGATCGGTCAGGCCACAGAGGCGCAGAATATGGGGGATCACCAGGCCGATAAAACCGATCGATCCAGCCAGCGCGACGCTGACGCCCACCATCCAGCCGGTGGCAACCACCAGGATGTTGCGCCAGAACCACAGCGGCAGGCCCAGCTGACGTGCAGAGGTCTCCCCCAGCGCCAGCATATTGAGCGGCTGCGACTGCATGCAGACCCATCCCATTACCGGCAGCAAAGCCAGCATCAGCCAACCCTGCTGCCAGTCAACGCCGCCAAACCCGCCCATCATCCAGTACATGAGCTGGCGGAGGTCGAATGAGGTCGAGAAGTAGATGGCCCACGTCATCAGCGCGCTACAAATAATGCCCAGCGCAACGCCCGCCAGCAATAAACGGCTGATGGAGAGATGACGGCGGGCGAAGTGCAGCAGAATAAGGGTGATCATCAGCGCCCCGGCAATGGCGCACAGGCCGAGCGCCCAGACAGGCAGCGCCCCCTGCCCCAGCATGACGGCGGTAATCAGGCCGACGCCCGCGCCGTTAGAGACGCCAAGCAGCCCAGGCTCCGCCAGCGGGTTTTCAAACAGCGCCTGCATCAGGGTGCCGCAGAGCGCCAGTGCCGCCCCGACCAGCACCACCGCAAGGGTACGGGGCAGACGGATTTGCCAAACGAAGAGCTGCCCGCGCGGGCTTAGCCAGTCGCCGGGCGCAATCCATTGATCGCCCGCACAGAGGCTAATCACAATAGCCAGCAGCAGAAGCAGTGAGAGTCCGCCAAGCCAGCGGGCGTGGCGACGGGTCTGTAGGTGAGCAAGAGCTAGCATCGGATCCATCCTGCTTTACGTCATGAGGGTTGATTTTAAAATGCCGAGCGGTGAGTGAAAAGAAAAAAGGCCGCACAGGCGGCCTTTTTGATTAGTTCAGATTACTCTGCTTTGGGCGAAGCGTTTTCGACACGGCTTTTTAGCTTCTGACCGGGTCTGAAGGTCACCACGCGCCGGGCTGTAATGGGAATATCCTCGCCCGTTTTCGGGTTACGTCCCGGGCGTTGATTCTTATCACGCAGATCAAAGTTACCAAAACCGGAGAGTTTTACCTGCTCACCATTTTCCAGAGCGCGACGGATCTCTTCGAAAAATAGCTCTACCAGCTCTTTGGCATCCCGTTTGCTAAGCCCAAGCTTATCAAACAGATATTCTGACATTTCAGCTTTTGTAAGCGCCATAGGTTCAATCCCTCAATGATGCCTGGAATCGCTCTTTCAATGCCTCTACACATCTGGCAACGGTAGCGGCAATCTCCTCTTCTTCGAGTGTACGGCCGGTATCCTGAAGGATCAGGGTGATAGCGAGGCTCTTATAGCCCTCTGCTACGCCCTTGCCGCGGTACACATCAAACAAGTTTACGCCAACTACCTGATTTACGCCAACTTTCTTACACTCAGCCAAAACATCTGCTGCAGGGACGTTTTCCGCGACCACAACCGCGATATCACGACGGTTTGCCGGGAAGCGTGAAACCTCCCGCGCCTGCGAAATCACACGGTCTGCGATGGCGTTCCACTCAATCTCAAACACCAGTGTCCGGCCGTTAAGATCCAGTTTACGTTCCAGCTCAGGATGCACAACCCCAATAAAACCAATACGTTCGCCTTTCAGATAAATCGCGGCGGACTGGCCTGGGTGCAGCGCCGGATTGGCTTCAGCTTTAAACTGAACGTCAGCCAGCTTGCCGGTCAGATCTAGAACGGATTCCAGATCGCCTTTTAAATCATAGAAATCGACGCTCTCTTTTGCCAGGTTCCAGTGCTCTTCATAGCGACTTCCGGTAATAACTCCGGCCAGCATCACATCCTGACGGATCCCCAGATTCGCCTGCGTATCAGGTACAAAGCGCAGCCCGGTTTCAAAAATGCGTACGCGGCTCTGCTGACGGTTCTGGTTATAGACCACCGTACCCAGCAGACCGGTCAGCAGCGACAGGCGCATGGCCGACATTTCGCTGGAGATCGGGCTTGGCAGGATCAACGCTTCTTCGCCCGGATGGATCAGCTGCTGCAGTTTCGGATCCACGAAGCTGTAGGTGATCACCTCCTGGTAGCCTTTGTCGATAAGCATGGTTTTCACCCGCTTCATCGACAGATCCGCTTCGCGGTGGCTGCCCATGATCAGACCCGCCTGTACCGGCTCATCAGGGATGCTGTTGTAGCCGTAGACGCGCGCAACCTCTTCGACCAGGTCCTCCTCGATCTCCATATCGAAACGCCAGGCTGGCGCAACTGCCTGCCACTGGTCCTGACCTTCGGTCACCTCACAGCCCAGACGGCGCAGAATATCGCTGACCTGCTCGTCGGCAATGTGGTGGCCGATCAGGCGATCCAGCTTGCTGCGGCGCAGGGTGATGGTTGCGCGCTTCGGCAGTGCGGCGTCGTGAGTCACATCGATAACCGGACCGGCTTCGCCGCCGCAGATATCCAGCAGCAGGCGGGTCGCACGCTCCATCGCTTTATACTGCAGCGCCGGATCGACACCGCGCTCGTAGCGATGGGAGGCATCGGTGTGCAGACCGTGACGACGGGCGCGACCGGTGATGGAGAGCGGGCTAAAGAAGGCGCACTCCAGCAGCACATCCTGGGTTTCCCCATTTACGCCCGAGTGTTCGCCACCGAAGATACCGCCCATCGCCAGCGCTTTGTTATGGTCAGCGATCACTAGCGTATCGGACTGCAACTTCGCTTCGCTACCGTCGAGCAGGACCAGCGTCTCACTCTCTTTTGCCATACGCACGACGATCCCGCCCTCAATGCGGCCCAGATCGAAGGCGTGCATCGGCTGACCCAGCTCCAGCAGAACAAAGTTAGTCACGTCCACAACCGCGTCAATAGAGCGGATGCCGCAGCGGCGCAGCTTCTCACGCATCCACAGCGGGGTTGGTGCGGTGACGTCGATACCCTTGACCACGCGGCCCAGATAGCGCGGACAGGCATCGGCGGCTTCAACGCGGATAGGCAGCGTATCGTTAATCGTTGCGGCCACCGGCGCCATCTCTGGCTCGGTCAGCGGCAGCTTGTTCAGCACGGCAACGTCGCGGGCCACGCCGATAATACCCAGGCAGTCGGCACGGTTCGGCGTTACGCTGATCTCGATGGTGTTATCGTCGAGCTTGAGGTAGTCGCGAATATCGGTGCCGATCGGCGCATCCGCCGGCAGTTCGATAATCCCGCTGTGATCGTCGGAAATACCCAGCTCGGAGAAGGAGCAGAGCATCCCTTCGGACGGCTCGCCGCGCAGCTTGGCAGCTTTAATTTTAAAATCGCCCGGCAGTACCGCGCCGATGGTCGCCACGGCCACCTTCAGCCCCTGGCGGCAGTTTGGCGCACCGCAGACGATATCGAGCAGGCGTTCGCCGCCGACGTTAACCTTGGTTACCCGCAGCTTGTCCGCGTTCGGATGCTGGCCGCACTCGACCACTTCGCCCACCACAACGCCGTTAAAGCTGCCGGCCACGGCGTCAACGCCGTCTACTTCCAGGCCTGCCATCGTAATTTGATCGGAGAGCGCGTCGCTGTCGACCGCCGGGTTAACCCATTCACGTAACCACAGTTCACTGAATTTCATTATTTTTTCCTGCCTTTATTTAAACTGTTTGAGGAAACGCAAATCGTTTTCGAAGAATGCGCGTAAGTCGGTCACGCCATAGCGCAGCATAGTCAGGCGCTCCATCCCCATGCCGAACGCGAAGCCAGAGTACACCTCTGGATCGATGCCCACGTTGCGCAGTACGTTCGGGTGCACCATACCGCAGCCCAGCACTTCGAGCCATTTACCGTTTTTACCCATTACGTCCACTTCAGCGGAAGGCTCGGTAAATGGGAAGTAGGAAGGACGGAAACGTACCTGCAGATCTTCCTCAAAGAAGTTGTTCAGGAAGTCGTGCAGGGTTCCTTTCAGGTTGGTAAAGCTGATGTTTTTATCGACGATCAGCCCTTCCATCTGGTGAAACATTGGAGTGTGGGTCTGATCGTAGTCGTTACGATAGACGCGGCCCGGGGCAATAATGCGGATCGGCGGCTGCTGGTTCTCCATGGTGCGGATCTGCACCCCGGAAGTTTGGGTACGCAGCAGGCGGGTAGCATCGAACCAGAAGGTATCGTGGTCGGCGCGTGCCGGGTGGTGACCTGGAATGTTCAGAGCATCAAAGTTGTGGTAGTCGTCTTCGATTTCCGGACCGGTTGCCACGGTAAAACCCAGCTCGCCGAAGAAGTTCTCAATGCGGTCGATGGTGCGGGTAACCGGATGCAGACCGCCGTTCTCAATGCGACGGCCCGGCAGAGAGATATCGATGGTCTCCGCCGCCAGACGTGCGTTCAGCGCGGCGCTCTCCAGCATCTCTTTGCGGGCGTTCAGCGCTTGCTGCACCTGCTCTTTGGCTTCGTTAATCACCGCACCGGCGGCTGGACGCTCTTCAGGCGGCAGCTCACGCAGGGTTGTCATCTGAAGGGTCAGTTGCCCTTTTTTGCCCAGATATTCAACGCGTACATTATCTAATGCCGCAATATCTGTAGCCTCGTTAATGGCTGCCGTGGCGCTGGCAACCAGCTCTGCGAGATGTGACATGGTTTTCCTCATTATGTCGGTGCTGACACCGTTATGGTGATCTCATATTTTTTACATACAGGCATAAAAAAAGCCTCCCTGGGGAGGCTTTCTGGCGCTGTTTTTCGTTTCTTCTTTCACGCGCAAGCCTCCTGGAATCAGGTGCTAAAGTAAAAAAAGAAGCGGAAAATAGCAGCATTCATGCTTGCGTTACCTTGTGTGGTAAGGAATAAAAAGAGGGAGCCAGGCTCCCTCTCTCTAACTGGCTTAGGCCAGAGCTGCTTTCGCTTTTTCGACCAGGGCAGAGAATGCCACTTTGTCGAATACAGCGATGTCAGCCAGGATCTTACGGTCGATTTCAACAGAGGCTTTTTTCAGGCCGTTGATGAATTTGCTGTAAGAAATACCGTTCTGACGTGCTGCTGCGTTGATACGCGCAATCCACAGTTGACGGAACTGACGCTTTTTCTGACGACGGTCACGATAAGCGTACTGACCAGCTTTGATAACAGCCTGGAAGGCAACGCGGTATACGCGTGAACGCGCACCGTAGTAGCCTTTAGCTTGTTTCAAAATTTTCTTGTGACGTGCACGTGCAATTACACCACGTTTTACGCGAGCCATGATGCTCTCCTGTATCTATTCTTAAAAAAGGTTAAAAGGTAAACGACTTATGCGTACGGCAGGCACGCGATGACCAGGCCCAGATCGCCTTTAGAAACCATGGCTTTCGGACGCAGGTGACGTTTACGCTTGGTAGCTTTTTTGGTCAGAATATGACGCAGGTTAGCGTGCTTGTGCTTAAAACCACCTTTACCGGTTTTTTTGAAGCGCTTAGCAGCACCGCGTACGGTCTTAATCTTTGGCATTTTAATAACTTCCACTTCGCATTGTTAATAAACGAAACAAAGGCGAACCAGACCTGTGAGCTTGTGGCCCACAGGTATGATTACTTGATGGCCTTACTGTTTCTTCTTAGGAGCAAGCACCATAATCATCTGGCGGCCTTCGATCTTCGTTGGGAAGGATTCGACTACTGCCAGTTCATTCAGATCTTCTTTCACGCGGTTAAGCACTTCCATACCGATCTGTTGGTGGGCCATCTCACGACCGCGGAAACGCAGCGTGATCTTGGCCTTATCGCCCTCTTCGAGAAAGCGAATCAGGCTGCGGAGTTTTACCTGATAGTCGCCTTCATCTGTACCAGGTCGGAACTTAATTTCCTTAACCTGGATAACTTTTTGCTTCTTCTTCTGTTCCTTAGAAGATTTGCTCTTTTCATAGAGGAACTTGCCGTAATCCATTATACGGCAAACGGGCGGCTCGGCGTTAGGGCTAATTTCAACTAAATCGACCCCGGCTTCTTCAGCTTTTTCCAGAGCCTCTCTCAGACTCACAATGCCAAGCTGCTCGCCTTCCAGACCAGTTAAGCGAACTTCCGTGGCGCGAATCTCGCCATTAATACGATTGGGACGCGCCGTTTGAACTCGTTTTCCGCCTTTAATACCTTATTCCTCCAGTTGTTGAAGACTGCGGCTGCGAATCTCTTGTTGCAGCTTCTCGATAACATCATTTACGTCCAGGCTACCCAGGTCTTTACCGCGACGGGTACGCACGGCTACTTTGCCGGCCTCAACCTCTTTGTCACCACAAACCAGCATATAAGGGACACGACGTAAAGTGTGCTCGCGGATTTTAAAGCCAATCTTCTCGTTTCTCAAGTCCGCTTTTACACGAATGCCCGCATTTTGTAGTTTACGCGTCAATTCGTTAACGTAATCGGCCTGAGAATCGGTAATGTTCATGACTACAACCTGCACTGGCGCAAGCCAGGTCGGGAAGAAGCCCGCAAACTCTTCGGTCAGGATGCCGATAAAGCGCTCCAGTGACCCAAGAATGGCGCGGTGGATCATTACTGGTACCTGACGCTCGTTGTTTTCACCTACATAGGAGGCGCTCAAACGAGACGGCAGGGAGAAGTCCAGCTGTACCGTACCGCACTGCCATGCACGATCGAGGCAGTCATACAGGGTAAATTCAATTTTCGGACCGTAGAACGCGCCTTCACCCACCTGATACTCAAACGGGATGTTGTTCTCTTCCAGCGCGACTGCTAAATCCGCCTCAGCACGATCCCATGTCTCGTCGCTGCCGATACGCTTTTCCGGACGAGTAGAGAGTTTGACCACGATCTTTTCGAAGCCAAAGGTGCTGTACATATCGTAGACCATACGAATACAGGCGTTCACTTCATCACGCACCTGATCTTCCGTACAGAAGATATGTGCGTCATCCTGAGTGAACCCGCGCACGCGCATCAGGCCATGCAACGCACCTGATGGCTCGTTACGGTGGCAGCTACCAAACTCCGCCATACGTAATGGCAGGTCGCGGTAGGATTTTAGTCCCTGATTGAAAATTTGCACGTGGCCAGGGCAGTTCATGGGCTTGATGCAGTACTCACGGTTCTCGGAAGAGGTGGTGAACATCGCATCTTTGTAGTTGTCCCAGTGGCCGGTTTTTTCCCACAGCACACGGTCCATCATGAACGGGCCTTTTACTTCCTGATACTGGTACGCTTTCAGCTTGGAGCGTACAAAGGTCTCCAGCTCACGGAAGATAGTCCAGCCGTCATTATGCCAGAAAACCATGCCCGGTGCCTCTTCCTGCATATGATACAGGTCGAGCTGCTTACCAATTTTGCGGTGGTCGCGTTTCGCGGCCTCTTCCAGACGCTGCAGATAAGCGTTCAACGCTTTTTTATCTGCCCACGCCGTACCGTAGATACGCTGCAACATTTTATTGTTGCTGTCGCCACGCCAGTAGGCCCCTGCAATTTTCATCAGCTTGAAGTGATGGCAGAAGCGCATATTTGGCACGTGCGGACCGCGGCACATGTCGATGTACTCTTCATGATGATACAGGCCTGGCCTGTCGTCATGCGCGATGTTCTCATCAAGAATGGTCACTTTATAGCTTTCGCCGCGCGCAACGAAGGTTTCACGCGCTTCGTGCCAGCTGACCTTTTTCTTAATAACGTTGTAGTTAGTTTCGGCGAGCTCGTGCATACGCTTTTCGAGCGCGTCGATATCTTCCTGAGTCAGCGTGTGGTCAAGATCGATATCGTAATAGAAGCCGTTATCAACAACCGGACCGATAGCCATTTTGGCATTAGGCCACAGCTGTTTGATGGCATGACCTAACAGGTGCGCACAGGAGTGGCGGATAATTTCCAGACCATCCTCATCTTTGGCGGTAATAATCGCCAGCTGCGCATCGTTTTCGATAAGATCGCTGGCATCAACCAGCTCGCCGTCAACGCGACCGGCGATGCAGGCTTTCGCCAGGCCAGGACCGATATCAAGGGCAACATCCATAGGGCTAACAGGGCGATCGAACTGGCGTTGGCTGCCGTCAGGAAGGGTAATTACAGGCATGTGAGATCCTCTATTTGCAGTGGTGACCCCCACGAAAGGTCACATACAAAACTATTTTTCAAATTATTATCAACGGCTTAAATCAGGTTTTCGTCTTCACTCTGACGAATTTGTACAGAAATTACGCTGCACCCTGCTCTGCTGTTGATAAGCTCACCCCCGATACTACACGTCTAATCAGTGAGTTAAAAGGCTAGCGTTGCAATCTGGTAAGGTATGGGGGGCTGCATTAACTATTTCAAGGGATATAATCAGGTTAATTGTAATAAATGTGTAAAATTAAAAAATGAAATGCCTTATCAATAAAAGTAATAACGTCTATTAAGCGTATAAATCGGCGCGTAGTCGACATCTTGACAAAAAAAGCGCTATTTACTCGACGATATATCCCTCAAGGGCAAATAGACGTGTTAGGGTAGTGTTTCCACTCAACGGACCGGAGGGGTTATTATTAACCTCAAATTTCAGTGTCCCGTCTGCAATGGCCTTAGGTTTCAGTTTTCAACTTATCACGCTGAGAAAAAGCTTCCTCATGGTGCAGTATGTGCAACCTGCGGGGAACGCCTTACCGCATCGATGTGCATTCCCATCACTAAGCAGATCAATAAAGTGACAAATTAAATAAAGGCTTCGTAAGAGGCCTTTTCGCTGTTCAGGCTTTGCCTTCAGGAACGAGAGCGTTAATGACTGTCTCCATAGCCTGACGCGAGAGTTCACTGCGCTTAATTCGCTGGTTAGCCAGCGATGTACGCAGCACGCCGGCAATCACAATATGCTTTGGCTCCTGGCCTAAATCACGCATCTCCAGCACCACTTTACCCACAACGCGGCACATCTCATCATACAGCTCGCTCTCTTTTGCCTGGTTTCCCATAGTGCCCTCTTTCCGCTTGTCTCTGAATTTAAAGGCATAGCACATAGAAAAACCCTGTTAACGTCAAGCGATCCGGCGCACTCTATCGATAATTACGCGATTGAGCGCCCGGTGCTGCCGTTTTTGTAAGCAATATTTTTTAAAGTTAAGCTAAATTTTGCCGATGTTATAGCCTACATTGGGCAAACAGCATCGCGACACACACATGCAATCGATAAATCATAACGCTATTGCAGGCCTGAGTCTCAAAGCCCGGTCGGGAACCTCATCGATCCTTCAGCAATCGATCGAAAGGCTCGCCTCCGGACTGCGGATTAATGGTGCCAAGGATGATGCCGCAGGTCTTGCTATTGCCAATCGGATGGGCGCAAACATAAACGCTGATACTGTGGTTTCCCGCGGGCTTGATGATGCCATCAGCCTTGCGCAAACCGCAGAGAGCAGTCTCGGTTCAATAAGCTCGATGCTTATTCGGGCCAAAGGTCTTGCTATCCAGTCGGTGAACGACTCGCTCTCGGAGAGCGATCGCGCCAGCATCCAAAACGAATTCGCCAGCATTCTCGCCGGGATCGACAGCATCTCTGAAGGTACAGAGATCTTTGGTCTTTATCCACTGGCTACCGACAGTCCCGAGTTGCAGCCTGCTCTGCTCGGCAACGTCGCTCCAGTAAGTACCAAATTCCCGGTGGCCAGCAAGGACTACTCTTTCAGTTCAGGCATCGTTCCGCTGGCCTATATTCCGGCCGGTTCGACCAATATCGCTATTACCATCAACTCCCTTGGCGCGGATGATGATATTCAGATCTTTACTCGTGATGGTAAACATCTGGCGGGCACCCCCATTAACGACAGCGATCCGGATTTCACATGGGTCAGTAAAGGGATTACCGACTCCGCTAGCGCCGACACAAACCTTCTCACCGAAGCTAATGGTTTCAAGAGCGATGCCGCTTATGATGATTCCATGCTTATTTCGGGCGGTGCAGCCTGGGATATCAACGGCAGTGAATCTGTGAGCTACAAAGGTATGAACATTGCCTATAGTGGAGATGGTGATCGCTATGAGGACAGCACCAACGGCGGGTTTAACGACGGTAGCAATGGTTCAAATCTGCTAGAGCGGGTAACGATTGATAACGTTAAAGAGGATCTGCTCGTCGTTGTAGTCGGCAATGGTGCATTTACTGCAAACATGACCTGGGGAAATCTGGAGGCACCGACCGCCCAGCCTGCGGTACCGCCGAAGAAGAGTATCCCCTATCAGGTGGTCACCAGCGCCAACTTTGGCGATCAAATCGAGACCGCCACGCTGGATACCACCCCCGCGGATACCAAGACGCTGGGTATCAATGATGCACGACTGGATACCGTGCAGTCGGCTCGCTCGGCAATGGGTTCGCTCGACAGGGCACTGGCAAAGGTAGATGGTTACCGCTCGCAGTATGGCGCGGCTATTAATCGCTTTGAGTCCAGCAAATCGGTACTGGCGCAGCAGAAGATTGCAACGCAGTCAGCGCAAAGCCGGATCCAGGACGCTGATTATGCTCTGGAAACCAGTAAAATGCTCAAAGCGCAAATTTTGCAGGAGAGTCAAAACGCGGTATTGAAAATAGCGAATCAGGCACCTGAGAACCTGCTTTCTTTATTACGTAGCTAAATACAATAATGAGAAAACTTTACGCAGAATGACAGATATAAAAAAACCGGGACAGCATGCTCCGGTTTTTTACTTAATCAGGCTGACGCCCGGATGTAAAAAAGCAATTATTGCTAAAGGCTAAATCCATTAATACCATTCACCGGCAACCAGAGTATGCACGTCGAAAGCATCATCCGTAGAGCGTCCGGTATTCTGCGAGCCGGGCTGAATATTCGAGCCAGCTTCAATATCCGCGGCGTTAAACGTAGCGCTTGGGTAGGTGGTTTGACTGGCAGTGTTATAGCTTGGCTGAGCCGCGAATGCGCCAAATGAGAGTGCGGAAAGCACCGTGGCGGCGGCGAGTGTTTTCATTGTTTTCATAATGTTTCTTCTCTATTTGAATTAGTACATTATTGCGGAGGCTTTTTTTTGCCTGTGCGTAAAGTGTAGATCCAGATCACATTTTTGCCTAGTCAGTTTATTTATCAAAAAGTGTCAAATAAATTGAACGTGTTGCAGCAGAGGGAATTGTGGAGAGAAAAAGGAGAAACTCTTTTCCAGAGGAAATAAAACGATGTTGCAGGGTTTAATAGCACGGAAAGATAATTCGAAGCGGGCCGGAATAACCGGCCCAAAATCAATTACATTTTATAGCCGAGCGAAATGACGGTACGACGATCGGTATGCTCCGGGGCGGATGCCGGCGGCTCAGAGTTCCACGTTACGTTGTAAGCCAGCTTCAGACCAAAGTGCTCGTTAATGGCTACGTTCAGCGCGGTCTCAGAGTTAACCGTGGTATCGTCTGCACCAAATACCGACACGCCCTGAGTAAACTTAGCGTTATCGGTAAACTGCCAGGCATAGGCGCCGGAGGCATAGCCCAGCGGCTGTGTTTCACTATCGCCGTCGGTGTACTCGTCATAACGGACACCCGGACCGAATTCAAAACGCAGGCTGTGCACCGGACCATTCAGGAACTGACGACCATAACCTGCGGTCACAATATCACGCTGACGGTAGCCGTTGTAGCGGTCGGTAAGCCAGCTTGCCTGACCAAACACGTAGTCAGCGTCGGTCACGTTATAACGTGCTCGGCCGCCTACTGCATACTTTTCCGAAGAACGCTCATCGTTAGAAGAGGTATTGCTGGCGTTTCCCCAGAGCGACCATGCGGTAGTATTACCGTACCAGGTCAGCGTTGAGTCAGCGGTCAGGGAGGTACTTTTGGTATTACCTGACTGGTTCAGGTAGCCTGCATTCACATTACCTTCGAAGGGTTTCTGTGCTGAGGAGGGATCGTCCATGACAGTAAAAACGGTATCATCTGCGGCAGCATTCATCGACGCAAGCACGCCTCCCGCCAGGATAACAACAGCGGGTACTGTCTTCAAAAGCTTCATTTATAAAGAGTCCGTACAGCAAAAAAAAGAGGACCTACGGTCCTGGAAACTTCCTTCAGGATCAATGTTTAGCAATCTGAAGAAAGGTAACAAATTATAAAAAGGCTCAAATAACATAGCAATGTATTCTTCTTTCGTTTTTTGAATAAGAGCGCTCTCAAACCCCCAATAAACGTATAATGCCCTCTCCTGACGCTTATCGTTATTTATTTGAAAAATCATGCTGTTATTTACTTTCCCTTCTGGTGATTCAGTGCCAGGCTTAGGACAACCAAGCGAAAGGAGATGAAAATGACAGCAGTCTATACTCTGACCCTGGCCCCGTCGCTGGACAGCGCGACGCTGACTCCGCAAATCTATCCCGAAGGTAAATTACGCTGCACCGCGCCGGTCTTTGAGCCTGGCGGCGGCGGGATTAATGTGGCCCGTGCCATCGTGCATCTTGGCGGACGCGCTACGGCAATCTTCCCTGCGGGTGGGGCGACAGGTGAACATCTTACCGCCCTGCTGGCTGATGAAAAGGTCACGACGATCCAGGTCGCCACGCATGACTGGACGCGGCAGAACCTGCACGTGCACGTTGAGACCAGCGGCGAGCAGTACCGCTTTGTGATGCCCGGCGCGGCGCTAAGCGAGGACGAGTTCCGCCAGCTTGAAGAGCAGGTGCTCACTATTGAAAGCGGTTCACTGCTGGTGATCAGCGGTAGCCTGCCGCCGGGCGTCCGAGTGGAAAAAATGGGCCAGCTTATTAAGGCTGCGCAGAATAATGGCATCCGCTGCATCGTTGACAGTTCCGGTGACGCGCTGGCCGCTGCCCTGGAAATTGGCGGTATCGAGCTGGTGAAGCCTAACCAAAAAGAGCTGGCCGCGCTGGTCAACCGGGATCTGACTCAGCCGGATGATGTCCGTCGCGCCGCCCAGGAGCTGGTTGATAGCGGCAAGGCTAAACGCGTTGTGGTCTCCCTCGGGCCACAGGGCGCGCTGGGGGTAGATGAGCAGCAGTGCGTGCAGGTCGTTCCCCCTCCGGTTAAAAGCCAGAGTACGGTGGGCGCAGGTGACAGCATGGTGGGCGCAATGACGCTGAAGCTGGCGGAAAACGCCTCGCTGGAAGATATGGTGCGCTTTGGCGTCGCCGCTGGCAGCGCCGCGACCATCAACCACGGGACACGCCTTTGCGGTCAGGAAGACACACTAAAAATATATGATTATCTGTGCCAAAAATGATAATCGACTATGCTGAAAAATGTTGCGATAACAATGAGGTGAGCTATGGCCAGTGGGGATATCACTCGTTATGTAATAACGGTAAAGTTTCACGAGCATAGTTTGACTGAAATTAACGAGCTTAATAACACCTTTACGCTCGCCGGTTATCTCCTCACCCTGAGCGATGACGACGGTAAGGTGCATGAACTGGGAACCAATACCTTTGGTCTGGTCAGCCCACTGAGTGAAGAGGATATTAAAGAGCAGGCGCTGGCGCTGGCAGAGAGCGCCATCGATCGGCGACCCGATATTGACGTTACGACCTGGGAGAACTGGCTGAAGACGCAGCAGCAATAAGTGCCTTTGTACACACCCATGGTACAGGGTGTGCGCAGAATCGTCTTTTATGCTGCGTTAGCGCGCTAACCTTTAATCTGGCAGATTGCAGGGGAGAGAGAGCATGTGGCAAGCGGTGAGTCGTCTGTTAAGCGAGCAGCTCGGTGAGGGTGAAATTGAGCTGCGTAATGAGTTGCCGGGTGGAGAGATCCACGCAGCATGGCATATACGCTTCGGTGGTCGCGATCTGTTTATGAAATGTGATGAACGCGAGCTGCTGCCCATCTTTACCGCCGAGGCGGATCAGCTTGAACTGCTGGCCCGCAGCCGCACGGTCAGCGTTCCGGAGGCGATCGCCGTAGGCAGCGATCGTGACTACAGTTTTCTGATCATGGAGTATCTCCCTCCCCGCCCGCTGGACGCCCATAACGCATTTCTGCTTGGCCAGCAGCTGGCGCGCCTGCACCAGTGGAGCGAGCAGCCGCAGTTTGGCCTCGACTTCGATAACGATCTCTCAACCACGCCCCAGCCAAACGCCTGGCAGCGGCGCTGGGCAACCTTTTTTGCCGAACAGCGTATCGGCTGGCAGCTTGAGCTGGCGGCGGAAAAAGGCCTCGCGTTTGGTAACATCGATGCCATCGTCGAGCACATTCAGCAGCGCCTCGCCTCCCACCAGCCACAGCCTTCCTTACTGCATGGCGATCTCTGGTCAAACAACTGCGCGCTTGGCCCCCATGGTCCCTACATCTTTGACCCGGCCTGCTATTGGGGAGACAGAGAGTGCGATCTGGCGATGCTGCCGCTCCACCCGGAGCAGCCGCCGCAGATCTATGATGGCTACCAGGCGGTGATGCCTCTGCCAAACGGCTTTCTGGAGCGCCAGCCGATCTATCAGCTCTATACGCTGTTTAACCGGGCAATCCTCTTCGGTGGACAACATCTGGTGACGGCCCAGCAGGCGCTGGACAGGATCCTGGCCGCTTAATTAGCGCGGCCAGGCTGGCGTTCCGGCTACATAAACCCGAGCAGGGTAAAGAAGAAGTAGCCAGCAATGATGACAATGACCGGCAGCACATAGAGGGGAAAAATTTGCAGGAAGATGGTGTGACGCGGTACGACAATGCGCGACTCGATCTGCTCGCGGGTTAATCCATCTGTCCCCTTTGCCTTCTCAAGAATGAGCTGGTCCTCTACCCCTTCCCTCAGGAAGCGGGTTTGGCGGCTCATGCGCGCCCCGGAGGCCTGTAATGCCAGCCCAACAAAGATCAGCGCGTAGATAATCCAGAAACCGATGTTCAGCTGCTGATGAAAATCCGGCGTCGGCGAGTTGTACCAGAAGAAGTTGAGAAACGGCGTATTAAAACGCATCATCTCAATCATGACATGGGCAAAATCCAGCATCACGGCGTTGATACCTGGCTGCTTCTCGCTGTGCTCGTACATAAATTTGAGTACGGAAATCAGGGTGGAGACCACCGCCGGGATAAAAATTACCCATCCCAGAACGCGCTTCAGCACGGCAATGCGTCCAGCTTGTTGATACGTCATCTATTCCCCTTGTTTAAGACGTTCCATTTGCTGGTTAAGTCTACCCTTAGAACACCGTTTTCGCCCATTTTTAAAAGCGTTATCCTGAAGCAATAGCCATAATGAACGTTCATCTGTCTATTAATTCCACTCATAAGGAGAGGTTGTTATGTCAACCCCGCGTCAGATCCTCGCCGCTATTTTTGATATGGATGGCCTGCTTATCGACTCTGAGCCGCTCTGGGACCAGGCCGAGCTGGAGGTGATATCCAGCCTCGGCGTCGATGTCACCCGCCGACATGAGATGCCCGATACCCTGGGCCTGCGCATCGATATGGTGGTCGAGCTCTGGTACGCCATGCAGCCCTGGAGCGGACCGAGTAAACAGGAGGTCACTGAGCGAATCATTCAGCGGACCATCTCGTTAGTAGAAGAGAAGCGGCCCCTGCTGCCGGGCGTGCGTGAGGCGCTGGCGCTCTGTAAAGCTGAAGGACTTAAAGTAGGACTGGCATCAGCCTCACCGCTCTCTATGCTGGAGAAGGTGCTCGCGCTTTTCGAACTAAGCGACTACTTCGATGCCCTCGCCTCGGCACAGACGCTCCCCTACAGTAAACCCCATCCGCAGGTCTACCTTGACTGCGCGGCGAAGCTTGGCGTCGATCCTCTGACCTGCGTTGCCCTGGAGGATTCGGTCAACGGCATGATTGCCGCCAAAGCCGCCCGCATGCGCGCCATCGTGGTACCCGCTGAAGAGAACCGCCAGGACGCGCGCTATGCACTGGCCAACGTTAAGCTCGAGTCGCTGGCACGGCTGACCGGGCAAGATTTGCGCGGATAGCGCGCATTTTGCACCGTTGAGGGAAATAAAAGTAAAACGGTGACAAAGTGTTACACCGTCACCTCTTCCGCCTACTGTACAAAAACCCTATACTGTATACTTCGACAGTTGAGTGAGTATGATCATGACGGCGGAAGGACACCTGCTTTTTTCCATTGCCTGCGCGGTGTTTGCCAAGAACGCCGAGTTAACCCCTGTGCTCGCGCAGGGGGACTGGTGGCATGTGGTTCCCTCAGCCATTGTGACCTGCCTGCTCCCGGATATCGATCACCCAAAATCGTTTCTCGGTCAGCGCCTGAAGTGGATCTCCAAACCCATTGCCCGCGCCTTTGGTCACCGGGGGTTCACCCATAGCCTGCTGGCGGTGTTTATCGCCGTAACGCTCTTCTATCTCAAAGTGCCTGATAGCTGGTTTATCCCTGCCGATGTTTTGCAGGGCATGGTGCTGGGCTACCTGAGCCATATCCTGGCCGATATGCTGACCCCTGCCGGCGTACCGCTGTTGTGGCCCTGCCGCTGGCGTTTCCGCCTGCCTATTCTCAGGCCGCAGCGCGGCAACCAGCTTGAGCGGGTGCTCTGTATGGTGCTCTTTACCTGGGCGGTCTGGATGCCCCAGGGTGTGTCCGATAACAGCGCCGTGCGCTGGTCTTCGCAGGTTATTAATACGGTTCAGGGTGAGTTCAATCGCTTTATTAACCAGCAATCAGGTCATTAACCAGGCAGATTTACGCATTTACTTATAACCCATTCCATTTGGATATAAGAGCTGAATCACACTTCTGCTAACCTTGGCGGCAACAGGGCGGCGTGCAACGCGTTGTCTTATAAAAACCGTTCAGGAGATCTGAAATGAATTTCCCTTTAATTGCGAACATCGTGGTGTTCGTGGCATTGCTGTTTCTGCTGGCGCAGACGCGCCATAAGCAGTGGAGCCTGGCAAAGAAAGTGCTGGTCGGTCTGGCGATTGGCGTGGTGTTTGGCCTGGCGCTGCAAGCGATCTATGGCGCAGACAGCCAGGTACTGAAAGATTCCATCCAGTGGTTTAACGTTGTCGGTAACGGCTACGTCCAGCTGCTGCAGATGATCGTCATGCCGTTGGTGTTTGCCTCTATTTTGAGCGCGGTAGCCCGTCTGCATAACGCCTCCCAACTGGGCAAAATCAGCGTCTTAACCATCGGCACGCTGCTGTTCACCACGCTGATCTCGGCGCTGGTCGGGGTGCTGGTGACAAACCTGTTTGGCCTCACCGCTGAAGGGCTGGTACAGGGTACGGCAGAGACCGCACGCCTGAACGCTATTCAGAGTAACTACGCGGGCAAGGTCGCCGATCTGAGCGTACCGCAGCTGCTGCTCTCCTTCGTACCGAAAAACCCGTTTGCCGATCTGACCGGGGCGAATCCGACCTCTATTATCAGCGTCGTCATCTTCGCAGCCTTCCTTGGCGTAGCCGCGCTGAAGCTGTTGAAGGACGATGCGCCGAAGGGCCAGCGCGTGCTGACCGCTATCGATACCCTGCAAAGCTGGGTGATGAAGCTGGTACGCCTGGTGATGCAGCTAACGCCGTACGGCGTGCTGGCGCTGATGACCAAGGTCGTGGCAGGCTCCAACCTGCAGGACATCATCAAGCTCGGCAGCTTTGTTGTCGCCTCCTACCTGGGTCTGGGGATCATGTTTGTGGTTCACGGTATTCTGCTGGCGGTGAACGGCGTTAGCCCGCTGAAATTCTTCCGTAAAGTGTGGCCGGTACTGACCTTTGCCTTCACCAGCCGCTCCAGCGCCGCCTCTATTCCGCTAAACGTAGAAGCGCAGACCCGTCGTCTGGGCGTGCCGGAGTCTATCGCCAGCTTCTCGGCCTCCTTCGGTGCTACCATCGGCCAGAACGGCTGTGCAGGCCTCTACCCGGCAATGCTGGCGGTAATGGTCGCCCCAACGGTAGGGATTAACCCGCTGGATCCGCTGTGGATCGCGACCCTGGTAGGCATGGTCACCATCAGCTCTGCTGGCGTAGCGGGTGTGGGCGGTGGGGCAACCTTCGCGGCGCTGATCGTTCTGCCCGCGATGGGTCTGCCGGTCACCCTGGTGGCGCTGCTGATCTCCGTAGAGCCGCTGATCGATATGGGTCGTACCGCGCTGAACGTCAACGGCTCAATGACCGCCGGGACGCTCACCAGCCAGTGGCTGAAGCAGACCGATAAAGAGGTGTTGAATAGCGAAGAGAGTGCTGAGCTGGCGCATCGCTAAAATCCATGTTCCCGGCGGCAGAAGCTGCCGGGCATTTCGTTTGGGGCAACGCTACGCCTCGTCAATCTCCCCTTCCTGACGCATCTGCTCCGCCCAACGCTGGGCTGCCTCCGGCATGCTAAACGCTGGCGAACGGCGAAAATGTTCCCCCATCAGCACAAACGCCACGTACTTGCCGCGCAGTAGCCAGACGTCACGAAACCCTTCCACCTTGTTGGCGTGATCGGGTGGCGCAGGCTCCACGCGGGGTACATAGCTGATAACAGGGCGGTTATTTTGACGAAAAGGTTTCATAGGCGAGAGTTCACTAAAACAGATTGCAAATACAGGCAGCCACTATGATAGCCGATTTCGCGGTAAAAACACGGGGTTGCTCTATAGTTATAAGGGTTTTGACGTTACATCGGCCACCATTTCAGCAATGAAAACAGGAGACGAGCACAATGTCGCATAATGACAAGAACCCACACGGCCATCAATCCCCGGTACACGATCCCAGCGAATCCCAACCCGGCCTTGACTCACTGGCCCCCGAAGATAACTCCCACCGCGCCGATCCCCGCCCCACCCCTCCAGGGGAGCAGCCAACCGCCCCCGGCAGCCTAAAAGCGCCCGACACCCATAGCGAGAAGTTGACCGCACTGGAGACTTTCCGCAAAGGCAGCGAAGATTTCCCCCTGACCACCAACCAGGGGGTACGTATCGGCGACGATCAAAACTCCTTACGTGCGGGCAATCGCGGCCCGACGCTGCTGGAGGATTTTATCCTGCGGGAGAAGATCACCCACTTTGACCATGAGCGTATACCGGAGCGTATCGTTCATGCCCGCGGCTCTGCGGCCCACGGCTATTTTCAGCCCTATAAGAGCCTGAAGGATATTACTAAGGCGGATTTCCTCAGCGATCCGGAGAAGATCACCCCGGTATTTGTTCGCTTCTCTACCGTGCAGGGCGGCGCTGGTTCGGCGGATACCGTGCGCGATATTCGCGGCTTCGCCACCAAGTTCTATACCGAAGAGGGTATCTTTGATTTGGTCGGCAACAACACGCCAATATTTTTTATTCAGGACGCGCATAAGTTTCCCGATTTCGTTCACGCGGTGAAGCCGGAGCCGCACTGGGCCATCCCGCAGGGACAGAGTGCCCATGATACTTTTTGGGACTACGTATCGTTACAGCCGGAGACGCTGCACAACGTGATGTGGGCCATGTCAGACCGAGGTATCCCTCGCAGCTACCGCACCATGGAGGGCTTTGGCATTCACACCTTCCGCCTGGTTAACGCCGAAGGCAAAGGGACCTTTGTCCGCTTCCACTGGAAGCCGTTGGCAGGTAAAGCCTCGCTGGTGTGGGATGAGTCGCAGAAGCTCACCGGGCGCGACCCGGACTTCCATCGTCGCGATCTGTGGGAGGCCATTGAAGCAGGCGATTTCCCCGAATACGAGCTGGGGCTACAGCTGATCCCGGAAGAGGATGAGTTTAAGTTCGATTTTGACCTGCTCGACCCCACCAAGCTGATCCCCGAGGCACTGGTGCCGGTTCAGCGGGTGGGCAAAATGGTGTTGAACCGCAACCCGGATAACTTCTTTGCCGAAAACGAACAGGCAGCGTTCCACCCTGGCCATATCGTCCCCGGCATGGATTTTACTAACGATCCGCTGTTGCAGGGGCGTCTCTTCTCCTATACCGATACGCAGATTAGCCGCCTGGGCGGGCCAAACTTCCATGAAATCCCCATTAACCGCCCGACCTGCCCGTACCATAACTTCCAGCGCGACGGCATGCACCGGATGGATATCGACACTAACCCGGCGAACTACGAGCCGAACTCCATCAACGATAACTGGCCGCGGGAAACGCCTCCCGGTCCAAAACGTGGCGGATTCGAGTCGTATCAGCAGCGGATTGAAGGCAATAAGATCCGCGAGCGTAGCCCATCTTTTGGCGAATACTATGCTCATCCACGCCTCTTCTGGAAAAGCCAGACCCCGCACGAACAGCAGCACATTATTGACGCCTTTAGCTTCGAGTTGAGTAAGGTCGTGCGCGAGTATATTCGCGAGCGGGTAGTCGATCAGCTGGCCTGCATTGATACTATGCTGGCGCTATCGGTAGCGAAAAATCTGGGGATCTCCCTCACGGATGAGCAGCTTAACGTGACTCCGCCCAAAGAGGTTAATGGGGTTTCCAGCGATCCGACGCTTAGCCTCTATGCGCAGCCGGACGCCAGCGTCAAAGGCCGGGTGGTTGCCATTCTGCTTAACGATAAGGTCTTTGCCAGCGAGCTGCTGAACATCCTGCAGGGGCTGCGGGCCAAAGGCGTACACGCTAAGCTACTCTACTCAAGAATGGGGGAAGTGACAGCGGACGACGGTTCAAGCCTGTCAGTGGCGGGCACCTTTGCCGGATCGCCCTCGGTGACCGTCGATGCGGTGATCGTTCCCGGCGGAGATTTAACTAACCTGCTGAACAATGGTGACGCCGCCTACTACCTGCTGGAGGCCTACAAGCATCTGAAGGTGATTGCGCTGGCGGGCGATGCGCGGCAGTTTAAGCAGACGTTGAAGATTGATGCCCACAGTGAGGAGGGGATTGTTGAGGCCGATAACGCGTCCGGTTCCTTTGTCGATGATTTCCTGACGCAGCTGGCAGCACACCGCGTCTGGTCTCGGGGCAGCAAAATCAGCGCTATTCCAGCCTGACGGTTTGCAGGCCATAAAAAAACCGGCGTTTACGCCGGTTTTTTCTTGCTCAGGCTAAAGAAGAATTACTGCTTCGGTGCCTGCGGATCGGTGTCGTACTCCGCACAGGTCTGATAGCCAGAATTCATCACGTGGCCGGTATCGTCCAGGGCCACAAAGTAGGTCTCAGTTTTACCATCGCGCTGACCCAGGATATAGGTCTGGCAGGTACCGCGAGCGTGGATCATCGTCACTTCAGAGGACGGTTTGCCTGCAATCTGCATGACCTGCGCACGGCTCATGCCTTTTTTAACGTCTTTAACTACCGGCGTAGTAACCTGATCTTTGGTACGATCGTAAGCGGTACACCCTGCCAGCATCGCCATAACTGCTGCTGCACCCATAATTCCTGCGAGTTTCATATTCATAATCCTTCCTCTTGTTATCCGCTGTTGTATCAGCGCGTTATCTAAGCCTGGAATATAAAATAACTTTTTTCAACCCGTCGATTAGGATGGCATAACTTTCGGAAAATTCTAATAAAACTGCTATAAGCTGCTAAAACGCCGTAAATTACGGCACTCAGCGGTCATAGCCTTGTCGTTTCTGTGCCAACGAGTTAGCTTTATTAGAGTGCAATATTGCGACTGGCCCAGCTGGCCACTAACGGAGGATGTTTAATGACTCTGCAACAAGACATTATTGAAGCGCTTGGCGTGAAGCCAACGGTAAATGCGGAAGAAGAAGTTCGCCGCAGCGTAGATTTTCTCAAAGCCTACCTCAAGGCACACCCGTTTTTAAAAACGCTGGTGCTGGGCATCAGCGGCGGCCAGGATTCGACCCTCGCCGGCAAGCTTAGCCAACTGGCCATCAGCGAACTGCGCCAGGAGACGGGCAACGAGGCGCTGCAATTCATCGCCGTGCGCCTGCCCTATGGCGTGCAGTTTGATGAGCAGGATTGTCAGGATGCCATCGGTTTTATCAAGCCGGATCGCGTGCTGACCGTTAACATTAAATCTTCGGTGCTGGCCAGCGAGCAGGCCCTGCGTGAAGCGGGCATTGAGCTGAGCGATTTTGTTCGCGGCAATGAAAAAGCGCGTGAGCGTATGAAGGCTCAGTACAGCATTGCCGGGATGACTGGCGGCGTCGTGATCGGTACCGACCATGCCGCAGAGGCGGTCACCGGGTTTTACACCAAGTACGGCGATGGCGGTACGGATCTCAACCCGCTGTTCCGCCTGAACAAACGTCAGGGTAAACAGCTGCTGGCTCATCTGGGCTGCCCGGAGCATCTCTACAAAAAAGCGCCGACGGCGGACCTGGAAGACGATCGCCCCTCCCTGCCGGATGAAGCTGCGCTGGGCGTCACCTATGAAAACATTGATGATTATCTGGAAGGCAAAACGCTGGATGAAGGCACCGCCCGCATTATCGAGGGCTGGTATCTGAAAACCGAGCACAAGCGCCGTCCGCCGATCACGGTTTTTGACGATTTCTGGAAAAAATAAAATCCCCAGGCGGCGCAAGCCGCCTCTTTTTTCACCAGCAATAGCCTGCTACACTGGATAAGTAACCAGTATCAGGAGTTTATCTGTGGTGAGGCGTCAATCTGCCCCCCGTCTGGATTTTGAGGCGGCGGCTATCTATGAGTATCCCGAGCATTTACGACCGTGGCTTGAGGCCTTGCCTAAGCATCCCGGCGTCTACTTCTTCCATGGTGAAAGCGAAGCAATGCCGCTCTATATCGGTAAGAGCATCAATATTCGCAGCCGTGTGCTCTCCCATCTACGCACCGCCGATGAGGCCGCCATGCTGCGCCAGTCGCGGCGTATTACCTGGGTGCGTACCGCCGGTGAAATTGGTGCCCTGCTGCTGGAAGCCCAGCTGATTAAGGAGCAGCAGCCGCTGTTCAACAAACGGCTGCGGCGCAACCGCCAGCTCTGCTCTCTGCTGTTAGAAGGTGAAAAACCGCAGGTGGTTTATGCTCGCGAGGTCGACTTTTCGGCACAGCCGGGGCTGTACGGTCTGTTCGCCAACCGCCGGGCAGCGCTGCAAACGCTGCAAAGCATCGCCGATGAGCAGAAGCTCTGCTATGGCCTGCTGGGGCTGGAGTCGTTAACCCGGGGCCGGGGCTGTTTCCGCTCAGCGCTTAACCGCTGCGCGGGAGCGTGCTGCGGTAAGGAGAGCGTGGAGGCGCATAACCAGCGCCTGGTTGACGCGCTTGAACGTACGCGGCTGGTGTGCTGGCCATGGCGCGGCCCGGTCGCGCTGAAAGAGAGTAGCGGAGAGATGACGCAGTACCATATTATCCACAACTGGCTGTGGCTCGGCTCGGTGGATTCGCTTGACGAGGCGGCCAGTCTGCCGCGTCCGCAGGCAAGCTTCGATCAGGACGGCTATAAGATCCTCTGCAAGCCGCTGATTACCGGCCAGCACGACATCACCGAGCTTCCCTGGCCAGCGGAGTGACGTTTGCCCGCCTGCCGTAGTAGCATCAGCGGCAGGCGGGCAGTTAAAACGTTAGTGGCCCGGCAGCCAGGTAATTTCGCTAAACAGCAGCTGACCCTCGGACTTCAACAGCCGCAGCGTATGGTGTCCCTCCTGCCACCAGGCTCCCTGATCGGCAGTTAACAGCTTATCCCCCAGCTGCCATGCCCCGCTCAGGACAAAAACCACCCCACCCCGTGAGGCGTAGGTCGTAAAGGTGCGATCGGCAACGCGCACCTTCGCCTGACAGCGATCCCGCCGGGTCATGATATTAAAATCCATCGACATCTGACCATCGGAGAGCTGTGCCTTTACCAGCTGCTCGCCAGCAAAGGTAAAGGGCTGGAGATGTTTAAGCGTATGGTTAAACGCGCTGCCGCCGTCGAGCGTCACCTCCCCTCCCTCTATCAGGGTGATCACCCGATCTACGCCGGTGAACTGGGGGAAACCGCCGTTGCTGGCGATCGAGGCGATACTGGCGCGCCAGTCAAAATCACGGTTTGCCGCCGGGAAGCAGCAGATTTCACGGGTCTCGCCTGCGCCATTACGCCACAGGTTGACCGGCATTTTACGAATATCAAAGTATTCCATCATCACCCTCAATGACGCGCACGCGCGTCCGCGCAACGGTCATGGCCGCTACGCTTTTTTGTTATCGATTGCTGTTCGCAACGAGCATACCGTTTCGTTAACGGCTAACAAAGAGGGGAACAAAGAAAAAACCGCCGGACCTGCCCACAGCCCGATGGCTCAATGTAGGCAAGGCTTGATCTCGCCTATGAGCGCTTGTTTTTTTGGCATTATAAATAACATTGTTAATATTACTAACTTTAACCATTTAATTTGTGTGCCTATAGTGTATTTTTGCATGGAGCAAAGAAAATGCCAGTTAACTTGAAAATACACCCTATGTCAGGCACGCCGATAGATCCCGGAGGGGTGCGGCTGTTAACGATCGGTGAAATTCACCTTGCTGTTACGACTTACGGTTACAGCATCCGTTACAGTAACGTATGGGTACATCGAGAAAGCTATCTCCCTTTCAATATGCAGCCTGACGATGTTGCCATGAGTCCGAACGGTGAGATGTGGTTCAGGGAGGGCACCTACTCGCCTGAATTTTCTTTAGATAGCCTTGAAAAGAGACATCGATTTCTTCATGAGATGATGCACGTATGGTAAACACAGAAAGGCATGTTTGTCAGAACCAGAGGTCTTTTCTCCCGCTTCGCTGATTACAGCTACAGTTTAGATAAAGCAGATCTTTTTCATTACGGTCTTGAGCAGCAAGCCTCGATAGTCAGCGATTACTGGCTATTACTTAAATATGGTTTTGATGGAAACAGTAACTTGTATAAATACCGTGATTACGATCCAGGCGAATCTATATACTCGTTGATCGCTAAATACAAGAATGTGCTAAAGGGGTTTCCGGGATGAAAATTTTAGCAATTATTGCTGTCTGTTTTGCTCTAACAGGGTGTCCAGGCGGCCCAAGAGCACCAGCGGCACGTTACGTCTTTTATTTTAATAGCACACTTTGCTTTAGCGTGGATAAAAAAGACATCCTGGAGTATTACCGGATTGAAGTTAATAAAGGCGGCAGCTTTGAAGTGGTTGCTAATTCTGGAGAATATAAACTCAGTGTATCCTACCCACATAGCTGCATTCAATACAAGATTAACCCTGGCTACAGGTACGTCATCTCTTATGGCCTGAATGGCAAGGATTACGAAGATGATATTTTTATTGATAATAATTAACAGAGGGATTTACCTATGTCACTACCTGCTTATCTCTTTTTATACGATGAGAATGGCGTGCAAATTATAGGAGAGTGTACCGCACCGGGTCGAGAGGGTGCCATCGAGGTGATGAATAGCAGCTATAGTATAAATCAGGGCGTTGACAGTCATACAGGCAGCATGACCGGAACGAGACAGCATGGCCTTTTCAAAATTCATAAACAGCTTGATAAAACCAGCCCCTGGTTTGCGGTGGCTATTTGTGAAAGTAGAGGACTGCAAAAAGCAGTAATAAAATACTATGAGATTAAAGAAGCAGGTATAGAAGCCGAAATTTATAGAGTCACCTTAGACAGCGTGGTGATTATGTCCGTAGACTTCACTCACGTCTATTATCCTGGGAGTTCAGCTCCTAATATGCATGAGGTGATTGGACTCAGGTCCCGCGCCATAGAGTGGAACTACATTGCCGGGAACATTAAATATGATGACGCCTGGAACAAATCGCGGTAATAAAAAAACAGAGATAGATTTCAGATCGCTACTTCAGTGCCTTTACTAAGAGTCCACAAAAAAACCGCCGGGCCTGCCCACAGCCCGACGGGGGGATGTGAGCAAGACCGACGGTCTTAGACGCAATGAGGTTTTTACAATGTATTCATTACAGCCTGCTTAAAGGTGCTGCCGCCGTTTCGTGCGGTGTAGTGCACCTGGATAATGACATCGCTCATGTTCTGTAAGATGGTCTGCTGCTCATCGCTCGTGGCGTTAGGGAAATCTATCTGCCAGCTTGAGATAGCCCCGGTACCCTCAAACGGCAAGTAGCGTTCGTCGCCAAAGTTCAGTACAAACATCCCGCTGTCGTTCAACCCGGACGAGACGGCGATCTCCTCGCTGGCACGCAGGTTAGTAATAACATTGCTGGCGCTTCCTGTGGTGCTGTCGTTGAGGTAGTTCACGCCATCGATATCCGCCTTGAGTAAAATACTGCTGCCAGACTGGACCAGGGTCATTTTCACATCCTGATACGGGCCTACCAGGGTCGGTAGAGAGATGGTAACAAATTTAATTTGTCGCAGGTAATGACCCGGATAGTCGTTATCAAACAGCGCTTCGCTGAGCGAGAACTGGGTAGTCCCATTGGCTTTCAAATCGTCAAAGGCGCTGCTATCCAGTTTTTTGAGCGAGACCGTTTTGGTCAGCTCCAGGCGGCGCGAGTTACGCGTCAGCCAGGCGGACTCCATCTGCTGCAGGTTGAGCGCCAGCGTCTCGCCCACCAGCAGGCCATGATAGCTGTCGTTCCACGCCCCTGTCTGGATAAAGGTCGAGGTCATATCCCCCATCTCATACTGCCAGCTCGCCTGGGCGCTCAGGCAGAGCGAGAGCACCGCGTCGTAGGCCTGGTAGTAAAGCGCAGAGAGCTGCCCGGTCAGCCAGTTGTAGAGCGACGACTGGGTGAAGCGGGTGGTCAGGAAGTTCAGGGTCGACTTCAGGTTATCCTGCTGCGCCTGGGCCAGCTGCAGGGCCATCACCGCCCCCTGACGGCGTACCGCCAGGGCATCGAGCTGGGCGTTGATGGTGTCGACCTCCGACTGCGCCTGCTGGTAGATGATCTGCCACTCCTCGCTGCGGCGGCGGTAGCTCTCGGAGATCTCCGTCTGCTGGGCGGCAAGACCGGTGATCTCCCCCGTCAGCTGCAGCACCATCCCGGCGGCAAGCGTCGGGGCACCGATCTCCTCACCCCCGTCTGAAAAGCCGAAGATGTTAGGGATGGTTTTCATCGCCATTCCGGCGGTGATCAGCGGTGAGGCGGCAGTCATCGAGGCGGCGGCGCTGTCGCGCAGCACCATCGCGCTGGTCTCCCCGGCGGAGACGCCGGTGTTGTAGAGGCCGAAGTAGTGGTCGTAGCGCTGCTGGGCCATGCTGCGGCTGGCCTCCAGCGCGGTTTTATCCTGATCCAGAGAATCAATAGCGTTCTGTCCCAGGCTCAGGCTGTAGGCCGAGAGATCCAGTGCCAGCTGGGTGTCCAGCTCCTGCAGCCCGGCGGTGTCCTTACGCTCGTAGTAGCTGAGCAGCGTCTGACCAAACTGACTCAGGGTGGAGACGGCAAAGCGTGCGCTCTGCAGCATGGTGCTGAACCGGTACGGCGGAATGGTCGCCATCATGCCAGACGAGGCGCTGATGAGCGAACCGCCCTGCACGCTCTGCTCCATCAGCACCGTCGGGTTAACCGGCGGGGCATAGAGCGGCACGGTCATCGGCAGGCCGTCAATGGTCAGCTGGTGACGCAGATTGTAGAGCCGGGAGTCGAGGGTGTTCCAGTAGCCCAGCAGCTGACTGTTGACCGGGGCCATAAAGCTGTCGCTGGTGGTCACGTCTGCCGCCACGCTGGATTGTCCGACGAAGGCCGGCAGCGCCAGGGCCTGCTGCTCATAGCTCAGCAGGGCCACGTTACTCTCTGCGCTCTCTGCCAGCTCGGCCAGCGTCTCCGGTGCCCAGTGGTTAACGATTAAGGTGTCCGGGCGGATACCGAGCAGGTCTTTTACCTGACCGTACTGCAGGCGGGCAAGGCTCAGACCGTCGTTAGTCAGCAGGCGGTAGCTGGCATCGGCGGCGGCCATCAGGGTACTGACGTAGGCCATAAACACCGCCTTCTGGTAGTGAACCGGCCAGGCCGAGGCTATCGCATCCGGGTCGGTGGTTAACCAGCTGGCAGTAGCCTGCGCAGCGGATGAGGCGCTCTCCACCAGCGGGCGCACGCTCCAGTAGTCCGGTTCCGGGTACTGCTCATTTAAATCCGTGCCAACTACATCGCTGTTATCACGCCCACGTGCAGACGGGTCAAAAATGTAGTGATACCAGCTTAATGCGTCACTGTACTCCTCCTCCTGACTCAGACGCCATGCCACCAGGTACGGCATATAGAAGAACAGCTCCCAGAAGTAGATGCCGTTCGCACCGCTGAAGTCCATCGGCACAGCGGTGTCGTTAGTCATACCCGGTTCCAGGGTCAGCTGGGTGTCCCAGTTGAGCAGCGCTTGGATGCTGGCGCTGGCTTTATTGATTAATTCTTTGGCAAACAGCGTGTTGAGGCGGATCGGGTTTATTATTGTTCCGTCGTCAAAATTTCCACTAAACTTCAGGAACTCAACGGTCCCTAATTCATCATCAGTTTTGGTTGAGATGTAAGGCGTAACGGCAATTCCGTTAGGTTTGTAAAGAGTTACCTTATATTCCTGATGAACTGATGCCCCGCCGCTTTCCTGATAACCAAAGGATATATAACGTACAATAGTTTCCTGATTCAATTCATCGTCTGTAAAATCAGAAATAACACTTTGGATTGAGGAATCTTGAGCTTTGAATTCATCCTGATTTATATTGGTTACTCGCGTACCTGTTCCCCACACATTTGCTGAGCTAGCCTCATATAGATTAAAAACCCATGGTGAATGATAAATTTTAAAAGTATTTTTATCAGCAACAAGCTCATCACTAGCTAGGTAGTAATACTGACTATCGTAGCCCATATCCTGTAATACACGGATACGTATGGACTTACCCTCCCCGGAAATACCTGAAAACGAGAACTTAAACCCTGACAAATTCAATTCATCATCAACAACCTCTGTAGGGGTAAACTCCTGACTATTGTAATAATTACCGTCTTGCCCTGCAATTTCCAAAACATTATATGGGTATCTATAATCATAGTGATCAATATCTTTAAAAACCAAATCAGTTATATTAACAGCGCCACCCAAAGTGTAAGTGCATGATATTTTAGCATTAGTAGCATAATCATCTGAAAAATATTTTCCCGAACAATTTATATCATTTACCGAGTATATTTTTTCGGCATTGATAGTAGAAACCGCCTCGGGAATAATGCTAGTTAGAGTTATTTCCCCATTACCAGCTTGCGCTATTTTAAAGTTATCAATAGATAAGGACGGAAGAACTAACGACCCGCTGAGACCATCATAATTCTGACCTGACTCAAGCTTCACCTCTTTTATAGAAAAAAGACTTGAGTAAACCGACTGTATACGCTGCTGTGCATTTGCATCGCCTGAAATAGGCGAATAATGTTGTAGATAAGCTGCCAAGGTAGAAACAATAATATTTCCTTCACTATCTTTTCCTGGGCTCTTTGATTCCACTTGTTCAATATTAAACCAGTAATCAATACGCATAGAAAAATCACTGAAACCATCAGTAGTACTTCCACTCGCTCCATCATATAAAGAAACAGACAATATATCATCGGTGTCATTATACAAGCATGCAGTACATAGTGATGCACTAAGAAATAATTTACTCCAATCATTATCTGCTGCGTTATTTACTGCCATCAGTGTATAAGGAGCAGACCAGGTGTTGCTAAAGTCACTGTATGACGAATAGGCGGTAATTTCATCATAGGGTCTCGCCCCAGTGCCCTCACCCGTATTTCCGGCTGTTGTACGCTCAAACCAAAACAGATAGAGGCGGTTATTAAAAAAGGTCAGTCTCGGTAGGCCTTGTAACGCCTCCTCGTTAATGGCGGTATTCATCGGATACCACTCTGACCAGGCGCTGCTGGAGGCCACGTTATCGACGTTCAAATCCATATCGAACGAACGCCAGTAGTACTGCACTGGCGACGTAGTGGATTTCCCTAAGAAATAGTAGATACCATTCGTCTGGTCCGTACTATCCACATACCCACTGACAATCGTCAGGTTCGCCACCTGCTCGAATTTGTTCAGGTAGTTCATGACCGCCTGCTGGGCCGTATCATTATTGATAGTGTTCTGGTTAAGATCGGTGATCAGATCCTTAAAGTAGGCAGTCTGGCTCTGCCGCAGGGTCGGGTCGATATAGTTCTCTGGGTAGGTATCCAGCTCCACCTCGCCGGCCCAGATGTCATACTGGCTTAGTCCCTCTTTCCAGTTAGTGATATTGTCCTGATCCAGATACTGGGTCTGGTACCCCGGCTCCATGTTCATGGTGATGCCGTTGATGTACTGCTGAATGCTCGACATCGCCTGTGCCACGCGGGAGGTGGGCACGGCGTTGCTGACCAGCGGGTCGATCAGCAGGTACTCATAAACATCTTCGGGAGTCTGCACCAGATTGACCAGGTCCTCATTGCCGCTGGCAGGAACATACTGCCCTAAATAATAGGAGAGCAGAGCATCACGCTGACGCTCATTAAGGGATGCTGCAATATCGATACTCATAGCGTGTCACCTTATCCAGGAAAGAAATAGGGATGGCATCGTAGGATGCTAAATTTAAAAGGAAAAGTTATAGGCTGACCTGTGCAACAACCTATTTATCACTACCTTTGTAAGATTTTACTGAAGTGAAAAATCCATATTTATCAAACAGGAACCAATCTACAGAAGTTATAAAATTCTAATCAAAAAAGTCCAAAGCAATACGTTCTTATTTTGCACCGCACTGTATCAAAAACAGTGACATATAAAATGGCAATTTGGCTTAGCGCGTAGATTTACTTGAGGGGAAATAATGAACCGCTTTATCGGGATAATGATTTCCCTTATAAGTTAAGAGAATATTCACATTGGGTTATTTAATGCAAAAAAAAACCGCCGGGCCTGCCCACTGCCCGATGGGAGCTGTGGACAAGACCGGCGGTCTTAAGAAGGTGTGCTGATCTACTCAGCAGGTGCAGGCATTTTACCTTCTGGCGCTTTACGTTCTGTCAGACGCTTCTCAAAATTGGCATTAAACTGCTTTTTCTGCTCCGGCGTCAGGATGTTATAGATTTTGTTCTGGGTTTCCATGTGCGCCAGCATACGGGCTTTGTTCTGCTCGGCCATTTTGTCGATCTGCGCTTCGGCTTTCGCCTTATCGAAGGTGTCGCTGGCGATGATGCTATGGGCAGCGCGGCGCTCATCCAGAGACGGACGTTTCATCTGGTCACGCTGGCTCTTCATGATCTCACGGATCTGCTGTTTCTGCGCGTCGGTCAGGTTGAGGTCTTTGAACATCATATCGTGATGTGGGCCCATTTTGCCTTTATGGTGCATCGCTGCGCCGTTATCCGGTGCGGTAGTGGTTTCAGCAGCGTGAGCCAGGTTAGCAGCGCCGAACGCCAGGGTAGAGGCAACAAACAGAGCGGTCAATTTACGCATAGTCTTCATCCTTCTTTCAGTTATTCTTACTTACGGCACGTTGCCGTGTTGACGAGATTAACTTTACGACCTTTTTCGTCAATTAATCAGTGCAACGGTAAAACAGTGAAAGTATAAAAAACAGTTTCCAGGCAATTGTGAAGACAATATGGAAAAAAGATGGAGAGATGTAGCGAAAATATTCAACCTGATGATTTTGAAGGTAATATGGAGGAGCATACTCCTCCATCGATTATTAATAAAGCAGTTTGGTAAGAATAGTCTGCAATAATTCTTAAGGCACGCTTCTATTTAATCCGCTCCAGCATTAAACCCGCTCGCAGGCCGGGCGCGACGTTTGGGTTGGGAAATAATACATACTCCGTCTCGTGTTGAACCACGTAGCGCGTTTCGCCCTCCTCTGCCAGCAGCGTACCGGCGCTGAATGCAGTGAAGTTAAGCGTCTGGGCGGACATACAGAGCCGGAAATTCTCCCCATGACGCGTAATCTGCTGCGTAACACGGTAGCGCAGCACCGGCTCATGCTGGCTCGTCCAGGAGGTATCGCTTAGCAGGGCCGCCAGCGCATTTCGGGTCACGGCGAATTGACTAAGATCGTTCTCCCCAAAGGGAAGTGCTTTCCCCAACTCCAGGGTGCAGGCCAGGGCGTTAAAACGCTCGCAGCTGAAATGGGTAAAGGTGCCCCCCGGCGACTGGTGAAAGACCAGCGCCTCCAGCCCTGCGTCTCCTAACCATTGCAGGAATGATTCATTCCACGGCGTTGCCCGGGAGGGTAAAACACCGAAGCGCAGGTGGTGCGAGCCGCGTATCGCAGTATGCAGATCGAGATGCCAGCGCGTTTCAGACGCACCATCAGCAAAGAAGTGGTTCAGGGCATGCTCGAGCTGCGCTGCCCGCTCGGTCTCCAGACTGGCGGGGTGTCCTTGCCAGCGCCCGCCAAACAGGCGATTAAGATCGTTGACTACATAACGGCAGTTAGTGCGCAGCGCCTCGGGGTTGCCCAGCACCACCAGCATGCGCCAGCGCAGCGTCAGGGAACCAGCAAACAGCGCGGCCAGCAGGCTATCAACAATCTCTACCGGGGCGGTCTCGTTCCCGTGGATCCCTGCCGATAGAACCAGGGCGCGATCCACAGGTTGATGCGGGGTTAACTCCAGTAGCCCCTCTCCGTGCCAACGCCAGCTAAAAGTGACATTGTCACCTTTGTTTATATCAGGATGGCTTCCGGCCAGCGTTAAAGCGAGAAAATCGTGCATAGCGTCTCCGTTAACGCTGGAAAGGGTAAACCGAGCCAAGATCCAGCAGCTGTGACAGCTGGTCCAGCGCCTCCCTTCCCTCGCGCAGCAGTTGCGGGTCGGCGAGATCGGCCTGAGTCAAACGATCGCGGTAGTAGCGATCTACCCATCCATTAAGTTGGTTAAAGAGTGCGTCCGACATCATCACCGCCGGGTTAACCGCCTGCCGCTCCTCCTGCGTCAGCACAACGCGCAGACGCAGGCAGGCCGGACCGCCGCCGTTAGCCATGCTCTCACGTAGATCGAACACCTTCAGCTCGCGGATCGGATTATCTTCTGCCAGCAGGCCGTTGAGGTAGTGCCAGACGCCTGCATGCTCCTGCGACTCCTGAGGCACCACCAGCACCATTGAGCCATCCTCCCGGCTCAGTAGCTGGCTGTTAAACAGATAGGTTGCTACGGCATCCTTCACCGATACCGCCTCCTCCGGCACCTGAATGGCCTGAAAGCCCGGCACCCGCTCCGCCAGATGGCTCAGCAGCCCGCACTGCTTAACAAAAGCCCGTTCGTGGCAGAACAGCAGCTGACGGTTGCTTACCGCTATCACATCGTTGTGAAACACCCCTTCGTCAATAACCGTCGGGTTCTGCTGGGCGAACATCACCCGATCCGGATGAACCTGATTTAACCGCACCACCGCCTGGCTCGCCTCCAGGGTCTGACGGGCAGGATAGCGCTCGGGTGCGGCGTGACCGTGCTCCTCGCGCCCGTAGATAAAGAGTTGAAGGCCCGGCTCCCCATACTCGCCACCGAGACGGTTATGGTTTGCTGCCCCCTCGTCGCCAAAGCGCGCCACCTGCGGCAGCGCCGGATGTACGGCGAAGCGGCCCTCATCGCGGAAAATAGCCTGCAGCAGCGCCTCGGTGGTCGGCGCTTCGCTAGAACGGTGGAACTTGTTGTTGAGGTTAGCGACGGTGAGATGCACCCTGCCGTCCAGCGCATCGGCGGAGGGGCAGACCGTGGCCGCGTTGGCGACCCACATGGATGAGGCTGAACTGGCTGCGGAGAGCAGCTCCGGCGTCTGCGCTGCCGCTTTGGCAACCACCTGCTCATCGCTGCCGCTAAACCCTAGCTGGCGTAGCACCGCAACGTTGGGTCGCTCCTGGGGTGGGATCACCGCCTGAGGAAAGCCCGCGTCGCTTAGCGCCTTCATCTTCAGCAGGCCCTGCTTCGCTGCCAGCTTCGGGTTAGAAACCTGATTACGGTGCTTTGTCGATGCCTCGTTACCAAAAGAGAGTCCGGCATAGTGGTGGGTCAGCCCCACCAGGCCGTCAAAGTTTACCTCGTGCGCCTTCATGCTCCCTCCTCCGCTGAAAAATGCAGCCCCGGGCTGAGCGTCTCCGGCAGGGTCAAATCAGCTGACTCAAGGCTCGCCATTGGCCACGCGCAGTAGTCGGCGGCGTACCAGGCGCTGGGACGATGATTGCCCGAGGCTCCGATGCCGCCAAAGGGGGCGGTGCTCGCCGCGCCGGTCAAAGGCTTGTTCCAGTTAACGATCCCGGCCCGCGCCGCCAGCAGCAGGGCGTCAAACTTCTCGCGCTCCGCCGAGACCAGGCCGCAGGCCAGCCCGTAGCGGGTGGCATTTGCCAGCGTAATCGCCTCTTCCCAGCTGTCGTAGCGCCAGACCCCTAGCAGCGGGCCGAATACCTCTTCATCCGGCACATCTGCCACCCCGGTAAGATCGATAATCCCCGGACTGAGCAGCGAGGTTCCGGCCTTAATGCGCTTCGGTGCCAGCAGGGTTCTGCCGCCGCGCGCCTCGTGGGCCTGCCACGCCTGATAGACCTGCTCTGCCGCCTGCTCAGAGATCAGCCCGCCAGTAAACGGCTGCGGCTCGGCGTCCCAGCTGCCGGGCTGGATGCGGCCAGCCACCTCCACCAGCCTGGCAAGAAAGGCGTCGCCCTCCGCGCCGCGCTTCACCAGCAGTCGACGGGCGCAGGTGCAGCGCTGACCTGCGGTAATAAACGCTGACTGAATAGTCAGATGCACGGCGGCGTCGCGATCCGCTACGTCATCGACGATCAGCGGATTGTTTCCCCCCATCTCAAGGGCGAGGATCTTCTCCGGCTGCCCGGCAAGCTGGCGATGCAGCTGGTAGCCAGTGCTGGCGCTGCCGGTAAAGAGCAGGCCATCAAGATCCGCCAGGCCGCTGAGGGTCTGGCCGGTTTCGCGTCCGCCCTGCACGAGGTTAAGCACGCCGGCAGGAAGGCCCGCCTGCTCCCAGAGCTTCACCACCGCCTCGCCGCTGTGCGGCGTCAGCTCGCTGGGCTTAAACACCAGCGTATTGCCCGCCAGCAGAGCCGGAATGATATGGCCGTTGGGAAGATGTCCCGGGAAGTTATAGGGACCGAAGACCGCCAGCACGCCGTGAGGACGATGACGCAGGGTTGCCGCCCCATCCGCCATCGCCGTCTGCTGCTCGCCGGTTCGTACATGCCAGGCCTTCACCGAGATGGCGGCCTTGTTAATCATGGCCCCGACTTCGGTCGCCGCTTCCCAGCGTGGCTTGCCCGTCTCCCGGGCGATAATCTCAGTCAGTGCACCTCTGTTCGTTTCCAGCAGCGCAGCGAATTTTTCCACAATGGCCTGACGGGTAGCAAATGGCTGCGACGCCCAGCCGGGAAACGCGGCGCGGGCGGCCCGGCATGCCTCGGCAACCTGCTCTGCATCCGCATCCTCTCCCTGCCAGAGCAGATCGCCCTTCACCGGATCGCGTTTTTCACGCCGAATGCCCTGACCGGTCACCCAATCACCGTTGATCCATAAGCTCATGCAGTTTTCTCCTCGGCACAGAGCCGCACCAGGCGAACCTTGTCGCCCGGCTGACATTTGAGAACATCTATCTGGGCGGCGCTCAGCACCAGCCGTTCGGTATCGGGGTTAGCGGCTACCAGCATGACGCGAAACTGCTGGTACTGCTCATTAGCCACCATGCAGAGCGGCCACTCGCCCGGCGCAGACTGTCCTTCGGCAACCTCTACCAGCCGGCTTTTACGGATGGCGCGCACTCGGTCAATATCACACTCAAGCGTCGGCCCGCCGTCGAAAATGTCGATATAGTTGCGGTAGCGGAATCCCTCTTTCTCCAGCACCGCCCGCGCTGGAGCGGTTTGTGGATGCACTTCGCCAATCACCGCCTGCGCCTCTGCCGTCAGGAACTGGGTGTAGATAGGGTGCTTGGGCATCAGCTCGGCGATAAAGGCCTTCTGCCCGATGCCGCACAGGCGATCGGCGCGGCTGAAGGACATAGAGAAGAAGGTTTTTCCCAGGCTGTCCCAAAACGGCGAGTAGCCATCCTCACTAATCACGCCGCGCATCTCCGCCACCACCTTTTCGTTGAAGCGATCGCGAAACGCGGCCATAAACATAAATCGTGATTTAGAGAGCAGGTAGCCGTTGCCCGCCTTGCGCCAGTCGGGATCGAGAAACAGAGTGCACAGCTCGCTGCTGCCGGTGTGGTCGTTGCTTAAAAACAGCGTGGGCAGGGCGTTGTAGACGTTAAGCTCTTTCGAGGCATGCACCAGGGTGCCCACCCGGTAGTTGTACCAGGGATCGTTCAGCCCAACAGCAACCTCAATAGCGCAGACCCCGGCCACCGTGCCGCTGTCGGTATCTTCAAGCACAAACAGATAACCCTGCTCGCTCTTCGGCAGCTCGCCCTGCCAGGTCTGTCGCGCTCGGGTGATACGCGCCGCAAGCGTGGCCTCATCGGCGGGCAGCGAGGTTAGCCCACCCCCTGTTTTGCCCGCCAGCTGCATCAGGGCGGGCAGATCGCTATGCTCAATTGGACGGATCACCATCATGTTGCGTACCCCGCAAGAAATCGTTCGCAGGCACGGGAGAAGCGTGTCATGCCGGTGCGGATCTCCTCCTCGCTGATATTTAGCGCCGGGGCGAAGCGCACCACGTTACCTCCGGCGATCAGCACCATCGCGCCCTCCTCAGCGGCCAGCTGGGCGATCTGTTTCGCTTTCCCGGCCCAGGCGGAGTTCAGTTCACAGCCAATCAGCAGGCCGATGCCTCTGATCTCTTTGAACAGGTCTGAACGGGCGTTAATGGCCTGCAATTGTTCAACAAACGTCTGCTGGCGCTGCTTGACGCCGTCAAGGAAGGCGCGATTGTTGACGTTATCCAGCAGCTCACCCGCTACGGCGGCGGCCAGCGGGTTACCGCCGTAGGTTGTCCCGTGCGTGCCGACGGTCATTACGCTGGCGAACGCTTCTCGCGTCAGCATCGCCCCAATCGGAAAACCGCCTCCCAGCGCTTTAGCGGTGGTCAGTACGTCAGGCGTGACGCCGTAGTGCATATAGGCATAGAGCTCGCCGGTACGCCCTACACCAGTTTGGACTTCATCAAAGATCAGCAGCGCGTTATGGCGATCGCAAAGTTCACGCAACGCCTGTAAAAATTCTGGTTTCGCAGGCACTACACCGCCTTCGCCCTGAATGGGTTCAACAATCACCGCGCAGGTATCATCGGTCATCAACGCCTGGACAGAGGCGATATCGTTAAACACCGCATGATGGATATCCGGCGGCAGCGGGGCAAAATCTTGCGAGTAGGCGGGCTGGCCTCCGGCGCTGACGGTAAACAGCGTCCGACCATGGAAAGCATTTTTAAAGGCGACGATGCCGCTCTTCTGCGTGCCATAGCGATCGTGGGCATATTTACGCGCCAGCTTCAGCGCCGCCTCGTTAGCCTCAGCGCCGGAGTTACAGAAAAAGATCCGGTCGGCAAAGGTGGCATCAATAAGCCGTTTTGCCAGCCGTAGCGCTGGCTCGTTAGTGTAGCCATTGCCGGTATGCCAGAACTTACTCGCCTGTTCGCTCAGGGCGCGGCAAAGTCCCGGATGGGCATGGCCCAGGGCATTAACGGCGATCCCGCCAGCAAAGTCGATATACTCTTTCCCCTGCTGATCCCACAGGCGGGAGCCCTCACCACGAACCGGAATAAAAGGCGCAGGCGCATACACCGGCAGCATCCACTCATCGAAACTCTCACGCGTTACTGACAGAGACATAGCAACCTCATCAGGTAAATAAAAAGTTGTTAATATGTTAATTATTGTGAGCATTGGCCCTGTGAATGTAGATTGCACACATCGTGCCAGCCAGCGATAAAAATGCATAACGTCGAAGCGGCAACGACATATCAATGAGTTACAGCAGAGCGCTATTCATATAAATTGCATAAAAAGTGAATAATGTTAGAAAGAACGCCGATGGCGATGCCTGAGAGCAGAAGATTTATGCAGGAATAAAATTTAATTCTGGAAGTGTGATCGCAAGCGAAACTTACCGCCGTTTCTCGCCCCATTGCGGTGCGGCGTGCTCTTTTTCAGGGCGCAATGCGTATTCGCAATCCAGGGCGGATACGCTGCGTTTTTTCTGTTAACATCTGGGCTTATCAATTGGCTATGTGGCAGAAAATATGAAATTTGTTTCTTTTAATATCAACGGGCTGCGCGCGCGCCCCCATCAGCTGGCGGCGATTGTAGAGAAACACCAGCCGGACGTGATTGGCCTGCAGGAGACAAAGGTTCACGACGATATGTTCCCGCTCGAAGAGGTGGCGAAGCTGGGCTATAACGTCTTTTATCACGGCCAGAAAGGACATTACGGCGTGGCGCTACTTACTAAAGAGACGCCGGTGTCGGTGCGCCGGGGCTTTCCCGGTGACGACGGCGAGGCACAGCGCCGGATTATCATGGCGGAGATCCCTTCTGCACTCGGCAATATCACGGTGATCAACGGCTACTTCCCACAGGGCGAAAGCCGCGACCATCCGACAAAATTCCCGGCCAAAGAGAAGTTTTATGCCGATCTGCAAAGCTATCTGGATAACGAGCTGCAGAAGGATAGCCCGGTGCTGATCATGGGTGATATGAATATCAGCCCCACGGATCTCGATATCGGCATTGGGGAAGAGAGCCGTAAGCGCTGGCTGCGCGGCGGCAAATGCTCGTTCCTGCCGGAAGAGCGCGAGTGGCTGGGCCGCCTGCTGGAGTGGGGGCTGGTGGATACCTTCCGCCACGCCAACCCGGAAACCCAGGATCGCTACTCCTGGTTTGACTACCGCTCAAAAGGGTTTGATGACAACCGCGGGCTGCGTATCGATCTGCTGCTGGCCAGCCAGTCGCTGGCGAGCCGCTGCAAGGAGACAGGCATCGATTACGATATTCGCAGCATGGAGAAGCCCTCCGACCATGCGCCGGTATGGGCCAGCTTTACAATCTGATTTAGATAGCGTTAATGCCGGGTGGCGGCTACGCCTTACCCGGCCTACGGAGCTTGTCACATGTAGAAAACACATTTATTCCCGTACCCGCCGCCACACCAGCGGATTGGTGCTGAGCGTACGCTCGTCGCGCTGGCACTGCAGCAACACGCCTTCCGCCTTGATTACTGCCCCTTCCGAATAGTTCTGATCCTGATAAATACAGCACAGGTTGCAGGGCTGCGAACGCTGTCCGCCCGAGCTAAAGACCTCCGGCGGGACGTTTACCTCCACGTCCGGGCGGATACGGTCCGCCTGCGCCCCGGCAGATAACAGTCCCAGCAGTACAATCACGTAACGGTTCATCGACGTCTTTTCCTTTTTGATCCTGATAATCACTATAACGGTAAACCGCACCGGTTCCTTTAGTTTATCTGCCCATCGTTTTTAGTTATGACCCGAGCCGGTTTATAAATTTCCCTTCGCTGGTTAATTTTTCGCTTGCCTGGCAAAGCGGTACGAGTGGTATAGTCGAAAACGACGCTAAAACGCATATACAACAAACATAATTTATTATAAGAGGAACTTATCTCTATGGATCAGGCACGCTCTCTGGAATCTTTTCTCACGCATGTCCAACAGCGCGACCCGCATCAGAGCGAGTTTGCGCAGGCCGTTCGCGAGGTGATGACCACCCTCTGGCCGTTCCTTGAAGCAAACCCGCGCTATCGTCAGATGTCACTCCTGGAACGTCTGGTAGAGCCGGAGCGTGTGATCCAGTTTCGCGTGGTCTGGCTGGATGATAAGAATCAGGTGCAGGTCAATCGCGCCTGGCGCGTGCAGTTTAACTCTGCCATCGGCCCGTTCAAGGGCGGTATGCGTTTCCACCCTTCAGTAAACCTGTCGATCCTTAAGTTCCTCGGCTTTGAGCAGACCTTCAAAAACGCTCTCACCACCCTACCGATGGGCGGTGGCAAAGGCGGCAGCGATTTCGATCCCAAGGGCAAAAGCGAAGGCGAGGTGATGCGTTTCTGCCAGGCGCTAATGACCGAGCTGTACCGTCATCTGGGACCGGATACCGATGTCCCGGCGGGCGATATCGGCGTCGGCGGCCGCGAGGTGGGCTTTATGGCGGGGATGATGAAAAAGCTCTCCAACAGCAGCGCCTGCGTCTTTACCGGCAAGGGACTCTCTTTCGGCGGCAGCCTGATCCGCCCTGAGGCGACCGGCTATGGCCTGGTCTACTTCACCGAAGCGATGCTCAAGCGTCACGGTTTGAGCTTTGAGGGGATGCGCGTGGCGGTCTCCGGCTCCGGCAACGTAGCGCAGTATGCTATCGAAAAAGCGATGCAGTTTGGCGCGCGGGTTGTCACCGCCTCCGATTCCGGCGGTACCGTGGTGGATGAGGCGGGCTTTACCGCAGAGAAGCTGGCGCGCCTGTGCGAAATTAAAGCCAGCCGCGATGGCCGTCTGGCCGATTATGCCCGCGAGTTTGGCCTGGTGTGGCTGGAAGGCAAGCAGCCGTGGTCCGTGCCGGTGGATATTGCCCTGCCGTGCGCCACCCAGAACGAGCTGGGCGAGGATGCAGCCCGCCAGCTTATCGCCAACGGCGTGAAGGCGGTGGCGGAAGGCGCGAATATGCCCACCACCATCGAAGCCACCGATCTGTTCCTTGAGGCGGGCGTGCTCTTTGCACCGGGTAAAGCGGCTAACGCGGGCGGGGTTGCTACCTCTGGTCTGGAGATGGCCCAGAACGCGGCACGCCTGGGCTGGAAGGCGGAGAAAGTAGACGCGCGCCTGCACCATATCATGCTGGATATTCACAACGCCTGCGTAGAGTACGGCGGCGAAGGCAAGCAGACCCACTACGTGCGTGGGGCAAACATTGCCGGGTTTGTAAAGGTGGCCGATGCGATGATCGGGCAAGGGGTAATTTAATTTTACGGCTGTGCCGGGTGGCGGCTGCGCCTTACCCGGCCTACGGTTCGAGCCATTGTAGGCCCGGTAAGCGTAGCGCCACCGGGCTTTTTCATGCAGAACTCTTCTTCTTTTTAAACGATTTCTTCGCGCCGCCCGGCGCAACGATCCCTTTAAACTGGCGAACCGGCGTGCTGCGCGCCTGATCGATCAGCTGATAGAGCGTGCCCACCAGCGGCTGCATAAAGTCTTGATAGCGGCACTGCTTCTCGCTGATCTGCGTCAGGACCGATTCCCAGTGCGCGGTCATATCCGGCCTTGCAGCCATCTCCGGCAGAGAGTGGATCAACGCCCGTCCCGCATCGGTAGAGAGAATGCTGCGCCCTTTCTTGTGCAGGAAACCGCGCTTAAAGAGCAGCTCGATAATCCCGGCGCGGGTCGCTTCCGTCCCCAGGCCGTCGGTAGCACGCAGGATCTTCTTCAGATCCTTATCCTGCACGAAGCGCGCGATCCCGGTCATCGCCGAGAGTAGCGTGGCGTCGGTAAAGGGCCGCGGCGGCTGCGTCTGGCGCTCAACGACCTCACCCTTTTCACACAGCAGCTCGTCGCCCTTCGCCACGACCGGCAGCGGCGTGCCGTCGTTCTCTTCGTCACGCTCTTTGCTACCAAGCAGCGTTCGCCAGCCCGCCTGCGCCAGAAAGCGTGCCTTCGCCAGGAACTTGCCGTTGGCGATATCCAGCTCAATCTCACACTTGCGAAACATCGCATCCGGACAGAACTGCATCAGGTACTGGCGGGCAATCAGGTTATAGACCTTCGCTTCATTGTCGTGCAGGTTTACCGTACTGCTGCGCGCCGTGGGAATGATGGCGTGGTGGGCATCGACTTTTTTATCGTCCCAGCAACGGTTACGTCGATCGGCGTCGATAACCGGCTGCGGCAGCAGATCCGGGGCATGCACACCAATGGCCTTCATAACTGAATGGCGTCCGGCAAAGTGCTCCTCCGGCAGATAGCGGCTGTCGGAGCGCGGATAGGTGATCAGCTTATGGGTCTCATAGAGTTTCTGACAGATATCCAGCACGTTCTGTGCGCTCAGCCCGAAGCGCTTCGCCGCCTCGATCTGTAACGAAGAGAGCGAGAACGGCAGCGGCGCGGGTTCCGACTCCTGCTTGTCGTTGTAGCGGGTAACGTGAGCCGGCTGGCCGGAGATCCGTTTCACCACGTGCTCGGCCAGCGTCCGGTTGAGCAGACGCCCCTCTTCATCCTGGTGCGGCTCACAGGCTTCGCTCGGCTGCCAGGTGGCGGTAAACCGCTCATCTTTCGGGGTAACGATGTGCGCCTTCACCTCAAAGAAATCTTTGGCGACAAAGTTCTCAATCTCTTCATCACGGCGCACCACCAGCCCCAGCACCGGCGTCTGGACGCGCCCCACCGAGAGCACGCCCTGGTAGCCCGCGTTGCGCCCCAGCAGCGTCCAGGCGCGGGTCATATTGATGCCGTAGAGCCAGTCGGCTCTTGCACGGGCCAGCGCCGAAACGCAGAGCGGAATGAACTCGCTGTTGGCGCGCAGACGGCCGATCGCCCGCTCAACCGCCTGCGGGTTGAGATCGTTAATCAAACAGCGCTGGACCCGCTGGCGTTTCTCCGCCGGCAGCTGGAGATAGTCGAGCACCTCGTCCACCAGCAGCTGCCCCTCGCGATCCGGGTCACCGGCGTGGATAATTTCGCTGGCCTCGCCAAGCAGACGCTTAATCACGTTGATCTGCTTGGTGACCGAGGCGCGCGGCTGCAGCTGCCACTTCTCCGGCACGATGGGCAGATCCGCCAGGTTCCAGCGGGCGTAGCGGCTGTCATAGACATCCGGCTGCGCCTGCTCGAGCAGATGACCAATGCACCAGGTCACAACCTGGCCGTTTCCGCACTCGATATAGCCGTCCCCCTTACGGTGCGGCTTTGGCAGCACGTCGGCAATGGCGCGGCCCAGGCTGGGTTTTTCGGCAATAAACAACCGCATTAAACAATCTCAATCATTGGGCGACCCGCTCGGGCCGTTACCAGCTCGCCGATGGCACTGAGGGAGATATCAAACTCGGCGGCGGTGGCCTTCACCTCGTCCTCCGCCTCCGGCGAGACTGCCAGCAGCAGACCGCCCGAGGTTTGCGGATCGCAGAGCAGATCCCGCCACGCCTGCGGCATGGGTCCCATTAGGTGACCATAGCTGGCAAAGTTGCGCTGCGTACCGCCCGGTACCGCGCCCTGTTCGATATATGCCTCCACGCCAGGCAGCTTGGGTACGGCTTCGTAGCGGACCTGCGCCTGCGCTCCTGCCCCCTGGCACACCTCGCTCAGGTGGCCGAGCAGGCCAAAGCCGGTGACGTCGGTCATGGCTTTCACCCCTGGGATGTTAGCGAAGGCTGCGCCAGCGATGTTCATCTGGCACATCACGTCCCGCGCCAGCCCCTGATGCTCTGGTTGCAGTAACGATTTTTTCTCGGCGGTGGTCAGGACACCAATCCCCAGTGGCTTGGTCAGAAATAGCTTGCACCCCGCCTCGGCAGTACTGTTTTTCTTCACTCGCGCGGTAGGGACGACGCCCGTCACCGCCAGGCCGAAAATCGGCTCCGGCGCATCGATGGAGTGGCCCCCCGCCAGCGCAATACCCGCCTGCTGGCAGGCAAAGCGCCCGCCCTCAATCACCTCCCGGGCGATCTCCGGCGGTAGCGTGGCGATCGGCCAGCCAAGAATAGCGATCGCCATGATCGGTTTGCCGCCCATGGCATAGATATCGCTAATGGCGTTAGTGGCGGCGATGCGGCCAAAGTCGAAGGGATTATCCACGATCGGCATAAAGAAGTCGGTGGTGCTGATGACGCTGGTCCCGTTGCCGAGATCGTACACCGCCGCGTCATCTCGCGTCTCATTACCTACCAGCAGGTTGGGATCGACAAATTTCGCCTGCTCGCTGTGGAGAATGGTCTCCAGCACCTTCGGTGAAATTTTGCACCCGCAGCCTGCACCGTGGCTGTACTGAGTTAAACGAATAGCCTGCTGGCTCATGGACATCTCCTGTCAATACGGTTCCTGACTCATTAATAGCGCTATGGTAGCGCTTAGAAATAGCGGACGAAAGGGGATGTGTCCGGTATGCTCACCGTGGTAGCGGCTTTCAACTGCGGCGTGCCGAGGTAGAGGAAGCCGACTACCTGATCCTGCTCGCGGCAGTCGAGCGCGTCGCGCACTACCGGGCTGTCGGTCAGCGGCCCGCTGCGCCAGATGCCGTTAAAGCCCTGCGCCTGCGCTGCCATCTGCATCGCCATTACCGCGCAGCCTGCGGAGAGCAGCTGCTCCCAGCGCGGCACCTTCGGATGCGCCTCACAGTGCGCAACTACCGCAATAATCAGCGGCGCGCGAAATGGTGCGCTACGAGCCTTATCAATACCCTTCTCATCCTGCCCGGCCTCGGTGGCCGCACGGGTCAGGAGCTGGCTAAAGCGCTCGCGCCCTTCTCCTTCGACGATGAAAAAGCGCCACGGTTGCAACGTGCCGTGGTCTGGCGCACGCATACCGGCACGCAGAATATTTTCCAGAATCTCCCCTGCTGGCGCGGGTTCAGCCAGCCGGGAGGCGCTGCGACGGTTAACGAGCAGTTCAAGTGCGTCCATTAGTTAACTCCTGTCATCAAATTTGGGCATAAAATTAACATGGGCGGGAACTTTGTTACAGCACCGACGGTGATTCCTGCTGACAAGAGGCCGTCGGATAATTAGGATAACCGCACATTCCCGCACGGGGTGCGGTGGTTGTTAATCAGGTTAGGGAGAAGACATGCGAACCCTTTGGCGTATTATTGCCGGATTCTTTAAATGGACGTGGCGAACGCTCAATTTTGTGCGTGAACTGGTGTTCAACATTTTTTTCATCTTGTTGATTCTGGTAGGCGTCGGCATCTGGATGCAGCTGAGCTCTGGCACAGCCGAGCATACCACCCGAGGGGCATTACTTCTTGATATCACAGGCGTGGTGGTGGACAAGCCCTCCAGCAGCAGCAAGCTGAGCGCGCTAGGTCGCCAGCTGTTTGGCGCCAGCTCCGATCGCCTGCAGGAGAACTCCCTGTTTGATATCGTCGAGACCATTCGTCAGGCACAGGCCGATCGCAATATTACCGGCATCGTCCTCGATCTGAAAAACTTTGCCGGGGCCGATCAACCCTCGATGCAGTACATCGGTAAGGCGCTAAAGGCGTTCCGTGACAGTGGTAAGCCAGTCTACGCCGTCGGAGATAACTACAGCCAGGGACAATACTACCTTGCCAGCTTTGCCAACAAGGTGTGGCTCTCGCCGCAGGGCGTAGTCGATCTGCACGGCTTTGCCACCAACGGTCTCTACTACAAATCGCTGCTCGACAAGCTGAAGGTCTCGACCCACGTCTTCCGCGTCGGAACCTATAAGTCCGCCGTTGAGCCGTTTATCCGTGACGATATGTCCCCTGCCGCCCGTGAAGCGGATAGCCGCTGGATTGGCGAGCTGTGGCAAAACTATCTGGGCACGATCGCCGCTAACCGCCAGATTACTCCGCAGCAGGTCTTCCCTGGCGCGCAGGGCGTACTGGATGGCTTAAGCAAAGTAGGCGGCGACACGGCTAAATATGCGCTGGACAACAAGCTGGTAGATACGCTTGGCAGCAGCGCCGACGCCGAAAAAGTGCTGGTTAAACAGTTTGGCTGGAGCGATGAGGACAAAAACTATCGCGCTATTAGCATGTATGACTATCCGCTGAAAAAACCGAGCGAGATGGGCGGCAGCGTGGCGGTGATCTTTGCCAACGGCGCGATCATGGACGGTGAAGAGACGGCTGGCAACGTGGGGGGTGACACCACCGCCGCGCAGATCCGCGATGCACGTATCGATCCGAAAGTGAAAGCCATCGTGCTGCGGGTTAACAGCCCGGGCGGCAGCGTCAGCGCCTCGGAGGTGATCCGCGCCGAGCTGGCCGCAGCGAAAGCAGCGGGCAAACCGGTGGTGGTTTCCATGGGCGGAATGGCGGCATCGGGCGGGTACTGGATCTCTACCCCGGCCAACTACATCGTGGCTAACCCCAGCACGCTCACCGGCTCCATCGGTATCTTCGGCGTCATCAATACCGTAGAGAAGAGCCTTAATGAGCTGGGCGTACACAGCGACGGCGTAGCCACCTCCCCGCTGGCAGACGTGTCGGTCACTAAAGCCCTGCCGCCGCAGGTGCAGCAGCTGATGCAGCTGAGCATCGAGAACGGTTATCAGCGCTTTATCTCCCTGGTCGCCCAGGCGCGTAAATCAACGCCGGAGCAGGTCGATAAGATTGCTCAGGGTCACGTCTGGACCGGTGAAGATGCGAAAAACAATGGCCTGGTGGATGCCCTGGGTGACTTCGACGATGCCGTAGCGAAAGCCGCTGAGCTGGCGAAGCTGAAGCAGTGGCACATTGAGTACTACCAGGATGAGCCAACCTTCTTTGCCCGGATGATGGACGGTTTCTCCGGTGAGATCCGCGCTCTGCTGCCGCAGGCCTTACAGGCCTACCTGCCGGCACCGCTGGCCGCGGCGGCGGATACGGTGAAAGCGGAAACCGACAAGCTGGCAGTGTTTAACGATCCGCAAAGCCGCTACGCGTTTTGCCTGACCTGCGCCAACATTCGTTAACTATCCTCCCCCCGTCAACGGGGGGATTTTCTTTGCGTTACCAGAACAGATAACCATGCAAAAAAAATCGATTTACGTCGCCTACACCGGCGGGACCATTGGTATGCAGCGTTCGGAGCAGGGCTACATTCCGGTCTCTGGCCATCTGCAACGCCAGCTGGCACTGATGCCCGAGTTCCATCGCCCGGAAATGCCGGACTTTACTATCCATGAGTACGATCCGCTGATGGACTCGTCGGATATGACGCCTGAGGACTGGCAGCATATCGCAGATGATATCAAGGCTAACTACGATCGCTACGATGGCTTTGTGATCCTGCACGGTACGGATACCATGGCCTTCACCGCCTCGGCGCTATCGTTCATGCTGGAGAACCTCGGCAAGCCGGTAATTGTGACAGGGTCACAAATCCCTCTCGCTGAACTGCGCTCGGACGGACAGATTAACCTGCTCAACGCCCTTTACGTGGCGGCGAACTACCCGATCAACGAGGTGACGCTGTTCTTCAACAACCGTCTGTTCCGCGGCAATCGCACCACTAAAGCCCATGCGGACGGCTTTAATGCTTTCGACTCCCCTAACCTACAGCCGCTGCTGGAGGCGGGGATCCATATTCGTCGCCTCGGCAACCCCGGTGCACCGAGCTGCCAGGGCGAGCTGATTGTTCACCGCATCACTCCGCAGCCAATCGGCGTGGTAACGATCTATCCGGGCATCTCTGCCGACGTGGTGCGCAACTTCCTGCGTCAGCCGGTGAAGGCGCTGATCCTACGCTCCTATGGCGTGGGTAATGCGCCGCAAAACGGCGAGTTTCTGCGGGAGCTGGAGGCAGCCAGCGCGCGCGGTATTGTGGTTGTCAATCTCACCCAGTGCATGTCCGGCAAGGTTAACATGGGCGGCTATGCCACCGGCAACGCGCTGGCGCATGCCGGCGTGATTGGCGGCGCGGATATGACGGTTGAAGCAACGCTGACTAAGCTACACTGGCTGCTGAGCCAGGAGCTGGACGCCGGGGCCATTCGCCAGGCGATGACCCAGAACCTGCGCGGCGAGCTGACCCCCGACGAATAAGGAGCCTGGTATGACTCAACGAGCACTTTTGCTGGTGGATATACAGAATGATTTTTGTGCCGGTGGCGCGCTGGCTGTCCCGGAGGGCGACAGCGTGGTAGACGTAGCGAATGCGCTGATCGCGTGGTGTAAAGCGCGTGGTGATGCGGTAGTGGCCAGCCAGGACTGGCATCCAGCCGATCACGGTAGCTTTGCCAGCCAGCACGGTGTAGAGCCCTATACCCAGGGAACGCTGGATGGGCTTCCGCAAACCTTCTGGCCCGATCACTGCGTTCAGGGAAGCGAAGGTGCAGAACTGCATCCCCTGCTTCAGCAAAAAGCCATTGACGAGGTTTTTCACAAGGGTGAAAACCGGACTATCGACAGCTACAGCGCCTTTTTTGACAACGGCCACAAGCAGAAGACTGGCCTGGATGCCTGGCTGCGCATGCGCGGCATCACCGAGCTTATCGTGCTGGGCCTTGCTACGGACTACTGCGTGAAGTTTACCGTGCTGGATGCGCTACAGCTGGGCTATCAGGTCAACTTGATTACCGACGGCTGCCGGGGCGTTAACATTGGCAAACAGGACAGCGCCCAGGCGTTTATGGACATGGCATCAGAGGGGGCAACGCTCTATACGCTGGCAGATTGGGTAGAGACGCACGCCTAGTACGTACAGGCGGCCATATCGCCGGGCGGCACTGCGTTTGCCCGGCCTACGCAAGGCACGGAGCTGTGTAGGCCCGGTAAGCGAAGCGCCACCGGGCGTTTACCAACCCATTACTTGAATGTCGCGATCGGTTTGGGCGCGATGCCAAACTCCTCTTTCAGCTGCTGCTTGCTCTTCATGACCATCTGTCCGTTGGTATCGATAGTCATATGCTGCGCATCGGTATTGTGGCGTGCCTGCCAGAGCATCACCAGCTGCAGGCTGTTCTCTTTCTGCTCGGGGGTCAGCGCCACGCCATCGGGCCATTTTCCCGTCTCAACTGCCGTCGCCAGGCGCTGATAAACTTCCGGCGTCATGCTGGCAACAAGCTCATTAATTTCCATCGTTCACCCGCTCCCGTGGAATAATTTGCTGAATCGATTCTTTAGCCTTTGATCTGCACGCCGTCGGCCTCGTCATTAAAGCTCAGGGAGGCAGAATTGACGCAAAAACGCTCACCGGTCGGTTGCGGACCGTCAGGGAAAACATGACCCAAATGGGCATCACAATTGCCGCAGCGGATCTCAATGCGCTGCATGCCATGTGAGTAATCGTTAAGATAACGGATCGCATTTTCACTGACCGGCTCGTAAAAGCTTGGCCAGCCGCAGCCGGAGTCATATTTGCTCTGGGAGTTAAACAGCGCGGCATCGCATACCAGGCAGTGGTAGACGCCTTCGCGCTTATTATGCAACAGCTTACCGCTGAAAGGCGGCTCTGTACCGTGATTTTGCGTTACATGAAACTGCATTTCAGTAAGGCTTTTTTTCAGGTCATCCTGAGAGGATTGATTAGCCATTTGCTTGCTTCTCGCTATAGGGTCATTTACATCTTTTGTCTGATTCTAACAAAACATTAACAGTGCCGTCCTGACTTTTGTTCTAAACTTAGGCGGTGCGAAAATGTAGCGGAGGAATTGTGATCTATTTCACGTTTTTATCCTGCATGCCCTTTAAAATCCACGCCGGCGACCCCATACGGGTTGTAGCTGATTGGAATAGTGAGACGACATCGCCGCGCAAAGGTTATGCACAGGATTGATTTGTCGCAATGATTGACACGATTCCGCTTGACGCTGCGTAAGGTTTTTGTAATTTTACAGCCAACCTTTTATTCACTAACAAATAGCTGGTGGAATATATGACTATCAAAGTAGGTATCAACGGTTTTGGCCGTATCGGTCGCATTGTTTTCCGTGCTGCTCAGGAACGTTCTGACATCGAAATCGTTGGCATCAACGATCTGTTAGACGCAGACTACATGGCGTACATGCTGAAGTATGACTCAACTCACGGTCGTTTCAACGGCACCGTTGAAGTCAAAGACGGCCATCTGGTTGTAAACGGCAAAACCATCCGTGTTACCGCTGAAAAAGACCCGGCTAACCTGAAATGGGACGAAATCGGCGTTGACGTTGTTGCTGAAGCTACCGGTATCTTCCTGACCGACGAAACTGCTCGTAAGCACATCACTGCTGGCGCGAAAAAAGTAGTTCTGACCGGTCCGTCTAAAGACAACACCCCGATGTTTGTTAAAGGCGCTAACTTTGACAAATACGAAGGCCAGGACATCGTTTCTAACGCATCCTGCACCACCAACTGCCTGGCTCCGCTGGCGAAAGTTATCAACGACAACTTCGGCATCATCGAAGGCCTGATGACTACCGTTCACGCGACTACCGCTACCCAGAAAACCGTTGACGGCCCGTCTCACAAAGACTGGCGCGGCGGCCGTGGCGCATCCCAGAACATCATCCCGTCCTCTACCGGTGCTGCTAAAGCAGTAGGTAAAGTACTGCCAGAACTGAACGGCAAACTGACCGGTATGGCGTTCCGCGTTCCGACTCCGAACGTATCTGTTGTTGACCTGACCGTACGTCTGGAAAAAGCAGCATCTTACGAAGAGATCAAGAAAGCCATCAAAGCCGCTTCTGAAGGCGATATGAAAGGCGTTCTGGGTTACACCGAAGATGACGTTGTTTCCACCGACTTCAACGGCGAAATCTGCACTTCCGTGTTCGATGCCAAAGCAGGTATCGCACTGAACGACAACTTCGTTAAACTGGTCTCCTGGTACGACAACGAAACCGGCTACTCTAACAAAGTACTGGACCTGATTGCTCACATCTCCAAATAAGATGTGACACTCAACTTAAGAGCGACTTCGGTCGCTCTTTTTTTTGGCTTAAGACAGAGGATTGAGGAATACGAATATGATCAATAAAATTTTTGCTCTTCCAGTAGTCGAAAACATTACGCCGGTCATTTCCCGTCGCCAGCTGGACGAGCTGGAGCTGATTGTGGTCGATCATCCGCAGGTTAAAGCCTCTTTCGCGCTGCAGGGCGCGCACCTGCTCTCTTTTAAACCGGCTGGGGAAGAGGAAGTGCTGTGGCTGAGCGGCAACACGCCGTTCAAAAATGGCGTCGCGCTGCGCGGCGGCGTACCGGTGTGCTGGCCGTGGTTTGGTCCGGCACAGCAGCAGGGCCTGCCCGCCCACGGTATTGCCCGCATCCTGCCCTGGACGTTGACCGCCCATAACGAAGATGAGAACGGCGTGGTGCTGACCTTTGAACTGCAAAGCAGCGACGCGACGCGTGAACAGTGGCCGCACGACTTCACCCTTTTTGCTCGCTTTAAGCTCTGCCAGACCTGCGAAATTGAGCTGGAAGCCCACGGCGAGTTTGAGACCACCTCTGCCCTGCACACCTACTTTAACGTAGGCGACATCAGCGCGGTGAAGGTGAGCGGGCTGGGCGATCGCTTTATCGATAAGGTGAACAACGCGCAGGAAGATGTGCTGGCCGACGGCGTACAGACCTTCCCGGATCGTACCGACCGCGTCTATCTGAACCCGGAAGCGTGCAGCGTGATCCACGACGGCGCGTTGAATCGCGCTATTGAGGTGATCCATCATCACCATAGCAACGTGGTAGGCTGGAACCCAGGCCCGGCCCTCTCCGTGAGCATGGCCGACATGCCGGACGACGGTTACAAAACCTTTGTCTGCGTGGAGTCTGCCTGCGTCACCGTGCCGCAGAAGACCACCGAAGAGAAGCCATCCCGCCTGGCGCAAACCATTCGCGTGAGCAAGCGATAATCATTAAAAAAGCTATGCCCTCTCACCCGGAGAGGGCAATTTCTCTACACCACATCCAGCGGCGTTTTACGACCCGGTGCTGGAAAAGCCCGATCCAGCTGGTTCAGCTCATCTTCACTCAGATTTAAACCGAGCGCAGCGGCGTTCTCTTTGACGTGCGCAACGCTGGCGGCCTTCGGGATCGCCATCACGCCCTGGTGACTGATAACCCATGCCAGCAGCACCTGCGCGGCGCTTACGCTATGCCCATGGGCAATCTCGCGCACGGTGGCGTTCTCCAGCAGGCCATCGCGCAGGCGTCCGGCCTGGGCCAGCGGACAGTAGGCCATCACCGGCAGAGACTGCTGCTGACACCAGGGCAGCAGGTCAAATTCAATGCCGCGCGAGGCGAGATGATAGAGCACCTGGTTGGTGGCGCAGGCTTGACCGCCTTTAACGCGCCACAGCTCCTGCATATCGCTATAGTCGAGGTTAGAGACGCCCCAACGGCGGATCTTGCCCTGACGGATCAGCGTTTCCATCGCCTCGACGGTTTCGGTCAGGGAGTAGTTACCGCGCCAGTGCAGCAGATAGAGATCGAGATAGTCTGTACCCAGACGGCGCAGGCTGGCTTCACAGGCGGCAATCGCTTTCTGACCGCCCGCGTTCCACGGGTAAACCTTTGATACCAGGAAAACCTCGTCGCGCTTGCCCATAATGGCCTCGCCGACCACCTCTTCCGCGCCGCCGTCGGCATACATCTCAGCGGTATCGATAAGGGTCAGGCCAAGATCGATCCCGGCCCGCAGCGCCGCCACTTCGCTTTGCCGCTGGCGGGGATTTTCTCCCATATACCAGGTGCCCTGGCCGATAGCGGCCAACGGCTGGCTGTCGGCAAACTGCACGCGTTTTTCTGCCATGATCTCCTCCAGAAATGATTGTCCTACCCTAAAACAAACAGGGCGCAAGCGCCCTGTTTAAATGCACAACAATCAGCATATCAGCATTAGAAGCTATAGGTTACACCGGTAGAGAATGCGCCAGCCCAGGACTTATCGACCATCGGGCTGTCTTTGATCTCATCCCCCAGACGGGTATAACGCCCTACGCCATACACGCTCCAGCTGTCGTTCAGCTGGTAGCTAGCGCTCAGCTCCAGATAAGGACTCCAGTCGCTATCCGGATCGTAAGTGCGTAGGCCGCTGTTGCGAGACTCCTTACCCGAAACACCGTAGTAGTACTCGTTCTGGTTTTCACTACTCCACTCGGCACCGATCCCCGGGGTCAGGGTCAGGCCGCCGTTGGTGTAGCGGTAGAGCCATGCCAGATCCCAGGTGATACCGTTGCTGTTATCCAGCGTATCGCCGGCCAGAGTGGTGCGCAAAAATCCGTACTGGGTGTTATGCACATACGACAGGCCCGCCATCAGGGTAGCTCTACGCTTATCGAGCTGGCGCAGCTGCCAATCATCGCTGTCTTTTGGCCGGAAGTGGAACGGAGAGTAGTAAGCGGTAAGCGAGAGCTTATCGCTTTCGTCATTCCACAAATAGTAGCCGCCGCCGAGGCCACGGAACCAGAAGTTATCCCCTTCGTAGGTAATTACCGGGACGGGGGCGACTTCGCGATCGTAGTCTTTGTAAGGAGACTCAAGCACACCGACGCCCGCGCCTACAGACCAGGGTCCCGCTGCGTTTGCCGTTGCGGCACATGATGCGATAAATACACCAAGCGCCAGAAATTTGAGTTTGGTCACAATCCTTTCCTTCCTGTAGTCAAATAATCAGCGGGAGCAGTGTAACCGCCCGCCTCCGTCATCCCAAATTTTTTCACTGATTATTATATAACTGAACGCGACAGCATGCTGTTTTCGCATGACAACCTGCTTAAGGATAAATGACGGAGAGATGAATCTTTCGCAACCCCCTTTATCTATAAAGAAAATAAATTCAGATGAGTTATTGATATGTCATTGAAATTAGATTGGCGTGCAATGCAAGTTTTGCAAATGCCATCTACGCTTAATTTTAAGAAGGTGTATCGCGGGCGCGTTAACTGCTGGCGTTCACAACCTGGCATAAGGGTTGCTGCATTCCGGTGCTGAAGTAGAGCTAGCGTCGTTCAGCTTATCTCTTCCGGGAGCCTCCACTATTCATATGAACGGCTCTTTTCTTGTGCTAAAAACGAAAGGACGGCATGCCATGAATATATTCGATCACTATCGCCAGCGTTATGAAGCTGCCAAGGACGAAGAGTTCACCCTGCAGGAATTTCTTACCATCTGCCGCCAGGATCGCAGCGCCTATGCGAACGCGGCAGAACGGCTACTTACGGCTATCGGCGAACCCGTGATGGTAGATACTGCTCTGGAGCCCAGGCTTTCCCGTCTATTTTCGAATCGGGTTGTCGCACGTTACCCAGCGTTTGAAGAGTTTTATGGCATGGAAGATGCCATCGAGCAGATTGTCTCCTATCTGAAACATGCTGCTCAGGGGCTGGAAGAGAAGAAACAGATCCTCTACCTGCTGGGGCCAGTGGGTGGCGGTAAATCATCTCTTGCTGAACGCCTCAAATCCCTGATGCAGCGCGTACCAATCTATGTGCTGAGCGCCAACGGCGAGCGTAGCCCGGTTAACGATCATCCTCTGTGCCTGTTCAACCCACAGGAGGATGAGCAGATCCTTGAGAAAGAGTACGGCATTCCGCGCCGCTACCTCGGCACCATTATGTCCCCGTGGGCAGCTAAGCGCCTGCACGAGTTTGGTGGCGATATCACCAAGTTCCGCGTGGTGAAGGTATGGCCCTCTATTCTGCAACAGATCGCTATTGCGAAAACCGAACCCGGCGATGAGAACAACCAGGATATCTCGGCGCTGGTGGGTAAAGTGGATATCCGCAAACTGGAAAACCACGCTCAGAACGATCCTGACGCCTACGGCTACTCCGGTGCGCTGTGCCGGGCCAACCAGGGGATCATGGAGTTCGTCGAGATGTTTAAAGCGCCTATCAAGGTGCTGCACCCGCTGCTGACGGCAACTCAGGAGGGGAACTACAACGGGACAGAGGGTATCTCCGCCCTGCCGTTCAACGGCATTATTCTGGCGCACTCGAACGAATCCGAGTGGGTAACGTTCCGTAACAACAAGAACAACGAAGCCTTCCTTGACCGCGTTTACATTGTGAAGGTGCCATACTGCCTGCGCATCTCGGAAGAGATCAAAATTTACGAGAAGCTGCTTAACCACAGTGAGCTGGCTCATGCCCCTTGCGCGCCGGGAACCCTGGAGACGCTCTCACGCTTCTCTATTCTTTCGCGTCTGAAAGAGCCGGAGAACTCCAGCATCTACTCAAAAATGCGCGTCTACGACGGTGAGAGCCTGAAAGACACCGACCCGAAAGCCAAATCCTACCAGGAGTATCGGGACTACGCCGGGGTAGACGAGGGAATGAACGGGCTGTCCACGCGCTTCGCGTTTAAAATCCTCTCCAGGGTCTTTAACTTTGACCACGTTGAGGTAGCGGCGAACCCCGTGCACCTCTTCTATGTGCTGGAGCAGCAGATCGAGCGCGAACAGTTCCCGCAGGAGCAGGCTGAACGTTATCTCGAGTTCCTGAAAGGCTATCTGATCCCGAAATATGCTGAGTTTATTGGCAAAGAGATCCAGACCGCCTATCTGGAGTCCTATTCTGAATATGGCCAGAACATTTTTGACCGCTACGTAACCTATGCGGATTTCTGGATCCAGGATCAGGAGTATCGCGATCCCGATACTGGCCAGCTGTTTGACCGTGAATCGTTGAATGCCGAACTGGAAAAAATCGAGAAGCCTGCCGGGATCAGCAACCCGAAAGACTTCCGTAACGAGATCGTTAACTTCGTACTGCGCGCCCGCGCCAACAATAGCGGCCGCAATCCGAACTGGACCAGTTATGAAAAACTGCGCACGGTTATCGAGAAGAAAATGTTCTCGAACACTGAAGAGCTGCTGCCGGTAATTTCGTTTAACGCCAAAACCTCTACGGATGAGCAGAAGAAACACGACGATTTTGTCGACCGGATGATGGAGAAAGGTTACACCCGCAAACAGGTGCGCTTGCTGTGCGAATGGTATCTGCGCGTTCGTAAATCGTCCTAAAACAGATGCCCGGTAGCGCTTATGCCTACCGGGCCGACTACTGGAACGGCAATGCACCGTGGATGGAGGGCTTATGACCTGGTTCATCGACCGGCGTCTTAACGGCAAAAACAAGAGCACGGTTAACCGCCAGCGTTTCTTGCGCCGTTATAAATCGCAAATCAAGCAGTCGATCTCCGAGGCGATTAACAAGCGTTCGGTGACCGACGTAGAGAGCGGCGAGTCCGTCTCTATTCCTTCAGAAGATATTAGCGAACCGATGTTCCACCAGGGGCGCGGTGGCCTGCGCAATCGTGTTCATCCTGGTAACGATCACTTTGTACAGAATGACCGTATCGAACGCCCGCAGGGCGGCGGTGGCGGAGGGGGCAGCGGCCAGGGCCAGGCCAGTCAGGATGGCGAAGGTCAGGATGAGTTTGTCTTTCAGATCTCGAAAGATGAGTATCTGGATCTGCTGTTTGAAGATCTGGCGCTACCGAACCTGAAGAAAAACCAGCATCGGCAGCTGAACGAATACAAAACGCACCGTTCGGGCTACACCGCTAACGGCGTGCCTGCCAACATCAGCGTGGTTCGCTCGCTGCAAAACTCGCTGGCACGCCGTACGGCGATGACGGCGGGTAAACGTCGCGAGCTGCGCGCCCTTGAGGCGGATCTCACGACCGTTGCGAACAGCGAACCAGCCCAGCTGCTGGAAGAGGAGCGGCTGCGCAAAGAGATTGCGGAGCTGCGGGCCAAGATCGAGCGTGTGCCTTTTATCGACACCTTTGACCTGCGTTACAAAAACTACGAGAAACGACCGGAGCCATCCAGCCAGGCGGTGATGTTCTGCCTGATGGACGTCTCCGGCTCGATGGATCAGTCCACTAAGGATATGGCGAAGCGTTTCTATATTCTGCTTTATCTCTTCCTGAGCAGAACCTATAAGAACGTGGAGGTGGTCTATATCCGCCACCATACACAAGCCAAGGAGGTCGACGAGCATGAGTTCTTCTACTCACAGGAGACCGGCGGGACTATTGTCTCCAGCGCGCTGAAGCTGATGGATGAGGTGGTGAAGGAGCGTTACGATCCGGCGCAGTGGAACATCTATGCGGCGCAGGCCTCGGACGGCGATAACTGGGCCGATGATTCACCGCTCTGTCATGAGATTCTGGCCAAGAAAATTTTGCCGGTGGTGCGTTACTACAGCTATATCGAGATTACCCGCCGGGCGCATCAAACCCTGTGGCGCGAATACGAGCACCTGCAGGCGACGTTTGAGAACTTTGCTATGCAGCATATCCGCGACCAGGAAGATATCTACCCGGTCTTCCGCGAACTGTTTCATAAACAGACGTCCGATTCTCACAGTTAATCCTAACCAGCCGGTAAAGTGATTTACCGGCTGCCCGGCGGCGCTCTGCTTGCACGGGCCTACATAAGCACGCAGAACCTGTAGGCCGGGTAAGGCGTCAGCCGCCACCCGGCGTCTGTCACATTAGAGCCTTCACAATCTTTAACGTCTACCGATCCTTTAATATCTGCACCACCGACATCTTTTAGCCATAAATACGGAGGGATAGGAATTTCATTTGCTCCTTACTGTTTTGACTAACTTTACCGTTATGAGATATAAAATAATGGAAGATACCAAGTTAAAAACAATTAAAATATAGTCATAACTATAATAAATGTCTTCAGGTGTAGGCTCAGAACTAAACCAGTATGCGACTTTGATTGCGGCATCGTTGCTGATCATTGGGTTCTCAGAGAAGTGACGAACATCTATCCATGACACGACGCAAAAGAGAGTAATAAACCAAAGCAACTTAAGGGAAACTTTCCAAATAACCACTATCAATCACCTCAATTGTTCCGTATGAGTCTATATTTTTACCTGGAGATCAGACGCCGTTACCCGCGACGACCCTACATGCGCCTTTATTCCTGTAAACACTATTATCAAAAAAATTGATAAATACTCCAGTTCTATCAAAGGGAAAGGATGAGTTAGGTGCAGCATTTTTACTATATTAGTCGATGCGGTAACTCCGGCCAAGTGTAGATTGGTGACTAATTCATATTTGCCGCAATTATATATGTCTTAATTACATTTATCATAGGTATATTTTAACTAAATTCATTCATGAATGACATGGCACAAATTGTGCTTAATGTAATATCCGCTTATGCTTATATAATAAGCAACAGAAACCATTATTATGTACTAAGGAACATAAATAGCTATTTCTTCTTACCTAAGGCTTCGAAACATAATGGCGGTCGTCCTAATTTCAGTGATTTGGCTTTTTACCTGCGCTACGCTTTGGGCACAACTCTTCCCGCTCGAAAAGGTCTACTCGCTTGCCGGGACGCTAAGCCTTTATGGAGTAGAGAACATTTATGACCTGGCAGCAGCGCTTGGCATTATCGTCTCAGGCGCGGGTTCGCTGGCGCTAACGTGGCTGTCTATTGTGCTTTTAAGACGCTGCTCTACCTGCCCTGGCTCACCCCATACGCTCCAAAATAAACACCGACGCCACCAGCACGGCGACGATGGCTAAAAAGGAAGAGGCAATAATAAGCGTCTCGGTCAGCATCGGATCGTTCATTTTGTCGTCTCTTTTCTGCGCGATACAGCATTCATAATAGAGCGACATGAACATTCAATGACAGCCAAACTGACTTTAAGTGAAACTTTTAAGAACTTTCGTAGCGGGGTGAAAAAATTCTGCTGCCACACGGAGATAGGGTAAAGTAAGCGGGCTTATATTTCTGCCTGGAATCCTCTTTTATGTTCGATACCACTCTGTTTATTCTGCTTGGCCTGACTGCTCTCGGCTTTATTAGCCACAACACCACCGTTGCCGTGTCGATCATGGTATTGATTATGATCCGCATGACCCCGCTGAACGCTTATTTTCCGTGGATTGAGAAACAGGGTCTGACCATCGGGATTATCATTCTTACCATTGGCGTCATGGCCCCTATTGCCAGCGGTACGCTTCCGCCCTCCACCCTACTGCACTCCTTTGTAAACTGGAAATCACTGATCGCCATTGCGGTAGGGATCTTTGTCTCGTGGCTTGGCGGACGCGGCGTGGCGCTGATGAGCGCGCAGCCCTCACTGGTGGCAGGGCTGCTGGTGGGTACAGTGTTGGGCGTGGCCCTGTTCCGGGGCGTCCCGGTCGGGCCACTGATTGCGGCAGGCCTGGTGTCGCTGCTACTTGGCCGCCAGTAAGCTGCGGCGCTGCCAGCGCTTAACCGAGTGCTCCAGCAGAGTACAGAGCAGGTAGTAGACCAGCCCGGTAAAGATAAACAGCGCTGCCGGGTAGACCTGCACGCGGTTATTAACCTGCCCTGCAACGGTGGTTAGCTCTGGGACGTTGACGATAAACGCCAGCGACGTGTCCTTTAATAGAGCAATCAGCAACCCCGTGTACGAAGGGAGCGCGTTGCGCAGCGCCTGCGGGAGCAGCACCCAGCGCAGCAGTTGAAAGCTACTGAAGCCTCCCGCCAGCGCCGCCTCATGCTGTCCCTTAGGCAGAGAGCCGATGGCAGCGAGCGTGGAGTACATTACCGAGGCGGAGGTGAACCATGCCAGCGCCAGGGTCACGGTCAGCGCGCCAGGCAGATCGGCCCCGGTCAGCATCGGCAGTAAAAACCACAGCCAGAAGATGACGAAGATCAGCGGAATGCCGCGAATGATCTCCGCCCAAGCGAACAGCACACGCCGCGGCCAGCCCTTGAAACGCCAGGCGAAGCAGGCCAGCGCGATACCGCCGGGAAAGGCCAGCAGCGCCGCCCCGAGGGTCATCAGCACCGACAGCAGCACTCCGCCCGGCTCGCCCTGAGCTGCGCGGCCCAGCAGCAGATAGTCCAGGTTATCGGTAATCACCGTAATATTAGCGATCATCCTGCATCTCCCTGCGCGCCAGCGTCCTCTCCTGTCGCGCCGCACGCCACCACATGGGAGCGTTGAACAGCAGGCTCATCACCAGCCCCAGGAGCAGATAGAGCACGCTTCCGATGGCAAATGCCTCCAGGGCATGGGCGTTATAGCTCTCAATCTGCCGGGTCTGATAGGTCAGCTCGGCAAAGCCAATCCCGGTTGCCAGCGAGGAGAGCTTCATCAGGTTCAGATACTGTCCCACTACCGGCTGCCAGGCGTTGCGTAACCCCTGGGGCAGCAGCACCCAGCGAAACAGCGCCAGCTCGCTAAACCCCTGCGACTTAGCCGCCTCAATCTGCCCCTTCGCCACGGCATGCAGCCCGGCCTGGATCTCCTCCACCAGGAAGGCGGCGGTAAAGAGTCCCAGCGCCCAGGCAGAGCAGAGAAACTCTGGCGTAAACCACCAGACATCCCCCGGTAAGATGCTGAAGGCGTGATCGTCATTAACATACTGACGAAAGCCCAGCGGCAGCAGGTTCCAGGCAGCAAAGTACCAGAACAGCAGCTGAACCAGCAGCGGCGTATTGCGAAACAGCGACACCCATACCGCCACCGCTCCGCGTCCCAGCGTGCCCCCTGCCAGCCTGAGGGCTAGCAGCAGCACGGTCAGCACCGTTGCCAGCACGATGCCGACAACGGTTACCCAGATTGTGGTGAGAAAGCCAGAGAGGATCCACTGCGCAGCCTGGCCGGTAAGCACCCCGGCCCAGTCGAGATGGATGTGCATTACAGCTCCCTGTTTTCTGCGTGCAGCGGGTTGAGAACCTTCTGCAGGAAGCGCTGCGCCCGGGGATGCTGCGGGGCGGTAAAGAACTGCTCCGGAGCGGCCTGCTCAAGGATCTCGCCACCGTCGATAAAGATCACCCGATCGGCAATCTCGCGGGCAAACTGCATCTCATGCGTCACCACAATAAGCGTCATGCCGCTATGTGCCAGGCTGCGCATGACCTGTAACACTTCACCGATCGTCTCGGGATCGAGCGCCGATGTCGGCTCGTCAAACAGGATGATGTACGGCCTGGCGGCCAGCGTGCGGGCGATAGCCACCCGCTGCTGCTGGCCGCCGGAGAGCTGGGACGGCAGGTGGTGTGCTTTATCGCGCAATCCAACCCGATCCAGCAGGGCCAGCGCTGTCTCCTCCGCCTCACGCGGGGGCTGGCCGTGCACTTTGGTTAGCGCCAGGGTGATGTTATCCAGCGCGTTAAGATGGGCGTAAAGGTTGAACTGTTGGAAAACGAAGCCTACATGGCGACGCAGCTCGCGCAGCGCCCTACCTTTCAGGGTGCTGGTGGGTTTACCATCAACGTAGATTTCGCCCCCGCTCACCGTCTCAAGCTGGTTGATCAGGCGGATCAGGGTCGATTTACCCGAGCCGGAAGGCCCGCAGACGGCAAGCACCTCGCCGGCGCGAACCTGAAGGTCGATCTGCTTTAGAACCTGATGATCGCCATAGCGTTTACTGACCTGACGGAATTCGACCGTGCCCGCCTGCACGGGAAACGCCTCCGTGGCACTGACCACAGAGGCGGAGAAAAGGCCGGCAAACATATTACTTCGCTTCTATTGTAAAGCTGCGCGGCTGGGGCGTTTTGGTCTGCGGACCAAACCAGGTATCGTAGATTTTGGCCGCTTCGCCACTCTGCTCAAGCTTCATCAGCTCGCTGTTCACCGCGTTCAGCAGCGCCGTTTCGCCTTTGGTTACGCCCACGCCAATCTCCTCTTTAGAGAGCAGATCCGGCAGGATTTTGAATTTTGCTTTATCCGGCGCTTCCGCCAGCAGGCCCGCCAGAATGGTGCTGTCCTGAGTGATCGCCTGCACATTGCCGTTACGCAGTGCGGTCAGGGCCAGCGGGATATCGTCATAGGCCAGCACGCGTGCCTGCGGGAAGCGCTGATGCAGCGCCTGCTCGCCGGTAGTGCCTTTCACCGCGCCGATACGCGACTTGCTGTAGGCGTCCAGCTTATCCGCGCCGTCTGCTGCGACCAGGAACTGCTGGCCAGTAACAAAGTACGGCGTGGAGAAGTCGATAACCTGCGCACGCTCTGGCGTAATGGTGATGTCAGCAACGATCAGATCTACTTTGCCGGACTGCAACAGTGGAATACGGTTCGCCGGGTTAGTGGCGACCAGCGCTAACTTAACCCCGAGGCTTTTGGCCAGCGCTTTAGCAAAATCTACGTCATAGCCCACAATGTCATGAGTTTTAGCATCGACCGCACCAAAAGGTGGATTTGCATCAAAGGTGGCGATTTTCACCACGCCAGCCGATTTGATATCGGCCAGCTTGTCAGCGTGAGCGGCAAAAGAGAGCGTTGAGAGGAGTACCAGCGCGGAGAGCGCCCCGCCTTTTTTAGTCTGTGTAATAGTTGCCATGCTTAATCCCTGTTGTCCCTTGTTATAAGTATTAAGCGCTACGTTCACACAAGCCCCAGCGGCAGACAAATATCAAAAAGTGCATTACATATCCATAAACAGAATAAGGCTATATAGGCAGGCGCTTTCCGTTACTTTCATCGTAGCGAAAAAGCGTTATCCTATCGGCAACGTATTCAACCTGAGAAAACAATGACTAGCCAGACCTCCTCCGGTCGCAAGCAGGGACTGCTGCTGATTGCCGGGATCTTAATGATTGCCACTACCCTACGCGTCACCTTTACCGGTGCCGCGCCGCTGCTGGATGCCATTCGCGCTGACTACGGCCTGACTACGGCGCAAACCGGACTGCTGACGACCCTGCCGCTGCTGGCCTTTGCTCTTATCTCTCCGCTGGCGGCCGGTACCGCACGCCGCTTTGGCATGGAGCGCAGCCTCGCCACGGCGCTGATCCTTATCTGTACGGGCATCGCCCTGCGCTCGCTGCCGTCCTCTGCGCTGCTGTTCATCGGTACGGCGATCATCGGCTGCGGGATTGCGCTGGGTAACGTGCTGCTGCCCGGCCTGATTAAACGCGACTTTCCCGGCCAGGTTGCAAAGCTTACCGGAGCCTATTCGCTGACGATGGGGGCAGCCGCGGCGCTGGGTTCAGCACTGGTTGTCCCCCTGGCACTGCACGGATTTGGCTGGCGGGGTGCGCTGTTGATGCTGATGGCTTTCCCGCTTCTTGCCCTGCTGCTGTGGCTTCCTCAGACCGGTCGTCGGGCGGCAAGCAGCCTGACCCAGGCAGGCAGCCTGCAAAACCGTGGGATCTGGCGATCGGCCCTGGCCTGGCAGGTGACGCTCTTCTTAGGCATCAACTCGCTGATTTACTATGTGGTTATCGGTTGGCTACCGGCTATCCTGCTTAGCCTGGGCTACAGCGAAACCCAGGCGGGCTCCCTCCACGGCCTGCTACAGCTGGCAACCGCCGCGCCGGGCATTGCTATTCCGCTTATTCTGCACCGCCTGCGCGATCAACGCAGCATCGCCGCCATGGTGGCGTTGATGTGCGCCGTCAGCGCCGCCGGGCTGTGGCTGATCCCCACCCATGCGGTGCTGTGGACGGTTATCTTTGGCTTCGGCTCGGGGGCAACAATGATCCTCGGTCTGACCTTTATCGGCCTGCGCGCCAGTTCGGCGCATCAGGCTGCGGCCCTCTCCGGCATGGCCCAGTCGGTAGGCTATCTGCTGGCGGCGTTTGGCCCGCCGCTGATGGGTAAGATCCACGACGCCAGCGGCGACTGGCATATTCCGCTCATCGCCTGTGCCCTGCTCTCGGTGGTGATGGCCGTATTTGGTGTCTTTGCCGGACGCGATCGCGAGATCAACGCCCGATAAGCCAACAGTTAATTACTGGCAACGCGCAGCAGGGCATGAACCAGCGGAGACGGGCGTCCGCTCAGCGCTGCGCGCTCGTGCTGGAACAGGGTCACAACAAAGAACGGGTGCGTGACCAGCTCAACGGCACGTACTTCACCCTCTTCATCCCAGCCGGTGACCCGAAGATCGCTCTTATCCAGCTCGGCAGTGAACTCCGGCGAAACCCCGTAGTTGCAATGATAGCCTTCATCAATGGCATCTTTTCCGTAGGCGCGGGCAATCAGCGTATTGGCTCGCAGCTCGATCGTGCCGGTTTGCTCTACCAGCGAGCAGGCCAGCGGGGTCACAACCATTCGGCCTTCGCTGTCGGTTTCAGCGTGGGCCGCATCGTCCCAGCCCATTACGTTACGAGCATACTCGATCAGCGCGTGCTGGAATCCGCCGCAGGTGCCGAGAAACGGCACGCCGTTCTCCCGGGCATAGCGGATGGCGGTAAACGCGCCTTCAGCACTTTTATAGGGGCTGCCCGGCACGACCCAAATGGCGTCATAGCCGACTAAATCGTCCGCGCTGCCAATCTCATCTGTTGCCAGCCAGTCATAATCGGCAGTCAGCTCCTGCACGGCGGCGGCGTCATCAATGGCCAGAGGGATAGCCTGGTGCGCAACAACGTCAGGGTTATAGTCGCCCACAAGGGCAATGCGCAACGTTTCTTTCGGAGGAGTGTGTTCCATGCAGGAGTCCTTACGTCAGGGGCAAATTAGGGATAACATAAGGAACCTCAGACTACCGATCTTTTACTGATATCACAATACCTTAAAATGGGTGGGCGGCGAATTACAGCTTTTCTCATACCGCTGTATTACCCTGTGGCTCTTCTCCCCTCGCCGTCTCTGAAACCATGAAAACGAAGATCCTCGTAAGCGCCTGCCTGATGGGCTTTAAGGTGCGCTATAACGGCAGTGAAAAACAGGCAATAGAGGAAACTCTTGCACGCTGGCAACAGGAGGGGCGGCTGGTGATCCACTGCCCTGAACTTGCCGCTGGACTGCCGGTACCGCGTCTTTCAGCGGAAATTAGCGGCGGCAATGGGATGGACGTAATGCAGAGTACGGCCCACATCATAGAGAGCGACGGTACGGACGTCACCGGACACTATCAGTTGGCGGCCTGGCTGGCACTGCGTGCAGCGCAGGACGCGGGCTGTCACGTGGCGCTGTTAACCGACGGCAGCCCGACCTGCGGCAGCCGTGCTATTTACGACGGGAGCTTTAGTGGTCAACGCCAGCCGGGGATGGGCGTAGCGGCGGCGCTGCTGGCTGAACATGGCATTAAGGTATTTTCAGAGCAGGAACTGCCCGCGCTGGTTGCCTGGATCAACGCGCACGATGCAGCTTAACACCACTCGCGGGCATCGGCCTCCTCCGGCATTGAGTCCGGTAGAAGCGGCATCAGATGCTCGGCACGAACAAATGCAAATCCCTGCTGGCCGTCAAAGGCCACGACGTCTCCTGTCACCAGCCATAGCGCACGGGGAGCGGTAACCGGCATGTCGGTCATCACGCCGTTAACCGGGTTAAGAAAACGTTCTCCCGGCTGGCACAGCGCAAACAACTCCACGGATTTACCAATATTGCGGCGTCCAGCTGGAGTTTGTGCGCCAATAATCATTGCCAGGCTGCCCGGTTTTAACTGAAACATAGCTCTCTCGTTCACGAAAAAATAGAATTTGCGGTTAGGATAATTCCTAACGGAAATTTTACTCCGGGAGACAGGTCATTGTCACGACAGTAATTCATGGCCGCGATCAAAACCTCTGCTATTTTTTTGCAGATGAGAAAACATGATATATGAATCTGCTGGTTTTCATGTTTAATTGTACACATAGTCCAAATATTCACCATAACGTATAAGGGGTTATTGCCTTTATACGGGAGTAAAAGATAGTCATGTCAGATATTATTCTGGCTCGCGTCTCGGAAACGCTCTCTAGTGAACAAACCGTTGAAAGCCTGGTCCGCCAGCTGCTGGAGATGCTTGAGCTGGTGACCGAGATGGAGTCAACCTACCTGACCAAAATCGATATTGATGCCCGTCTGCAGCATATTTTGTATGCCCGGAACAGCAAGCAGATGAATATTCCAGAGGGGTTCTCCGTTTCCTGGGGCGATACGCTCTGCAAACGCGCGCTGGATGATGAACGTTTTTTTAGCAGTAACGTTGCCGAGCAGTGGGGCGACTGCGAACCGGCCCGTGCGCTGGGCATCAAAACCTATCTCAGTACGCCTGTCCATCTGGCTGACGGGTCGCTGTACGGCACGCTTTGCGCGGCCAGCGCAGAAACCCATACGCTAAGCGTGCGGGCGAACCAGGTTCTGCATCTCTTTGCCGGGCTAATTTCTCAGGCGATCCAGAAAGAGTCGCTGGTAACACAGCTGCGGGAGGCCAACGCGGCGCTGATTGCCCACTCCTACACCGATGCGCTCACCGGCCTGCCTAACCGGCGGGCAATCTTTGACAATCTCACCACCCTCTTTTCGCTGGCACGCCATCTTGATGTGCCGGTGATCATCGCCTTTATCGATCTTGATAACTTTAAGTCAATTAACGACAGCTTTGGTCATGACGTAGGCGATATGTTTCTGGTTCAGGTGGGTCAGCGGATTATGCGTCAGTGCGACAGCAACGACATCGCTGGCAGGCTGGGCGGCGATGAGTTTATGCTTGCCTGTCCAGGCAGCGCCCGTGGTAAAAGCGACGAGACCTACCTTAGCGAACTCAAGGCGCGCCTGAGCGAGTATATTACCGGTGATTACACCCTGGGGGATGTACGGATCTACTACCCCGGTGCCAGTATCGGTATTGTAGAGATTGACCCAACGCAGACCGACGCCGATACTGCCCTGCGCATGGCCGATGTCGCCATGTATCAGGAGAAGAAAAGTCGGCAAAAAAGCCCCTTTATTGTTCTGGATTAATTTATTATTTAGCGATCTTTCAGGAGCAACGCGTGAAGAAAACAACCGTTATTATGCTTATCGTGGCAATTGTCGTTGTCGCCGGCACGCAGCTGGGCTGGTGGTAATCCCTCTCGATCCCCCTGGTTCTTTATATCGTCTGCCCGCAATCTGCCTGTAGACGATATATTCTATGCCTCACTCCCTCATCTCAATGGTGCTTTTACCGTATTGACATCGGCTATGCTTAAAAAGCATTAACGCGTGGATGACATGTTAATTTGGTGTTACAAATAATATTGCGTCAGTACTGATTTTGAATGTTTCAGATCGTAATCTGAGCAGGAGCTCATACATGTTCGGCGGACTTAACAAAAACGAAACAAAAAGACTGGCGGCACTTGCGCTCTTACGTAAGCATGATAAAGCGAGAGATACCGCCCTGGGCGAGTTTGCGAATCTGGCTAGCGATATAATGGGTGTTAGCGGATGCTTCGTCACCATTTTCGACGACCAGTATCAATATATTAAATATGTAAAGAACATCTCCCGACTGCAACAAAAATCACCTATCCCCGAAACGATGTGCCAGTATGCTGTCGCCAGCGCTGAAACCGTGATCTGCTACGATACCCGTACCGATAGCCGCTTTGCCAGCCACTCCCTGGTGACCAGAAACCAGGTTATCTTCTACGCCGCCGCGCCTCTGCAAACCAAAGAGGGATTTGTGCTGGGCACGCTGTGCGTTAGCCATGCTCAAACAATCTTCCCAACGTCTGAACAGATTGAAAATTTTCTGCGCGTCGCCGCCCTTGCAAGCACCTATCTTGAGGCCTGGTACTCATTAGGCCGTATTGACGGCCTGACCGGGCTGCCCAACCGTCAGTTCCTCCTGAAAGAGATAGAGAAGCTGGAGCAGGATAGGAATGCGCAGCGTTGGTCACTGATCCTCTTCGACTGCATTGATATGCCCCGCGCCTATGAGCTGGCGCGCTACCTGGGCGTTCCGGAAGTAGAGAAGATGCTACGCGGGTTTGGTCCGCTGCTACGTCTGCGTCTGAAGCTGCCCTCGCGGATGACGCTGTTTGCCTTTGCCCCTGGCCGTTACGCCGTGCTGGTAGGCGCCGATGTTGCCCGGACGCTGATCCAGAGGGCAGAATCCCTGCCGGATATCGAGGCGCAGATCCGTGGCGACATCGATATTAATCTTAAGGTGCATACCGGCTACGTTAACTTCATTCCGCAGGATAGCGATCCGCATGAGATCCTGCGCCAGGCGATCAGCGCCCTGCACGAGGCGATGCGCCAGCAAATTCCCGTTCTGGCATTCGATCCGATCCTCGACCAGAAGCGTAATAATCATTTTCGGCTGCTGCACGATCTGAGCGAGGCGATCAAAGCGAAAGATCAGCTCTATATGGTCTACCAGCCGAAAATTTCACTGCACACCGGCCTGACGGAGGGTTGTGAAGCGCTGCTTCGCTGGCATCATCCGATCCAGGGCAACGTGCCACCCTCCACCATCGTTCAGCTTGCAGAGAAGACCAGCCTGATGACGGATATTACCCACTGGGTAATTAAAACCGTCATTGCCCAGCTTCAGGCCTGGCGCAGAGCCAGAATTGGCCTGCCCATTTCAATTAACGTCACGGTGAGCGACTTTTCGCGCCACGGCTTTGCCGACGAGCTGGAGAAGAAACTTATACGCGCGGGACTCACCGTCGCGGATCTGCGCATCGAATGTCTGGAGACAGAAAAGGTGCTGGAGAGCGATGAGGCGCTATATGAGCTTGACCAGTTGAAGAAGAAGGGTTTTAAAATCCTGCTGGATGATTTCGGCGCAGGTTATAGCAACATCAGCTATCTGCGGCGCATTCCCATCGACATTATCAAGCTCGATCGTTCGCTCATCAGCCAGATTGTCTCTGACTCTGATAGCCGGATTATCGCTCGCAATGTCATCATGATGCTAAAGGAGCTGAACTATCTGGTGCTGGCGGAGGGGGTTGAAGATCGGCAAACCGCCATGATGCTGAAAGAGTATGGCTGCGACGAGGCGCAGGGGTACTACTTCTCCAGGCCGATCCCCGCCGCGGAGATCCCGGCCTGGCTGGCAAAAGGCAGTGCAATAGATAAGCTACCTGGCCTGCTGCGCCGTGGAACCTGTTAGCGTTTACTCAGCGCGAGTTTAGCGGCAAAGAGAATAAACAGCGTGCCGGTCGTGCGATCCATCCAGCGCATTACCGCGCTGCGCTTCAGGAAGCGGCCCAGCGGGCGCGTCGCCAGAATCAGTACCGTCGACCATGTCTGGCCCAACACCACGTGGATCGCCACCAGCCCAAAGGTCCAGGCGATTAACGGCTGACCATGGGGAATAAACTGCGGTAAGAAGGAGACGTAAAAAACGCCCATTTTAGGGTTTAACAGATTACCCAGCAGCCCCTTCATAAACCCGCTCTGCTTTGCTTTTGGCGCATTGCCCTCCACCGCGGCGGTTAACCCACCTCCGCGGCTCAGCAGCATGTTTACTCCCAGCCAGCAGAGGTAGGCCGCGCCGCAGTATTTTAGAATCGAATAGGCCAGTTCAGAGACGGCGATTAGCGCTCCGAGACCAAACGCCACCATTGCTCCCCAGATAAAGCAGCCGGCATTGATACCCAGTGCCACTTTAAACGCCTGTGCCCGGCTCTCCACCGAGGCGGTGCGCAACACCAGCGCGGTATCCAGCCCTGGCGTCAGGGTAAGCAGCGCGGCAGCCAGCGTAAACGCCAGCAGGGAGTCATAAATGGTCACGGGGTTTCTCCATGGTTATGTAAAAGATGCCTAAATCATACTTTACGTCAGACGATCGCCGTCTATACTTCTCTCATTGTAAATGTCCGGCAATCATCGTGAAATCATTGTCGTTTGGCATACACTATTTTTGGTAGTTTTTACTTCATTGAATTGGTTTAAACTCCCCGTCACTTAACCGAAAGGACGCAACAATGAATGTATCAAGCAGAACGGTAGTCTTGCTGAATGTGTTAGCCGCAGCGGGTCTCTTTCTGACACTCTCTTCTAAGTACAACTGGTTTTGACGCTGTTTCAGACCGGGTTGTCATAGGTAATAAAAACGGGAACCGACTGGCTCCCGTTTTTGTTTTCTTGATTAACCGATAAGCTTCAAGTCGCCCTTTCGATTATTTTTCTGATCTTAATAGAAATTTTCGTGCGGGCCGATGCTGAGCAGGTATAGCTCCAGCTTACCCTTGACCCAACTATATCCCAGAAGCACCTGCTGTTTATTCAGCTGAAATTTATGAACCCAGAGAAAACTGAGGTCGCCTCTCTTCTGCTCGCCTATAGCTGGGTTATCAATGATTTTATCGATTTTATCCTCCACCACCTTCAGTAAGGTGGCAGGAAGTTTATCCAGTGCTTTTTCGAAACGGCGACTCTGATAAACATCAATCTTTTGAACGCCCTGTCCTTCTGGCATATCGCGTTACCTTCTGGTTTTTAACTTCGCTTTGCGCCAGCAGGGTTTCACTGATAAAGCTATAGGGAAGGTCGGGGTTATCCTCCGCAATCCGCCCTATTTTTGCCCAGTGCTCAATTTGCCTGGGAACGCTGCGGTTTGCAGCTTCAGCATGAATCTTTACGTCGCTAACGAAGTCGTCGTCTAAACGAATGCTTATGGCCATATCACCTGTCTCCCGGATTTAATCACCTTGCGTGGAAAATTTGTATGCAAAGCGTGCGCAAATCAATATGCGACATTTTGTCGCATTATGCAATCTTTACGCTACGGTGATGAGAAAGAAGATTCATCTGGCTCACGTTTTATAGCAGTATCTTACCGTTCCCCAGTAACCCGGTTTCCCATCCGTCACTTTTTCCCAGCCAGCACGCTCCAGCTCTTTGGATATCAGTTTGTTCATGATGCCGTGCCCCATGCTGAGAACGCGATCGTGTTCATCGGCCAGCGCCGTTAGGCGATCGGCGACTCTTTTAGCTCTCTGTTTCGCATCAGAGCAGGACTCACTGCTCGACGAAGCGCCTGCCAGCCATAGCAGCCTGAAGAGTATTAGCCACAGTGATGGCGACAGTTTAATCGTCGGTACGTTGAAGATGGGCAGTGGAGCTTCGCTCAGCTCATTTAAAATAAGATCCGGCTTCACGCCCAGGGTCTCAAGGGAGGAAGTTGCCCGAGGAAGCGGACTGCTGACGATGAGATTACTGTTTTGACACGCCGCGTTGGCCGCAGACCCTGGCGAGCCAGAAATACGGGACGCATCGTATGCCAATACCCACTCTCCCATGCCTGCCGCACTCACGCTGCCAGACTTCTTCAAATCGGGTTTGCCATGCCTTACTAACGTAATCTCCATTGCGGATAATTTCCCTCTGATTATCAAACAGCCTTAACAAATCAGCAGATTAGCACCTTTGCCAGCAACATGTCTCCGGAACCCGGTTGTTTTCAACTACGCTTCTTAATTAAGATTTTAATCTTGCTCAGGAGAGCGCAATGCCGCCATTAACGTCTGCTCGTCATTCCGACTTAAAACGATCGCTAACAGCCACCGTTCCACTTGGCATCGGTATGATGGCGGCGATTGATGAGGTGGTGTTCCATCAGATTCTCGCCTGGCATCACTTTTTTGACTGGGGTACGCCGGCTTTTAGCCTGCTCTCGGATGGGCTGCTGCACTCCGCTGAGCTGATCTTATTTGTGCTCGGCTTTTTTATGTTTGCCAGGCTTCATCGCCGCGGCACGCTAAACCGGACAGCCGCATGGGCAGGATTCGTTTTTGGCATGGGTGGTTTTCAGCTGTTTGACGGGATTGTCGATCACAAGCTGCTCAGGCTGCATCAGATCCGCTACGTTGACAACGTTCTGCTCTACGACCTTATCTGGAACGGGGTTGCTCTGCTGCTGTTACTGGCAGGTTATTTGATATGGCGTCGCGCACAACGTATGGCAAGGGGTTGAGTCGTGGAGCCGATGATGCACCATCCAGAAAGCGCACCTTCTTTCGCGCTGTTCATTCTACTGGTGATTGTTCCTCTGGTGCTGCTCTGCTTTTATCTCTTCGCCGCCCTGCGCATACGCCGTACCGCTCGCTGGAGCACCTGGCGCATCGCCAGCTTTACCGCTGGAACCCTGTTGATCGTGGCCGCCATGCTGCCGCCTCTGGCAAGCTGGGCCCATCACGATCTGCGCGGCCATATGTTGCAGCACCTGTTTTTAGGGATGTTTGGACCTCTCGGGCTGGTATTTGGCGCACCGGGTTCGCTTTTGCTACGCAGCGTGCCCGCGCGTACGGCTCGCGGCATTATGAACTTGCTCCGCATTCGCCCGATACGTTTTTTGATCCACCCGGTTACCGCTGCGTTTCTGGATATAGGCGGGATGTACCTGCTCTACCTCACTCCCTTTTACGCGTTGAGCATGGGCGATCCCGTGCTGTTTATTTTTCTCCACGTGCATTTTGTCCTCTCCGGCTACCTGTTTACCTGGTCGGTCGCCGGGCCGGATCCTGCCCCCCATCGTCCGTCGAGAAACGTCCGGCTGATAGTGATTTTCTTAGCTACCGCCGCGCACGCGATTCTTGGCAAGCTAATGTACGGGTATGGGTACCCGCAGGGCACCTCGGCCAGCCTTGAGGAGATACAGGCGGCCGCGCAGTGGATGTATTATGGCGGCGATCTTGCCGAGTTTCTCATTATCATCGGCTTCTTTGCGGCGTGGTTCAGGCAGCGCAGCACGTTGCTTGGTGTGCTGAAGGGGTATTAGCGGCAATAAAAAACGGGAGCACACTGGCTCCCGTTATCATCTAACCGCGGAGCTGATTACATATTCGCGACGATCGCGTCACCAAACTCTGAGCATTTCAGCAGTTTAGCGCCGTCCATCAGACGTTCAAAGTCATAGGTCACGGTTTTGTTGTTAATCGCGCCTTCCATGCCTTTAACGATCAGGTCTGCGGCTTCGAACCACTCCATGTGGCGGAGCATCATCTCAGCGGAGAGGATGATCGAGCCTGGGTTGACCTTGTCCTGGCCTGCGTATTTCGGTGCAGTACCATGGGTTGCTTCAAACAGTGCGCACTCGTCGCCAATGTTCGCACCCGGTGCGATGCCGATCCCGCCAACCTGAGCTGCCAGGGCGTCGGAGATGTAGTCACCGTTCAGGTTCATACAGGCAATCACGTCATATTCGGCCGGACGCAGCAGGATCTGCTGCAGGAACGCATCGGCGATCACATCTTTAATGATGATCTCTTTGCCGGTGTTCGGGTTTTTAATCTTCTGCCACGGGCCGCCGTCGATCAGTTCACCACCGAACTCTTCCTGAGCCAGCTGGTAGCCCCAGTCTTTGAATGCGCCTTCGGTGAACTTCATGATGTTGCCTTTGTGCACCAGGGTCACGGAGTCACGGTCGTTGGTGATCGCATACTCAATGGCAGCGCGCACCAGACGTTTGGTACCCTCTTCCGAGCACGGCTTGATGCCGATACCGCAATGTTCAGGGAAGCGAATTTTCTTCACGCCCATCTCTTCGCGCAGGAATTTGATCACTTTCTCAGCGTCAGCGCTGTCGGCTTTCCACTCAATACCGGCGTAGATGTCTTCTGAGTTTTCACGGAAGATCACCATGTCGGTCAGCTCCGGGTGTTTAACCGGGCTTGGCGTCCCCTGGTAGTAACGTACCGGACGCAGGCAGACGTAAAGGTCAAGCTCCTGGCGCAGGGCAACGTTCAGGGAACGAATACCGCCGCCGACTGGAGTAGTCAACGGACCTTTGATTGCTACACGATACTCACGGATCAGATCCAGGGTCTCAGTCGGCAGCCAGACATCCTGGCCATACACCTGGGTCGATTTCTCACCGGTATAAATTTCCATCCAGGAAATTTTACGCTCACCGTTGTAGGCCTTTTGCACGGCGGCATCGACCACCTTGATCATCGGCGGCGTGACGTCCACACCGATACCATCACCTTCGATAAACGGGATGATCGGATTGTTAGGCACGTTCAGCTTGCCGTCTTGCAGGGTGATCTTACTACCTTCCGCCGGAACAACTACTTTGCTTTCCATTCACCTCTCCTTCGAGTTCGAGCGTGTTTTCGTTCTGCTGTTTTGTTAATAAATTGTAATGGGCCTGTCAATACTAACTGATTGTCGGCTGGCATGAAAGGCGCAAGTTATTCCGCTATAATGCGGCAATTGATAACATCTGAAAATACCATGCGCAAAACTTCTTTTACAGATCACCGGGTTAAGCGATTCAGCTCACAACAACCCACCAAACGTAACGGCAAAAACCACCCAAAACGTGTGATTTTGTTTAATAAACCCTACGATGTGTTGCCGCAGTTTACCGACGAGGCTGGCCGCAACACGTTGAAAGATTTTATTCCCGTTGCCGACGTCTACGCCGCAGGCCGTCTCGATCGTGACAGCGAAGGGTTGCTGGTTCTGACCAACGACGGCGCATTGCAGGCGCGGCTGACGCAGCCGGGTAAGCGCACCGGGAAGATCTACTACGTTCAGGTTGAGGGCGAACCCGACGAGAAGGCGCTGACGGCGCTGCGTAACGGGGTGACGCTCAACGATGGCCCTACCTTGCCCGCGGGTGTCGAGTTGGTCAGCGAGCCAGCGTGGCTCTGGCCTCGCAATCCGCCGATCCGCGAACGTAAATCTATTCCTACCGCCTGGCTGAAAATCACTCTCTATGAAGGGCGTAACCGCCAGGTCAGACGCATGACTGCGCACGTTGGTTTTCCCACGCTGCGCCTAATCCGTTACGCTATGGGGAATTACACGCTGGAAAATCTCGCTAACGGTGAGTGGCGAGATATTGCTGAATAAGGAAGAGAGTATGTTTAAACCGCACGTAACCGTTGCTTGCGTAGTGCATGCCCAGGGCAAGTTTCTCGTGGTTGAAGAGACCATTAACGATAAGGCGCTCTGGAACCAGCCTGCCGGACACCTGGAAGCAAATGAAACGCTGGTACAGGCCGCGGCACGCGAGCTTTGGGAAGAGACCGGCATCGATGCCGTACCCCAGCACTTTATCCGCATGCACCAGTGGATTGCCCCGGATAATACCCCCTTCCTGCGCTTTCTGTTTGCCATCGAGCTTAACGAAACGTGCGCTACCTGGCCTAACGATGGCGATATCGATCGCTGCCTGTGGGTCAGCGCCGATGAGATTTTAAGCGCTTCCAACCTGCGCTCGCCGCTGGTGGCGGAGAGTATCCGCTGTTACCAAAGCGGGCAGCGCTATCCGCTGGCGCTGATCGGCGAATTTAACTGGCCTTTTACAAGTGATGCCTGAGGCGCGCTGGCATGATAGAATACGCCGCCTTGAAGTTTAATGTCGCGAGTATTCTATGTCTGAAAGCCCAAAAAAAGTGATCGTCGGGATGTCCGGCGGTGTCGACTCTTCCGTCTCTGCCTACCTGCTGCAACAGCAGGGCTATAAGGTGGAAGGCCTGTTCATGAAGAACTGGGAAGAGGATGACGGCGAGGAATACTGCACCGCCGCCGCCGATCTTGCGGATGCGCAAGCGGTGTGCGACAAGCTCGGCATTGAGCTGCACACCGTTAACTTTGCCGCAGAGTACTGGGATAACGTCTTTGAGCACTTCCTCGAAGAGTACAAGGCCGGACGCACGCCAAACCCGGATATCCTCTGCAACAAAGAGATCAAATTTAAAGCCTTCCTCGAGTTCGCTGCTGAAGATCTCGGCGCGGACTACATCGCCACCGGCCACTACGTGCGCCGGGCAGACGTTGACGGCAAAAGCCGTCTGCTGCGCGGGCTGGACGGCAACAAAGACCAGAGTTACTTCCTCTATACCCTCGGCCACGAACAGATCGCCCAGAGCCTCTTCCCGGTCGGCGAGCTGGAGAAGCCCGAGGTGCGGAAAATTGCTGAAGAGCTGGGTCTGATCACCGCTAAGAAGAAAGATTCTACCGGGATCTGCTTTATCGGCGAGCGTAAATTCCGCGAGTTCCTGGGTCGCTACCTGCCTGCCCAGCCGGGTAAAATCATCACCGTTGACGGCGACGAGATTGGCGAGCACCAGGGGCTGATGTATCACACCCTCGGCCAGCGTAAAGGCCTCGGTATTGGCGGCACCAAAGAGGGTAGCGAAGACCCATGGTACGTGGTCGATAAAGACGTTGAGAATAACGTACTGATCGTCGCCCAGGGTCACGATCATCCGCGCCTGATGTCGGTGGGCCTGATTGCCCAGCAGCTGCACTGGGTCGATCGCGAAACCTTTACCGGCACGCTGCACTGCACGGTGAAAACGCGCTATCGCCAGACTGATATTCCCTGCACGGTCACCGCGCTGAATGACGAACGTATCGAGGTCCGTTTTGACGAGCCGGTGGCTGCCGTCACGCCGGGCCAGTCCGCTGTTTTCTACAGCGGTGAAGTTTGCCTGGGCGGCGGCATTATTGAGCAGCGCCTGCCGCTGCCGGTTTAACGTAGAGCATTCTCCCCGTGGCACGTAAGGCGGCGGGGATACAAGGAGTGAGTGTGGCGAAGAACTATTATGATATCACCATCGCGCTGGCAGGGATCTGTCAGTCGGCCCGTCTGGTACAGCAGCTGGCACACCAGGGTACCTGCGATTCCGACGCGCTGCATGTCTCGCTGAACAGCGTGATTGACCAGAATCCGGACTCCACGCTGGCGGTATTTGGCGGCAGCGAAGCTAATCTGCGCATGGGCCTTGAGACCCTGCTCGGCGTGCTCAACGCCAGCAGCCGTCAGGGGCTGAATGCCGAGCTGACGCGCTACACACTGAGCCTGATGGTGCTGGAGCGTAAGCTCGCCGCAGGTAAAGGCGCGATGGATGAGCTGGGCAATCGCATTGCCGGGTTACAGCGCCAGCTTGAACACTTCGACCTGCACTCCGACACGCTGTTAAGCGCGATGGCCGCGATCTATGTTGATGTCATAAGCCCTCTTGGTCCGCGTATTCAAGTCACCGGCACCCCGGCGGTGCTGCAAAGCGCTCAGGTGCAGGCTAAAGTCCGCGCCTCGCTGCTGGCTGGTATCCGCGCCGCCGTGCTCTGGCACCAGGTCGGCGGTGGCCGTCTGCAGCTGATGTTTTCCCGTAATCGTCTGTCCACGCAGGCGAAACAAATTCTTGCCCATTGTTAACGTCCCGGAGTTTTGTCTTATGGAATTATCCTCACTGACCGCCGTTTCCCCTGTCGATGGACGCTACGGCGATAAAGTCAGCGCGCTACGCGAGATCTTCAGCGAATACGGCCTGCTGAAGTTTCGTGTTCAGGTAGAAGTACGCTGGCTACAAAAGCTGGCGGCACATGCAGCTATCAAGGAAGTTCCTGCTTTTGCTGCCGACGCAAACGGTTACCTTGATAAGATTGTTGCGGAATTCAGCGAAGAAGACGCCGCGCGTATCAAAACTATTGAGCGCACCACCAACCATGACGTGAAAGCGGTCGAGTATTTTCTGAAAGAGAAAGTAGCCGACGTTCCGGCCCTGCACGCGGTCTCCGAGTTCATCCACTTCGCCTGCACCTCGGAAGATATCAATAACATCTCCCATGCCCTGATGCTGCATACCGCCCGGGAAGAGGTGGTTCTGCCCTACTGGCGCAAGATTATCGATGCGGTGAAAGATCTGGCGGTGCAGTATCGCGATATCCCCCTGCTCTCACGCACTCACGGCCAGCCGGCCACGCCGTCAACCATGGGTAAAGAGATGGCCAACGTGGCCTACCGGATGGAACGTCAGTTCCGCCAGCTCGCCCAGGTGGAGATCCTCGGTAAAATCAACGGCGCGGTAGGTAACTATAACGCCCACATCGCGGCTTACCCGGAAGTAGACTGGCACCAGTTCAGCGAAGAGTTTGTGACCTCTCTTGGCATCCAGTGGAACCCCTACACCACCCAGATCGAGCCGCACGACTATATTGCCGAGCTGTTTGACTGCATGGCGCGCTTTAACACCATTCTGATCGACTTTGACCGTGACGTCTGGGGATACATCGCCCTGAACCACTTTAAACAGAAGACGATCGCCGGTGAGATTGGCTCCTCGACTATGCCGCACAAGGTTAACCCTATCGACTTCGAAAACTCCGAAGGCAACCTGGGCCTCTCTAACGCGGTGCTGCAACACCTGGCGGCTAAGCTGCCGGTCTCCCGTTGGCAGCGCGACCTCACCGACTCCACGGTGCTGCGTAACCTTGGCGTGGGCATCGGCTACGCGCTGATCGCCTACCAGTCGACGCTGAAAGGCGTGAGCAAGCTGGAAGTGAATCGCGATCGTCTGCTTGACGAGCTGGATCACAACTGGGAAGTGCTGGCTGAGCCGATCCAGACGGTAATGCGCCGCTACGGTATCGAAAAGCCGTACGAAAAATTAAAAGAGCTGACTCGCGGCAAACGCGTCGACGCTGAAGGTATGAAGCAGTTTATCGATAGCCTTGCGCTGCCGGAAGAGGAAAAAACCCGCCTCAAAGCCATGACCCCTGCCAACTATATCGGTCGGGCCATTACCATGGTTGATGAGCTGAAATAATTTCCTCTCTTTTAGCCTGCTCTCGCTATGGGAGCAGGCTGCTTCCCGCTGGTTTACTCTCTGTTGATTCCGATCGCCTCATAATCACTAATTCGCGTTAAACTATTCACAATAAGAATACATGGGAGTTCGGACAATGCGCGTACTCGTCGTAGAGGACAACCCTTTGCTGCGCCACCACCTGAAAGTGCAGCTTCAGGAGCTGGGACATCAGGTTGACGCCGCCGAAGATGCAAAGGAAGCAGATTACTATTTAAATGAACACCTTCCCGATATCGCCATTGTCGATCTCGGCCTGCCGGATGAGGATGGACTGTCGCTGATCCGCCGCTGGCGCAGCCATGATGTTACCCTCCCCGTGCTGGTGCTTACCGCCCGCGAAGGGTGGCAGGACAAGGTCGAGGTGCTGAGCGCCGGGGCCGATGATTACGTCACCAAGCCGTTCCATATTGAAGAGGTGGCCGCCCGTATGCAGGCCCTGATGCGCCGCAACGGCGGCCACGCCTCGCAGGTTATCTCCATGCCGCCTTTCCAGGTCGATCTTTCGCGCCGGGAGCTCTCTATCAATGACGAGGTGATCAAGCTGACCGCTTTCGAGTACACCATTATGGAGACGCTGATCCGCAATAGCGGCAAGGTTGTCAGCAAAGATGCTCTGATGCTACAGCTCTATCCGGACGCCGAGCTGCGTGAGAGCCATACCATCGACGTACTGATGGGCCGCCTGCGGAAAAAGATCCAGGCGCAGTATCCTCATGACGTGATTAATACCGTGCGCGGCCAGGGCTATCTGTTCGAACTGCATTCATGAAAAAGCTCCGGCGGCACCTGCTGCCGCTCTCCCTGCGGGTCCGCTTTCTGCTTGCCACCGCCGCCGTGGTGCTGGTGCTCTCCCTCTCCTACGGCCTGGTGGCGCTGGTGGGCTACAGCGTCAGCTTTGACAAGACTACCTTTCGCCTGCTGCGCGGTGAGAGCAATCTCTTCTATACCCTTTCGAGGTGGGATAACCAGCGCTTCAGTATTGAGCTGCCTGAGAACCTGAATCTGCACGGCCCTACCGTGGCGCTGATCTATGACCAGCAGGGTCAGCTGCTGTGGTCCCAGCGCAGCGTGCCGTGGCTGGTGCAGCGCATCCGCCCTGAGTGGCTAAAAGTCGACGGTTTTCATGAGATTGAAGCCGACGCCGACGCCACCAGCGTCTTAATTAGCGGCGATCCGTCCGCACAGAAAGCGCTCAGCGACCTACGTGCCAACGACCACGATAGTGAAACCACCCACTCGGTGGCGGTGAACTATTACCCCGCAACGGCTCACATGCCACCGATGACCATTGTGGTGATCGACACCGTGCCCGACGAGCTCAAGCAGGCGCATCAGGTCTGGAACTGGTTTATCTACGTGGTGATCGCCAACCTGCTACTGGTTATTCCTCTGCTGTGGATGGCGGCGCGCTGGAGCCTGCGGCCTATTGAAGCCCTGGCAAAAGAGGTACGCGAGCTGGAGGATCACTACCGCGAGCGCCTGAACCCGGAGACCTCGCGCGAGCTGGTCAGTCTGGTACGTAACCTCAATCGCCTGGTAAAAAGCGAACGCGAGCGCTACGACAAGTATCGCACCACCCTTACCGATCTCACCCACAGCCTAAAAACGCCGCTGGCGGTGCTGCAAAGCACGCTGCGCTCGCTGCGCAGCAACAGGTTGAGCGTGAGCGACGCCGAGCCGGTGATGCTGGAACAGATCAGCCGTATCTCCCAGCAGATAGGCTACTATCTGCACCGGGCCAGCATGCGCGGCGGCAGTATTATGCTCAGCCGCGAACTGCATCCGGTCGCGGCGTTGCTGGACAGCCTGACCTCAGCTCTGAATAAGGTCTATCAGCGTAAAGGGGTGGTCATCACTCTCGATATCTCCCCGGAGATCAGCTTTGTCGGCGAGAAAAATGATTTGATGGAGGTGATGGGTAACCTGCTGGATAACGCCTGCAAATACTGTCTGGAGTTTGTTGAGGTGTCCGCCCGGCAGTCCGACGATCGGCTGCACATTATCATTGATGATGATGGCCCCGGTATTCCGGTCAGCCTGCGGGAGACCATTTTCGACCGTGGTCAACGGGCCGATACCCTGCGACCCGGCCAGGGCGTGGGCTTAGCTGTCGCCCGGGAGATCGTGGAGCAGTACGACGGGGAGATCGTTGCTGGCGAAAGCCCGCTTGGCGGCGCACGGATGGAGGCTATATTTGCCCGTCAGCAGGAGAGCGCTGGGGATAATTAACGAATTAAACACGCAGGCGTGTTGCCATCCGTTATAATCCGAGTCAGACACGAGACCGGGAAACTAATATGGAATATCAACTAACACTCGACTGGCCCGATTTTATTCAGCGTTACTGGCAAAAACGCCCGGTGGTGCTGAAGCGAGGCATAGCCAACTTTATCGATCCCCTCTCGCCGGATGAGCTGGCTGGACTGGCGATGGAGAGCGAAGTCGACAGCCGCCTGGTCAGTCATCAGGATGGTAAATGGAACGTCAGCCACGGCCCCTTTGAGAGCTACGATCACCTGGGTGAAACCAACTGGTCGCTGCTGGTGCAGGCGGTGGATCATTGGCACGAGCAGAGCGCCGCGCTGATGCGCCCCTTCCGGGCGCTGCCGGACTGGCGTATTGACGATCTGATGATCTCTTTCTCCGTCCCGGGAGGCGGCGTGGGTCCACATCTCGATCAGTACGACGTGTTTATTATTCAGGGTACCGGCCGCCGCCGCTGGCGCGTGGGCGATAAGGTGCCGATGAAGCAGCACTGTCCGCACCCGGATCTGCTACAGGTTGATCCTTTTGAGGCGATCATTGATGAAGAGCTGGAGCCGGGCGATATCCTCTATATTCCCCCTGCCTACCCGCACGAGGGCTACTCCCTTGAAAACTCAATGAACTACTCGGTGGGCTTCCGCGCACCCAGCGGTCGGGAGATGATCAGCGGTTTCGCGGACTATGTATTGCAGCGCGAGTTGGGTAGCCACCGCTATAGCGATCCGGACGTGCCGTCGCGGGAGCACCCGGCGGATATCCTGCCTCAGGAGCTGGATAAGCTGCGCGGCATGATGCTTGAGCTGATTAACCAGCCAGCGCAGTTCCAGCAGTGGTTTGGTGAGTTTATCTCCCAGTCGCGCCACGAGCTGGACGTCTCTCCGCCGGAGCCGCCGTATCAGCCAGATGAGATCTACGACGCGCTGAAGCAGGGTGACAAGCTGGTACGCCTTGGCGGCCTGCGCGTGCTGCGCGTCGGCGAAGAGGTATTTGTCAACGGTGAGAAGGTCGACTCCCCGCACCGCCCGGCCCTTGCCGCGCTGGCGAATCATATCATCGTGACCGCCGACACGCTCGGCGACGCGCTGGACGACCCGTCGTTCCTCGCCATGCTCGCCGCGTTGGTCAACAGCGGCTACTGGTTCTTCGAGGATTAATTCTCGGTAACGTAACGCCCGGCGGCGCAGGCTTGCCGGGCCAACAAAGCCCGAGATATGCGATTAACGCCGTTCTCCGGTGGTAAACTCGGTATAATCTCCGGCCCAATCCAGCGGATATAATCCGTTTTTGACATCACGATGAAAGGTCGAATAAGGCCAGTCCTGCACCCGCTTAACCCAGCCATGCTTAACCGGGTTGATATAGATGTAATCCATATGCCGCCGGTAATCCTCTTCATTGCGCAGGGTATGCTCCCAGAATCGGGGCTGCCAGATACCATTCGTTTGCAGCATCCGGGTGAAGTGCTTTTTGATGTCGCGCCAGCGGCCGGAGTAATCACTCTCTTCAGCCGGTAGCGTCCAGATACAGTGCATATGCTCAGGCAGAACAACCCAGCCGTTAATTAAAAATGGCTTACGGCGCTTTACCTGCGCCGTTGCCATACGCAATGCGTCAATGCGCCTGACCAGCAAATCACTATAGCGGTTGCGCAGGTTGACGGTGAAAAACCAGCTCCCGCCGGGAACGTAATGACGACGATAGTGTGACAAGCGCCATCAACCCCGTTTTGCGGTCAGCTCCGCAATCCGTACGATCACGCGCACCGCTTTCTCCATCCCTTCCAGGGTCACAAACTCATGCTTGCCGTGGTAGTTGTAGCCGCCGGTAAAAATATTCGGGCACGGCAGCCCCATAAAGGAGAGTTGGGCGCCGTCCGTACCGCCGCGAATCGGCTTGAGGTGAGGTTCAATATCGCAGTCGCGCATCGCCTGCTGGGCGATGTCGATAATATGCGGATGCTCAGCCACCTTCTCGTGCATGTTGTAGTAGCTGTCCTCGATCGTCAGTTCGATATAGCAGTCCGGATGCAATCCCTTACCAACCTTTTTGGCAATCTCCATGATCTTGCGTTTGCGCGCCTCGAAGTTTTTGCGGTCGAAATCACGGATGATGTAGTGCATCTCTGCGCGATCGACCGCCCCTTTCATGCTGGCAAGGTGATAGAAACCTTCGTAGCCCTCGGTAGTCTCCGGGCTCTCATCGGCAGGGACCAGTGCGTGAATACGCGTGGCAAGCGTCAGGGCGTTAACCATCACCCCTTTCGCCGTGCCAGGGTGCACGTTGTTGCCGACGATTTTAATGGTCACCGAGGCGGCGTTGAAGTTCTCAAACTCCAGCTCGCCCACGCCGCCGCCGTCCACGGTATAGGCCCACTGTGCACCAAACGCCGCTACGTCGAAGTGCTTCGCCCCTTTTCCTACCTCTTCATCCGGGGTAAACGCCACGCGGATCTCACCGTGGGGCACGTTCTGCTTAATCAGCACCGCAAGCGCGGTCATGATCTCCGCCACGCCAGCTTTGTCGTCCGCACCGAGCAGGGTCTTACCGTCGGTCGTGATCAGCGTCTGACCCAGCAGCTGATGCAGTACCGGGAACATCACCGGGGAGAGGATCTCATCGCCTACGCCCAGGGCGATATCGCCTCCGCGGTAGTTCTCGACGATCTGTGGATTGACGTTTTTGCCGGTAAAGTCCGGGGAGGTATCGACGTGGGAGATGAACCCAATGGTGGGAATGTCCCCCTCTACGTTGGCGGGGAGCGTCGCCATCACCGTGCCTTTGTCGCTTAGCGTCACGTTGATGAGACCCATCTCGTTAAGCCGATCGCGAAGCAGCTCCAATAGCTTCCACTGCCCTTCTGTGCTTGGAACCTGTCTGACACCCGGTTTCGACTGGGTATCCAACGAAACATAGTGCAAAAAACGCTCAAGTAATTTTTCCATGCGGCCACCCTCACTTTTTGTCACGTCATTATCAAGAAGCGCGACAGGATATGTATTGCGTCAGGTCACTTTTAACTTGTAAACCCTGTATTTTATTACACCCTTAATAGTGGCTGAGATATTACCTGGCCGGGTAAGAAATAAGAACAAGGTTTGGCGATTTCAGTGGTTTGCCGTAGAATGCCAGGCCTTATTAATGTGCCAAAACCCAAGGTGGTTACTCACAAACCCCGCATCGGTAAGCCAGCCGCTGCGTCTACATGGGACAGAGTCAAAAATTGAATACACAATCACGTTCGCTTTCACCGCTGGTACAAATGGCGGGGATTCGAAAAAGTTTTGATGGGAAAACCGTTATCTCCGATCTCAATCTCACCATCAATAACGGCGAATTCCTGACGCTGCTTGGCCCCTCTGGCTGCGGTAAGACCACCGTCCTGCGCCTGATTGCAGGTCTGGAGAGCGTCGACACCGGCCGTATCACCCTCGATAGCGATGATATAACGAACGTTCCGGCAGAACATCGCCATGTTAACACCGTCTTTCAAAGCTACGCCCTCTTCCCGCACATGACGGTGTTCGAAAACGTCGCCTTTGGCCTACGCATGCAGAAGACCCCGGCGGATCAGATTGCTCCTCGCGTTACTGATGCCCTGCGTATGGTGCAGCTGGAGGAGTTTGCCCAGCGTAAGCCGCACCAGCTCTCCGGCGGCCAGCAGCAGCGCGTTGCCATCGCCCGGGCGGTGGTTAACAAGCCGCGCATGCTGCTGCTGGATGAGTCTCTCTCGGCCCTCGACTACAAGCTGCGCAAGCAGATGCAGAACGAGCTGAAGGCGCTGCAGCGCAAGCTCGGCATCACCTTTGTCTTCGTCACCCACGATCAGGAGGAGGCGCTGACCATGTCCGATCGTATTGTGGTGATGCAGAATGGCAAAATCGAGCAGGACGGCACCCCGCGTGAGATCTACGAGGAGCCGAAGAATCTGTTCGTCGCCAGCTTTATCGGTGAGATCAACATCTTTAACGCCACGGTGATCGAGCGCCTGGATGCACAGCGCGTGCAGGCCAGCGTTGAAGGTCGCGAATGCAATATCTATGTCAATTTTGCCGTCACGCCAGGCCAGAAGCTGAACGTGCTGCTGCGTCCGGAGGATCTGCGCGTCGATGAGATCAACGATGACAATGAGATCGAAGGGCTGATTGGCTACGTGCGCGAGCGTAACTACAAGGGCATGACCCTGGAGTCGGTGGTGGAGCTGGAGAACGGCAAGATTGTGATGGTCAGCGAGTTCTTCAACGAAGACGATCCCGACTTCGACCACTCGCTGGATCAGAAGATGGCGATCAACTGGGTAGAGAGCTGGGAGGTCGTACTGGCTGATGAAGAGCACAAGTAAATTCCAGAACGTGGTGATCGCCACTATCGTCGGTTGGCTTGTGCTGTTTGTCTTTTTGCCCAACCTGATGATTGTGGTGACCAGCTTTTTGACCCGCGACGACGTCTCCTTCGTTAAGCTGGTCTTTACGCTGGATAACTACACGCGCCTGCTCGATCCGCTCTATTTTGAGGTGCTGCTGCACTCTCTCAATATGGCGCTGATCGCCACCCTCGCCTGTCTGGCGCTGGGCTATCCGTTCGCCTGGTTCCTGGCGAAGCTGCCGCAGAAGGTGCGCCCACTGCTGCTCTTCCTGCTGATCGTGCCGTTCTGGACCAACTCTCTGATCCGCATTTATGGCCTGAAGCTGTTTCTTAGTACCAAGGGCTACCTCAATGCCTTCCTGCTTGAGCTGGGGATCATCGATACGCCGCTGCGCATTATGTTTACCCCCAGCGCGGTAATCATTGGTCTCGTCTATATTCTGCTGCCCTTTATGGTGATGCCGCTCTACTCCAGCATTGAAAAACTGGACAAGCCGCTGCTGGAGGCGGCGCGGGATCTCGGCGCAAGCAAGCTGCAAACCTTTATCCGCATCATCCTGCCGCTGACCATGCCGGGCATTATCGCCGGCTGCCTGCTGGTGATGCTCCCGGCGATGGGGCTGTTCTACGTCTCGGATTTGATGGGCGGCGCGAAAAACCTGTTGATCGGCAACGTAATTAAGAGCCAGTTCCTCAACATTCGCGACTGGCCGTTCGGTGCGGCGACCAGCATCACCCTGACTGTGGTGATGGGTCTGATGCTGCTGGTCTACTGGCGCGCAATGCGCCTGCTGAATAAAAAGGTGGAGCTGGAGTGATGGGTCGACTGCTGCGCGGCGGTTTTATGACCGCCATTTACGCTTACCTCTATATTCCGATCGTTATTCTGATCGTCAACTCCTTTAACCAGGCGCGCTTTGGCATCAACTGGCAGGGCTTTACCACAAGCTGGTATAGCCTGCTGATGAACAACGACAGCCTGCTGCAGGCGGCCCAGCATTCGCTGACCATGGCGGTGCTGTCGGCAACCTTTGCCACGCTGATCGGCTCCCTGACGGCGGTGGCGCTCTACCGCTACCGCTTTCGCGGCAAGCCTTTCGTCAGCGGGATGCTGTTCGTAGTGATGATGTCCCCGGATATCGTCATGGCGATCTCGCTGCTGGTGCTGTTTATGCTGCTCGGCATCCAGCTCGGCTTCTGGTCGCTGCTCTTCTCGCACATCACCTTCTGCCTGCCGTTTGTGGTCGTGACGGTCTATTCCCGGCTGAAGGGCTTTGACGTGCGGATGCTGGAAGCAGCAAAGGATCTGGGGGCCAGCGAAATCACTATCCTGCGTAAGATCATACTGCCGCTGGCGATGCCCGCCGTGGCCGCCGGCTGGGTACTGAGCTTTACCCTGTCGATGGATGACGTGGTTGTCTCGTCGTTCGTGACCGGGCCAGGGTATGAAATTCTACCGTTGAAGATCTACTCAATGGTGAAAGTCGGCGTCTCACCGGAGGTGAACGCGCTGGCGACCATTCTGTTGGTACTCTCGCTGGGTCTGGTGATTGCCAGCCAGCTTATTGGCCGCGATAAAACCAGGGGCCTGAAGACAGGCTCCGCAATCAGGGGACGTTAAAATGAAAAACTGGTCACGCCACCTGCTCGCCGCAGGGGCTTTAGCGCTCAGCGTGAGCGCCGCCCATGCCGAGGATAATAAGACCCTCTACTTCTATAACTGGACCGAGTATGTGCCTCCTGGCCTGCTGGAGCAGTTCACCAAGGAGACCGGCATTAAGGTGATCTATTCGACCTATGAGTCGAACGAGACCATGTATGCCAAGCTCAAAACCTATAAAGATGGCGCCTACGATCTGGTTGTGCCCTCCACCTACTTTGTCGACAAGATGCGCAAAGAGGGGATGATCCAGAAGATTGATAAGAGCAAGCTGACCAACTTTAGTAACCTCGATCCAGAGGTGCTGAACAAGCCGTTCGATCCAAGCAACGACTACTCTATCCCCTATATCTGGGGCGCGACGGCAATCGGGGTGAATAGCGAAGCGATCGATCCAAAGAGCGTGACCAGCTGGGCCGATCTGTGGAAGCCGGAGTATAAGAGCAGCCTGGTGCTGACCGACGATGCCCGAGAAGTGTTCCAGATGGCGCTGCGCAAGCTGGGCTACTCCGGTAACACCACCGATCCAAAAGAGATTGAGGCGGCCTACCACGAGCTGCAAAAGCTGATGCCAAACGTCGCAGCCTTCAACTCTGACAACCCGGCCAACCCCTATATGGAGGGTGAGGTAAACCTGGGGATGGTCTGGAACGGTTCCGCCTATGTGGCGCGCCAGAACGGTACGCCGCTGACGGTGGTGTGGCCTAAAGAGGGCGGCATCTTCTGGATGGATAGCCTGGCGATCCCGGCCAACGCGAAAAACGTTGATGGTGCGCATAAGCTAATCAACTTCCTGCTGCGCCCGGACGTGGCGAAACAGGTTGCTGAGACCATCGGCTATCCGACACCTAACCTGGCAGCGCGCAAGCTACTCACCCCGGCGGTAGCCAACGATAAGTCGCTCTACCCGGATGCTGAGACCGTCACTAAAGGCGAGTGGCAGAATGATGTTGGCGATGCCAGCGCTATCTACGAGAGCTACTATCAGAAGCTAAAAGCGGGTCGTTAAGCGTAAAATGCCCGGCGGCGCTGCGCTTGCCGGGCCTACAAAAAACACTGTAGCCACACGTAGGCCGGGCAAACGCCGTGCCGCCCGGCGTTTTTCTGGACCTACAGCCCTTTCAGCAGCCGGTCGACAAACTCCGGTACCACCTGGCTCGCCAGCCCGTAGTGCTTCTCTTCAAATTCGCTGCCTACTTGGCTCGGTTCAAGGTTAAGCTCGACGGTATGCGCCCCCTGTAGCTTCGCCTCATGCACAAAACCGGCTGCGGGATAGACGTGTCCAGAGGTGCCGATGGCGATAAACAGATCCGCCAGCGCCAGGGCGCTGTAGATCTCATCCATGCCCAGCGGCATCTCACCAAACCAGACCACGTGCGGGCGCAGCGGCGAAGGGAACTGGCAGCAGTGGCATTTGTCTTCCTGCGTAATATCGCCCGTCCACTCCAGCACCTGGCCGCTGGAGGCGCAACGCACCTTTAGCAGCTCGCCGTGCATATGCAGCACATTATTATTCCCTGCCCGCTCGTGCAGGTTATCGATGTTCTGGGTGATCAGCAGAAAGCGATCCCCAAGCTCCTCTTCCAGCTTAGCCAGCGCCAGATGCGCGGCGTTAGGCGCAATCTCCGGCTGCTGAAGCTGGCGACGGCGCGCGTTATAGAACGACTGCACCAGTTCCGGGTTACGGGCAAACCCCTCCGGCGTGGCAACGTCCTCTACATGGTGCTCCTCCCACAGCCCGTCGGCGGCGCGGAAGGTACGAATGCCCGATTCGGCGGAGATCCCCGCCCCGGTCAATATGACCACTCTTGGTTTTTCCATCACTTCGGGTACCACTCTGTCTCTGAAAAAGATGCGCTGGCGTAGACGCTCGCGCAAACGGCGTTTGTTGCGGCGAAAACGACTTAGTCGGCTAAAACGACGCGACTGCATATCGGCCTCTTGTGCTTAATCGGTGAGATGGAGGAAGGCTGCGCCACGCATGCCGCCCGCGTCGCCGTGCCGGGCGCGCTCAATGCGCGGTACCCGGGCAACCGGCAGCAGACGCAGCGGCAAACGGTCGGACAACAGCGTGGTCAGCGCGGCGAAATTTGACAGCCCGCCGCCGATCACCAGCAGATCCGGATCTACGATGGTCAAAATGGTCCCCAGGCAAGTCGCCAGCAGCTCAACGTAGCGAGCCACATGCGCCAGCGCCCTCTCATCACCTTGTTCCCATAGAGCGATTATTTCAGGTGCGTTCAGAGATTGATCGTAGAAGTGATTGTAGAGCCATGCAAAGCCGTGGCCAGAAAGATAGTTCTCAATGCAGCCCAGCTGGCCGCAGCCGCAGCGGATAAGTGGGATATCACGCCCGAGGATCTCAAGGGCATCGACGGGCAGGCGAATGTGGCCAAATTCACCGGTAATATAGCTGTGGCCGGGAATGGATTTGCCGTTGATCACCAGCCCGCCGCCCACGCCGGTGCCGAGGATCAGCCCCATCACCAGCGGATAGCGGGCAAACTCCTCGTCCCAGGCTTCCGAAAGAGCAAAGCAGTTGGCGTCATTATCGAGGCGTACCTCGCGTCCCAGCAGAGCGCAGAGATCGGCCCGTAATGCCCTGCCGCTGGCGGCAGGAAGATTCGCCGCGTAGAGCGTGCCGTTGGCGGTAGTGGGCATGCCCGGAATACCGATGCCCACCGAGCCGCGTTCGCCCGTGCGGGCGTCGGCATCGTGCACCAGTCCGGCGATGGCGTCTAAAAAGGCGCTGTAACTCTCATGGGGCGTGGCGATGCGCCGCTCCCACTGTAACGTTCTGTCACTGTCGAAGACGCCCAGCGCGATTTTACTCCCGCCAATGTCCAGCCCGTAATACATCGCCACTCCTTGTTACTGGCCGCTTAAGCTATTGCCCGCTCAAAACTCGGGCCGGATCGATATTGCTGGCGCGTCTGGCTGGATACCAGCTTGCCACAAGGCTCAGCACCAGGGCGGTCAGCAGTACGTAAACCACGTCAAGCGCGTGCAGCTCTGACGGCAGGAAATCGATAAAGTAGATATCTCCAGACAGGAATTGATGGCCGATCAGCGTCTCAAGACCGTTGATAATCGGCGTCAGCTGGAGAGCCACCACCACGCCAATCACTACCCCCGCCACGCTGCCGAACAGCCCGGCCAGCAGACCATACCAGACGAAGACCGCGCGGATAAGGCCATCTTTCGCCCCCAGGGTGCGCAGCACGGCGATATCGCCGCTCTTGTCCTTCACCGCCATCACAAGAGTAGAGACAATGTTGAAGCAGGCCACGCCAATCACCAGCACCATCGCCAGATACATAATGGCGCGGATCATCTGGATATCGCGATACATGTAGCCGTAGGTGCCAATCCAGCTCTTGATGTAGACGTAGCTGTCTGTCACGCTACCGGCATCGCGCACCAGCTTGTTGGCGTTGAAGACATCGTTGACCTTGATGGCAATCCCGGTCACGCCGTCGTTCATCTCCAGATACTGCTGAGCATCCTGCATCGGGATCATGGCAAAGCTGTGATCGAGCTGGCCGCTAAGCTGTAAAATTCCGCTGACGTGGAGCCTGACGCGCTTCGGCTGCTGTAACTTATGGTCAGCGCTGGCATTAGGGATCATTATCGAGACCCAGTCGCCCTGCTTAACCTTCAGCGCATCGGCCACGCCTTTACCGAGGATCACCTGCTGCTCGCCTGCTTTGAAGCTGGCCCATGCATTATTCTGCACATAGTGCGGCAGCGCGCTCAGACGCGTCTCCTGCTGCGGATCGACCCCTTTCACCTGAATAGCGCGCAGGTTCACTCCGCTCTCTACCAGACCGGTGAAGTTGATATAGGGCGCGGCGGCTTCAATCCCCGCCACCTTCTCAACCTTGCTCAGCGCTTCACGCCAGTTGCTCCACGGCTGGTTGACTGGCTCGATCTCGCCGTGAGGCACCACGGCAAGGATGCGGTTATTTAGCTCACGCTCAAAGCCGTTCATGGCGCTCAGGCCGACGATCAGTACCGCCACTCCCAGCGCAATACCGATGGTGGAGATGACCGAGATCAGCGACACCATGCCGCCGCGGCGACGGCCGCGGCTAAAGCGCAGGGCAATGAGTAACGACAGTGGTGAAGCCATTACTGCGCCCCCATCAGCGTCATCTCCGCGCTGAGGTGGCCGTCGCGCATCTCCATCTGACGGCTCATGCGTTTTGCCAGCTGCAGATCGTGGGTGACCACCAGAAACGCCGTCCCCTGCGAGGCGTTTAGCTCGCCGAGCAGGGCAAAGATCGCATCGGCGTTACGGGCATCAAGGTTACCGGTGGGTTCATCCGCCAGCACCAGACGCGGATTGTTCACCAGCGCCCGGGCAATCGCCACGCGCTGGCGCTCGCCGCCGGAAAGCTCTGACGGACGGTGGTTCGCCCGGTGCAGCAGGCCGACCGCCTGAAGCATATCCCGCGCCCGCTGGGTAATCTCCGCCGGTTTATGCTTGCCAATCAGCAGCGGCATGGCGACGTTCTCCTGGGCGGTAAAGTCCGGCAGCAGGTGGTGAAACTGGTAGATAAAGCCCAGCTCGCGGTTGCGCAGTTCGGCTTTTGCCGTCGAGGAGAGCTGGCTCAGATGGCGATCGCCAAAAATCACGTCGCCGGAGGTGGGCGTATCCAGCCCCCCCAGCAGGTGCAGCAGCGTACTCTTACCGGAGCCAGAGCTGCCGACAATCGCCACGGTTTCACCTTCGTTCACGCTAAAGCTGACATCGTGCAGCACGTCGGTCTGCACGTTCCCTTCCTGATAGCGTTTGCACAGGTTGTCGCATTGCAACAGGATCTTATTCATAACGTAAAGCCTCAGCGGGTTGGGTGGCGGCGGCGCGCCATGAGGGATAGAGCGTAGAGAGCAGCGCGATGGCCATCGCCACCAGCGCAATAATAACGACCTGCAACGGCTCAATGGCCACCGGCAGCGCCGCGCCGTCCAGCAGCGCGCCAATGATCGGCATCAGATTGTTAAGCTGGCTGGCCAGCAGCGCCCCCAGTACGGCACCGAGCAGCGCGCCGATAATCCCCGCGCTGGCCCCCTGTACCATAAAGACCGCCATGATCTGGCGTGGGGTCAGCCCCTGGGTTTGCAGGATCGCCACTTCGCCCTGCTTCTCCATCACCATCAGCCCCAGCGAGGTGATGATGTTAAACGCGGCCACGGCGACGATCAGGCTCAGCAGCAGGCCCATCATGTTCTTCTCCATGCGCACGGCCTGGAACAGCTCGCCTTTGCGATCGCGCCAGTCTTGCCATTTGGTCCCCTCCGGCAGCGCCTGCTGACTTAGCTCGTCCACCTTCAGCGGCTCGTTCAGCCACAACCGCCAGCCGGTAATATTACCCGCCGGGTAGCGCATCAGGCGTGACGCGTCCTGAATGTTTACCAGCATCTGGTAGCCATCCACTTCGCTGTTGGCGGCAAAGGTGCCGATCACGGTAAAGAGGCGCTGGCTCGGCAGGCGGCCCATCGGTGTGAACTGGCTGGCGGAGGGCACCATCACCCGCAGCTGATCGCCGCGGTTAACGCCCAGCTGCCCGGCCAGCTGCTCGCCGAGGATCACGTTATATTTGCCCGGCTGCAGGTCGGTCTGCTTGACGTTGACGAGGTATGGGGTGAGCGGATCCTTCTGTGCGGGATCGATGCCGAGCATGACCCCCACCGAGACGCTGCGCGCGCTCTGTAACACCACGTCGCCGGTGGTCAGCGGCGCAACGCGGCTGACGCCCTGGAGCTTCGCGGCGCTGGCCGGTAGCTGCTGCGGGTTCAGGGAGCCATTGGCCGAGGAGAGTACCGCCTGCGGCATCAGCCCCAGGATGTTATTTTGCAGCTCGCGCTCAAAGCCGTTCATCACTGACAGCACGGTCACCAGCGCCATCACGCCGAGCGTAATACCAATGGTGGAGAGCCAGGAGACAAAGCGACCGAATCGGTCCGCTGCGCGCCCACGCATATAACGCAGGCCTATGAATAGTGCGACAGGTTGGTACATGACATCCGTCTGGTTGCGATTAGCAGACTCACGAGTATATAAGCGAAACCGGGGATGGTAAATCGCTTATGCGCTAAGAATTGTCGGGGATTGAAGTAAAAAATTGTTCAAAATCAATTTGGTAAAATGAAGTTTATCGGCTAAACCCAGGTTTACCGACCTGATCTTTTTCCGAAAACTTCCCATAACGGGGCAAATCCAGAGCGTTACCGATTACAGCGTCGCCCGCTCTCACCACTATTAACGCCAAAATTTATCGCAACACGGGCGTTTTAACGATGAAGCAAAAAGCATTGTGGATTAACCAGATCAAAGGGTTATGTATTAGCCTGGTGGTGATCTATCACTCGGTTATCACCTTTTACCCCCACCTTGAAGGGCTGCGGCACCCGCTCTCTGGCCTGCTCGCCAAATGCTGGCTCTATATGAATCTCTACCTCGCCCCGTTCCGCATGCCGGTTTTTTTCTTCATCTCCGGCTACCTGATCCGCCGCTATATCAATGAGGTCGAGTGGAAAAGCTGTATCGACAAGCGGCTATGGTCGATCTTTTACGTGCTGGCGCTATGGGGCATTTTGCAGTGGCAAGGGATCGGTTTTCTCAACCGCTGGCTGGCTCCGGATCGTGACCTAAGCCAGTCGGCCAACGCGGCCTACGCCGACTCGTTGAGTGAATTTCTGCACGGCATGCTGACCGCCAGCACCAGCCTGTGGTACCTCTACGCGCTGCTGATCTACTTCGTGGTCTGCAAATTCCTCAGCCGCTGGAAGCGTCCCGCACTGGTGCTGATGCTGGTGGCGTCCATAGCCATTAACTTTCTTCCGCTTCCGTGGTGGGGAATGAACAGCGTGGTACGCAACGTCATTTACTATGCCCTCGGGGCCTGGTACGGCGTGAGCATTATGAGCTGGCTGCAAAGTATCCCCCTGCGCCGGCAAATTTTACCCCTGATACCTGCCCTGCTGGTGGCGGTGGCGCTCTGGTTCTGTAACGTGCCGGTGCTGCTCTCGCTGCTCTCGGCGTGGCTGATCATGTCCCTCTTCTGGCGGCTGGAGCAGCGCTTTACCCCCGGAGAAGACAGGCTCCTGAACGTGATTGGCTCCAACACTATCGCCATCTACACCACCCACCGCATTTTGATCGAAGGCAGCAGTCTTGCCCTGCTACCGCTGTTTCGCCAGAGCGTGCTCTCGCCGACGCTGGAGCTGGGCCTGCTGCTGGTCTACCCCATTCTGAGTTTGCTGGTGTGCACGCTGATTGGGCTAGGTATTCGCCGCCTCTCCGTGCGCCTGTTTGGCGACCTCTTTTTTTCCCCGCCGGAGAAGCTGCGTCTGGACCCTGTCACCCGCTAATGACGCAACTTTGCTACTATTGAAGGATCAAGGATAATAAACTGCATTGTGTATCAGTGATATGCCCCCATATCAGGGGGCATAAACCCATGAGATCCCGATATTCGCTATGCCTGAACAATACCGTTACTCCCTTCCCGCCAAAGCGGGCGACCAGCGCCAACTGGGTGAGCTTACAGGCAGCGCCTGTGCCACAGAAGTGGCAGAAATCGTTGAGCGTCACGCAGGCCCGGTGGTGCTGATTGCACCCGATATGCAAAATGCGCTGCGCCTGCATGATGAGATCCGGCAGTTTACCGACAGTATGGTGATGAACCTCGCCGACTGGGAGACGCTGCCCTACGACAGCTTCTCGCCGCACCAGGAGATCATCTCCTCGCGGCTCTCGACGCTCTATCAGCTGCCCTCTATGCAGCGCGGCGTGTTGATTATGCCGGTGAACACGCTGATGCAGCGCGTCTGCCCGCACAGCTATCTGCACGGCCACGCGCTGGTGATGAAAAAGGGTCAGCGCCTCTCCCGTGACGCCCTGCGCGCCCAGTTGGATACCGCAGGCTACCGCCACGTTGACCAGGTCATGGAGCATGGCGAATACGCGACCCGCGGCGCGCTGCTGGATCTCTACCCAATGGGCAGCGCCCAGCCCTACCGCATCGACTTCTTTGATGATGAAATCGATAGCCTGCGGCTGTTCGATCCCGATACCCAGCGCACCCTGGAAGAGGTGGAGGCGATTAACCTCCTGCCTGCTCACGAGTTCCCTACCGACAAGGCGGCCATTGAGCTGTTCCGCAGCCAGTGGCGCGATACGTTTGAGGTGAAGCGCGACGCCGAGCATATCTACCAGCAGGTGAGCAAAGGCACCCTGCCGGCCGGGATCGAGTACTGGCAGCCGCTCTTCTTCAACGAGCCGCTGCCGCCGCTTTTTAGCTACTTCCCGGCCAATACGCTGGTGATTAACACCGGCGATCTCGATGCCAGCGCGGTGCGTTTCCAGAGCGAAACCCAGGCCCGCTATGAGAACCGCGGCGTCGATCCGATGCGCCCCCTGCTGCCGCCGGAGACGCTGTGGCTGCGCAGCGACGAGCTGTTTGCCGAGCTGAAGCGCTGGCCGCGTATTCAGTTGAAAACCGAGCAGCTGGCGGAGAAGGCCGCTAATACCAATCTTGGCTACCAGACGCTGCCGGATCTGGCGATCCAGGCCCAGCAGAAAGCGCCTCTGGATAGCCTGCGTAAGTTTCTCGAATCCTTCACTGGCCCGGTGGTCTTCTCCGTGGAGAGTGAGGGCCGCCGTGAGGCGCTGGGTGAGCTGCTGGCCCGTATTAAGGTTGCTCCGAAGCGCATTTTGCGTCTTGATGAGGCCACCGCCAGCGGACGCTACCTGCTGATCGGCGCGGCCGAGCGCGGTTTTATCGATACCCTGCGCAACCGGGCGCTGATCTGCGAGAGCGATCTGCTGGGCGAGCGCGTTGCCCGTCGTCGTCAGGACAACCGCCGGACCATCAACCCGGATACGCTGATCCGCAACCTTGCCGAGCTGCACCCCGGTCAGCCGGTGGTGCATCTGGAGCACGGCGTTGGGCGCTACGCGGGCATGACTACCCTGGAGGCGGGCGGCATCAAGGGCGAGTACCTGATGCTGACCTATGCCAACGATGCCAAACTCTACGTGCCGGTATCGTCCCTGCATCTGATTAGCCGCTACGCAGGCGGCGCGGAGGAGAATGCTCCCCTGCATAAGCTGGGCAGCGATGCCTGGACGCGGGCGCGGCAGAAGGCGGCGGAAAAAGTACGCGACGTGGCCGCTGAGCTGCTGGACGTTTACGCCCAGCGCGCGGCCAAAACCGGCTTTGCCTTTAAGCATGACAAAGAGCAGTATCAGCTCTTCTGCGATGCCTTCCCGTTTGAAACCACGCCGGATCAGGCCCAGGCAATCAACGCCGTGCTCAGCGACATGTGCCAGCCGCTGGCGATGGATCGTCTGGTGTGCGGCGACGTGGGCTTCGGTAAAACCGAAGTGGCGATGCGCGCCGCCTTCCTCGCCGTGGAGAACCATAAGCAGGTCGCGGTGCTGGTGCCGACAACTCTGCTGGCCCAGCAGCACTACGACAACTTCCGCGATCGCTTCGCCAACTGGCCGGTACGTATCGAGCTGCTGTCACGCTTCCGTAGCGCCAAAGAGCAGACCCAGGTGCTGGCCGATGCGGCGGAGGGCAAGGTTGATATTCTGATCGGCACCCATAAGCTGCTGCAAAGCGATCTGAAGTGGCGCGATCTCGGCCTGCTGATCGTCGATGAGGAGCACCGCTTCGGGGTGCGCCACAAAGAGCGCATTAAGGCGATGCGTGCCGACGTTGATATCCTGACGCTCACCGCCACGCCGATCCCGCGTACCCTGAATATGGCGATGAGCGGCATGCGCGATCTGTCGATTATCGCCACGCCGCCCGCCCGTCGTCTGGCAGTGAAAACCTTCGTGCGCGAGTACGATAGTCTGGTCGTACGCGAGGCGATGCTGCGTGAAATCCTGCGCGGGGGCCAGGTCTACTACCTCTATAACGACGTTGAGAATATCCAGAAGGCGGCCCAGCGGCTGGCAGAGCTGGTCCCGGAGGCGCGGATCGCCATCGGCCACGGCCAGATGCGCGAGCGCGAGCTGGAGCGGGTGATGAACGACTTTCATCACCAGCGCTTTAACGTGCTGGTCTGTACCACCATCATTGAGACCGGGATCGACATTCCCACCGCCAACACCATTATCATCGAGCGGGCGGATCACTTTGGCCTTGCTCAGCTGCACCAGCTACGTGGTCGTGTCGGACGCTCCCATCACCAGGCCTATGCCTGGCTGCTGACGCCGCATCCGAAGGCGATGACCACCGACGCGCAGAAGCGTCTGGAAGCCATCGCCTCGCTCGAGGATCTGGGCGCAGGCTTCGCGCTGGCCACCCACGACCTGGAGATCCGCGGCGCGGGCGAGCTGCTTGGGGAGGATCAGAGCGGCTCCATGGAAACCATCGGCTTCTCGCTCTATATGGAGCTGCTGGAGAACGCCGTCGATGCACTGAAGGCCGGGCGCGAACCGTCTCTGGAGGATCTTACCAACCAGCAGACCGAGGTAGAGCTACGGATGCCTGCCCTGCTGCCGGATGATTACATTCCTGACGTTAACACGCGCCTGTCGTTCTACAAGCGCGTCGCCAGTGCGAAGAGCAGCAGCGAGCTGGAGGAGATCAAGGTGGAGCTGATCGATCGCTTTGGCCTGCTTCCCGATCCTGCCCGGACGCTGCTTGAGGTAGCCCGACTGCGTCAGCAGGCGCAGAAGCTGGGGATCCGCAAGCTGGAGAGCAACGACAAAGGCGGCGCAATTGAGTTTGCTGAGAAGAACCATGTTAATCCGGCCTGGCTTATCGGCCTGCTGCAGAAGCAGCCGCAGAACTTCCGCCTCGATGGCCCTACCCGGCTGAAGTTTATGCAGGAGCTGGGCGAGCGCAAAACCCGCATGGAGTGGGTGAGTAACTTTATGAAGGAGCTGGCGGAGAACGCCATCGCCTAAGCCTAAGGCGCACGCTGTTACGGCAACGTGCGTCACTCTTTACATATCCTTGCACTTCAAGAAACATCCAGACACACCTTCCGTCCATACTTCACGTTTGCCATTGCATAACAACAAATTGCATAACAATAACCTGAACACACGGTGGTCTAATGATGAAACAGATGCGCATCGCTCGCTGGATAGCGCTGCTGGCCCTTGCGGCAGCGGCAGCCCTCTCTCCCCCCGCCCAGGCCAATACCTGGCCGCTTCCCGCTAACGGCAGTCGCCTGGTGGGCGAAAACCGTTTTCACCTCGTTGAGAACGACGGCGGCTCACTGGAGGCCATCGCGAAAAAGTATAACGTCGGCTTTTTGGCGCTGTTACAGGCCAACCCTGGCGTTGATCCCTACGTGCCTCGCGCTGGCAGCGTTCTGACCATCCCGCTCCAGACTCTGCTGCCGGATGTGCCGCGCCAGGGGATTGTCATCAACCTTTCCGAACTGCGCCTCTACTGGTTCCAGCCGGGGAAAAACCAAGTGACCGTCTACCCTATCGGCATTGGCCAGCTGGGAGGCGACACCTTAACGCCAACGATGGTTACCCGCGTCTCCGATAAACGCGCCAATCCAACCTGGACACCGACGGCTAATATTCGCGCGCGCTATAAGGCGCAGGGCGTTGATCTTCCGGCGGTGGTGCCCGCAGGGCCAAATAACCCGATGGGCCACCATGCGATCCGCCTGGCAGCCCACGGCGGCGTCTACCTGATCCACGGTACTAACGCCGATTTTGGCATTGGCATGCGCGTCAGTTCGGGCTGTATTCGCCTGCGTGATAATGACATTGCGACGCTGTTCCGCCAGGTCACCCCTGGGACGCCGGTGAACATTATCAACGCGCCGGTAAAAGCCTCTGTGGAGCCTGACGGCACGCGGCTGGTGGAAGTGCATCAACCCCTGTCGAAATCCATTAATGACGATCCGAAAACGCAGCCGCTGGTGCTGAATGCCAGCATGGAGAGCTTTAAATCCGCTGCCGAGACCGATGCCCCGCTGATGGATGAAGTCATGGCGGTTCGCTCGGGCATGCCAGTAGACGTCACGCAGCATGAGGCGGCGTCCGTGCAGTCGCTGTAAGCCCTAAAGCGTTAAAAATCATTATGATATGACATAATTATTTTTAATCATTCCCTGCTGGCCTTCGGTGGTAATTATTTTTATAATGATTGCTCAATAATTCAACATCAGGTGAGGAGCCACTATGACCACCGACGTCAGCAGCTGTACAAAAAAAAGCCGTGGCCGACCGAAAGTTTTCGACAGGGAAGCGGCGCTTGATAAAGCCATGACGCTCTTCTGGCAGCATGGCTATGAGGCCACTTCGCTGTCCCATCTTGTCGAGGCCACGGGTGCGAAAGCGCCGACGCTCTACGCGGAGTTTACCAATAAAGAGGGACTGTTCCGCGCCGTGCTGGACCGCTACATTTCGCAGTTTGCGACCAAATACCAGGCGGAGCTTTTTTGCGATGAGAAGCGCGTTGAGCAGGCGCTGCTGGACTACTTCACCGCCGTTGCCACCTGCTTCACCAGTAAAGAGACGCCTTCCGGCTGCTTCTTAATCAGCACCTCGGCGGCGCTGGCGGCATCGTCAAATGAGATTGCCCAGACGCTTAAGTCGCGTCACGCTATGCAGGAGGCGGCTCTGCTACGCTTTTTGGAGCATCGCCAGCAGCGCGGTGACATTCCCGCTAACACTTCCCTGCACTCGGTAGCGCAGTTTCTTAACTGTGTTATTCAGGGGATGTCGGTCAGCGCGCGTGAAGGGGCATCGCAGGAGAAGCTGCTGCAGGTTACCCGCACCACGCTTGCCCTCTGGCCCGAACTCATCAAATCGTAGCGCATCAAATCGTATTATCGCTTTGGCCTATCCTAACGATAGGCTAAAACTTTCTCACACTTTTGTATGACCCTTTGCTACGCTTACTAAGTGATTATTCCCCTGCTAATGATTAGCAGGTTTTTCAGGACATTTTACAACTATACACATGCAGAAGGATAACGGTCATGGTTTTGCTATTACCATTATTTAAGGTGTTAATAGTAATTACATTGTTATTTAGTCTCTGGGTAGTATGTGGTGGTTCGATCCTGTTTGCTTTCATCTCTGTATTGATTACAGGGTGCCTGCTAATCCGCCAGCAGAGTATGATTTGATACTGAGCAATAATAAAAGCCTTGCGTAAGCAGGGCTTTTTTATGCCCATAAAAAAGGCTCCCCAGCCTGAGCGAATGGAGAGCCAAATCGGGGGTACTGCTTTTTTATGCTTTGTTATTCAAAACCAGCTGCCCATTACCATCTAACGGGATCTGGGTGCCGGGATCGTTCTCCATGCGAATTTTTCCCTGCTGATCACCTATTTTATAGGTCACGTCATAGCCGAGCATCTTCTCTGATTTGTCATAGACGGTTTTGCAGCGCTGCTGGGTGCTGGTATAGGTATCACGCTCCTGCATGGCCCCCTGAACCTGGTTACCGGCGTAGCCGCCGCCCAGCGCCCCGACGACCGTAGCGACATCTTTACCGCGTCCACCGCCGAACTGGTGACCAATCACCCCGCCTGCCACTGCCCCCAGCACCGAGCCAGTCAGCCGGTTCTCATCCTGAACCGGACGTCGATGGGTTACCGTCACGTTGCGGCACTCCTTACGCGGCGTTTTTACCGTCTCTTTGATGGGTGTAGCAGAAACCACCTGTGCATACTGAGGGCCGCGATTGAAAACGTCCAGGCCCGCCACCGCAGCAACGCCCAGTGCAGCGGCCACACCAATTCCGATACCCGCTAACATGGATTTATTCATTGAATAGTCCCTCTGGTTGGCTCTGATAGTCACAATTCTGCAATCAGAGCGGACAGAAGCCAATCAGAAAGGCGGTAAATAACGGGGGGTTATGTGGCAAATCACAGTGATTCAGAGAAATCTGAGCCACCTGATGGAAATCAGCAGAAGGATGTGCTAAAGCCCCGCCGGAAGTCGACGGGGCGCCAGGCTTAGTGCAGTTTCAGGCGCGGACGGATCACGCGGTTGATGCTGCCTACCAGCATCATCAGGCCGGTTTTGAAATAACCGTGCAGGGCGACCTGGTGCATACGGTAGAGCGAGATGTAGACGAAGCGTGCCAGACGCCCCTCTACCATCATTGAGCCACGCATCAGGTTACCCATCAGGCTGCCGACGGTAGAGAAGTTGGACAGCGATACCAGCGAGCCGTGATCTTTGTAGACGTAGGCCTTCAGCGGCTTGCCTTTGATCTGCGCGATAATGTTGTGCAGTGCGCAGGTTGCCATCTGGTGCGCAGCCTGAGCGCGCGGCGGCACAAAGCCCCCTTCCGGACGAGAGCAGGAGGCGCAGTCGCCAATCGCATAGATATCCGCATCGCGAGTGGTTTGCAGCGTCGGCTCCACCGCCAGCTGGTTGATACGGTTGGTCTCAAGTCCACCAATCTCTTTCATAAAATCAGGCGCTTTGATCCCTGCCGCCCACACCATCAGATCGGCCTGGATATATTCGCCGTCCTTGGTATGCAGACCGCCCTCGTCGGCGCTGGTGACCATGGTCTGGGTCAATACGCGCACGCCCATCTTGGTCAGCTCGCTGTGAGCCGCCCCGGAGATACGCGGCGGCAGCGCAGGCAGAATACGCTCGCCCGCCTCTACCAGCGTCACGTTCAGCGCCTCGTTGGTAAGGCCCTTATAGCCATAGCTGTGCAGCTGCTTCACCGCGTTGTGCAGCTCGGCTGACAGCTCAACGCCGGTGGCACCGCCGCCAACGATGGCGATGTTGACCTTACCGCTGGCGCCCAAATTAGCGGAGTACTTCAGGAACAGGTTCAGCATCTCCTGATGGAAACGGCGCGCCTGGTGCGGGTTATCGAGGAAAATGCAGTGCTCTTTCACGCCCGGCGTATTGAAGTCGTTGGAGGTACTTCCCAGCGCCATCACCAGCGTGTCATAAGGCAGCTTGCGCTCAGGCACCAGCAGCTCGCCCTTCTCATCACGCAGCTCGGCCAGGGTGATGGTTTTGCTTTCGCGATTAATATCCACAACCGAGCCAAGCTGGAACTGGAAATCGTGATTGCGCGCGTGCGCCAGGTAGCTCAACGCGTCCACGCCCTCATCCAGCGAGCCGGTAGCCACTTCATGCAGCAGCGGCTTCCACAGGTGGCTGTGGTTGCGGTCGACGAGGGTAATTTTGGCTTTTTTACCCCGGCCCAGCTTCTTGCCTAGCTGGGTTGCCAGCTCCAGTCCGCCAGCTCCACCGCCAACAATCACAATCTTTTTCAATGGTGTAGTCAACACGACCCCCTAAAATATTAACCAATTGTTAATTAAAAGTTATTTAAATAGCTTTTAGTTAACAACAAGTTAGCTACATAAAAGTTTAAATACACCCTGAGAATAGCATGAACGGTGCATTGGTCATACCAAAATTGATATATATCAAGTTTTGATGCATAAAAGATAACCAGGGTTTAGCCGAAGGGCGAAAAAAAACCAGTCATTAAAAGGCTGGTTTATTAAGAGGGGGGTTAGCCAAGGGTTTTAAAGGCCTTGATACGCTGTAGATGAGGAGAGATATTCTTAAACTTATGCGTCTGCTCTTCGTCCCAGACAATCTCATAAAAGTTGTGCAGTACCTCGGCGGTACGCTGGCTGTTTAGCGCCTCATCGTGGCGGGAGAGGATCGCCAGGCAGCGGTCGCGGTTCTTCTCACGGAAGTTAGTCACGCACTTGGTAGCGATATCCGTGTACTCCTCCGGCCTGTCGATTTTGCCCTCCATATTCTCTTGCGGAAAGAGATTAGGATTAAAAATCACCTGCCGGATGTCGCAGAGAAAACCGATCCGCTCGGCCCAGTATCCGCCCAGACCTACGCCGCAAATCAGCGGTCGCTCATCGACGTTGAGCTGTAGCATCTTATCGACCTCTTTCAGCAGATGCTGCATATCATGCTTCGGATGGCGCGTGCTGTAGCTCAGCAGGCGCACGTCGGGATCGATAAACTGCAGCTGCAGTACCTTTTCGTGATTGCCCGGACTGTTTGAATCAAAACCGTGTAAGTAGATGATCATCTGTCCTCACCCTGTGCTTTCTCCCTTTCAGGGAGGGTTAATGGGCCGCTGACCGCTCCAGCCAGCGGGCCTGGAGCTGTTCCAGTTTGCTGCTCACCGCTTTCCATTCGGCGGACGCAACCAGCTCCTGACGCGTAAACGAACCTCTATGATACAACTCTGTAACACGCGCTGCATTGATCGGCGACAGGTTATCCAGCACGCTCACCGCCCCCTGGCGATTATTGCAGACCAGAATCATATCGCAACCGGCGTCCAGCGAAGCCTGGGCGCGTTCGGCATAGCTGCCCATGATCGCCGCCCCCTCCATGGAGAGATCGTCAGAGAAGATCACGCCGTTAAAGCCCAGCTCGCCGCGCAGCACCGTTTTCAACCAGTGGGGAGAGCCGCTGGCCGGGCGCGGATCGACCTCGCTGTAGATGACGTGCGCGGGCATAATCGCATCCAGCCTGCCGTCGCGGATCAGAGAGCTAAAGATCGACATGTCGTGCTCGCGGATTAGCGCCTCCGGACGCGGATCGCGCGGAGTCTCTTTATGAGAGTCCGCCGTTACCGCCCCATGGCCTGGAAAGTGTTTGCCGGTGGTCTTCATCCCCGCCCGGTGCATGCCGTCAATCACACGGGTGGCAATGGCCAGCGCCTTATGCGGATCGGCATGGTACGAGCGCTCGCCGATGGCTGCGCTAATGTGGCCGACGTCCAGCACGGGAGCAAAGCTGATATCGATATCCATGGCGATCATCTCGCAGGCCATCAGCCAGCCCGCCTCCTCTGCCAGCCTGCCGCCCTCCTCCATGCCGAGCAACGCAGCGAACGACTGGGCCGCAGGCAGGCGCGTAAAGCCATCGCGAAAACGCTGCACCCGGCCCCCCTCCTGATCCACAGCTACCACGAGACGATGATGCGAGGCGGCGCGGATCTGCCGCACCAGCTCGCGCAGCTGCGCCGGATCGTGATAATTTCGGGTAAAGAGGATCAGGCCCCCTACCAGCGGATGCGCCAGAATCTCGCGCTCCTCCGCATCCAGCTCATAGCCTGCCACATCTAACATTACCGGACCCACACTGACCTCTCTTATCCTTTTGTCTCTAGCTGATACCATGTTTCATTTGCCAACATAATAAATTGCTGCTCCCCGGTCTGCTGCCAGCGGCACTCATACCAGCCTGCCATCAGCATCAGCACCCAGGGCCGCCAGCGCTGCACCTGCCGCGCCAGCCGGGTATTCTCTATATTTGCCATGCAGGCGTAAGCGCGAGTAAGACGCTGGCGCTCGGCCTCATCCGTCGTCCAGACCGAGGCCAGCTCCAAAGCGATATCGCCATCACCGGCATACTCCCAGTCAATCAGCCGCAGGCCCGAGGTGGTATGTACCAGATTACCTGCATGCACATCCATATGTAACGGAGCCAGTCTGATAACGCCCGGCTCGCGCTCACGCTTAAGGTGCTTTAGCCGCGCCAGCCAGCGCGGCGTACGACGTGCAGGATCGCACGCCTGCCAGTAGCGCTCCAGCAGCGGCAGCAGGGTTATGCGCCAGCCAAAACGGGGCTGCTGATGCAGATGATACAGCAAGTCGGCGAGGGGATGGGGATCCGGAAGCGTGGTTTTGACTTCGCCTGCAAGATAGTCAACGGCCATCCAGCCCTGGCCCAGCCACTGTGGGCGGGGTGCAAGCGTGTCTGGAAGTCGCTTCAGGGCGCGGTACTGCCGAAGAAACGGCGCTGGCGTGGTGGCTGCATGCTGCTGGCGCAGTACCAACCGCTGCGGGCCGTTGACAATAACGCAGCTCCCGCCGCTCAGCCCTGTATGGTCAGGACTGGCGACGAGCGCGGCGTGGGGGAAAAAGCGTGACATGATCTCGTCACGCTCAGGATTACTGTTGTTGAACCGCACCTTTACCTGACCAGACGATCTCGCCCGTCTGCACCAGCATCAGCTGCATCTGTAGCGCGGGGGAATTAACGTTGCCGGAGGCGCTGGTATAGAGCACATACTGCGCCCCAACGTTACGGGCGATACCGATCGCTTTACTGCGCGTGCCGAGGCTATCCTGTGGCGACAGGCCAAGCTGCTGCTTAGCCATGGAGAGCTGCTGGGCAGAGACCAGCGTAAATTTCCCGTTATTCGCCAGCGCGCCGCGCAGTACCTCTGTCGCTTCGGCGGTGTTCAACGAGCCGTTGGTACGGTTATTGACGCTGTCGACCAGCAGCACGCTGCCACCGGAAGCGCCACTCGCCTGCAGCATCTTGCTCACCATCGGCGACACTGCCCCGCTCCAGTCAAAATGACGCTCGCGCGGTGCAGGCTGCGCCGTTTCATCCTGGTGCTCAATAGGACCCGGCTGGGATGGCACCGACGGCACGGACGGTACTTCAGGAACCGGCTGCGGCTGCGGCTGCTCAACCGGCTGCTGCGGCTGCGGCTTGGCTTCTTCTACCGGCGCTGGCTGCTGCTCGCCCCGCATAATACATCCCGAAAGGATCATCGCTACGGTCGTGAGTAGCGCATAACGACCCAGTTTATTGATCAAAATTCACCCCTTACAAATAGAGATAGAGTCTCACTTTACGTGCGCCCAGATAGTTGGCGCTGCCGTAGAGCGTTACCGATGAATGCGCAGGAATAGTGATGCGCCGGGGCGCTTCCAGCGGATGCATCTCGAGACCTCTGGCGTCATACCAGAAAAAACGATAGTTTACGGTGACGGTTTCGCCCCGTTCGTTATAGAGCGTTGAGGACGCAGAGGGCTGGATCTCAGCGTTATTCAGCACCGGTTTTTCTGCGTTTATACCTGCCGCCAGTACGGTTGCTTCCATCACCAGCGTCTGATCGTCACTCACCGGAATTGCCGGACGTGAGCTACAGCCGGTCAATGCAGCCAGCGCCAGCAGCGCGGCCAGACCTCCTCTCAGCATGGGCTTAACCTTTATGTGTCAGCATCGGACCCAGCGTGCGGCCACCCAGCAGATGCAGATGAATATGGTACACCTCCTGGCCGCCATGACGGTTGCAGTTCATGATCACCCGGTAGCCATCTTCGGCAATCCCCTCCTGCGCGGCGAGCTTCGCGGCCACGGTGAGCATACGCCCCAGCGCCTGCTCGTGCGCCTCGGAGACGTCGTTTAGCGTCGGGATCAGCAGGTTAGGCACAATGAGGATATGCGTTGGCGCTTGCGGAGAGATATCACGAAATGCCGTGACCAGCTCATCCTGCCAGACGATATCCGACGGAATTTCGCGGCGGATAATTTTACTGAAAATCGTTTCTTCGGCCATGACGTCTTCCTTAATGAATAACTGCGGGACTCAACAAGAGAGTATGATCGAGAATATCCTGATGTTTCAACTATTACGCCGCTTTTCTTCACGCATTAGGATTATGCGCCGCCGTTACGCCTGATTTTTCACCGTTAACGGCGTTCCGCTAATTTACTTAATAAATATTACATCTGTTTACAGCACTAAGATGAATGCGTATATTTCGCATTTGCATTTTCATGCGCAATTGCACCATGAGAACAAACACAGCACGCTCGGCATCGGCAACGTATCGGTCAGAGCGCACTATTAAACTTGCGAAAAGGGTTCACCATGTCTTTCACCGTTCACGCCAGGGATGGACAATGTCCGCCTGCTGCCGCTCCGTCACTGCTGGCAGTCTGTATTGCCTTTGCACTTGCGCCAGCTACAGGCTTTGCCGCCACGCCAGACACCACCAGCGGCGATACCGTTATCGTTGATGGTTCCGCAGCCAGCAGCTATGCCGATGAAGAGAGCCAGGACTACAGCGTTAAAACCACCACCTCCGGCACCAAAATGCTGCTGGTTCCGCGTGATATCCCGCAGTCCGTGAGCATCATCAGCAAACAGCGTATGCAGGATCAGAAGCTGGAGTCCCTCGGCGACGTGCTGAAAAACACCACCGGTATTACCCAAAGCGCGACGGACTCGGAGCGCACCAACTTTTACTCCCGCGGTTTTGAGATCGATAACTTTATGGTCGACGGCATTCCGACCCTGTTTGAGACCCGCTGGAATATGGGTGATGCCCTCTCCGATACCGCCCTGTATGAACGTATTGAAGTGGTTCGCGGTGCCAACGGCCTGACCACCGGCTCCGGTAACCCTTCCGCCGCCATTAACATGGTGCGTAAACACGCCGACAGCCGTGAATTTGTTGGGAACGTCTCCGCCGAGTACGGCAGTTGGAACAAACAGCGCTACGTGGCTGACCTCTCTACTCCGCTGACCGACGACGGTCGCATCCGTGGCCGCATGGTGTCAGGCTACCAGCACAATGACAGCTGGCTGGACCGCTACAGCCAGGAGAAAAAATTCTTCTACGGCGTGCTGGATGTTGATCTGACCGACGCGACGACCTTCTCCGTCGGCTATGACTATCAGGATACCAACTCCAACAGCCCTACCTGGGGCGGCATTCCACGCTGGTATACCGACGGCACCCGCGTTAACTCGGATCGCAGCTTCAGCACCGCGCCGGAGTGGGCTTATGTCGATAAAAAATCCGAACGTACCTTCGCGACCCTGAAGCAGAAGCTGGGCGACAACTGGCAGCTGACCGTCAACGGTACTCATACCGAACAGGATCTCGACAGCAAACAGCTCTATCTGGACGGCCAGGTTGACCGTACCACGGGTCTGATGGTCAGCCCGTACGGTGCATCCTACCCTTACGTGGGCGGCACCGGCTACAACACCGGTAAGCGTAAAGTGGACGCTATCGATACCTTCGCAAACGGCTCCTACGACCTGTTTGGCCGCCAGCACGAGCTGATGATCGGTACTAACTACTCGCGCCAGAACAACATCTACTACAGCTCGTGGGAGAACATTGGCGATACCCAGTTGGGCAACTATGCGAGTTACAACGGCAACTTCCCGGAGACTAACTGGAACCCGCTGAGCCTGGCTCAGGATGACACCATTCACCAGAAGTCAGTCTATGCAGCGACCCGTATCTCCCTGGCCGATCCGCTGCACGTGATCCTCGGTGCACGCTATACCAAGTACAACCTGGATACACTGAACCAGCAGATGGAGAAGAACAACACCTCTCCTTACGCAGGGGTGGTGTTTGATATCAACGACAGCTGGTCTACCTACGCCAGCTATACCTCGATCTTCAAGCCGCAGACCGAGCGCGACGCACAGCGTAAGTACCTGTCGCCGATCACCGGTAATAACTATGAAGCCGGCGTGAAGGCCGACTGGATGAACAGCCGTCTGACCACCTCTCTTGCGGTGTTCCGCATTGAGCAGGATCACCTGGCGCAGTCTACCGGTCTGGTCATTCCTGGCAGCAACGGCGAGACCGCCTATCGCGAAGCGGACGGCACGGTAAGCAAAGGCGTTGAGTTTGAGATCAACGGTGCGCTGACCGATAACTGGCAGATGACCTTTGGCGCAACCCGCTACGTGGCAAACGATGGCGAAGGCGATGCGGTTAACCCGAACCTGCCGCGTACCAGCGTCAAGATGTTCACCAGCTACCGCCTGCCAGCCATTCAGGATCTGACCGTTGGCGGCGGCGTCAACTGGCAGAACCGCGTCTGGTCTAACGTTGCTGTCGCAGACGGCACCCTGCGCGCTGAACAGGGCAGCTATGCACTGGTGGACCTGTTTGCCCGTTACCAGGTCACCAAAGCGCTCTCCCTGCAGGCCAACGTCGACAACCTGTTCGACAAATCCTACGAGACCGACATCGACAGCCGCACCGTTGTTTACGGCGAGCCGCGTAACTTCTCTATCAGCGCTAACTACAGCTTCTGATAGCGCGTACGTAAAAAAGGGAGCCGAAAGGCTCCCTTTTTTATTTGCTTGCAACCCGACGGGGGAACTAACAGACTTCAGTTCCCACCCAGGTGAAGATGAAAACGACATATGAGCCAGACGAAGGCGATCGAAATTGGGCTGCTACTCTACCCCGGAGTCCAGCAGGCAGCCGTTTTAGGGTTAAGTGATCTTTTCAGCGTCGCCAACGGCATTGCCGCAGCGTATCAGCAGCACACCGTCTTACGTGTAACCCACTGGCAGTCGCCGACACCAGAGCAGGACCCGACCCCTACGTGGGACGTGTGCACCCGCAATTCATGTACGCTGTCGGCGTTGATCTTACCTCCTACCCTCTCTACGCCGGTGGTGCCCGACAGAAGTGACAGGCTGACACAGTGGTTACGCGATCGGCATGCACAAGGTGTGGTGCTGGGGTCGATCTGTGCAGGCGCTTTCTTGCTGGGGGCTACGGGGCTGATGGCGGGACGGCGCATGACCACCCACTGGAAATATGCCGAGCTATTACAGCAGCGCTTTCCTGATATTACTGTCGATGCGGATCGGCTCATTATTGACGATGGGGATATTATCTCTGCAGGAGGACTTATGTCCTGGACGGATCTTGGACTCAGGCTGGTTGATCGCCTGCTGGGACCCACCGTCATGATACACACTGCCCGCATGCTGCTGGTTGACCCACCTGGTCGCGAACAGCGCTATTACAGCGTATTCTCCCCTCGTCTTGATCACGGCGACGCGGCGATACTGAAAGTACAACACTGGTTACAAGCTACTCAGGCAAAGAATATCTCACTTAGCGCTCTGGCTCTTCAGGCAAGCCTGGAAGAGCGTACCTTCCTGCGGCGCTTTCAAAAAGCGACGGGAATGACCAGCACTGAATATTGCCAGCGGCTACGCGTAGGCCGGGCGCGGGAGTTGCTCCAGTTTAGCACTGTGCCGGTTGACAGTGTGGCCTGGGAGGTTGGCTATAATGACACCGGGGCCTTCCGTAAAGTGTTTACCCGTATCGTGGGCCTGACGCCTGGAGAGTACCGCCGCCGCTTTAGCGCTGGGGCAGCTCTATAATGTCCTTGAGGCAGCAACGTTGTGTCGTTATTGCCTCTGATAATGTCGTTGAAGCCACTTAGCAGCAGTGCTTAGCCGGGACACAATAGAGCCTCACGATATCATTGAGCGAGAGAATATATGAAAAAGCGTGGCCTTATTGTCATCGACCTGCAAAACGAATACCTGTCCAGCGGTAAGCTTCCCTTAACCAATATTGAAGCTGCTGCAGCCAATGCCGCACGCGTGATTACCGACTTCCGTCGGCATGGGCATCCTATTTTTCACATTCGCCATGAGTTTGCTAGCGAAGATGCACCGATATTTACCCCTGGGACCGAGGGCGTACAGATCCAGCCATCTGTTTACCCAACGGAAAACGAGCCGGTTATTGTTAAAAACTATATAAATGCGTTTCGCGATACCGACCTTAAAGCGCAGCTTGACGCGCAAGGCGTTGAAGAGCTCATTATTGTCGGTGCAATGAGTCATATGTGTGTCGATGCTTGCGTGCGCGCTGCCGCTGACATGGGCTACCCTGTCACCATTCTGCACGATGCCTGTGCCACGTTGGATCTCACCTTTAATAACGTCACCGTGCCCGCTGCCCACGTGCATGCTGCAATGATGGCCGCCTTTGAGTTTGGCTATGGCAAAGTGATATCCACGGAAGATTACCTTCAGAGCTAACGCTCAGACGAAGCCAGTTAAAAACCTGCGCCGCTTAAAGGATCGCAGGTTTTCATTTTCAAAAGGAACCGTCCGCTGTCCGGACGAATCACGCCAACCAGCAAGGTTGTCATGCTGATGCGTTTGTCCTGAATAAAGCGCTGCGCCTGATACCAGAATTTGTTGCAATAGGGACAGAAGGGATCGGATAGCAATTCAAACTGTTCATCGTCCGGATAGGTCACCGCCACATGATAATCCTCCCCGGCAAACGCCTTCACCGCCGATAGGTCTTCCCAGTAGGTTGCGAGGAATTCATATAGAAAAAGGCTGCCGGCCTAAACCAGCAGCCCTTGTAAAGGCGCTAGCGATACTCAGACACATCATTCCTGAAAAGGCGGGGTTGCCCCCGCCTCCAGGTTGCTATTTACCGGATTCGTAAGCCATCGAAGCAGCCACCTCCCTGCTCCCGTCTCTGTAGCGAATTTCACACAGTGATTTTCGCGTCAGCCAGGTGAATATCAATAGCGTTAAACAGACAATTAATACGCACCAGATGAGAGCGTTCCATGGCAGCTTCATCGCCTTCTTCTCCTTGCCTTGCGGCGGGTAAACGGCTACTCTGATGTTGTCTAGCATAAGAGCAAGCCTCGTTGGTTAATTGAAAAATGACCTTCGGGGCTTTCTTCTTTCTGCCTCACCACATCTTTACCACCTCAACGTTATGAGGCAAAAAGCCTCAAGCGCCACGGCCATTCTCTCTGTGTTGCGGCGCGCCACGCATAAAGCCTCGCTGTTGCAAAATAAAGACTCCTTTACCACTCAGCACGTTACACATCCTCATTAAGTTTTACAGGCAAGATTTTCATCCTTTTCTTCTAAAAATGCGCGTAAAGCAGGCTAATATAGTGGTTAGCTTCAAGAGGAAGATGAAGGATTTTTACCGAACAAATAATATAGGGTTGTTGGCAGGATATAAGGGGAAACAATGTCTTTTTTATTTGGTGAGTTATCTGTCGCGCCGACATGGGTGCCTGCGGTATTGGTCGTGACTCTCTCGCTCGCGGTAGGTTTTCTCGCGAGATTTATACTTCTACGATTCATCCGCTACTGGCAGAGTCGCGACAGAAAGCTATTCAAATCACTGGAGAAACACCTTCGTGGATCAATGTTTCTTTTCATTCCTCTGCTGTTAATACGCATAGGGGTTAATTATGTCCACATTCAACCTGAATCCTTTCTATTTATTATAACTGCAATCAATATATTTATTATATTGTCATTTTGCTCTGTGCTGATTCGATTAATTAATGTTGCACAGGATATGCTTTTTATACGCTACGATATTAATATCTCAAATAATCTTCGTGCCCGCAAAATTCGCACTCAGATAATGTATGTTAAGAAAGTCGCTATTGTTGTGCTTGTGACGTTCTGTCTTTCACTGATTCTACTTAGCTTTCCTGGCGTTAGAAAATTTGGTACGACCATCCTGGCCGGTGCAGGGGTTGCCGGAATAATAATTGGTTTCGCCCTACAGAAATCGCTTGTCAATTTGTTTGCCGGAATTCAGATAGCGTTTACGCAACCCATAAAAATCGATGATGCTGTGGTGGTTGAAAAAGAGTGGGGTTGGATTGAAGAGATAAACCTGACGTATGTTGTGGTGCGTCTCTGGGATCTGCGCCGACTGGTCTTACCGATTACCTACTTTACAGAAAATCCATTTCAAAACTGGACGCGTAACAATGCACAAATTTTAGGCTCTGTTTTTCTTTATCTGGATTATTCGATGCCTTTAGAGCCTCTTCGAAAACACTTTGAAAAGGTGCTCAGTGAAACAAAACTCTGGGATCAACAAACGCAGGTCCTCCAGGTTACCGATACGACTGAAAAAAGCATGACAATCAGATTGTTAATGACGGCGCAGAATTCACCTATGGCCTTCGATTTACGCTGTCACGTGCGGGAAAAAATGATTGAGTTTATTCAACAAAATTATCCGCAGAGTCTTCCTCAGGTAAGGGCGACATTGATTGGTCCCGGTGTCTCCGGGAATGAATGATTATCGGCGGGGTTGCCCCCGCCTGCTGTGTCAGGATTTAAACAGGTTCTTAAGCGTGTGAGGCTGGCAGCGAAGGTACTGGCTGGCTGCCCGCACCTGTGCACCCAGTGTCGCCGCGGCGTGCCAGGGCCAACGCGGATCGTACAGCGCCGTACGTGCAATCCCGACAATATCTGCATCACCACTGGATACGATTGCCTCGGCGTGTTGTGGTTCGGTGATTAATCCCACCGCAACAACAGGAATGCTTACAGCGGATTTTACCGCTCTCGCTAACGGAACCTGATAGCCCGGGTAGACATCGATCTTTTGATCGGGATGGAGACCACCGCTGGAAACATGGATAGCATCAACACCACGCGCCTCAAGCATTTTTGCAAACTCCACGGCCTCTTCAATATCGAATCCGCCCTCAACCCAGTCCGTCGCGGAGATGCGCACGCTAATCGCCTTCTCTGCCGGGAACGCTTCCCGAACTACATCAAAAATTTCCAGCGGAAATCTGGCGCGGTTTTCCAGCGAGCCGCCGTACTCATCAGTACGCTGGTTCGATAGGGGCGACAGGAACTGATGCAGCAGGTAACCATGCGCGGCGTGAATTTGAATCAGATCGATATCCAGTTTGGCAGCGCGTTTCGCGGCATTGGCAAACTGGGTGCGGATCTCCTCTAGCCCGGCACTGTCCAGAGCGGTAGGAGGCGTATAGCCTGTGCTGTAAGGTACAGCGGAGGGCGCTAACGTTTGCCAGCCGTTTTCATGGTCAGGCGGGATCTGCCCCTGTTTCTCCCATGGCTTGTAGGTCGATGCTTTTCTTCCTGCATGCGCCAGCTGGATCGCAATCGGCATATCCGACCATTTACGGATTGCATCGAGCACCCGGGCCATGGCGGCCTCAGACTTATCATCATAGAGACCGACGTCGGCAAAGGTGATGCGCCCTTCAGGGGAAACGGCTGTGGCTTCAATCGTCAGTAAACCCGCACCGGATTGCGCCAGCTGTCCCAGATGCATCATGTGCCAGTCAGTCATGCATCCCTCTTCAGCCGAATATTGGCACATGGGGGCAATCACGATCCGGTTTTCAATCTCGAGATTTCTGATGCGGAGCGGTGTAAATAGCGTGGGATTAGACATACAAATACTCTCTGTTTCAGCGTTGGACAAGTATAAAAATCTTAGCCTCCATTCGTTACTTATCATAGTGATTACGCTTTAAGGGCATGAATTACCAAAGGGTAAGCAATAAAAAAGGGAGCCTTGCGGCTCCCTCAGTCTCCCCAGACTGCAAATTAGCTGTTGCGGATGTACTCATCCATTTCGGTTTTCAGGTTATCGGATTTGGTACCGAAAATAGCCTGAACGCCCGAACCTGCAACAACCACACCCGCTGCACCCAGTTTCTTCAGGCCAGCCTGGTCAACCTTCGCCACGTCGGCCACGCTCACGCGCAGACGAGTAATACAGGCGTCGAGGTTAGTGATGTTCTCTTTACCACCGAAGGCGGAGACCAGCGCCGGAGCCATCTCGCTGGTTGCGCCAGCTTTAGAATCTTCGGTTGCGTCTTCACGGCCCGGCGTTTTCAGATCAAGCGCTTTGATCAGCACGCGGAACACGGTGTAGTAGATTGCCGCGTAGCACAGGCCAACAATCGGGAACAGCCACAGTTTGCTGCCGTTACCACTCAGCACGATGAAGTCGATCAGACCGTGTGAGAAGGAGGTCCCGTCACGCATACCCAGCAGGATACAGATCGGGAAGGCCAGACCTGCCAGCACCGCATGGATTGCGTAAAGGATCGGCGCAACGAACATGAAGGAGAACTCGATCGGCTCGGTGATACCGGTCAGGAACGAGGTCAGCGCGGCGGAGATCATGATACCGCCCACTTTGGCACGGTTTTCCGGTTTTGCAGAGTGCCAGATGGCAATCGCAGCAGCCGGCAGGCCGTACATTTTGAACAGGAAGCCACCGGAGAGTTTACCTGCGGTCGGGTCGCCTGCCATGTAGCGCGGGATATCGCCGTGGAAGACCTGGCCTGCCGCGTTGGTGTATTCGCCAATCTGCATCTGGAAAGGAACGTTCCAGATGTGGTGCAGACCGAACGGTACCAGGCAGCGCTCAATGAAACCGTAGATACCAAACGCCACAACCGGGTTCTGGTAAGCAGCCCACTGGGAGAAGGTCTGGATAGCCGTACCGATCGGTGGCCAAATGAAGGAGAGGATCACGCCCATGAAGATCGCAGCCAGACCAGAGATGATCGGCACGAAGCGCTTACCGGCGAAGAAGCCCAGATACTCAGGGAGCTTGATGCGGTAGAAGCGGTTGAACATGTAGGCAGCAATCGCACCCGCGATGATCCCGCCGAGAACACCGGTATCCGCCAGGTGTTTCGCCGCGATCTCTTCCGCAGGCAGATGCAGCACCAGCGGCGCAACTACGGCCATGGTTTTCACCATGATGCCATAAGCAACCACCGCGGCTAGCGCAGATACGCCGTCGTTATTGGTAAAGCCAAGCGCAACACCGATAGCGAAAATCAGAGGCATGTTAGCAAAAACGGAACCGCCCGCTTCTGCCATAACATGGGAAACCACTTCTGGAAGCCAGGTAAAGTTTGCCGAACCGACGCCAAGCAGGATCCCTGCGATGGGCAGTACGGAAACGGGCAGCATCAGTGATTTACCGACCTTTTGCAGGTTAGCAAATGCATTCTTAAACATAATTGAGAGTGCTCCTGAGTATTTGTGCTTTTTTGTACGTTTTCACGCATTGGCGCGGGGGGAGAACCGCGCCCTGGTCAGAGCATCTAAGTGCCCTTTATTTATTACACAGAGTAAAATAAATCGTCCCAAGTTTGTTTGACCGCTATCACGTTTCAAAACGCAGCCGCCGCAAAACTTTCACATATTTACAAAACAGGTGCCAGAACGCGTGAAAAATGGCGTTCACCGCCCCGTTTACGGCGGTGAACTTTACTCGCATTGCAAATTAATTACGAGCTTTAAAAAAACAGAGGTATCAGCGGGATTGCAGGCGGGCGGGGTCAATATGGAACAGCGTGGCGAAGTTCTGTGTAGTCTGCTGCGCCAGCGTCTCCAACGATACGCCCTTCAGCACCGCCATATACTCCGCCACGTCGCGGGTCATTGCGGGCTGGTTCTCTTTGCCCCGGTGTGGTACCGGTGCCAGATAGGGTGAATCCGTCTCTACCAGCATTCTGTCCAGCGGCACATAGCGTGCAGCGTCGCGCAGCTGTTCAGCGTTACGGAACGTAACAATGCCAGAGAACGAAATATAGAAGCCCATATCCAGCAGCTTACCTGCCGTTTCTCTGTCTTCTGTGAAACAGTGTAGTACGCCACCGCAATCCGTCACCTTTTCCTCGGCCAGAATCGCCAGCGTATCTTCGCGAGCGTCACGGGTATGGACAATCACCGGTTTGTTCAGCTCGCGGCCAATGCGGATATGGTTGCGGAACGACTCTTGCTGAATAGGTTTGGTTTCCGGGGTATAAAAGTAGTCCAGCCCCGTCTCGCCCATGGCTACGACGCCCTCTTCTGCCGCCAGGGTACGTAGCTCCTCGACGTCATACACCTCGTCCTGATTGAGCGGATGTACGCCGCAGGAGAAGGCCACGTTGTCACGATTGCCCACCAGCTCACGCATGGCGCGGTAGCCCGGCAGTGTGGTGGCCACGGCGAGGCAGAACTTAACGTCGCGGGCAGCGGCTTTCGCCAGCACGTCGTCCAGGTCCCGGTGCAGAGATTGATAATCAAGGCCATCAAGGTGGCAGTGGGAGTCGACTAAAAACATAATGTCTCTCTTAAAGATGGGATACAGGCAGCACGGCGTCGGGTTGCAGCCAGTGCTCCTGGCTCAGGAGTAAATCGGTTAACAGCAGTTCGCGATTGACGCCGGTCACGGTCAACAGCTGCTCCCGGCAGGTAAAGATCGCCGCTAAGATAACGCGCAACCGGGCAGGCGCGATAATTTTAGCCAGTCGGACCACCAGCGGATGGGCATCAGCGTTGCTAAGCAGCGTCGCCCCCTGCTGGATTTTCATCGCGTCGAGATAGAGCGAAGCCAGCCAGTGCAGACGATCGGTAACGCTGTCATGGTTCAGCGCAGGCAGCAGAGAGAGCCAGTCGCCGCTGGTCAGCGCCGCATCGACTGCGGCACACAGCGCCTGACGCTGCGCCCAGGCATCGGTAGCGAGCATACTTTGCGCCGCGCCCGGCGCACCGCCGCAGAGACGCAAAGCCGTCAGGATCGCCTCGGGCGACGCCTGAACCTCACGCGCAAGCCAGGCGCAGGCGTAGCGCTCTTCAGGTGGCGCAAGGTGATGCAGACGACAGCGGCTGCGCAGGGTGGCCAGCAGACGGGCAGGTTCGCGACAGGCGAGGAAGAACCAGGTGTTAGCCGGCGGCTCCTCCAACGTTTTTAGCAGGGCATTGGCAGCGGCCTCTGTTAGCCGGGCCGCATCGCTGACCCACACCACCTTCGCGCCACCCAGCCGGGCGTGTTCGTAAAGCTTTTCGCTCACCTCACGCACCGCGTCGATACCGAGCGTGCTTTTGCCCTTCTCTGGCTCCAGCACATAGTAATCCGGATGGGTCCCGGCCTGCATCAGCTGACAGCCGCGACAGCGACCGCAGCTTTTATGTCCGTCGGGCTGCTGGCAGAGCAGATAGCGCGTCAGGGCATAGATTAACGCCTCATCGCCCATACCGGGCAGGGCGTGGATCAGTAGCGCATGGTGTCCGCGTCCGGCCTGATAGCTGCTAACCAGGCGTTCAAAGTCGGGGCGTAACCATGGATACCATTTCATGCGCTCTGCTCCTGCACCCAGGCGGTGACCGTCTGGCGGATATCGCTCATCACCTCCTCGAGGGAACGGGTGGCGTCGATGGTTTTGATGCGCGGATCGGCCGCGGCAAGCTCCAGATAACGGGCGCGCGCGCGATGGAAGAAGTCATAGGACTCCTGCTCAATGCGGTCCAGCTCGCCCCGGGCGCGAGCGCGTTTCAGGCCCACTTCCGGCTCTACGTCGAGGTAAAGCGTCAGGTCGGGGCGAAAATCGCCTAACACCGTGTCGCGCAGCGTAGCCAGCATATGCGCATCAATGCCGCGTCCGCCGCCCTGGTAGGCCTGAGTTGAGAGATCGTGGCGATCGCCAATCACCCAGCAGCCTCGGGCCAGCGCAGGCTTGATAACGGTCTCCACCAGCTGAACGCGGGCAGCGTAGAACATCAGCACTTCAGCTTTGTCGGTAATCACCTCATCGCCTACGGATTTGATATCCAGCACCAGGCTACGCAGCTTCTCGGCAAGCTGCGTACCGCCCGGCTCACGGGTAAAGATCATCTCGTTAACGCCGAGCTGGGTCAGCGTCTCCACGACGGTATCGCGGGCAGTGGTCTTTCCGGCCCCTTCCAGCCCTTCGATAACGATGTATTTACTGGCCATTTTTTTCCTTAAGCACTTTCAAATAGTCCTGCACTGCGCGATTGTGGCTGACGAGGTTGGTGGTAAAGGTATGCCCCCCCTTACCGTCCGCCACAAAATAGAGATACGGCGTCTTAGCCGGATGGGCAGCAGCACGCAGCGACGCATCGCTCGGAATGGCAATCGGTCCCGGCGGCAGGCCGCTGATGGTGTAGGTATTATACGCCGTTGGCGTCTCCAGATCGCTACGGCTGATTTTACCGTTATAGCTCTCCCCCATTCCGTAGATCACGGTGGGATCGGTTTGCAGACGCATGCCGGTACGCAGACGGTTGATGAAGACCGAGGCAACCTGGTCCCGCTCGCTGGCAACCGCCGTCTCTTTTTCAATAATTGAGGCCATGGTGACCAGTTGGTTCTGATCCTTGTACGGCAGCCCCTCTATCCGCCCTTCCCAGGCGTTTTTTACCGCGGCGACCATTTTGTCGTGGGCACGCTTGAGCATTGCCACATCGGTGGTGTTCGCCGTGTAGAGCCAGGTATCGGGCCAGAACCATCCCTCGATCCATTCGGGATGGTCAAACTTGAGCACCTCCGCCACCGTGGCGTAGCTGTCATCCTTCAGGGTGTGCTGAATATAGGGTGCGTCCCGAAGCTGCTTCAGGTAGTCGCTAAGACGCATCCCCTCTACCAGACGCAGCGGGAACTGCGCCTCTTTGCCGCTCTCCAGCAGCCGTAGCATATCGCGCACCGTCATATCCGGGGTAAAGCGATAGGTACCGGCCTTAAAGTGAGAAAGATCTGGCTCCACGCGCAGCAGCCACTGGAAAACGCGGGGACGGTTGATAATCTTCTCGCTATAGAGCTGGGTTCCCAGCGCCTGTCGACCAGTGCCCGCTTTCAGGGTAAAGATCGTCTCTGCGTTAATCAGCAGCTTGCTGTCCGCCAGCTGGCGAACCTTCCAGTAACCTGCACCCGCGGCAATGCCCAGCACCACCAACAGGAGTAAAACAAAACGAAGCATTTTCTTCATGACGACATCGCACGCTCACAAAGGGGGGATAAAAAGGTATACAACTCGCGGGAGGTCCAGCCCCACTCGTCACAGGCGTTAACCGGCACAATCGGCATCAGCGCATTGCAGATCAGCACCTCATCGGCGTCAGCCAGCGCCTTTGGCCGCGCGGCCACTTCGGCGAAGCTAAACCCGGACGTAGCCAGCCGATCGATAATGAACCTGCGCATAATGCCCTTCACGCCTGCATGGTCAAGACGCGGCGTAAATACCGTCGTGCCTTTCCGCCAGAATAAATTCGCGGCACAGCATTCCGTAAGCAACCCATCGCTGTCAAGAACCAGCGCCTCGTCCCCTGCCGTCTGCTCAAGATGAGTACGGATCAGCACCTGTTCCAGGCGATTGAGATGCTTAATTCCCGCAAGATGAGGATTACGTCCGAGCCGGATGGGACTGAGCGTAAGGGTAATCCCCTCCTGCCGCCAGCGATCGTAGTGCGCAGGTAGGGCTGACAGGCTTAGGATACGCGTCGGCGTCTCGCAGCCTTTGGCGCTGTAGCCGCGACCGCCTGCGCCCCGGCTGATAATCACCTTCAATACGCCTGTTTGCTGGTGACTCGCAAGGGTAACCATCTCCTGCTCAAGGAGTGCCCAGTCGCTAAAGGGCAGCAGCAGACGCTCACAGGCCTCACGCAGGCGCGCCAGATGTGCCGGGAGCAACTGAACCTGGCCAGTCAGGATCCGGGCGGTAGTAAAGCAGCCGTCACCAAACTGTACTGCCCTGTCGTTTGCCGCCAGCGTCTGCTGTTGGCAGCCATTTATCAAGAACATAGCGGCTCCTGTGTCAGTGACCGGGTAGTCTGGCAGGATGCGTAGCGTAGGACAAGCGGAGAAAGCTGAATTGAAAGGGAAAATGTGCGGAGCAGACCGGGCAGCGCAGAGGCTACCCGGCCATACGGCGTTAGATCCGTTTGAAGATCAGCGAGCCGTTGGTACCACCGAAGCCAAAGGAGTTACACAGGGTGTATTCCAGATTGCTTACCTGGCGTGCGACATGCGGAACGTAGTCCAGATCGCAACCCTCATCCGGGTTATCCAGGTTGATGGTTGGCGGGATCGCCTGGTCGCGCAGGGCCAGGATCGAGTAGATAGACTCTACCGCGCCCGCCGCGCCCAGCAGGTGACCGGTCATGGATTTGGTGGAGCTGACCATCACGCGGCTTGCCGCTTCGCCAAACACCGATTTAACCGCCTGGGATTCGGCCTTATCGCCAGCTGGCGTCGAAGTGCCGTGGGCGTTAACGTAGCCAATCTTCGCCGGATCCAGCTGGGCATCACGCAGTGCGTTAACCATAGCCAGCGCCGCGCCCGCGCCGTTTTCCGGCGGTGAAGTCATGTGGTAGGCATCGCTGCTCATACCAAAGCCAACCAGTTCGGCATAGATTTTCGCGCCGCGTTTTTTCGCATGCTCGTACTCTTCCAGCATGACCATACCCGCGCCGTCGCCCAGCACAAAACCGTCACGATCTTTATCCCACGGACGGCTTGCCGCCTGCGGATTGTCGTTACGGGTTGAGAGCGCACGCGCTGCACCGAAGCCGCCCACGCCAAGCGGGGTACTGGCTTTTTCAGCGCCGCCTGCCAGCATGGCGTCAGCATCGCCGTAGGCGATAATACGCGCCGCATGGCCGATGTTGTGCACGCCAGAGGTACAGGCTGTGGCGATAGAGATGCTCGGACCCTGAAGGCCAAGCATAATCGTCAGGTGACCGGCTACCATGTTAACGATGGTGGAGGGCACAAAGAACGGGCTGATTTTACGCGGGCCGCCGTTGACCAGCGAGGCGTGGTTCTCTTCGATCAGGCCAAGACCGCCGATACCTGAACCGATAGCGGCCCCGATACGGTGAGCGTTCTCTGGGGTAACGTCCAGGCCAGAATCCTGCATGGCCTGCCAGCCCGCAACAACTCCATATTGAATGAAGGCATCCATCTTGCGCTGCTCTTTGCGCGAGATAATGTCATCACAGTTAAAATCCTTTACTAAGCCAGCAAATTTCGTTGCATAGGCGCTAGTATCGAAATGGTCGATCAGGCTGATGCCACTCTGACCGGCAAGGAGAGCACTCCAGGTAGACTCTACGGTATTGCCGACAGGAGACAACATGCCAAGTCCGGTCACAACTACACGACGCTTAGACACGTTTGTCCTCCAGGGAGGGATAAAAAAGAGATTCGTGGGAGAAAAAGATAAAACTCAGGCGGTCGAATGACCGCCTGGAGATGTTCACTTACGCCTGGTGGCCGTTGATGTAATCAATGGCAGCCTGAACGGTAGTGATTTTCTCAGCTTCTTCGTCCGGAATCTCAGTATCAAACTCTTCTTCCAGAGCCATTACCAGCTCAACGGTGTCAAGAGAATCCGCGCCCAGATCGTCAACGAAAGAAGCATTGTTAGTCACTTCTTCCTGCTTAACGCCCAGCTGCTCGCCAATAATTTTCTTAACGCGTTCTTCGATAGTGGTGCTCATACTCTTAAATTTCCTATCAAAACTCGCTTTCGCGATGGTTTTCGTAGTGTATAAAATGTTGAAAAATTTGCAACTAAATCCCGGCAGGTCCTACCACGATTTTGCGCTATTCTGAGGCCTTTTGCCCTAATAACGCAAATAAAATTATTCCCATATAGTGCTTTAGGAAATAACGTGGTTAAACCATATACATTCCGCCGTTGACGTGCAGGGTCTCACCAGTGATGTAACCCGCCTCGTCAGAGGCTAAGAATGCAACCGCACTGGCGATCTCCTTTGGTTCGCCTAAGCGACCCGCCGGAACTGCCGCCAGCGTACCCGCACGCTGATCTTCCGTCAGCGCACGCGTCATGTCCGTTTCAATAAAGCCCGGAGCAACAACGTTTACAGTAATGCCACGGGACGCGACTTCACGCGCCAGCGACTTACTGAAACCGATCAGGCCTGCTTTCGCCGCAGCGTAGTTAGCCTGACCAGCATTTCCCATGGTACCCACCACAGAACCGATAGTGATAATGCGGCCATGACGCTTCTTCATCATAGCCCGCATTACCGCTTTTGACAGGCGGAAAACAGAAGAGAGGTTGGTTTCGATGATATCGTTCCACTCGTCGTCTTTCATCCGCATCAGCAGGTTGTCGCGCGTAATCCCGGCATTATTTACCAGAATGTCCACTTCGCCAAACTCTGCACGGATATTTTCCAGCACAGATTCAATAGATGCAGGATCGGTCACGTTTAACTGTAAACCTTTGCCGTTTGCACCTAAATAGTCGCTGATGGCCTGTGCGCCGCTTTCGCTGGTCGCAGTACCAACCACCTTCGCGCCACGGGCAACGAGGGTTTCAGCGATTGCGCGGCCAATGCCACGGCTTGCACCGGTAACCAGTGCGATCTTTCCTTCAAAACTCATGGTTTTGGGTTCCTTGTTTATTGCTCAGCCGCCGCTGACAGTGCCGCAGGCTCGTTAATGGCCGAGGCGGTCAGGGTGTCAACAATACGTTTGGTCAGGCCAGTCAGCACTTTACCCGGACCGGCTTCATACAGGTGCTCTACGCCCTGGGAAGCCATAAATTCTACGCTCTTCGTCCACTGTACTGGACTGTAGAGCTGGCGCACCAGCGCATCACGGATCGCTTCCGGCGAGGTTTCGCACTTCACATCAACGTTATTCACCACCGGAATCGCCGGGGCGTTGAAGGTGATTTTTTCCAGCTCGGCGGCCAGCTTCTCGGCTGCCGGCTTCATCAGTGCGCAGTGGGAAGGAACGCTCACCGGCAGCGGCAGCGCGCGCTTGGCACCCGCCGCTTTACAGGCCGCGCCTGCACGCTCAACCGCCTCTTTATGACCGGCGATCACCACCTGGCCCGGCGAGTTGAAGTTCACCGGCGAGACGATCTGGCCTTCAGCGGCCTCTTCACAGGCGTTGGCGATGGCTGCATCGTCAAGACCGATAATCGCCGACATGCCGCCAGTGCCTTCCGGTACCGCTTCCTGCATAAATTTGCCGCGCAGTTCAACCAGGCGCACAGCATCGGCGAAATTGATCACACCGGCGCAAACCAATGCAGAGTATTCACCCAGGCTATGGCCTGCCATCAGCGCCGGAGTTTTCCCGCCCTGCTGCTGCCAGACGCGCCACAGGGCGACAGAGGCCGTCAGCAGTGCAGGCTGGGTCTGCCAGGTTTTGTTTAGCTCTTCAGCTGGGCCCTGCTGGGTCAGCGCCCACAGGTCATAGCCCAGCGCCGCAGAGGCTTCGCGGAAGGTCTCTTCCACCAGCGGAAACTGTGCCGCCACGTCGGCGAGCATACCCACGGTTTGAGAACCCTGTCCCGGGAAGACAAAAGCAAATTGCGTCATCTTATTTATCCTTAATACTAAAAACGAACCAGCGCAGAGCCCCAGGTGAAACCGCCACCGAAGGCCTCGAGCAGCACCAGCTGACCCGGTTTGATACGTCCGTCGCGCACGGCTTCATCCAGCGCACAGGGCACCGACGCCGCCGAAGTATTGCCGTGACGGTCAAGGGTCACAACCACTTTATCCATCTCCATGCCCAGCTTTCTCGCCGTCGCGCTGATAATGCGCAGGTTCGCCTGGTGCGGCACCAGCCAGTCCAGCTCAGAGCGATCGATGTTATTCGCGGTCAGCGTCTCTTCAACGATGTGCGCCAGCTCGGTCACGGCCACTTTAAAGACTTCGTTACCGGTCATGGTCAGGTAGGTTGGGCTATCCGGCGTAACGCGATCCAGATTCGGCAGCGTTAACAGCTCGCCGTAGCTACCGTCCGCGTGCAGATGGGTAGAGATAATACCCTGCTCTTCGGATGCGCTCAGCACTGCTGCGCCCGCGCCGTCACCGAAGATAATAATCGTTCCGCGATCGGCAGGATCGCAGGTGCGCGCCAGCACGTCGGAGCCGATCACCAGCGCGTGCTTCACCGCACCGCTTTTAACATACTGATCGGCAATGCTCAGGGCATAGGTAAAACCTGCGCAGGCGGCAGCGACGTCAAACGCCGGGCAGCCTTTGATCTCTAACATGTTCTGCACCTGGCAGGCCGCGCTTGGGAAAGCGTGGGTCGCCGAGGTGGTGGCGACGATGATCAGGCCGATCTCGTTTTTATCAACGCCTGCCATCTCGAGGGCGCGCTTAGCGGCTTCGAAGCCCATCGTCGCTACGGTCTCATTTGGGGCAGCAATGCGGCGCTCGCGGATACCCGTGCGGGTCACAATCCACTCGTCAGAGGTATCGACCATCTTTTCTAAGTCGGCGTTAGTTCGCACTTGCTCGGGCAGGTAGCTGCCGGTACCACTAATCTTCGTATACATATACGCTCAGTCTTTTTCCGGTAACACAGATTCCAGGCGAGCGGCAATCCGTTCGGGGACATGCCGCTGCACCGCCTGCACTGCCTGTTCAATCGCGACAGCAAACGCGCGCTGATTGGCTGCACCATGACTCTTAATCACCGTGCCGCGCAATCCTAACAGACAGGCACCATTATACTGGTCGGGGTTGAGGTGACTGAATCGCCTTGTCAGGCTTTTTTGTAACCAACGCTTTAATAAAAGCAGCCACCACGACCGTTTTTTGCCCTCGCCCTGTGATTTCAGCAACGACAGGAACATTCTGACCATGCCTTCCATCGTCTTCAACGTCACGTTACCGGTGAAGCCATCACAGACCAGCACGTCCGTTTTGCCAGTGAGCAGCTCATTAGCTTCAAGATAGCCAATATAGTTGATCGATGGGATCGATTTTAGCAGCGCCGACGCGTCGCGGATGCTGTCGAGGCCCTTAACCTCTTCTTCACCGATATTGAGCAGCGCCACGCGCGGATGTTCAATACCAATAACCTCTTCGGCCATCACCGATCCCATAATGGCAAACTGCACCAGCATGGTACTGTCGCAGTCAACGTTAGCGCCGAGATCCAGCACCACGGTTCTGCCCTTCTGCTGATGCGGCAACACCGTCATCAGCGCCGGACGTTCAATACCTTCAATGGGCTTAAGCAGCAGCTTAGCCAGCCCCATCAGCGCCCCGGTATTGCCTGCGCTGACGCAGGCCTCGGCGCGCCCCTCTTTTACCAGCTCCAGCGCCATGCGCATAGAGCTACCGCGGCTGTTGCGCACGGCCTGGGCGGGACGGACATCACTGGCAATAACCGACTCAGCAGGAATAACCTGCAGGCGCGAGCGCTGATCAAAATCGGCTTTGGCAAGTAATGGCGTGATAGCGTCGGGATGACCGACTAACAGAAGTGTGAGTTGAGGGTTAGAATGCAGTGCCTGCAATGCTGCAGGCACCGTCACGGAAGGGCCAAAATCGCCCCCCATGACATCTAACGCCAGGGTTAGACGTGTCAAGGTATCGTCGAGCCTGGTTCGGTTAACCCCCGCTTACACGGGGATTTCCTCACTAAGCCTCACGCTTGCGCGTGATTACTTAGTGATAACCTTGCGACCGCGGTAGAAACCGTCAGCGGTCATGTGGTGACGCAGGTGAGACTCACCAGAGGTTTTGTCTACAGACAGGCTGGTGACTGCGGTCAGCGCGTCATGGGAACGACGCATGCCACGTTTGGAACGGGTTGGTTTATTTTGTTGTACGGCCATGGACCTTACTCCTCAATTACGGTAACTCCATTACTACGGAGAGACCTGTTACTTACGCTTTAAGCTGGCTAATACGGCAAATGGGTTTGGCTTCTGTGCCTCTTCAGGCAGTTCACCAAAGACCATGTCCGCGTCGGACACTTCACAGTGTTCAGAATCATGCACCGGCACTACCGGCAGGGAGAGGATAATTTCATCCTCGACCAATGCCAGCAGGTCGATTTCACCGAATTCGTTAACCTGAATCGGTTCATACGCTTCCGGGAGTGCTTCGGCCTGCTCGTCTTTGACGATCGGGCTGAAACAATATTGTGTGTAGACCTGATGGGCAAACGGCTTGCCGCAGCGCTGACACTCGAGCGTTACCGAAACCTTTGCATCGCCGGTTAACACCGCGAGGCGCTGGTTATCGATAGCGAACGACATGGAGCATTCCACATCACTGTCTACACTGACTACGGATTCAGCGACGCGCTCGGCCTGCTCACGAGTGTATACACCCTCGTAATCAAGGCGTTTTTGAGCGGTACGAACCGGATCAAGAGTCAGGGGTAATTTTACCTTTTGCATAGGGCGCGCATATTAACTTTGTAACGTTCTGGAGTCAAAGAAAAAGGCAGTCTGTGATTGCCTTTTGCCAATTATTCGCACACATTGCGGCCTGTAGTTTAAAATGCCTGACCTCGTTATGCCATATAGGGTGGAAAAAATATGTCGAATATTATTCTTGCGTCCACGTCACCATACCGCCGCGCGCTGCTGGAAAAGCTCGGCCTGGCCTTCGAGTGTGCCGCACCGGGCGTAGATGAGACCCCCAAGCCTGGTGAAGCCCCCCGCCACCTGGTGCTGCGCCTGGCACAAGCCAAGGCCCAGTCGCTGGCGGCTCGCTACCCTAACCATCTGATTATTGGATCCGACCAGGTGTGCGTGCTGGACGGAGAGATCACCGGCAAGCCGTTAACAGAGGAGAAAGCTTTTCAGCAGTTAATGAAGGCGCGGGGTAATATCATCACCTTCTATACCGGGCTGGCACTCTATAACTCCGCCACCGGCCACCTGCAAACCGAGTGCGAACCGTTTGATGTCCACTTTCGCCACCTGAGCGAGCAGGAGATTACTGACTATCTGCGTAAAGAGCGGCCGCTGAACTGCGCCGGCAGCTTTAAAAGTGAGGGATTGGGGATTGCGCTGTTTGACCGCCTGGAAGGTCGGGATCCCAATACGCTGGTGGGGCTGCCGCTGATTGCGCTCTGCCAGATGCTGCGCCGGGAGCACTGCAACCCGTTACTGGCGTGATTTACGCCCGGCGGCGCAAGCTTGCCGGGCCTACGAGATAGTAGGCCGGGTCAGGCGAAGCCGCCGGGCGTTACGTTAGCCGCGCAACACCTTCAGGCAGCGCTTCAGCTGCTCATCCAGCGGCGCTTCAATGCGCAGGGTTTCGCCGGTACCCGGATGGGTAAACTTCAACGCCGCCGCATGCAGGAAGAGACGGTTTAACCCGGTGCCTGCCAGCTGCTTATCAAACTCGCGGTCACCATAGCGATCGTCAAAGGCGATAGGATGCCCGGCGTGCTGGGTATGAACGCGGATCTGGTGGGTACGGCCGGTAATCGGGCTGCAACGCACCAGAGTTGCGAACGCATAGCGCTCTTCAACCTTAAAGCGCGTCTCTGAAGGTTTACCTTCGCTATTAACCCGCACAATTCGCTCTCCGCTCTGCAGGATATTTTTCAGCAGCGGAGCCTGTACCGTTTTAACGTGCGACTGCCACTGGCCGCGCACCAGCGCCAGATAGTCCTTCTGCATACCTTTATCGCGCAGCTGCTCATGCAGGGAGCGCAGCGCCGAGCGCTTCTTGGCCACCAGCAGCACGCCGGAGGTGTCACGGTCCAGACGATGTACCAGCTCCAGGAAGCGCGCCTCCGGGCGCAGGGCGCGCAGGCCCTCAATAACGCCGAAGCTCAGTCCGCTGCCGCCGTGCACTGCGGTACCGGAGGGCTTGTTCAGCACCAGAATATGATCGTCTTCATAAAGAATGACATCCGACAGCGCGGCTACCTTATTCAGATGCGGCGACACCGCCTCCTCTTCGCGCTCGGCGACCCGTACCGGCGGGATACGCACCTCATCCCCGCCTTCCAGCTTATACTCGGGCTTCACGCGCTTCTTATTAACCCGCACTTCGCCTTTACGCAGGATGCGGTAGATCATACTTTTCGGCACGCCCTTGAGCTGGGTGCGCAAAAAGTTATCGATGCGTTGCCCGGCGTCGTCGGCCGCGATAGCAACAATTCTTACGGATGGAGTCTCTGTTTTCATGGGGGGCGATTCTAAAAGCCCAGCCCGATTCGCGCCACTCATTTTTATATGCTTATATTTATGGCTGGCGGTCTCTTGTTGACCGTCATCACGCTTTTCGCTGGGTTTTAGAACAATCCCTGGGCAAACGTGAAAAAACTGTTAGTAACCGGGTGATAAATGGCAAAAGTCATCTTGCTATAACAGATTTAGCAAGGAATAATGAAGCTGTTTCCGCTTGAATCTTGTTAAACAAGGAAATTTGCGGAATGACCAGTTTTGCCTGTCCGATCATCCACGCAGCAATGGCGTAAGACGTATTGATCCTTCAGGCACTTAGCGGGCTGCGGGTTGCAGTCCTTACCGGTAAAGGGATCGACTCTGGAGAGTAATACCCAGGCAGTTCCCCTGATAATTGCGCTGTTTTTCCGTATGAAATACAGGCAGCCGACACTCTGCGCCTCTTAAGCGTGCGACAACCGTGAGGTTGGCGACGTGAACAGACACGAGGCCATCGGTTCACCCCCGGAAAGGCGTTAACTATGCCCGCAGCTTAGTCGTCAATGTAAGAATAATGAGTAAGTTACGATGAAAAGAATGTTAATTAACGCAACTCAGCAGGAAGAGTTGCGCGTCGCCCTTGTTGATGGGCAGCGCCTGTACGACCTGGATATCGAAAGCCCGGGACACGAACAGAAAAAAGCGAACATCTACAAAGGCAAAATTACCCGTATCGAACCGAGCCTTGAAGCCGCATTTGTTGACTACGGTGCTGAGCGTCACGGCTTCCTCCCTCTCAAAGAGATCGCCCGCGAATACTTCCCCGCTAATTACAGTGCCCATGGCCGCCCAAACATCAAAGATGTGCTGCGTGAAGGCCAGGAAGTCATTGTTCAGATCGATAAAGAAGAGCGCGGTAACAAAGGCGCAGCCTTAACCACCTTTATCAGCCTTGCCGGTAGCTACCTGGTTCTGATGCCAAACAACCCGCGTGCGGGTGGTATCTCTCGCCGTATCGAAGGTGACGACCGTACCGAGCTGAAAGAGGCACTGGCAAGCCTGGACATGCCGGATGGCATGGGACTGATCGTTCGTACCGCAGGCGTTGGCAAATCTGCCGAAGCGCTGCAGTGGGACCTCAGCTTCCGCCTGAAGCACTGGGAAGCGATCCAGAAAGCCGCTGAAAACCGCCCTGCTCCGTTCCTGATCCACCAGGAGAGCAACGTTATCGTTCGCGCCTTCCGCGACTACCTGCGCCAGGATATCGGTGAGATCCTTATCGATAACCCTAAAGTGCTGGAGCTGGCTCGCCAGCATATCGCCGCGCTGGGCCGTCCGGATTTCAGCAGCAAAATCAAGCTCTACACCGGTGAGATCCCGCTGTTCAGCCACTACCAGATCGAGTCGCAGATCGAGTCCGCCTTCCAGCGTGAAGTGCGTCTGCCTTCCGGCGGCTCCATCGTTATCGACTCTACCGAAGCGCTGACCGCGATTGATATCAACTCCGCCCGCGCTACCCGCGGCGGCGATATCGAAGAGACGGCGTTTAACACCAACCTGGAAGCAGCCGACGAAATTGCCCGCCAGCTGCGCCTGCGTGACCTCGGCGGCCTGATCGTTATCGACTTTATCGATATGACCCCGGTTCGCCACCAGCGCGCGGTAGAAAACCGCCTGCGCGAAGCCGTGCGCCAGGACCGTGCCCGTATTCAGATCAGCCATATTTCACGCTTTGGCCTGCTGGAGATGTCCCGTCAGCGTCTTAGCCCATCCCTGGGCGAGTCCAGCCACCACGTCTGCCCGCGCTGTAGCGGTACCGGGACCATCCGTGACAACGAATCCCTGTCGCTCTCTATTCTGCGCCTGATTGAAGAGGAAGCGCTGAAGGAGAACACCCAGGAAGTTCACGCGATTGTTCCCGTGCCGATTGCCTCCTACCTGCTCAACGAAAAACGTGCGGCGGTAAGCGCGATCGAAGCGCGTCAGGGCGGCATTAAATGCGTGATCGTGCCGAACGACCAGATGGAAACCCCGCACTACTCCGTGCTGCGCGTGCGTAAAGGCGAAGAGACCTCGACCCTAAGCTACAAGCTGCCGAAGCTGCATGAAGAGGCGATGGCGCTGCCGTCCGAAGAGGAGTACGCCGAGCGCAAACAGCCTGAACAGCCTGCACTGGCGACCTTCGTGATGCCTGATATTCCGCCAGCGCCTGCACCGCAGCCGGCTCCGGTCGCGGAAGAGAAAGCGCAGCCGACTACCACACAGCCTGCCGCCGCAGCGGAAACTGGCCTGCTGGGCCGCCTCTTTGGCGCACTGAAGAAAATGTTCGCCAGCGAGCCTGTCAGCCAGCCGGTTGAAGTAAAAGCAGAAGAGGAAGTTAAAGAAGAGAAACCGGCCCGTTCCCAGGAGCGTCGTAAGCCGCGCCAGAATAACCGTCGTGACCGCAACGAGCGCGGTGACCGTGGCGATCGTAATGAACGCCGCGACAGCCGTAGCGAGGGTGCAGAGGCGCGCGAAGGTCGTGATAACCGCGATAATCGCGAACGTGACGAAAACCGCCGCAGCCGCCGTGAAAAACAGCAGCCGACCGGTGAAGTTCGCGAGGTTCGCCAGCCGCAGGCCATTGTTGCTGATGACGCGGATAAATCCAAATCCCGTGATGAACAGCAGCAGTCGCGCCGCGAGCGCAACCGCCGCCGCAACGACGAGAAGCGTCAGGCCCAGCAGGAAGTGAAAGCCCTGAACCGCGACGAGCAGCCAGCTCCGGAAGCGGAACAGGAAGATCGCGTTCAGGTGATGCCGCGCCGCAAACAGCGCCAGCTGAACCAGAAAGTGCGTTTTGAGTCGGCAACGTCCGCTGAAGCCATCGTTGAAGAGACCACTACCGCTGCCCCGGTAACGGATGCCCAGGCGTCCCATACCGAGCTGGCGAAAGTTGATCTGCCTGCGGTCGTTGAGCAGCCTGTTCAGGAGCAGGACGACTCTACCGAGAACCGTGATAACGCCGGTATGCCGCGCCGCTCACGCCGTTCTCCGCGTCACCTGCGCGTCAGTGGCCAGCGCCGCCGCCGCTACCGTGACGAACGCTACCCGACCCAGTCGCCGATGCCGCTGACCGTAGCCTGTGCATCGCCGGAGATGGCGTCAGGTAAAGTGTGGATCCGCTACCCGGTTGCCCAGAACATCGAGCCGGTACAGGATGAAACTACCGTTGAGACCGCACCGGAAGCCATCCAGCAGCCGACCGTTGAGCCAGTGGCCGAGCCGATTGCTGCCTCCGTCAGCGCTGAACCTACCGCTGTGGAACCTACAGCTGTTGAGCCAGTCGCTGCTGAGCCTGCTGTTGTAGAGCCGGAAACCGTCGTGAGCGAGCCACAGCCTGCCGCAGTGGAAACCACGCACCCTGAAGCGATTGAGACGCCGGTTGATGAGCAGCCGCAGCTGATCGCCCCGGAAGACGTCCCGGTTGCTGAGCACATCGCTGAAATTGCCGAGCCTGCTGAAGCCCCTGCCGAAGAGGCTGAAGAGGTGAAAGTCGCTGAGCCTGTCGCTGAGACGAAGCCAGCTGTTGAAGCACAGCCAGCTGTTGAAGCGAAGCCAGTTGTTGAAGCACAGCCAGAGCCAGAAGCGAAACCAGTGGTTGAGCCGAAACCGGCAGTAGCGGTGAAGCCAGCCGTTGCCGCTGAACCTGTTGCCGCGAAACCGCTGCACAGCTTCGCGACCGCACCGATGACCCGTGCGCCAGCCCCGGAATACGTTCCTGAGCCGCCGCGCCACAGTGACTGGGTTCGCCCGGCGTTTGAGTTCTCGGGTAAAGGTTCTGCGGGCGGCCATAGCGCTACCCATCAGGCTACCGCCCCGGCAACGCGCCCGCAGCAGCCTGAGTAATACGCTCTGTTAATAATAAGCCGACCTCCGGGTCGGCTTTTTTTATGCCCCGGTGGCAGGCAGGCGCATCCCGGTGATGCCTGGGACCGCCTCGCGCATCATTTGCAAAAAGGCCCGCAGCCGGGCCGGATAATAACGCGCCCATGGATAGACCAGATGTACCGGCAACGGGGCTGGCTCCCAGTCGGGCAACAGCCTGACCAGCCTGCCCTCACGCAAATCCTCCGCCACCGCCCAGCTTGAGATTATCACCGCGCCTAATCCTTGCAGAGCCGTACTACGCGCAACATAGAGGCTGTCGGTATAGAGCCGCGGGGCAATGGTCACCTGTTCAACCGCCCCGTCGATATGGGTCAGGCTAATGCTGTGCTGGTAAAAGGTACTGAGCGCTACCCAGGGCAGCGCCGCCAGCTGCTGCGGCCCGGTCACGTCAGGGTAGCGAGCCAGCAGCGTAGGCGCAATCACGACGCTACGCGGCACCTCCGCCAATAGTACCGACACCGTACTGGGATCGATCTCCGCGCCGACGCGGATAGCGCAGTCGATGTTAGCGCTCAGAAAATCGACGTTTTTATCGTTTAGCATCCACTCAACCGAGAGCTGGGGATGCTGGCTAAGAAAATGGGTCAGCGGCGCGAGCAGTTGCTCCTGACCGAAAGCGTGGGGGGCGCGTACCCGCAGCGTGCCGACGGGTTCATCCCCGGCGTGGCTCACCTCATCCTCAAGCGTGGACCAGGCCGCTATTAGCTGCCGGGCATGTTGATAGCAGCGCTCGCCGTCGTCGGTCAGCTTCATGGCGTGGGTCGTGCGCAGGATCAGCTTTACCCCCAGCAGCGCCTCCAGCGACTGAAGACGGCGGCTTACCGTCGCCTGGGTGGTCTCCAGCAGCCTGGCAGCTGCCGACAGGGATCCGCTCTCAACGATGCGCACGTAGGTTTGCATCAGGTCAACCCTGTCTATACGTTCATTTCGCTTCATATTGTTTATGCCTATACGTTTCGCGTATAACCCTTTTACCATTGGGCTGGCTACCGCGCCACGTCATCTTCAGCAAAAATGTCCTCACACCATCTTTGAGGACTCGATTATGAACCGCCAGGCATCACCCTTTGACGTACCGCGCTGGATTATCTTTATCCTGGCGATGGGGGCCGGATTCAGCGTTGCCGCCATCTACTATGCTCAGCCTCTGCTGCCGCTGATGGGCAGCGATCTCCATCTAACCATTAACGGCATGGGACTTGTGCCGACGCTGACTCAGACGGGCTACGCGCTGGGCATTCTGTTTCTGCTGCCGCTAGGAGATCGCTACGATCGCCGGATGCTGATCCTGGTGAAATGTGCCGCGCTGGCCCTCTTCCTGCTGGCCTGTAGCCTGACCAGCCACCTTAATACTCTGCTGGCGGTAAGCCTGCTGTTGGGGATGGCGGCGACCATGGCGCAGGATATCGTGCCCGCAGCGGCGATCCTTGCCCCAGAAGGCAAACAGGGAAAAACCGTCGGCACCGTGATGACCGGCCTGCTGCTGGGGATCCTGCTCTCCCGGACGGTGAGCGGCTTCGTGGGTGCGGCCTTTGGCTGGCGGGTAATGTACCAGCTGGCGGCGGCGAGCATTGCGTTTATTGGCGTGGTGATGTGGGCGGTGCTGCCGCGCTTTGCTGTCCACTCTAACCTCAGCTACCCGGCGCTGATGCGCTCTGTAGCTCAACTGTGGGGGCGCTACCCTGCCCTGCGCCGCGCCGCGCTGGCGCAAGGTTTTCTCTCGGTGGCCTTTAGCGCCTTCTGGTCTACCCTGGCGGTGATGCTGCTGGATCGTTTTCACCTTGGCAGCGCGGTAGCGGGTACCTTCGGCATTGCCGGGGCGGCGGGGGCGCTGGCTGCACCGCTGGCCGGTGGCCTGGCTGACCGGGTCGGGGCGGCGAAAGTCACCCAGCTGGGTGCGGCACTGGTCACCGTCTCCTTTGCCCTGATGTTTGCCCTGCCGCTGCTCTCTACCCAGATGCAGCTGGTGTTGATTGCCATTGCGGCGGTAGGCTTTGATCTCGGATTGCAGTCGAGCCTTGTTGCTCACCAGAACCTGGTTTACAGCCTGGAGCCGCAGGCGCGGGGTCGTCTCAACGCCCTGCTGTTTACCGTGGTATTTATTGGCATGGCGGCTGGCTCTGCCCTCGGCAGCAAAATCTACACTCTGGCGGGCTGGCCTGGCGTGGTCGCGCTGGCCACGGCTTCAGGACTCATTGCCCTTGGGATCCGTCTTGTGGCGGGTAGTCGCCAGGCAGCAGTAGCAAACATCGGATAAAAAAAAGCCGCCCCGGTCAATGAGGGCGGCCTGCAAAAAGAGCCGAGACCTGTCCATTTAGCCGGACAGGTTTTCTTGTTTTTAGGAATTAATCTGGAACAGCGACATGCCCTGCATATCAGAGAACGCTTTGTATGAAGCCTGTAACGCCGCCTGCTGCATGGTGTAGGAGGAGATAGCCGCATTCCAGTCAACGTCAATCAGGTCGCTCATCTGCTGGGTTTGGCCCAGAGCGCGATCGGTACCCAGCGAGTCAAGGTTATCCAGCTCATTAAGCTGGGTCCCAACTTCGGCACGCACGGTCAGCACGTTGTTAAGCGCATTGCGCAGGCCGCGGTTGGTTTTATCCATCACGTCCTGAGCCGTGGCCTGGGCGGTTTCATCCCCGCTTACCGGCGTTTTCAGCGAGGCGATTGCCGAGTCCAGCATCGCAAACAGATTCGTTTCCGGGGCTGAACCATCCGGCTCCGGCACCGCATTGCTGGTGACGCTGTCAAAGACCTGGGTGCCGGTGTGGGCAATCACCATGGTCCGTGCGGCGTCGACCTGCTGGGTAATCGGCTGCGCGCCGCCGCCGTACTGGCCGGTAGCCTGATCGAACGGTGCGCTTTCGGTTTTGTAGCCGCCAAAGATATAGCGACCGTTGCCGTCGGTGCTGTTGGCCAGGTTCATGATCTGATCGCGGATACCCTGCAGATCGGTTGCCAGCGAGGCGCGGTCATCATCGCTCAGGGAGCCATTGCCGCTGTTGATCACTTTGGACTGCGCCGACTGGATCGCGGTAGAGACCTGATCCAGAATGCTGTCTTCCAGCGACACTTTCTGGGTCGCGAAGGTGCGGGCCAGCTGATACTGGCTGTTCTGCGCCTGTGCCTGGGAGAGCACCACCGCCTGCGAAGCCGCGATAGGGTCGTCGGAGGCACGGTTTACGCGCTTGCCGGTAGACATCTGCTCACCGTAGCTTAACCATTTGCTCTGCGAACTGGTGACACCACGCATGTTTTGTTCATACATCATCTGAGTGCTAACGCGCATCATTAACCTCTTACTTAGCGGATGTTCAGTAACGCATCAAACAGCGAGCTTGCCGTCTGTAAAACCTGTGCGTTAGCGAGATAATATTGCTGGTAACGCTGCAGGTTACCGTACTCTTCGTCGAGGTTAACGCCGGAGATAGACTGCTGCTGGTTGCTCAGCTGGGTCACGACGTTATCCTGGGTGGTGCTGCTGCTCTTCAGCGTGGCCGTGGTGCTGCCCACGGTGCTGACCAGCGCGGCATAGGCATCGTTGAAGCTCTTGTTGCCCCCGACGCTCTTGCTCTTTTGCAGATCCAGCAGCGCCTGGCCGTTGACGTTATCGCTGTCGCCGCTGGTGGCCGACGCCGCCATAGCAATTTTCGACTCGTCCTGGAATGCCAGATCCATATTGACGATGGCGTTGGCCGTCGGCTTGATAATAAAGCTGTCGTTATTGCCCGCTCCGTTGGTGGCGCTGATGTTCACCTTCAGGCCATCAAAATTCAGGCTGCCGTCGTTAGCATCCGGCGTAGCGGTAAACGAGGTGTTATCTGACAGGCGCGTCACCTGCCACTTCGACCCGTCGTAGACCACCTTATAGTCGGTCGCCTGCACCTTGCTGCTGTCGCTCACCGTAGTGGTCAGTGACGCATCGCCGGTGTTTTTGGCGTTGCTCAGCGTGGAGGGCGATCCAATGGTAAAGAAGTCACCGCCCTTATCGCCGTTAGCGTCATAGCCGTTGGCATGCTGGGTGTTGAAGGCGTCAGCAAAGGAGAGCGCCAGCTGGCCCAGCGAGTTGCGGGTCTGGTCGAGGTTCTGGCTGCGGAAGGTCAGCAGTCCGCCAAGGGAGCCGCTGTTGAGCAGCTTCTCTGGGATCTCCACGTTGCCCGCGGTGGCATCAACGTAGGCCACGGTGGTACGGGACGGATCCGCGCTGGACGGTACGGCAGCCAGCTGGCGTGCAGAGCTGCCCTGCACCAGGGTGTAGCCGTTCGCCATGCTGATGTTATAGGTGCCGCCGTCCTGGATGCTCACTTCCACGCCAACAATCTTATTGAGTTCGCTCACCAGCTGATCGCGCTGGTCCAGCAGGTTGTTCGGCGAGGAGCCTGCGCCTACCCCGGTCAGACGTGAAATCTGATCGTTAAGATTCGCGATCTGGGTGGTGTAGTTATTGATCTGATCTACGCTGGAGGAGATCGACAGGTTAACCTGCTTATCCTGATCGCGCAGATACTGATCGGTCACCTTGAACTGGTTTACCAGGCCGTCGGCCTTGCCCAGCAGCGTCTGGCGGGAGGCGGGATCTTCGGCGTTGCTCACCAGGGTTTGCAGGCTGGTGAAGAAGTCCTGCATGGTGGTGGCCAGGGTATTAGTCGAGCCAGAGAGCATGTCATCAATTTTGGACATCTGCTCGTAGCGCGTGGTCAGGCCGCTGCTCTGAGTCTGCGCGGCGCGCAGCTGATTGGTAATGAAGGCGTCATATTCGCGCTGGACGCCGGTGACGTTCACCCCGTTGCCAACCCAACCGCCTGCACCCAGCGTACTGTTTGCCTGTGCCAGCACCGTCGTCTGACGGGTATAGCCCGCGACGTTATAACTGGAGATGTTATTACTGACGGTATTCAGCGCGGCCTGGGCTGCACTCAGCCCGCTCATGGCGCTGTTAATCAAGCTACTGGACATGGAGATTCCTTATACACTTTTAGACATAAGTCCTGCTAACGATTATCGGCAGCGCCTGGCTGAACTTGAGAGCTGTCAGAACAGATTTTCAATATCGTTGCTGTAGGCTTTGCTCACCTTATCGCTGAGGGATTTCAGCTGCTGGATCATGCTGGTAAGCTTACGGGCATAGTTCGGATCGGTGGCGTAGCCCGCACTCTGCAACGCCTGCGCCCCCTGCTCGGCGGTCGCTGCGGTGGTGACGGCGGCGTAGCGCGGGTTGCGCGACAGCAGGCCAACGTAGTCAGACAGCGCTTCCAGATAGGAGCCGTAGACGCGGAACTTCGCCTTCACCTTCTTCGCCTCACCGTTCTCATACTCGGTGGTGGTGATCTCGGTGGTAGGCCCTTTCCAGCTGCCGCTGGCCTTAACGCCAAACAGGTTGAAACTCGGCTCGCCGTTTTCCCGTTTGATCTGCCGCTGGCCCCAGCCGGACTCCAGCGCCGCCTGGGCGAGGATCAGATGGTGCGGCACCCCGCTCTGCTCACTGGCCAGCCGCGCCGGCAGCGACAGCTGGGCAAGGAACTCTTTGCTATCCCCAGAGAGCGCAGCATCGTTACCTCCGCCGTCGGGCGTTTTCGGCATCGCCTTGCGCACCATCTGGGTCAGGGCCTGGTTTTGATAACTGGTCACCGTTTCCAGTGGGAACTTCATCGGCACCTGCGACGGTGCCTCTGCGGGTTCACTCTGGCCGCCGGACATCTGCTTCACCATCATCTCCGCCAGCCCCAGCCCCTTACCTGCGGTCATCTGCTGGGCAATCTGCTGGTCATACATGCTGGTGTACATGCGGGTGGAGTCGCTGCTGAACAGGCCGTCTTTTGGCAGGGCTTCACGCATGCTCTTCAGCATCATCTGCACGAACATCCCTTCCACCTGACGGGCCACCGGACGCAGGTTAGCCTGCGGATCCTGCCCTGCCTGGGTTTTCAGTTCATTCAGCGATTGCGCATCCCATGCCGCGCTCGCCATCATCCGGCTGTCAGTTAGCATTAGATAATTTCCAGTTTGGCACGCAGACAGCCTGCGCTCTGCATTGACTGAAGGATCGACATCAGATCGATCGGCGTAGCTCCCAGCGCGTTCAGCGCCCGGACAACGTTGTTCAGGTTGGCGCTGGAGCGGACGCTCTGCAACGAACCACCGCTCTGGCGCAGGTCGATCTGCGTCTGCGGGGTGACCACGGTCTGGCCGCCGCCAAACGGCGTATCCGGCTGGCTGACGTTGGCCTGGCGGTTTACCGTCACCGAGAGGTTGCCCTGGGCCACTGCACAGCTGTCGAGGGTGACTTCGCGGTTCATGACCACCGAGCCGGTACGGGAGTTGATCACGACCTTCGCATCCTGCGGCGCTACGCCCACTTCCATATTTTGAATATCGGCGAGGAAACGCACCTGTGAGCTGTTGCCGCTCGGGACGCGGATCTGGATCGTACGCGCATCCAGCGCCGAGGCGCTGCCGTAGCCGCGCGCGCGGTTAATGGTGTCGGTGATCTGCTGTGCGAGGGTGAAATCTTCCTGGTTCAGCTGCAGGTTGATGGTGTTACCGGAGCCAAACTGGGTGGGCAGCTCGCGCTCCACCACTGCGCCGCCGGTGATACGGCCGCCGTTGAGCTGGTTAACCTGCACGCTGCTACCGCCTGCCGCCGCGCCCGCGCCGCCCACCAGAACGTTGCCCTGCGCCAGAGCGTAAACCTGGTTATCAACCCCTTTCAGCGGGGTCATGATGAGCGTACCGCCGCGCAGGCTCTTGGCGTTACCCATCGAGGAGACCACCACGTCGATGGTCTGTCCCTGGCGGGCAAAGGCCGGGAACTGGGCGGTGACCATCACCGCCGCCACGTTTTTGAGCTGCATGTTGGTCCCGGCGGGGACGGTGATCCCCATCTGGGAGAGCATGTTGTTCAGGCTCTGGGTAGTGAACGGCGTCTGGGTGGTCTGGTCGCCCGTCCCATCCAGGCCGACAACCAGCCCGTAGCCAATCAGTGAGTTCTGTCGTACGCCCTGTACGCTGGTGAGGTCGCGGATGCGCTCGGCCTGGGCAATGGTTGCTACCAGTACCAGCGCGATCCCTGCCAGATATTTAAACATTGGTCACCCCGTTACATCGGCGAGAGGTTAAGGAAGAAGCGCTGCAGCCAGCCCATATTCTGCGCTTCATTGATATAGCCGTTGCCGACATATTCGATGCGCGCGTCCGCCACCTGGGTGGACGGAACGGAGTTGCTGCCGCTGATGGTGCGTGGGTTCACAACACCGGAGAAGCGGATGAACTCAGTGCCCTGGTTAATGGCGATCTGTTTTTCACCCACGACGTGTAAGTTGCCGTTGGCCAATACCTGGTCAACCGTGACGGTCAGCGTTCCGCTGAAGGTGTTGCTGGCGTTGGCCCCACCCTTACCGTTAAAGCTGTTGCTGCCGGAGGCATCGACATCCGCACGGGCGTTGCCGAACAGGCCTTCTAAGTAGCGCGGCGCAGTCCCGACGCCGAAATTGGTTTTGCCGTCGCGGCTGGCGTTCGCCGACGAGCTTTTACTGGCGCTGACGTTCTCTTGCAGCACGATGGTCAGCGTATCGCCTACGTTACGCGGTCTGCGATCCTCAAACAGCGGTTGATAGCCGTAGTTAATCGGCTGGGCAGTCTGAAAAATAGAGCCGTTGACAATGGGCTGCGGGCCTGGCGTGGGCTGCGCGGTGGTTGCGCCCTGCACCAGCGGCGTCGAGGGGATCCAGGCACACCCGTTCAGGGTGAGTGCCACCAAAGCCATAAGCGGATAACGAAACGCGGCGGATTTATGCATTGCTTTCATCTTCGAAATCAGGGGCCCGGCGCGGCGATTACCACCGCGCCGGAGCGCGCCTTAGAGTTGCGTCAGTTTTTGCAGCATCTGATCGGTAGTCGATACGGCTTTACTGTTAATTTCGTAAGCGCGCTGAACCTGGATCATATTCACCAGCTCTTCAGCCACGTTCACGTTAGAGGTTTCAACATACCCCTGGTAGAGCAGCCCCGCACCGTTCAGACCGGGCGTCGTATCGTTCGGCGCGCCGGAGGACTGCGTTTCGGTGTAGAGGTTCTCACCAATGCTTTCCAGACCGGTATCGTTCATAAAGGTGGTCAGGTTGAGCTGTCCTACCTGCACCGGCGCGGCCTGGCCCTGCTGGGTCACGCTCACTACGCCGTCACGACCGATGGTGATGCTCAGGGAGTTTGCCGGAATGGTGATAGCCGGCTGCACCTGGAAGCCGCCTGCGGTCACCAGTTGGCCGTTCTGATCCACCTGGAAAGAGCCGTCACGGGTATAGGCAGAGGTACCATCCGGCAGCATTACCTGGAAGAAACCCTGGCCTTTGATCGCCACGTCTTTACTGTTGTTAGTCTGAGAGAGGTTACCCTGGCTGTGCAGGCGCTCGGTGGCCACCGGACGCACGCCGGTACCAATCTGCAGGCCTGATGGCAGCGTAGTCTGCTCGGAAGACTGCGCGCCAGGCTGGCGAACGGTCTGGTAGAGCAGATCTTCAAAGACCGCACGCTGACGCTTGAAACCGTTAGTGCTAACGTTCGCCAGGTTGTTGGCGATGACGTCCATATTGGTTTGCTGGGCATCGAGGCCGGTCTTGGCAATCCATAAGGAGTTAATCATAAATAGTCCTGTATTAGCTCATCGACAGCAGTGAGTTAGCACGCTGCTCATTTTCATCAACGCTGCTGATGACCTTCATCTGCATCTCAAAGCGACGCGCGCTGGCGATCATATCGGTCATCGCTTCAACCGGCTTGACGTTGCTCCCCTCCAGCACGCCCGACATCACACGGATGGTGGGATCGGCCTGGAGCGTAGCACCACGGGTCGCTTGGGCAGCCTGGCTGAGGCGGAACATGCCGTCATCGCCGCGCACCACTTCAGCCCCGGTCGCCTTGACCAGCTTCAGCTTGCCGATTGGCGACACCGTATTAGGCGGATCCCCCGGGGTCAGCGCCGAGATGGTACCGTCCGCCGCAATGGTGATCTCTGCCCCTTCCGGCACGGCAATCGGACCCGCATCGCCCATCACCGGGTTGCCCTGGATGGTCAGCTGGCCCGCTGGGCTAACCTGCATGTTACCGTTGCGGGTATAGCCCTCGGTGCCGTCCGGGGTCTGCACTGCCAGCCAGCCGTCCTGTTGCAGCGCAACGTCCAGCGGGCGGGAGGTGTAATCCATCTGGCCCGGCGTCATATCCGCGCCGGGAGTAGACGCGGTTACCAGCGTACGCGTTGGCAGCGACAGGCCCTCTACCGGCACGGCGCGCAGCGCATTGAGCTGCGCACGAAAGCCTGGCGTGGAGGCGTTCGCGAGGTTGCTGGCCGTGACCGCCTGCTGGTTGAGCGTCTGGCTGGCCGCGCCCATCGCGGTATATATTGCGTGATCCATGAAGCCGTCCCGTCAGGCGCTTAGCGCAGGTTAACCAGGGTATTGAGGATCTGATCCTGGGTTTTGATGGTCTGCGCGTTCGACTGATAGTTACGCTGCGCGACGATCATATTGACCAGCTCTTTACTCAGATCGGTGTTGGAGGCTTCCAGCGCGCCGTTGGTCAGGGTACCGAAGTTACCGTTGCCTGCGGTGCCCAGCAGCGCCACACCGGAGGACTGGGTCGCTGTCCAGACGTTGTCGCCTTCGGAGGCCAGGCCTTCATTGTTAGCGAAGTTAGCCAGCACAATCTGGCCCAGCAGCTGGGTCTGCTCGTTAGAGTAGTTACCCACTACGGTGCCGTCGTCGTTGATCTGGTAGCTCACCAGGTCACCCGGCTTGTAGCCGTTCTGGCTGGTCGCCACGATGTTGTTTGCGCCGGTGTTCTGCTGCATGGAGTTCAGGAAGCTCAGGCTAAAGGAAGCCGGGTCCGCGCCCGGAATAGTGGCCGTCGTCACGTTGGCGGTGCCACCGGAGGTCAGTGCGCCGGTCTCGCTGAAGCCCAGGGTGGTGGAGAGCGTCGCGGCGCTGTTCGCCACGCTGCTGTCCTGAGTGTAGACATCCCAGGTATTGCTGGTGCCGCTCTTCACGAAATAGACGTTCATATCGTGGGAGTTACCCTGGCTGTCGAAGACGGTAACCGAGCCTTTTTTGTTGTAGCTGTCGGCATTGGTCGGATCGAAGGCCACGGTCGGCGCTGCATCGGTGGAGTTCAGGTTGATCTGCATCGCCGCGGTGGTGGTCGTTTTTGCCGACATCAGCGTGTTCGGAATGGAGATCGCCGTCGGGTTTGCGCCCTGCTGGATGGTCGGCGGGGTGCCAGCGGCCGGGAAGCCGGTCAGCTGCAGACCCTGCATGTTAACGATATTGCGGTTTTCATCCAGCTTGAACTGACCGTTGCGGCTGTAGAACACCGAACCGTTACTGTCGACCAGGCGGAAGAAGCCGCTCTGGCTGATGGCAACGTCGAGGCCACGACCGGTATTGGTGGTTGTGCCGTCGGTGAAATCCTGGGTAATACCCGCAACCTTCACGCCGAGACCGACTTTAGAACCGGCAAACATATCGGCGAAGGACGCGGTGCCAGATTTAAAGCCATAGGTGGCGGAGTTGGCGATGTTGTTACCAATGACATCGAGGTTGGTGGCCGCAGCATTCAGGCCGCTGACCGCTTGTGAGAAGGCCATGACTTACTCCTGATAAGTGTAAAGGCTTAGATAATCTGCCGTACTTCGTCGAGGGTGGTGGTACCGTAGGTACCCAAATCTAAGGTGTTACCGGTGCTGCCTTTGGTAATGCCCTGCACCAGCGCAAACTGCAGCGGCTGGGCCACCAGCTGGGTGGATCCGCTGCTGGCGCTGATGGAAACGGTGTAGGCGCTGTCCGGGGCGGCAGTGCCGTCGGTCATCTTGCCGTCCCAGCTAAAGGTGTGAACACCCGCGCTCAGGCCGCCAATATCAATGGTGCGCACCACCACGTTGTTTTTATCGGTGATGGTTGCGGTGACTTTATCCGCCGCCTGGGTCAGCTCAACGCCAAACGGCGTAGTCGTTTCGCTACCCGCCAGCACGGTGGTACCGGGGATCATCACACCGTGACCGATAAGGGTGCTCGCCTGTAACGACTGGCTGTTGTCGATCTGGCCGGAGATAGCGCCCAGGGTGGTATTGAGCTTCTCAATGCCGCTGACGGTGTTGATCTGCGCCAGCTGGGTGGTCAGCTCGTTGTTCTCCATCGGATTGGTGGGATCCTGGTTTTTGAGCTGGGCAACCAGCAGCGTCAGGAAGCTGCTCTGCAGATCCGTCGCGCTACTGCCGCTTGCCGCGCTGGTAGCAGTCGATGTGGCGGTAGTGCTGGTGGTGTCGTTGAGATTTACAGCGATAGACATGCGACTCTCCTTTACGAGCCAAGCGTGAGCGTTTTCAGCATCATGCTCTTCACGGTGTTAAGTACTTCAACGTTTGCCTGGTAGCTGCGCGAGGCGGACATGGAGTTAACCATCTCACCGACGACGTCCACGTTAGGCATCCGCACGTAGCCTTTCGCATCGGCAAGCGGGTTGCCTGGCTCAAAGACCAGCTTGTCCGGGGCCTGGCTCTCAATAACGCTGGCGACCTTGACGCCGCCAGTGGGTGCGCCCGCTGCGGCATTGACCTGGAAAACCACCTGCTTGGCGCGGTAGGGCTGGCCGTCCGGGCCGGTAGCGCTGTCGGCGTTGGCCAGGTTACTGGCCGCCACGTTCAGCCGTTGGGACTGGGCGGTCAGCGCCGATCCGGCGATATCAAAAATGTTCAGTAGTGCCATCTATTAATTTCCTCCCTGCAGCACGCTCATCATGCCTTTGATCTGTCCACCCAGAACGCTCAGCCCGGTCTGGTATTGCAGGCTGTTATCGGCAAACTGGGTACGCTCCCGGTCCATATCGACGGTGTTACCGTCCAGTGAAGGCTGATCGGGAATGCGATAGAGCAGCTCAGTAGACGGTGCGGCGATGGTCTGGGCAGGAATATGACGGCTGGAGGTCAGCGCCAGCGATACACCGCTGGTTTCGGCCCGGCCGCGCTCCATCACTTTTTTAAGTTCGCTGGCAAAATCCATATCGCGCGCCTGATACCCCGGGGTATCGGCGTTGGCAATGTTGGCGGCCAGAACTTCCTGGCGCTGGGCGCGCAGGTTTAATGCTTCTTGCTGAAATCGTAGCGCGGCATCGAGTTTATCGAGCATGTCTCCCCCGCTGATGACGTTACGCTGATGAGAAAATGACAGATGACAGCTTAAAGGGCAGAGGGCACGCCTTATCGTTGGAATAAACGCAAAATGCGTCGCTATTTATTGCGTTGATAGATCTGCGCTACGGGTAAAATCCCCTCACTCTCTAATCCAGGCAGGAGCTAGTCATGCACAGTGTGAAAAGCGTATGCGGCGCAATTTTGCTGTTCGCCAGCCCACTGGCGTCGGCGCAGGATCTCACCGCTCAGCTGACCACCTTTTTTTCCCAACGGTTGGCGGGCTTTAGCGATGAGGTCGCCGTTAAGGTACGAACCCCGGCGAATCTTCTGCCTGCCTGTGAACAACCGGCGCTAAGCGTCGCGGGTAACGCGAAGCTGTGGGGCAGCGTTAACGTGCTGGCCCAGTGCGCCAATGAGAAACGCTATTTACAGGTCATGGTAGAGGCGACCGGCAACTACGTGGTGGCGGCCCAGGCGATTACGCGTGGTAGCACGCTGGAGCCGGGCAGCGTGACCCTGAAGCGTGGCCGTCTGGATCGGCTCCCGCCGCGCACCATGCTGGATATCAACCAGGCCCAGGATGCGGTAAGCCTGCGCGATCTCGCGCCGGGCCAGGCCATTCAGCTCTCGATGCTGCGCCAGTCATGGCGGGTCAAAGCCGGAGAGCGTGTACAGGTAATCGCCAGCGGCGACGGCTTTAGCGTAAACGGTGAAGGCAAGGCGCTGAATAACGCCTCGGTGGCGCAAAACGCCCGCGTGCGGATGGCATCGGGCCAGGTGGTGAGCGGAACGGTGGCGCCTGATGGGAATATTCTTATTAATCTGTAATCTTTTTAAAGATTTTGCGGCCCTTGCCGATAATTAAGCAATATATGATGATGGCAAGCCCCAACGCCGCGAACCCTCGATGAGGACAACACTATGAGCATTGATCGTACATCGCCATTAAAGCCGGTAAGCACTGTCCAGCCGCGCGAAACTAACGACACTCAGACTCCAAAAGCGCGTCTGGAAAAATCCGCTACGGCGAACAGTACCAGCGTCACCATTAGCAATGCGCAAACCAAGCTGACCCAGGCGGGCAGTGAAGATATCAATATGGAGCGCGTGGAAGCCCTGAAAACCGCGATCCGCAACGGCGAGCTGAAAATGGATACCGGCAAAATTGCCGATGCCCTGATTAGCGAAGCGCAGAGTTTCTTACAGAGTAAGTGAGCGTATGAGCAAACTGTCAGAAGTTCTTGATCAAATGACAGTTATCCTGAACGCGCTGAAAGGCGTGATGGATGCTGAGCAACAACATCTTTCGGCGGGCCAGATCAACGGCAGCGCGCTACAGCGTATTACCGAAGAGAAGAGTTCGTTGCTCGCCACGCTGGACTATCTTGAACAGCAGCGTCGTGCCGAACAGAATATGAAGCAGAGCGCAAACGATGATATCGCGGGCCGCTGGCTGACGATCACCAAAAAAACGCAGCACCTGCGCGAGCTTAACCAGCACAACGGCTGGCTGCTGGAAGATCAGATCCAGCGCAACAGACAGGCGCTGGAGGTGTTAAAACCGCATCAGGAGCCTGCCCTCTACGGCGCAAATGGCCAGACTTCAGTATCCCACCGCGGCGGCAAGAAAATTTCCATCTGACCTCTCACCGCGCAGGCCCGGGCGCGCTGCCCAGGCCTGAGCTGTTTTACGCCGTCCGGCGAGCAAACTCCTTCACCTTAAAGCCCAGCAGCGCCAGCGTGGCGAAGTAGGCTATGCCCCCCACCGCCACTACCGCCATCAGGCGTAGCAGACGCCAGGCCATTGTTCCCTGCGACCACTCCGGCATCACCGAGAGAATACCCAACAGCGCTGCGGCCATCACCACCACGGCCACTACCAGACGCAGCAGGAAACGCTGCCAGCCCGGCTGCGGGGTAAAGATTTTTTGCTTACGCAGCTGCCAGTAGAGCAGGCTGGCGTTGAGGCAGGCAGCAAGGCCAATCGACAGCGCCAGTCCGGCGTGTTTGAACGGGCCGATAAAGGCCAGGTTCATCAACTGGGTCACAATCAGCGTGACAACGGCGATTTTAACCGGCGTTTTGATGTCCTGCCGCGAGTAGAACCCCGGTGCCAGTACCTTCACCACAATAAGCCCCATCAGCCCCACGGAGTAGGCTACCAACGCCCGCTGGGTCATCAGCGCGTCGAAGGCGGAGAATTTACCGTACTGGAACAGCGAGACCGTTAGCGGTTTGGCGAGGATCCCCAGCGCCACGGCGCTCGGCAGCGCCAGCAGGAAGCAGAGGCGCAGGCCCCAGTCCATCAGGCGGCAGTATTCATCATGGTTGCCGCTGGCGAAGCTGCGGGAGAGCGACGGTAGCAGGATAGTGCCCAGCGCCACGCCCAGCACGCCGGAGGGGAACTCCATCAGGCGGTCAGCGTAGTACATCCACGAGACCGAGCCGGAGACCAGGAACGAGGCGAAAATGGTGTTGATGATCAGCGAGATCTGGCTGACCGAGACGCCAAGAATAGCCGGTCCCATCTGCTTAACGACGCGGATTGCCCCCGCATCGCGAAAGCTGATGCGCGGCAGCACCAGCATGCCAATCTTTTTAAGGTGCGGCAGCTGGTAGAAGAGCTGCAATACGCCGCCGACGGTGACCGCCCAGGCCAGGGCCAGCACCGGGGGATGAAACAGCGGCGCGGCAAAGAGCGCAAAACCAATCATGCTGATATTCAAGAGCGTGGGCGCGAAGGCCGGCACCGAGAAGCGGTTCCATGTATTAAGGATCGCCCCCACCAGCGAGGCCAGTGAAATCAGCAGAATGTAGGGAAAGGTGATCTTCAGCAGCTGGGTAGTGAGCGCAAACTTGTCGGCGGTATCGGCAAAGCCCGGTGCGGTGACCATAATCACCCAGGGCGCAGCCAGCATCCCGGCGATGGTGACAATCGCCAGCACCAGCGTTAGCAGACCAGAGACATAGGCGACAAAGACGCGGGTGGCATCCTCGCCCTGCTTGCTTTTGTACTCGGCCAGAATCGGCACGAAGGCCTGAGAGAACGCACCTTCGGCAAAGATACGACGCAGCAGATTGGGGAGTTTGAACGCCACGAAGAAGGCGTCAGTTGCCATCCCTGCGCCAAACACCCGCGCCACAATGGCGTCGCGAGCAAAACCCAACACGCGAGAAAAGAGAGTCATCGAGCTGACCGCAGCCAGCGATTTTAATAAATTCATTACCGTATTAATCCGAACCCTGCGGCAAAACGCCTGCAGAGCAGGCGTTAGAAGAAGCGCTTAGTCTACCTGGATTGCGATGAAATACTACATCCAGAAACTATTACCAGATACTACAGTGGGTTATTCAGCCATCGCCTCGCGCCAGAGCCTGTCAATGATACGCTGGGCCAGCACCGCCTGCTCACCGGAAGTTTCAGGTGCAGTCTGATTTTTCACGCAGGAGATAAAGTGTTGGGCGCAGCCAACGAATCCGCGCTGCTCAAGGGTGCTTTGCCAGCCGGGAATCGGACGCAGCGTAATGCCGCTGCCCTGCTCTTCTCGCCACTCGCGCATATCGGTTACGTCGTACAGGCCACCGTCGGTCACCGCCTGCACCCACTCGCGCTGGCTGCCCGCCCGGCGGTGCATGCTGGTGGTGATTTGCAGAGCATCGTGGCTAAAGTGGTGCTCGGCGTAGATCATCGCCCCCTCGTCGTTGGTGAGCAGCGTGCCGCCGTTGAGCTGGCCTTCGCCGCCCGCCAGCCACAGGGCGGTGTCCACCACGTGGAGGTAGTCATCCAGCAGCGTAAAGCGCAGATCCTGCGGCCCGACGCTGTCGCTCCGATGTTTGTCCATGCGCAGCGAGGCCCCGTTAGCCAACTGGGATTTCAGATCGCGGTAGAGCGGCGCGAAGCGGCGATTAAAGCCGACCATCAGGATCAGATTCTTACGCGCGGCCAGCGCCACCAGCCGCTCGGCGTCGGCAAGGTTCTCTGCCAATGGTTTATCGACGCAGACATGCACACCGGCGTTGAGTAACTCGCTTACCACCGCGTAGTGCGAGGCCGTAGAGGTGTGGACAAACACCGCATCGCACTGAGCGGCCAGTTCCGGCAGCGACCCGGCGTAGGGCACCCGCCAACGCTGGCAAATGGCTAACGCTTTCTCCCGCGACGGCGACCAGGCAGCCTGTAGCGTCCAGTCGGTAGCCGCGCCCAGTACCGGCAGCCAGGCCTTCTGGGCGATACCGCCCAGCCCCACTACGCCTATGCGTAACTGTGTCATAGTTAATCTCCCAGGTGTGCCAGCAGCGAATCGAGACGCTGCTTCAGTTCGGCGACTTCACTCTCCAGCGTCGCCACCCGCGCAGCGAGATCCTCTGACGGTGACGCTTCGCTCACATCGGCGGTGGCCTCCGGAACTGCCTCGCCGCTAAACAGGTGCATGTAGCGGCTTTCACGTTTGCCCGGCTCACGCGGCAGACGGACCACAAAGGGGCCATCTTCCCGGCTTGCCAGCGCCTCTAAGGTTTGTTCAACCTCCGGCACGTCGGCAAACTCATGCATTCTGGCCGCCCGCATCCGCAGCTCGCCTGGGGTCTGCGCCCCGCGCAGCAGCAGCGTAGTGACGAGCGCCGTCTCGCCGCTGCTGAGCTTGAGATTGCCAAACTCGGAGTTACAAAAGCGCTGCTCGTATTTCGTGACCCGGTTGCCGAAACCGCTGACGTTGCGCAGATAGTGCCGCTTAACCAGGGCGTCGAGGAGATCCTGCACTTCGGCGTCGCCCAGCGACATGACGGGTTCACGGTTGGTTTTTTGATTGCAGGCGCTCACCACCGCGTTGAGAGAGAGAGGGTATTGCTCCGGGGTCGTGACCTGCTTCTCCAGCAGGCAGCCGATAATCCGCGCTTCGGCGGGGCTTAACAGGATTTTCATCTTATTATTTCCTTAGTTGCGGCCTGCGGTCCACTCCGGTGTGGTCAGCGCCGTCAGCACATGATCGCGCCACTCACCATCAATCAGCAGATAGGCTTTGGCATAGCCCTCTTTTTCAAAGCCCAGCCGTGCCAGCAGACCGCCGCTGCGCTGGTTGTGCGGCATGTAGTTAGCCATGATGCGGTGAATATGCTGGGTGCGCTGCATATAGCGGATAGCGGCGGTCAGCGCCTCAAACATCAGCCCCTGCCCCTGCCACTTTTGCCCGATAGAGTAGCCCAGGTAGCAGGCGTGAAACGAGCCGCGTACCACGTTAGAGAAGTTAGCTACGCCCATGATCTCTTTCTCTTCAGGATCGAGCAGTGCAAAATAGAAGGCGCTTCCCTGCTTATGAAATTCGTTAATCATGCTGAGACGCGCCTGCCAACCGGATGGATAGCAGTGACTCTCATCGCGAATGGGTTCCCAGGGTTTTAAAAACTGGCGGTTTTCTGCGTAGTAGTCTGCCAGACGCCATGCATCGCGCTCATGCACTAAACGCACCACCAGCCGGTCCGTCGTCAAGCGCGCTTTTGGAACGTTGTTACGATAGCCGAACATTAATCACCACTCCTGTCGAAACGTCTTATTACCCCTGCGGATAACTATACCTGCGGTACGCCACTATTACGATAAAGAGCATCAATCAAAGCTTTGCTTTGATAAAAAAATATCGTCGCCGCAACGGTGGGAAAATATCCAGCAACAACGCAGAATAGCAGGGTAACTATTTTGACATTCCCGGGAGGGGAGATGTCCCGCGTATCGCAGGCCAGGCGCCTGGGTAAATATTTCCTGCTCATTGATAATATGCTGGTTGTGTTAGGTTTTTTCGTCGTCTTCCCGCTTATTTCTATTCGTTTTGTGGATCAGCTCGGCTGGGCCGCCCTGATGGTGGGTATCGCCCTCGGCCTGCGTCAGCTTATCCAGCAGGGGCTGGGGATCTTCGGTGGAGCTATCGCCGATCGCTTCGGCGCTAAGCCGATGATCGTCACCGGCATGCTGATGCGAGCCGCCGGTTTCGCCACCATGGCCGTAGCGCAGGAGCCGTGGCTGCTCTGGAGCTCGTGCATCCTCTCCGGCCTCGGCGGCACGCTGTTCGATCCGCCGCGCTCGGCGCTGGTGGTCAAGCTGATCCGCCCTCATCTACGCGGACGTTTCTTCTCGCTGCTGATGATGCAGGACAGCGCCGGAGCGGTGATCGGTGCCCTGCTCGGCAGCTGGTTGCTGCAGTACGATTTCCGCCTGGTGTGCGCTACGGGTGCGGTGATATTTGTCCTCTGCGCCGCCTTTAACGCCTGGCTGCTGCCGAACTGGTCGCTCTCGACGGTAAAAACGCCGGTGCGGGAGGGACTCAGCCGGGTGATGGGCGACAAACGCTTCGTGACCTACGTGCTCACCTTAACCGGCTACTACATGCTGGCGGTACAGGTGATGCTGATGCTGCCCATCATGGTTAACGACATTGCAGGCTCTCCGGCGGCGGTGAAGTGGATGTATGCCATTGAGGCGAGCCTGTCCCTGACCCTGCTCTATCCGCTCGCTCGCTGGAGCGAAAAGCGCTTCCGCCTGGAGCAGCGCCTGATGGCTGGCCTGTTGTTTATGACCCTCAGTCTGCTGCCGATTGGTATGGTCAGCTCGTTACAGCAGCTCTTTACATTAATTTGCACGTTCTATATCGGCTCGATCATTGCCGAACCGGCGCGCGAAACCCTGAGCGCCGAACTGGCGGATGCCAGAGCGCGAGGCAGCTATATGGGCTTTAGCCGCCTCGGTCTCGCCTTCGGCGGTTTCCTTGGCTACGCGGGGGGTGGCTGGCTATTCGACGCCGGGAAAGCGTTCAGCCAGCCCGAGCTGCCGTGGATGATGCTGTCTGCTATTGGCCTGGTTACTCTCTTTGCGCTCTGGTGGCAGTTCAGTCCAAAGCATACCCAGACGGGAATGCTCGAACCGGAGGCCTGATTTGAAAGGCGCTTTTTTCTCTTCCATACTGGTGGTTACGGACAACCATCACCTGGAGGGGAAACGTGAAGCTCTATATTTACGACCACTGCCCGTACTGCCTGAAAGCCCGCATGATCTTCGGACTGAAAAATCTGCCGATCGAACTTAACGTATTACTTAGCGATGATGAAGCCACGCCCACCCGCATGATTGGCCAGAAGATGGCACCGATCCTGCAAAAAGATGACAGCCGCTACATGGCTGAGAGCCTGGACATTGTGAAGTACGTTGACCAACTTGACGGCGAACCGCTGCTCACCGGAGCGCGTAAGCCAGCCATTGAAGCATGGTTACGTAAAGTCAACGAGTACACCAACCGCCTGCTGCTCCCGCGCTTTGCCAAAGCGCCGTTTGATGAGTTTGCGACGCCTGAAGCGCGCGCTTATTTTACCAACAAAAAAGAGGCGGCTATCGGTGACTTTAGCGAGCATCTTGCCCATACCGCAGGGCTGGTAAAAAAAATCAGCGATGACCTGCGCGATCTGGATAAGCATATTGTCCAGCCCAACGCGGTTAACGGTGAACTCTCCGAGGATGATATCCACCTCTTCCCGCTGCTGCGCAACCTGACGATTGTGCCCGGTATCGTCTGGCCTACGCGCGTCGCCGACTACCGCGACAATATGGCCAAGCAGACGCAAATTAACCTCCTGTCATCCATCGCAATTTAACCCCCGGCCCGGCGGAAGCACAGGTTTCCGCCACCGCTTTCAGCCTTTTCTGCTGTTACGCCTCCTGCTGGCACGCCAGACTGCTTTGTGTCACGATGGCATAAATGGATGGCTTTTGAGGGATCCCATGAAGAAGATTTTATTTGCCGCAGCCCTTGTCGCAGGCGGCCTGCTGGCGGGTTGTAACCAGCTTACCCAGTACACCGTCAGCGAGCAGGAGATCAACCAGGCGCTGCAAAAACACAATAACTTCTCCCGCGATCTTGGCCTGCCGGGGGTAGCGGATGCACATATTGTGCTGAATAATCTGGTCAGCGCTATTGGCCGTGAGGAGCCAAACAAAGTCACCCTCTCTGGCGATGCCGGGCTGGATCTCAACTCGCTCTTTGGTAGCCAGCAGGCTACCGTCAAACTGAAGCTCAAGGCGCTGCCGGTTTTCAATAAGGAGAAAGGGGCGATCTTTCTTCAGCAGATGGAGGTAGTAGACGCCTCGGTAATGCCACAGAAGATGCAGCCGGTGGTACAGAGCCTGCTTCCTTACCTGAACCAGGCTCTGCAAAACTACTTTAACCAGCAGCCCGCTTACGTTCTGAGCGAGGACAGCAGCAAAGGCGAAGCGCTGGCGAAAAAGTATGCCAAAGGGCTGGAGATCAAAGCTGGCGAGATTGTTATCCCGTTCGTTAACTGATCTGGCAGGCGGCAATTTTGGTCCTGCGATCAGGAAAGAGGTGCAAACGAAAACGTTTACGCCTATGCTTAGTGCCCGGCATAAAACCAGCCATCACTGACTTTACTTTAGCCGGAGCACTACCATGACAGCACAACCCCAGGTTTTAAAAATTCGCCGCCCTGACGACTGGCACGTACATCTGCGCGATGGCGATATGTTGAAGACTGTCGTGCCCTATACCAGTGAAACCTATGGCCGCGCTATCGTGATGCCAAACCTGGCACCGCCGGTGACCACCGTCGATGCCGCCATCGCCTATCGCCAGCGTATTCTTGCCGCCGTCCCTGCCGGCCACAACTTCACCCCACTGATGACCTGCTACCTCACCGACTCGCTGGATCCCAACGAGGTCGAGCGCGGTTTTAAAGAGGGCGTCTTTACCGCTGCCAAGCTCTATCCGGCTAATGCTACCACCAACTCCAGCCACGGGGTCACCAGCATTGACGCTATCATGCCGGTGCTCGAGCGTATGCAGACGCTGGGTATGCCGCTGCTGGTACACGGCGAAGTCACTCACGCCGAGATCGATATTTTCGATCGCGAGGCACGCTTTATTGAGACGGTGATGGAGCCGTTGCGTCAGCGCCTGCCGGCGCTTAAGGTCGTGTTTGAGCACATCACCACTAAAGATGCAGCCGACTATGTACGTGACGGTAACGAGCTGCTGGCAGCCACCATCACTCCGCAGCATCTGATGTTCAACCGTAACCATATGCTGGTGGGCGGCGTGCGTCCGCATCTCTACTGCCTGCCGATCCTGAAGCGTAACGTCCATCAGCAGGCGCTGCGTGAGCTGGTCGCCAGCGGCTTCGAACGTGCCTTCCTCGGCACCGACTCCGCCCCGCATGCTCGCCTGCGCAAAGAGACCAGCTGCGGCTGCGCAGGCTGTTTCAACGCCCCGACGGCGCTGGCCAGCTACGCCACCGTATTTGAAGAGATGAACGCCCTGGCGCATCTTGAGGCCTTCTGCTCGCTTAACGGCCCACGCTTCTACGGTCTGCCGGTCAATGAAGGTTACGTTGAGCTGGTCCGCGAAGAGGAGCAGGTGCCGGAAAGCATCGCCCTGAGTGATGACACGCTGATCCCTTTCCTGGCGGGTGAGCGCGTTAACTGGCGGATCCGTCGCTAAAAAATAGTCTGCCCCCTGTTGTAAGTTCCTCGTCTATACTGTATAAAAATACAGTACATCATCCAGGGGGCAATCATGCGTATCGAAGTGACCATCGCTAAAACAACACCCTTACCGCCGGGCGCGATTGACGCGCTGGCAAGCGAACTCTCCCGCCGTCTGCAGAGCGACTATCCCGATACCGAAAACAGGGTGACCGTCCGCTATGCGGCCGCCAACAATCTGTCTGTTCTCGGCGGTGCCAAAGGTGATAAAGAGCGCGTTAGCGAGATCCTCCAGCAAACCTGGGAGAGCGCTGACGACTGGTTTACGCAGGATTAACGGTTGTTTCCCTATTGTGCTTTTGCCGGGTCGCCCCGGCTTTTTTTCACTTTTAGGCATTATTCTGATGGTGCCGCTTATCCCTGTAATAAATAAGCCGTAATTAGTCGTTTTCTTGTTCAAAAAATTCTAAGAAAGTTCAGAAAAAAGTGCCCCTCTTTTTTTATTAGCGCAATCTGCTTAATTATTGATATACTTAAGTTGCTTCAATAAACACGCATTGAACCTCAAGAGTCGTTGTCTTTAAACACGCATTTAGGGGGTTAAAATGGTAAAAAATAATGAAGTCATTCAAACCCATCCGCTCGTAGGGTGGGACATCAGCACCGTGGACAGCTACGATGCGCTGATGCTGCGCCTGCACTACCAGACCCCGAACCACGCTGACCGTGATGACACTGAGGTCGGACAGACTCTGTGGTTAACGACCGACGTTGCCCGTCAATTTATATCGATTTTAGAAGCCGGCATTGCCAAGATCGAATCTGGCGACTACCAGGAAAACGAGTACAGGCGGCATTAATGAATGCTCATTTTTCAACCAACAGGCACCCTTAGGGTGCCTTATTTAATTGTGGCTTGTATAACGCCAACGGGTTAATTACTCTCCTGAGCACAGTTTTTGCCAGGAGAGCCTTATGAAATACGATCTCATTATTATCGGTAGCGGTTCAGTCGGCGCGGCGGCGGGCTATTATGCCACCCGAGCGGGGTTAAAGGTGCTGATGACCGATGCCCATATGCCGCCCCACCAGCAGGGTAGCCATCATGGCGATACACGGCTCATCCGCCACGCCTATGGCGAAGGCGAGAAATATGTTCCGCTGGTGCTCAGGGCGCAGGCGCTATGGGAGCAGCTGGCGGCAGAGAGCGGTGAAGAGGTGTTTATCCGCAGCGGCGTGGTCAATCTTGGCCCCGCCAATTCTGACTTCTTGCGTAACGTTGCCCAGAGCGCTAAGCAGTTTAATCTTAACGTTGAGCAGCTCGACGCTGCGGCGCTGATGGCCCGCTGGCCTGAATTCCGCGTGCCTGATGATTACATCGCCCTCTTTGAAGCCAACTCCGGGGTGTTAAAGAGCGAGCTGGCCATAAAAACCTGGATCCGCCTCGCCCGGGAAGCCGGTTGTGCACAGCTCTTTAACTGTTCGGTGACGGCGATCCATCACCATAATGACGGTGTTACCATCGAGACGGCCGATGGTGAGTATCAGGGTGCCAGGCTACTGGTGAGCGCCGGGACGTGGGTGAAGCAGCTACTCCCCTCCCTGCCCATTCAGCCAGTGCGTAAGGTCTTTGCCTGGTATCAGGCCGATGGCCGCTACAGCCGCAAAAACAACTTCCCGGCCTTTACCGGCGAGCTGGCAAACGGCGACCAGTACTACGGTTTCCCGGCGGAAGACGATGCGCTGAAAATCGGCAGGCATAACGGCGGACAGTCCATCAACGCCGAGGATGAGCGCGTGCCCTTTGGCCGTGTGGCTACTGATGGCTCCGAGTGCTTCCCCTTCCTGCGCCAATGCCTGCCTGGCATTGGCGGCTGCCTGTATGGCGCAGCCTGCACCTATGATAACTCCCCGGATGAGGACTTTATCATCGATATGCTGCCGGAGAGCGCCAGCACGATGGTCATCACCGGTCTGAGCGGGCACGGATTTAAGTTTGCCTCCGTGCTGGGTGAAATTGCGGCTGACTTTGCGGCGGGTAAAACATCAACTTTTGATTTAACCCCGTTTTCGCTACGCCGTTTCATGGCAGGATAAGCAAAAGGCCCCGCAGGGGGCCTGTTCACGCTTCATTGTCTCTGGAGATATAATGCGCCGGTTATTTACATGGTTGACTGAAAATGTCCGAGAACATTTGATGGCCTATATTGCTATCTGGTCCCTGCTGGCGTTGATTGATCTTATTTATATAATCTATGCCGGATAGGTAATATTGACAAAAATTGACATTACTTTAATAAACCCTGGTTTTAACGCAGTTTTTTTGAATGAACATAGTAGGCTAACTAGCCTGCAACCTCAGATAGCAAGCAACATTCTGTTGCTTGAAACGAAATCATTGAAAGTCATAAGCCAAATCGAAGCAAAAAAACTGAACAAAATAAAATAGCCATCGCTTTTGTTATTTTTAAGTTGCATTAATATTTTTTGCAGGCCATTTTAAGTTAACTTTATATTTGAACATGGTTAACTGTATGCAAATGCGTAATTCTGCTCGCCGCTATGGCGCGGTCTCGATTGCGTTACACTGGCTGGTTGCCGCTGTGGTTTATGGCATGTTTGCTCTTGGCCTGTGGATGGTCACACTGAGCTACTATGACGGCTGGTATCATCAGGCTCCGGAGCTGCATAAAAGCATCGGCGTGTTGCTGATGATGGGCCTGGTGGTTCGCCTGATCTGGCGCCATGTCTCGCCGCCGCCCAAAGCGCTGGCCTCTTACTCCCGTCTCACCCATGTCGCTGCCGTTGGCGCGCATATCACTCTCTATGGCCTGCTGTTCGCCATTGTGATCAGCGGATACCTCATCTCCACCGCTGACGGTAAACCCATCAGCGTGTTTGGCCTGTTTGAGATCCCGGCGACGCTGGCCGACGCGGGCACACAGGCCGATCTGGCGGGTACCCTACATCTGTGGCTGGCATGGAGCGTGGTTATTCTCTCGGTTCTCCACGCCCTGGCGGCCCTTAAACACCACTTTATTGATAAAGACGACACCCTCAAACGTATGCTGGGTAAATCGTCCCCTGACTCTGGAGCATAAGATGAAGAAAAACCTGCTGGCATTAACTTTCGGCGCACTGCTGTTCACTACCGGCTCTGCAGCAGCTGCTGACTACAAAATCGATAAAGAGGGCCAGCACGCCTTCGTTAACTTCCGTATCCAACACCTCGGCTACAGCTGGCTCTACGGTACCTTCAAAGATTTCGACGGCACCTTTACCTTTGACGAGCAGAATCCCGCTGCGGATAAGGTTAACGTCACCATCAATACCAACAGCGTTGACACCAACCACGCCGAGCGTGATAAGCACCTGCGCAGCGCGGATTTCCTGAACGTAGCGAAATTCCCACAGGCGACCTTTGCCTCAACCGGCGTTAAGAAAGATGGCGACGAGCTGGATATCACCGGTAACCTGACCCTTAACGGCGTGACCAAGCCGGTTACCCTTGAGGCGAAGCTGATTGGTCAGGGTGACGATCCGTGGGGCGGCGTCCGTGCGGGCTTTGAGGCCGAAGGTAAAATTAAGCTGAAGGACTTCAATATCAACACCGATCTGGGTCCGGCATCGCAGGAAGTGGATCTGATTATCTCCGTTGAGGGCGTGCGCCAGAAATAGCACCACCTCGCTGAAGCCCTGCCGGGATCGCTCCCGGCAGGATAGCAACGCTTACTCCGGGTCCGGAATGCCGAGTTTGGTATTCAGGCGACCGCGAGATTTATTAAAGATCTTATTCCCGTTCTCACGCCCCGCCCGCCGGCGACGCTGCTCCTCTTCCGGCAGCTCACGCTCCGTCTGACACAGCTCGCTACAGCAGCCTTTATACTTCTCTGCACACGACGGGCACTGAATAAATAGCAGGTGGCAGCCGTCGTTCAGGCAGTTGGTATGGCTATCGCACGGCGTGCCGCACTGGTGGCAGTGGGCAATCACATCTTCAGAGATACGCTCCCCCATCCGCTCATCGAAAACAAAGTTTTTACCGATAAAGCGTACCGGCAGCCCCTGCTCCCGCGCCCGGCGGGCGTACTCAATGATACCGCCTTCGATATGCCACACCTTGTTAAAGCCGTTGTGCTTCATCCACGCGCTGGCCTTCTCACAGCGGATGCCGCCGGTGCAGTACATAACGATCTTTTTATCCTTATGTTCCTGCATCATCTCAACCGCTTTCGGCAGCTGCTCGCGGAAGGTATCCGCCGGGATCTCCAGCGCCTGCTCAAAATGCCCCACTTCATACTCGTAGTGGTTACGCATATCGATAAAGATTGCGTCGGGATCGTCGAGCATGGCGTTAACTTCAGCTGCCTTTAGATATTCGCCAACGTCGCTGGCGTCAAAGGTAGGATCGTCGATGCCGTCGGCCACGATACGATCGCGCACCTTCATACGCAGCACCCAGAACGATTTACCGTCGTCATCCAGGGCCACGTTCAGGCGAAGGCCGTCCAGCGCCGGGTCAAAGGCGTAGAGGCAGGCGCGCAGCGCCTCGAACTGGCTCTGCGGAACGCTGATCTGCGCGTTAATCCCTTCATGGGCCAGATAGACGCGGCCGAATACGTTCAGCGCGGTTAACGCCTTGTACAGCTCGTCACGGGTAACCTGCGGATCGACAATGGTAAAATATTGATAGAATGAGACAGTGATACGCGGCTCGGTTTCAGCGAGCATACGCGCCTTCAGCTCCTCATTCGAAATGCGGTTGTGTAACACTGGCATGGTGTACGTTCCTGCAATCTGTGAATGATGAATTAAAATCGGGCAGCATCATAAAGCAAATACTGTTAATTTACATCCCTGGCGTTTACGTTACATTGCACACCGTAACGATCATAAGGAGAACAGGTGTTGGAAAACAGGAAAGAGATAACGCATTTACCTCAATTTTCAGCAGCATTGCTGCACCCCCGCTACTGGCTAACGTGGTTCGGCGTGGGCATCTTATGGCTTATTGTTCAGCTCCCCTATCCAATTCTCTATCGTCTGGGCTGTGGTTTGGGACGGCTGGCGATGCGTTTTATGAAGCGTCGGGTGCACGTCGCCACGCGCAATCTTGAGCTGTGCTTTCCTGATATGCCCCCTGACGAGCGCCACGCACTGGTAGTAAAAAACTTTGAGTCTACCGGCATGGGACTGCTGGAGACCGGCATGGCGTGGTTCTGGTCGAACAAGCGCATCGCCCGCTGGATGGATGTCATTAACTTTGAGCCTGTTTATGAGCTGCAAAGACAAAAACGCGGTATTTTGCTGATTGGCATCCATTTTTTGACGCTGGAGCTGGGGGCGCGCATGTTCGGCATGCAGTCGCCGGGCATTGGCGTTTACCGTCCCAACGATAATCCGGTGATCGACTGGCTGCAAACCTGGGGACGGCTGCGTTCAAATAAAACCATGCTCGATCGCAAGGATCTGAAAGGGATGGTAAAGGCGCTGAAGAGCGGTGAAGTTGTCTGGTATGCGCCGGACCACGACTACGGCCCGCGCGCCAGCGTCTTCGTGCCGCTTTTCGCCGTCGATCAGGCCGCCACCACCTCGGGAACCTGGATGCTCTCGCGTCTCTCTGGCGCAGCGCTGGTACCCTTTGTCCCGCGCCGCAAACCGGACGGTAAAGGCTACGAGCTGGTGATGCTGGATCCCGAGCTGTCACCGCCGCTGGACGATGCTGAAACTACCGCCGCCTGGATGAACAAGATCGTCGAGAAGTGCATTCTGATGGCCCCTGAGCAGTATATGTGGCTGCACCGCCGCTTCAAAACTCGCCCCGAAGGCGTGCCGTCACGCTACTAACTTTTGATTCCCGTAACGCCGGATGGCGGCATAATGCCTTATCCGGCCTACGATCCCCAGCGCCCGCACCTCAATTATTTTCCGCAATCATTCTTGTAAAATCTCAGATTCAACTATTCTTTCCCTGAACAACATGTCAATTTCACAGGGAGAAACCAATGACCATGTACGCCACGCTGGAAGAAGCCATTGATGCTGCTCGTGAAGAGTTTCTGGCCAACAGCCCTGAGCTGGACGAAGAGAGCGCCAACATTCAGCAGTTTAATATGCAAAAGTATGTGCTACAGGATGGCGAGATCATGTGGCAGGTGGAATTTTTAGCCGACGAGGGCGAGGACGGGGAGTGTCTGCCATTATTGACCGGCGAAGCCGCGCAGAGCGTTTTTGACGGCGAGTTCGACGAGATTGAGCTGCGCCAGGAGTGGCTGGAGGAGAACACCCTCCACGAGTGGGATGAGGGTGAATACCAGCTCCAACCGCCGCTGGATACCGAAGAGGGTCGCACCGCAGCGGACGAGTGGGACGAGCGTTAATTACTCGTAGGGGCCGTGATGCGCATCAATAGGCAGCAGGAGCGTGTCAAAGACCAGCGAGAAAGGGAGATCCAGAACGGTGATGTAGCGCCACTTTGAGTCGCGTACGTCCCACTGTACGCCGGGGTAGTACTGGTTTCCGTGCCCCTGCCCCGGAATAGTACGGCTGATTATGCTGCCGCATCCGCTAAGCAGCATCGCCATGATCACCAGAGTGATTATCCGCATAGTTTATCCCATATAAAAATACCGGCTACTGGGCCGGTATTACTTTTGTCGGGTGGCGCTACGCTTACCCGGCCTACTTACTCTGTAGGCCCGTGCAAGCGCAGCGCCGCCGGGCGTTGCAAACTTATTTCGTTTTCAGCGCGTCGTATTCACTAATCCACGACGAATAACGCTCCGGCGAGGACCAGACACGGTAGTGCAAACGTGACATTGTCACCGGATCACTCAGCAGCACCAGACGACGGTCGCGGGAGAGTTTATCCGGCGTCTCGTTCAGCGCCTGCTCGACATGGCGATCGCGGGCAATCTCCAGCACCTGGCTTGCTCGGTGACGGGCCGTTGCCATAGCAGTGGCCAGTGCGTTATATGACGGGTTAAACACAGCCTGCATAAAGCCATTTTCCAGCGACCGTTCACGGTTCAGCGTCAGATATCTGTCGGTATCCACCAGCACCTGCGGCGGGGAATACTCTTCCGGGATCAGGAACAGCTTCCAGCGCTTAGTACGCAGGCCTACCGTTGCGCGGCTCGAAATGACCGAGACAAACGGGGAGAGGATCAGCGAGACAACGATCGGTGCCAGCCAGAACAGGAAGCGCAGATCGAGCCACGCCATGCCAATTGCCCAGACCAGACCAAGCAGCATCTGCGAGCCGTGACGCATAAACGCCTCGCCCCACGGGGTAGAGTCATCGTCACGCTGCGGTGAGTTCCAGACCACTTCCCAGCCGAGGAAGGCACTGACCACGAACACGGTGTGGAACAGCATACGCACCGGGGCCAGCAGCACGGAGAACAGCACCTCCAGCAGCAGCGACGCCGTCACACGCAGGAATCCGCCGTACTCTTTCGTGCCTTTGCACCAGATCAGAATGATACTCAGCAGCTTCGGCAGGAACAGTAGCACCATGGTCGAGGCAAAGAGCGCTATCGCCAGTTCAGGACGCCACTGCGGCCAGACCGGGAACAGCTGACGCGGCTGCAGGAAGTACTGCGGCTCGGTCAGGGCGTGAACCACCTGCAGCGCCGTAGAGAGCGCAAGGAACATAAACCACAGCGGCGCGGAGAGGTAGGACATCACCCCGGTCAGGAACACGGCGCGGTGCACCGGATGCATCCCTTTTACCAGGAACAACCGGAAGTTCATCAGGTTGCCATGACACCAGCGACGGTCGCGTTTCAGCTCATCCAGCAGGTTCGGCGGCAGCTCCTCATAGGAGCCTGGCAGATCGTAGGCGATCCACACCCCCCAACCGGCGCGACGCATCAGAGCCGCCTCCACGAAGTCGTGGGAGAGGATAGAGCCAGCAAACGAGCCTTCGCCCGGCAGCGGCGCCAGCGCACAGTGCTCGATAAACGGCTGCACGCGGATGATGGCATTGTGGCCCCAGTAGTGTGACTCCCCGAGCTGCCAGAAGTGCAGACCGGCGGTAAACAGCGGGCCATAAACACGGGTGGCAAACTGCTGACAGCGCGCGTAAAGAGTATCCATACCGGAGGCGCGCGGCGAAGACTGGATAATCCCGGCGTTCGGGTTAGCCTCCATCAGACGTACCAGACCGCACAGGCAGTCGCCAGTCATGACGGAGTCCGCATCCAGTACCACCATATAGCTATACTGGCTGCCCCAGCGGCGGCAGAAGTCGTCAATGTTACCGCTTTTACGCTTCACACGACGGCGGCGGCGGCGATAGAAGATCTGTCCTTCACCCTGCACCTCGGCAATCAGCTCCATCCACGCCTTTTGCTCTGCCACGCAGATATCAGGATTGTAGCTGTCGCTAAGAATATAGACGTCGAAGTGCTCGGCATTACCGGTGGCTTTCACCGACTCCCAGGTCGCACGCAGGCCAGCGAAAACGCGGTCAACGTCCTCATTACAGATCGGCATGATCAGCGCGGTGCGGTGCTGCGGGTTTAGCGCCTCATCCCCCACCGTGGAGGCTGAAATGCTGTATTTATCACGGCCGATCAGCAGCTGGAGGAAGCCCATCAGCGCGGTCCAGAACCCGGCCGACACCCAGCAGAAGAGCACCGCAAAGAGGATCAGGATCCCCGTTTGCAGCACATAGGGCAGAAGCTGCATAAAGGAGACCAGCAGATCCTGACCCATCATGTCTTCCGGGGCGATCAGCGCCCAGCCCTGATAGGGGAGAATGGTTTTCATGTACCAGGTTGCCACCACCGTCTGGGCAATGGTCAGCAACAGCAGAATGTAACGGCGGATAGAGCCCACCGTACGCCACTTCTGCTCGCTCGCCTGCTGCTCTTTAGTCAATCGCGACAGGTAGCGCGGCGGTACATCGCGACCGCGCAGGCGATCCCAGAAACGGCCAATCGGGTTCGTACGCCACGGATCGGGGAACATAGAGGAGCGCTTCGCCTCGGGCATCGCCTTTAGCTGACTGCGTCCTTCATCGTCCTTAATCAGTTGCCCTTCCGCCAGCGAATCCGGCCAGGCGTGCTCAAGGCGCGCCTGAACTGAACCCAGCGGAGTGTCATCGTCCCGCTCATAGCGGCGATGCTCAGCGTCCAGCGCTTCGTGCACGGCGCGCAGATCCGTTGTCGGCAGCGCCGCTCTCTCTTCAGCAGAGAGAGACAGCGCGTCGATATATTCAGTTGTCTTATTCATTGGCAGGTAGCTGATAGCTCCAGGTTTCACTCAGCGGCTGCTCGGCATTCACCAGCGCAGCACGCATATCGGTCGTCTTTTTCTGGTCTTTAACCTTAACGCGTAAGGTTAAACGCCATCCCTGAGTGACCGGGTTATAGCGCACAACGTTTTCAACGATTTCACCGTTATCACCGATGCTGACCTGGGCAGTGACTGGGGTATCCTGCGCCAGCTTTTTCATCTCTTCACCGGTGAAGTCGACGACAAACGCCAGGGTGCCGTCCGGCTGACGGATCAGGTTGGACTGTTTGACATCGCCGGTTGAGCGGCGTGTCTGCGTGACCCAGGCGTTATCCGGAGCATGCAGTTTGTCTTCGTCGCGGCTAAAGGTGATGGTGTACTTAAAGTTCATCTCTTTACCGGCTTCCGGCAGCTGATCCGGCGTCCAGTAGGCCACGATATTGTCGTTGGTCTCATCGTTGGTCGGGATCTCTACCAGCTCGATTTTCCCTTTGCCCCACTCGCCTTTCGGTGTGACCCAGGCGCTCGGACGCAGATCGTAGCGATCGTCGATATCTTCGAAGCGGTTAAACTCGCGGCCACGCTGCAGCAGACCAAAGCCCTGCGGGTTCTCCATGGCATAGCTGCTCACGGCCAGGTGTTTCGGGTTGTTCAGCGGACGCCAGATCCACTCCCCGTTACCGGCATGCATAGAGAGACCGTTGGAGTCGTGCAGCTCCGGGCGGAAGTTGGTCGCCGGTGACGGCTGGTTTGGACCAAAGAGGAACATACTGGTCAGCGGGGCGACGCCCAGCTTGCCGACCTTATCGCGCAGGTAAACTTTAGACTGCACGTCCACTACGGTGTCACGGCCCGGGATCACCACAAACCGGTAGGCCCCGGTCGCGCGCGGCGAATCCAGCAGGGCATAGATAGTCAGGCGTTTGTCGGTGGGTTTCGGGCGTTCAACCCAGAATTCGCGGAAGTGCGGGAACTCTTCGCCGGACGGCAGCGCAGTATCGATGGCCAGACCGCGGGCGGAGAGACCGTAAACCTGCCCGGCACCGATCACACGGAAGTAGCTCGCCCCCAGCATGCTGACAATTTCATCGTTCTTGTCTTTGCTGTTGATAGGATAGAGAACCTTGAAGCCGGCAAAGCCTAAATCTTTGACCGTGTCTTTATCGTGCTGGACGTTGCCAAAGTTAAAATAGTCCGGGCTGTACTTGATCTTATGCACCGCCGTCGCCGTCACTTCATTGACGGTTACCGGCAGGTCGAAGTACATACCCTGGTGGTAGAACTCAAGCTTAAATGGGGTTTTAACGTTGTTCCAATACGCTTTGTCGTGATTGAATTGAATCTGCTGATAGTCCGCGTATTTCATGTCACGGAAGACAGAGGGCAGGTTGCTTTTCGGGGCTTCATAGCCTTTTGCGGCTAACGACTGCGCCTGTTTTGCCACGTCATCGATGTTAAAGGCCCAACCCGATGAAGAGTACAGGGATAACAGCACCGCTGCGCCTAACCAACGCATTTTCATCACTTGTAGATTATGTTTCATAATAACTAAGCACTTCCCCCTTTGTGTGCTTAAATCGATCCGATCTATTTTAATGGTATTTCAGGCAATCCGACAACTTAATCCCCGCTTTGTTCAGCCGCTGGCTCAGTGGATAAGCAAATAAAAGCAACACCTTGCCAATTGCGCGTTTATCCTGGAGACAGGCCGCCACGCTTAGTGTAGGGTTGCCAACGAATGTAATCATAACTGGCCTTAGGGATAAGGCGATAAGTCTGATATTGCACGGAGTGATATGAGTAAAATACCCGCACAGCGCGAATACTTTTTAGATTCCATTCGCGCGTGGCTGATGCTGTTAGGCATCCCCTTTCATATCTCATTAATCTACTCAAGCCACGTCTGGCACGTGAACAGCGCTACGCCTTCGTGGTGGCTGACCCTGTTTAACGACTTTATCCACGCTTTCCGGATGCAGGTCTTCTTTGTTATCTCGGGCTACTTCTCTTATATGCTCTATCTGCGCTATCCCTTGAAGCGCTGGTGGAAAGTGCGCGTCGAACGCGTCGGCATCCCTATGCTGACCGCTATCCCGCTGTTAACGCTGCCGCAGTTCCTGATGCTTCAGCACGTTAAAGGCAAGGCCGATAGCTGGCACACCCTCTCCCTCTACGACAAGTATAATACCTTAGTATGGGATCTGGTTTCCCACCTCTGGTTTTTACTGGTGCTGGTGGTGCTGACTACGCTGGGACTGGTGCTGTTCCGTAAGCTCAAACAGGCGGTGGCGGTGGATCCGGACGCGCTGCTAAGCCAGCTTACCCTGCCAAAGCTCACGCTGCTGTTTCTGCTGCTTGGCGTGCTGTATGCCGCACTGCGCCGCACCCTGCTGGTTCTCTATCCGCCGATCCTCAGCGACGGCCTGTTTAACTTTGCCGTTATGCAGACCCTGTTCTACCTACCGTTTTTTGTGCTGGGAGCGCTAATCTTTATTACGCCTCGGCTCAAGGCGCTCTTCACTACGCCGTCGTGGGGATGCACGCTGGGCGCGGCGCTGGCCTTTGTGGCCTATCTGCTGAACCAGCGCTACGGCAGCGGCGATGCATGGATGTATGAGACAGAGAGCGTGATTACGATGGTGATGGGGCTGTGGATGGTGAACGTGGTCTTTTCCCTGGGGCACCGGCTGCTTAACTTTCAGTCGTCCAGGGTGACCTACTTCGTCAACGCATCGCTCTTTATCTACCTGGTGCACCATCCGCTGACGCTGCTCTTTGGCGCATGGATCACCCCGCTTATTCACTCCAATACGCTGGGCTTTATCTGCGGGCTGATCTTTGTGGTGGGCTGTGCCATAGCACTCTATGAGGTGCATCTGCGCATTCCGCTGCTGCGTTTTCTCTTCTCCGGCAAGCCTGAGGTGAGCAAAGCGCAGCCGAAAGAGGTGCGGAACTAATTTAAAGGAGCCACTCCACTGGCAGCCGGGAGGCTAATCGCACCAGCATTCGCTGCCAGAAACGTGTTTTAGGCTCCTTCTTTAATACTTGCTCCTGGCCGTCCTGGGTGTCGATCCAGTTAATTCGCCCCCAGCGGTCAAGGCGCAGCTCCCAGGCAGCATCGCGCTGGCTCTGCTGAAAACGTTTATGGATCACCTTCGCCAGCGGCTCGCTCTCAATGACGAAGCCCATCTCGGTGTTGAGCATGGCCGAACGGGGATCGAAATTAAACGAGCCGATAAATACTTTCGCGCCATCAATGCTAAAGGTTTTAGCATGCAGGCTGGAGCCGGAGTTACCCGTCAGGCCGCGATCGTGAATATGTCGGCCACCTTCCCGGGTGGGTTTTAGCTCATATAAGGCTACGCCGTGGCGCAGCAGCTTTTTACGCCAGCGCGCATAGCCCGCGTGCACCACCGCCACATCGTTCGCCGCCAGCGAGTTGGTAAGAATGGCAATTTTCACCCCTTTGCGTACCATCTGCAGCAGCTGCGCTACCCCGGCACGGGTCGGGACAAAATAGGCAGAGATGATATCAATCTGCTCCTGCGGCATCCCCATCACCTTCACCAGACGCTGCGGCAGCAGGGTATGCTCGCGCGCCCTGCCCTGCCCCTTGCGCGGATCGTCGCTCAGCAGGCGAGTTTTGGCCCACAGCATAGGCAGCGTTCCCGCCTCTAGCCGGGTGGAAAACTGGGTGGTTTCAAGCTTGGACAGGTAGCGCCGCGCCGTCTCATCGTTGTACCAGGACTCAGGCACCTGAATATGTCCATCGATATCATCATCTTTAATATCGAGCACTTTCTCCAGGGTGGAAACTGACTTACAGGTCCAGTAGCGTTCAAAGTCAGCAACGACGTCGCCTACCACCGGGCCAATCGCCAGTACGTCAAGATCGGAGAAGAGCGGCTGCTCTCCCGCGCCAAAGTACGCGTCGCCAATATTTCTACCACCGACGATGGTAACTTCGCCATCAGCGGTGAAGCTTTTATTGTGCATGCGCCGATTCAGGCGAGCAAAATCGGTAAGATACCCCAGCGCCCTGAAGAGGCGGAAAGAGAAGGGATTAAACAGCCGGACGTCGATATTGGCATGGGCATTTAGCTTGCGCAGAATATCATCCAGCCCCTGGGTGTTGTTATCGTCCAGCAGCAGGCGGATCGTAACGCCCCGCCGGGCCGCTTTAAGCAGCTGGGAGAGCAGCAGCCGCCCGGACATATCGTCTTCCCAGATATAGTACTGAATGTCCAGGGTACGCTCAGCCATCTCAATCAGCCGATAGCGTGCAGCAAAGGCGTCAAGGCTATTGTCCAGCGCCAGAATGCCGCACGCGTCGGGATGGGCTGCGCAAGCCGGAGCGATCGCGCGCCCCAGTCGCGTATTATGCGTCTGGTTCGTCACCCTGCTGGGTGAGTAGTCGTTGATAAAGCCGGGCATTTTCATCGTCATAACAGACAAAGTATACCTGACCAATCGACGGATGCCGGGTTAGATAATCCGAAACCGTAGCGACAGCGATCTCTGCTGCGGCAGGTTTAGGGAAACCGTAAATGCCAGTGCTGATTGCCGGAAACGCCACCGAGTGATAGCCGTTGGCCTCTGCCAGCTTCAGGCTATTACGGTAGGCATCTTCCAGCAGGCGTTGCTCGTGATCCTCACCGCCGCGCCAGATTGGCCCCACGGTGTGGATCACCGCCTTTGCCGGTAGTGCCCCGGCAAGGGTGATCACCGCATGGCCTGGCGGACACTCGCCCTGCTGCTCCCGCACGGCTTTACAGGCGGCCAGCAGCGCGGGTCCGGCGGCACGGTGAATAGCGCCATCGACGCCGCCCCCACCCATTAAGGAGGGATTAGCCGCATTAACAATGACATCTACCTGTAACGTGGTAATGTCACCCTGAATAACCTCCATACGCGATTGCATATTTGCCTCTCTTATCTCATCGCTTTCAACTAAGTGTATAGCAGGGTGTGGCAGGCGGGAGAAATTACACGGCGTTCAGTCAGACTGTATAGCGATCCAGCAGGTTGATTTTACACTGAATATTGCTGCTTTATTGCTCAGCGGGCCACTGCTGCACGAGGTGCAGGGCATCTCCGTCGGTCACCGTCACAACAACTTTGACCGTATCTTTTGGCGAGATATTCATGCTCAGGCGCGCAAGTTTGGTCGGTTGGTTAGCGTGCAGGGTTAGCGTCTTTCGCTGCTGGGTATTGCTCTGCCCGCTTACGCCCGCGTGCACGGTAAGGATCTGGATTTGGCAAACGCAGGGCTGGGTGACAACGACCTGGGGGGTAATGGTATAGATATCCTGCTGGCGCTCGGTCAGAAACGTAATCTGGCTGGCCAGGGCGGCAACTAAGAGAAAGGGGTGCATGGCGGCCTCCTGATAAAAAAACAGGGCCGAAGCCCTGTTTTTTCGCACCAGATAGAATTAGTACTGGTTAGCCGTTGCGTTGTTGCCGTAGCCAACCTGACGTACTTCTACGTAAGACTGAGACGCGGTCTGGTTAACCAGCGCGCCGTTAGCGGTACCGTATTGACGTACGTCGATATCAGAGTGGCGGCTGTTCCACTGGTCGATAGTGGCATTGTTACGAGAGCCGTTCTGGGACAGGCTGATAGAGCTGTCATCAGAACCCTGGCCTACGTCTGCGGCGTTACGTGAGCCATGCTGAGTCACGGTCAGATCGGAGTCACGAGCATCGGTCTGCAGAGCCAGCGCGGAGTTATTGCTGCCGTACTGGAAAATGCTTAATTCAGAGTTCGGGCCGCCGAAGCTGCCGCCGCCATATTGACCAACGGAACCTGCGAAAGCGCTGCCGGAAATAACGATCGCTGCCAATGCTGCCACTTTAATGAATTTCATGGTTAACTCCCATCGGATTGATATATTAGATTCACAACGGATTTAGCGTTGAATAACGCGAATAGCCATTTGTGATTGCCTCTGCACTACAACTGCCGTTTTTTGCGTACCATACTGAGTAATATTCGCTTTGTTACCCGAACCTTTCTGAATAATCATTGCGGTATTACCGTATGCACCTTGCGTTATACTCGCGTCATTAGCACTGCCTGACTGATCTATATACGCAAAGTTATAGGCTCCTGCCTGATCAATCTTTGCCCGGTTACTCGCCCCTTCCTGGGAGATAACAGCGTGCATTTTAGATCCGTCCTGACGTAGCTGGGCGCTATTATTGGTACCATCCTGGCCAATTATCGCAGCCTGATTGTAAGACGTTTTGCTCAATTCATTTACCGCAAAGTTATATTCCGATACAGCCAGATCATAACCTGACGCGGCGGCTATCCCAGGCGCACCCAGCATTGTTAACACCATAATCAACGTTCTGTTTTTCATGTTGTCACCTGGACCTGGATTATTCTCACTATTAAATAATTTGCTCCGCTGTTATTAACGTATTTTTACATCCGTTAACGCTGCGTTACGGAAAAGAGTATGTAACGGCAATTATTAATAATATCTCACCCAGCAGTGGTATTTTTATCTATATGTTCACCTTAAAGTGCTAACGTCCTAAAAAATAGCCGGATGATGCATAAAATAAATTTTGCGACAGAAGTTTGGTACAGGTTTGAGCGTTATAACAACCGGAACTGAGTTATGCCCTGGTAGCAGCCACATGCGGGTACGCGTAAAAATTTTGTGGTTTTGCGATCACCAAAGCAACTTTTTTCACCCCCGACCTGACTTTGATAACGCAAGTTCATAAAATTTAGCAGCATAAAAAAATCAAAATCTTGCCTTTTAAGATATATTACCTTTAAAAACAGTATCTTAAAATAATTTGTATGATTTTTAAATCTGATGCAAAAGTATTAATTTGTACAACTTTTCCATGAAATTTATACATCAAATAATCGTCAATATTACATTTTAAAATTTACTTTTACATTTTGTTACATGTTTAACACTTGATTTAAGATTGGTAATGGCTAGATTGAAATCAGCAGTATGTTTGAGTTTTTGTTAAATTTCGCCCATAGGGCTCACTCTTATTGATTACACACAGCAGTGCAACATCTGTCAGTACTTCTGGATACCCAGTAAGACCTGGGGAAAAAGACAGGTGTACCAACAAGCGGGGTTTATTATGTTTAACGAAGTCCAGAGTTTTCAAAGTCAATCTATTCTCTTGATTACTAAACCTTCCTTACAAGCTGCTGCCTTGCTGCAGCATCTGAAACAGTCCCTCTCTCTATCGGGGAAAGTGCATAATATTCAACGTTCTCTGGATGATATATCGCCCGGAAGCGTGATTCTGTTCGACATGATGGAGGCAGATAAGAAGCTGATCCATTACTGGCAGGACAATTTAGGCAGGAAAAACAATGCAGTTAAGCTGTTATTGCTGAATACGCCGGACGAGTACCCGTTCCGTGACATAGAGAGCTGGCCGCATATCAACGGCGTTTTCTATGTGACGGAGGATCAGTCCCGTGTTGTTGATGGTCTTCTCAGCGTACAGCGCGGCGAGTGCTACTTCTCCCAGAAGCTGGCCAGCTACCTCATTACCCACTCCGGCAACTACCGTTACAACAGCTCCGAAGCCGCGCTGCTCACGCACCGGGAGAAGGAGATCCTTAATAAACTGCGAATTGGCGCATCGAACAATGAGATTGCCCGCTCGCTGTTTATTAGTGAAAATACGGTAAAAACCCATCTCTACAATCTTTTCAAAAAGATATCCGTAAAAAATCGTACACAGGCCGTCTCCTGGGCTAACGATAACCTCAGGCGATAATCCCATGAAACGGTTCGTTGCATGGTTTGCAGCCGCAGGTCTCCTGCTGGCTGCCGGGAACCTGCGCGCTGTCGAAGTGGAAGTTCCCGGATTGCTGACCGATCGTACGGTCTCTTCTGTTGGACACGATTTTTATCGTGCTTTTAGTGATAAATGGGAAAGCAGTTATACAGGGAACCTGAGCATCAATGAACGTCCCAGCGCACGGTGGGGAAGCTGGATAACCATTACGGTCAATCAGGACGTAATATTCCAGACGTTTTTATTTCCTACCAAACGCGACTTTGACAACAACGTCAACGCCGCGATAGCGCAAACCCAGGAAGCACTGGATCGCCGGCAGATAGATCAAGCATTGCTTGGTACTGGCGATTTAGCGCGAGATGAATTCTAAAACACGATAAATTTCTTTCGGAGGCTCACATGCGTATTGCCTGTGCCATAGTCACGCTTTTGCTTGTCTCGCCGTCAATATGGGCTGGAAATATGACCTTCCAGTTTCGCAACCCTAATTTTGGTGGCAACCCCAATAATGGCGCGTTTTTATTAAATAGCGCCCAGGCGCAAAACTCCTATAAAGACCCGGATTATGACGATACTTACGGAATAGAAACACCCTCAGCACTGGATAACTTTACCCAGGCCATTCAGTCCCAGGTACTGGGAGGATTATTGACCAATATTAATACTGGCAAGCCGGGAAGAATGATCACCAGTGATTTTATTGTTGATATCGCTAATAACGACGGGCAGCTTCAGCTCAACGTAACAGATCGCAAAACCGGGAAAACATCCACTATAGAGGTGTCGGGTTTACAGAGTGGTTCAACCGACTTTTAAAGCACAGCTACCGTTTTTACAGGAATAATAATTATGCAGCGCTTACTCACCATGCTGGCTGTCTGTTTACTCAGCGGATGCTTAACGGCACCACCGAAAGAAGCAGCCAAACCAACATTAATGCCTCGGGCCCAAAGTTATCAAGATTTAACCCATCTGCCGATGCCAACCGGTAAGATATTTGTCTCTGTTTATAATATTCAGGATGAAACCGGACAGTTTAAAGCCTATCCGGCGAGTAACTTCTCTACCGCAGTCCCGCAGAGCGCCACCTCTATGCTTGTCACGGCGCTGAAGGATTCACGCTGGTTTATTCCGCTTGAGCGCCAGGGGCTGCAGAACCTGCTTAACGAACGGAAGATCATTCGTGCGGCGCAGGAGAACGGCACGGTGGCGGTTAATAACCGCTTCCCGCTTCAGTCGCTGACTGCGGCTAACGTGATGGTCGAAGGCTCGATTATCGGCTATGAGAGCAACGTGAAGTCCGGTGGAGTGGGTGCGCGTTACTTTGGCATCGGGGCCGACACCCAGTACCAGCTTGATCAGGTCGCGGTTAACCTGCGCGTGGTCAACGTGAGTACCGGAGAGATCCTGTCGTCGGTCAACACCAGCAAGACGATCCTCTCCTATGAGGTGCAGGCCGGGGTCTTCCGCTTCATTGACTACCAGCGTCTGTTGGAGGGTGAGATCGGCTTTACTGCGAACGAACCCGTCATGCTGTGCCTGATGTCAGCGATTGAAACCGGGGTGATTTACCTGATCAACGATGGTATCGATCGCGGGCTGTGGGATCTGCAAAACAAGGCGGAGAGCGAAGATCCGATTCTGGTGAAATACCGCCATATGGCGACGCCGCCAGAGTCGTAATCGCTCCTGAGCACTATCGAAGCGTGGCGGACTACTCCGTCACGCTTTTTTTTGTGCTGTTACTGGCCGCTCTTTCGCGCCAGCTGGCCAGCCACAGGCCGCTGTTCTTCATGGCATAGCCAAACAGTAAGCCGACGGCCAGCGACGGAACGACAGTTCGCCAGTCGCCCTGCCCGGCAAAGGTGGCACAGGCGCCGATAAAGGTACCGGGAACAAAGGAGAGTAGTAGACTCTTTGCCTGGATGCACATCAGGAAGGCTACAACGCCAGTGAGCAGATAGCTAACGATGCTCAAATGCGGACTTAATGCGCTGCCATAAATAATGACCTGCGCCCAGGCTACGCCGCTCATTACCGTAAAGGTGGAGATCAGTAACCCTTTAATCCCACCCTGCGGGCAGGCGAAATAGGCCGTACAGCCAAGGAAACCCGCCCAGCTCAGCAGGCCCAGTGAGACGGCAACCCAGCCCCAGAGGCCGGAGAGAATGCCTGTCGTTAATGCAATTGAGAAGAGTATGTTCATGGCGCGCATCTTAGCAGAAGCGTGCCATTGAAATGAGATCGCCAGCACTTTATTTGCAATCTGGCGACTATTGTTACATTGTTATTGTGATTCTAATCACATTACTCTGCGGACTCTTCCTCAAGCTCATCCCACATGGCGGCGATAGCGTCTCGGGTGAGCGACGCCATGGTGCGCCAGAAAGGGGTAACAGCGTGGGCTTCAACCTTGCCAAGGAACGTTCCACACCAGGGCAGCAGGTAGTCGGCAAACAGCGTCTCCAGGGCCTCACTCTCATCTTCCGCTGCATTATCTTCCAGCCAGGAGGCAGCCAGCAGCAGAGTACCAAAGTGATCCGCTGGCACATCGGTCAGCGGCATACCCCGGGCGGCCAAAAATGCTCTGACCTCTGCCTCGTTTGCCCCCTCCTGCCACGCATGGCGATATGGCGCAACGCTGCACTCGTCACCGATGAACAGATTGTGGTAATCCGTCACCAGGGCGGGATCGTCGACGCTCTTTTGCAGACGGGCCAGCAGCTCATCCTGCTCCAGCGGCCAGTTTGCTGCCAGCTTGCCCTCGCGGATCAGCGTATAGAGCGGGGCTAAAAGCGGATCCTCAGGCTGGCGGTAGTAGAGTGAGCCCAGCACGCGGCAGAGGATTGAAAACTCGTTCATTATAGGTTCCATTAAAAAATTAAAGTTCAGCAAACTCGGCAATCGGCGGCATTCCGCGCGATTTAAGGAAGTTTAACAGGCGGCGCGGCGAGACGTTAAGGATCCGATCTTCGGGAAAACCGACGTCATCCAGCACCTTACGACACTCGGTAAAATCACCCAGCGAAAAGGCGGTGTGCGAGTCGGATCCTAATGCTACCCAGCCCCCGGCATCACGCACGGCGGCGGCGATAGCCCGGCAGTTCGCCTCGCTGCCCTTGCGCGAATGAAGGAAGGAGGAGTTATTGATCTCCAGCGCAACATCATATTTTGCTGCCGCTGCGGCAATGGCCGGTATATCAACAGGATACTTCGGATTCCCAAAAGTAATTTCTGAACATATCATAGCAAAAGTGCACCATCACCGCCATCCAACAGGGCTACAATCTGACATTTTCAATCACAGATCAACAATTAGGTACTCAACCGTTACCACTTCACAAACTACGTTAGTACCGTGCCATTGATCCCGGTAGATAGAAGTATCGATACCGCAACCTGCCTCGAACGTCCAGCCAGTATCTTGAGAGAACTTTTTGTACTTGGTACTTTCACGTCTCTCATAGCAATGTACCCCAGAGTACACAAAACCTGCACTACCTTGCGGTACTATCCATACCCCATACGGGGCTAAGGTACTACCGTGTTCGATTATCTTGTACTCAAACTCGCTACCCGAGTACTTACCAGTTTTAACTTCACTGGTTTTGATCTTACCGAAGGGAGGATTACCATAAACAACATCGTACCTATCAGCACTTGAAAAAGTTAATGCATCACCAGTAACCCATTCAGCTTCTGGTAGTACCCTCTTCCCAATCATTACGTACTCTGGGTTTAGTTCAACGCATGTAATGTGCTCTGGTTTGTTACGCTGGTACTGATCGAATGATAGCCTTCCAATACCCGCACATAGTTCAATGCAACGTCCGGTACATCCGGCATCAATGATGAAATCCCATGAGAGCATTTCAGGGGTAAAGAAGGCTCCGGTCGAACCTACGGCATCCCCTGCATAGTTCTGGAGGATAAACTCTTTTTCATCGTATGTTAGTGCTCTATCTGAATGTACCAACTCCATCACTTTTTGATGTTGTTGTGATTCCTTTTTTGTTAACTTTCCCATAATCTATACCTGTACAATTTAAGTACCAGTATTTAGGAAAAAATAATGAAAAAACTTTGGATGATGTTAATTGCATTAGCTTTAACAGGTTGTGCAATGGTCCAGTACAATGATGGTAAGACTGTTAGTATTCAGGCTGACGCTTGGTATGGTTTGGATAGTTTACAGAAAACAGCTAATAATGCATGTAAGCAGTATGGGAAATCTAAAGCAACATATACACATAGTGCTAACATGAACCCGAATCTACCCGCAGGTACAGGTGTACAAAATACTATCTGGGAATGTAGTTAAATTTTAATGATGATAAAAAAATGAAGAAAGCATTAATATTTTTAGGATTAATTGCTTCATTAAAGTTGAATGCAGCTCAACTTGAAAACCAATTAAATTGGATAAGCATCCCTAAAACAAAACTATGTACAGTCAATGTTCAATTAGATAATGAAACATCACCCCATGAAATGAAGGAGTTTGTGACGATAATTGATTACGGTAATCAATTCTATATAATCCCAGAACCAAAACCTGATCGGAGCAGTATCTTGAGTCCGAAATTAGGTTATTCTGAAAAATATGGACAGCCCAGCGGAATAGCTGATAGAAATGGAATGATCTTTATAAAGGGATTGGGTGCAAGAACGGGGATTTATGACTTATATGATCCAGAGGCGAAATCAAAAATAGTATATCTTTGTCCTTGATCATCCCCCATACAAAGTAAAGGCCGAATTAAATCGGCCTAATTTCTTACTTACTTGCTAATTTTTTTGTTGCGGCAGATGGTTTACCAATAACCATTTGCATACCATCTTTAGTTTTTTTCATTGATTTCATGAGTGATTTGGCCGCAAAAGGTAGCTGGCTATCTTTTTTAACCAAATAGCCACCTTTAACTTTTTCTATAACACCATCTTTTTCAAGTTGTTCAAAGTCGATTGCTGATACTGCTTTAGCTTGCTCAATTAAACTTTTTAAAATTTCGTCGCGTGAGGGCATACCATCATTCATCTTGAAATCTCCAATTAACTCCCACCAACCAATAGTATAAGTACTTTCCATACTTCACTCAACGGTACTGGCGGTAGTAACACACCAAACGCTGCCAGTACCGGAATGATAACATAGTTCCAGAGTACAATGAATGTGAGTACCCATCCCAAGCCTTGCCGCCATGTGTACCCATTACGCGTTTCCTCAAGAGTAATCTGGTTCTGCTCATGACTGTTCTGTACAGTTTCATCCTTCTTCTTCTGAAACAACCCTACCCCTGCCTTGATCAATTCTAAAATTACACTAATCATTTTTTGCATCCTGCATAATTTGGCATACGCATGAATAAACGCGGTGCCCCTTGAAAACATGGTTAAAGGTATAAAGTACCCTAACGTTAACCATACTCTTGTGTAGTTCAATCGATAGTGAATCATCCTCACCCACTCGTGGGGTATTATCATGATTGAACGTATATACCACCAAGTTACCCTGCCCCTTATCTACCTTCTTCTTGATGTACTTACTACCAGATAGACCATTATCATAGGGGATAGTTACGCTTACTGGTGTAATTGTCTGAAATGAAAAATCTTTGAGTACAGAATGATCATAACAGGGGAAATGTTCTAAATCGGTCATATTAATTTCTCCAACGGTAATCGAATGTACCGCGTAATGTTCTTAATTGTTGTATTACCTTCTTCTCTGTTTCATCATAGAAATCAAATAATGGTTTTCTACCTATTGAACCGTAGTACCCAATTACTCGCTTATCTCGTGACAGTTTGGGGTTACGCTTGGATGATTTCTTTGTTGTATCGATGAGGTATGTAGTACCGTTCCTGCTCTTAACTTTCTTGTACTTATTACTCTGAGATCTTGCACGTAACTGTGCAATGTTACCCTGCTTCGTTAGCTTGGCATTCTGGTACGGTATCATTTTCGATTCTGGACGACGTGAGTACTGAGGATCGAGAATATACTTAAGATAAGAAGATTGATTTGGCAGTACAATAATCTGGTTAACAGTTTCATTTTGATTAACCTTTTGGTACTTAAATTTTAAACTACGGTTAGTAAATGGTACTGCCCCACCCTTTACTTCCTGGTTGAGCTTAACTTGCATCTGTTGCGTTACAGTACGCATTCTGGTACTCAATTCTTTTTTAAACTGTTCACCAATCTTTGGACTATTATTATTAATAAATCGTCTCATATCATTTGGGCTATTGCCCCTACGCCATGCCATTATTGTAACTCCCCAATTAGTGTTTGGATTACTCCATACAGGTTCGCACCATTAAGGGGTAAACGAGCTTTACACATTACTGCCTTGTTTAAATTGTCCGGTAATAAGCCAAACATACATATCAATGCAGCTTCTACTATTGCCGCTTCATTTGTTGTTTTGAAACACCATAAGATTGATTTTTCATAATCGTAACCAGCATCAATGAGTTTGTTCACTTTTGTACTACTTCCCGTGTACCTCTTCCAGTCACTTGGCTGCGTAGTACTTAATAGTTTTTTTACATCTCTTGTACGTTTATAAATATTCTTCATACCGATATAAAACCGACCATCTTCAAAACGGATAATGTAGACAAACGAGGCATAGTTACCACTATCTACATCTGACACATCCCATTGTTCTGGATTATGCATACTCCAGTCTTTTGCAATTCTCATAATAAATACTCCTATATATGGAATATTTATTAGGAATTACATAAATGGAATTAAAAGAACGATTAAAAATCTATGAAGGTACGAAAGAGTATCAGGCAAAGTTTAAATACTTTAGAGATGGGAAATTTTACCCCTATGCAGATTCATTAGGAAAAATGACCGTGGGTTATGGTCATCTAATCAAGTCCGGGGAAGATTATAGTAAGGGTCTTACTGAAGAAGAAACAGATAAACTACTATCAAAAGATCTCGCAACTGCGGTACTTGCGGTACAATCATTAGGTTTAGATGTACCATATGACTGGAATGATTTTTTAGTGTTGATGGTTTTTCAACTCGGTTTAGGTGGAGTACAGAAGTTTGTAAAAATGATTGCTGCCCTAAAAGCTAAAAACTATAAAGAGGCAGTAGTACAGGTTAAGGATTCTCGGTGGTATCGACAAACGCCATTCCGCATTATGGATATGTTAGGTCAATTACAAAACAAATAACAAAGGGGCATTATGCCCCTTTTGTATTTTCTAAAATTGTCAGAATCTTTTCAACTTTCAAATTCATCTGGTTAATTTGATTCTCAAGACTCTTAAGCATTTTCTTCATTTCATCTTGTTCTGTTTCAAGGCGTTCAATCGTACTTTCGGCAAGTACAACCTTAGTTTCGATTGTACTTACTCTTTTCTGTAAATCTTCTGTATCAGAACTCTTATCACGGTAGATTGACCATAAAAGGGCAATACCTGCGATGATTAATGATACGATAGTACCAATGTCCATATGTACCTCATTATTGTTATTATTATCGGTATGGGGTATGCACCCCATATTATTTATCCATTACTGACCGGATTTTCACCCGCACGGTATAACCAAATATCTACCCTGTCACCGACTGAATCGCCATATGTTAATGCACAACTACCAGAACGATCATCCTGTGCCATAACATATATGTAGTTCATTTTACCCCGCCCTACTGCTGGTATTAATAAATTATCGACTCTATGTGTGAATGGAGCATATTTACCACCTGTGCCAGCATCATATGATGCGACTAATCTATTGTCGATACCATCACCACCAACAAATACTTGGTAAAGATTCCATTTCACCGCCGATAAGATCATTTTTATATTACTATTCATTATGCGGTCAAAATCTTCGCCATTAATACGTAATACTGTATAAAGTTGGTTAGCAGTAGGTTTACCACCCCATATATTTGGACTTGTAGTAATACCTGATGTTTGTGGCCTGCACTGATCTCCAACAATTCTTGCAGCAGATAGAGTACCTCTAATGGTACAGCTATCGTTGATAGTTACGTTATCCAAAGTACCGGAAGTTGCCTGAATATTACCTCTGACATTCACGTTACCAAAATTTGCAGTACCGTTCTTATTAATCATCCAGCCATTAACACCATCCCAATTAGTACTTTGTAGTTGTTGAGAAATTTTGGCAGAATCGATAATACCATCCTGGAGGTGAAAATTAAGTACGCTCAATCGGGCAATTTTACTTGAGTCTACTGCCTCGGACTGTATTTTCGCTCGTGAGACACTTAAATCATTTATCATGGCCTCATTGATCGAGGCAGTACCTATTACTGTGGAATTAATATAAGTTTTCCCATTCTGTACAACAAATGGATAAACTTTATCACTCTGCTTTGCACTATCTGTACTGATGATACTAAAGCGATCTGCCATAACCGTAAACACAGAATCTTTTTCATCTGCGGCTAAAGCGATACCTGTAACGTTACCATTATTGGATACTTGTACCTGCCAACGTGAACCAAGTTCATCTACGATCTGTTTCTCAACAATACCAGTAGCTACATCGCTTTTCAGAAGATTATCGACTACATCATCATTGAGCTTACTGTACGGTACTTTAGTATTCTGGTTAAAGCCAATAGTCGGCGACCATACTAATTCATCCTGTCCAAACTGATCGTAGGCAGCTACACGAGCGTACCAGGAACCATCCTCTATCCCGAAGGAGGTACTGTAACGGTTAGTAGAGCTGAAGTACTTTGCACCTGAACTAAACCCCTCATCCTTAGCGATCTGCATAACAATACCTGCATAGTCCGGTACGTTCGATTCTGTCCAGTCAATGAATACTGAGTCAAAACCGCTACGTAGGTTGATACCTAACAGTTGTGGATGTTGTGGGTTACTAACTTCAATCTGTACCTCTTCTGAGTAGATACCTGTACCGTAACCATGTGCGATAATACCGAATACTCTGTAACGGCTTAGACCATCACTGGTATTCATGGCAAAGGTATAGGTCCAATCATTAGTAGTTGTATAGTACGATTTGATGTACTTGCGATAACGGTCATATACGCGAACCTCATAGTACTTAAAGAAGTCAGCAAAGGTTTTACCATTAACTACTATAGAGCTTTGATCGTCCCAACGGAAAATAAAATCTTGTGCGTAAGTTTGGTTTAGACTTAAATCATCATTTACCATATCCAGATTAGTGATCTTCGGTAATGCAAAGATCACCTGTGGCATCTGGTTATATAGTGCAACTAACTCTGAAGAGTACCCAAGCGTGTTGTATGCCTCAATACCAAAATCGTATTGAACACCATATATGAGATTTAAAATTTCAAAACTGGTTGAGTACTGGCCTACGTTCCCAATGTTGATCCAGGTAGTGGAATCACTACGTTTGTACCGAATCTTGTAACCACGTACTGAGGTATCTTGTGAAAGATCCCATGAGAGTAGTACCGCGTTACCAGAGGCCGTAGCACCTAATCGCTGTGCTCGTAGGTTACTCGGTGGTGCAACATAGGTAGGGTTAGGTAGATTGGTTAACCCGTTCTGTGGGAACTTACCCGGATCTTTACCCTGATAGATACCATCGTCATATGATATTGCAGTAATCTGGATGATACCCGTTTTATCTACTGTCATTGGTATAGTACGAGATACTACACGGTACTTATTATTTTCAAAGCCAGCTTCTTTAAAGCTAATAGTGAATACATCAAATACTTTCATATCTGTAACGTAAGTATTAAAAGTGATTGTATTGTGAATGTACTTGGATTTTAATAGCTCAATATTACTAAGGGTGGCTAATTGGGTTTTATCCTGAATCCATTTATAGTTTAAGTCTTTCTTAATGATGTAACCATCTTTAACTACTGTCTCATTATTGATTGCATCAGAAGGATAACGAATAATATCTTCTGAATAATCATTATCTGGATTCGTATAAGTACTATCAAGTACGTTCAGGTACTCAGACTTTGAACCAGTAGTAATATTCACATTACCGATAATATTACTTTCGTCAAAATGCTGTACTGCAAGATCTGGTGCATCAACAGTTATATAAAGCACACCATTAGATTCATATAGAACACCACCGAAAGTACTTAACATGGCTTCAATATTTTCTTTGAACGATTTATCGTACTGTATAGAACCGTTCGAATAAAAATGATTCACCTTACAGTAGTTAGCCATATTACGAAAACTTGTAATATCGATATCGTTAGGATTCATACCAAAACCAAACTCTGTATTAGTTATAAAATCGTAAAGTTGGCTTGGAGGGTTAGAGCTTGGTTTTTTAATATTATCCGTTAGGTCATAGATTAGACGGCCTTTCATCTCAACAGATAATGTATAGTTTTCATTTGTTAAAATACCATCAATGAGACTATCATTAGTTTTTTTGATTACACTACAAATTTGAACTAAACCATCACCACGCATTTCATCAGTCCAGCGACTACCGCCATACTGACGTGCTAATGTCATTGAACCACCATAGGTAGGTTTACCGAAACGTACCTCAAGTTGAAGGTAATTTCTAAATTTTGGAATCATTAATGATGCAGGTATCTGGCCTTCTGAGGTAATGAATGCCCCATCAACAAGTATTGGTGCGTTATCGATATATATTTGTTTTATTACACCGCCACCTTCTGTACCTGCACCCGGTTCAAGGCCAATCTCCCCAATAGCAATAGCATGTACCGTACATAATTGGTTAGACGTACCATTATGTACGTTCTGCCAAACAACAATCGAACCTACCTTAACAAATGCCTCATCAAGATTGTTTTTATTAGTACCGCCATATACAATGGGTACGCCAGTACTCGGACTCGTTGACCGTGCATTACTACTACCGGTACTTGGATAATTAACCCCCGACTGACCAATATTCATCATTTGTGATGAGCTAATATATGATAATGCCGCCGAACCTATACCGATAGCTACGATTGCCAGTACAGATAGACCTGCTGCATATGCGGCTGCCGCTGCACTGGCTCCGGCGATGAGGGCTACCCCTAAAGCTGCAATTGCCATTGTTCATTACTCCCCGTAAATCTGTATATTTTTTGTTTTTGATCGGGGTTGTAATAAGAAACGATATACTTAGTTTTATCTTCTGAAAGTACTATAACCTTGCCACGCCAGTACACAGTACTGTGACCTGCTGCAATAATAATATCCCCATCCAATGGTTCTTTAACTAATTTGCCCTTCTCTTTACACAACCCAAGTAATGTAGGAAATGAGCAACTTTCTCTTGCATATTTTCTACCTGCTGTTGGTGTATTATATTTTTGATAGATTTCATCACGGTAATTTGTACCTGTGATCATATCAATTACTGTGAGTACCATAATGTGACAATCATTTTCACCATAAACTAATGGCTCTCCTGCCAAAGTACTTAAGTACTCTGTTATAAATCCATTTTTCATTATTTCTTACTACTCTTCCAGTTTTGCTCACTCGCATTAAGTATCCCGATTAGGTCAAAGAATTTATCCCCCGGATGCATACTCTGGTGTATGCTGGTACTTGATAGTAAGCGTTGAGTTTGATCTAATTTTTTCCAGATACTATTCAGGTTTACTGTTGTTGTATTAGTAGTGTCTGTACCCTGCACACTGAAATCTGAGCTGAAGTAATCTACATACCCACTAAAGATTCTGTATGCATAAAGTATTGAACCATTGGCAGGATTAACAATACCCATCCAGATATTAACCTTGGCATCATTCCATAGGCCACGTAATGCCATTGATAGATAGTCCTGACTAACATTACTTACCTTGAATGATGTACCATTATTGTTAATCTGATTCTTCTCTACATAGTTTGCAAAGCTTGAATCAAGAAAGTCTGGTACAGATTGATAAACGATACCGTTATAGTTCTGATCTGCAATTGAGTCTGTCAGATAGATATTACTGCCCTGTGATGGGAGTAAATCAACTAACTTAACCATAATTCCGCACTGGTATAATTCTTTTTCTGTAAGAGTACTTTTATTGTCACCCCTCATCATGTTCCAGTAGTTCACCAGTACCGGATTGTTTAGTACATTATTTGGAATTGACATACTACCCCCTGATATTTTCGGTGGCTTGTATAGTTACTTCCATTACATTAGTACTTGGTAACTGATAGGTAGAGTTCTGAGGCGTTAGGATGAAAGAACCCTGTAGGTTGTCATACTTGAGTACTTCACTCGTCTGGATAGCTCTCGTTAAGCCTGGGAATATAGTTAAGGTATAACCATTGTTACTGACAACTCTATATAGTTTTTTATGTCCACTGAATTGTACTAAGCTACCAACCTCTAATGTATTTTGGGTAACGTCAATAGAAGTAGCTCCCGCCCCTCTTGCACCTGTAACCTGAATACCAGATGTTTGAGTACCAGTATATGTACCCCACCATCCTAGAGACATATCAAATGGCTTACCATATGCATATGATGCATAGAAATTTGCTAACTCATTTCGATATTTCTTGTTTAAAGTTATTTTGAAACTGAGGGTATAGTATTGTACTCCAACCATACGGGTAATAGTTTCACCCGACCATGTTTGATTTTGATACTGTGGGATATTATCAGATAGTACATAGTCGCTGATTAATGCGTTATTTAACATTTAATAATCCTTTATTAATAAGCCCACATCCTGTGGGCTACATTGTATTTATACGTTCTTCTTCTGAGACTTACGAATTACCTGTACTAAAGTATCGGCGTGCTTATCACACATTGCCTGAAATTTACTATCTGAAAGTTCACCAGCATTTTGGATGATTAATGGTGCTTCGATTTTGATATCACCAGAACCACTACTTCCCTGACTGCTTAAGTACTTTGTAAGATCCTGGTTCAGTGACTTACCTACTACACGTTCACCTTTTTCAAGGTTGTATGTTCCAGTACTAGGTAAAGAGTCCCAACCATCATGTGCCTGACCCTGGATTTTTGTATTTTTTATGGTACTCATGATCTTTGCACCTTCGGCTGCTACTTTTAACCCGGCTGGTATACCAAGAGGCCAACCAAGTTTCATAGCTTCAGATACACCCTGTTGTATGTTGATCATACTCTGAGCCACCGCTACGCCTTTGGAGATCGCGAAACTTGCAACGGCTGCGGCGTTCGACTCGCCAAAAGCCCCGGCCATCATCGTACCGAGATCTTGTGCACCAGTTGCGTACATGGTTAGTGTCTTGTTAGCAGCATCGGTATTAGCCTGGGCGATCTTATTACTGGTGGCATCATTGATTGCTGCCATACGATCCTGGTACTGCTGATACCCAAGAAGTTTCGCTTCGTATAGTTGTTGGTTAAGTGCAAGTTCTGCCTGTCCATCAGTATTGATCTTATCAAGGGTACTTTGTCCTGCTGTCATCTGGAACGGATCGGTACTATCAATACCTAATCGTTCATCCTGAGAGTTCTGTATGTCTGTGAGCTGAGTACCGCTAATGTTGTTACCACCGATTGCGGCAATGTTCTGTGCCAGCTTCTTTGGATCTGATTCGTTCAACATAGATTCAACCATCTCTTTGAACATACGGGTACGGGACTCGTACTGGCCTTTCAGCATTTCTGTAACTTCTGCTTCTGACGTTCCTAACGTTTTGGCACTATCCCGGATACGAGTTTCGATAGCGTCCTGTTGTTCATTGAACTGTTGTACCTGTACCTGTGCACCAGAACCGGCGATAGCGGTTAGAGTTTGCTGAAGAACCTTCTGTGCCTGAATGCGTTTGGCATCTGCCTGTCTCTGAGCGGCGGCAGCCTTTTGAGCGGCGGCTTCAGCCTTCTTCTTTGCCGCCTCGGCTTCCTTGTCCTCAGAAGCAGTAAGACTTTTTACAAGATCCTCTCTTTTCTTCTTATAACCTTCAGTTAGGGTATCAATATCTGCCTGCATAGCTTTGGAGTTACCGCCATAAGCTTTAAGTAAACTCTTCTCAATTGCTTCTTTAGTTTGTTTGTACTGTACATCCAGTGCATCGATTGAAGCCTGAGTAGATTGTTTTGCGGTCTGGAAAGTTTTCATAGAAGCGGTAATAGTACTTTTCTCAACACCTTTGTTATATTCGGTGATAGTACTTTTCAGATTATCTAAGTTGGCCTGAGCAAGCCCTACGGCAAAACTTAAATTATTTGTGAGTTGCTTAGTATCTTTTTCATTTTGCTGTGCTAACTGCCAACCATAAATTGAACTATTTTTTAGAAGATTTTGATCTGCATCTTTTTGATATTGTTTAACAAGATCAATACCCTGCTGACCAGTCGCAGCAGCGGCTGCTGCAACAGGCTTACTGTTCAGAATGCGAGTCATTAGATTTAAAATATCTGCAAGATTACTCGCAATAGGTGCAATTGCAGAATTATTCCATTTTTCCCACGCAATACTTAATGTTGCAGTACTCGCACGATACTTTTCAAATGCTGCACTTTGTTCCTCAGTTAGCTGTACTTGTTGAGTACTTAAACGGTTGTTATATTCTTGTTCACTATTATATTGTTGAAGTACAGTTAAACGTTTAGCTGCATCACTACCCATAGTTTCAAACATATTAACCAATTGTGAAGTACTAAGACCTTGTGCCTTAGCAGCAAAATAAATTTTTGCATATACATCTTCGCCAGCATCTGCCATTTTTTGTAATTCGAGTACATTAAGTTTTAGAGGTTGAATTACATCGGTAAGCATTGACCCAGCTCCGTTTGTAAGTGCATCACCCAAGCGATCTTTTAAATCTTTTTGTTGGTCTGCTACATTCTCAATAGTTAGACCAACTGCGGCATACATGTTTGCCATTTGCTGTAACTGCGTAATTCCCATCTGGGATAAAGAACCAGCCTGAAAGATTTCAAAAGCCTTTTCTGACTGTGCGGAAACTTTTGCCATTGTTGCCGCAATTGCAATACCCGCAACACCTACTGCCCCAGCTAAACTACTTACGGCTATTTGTGTTTGTGACAGTCCAGTGGTAATACCAGAGAATGATCCCCCTGCCCTGTTACTAAAATCACCAATACTATTTGCGGCATTTTTCAATGATCTTTGTAGTCCAGATTCATCACCCCGAATTTCAAATATCATTGCCTGTGTATTATTCTGTGCCATTTGATTTTACTCCCATCCATGTGAGCATATTATTTTTATTTTGTTCTGCGATCCGCTTCTCTCTTTCTGCATGTTTTTCGGCTAACGTTTTATCAGAAATCAAATTCAATGAATCAAGCTCATGTATATTGAACTTTGGAATATCCTCTTTTCTGATATTACCAGTACTAAGCCATATAGCCTGTAGTAGTTCAGTATGCCGAATTTGTTTTATCTGTGCAGAATCGGGATTAACTGTTTCGTTATAAATTAGCAGGTAGTAGAAAAGCAAAATGGGCATAGTGCAGAGTTCGTCCACACCACACCCATTTTTATTAATCAGTGATAAAGCTAATTTGAGAACCGGATCGCGTCTCACTTTGCTTCAACTTCTTCCGGTTTAAAAGCTTCGGCAAATACCCGACCAATTTCATTGTTTAATTTTAATTGAATAGTTAGATCTACATTTTTTTCAACTTGTTCTGCTGAATCAAAAATCTGCTTACCAGTTTCATCAACAACACAATAGAAAATTGCTTTGAATGGATCTGCTACTTCGACATTATCTTTAATTGATGGAAGGCGAATATAAACAGTAACGTCATCAGTAAGTTCGAAACGAGTTAGTTTTACACCGATGACTTTCATTAAAGTATCAAAATCCATCGTTATTCTCCTAATGTTTCACCCTGAGCTACTGGACCGCCAACTACAGAAACAACAAAATCACGAGTTGAGATTGTGTCAAAATCACCTCCAGGGGTAGACGAACCCACGTAACCATTTACAACAGAGTAATAAGCCGCCCCGTTTGTATCTGCCATGTTTTCAAAATACGTAACTTTAACCTGAATTAGTTTTCCAGAAATTTGAGCCGCTGCGAGTTTTTCCTGACCAACTGCACCTGGACGCCATAGTACTGATAGTGTTAGATCTGGTACGCTACGAGAACCGGGAACTTTTTGAACATATTGTTCACCAAAAACATTAACAGTTACCATATTGGTTTCAATACCCGCCGCAGCAGGAAACGCACTTAAATGTTCAAGAGTTGTGAAAGACGTTGCAAGCCCGCCATCTGCTGGAGCATCTGCAATTTCAACCTTTACGTTATTACCAACGAAATTTTTACTAAAAGCCATAATTTTAATCCTTTAAAATGTAGGGTGAAATTCCTTTTCACCCCTTCTTCTTATTTATATATAAAGGTTGTAGTACTTCATATAAAGTGCTAAACCTCTTAGTAGTTCCCCTGTATAGAATCCAAAGTACATACTGTTATTTTGTTCTGTGGTTTCATTACCGCTTCTGATAGCAGGACTCCAGCAGCCATTCATTACATGATTTGGTGTAATTACATCGTAGTTATTCTGAATCTCTGTAAACAATAGATCTAATAGCTCATGATCTGGATAACCTGCGATTGCCATCATTGATGCACCTGCTAACCATAATCCAGACATATGACCTGTGAAACCATCATAGAGTACATCACCATTATCTTTAAAATATGTTGGTGCATGTCCATCATTATTTTTCATAAACCATTTCAGGTAGTTCATCCAGTTTTGACAGTACGTTATGATGTTTTGAGGTATTGCATAATCTCCACGTTGATAGAGTTCATGTACTACATCGCAGCCCGCAAAAAATGCACGAGGTTCATAACCTGACCAGGCTTCAGCGTACCAGTGCTGCATGATAAACGTATCTGGTTCTTCACCTTCAGGTAAGTACGCCAATGCATCCTGTCTGTTCCATACAAAAGCCTGTGCACATGGGCCAGGTAATGTTGGTTTGAACTTATTAGTAAACCAGTTTTGTGCATCGCAGAGGAAATTGATACTATTTTTTAATCTTACCTCATCAATGTTATTACCACTAAAACACCATATAGCGGGCAATTGATACCCAGGATATGGTAATCCTCGCCATCCAGAGTACAATTGTGCATATGGGTCTGTTATATTGCTGAAAGGGATTAACCCTGGCGTATATGCAAGGCTATCTAACATGTATTGCTTTATCGTACAGTCACCCAAACGAGCGGTATAACCATTACCAGTACTATCATTAAATGTCAGATTGAGTAGTACCGAATAATCACCTGTACCGCCATCATCATAAAGTTCTGGCAGATCATTAATACAATACCAGTCAATACGCCCCGAAACTCCATCTACCGGCTCATCATCAAGTAGTAACGTAAATTCTTCACGTCCTGTTAATGTAGGTTGTACCGGAATTAAATCAGGTTGTATCTCTGCCCCATCTTCTGGATCAGTTACTAATGGATGGTCTGGTTGATAGCTATTAAGTTTAAAATCTGTTAGTACAAAACTCTTTGTAACCCATTCACCATTTGTAGCTGGCAGCATAGCCCACCAACGCCAGTTGTTATCATCACTGATACGAAAGTTAAAATTATCGTTATAACTTCTGTAAGTGAAAGAAATTATATCCTGCTTTTCATTATCGAAAATGTAGAAACCTACAACCATCCCCCCGTCACTATCCATAGTACTGGAGATTACGTTATCATAGTACCTTCCAGCAATACCGGATTCGTACTGAAGTTTGGTAACAGTATTTGAACCATAATCACTCACCATACGTAGATCGGCTGTTAGGTACTGCCCGCCGTCTGGTTTACTGATACGGGTAAAGTGATTCATTGGTACGTTCATTGCGGTGATACTGCCATCTGTAGTAGTAATCGGTAAGCCACAACGGTACTTGACTGCACCATCTTCTGTTTTAGTTTTATTTACAGTCAATGCCACTGCTAAACTCAAAGCACTACCGGTAGTATCAACACCGCCATATTCAACATAGAAATTACTGGCATTATTGAACTTAAACCATATTGATTGTTGTTCTAATGTAGTCTGTGCTGTTGCAGCCTGATTAATAACAATGAACCCTTGCTCATCTCGTGAGTATGTTGCTACCTGATCGCTGGGATAGAAGTAGTCATAAGAAATACCATCAGTAAAAGGGGTAATCGCTGCGGTACTTTTACGAAAGAACTGATCGTACTTATCGATATCAGAGTACCCAATACATGTAATCAGTGAGTTCTGCCACGCTAACCAGTACTGACGATCCCCCGTAATATCCCATAGTAATTTACTGGCCTGACAGAACCAGAGTTCTGCATCAGAGGCATTGTCTGCAAAATCAAGATCGCCATAGTTATCGATAGGTACATGTACGGGTCTGTTATGCCAACGTTCATTACGTCCCAGCAGATAGCCGCCATGTTCTACCGGGTTACGTGTAGCATAGTTGAAGCGGTACATACCATTGATGGAGGTATCCTTGAGCTGTACTGTACCTATCTGACTGGTTAACCCAGCCTCAAGTACATCACCATTACTATCTACCTTCCTGCCAGTACGATCTACTATCCAATCTACATCATAAGTTGGTGCTTTGTTCTTCCAGTCAGTAGAACCTTCAGCATCCCACATATATACCGTTGCGTTAACCTGGTTCCATCCTAATGATGCACGTTCTGGAAAAGCAAACCATACAGCATCTAAGTACTCGCCCCATTGAGGTTCACCATGAGGTATCTGTGTACGTCCGTTAGTCCAGTTGAAAACTACCCCTTTGAAGCCCCCATGAGTTGGGTACTCTGGATCTAATGGATAGTTTGCAAGTACCGGTTCCTTGCCATTAGCAATCCAGTTACAACGTAAAGTACCATCCGGTGGATCTGGAAATGGTACGCCACGATAGAAGGCCAGGTGATACCCACCAAAGTACTTTTTAGCAAGTTCAAGGTACTTTGGTTCCTTAGTAGCTTGATAGGCATATATAGCACCCAGGATCGCTAATGACTGTCCCTCTGTAGTACTGTCAGAGTCTGGTTGTGATTCCCACTGAGTTTCTGCAATAAAATGTCTGTTATTTGCCAGTACATAATCTGGATTGAAAACGAAATGCTGTGTTTTGTTATTTGTTGTTAATCCAGTGTTTCTATCCAAAAATTTTAAATGCCCTTCGATCATTTGCAGAGCATTGCTTAAATTACTTTTCCTGATCATTAATGTAAATCCGCCATGAGTAGAGAACCGTACCAGGTACTGCCCCCGTCTACGGATAAAAATTGAAAAATATCTACAGAATCCTTAGTAAAAGTTAGTACCGGAGGACGCCCATAAGACCACTTAACATTGCTGGGCCACTGGATTTTATTTGCACCTGTCCCCTGAGTAATGCATACGGTCACTGTCTGACTGTTCTTATTACCGCCAGCATTGATAATTGATAGCTGAGTATTCGGTACTGATAAAGTAGCCGTGAAAGTACGTTTACCATCGGACATATCAAGTTCCAAGGTTTCTTCAACGGTATTTAGATTTTTAATATCTTGTGTAATTGTTACTTTAGTATCGATGTTTGCCTGTAGTGCAGTATCTTTTGCATCAATCTGTGCTTTTGAGTAAGTACCGACATCATTGTAATTCAACGTAACAGCAGAACTTAAAGGATAACCATTGATAGTAGTAATACGTAGGGCAAAGAGATCATTACTTTGCTGGCGACTATATACATCCGAAATATCGGCGGCAACTAACTGAATGTTTGTACCTGATAGTGGCTTATTATTGATTAAGTAAGTTTTTGGTACGAAAGTACTATTACTATAACTTAAGCTTGCCATATCCGTTAGCTGTGCTGCCGTCAGAGTAATATTACCTGTCAGTGGTAATCCGTTTACAGTAACGCTTTTTGCAACAAAGTTGGTATTAACCTGAGTCTGTGAATAAACATCCAAAATATCTGACGCTACGAGGTTCAGTGAAGTACCCGATAGTGCATGTCCGTTAAGTTGAAAAATCTTTGGTAAGTACTTAGCGTCGGCCTGTGTCTTTGAGTACACATCAGAGATATCGGCTGCTAAGAGAGTGATGTTACTGGTAAGTACCTTACCGTTTACTGTACGGGTATTGGGTACATAGTTAGCAAGATCACTGGCGGCTGCTGCACCAAGTTCCTGTAGTGTAGGTTTATCAGCACTTGTATAGACCTTGTACCATGCCCCCATAGAAGCACTGGAGTAGTTACGTACATCGATAACCGGTGTACCTGTCTTACTTACTACGAGCTGAGTACCATAACCTGCATCCAGGTTAGAGATACCGAGCATATCAGTACCCGTTCTGGAAGAACCAGAAGGTACTTTGACGAATGCGTTACCATCACGGCCCTGGTAACTACTGAACTCTGCCCCATTAGAACCAATACCCCAATTACCACGGTATAGTTCTACCTGAGATTGATCGATGATACCTGATGACACCCTCGCATTTGGCATGAACACATAGGTACGTGTAATGACGTTATCGTAGCCGGATGTATCGCCACGGGATGACAGATGCCCGTTGTACATTACATAGTTGATTGTAGTGTCGTCGATACCCTCATCTGGCATCTCTACCTTGACCTGTACCAGCTCCTGAGACTCTACAAGTGCATCGAGGGTACTATGTACTGAGGGTACATAACTTACCTGTATGGTCATATCCTGATAGGTACTCTCAGCCATAGCTCTGGAAGTGTACTCAGCGTTGTAGGTCTCTACAGATCTGCTTGCAGTACTTTCACCGAGGCTGGGAAAAGCTGAGAGTTGTTGTACCTTACTGAATGCTTTTGAGTTCGGATCGGTATTGGAAGTATCGGTACTCAACCATACGGAGGTTAAGTTACCTGTAAAAATTTGTCCCATGATTATTCCCCATAACTAAATGAAATTGTTTGTGTATGTACGTATGGGGTTTCTGCTGCTTCGGCCTGATTTGTCATCAGACTCTCTTCAATACGAATATTGAAAATAGACATTGCCAGAGTACTGTTTAGTTCGTCGAAAAAATCTGGAGTAAAAAGTGCTGTAATTAATTTTTCTATTTCATCAGAAGCACCCTTGAAACTCTGACCTACAGATACAAACTCAACCCTGAACTCACATAAATTACGTAAATCCGATGGTACTAACTGACCATTCTGAATTTGATTAGCTTTTGAGATTTGAGTACGGGTAACATTACTGTCTCCAATATATACCATTGCGTTTTTATCTACTGAAGCTTTCGAGGGGTATTGAAGGTTAATAAAAGTACTTAATTTATTCATCAGATGTTTTCTGATTGCATAGTCTGCCGTGAACATTAGATATCCCCTAAATCGATATTTTTTATATAGTGATAATTTGAGAGACCACTAAGATCATCTTCAATTCTATTTATTTTGTATTCTGTATTATCGATAGAGAATATACTGTCAAGTTCCAGACCAGACTTTGCAGTGAAATATGTAGTAGTTACCTGCACATCTTCAAAAAAAATCTCGTCCTGTTCAAATATGGCTTTTATAGTTATTGATTTACCATCCTGAACAATGACGAGATTTTCCCCGAAAGCATTAAGTAGTAGCTCACTTTGTGAAGTACTAAAAAATGCTCTCATATTTTTATGCCCCTACGCGTAGAACATAGAAACTTTCTGGACGAGCTACAGCAGTACTCATCGTCGCCCAAATTCTTAGGTACAGACCGCCGCGTGCCCTTGAGGTTGTTGCATCTTTATCGAGTTCAACATCAGAACCCCATTGTGCGATAACGATCTGAGAATAGTCACCTAGAACTACCTGACCATCTTCAACGAGGGTACTTTCAATTACTGGAATCTCACCCGCAAGTACCTGAGAAGTACCCTGGCCCTCAACGAGGAACTTAGCACTGGTATTACCCTTAACAACTTGCTTACGTAGTGCAGCACGAGTTTTTGGGGACATAACAGCAACAATACTTGAACTAATAACATTTTTAGAACCAAGTTCGCCCATTGCATCAACTACTGCATCGAAATCAATATTTGCAAGAGCTGCAACTTCTTTAACATTGCCAGCTTTTTCAGCTTCAGTAATAACATTACCTAAAACATGTTTTTCAAGTTGAGATGCAGCACCTTTGATCATTGCATCTGTGGTGTAACGTTCTGCCGCAGAGCTGGATTTCATCATTAGGCGAGTAAGGTACACAGACCCAGTAAAATCTTTCGGCTCTAAAGTTACTTTACCAAACGCTGGGGTAGCTTCTGGAGAACTGCCATCTTCTGCGACAAAACCAAAAGCATCAGTAAAATCAGAAGATAGTGCAGGTAGAGATAGTTTGCCGTCACCTTCAAGACCACTAATTACAGTGATTGGGAAGTTTGCAAGTACAGAATTAGCACGTAGAATATCGATATATGAATCATATTCGATAGTTTCCTGAATCAGATTAGTACCAACAGTGGTATTAACTGCACGTAGTGCCTGGTTAGGTACAACTACGCCACGTTTACCCTGTTCAAATGCAGACATATCATCATCATTTGCAAAAGCACGTAGGGAGTTCTTTAGAGAAAATTCATTTTTCATTTCATCATCCTTGATGTTATTTTTATCATTAATTTGACGTTTAAAATCGGCCACGCTAATTCCATTAGCAATTGCATCCGATACATCAATATTTAGTACATTACCGATAGAAGTAAGCTCGTGCTGGCGTTCTGCTTCAGCAAAATCTTCCATTACAGGTTCTTCTTCGATTGTTTCTTGTTTAGTTAATTTATTTAGTAACTCTGGACGATTAGAGATAATGTCTAATAGTTCTTCATCACTTTGTTCTGCACGGGTAGCTACTTCTTCTTTGAGTACTTCAGTTTCCTGTACTTCTTCTTGAATAACTTCCGTTTCACTTACAGGTTCATCAATGTCCTGTTTTGTCTCTTCCATGAGTTCACCTTCTTGAATTGTTTCACTGTTACTATTTAGTAAATTCAATTCATTAAGGTTTTCATTTGCGTCAATACTTCTGCCAACCTGACAATTAGTATCTGCCGGGATACTTACAAGAGATATTTCTAAGGGGGTGAACTTCGTAACTACAATATTGTTTTCTTCAATACGGTAATCATCAATGTTATATCCAACAGAAATATGAGTAAGTACCCCTTCCTGAATCATCTCCCATTCATCATTTGCGGTATTACTGATACGAAGAGTGGCACGACCTACCCTGTCCGGGTCCAGACGTGCATCAATTACTGCACCAATAAGAGCATCACGATTATGGTTGTAAAGTACTGCACCAGAGTTATTAAGGCGGCGTAAATCTACATTCTCTGAGCCACACAGAAGAATTTCGTTGTATAACTCACCATTAATTTCTCGTTCTACGGGTTGTTCACTACAGAACGATACGGAGATAGTACGTGAGTCTAAATTAATCGCCTGGTGGGGTACTTGTAGTTCCCTCTTGTTGTTCTTGAGTTCCATCCTGGATCACTTCCTGTTTATTATTATTTTGCTTTTCTTCCTCTTCTATTTCACGCTGGACAACATACGGATCATATCCAAACTCAGAAATAACCATTGAACGGCTCTTGATTTTATTATCAATCATGAGTACTTGAGTCTGCACATCTTTGAGTGGGTCGAGTGAGGTAGCAGTTTCCGAAATATATTTAGCATTAAGTAACTTATCGAAATCACCAAAATTCAGATTTAACTTTCTATTACTTAACATTTCCCTTTTAAGCCACATTGCATAAATTGGTTTTAAGATAGTAGTAGTTAAAGCATTGATTCTTGATTTGAATGTCTGTTGCTGTAGCTTGTCAGTAAGTTTTGCTGCTGAGAATGAAGCGTTTGCAGTTGAACCACTCAATGACTGTTCAGTAATACCTAATGCCATTGCAATCATTTGCATCTGAGTAGAAACGAACTCTGTAATTCCGTCTGTTGCTCCATTTGGGTTTACACTCGTAATGTTCTGTCCCGGTTGTAGTTCAACAATACTACCGCCAGAGAGATAATCATTTTCATAGTACTCTGGTTTATCATCATTGATAAAATCAGTATCACCATCTGAAGAGTCTGCGTTTAAAATGAATGCAGTAGCACTTGCCGAAAGTTTTTTAGAAACAATGGCAGCCTTAATAAAAGACTCAAGATCTTTTAATAATGTAGTACCTGCGATTATGTCCGGGATTCCGCGTTGTTGAGCAGGATAATCGCTTACCATCAGATGTAACATACGTGATGCCGGGATAACATCATAAGTACCAGTCTGGTACGTGTAATTGATTGGATTCAGGCGAGTTACATAGTACTCAATAGGTTTACCGTACTGATCGAATCTAATACCGTTAGAAATATAGCTATTGTCATTAAACATACGGTTTCCAGATACTGGAACACGTAAAGAATCAATCAATTCGAACTTAACATTACCATCAATTTCATGGCAAATTACAAAAGCTTCACCATCAATACTTCGTGTACGTTCAACTAAACGCTGAAAAGAAGCTAAATCTAACTTACCATTTACTGAAAATAGTTCTGGGTTTTCGGCATATTTATAGAAAGCTTTCTCTAATTCTTCATTTACTATGAGGTTCTGTGCATTATCATCATATAAATGTACATCAGGACGGATGTACAGGCCAGAAGCCCCGGTTACACCATCACTGTTGACTTGAAAGAACTTTTTGGCAATACCATTATTCAGGCTATACTCGCGTGATTTTGCTACCAGTACGGGCAATGTGAGATTGATAATACTATTGATATTACCTGCTGCATTTCCTGCCGAAAAGCCGAAATTAATTACAGAGGATTGAGTATTAGTACGTACATCACGTAATTCACGTTTTAGGGTTGAATCTGTAAGAGGTTTACGGTCTTGTTTTGTTTTGTGTTCTTTATTATCTTTTAAATCTAATTTTCTACGCCACGCCATTATGTCCCCCTGTTAAATGTTGTTACTGATTTAATGGGGTTACGTGTCGCAATGCCCTTCATACGTGCATATTCCTGGTTTGCGAGCTTCGTATAATGTGCACGAAGTTTATGTAGTGCATCCAGTGACTCAGTAGTGAGGCTTTTGTTATTAATTGATTGGGTAATTACCCCACCATTCTCTACTTTTGATGAGATAACAATATTGATCTCATCAATAATTTTCATATATTGATTGTACTTACTTGCTGTTGCAGTAGGATCGACAACCTGAAAGACTCGTACTTCAAAACCAGAATCATTGATGATTGCAGTTTGTGCACCCGTTTTCCAGCCAGAGGTATCAATTGGTTGATACGGAAATGAATAGGTAGTTTTAATACCTTCACTATCAACAATATCAATTACAGAATCAGCAGAAAAATCAAATATAACTTTTTCACCCTGGATGATATCTTTACTAAAATCTATCTTCCGAATAGTTGCCATTTTTAATTTCCTTATTCATTAAACCAACTTTTAGTACTCAATCGCTTCCTACGTTTGTTCTGTATTGGTTCTTCGGCGTTTGGTACATCGTCGGTTTGTGTTTCTTCCTTATATTTATGCCTTGCCTGATTATTGTTATATTGTTTGAGCTTTCTATAGGCATCTGTACCTAATTTATTTAACATGTACTCAATGCTTATTAGGTTATAGTTGAGTGTATCGAGCATCTCATTTCGATCTTCTTTCGAACCACTACGCTTTACCCAGACTAATTGACCGCCCTTAACAATTCTTTTTTCGCTCGTATATTGCAAGAATGCATCATCTGGTAATGAATGACTAAAAATTATTCTTTTGCCTTCATGTGCTTCATCATTAATTGCAGCATTCAATAATCTACGGATTCGGTTCTTACCCTCATTAACATTAAGCAACATGAATTTATAACCACTTGAAGTACTTTCTTTATAGAGGGGGATCGTAGTACGTCCATCACCCTTAATTGGCTTGTACTTCTCATTACCCTTCTCATTACAGAAGCGGTAGATAGTATTGGTTGCGGCCCCGTTGGAGCTGTCTACCCATACCTGTAGAATCCTTAGAGGCGTACCGTTCTTAGTTTTTAAATTAAGATTATTAATAAAGCTTTTGAGTTCTTTATAGGCTGGGGAACCATACTTATTACAGTCCACGGCATAAAAAGAGCGGTGATCAAGTACATAGTAAGCAGATGGAGATAATCCTACACAGGTAAGTTCAAGACGATCTAATTGTTGGTCAACTGCAAAAAATGTTCCTACGCAATCATCAGGAATATTATTAATATCAATATCGAAGTTTCTAAGCTGCTCTAATACTGTTAAATCATGTTCTACATTTTCCCTATCAAAGTACGGTTCGCCTAAAGAGTTGTTTACGAATTGCATTAGATCAAAATTCTTAAACGCTTCGGCATAATCAAGTACTAATTTCCGAATTGAGGAAACTGGAGAGTACAAGCGTGAAATGTGATAACCCCGTACATCAGTTATCTCTGGATGGGTTGCAATCCATCTACCTAACGATACCGCCCTTACCCGTTCTGCTTCAGTATACTGGTGCTTGCATTCAGGACATTCCAGGTATGCAGTATCTGCATCAGGGATCGTTCTTCGCCCACCATCAATACTTTTCCATTTGAACTTAACATTCTCCCATACCAGACGTTCTTCTACTCCGCACGCCGGGCAAGGTACATGAAAGTACCGCTTATCCGACATTTCGAACTCCTGGCAGATAGGATCTTCTGGTACGAGTGGGGTACTACACATCATGATTAGTGAATCTCGAAATGATTCACAACGCTGTGAAACTAACGCTATTGGGTTTCCTTCCTCACCATCAGTAGATACCCCAGATATTTCATCACAAAATACACGCTTCGCCGTGAGACCACGTAGAGTTGATGGGGAATTAAGGGATACAAAGTAGTTAAAAGTACCAACGGTTGTTTCCTGGGTATTGGCATCGTTAGTTTTGGTTTTATCGTTTTTACTTGTTATTAGCCTGGCAAGGCTTGGGGTTAACTGGATAGTTGGATCGTACTTACCGTTCTTATACTTCTTGATTGTATTTGCCGTAGTGCCTGCGATTACCATATTTGAGGGATCATGTGCGAGGAAATATAGGGAAGCTCCAGTAACTATTGTCGTCTTAAGTAATTGTGCTGAGGACATTAAACAAATCTTACGTACACCCGGTTCTATAATTGCATTCAGTGGCTCCTGCTGGAACTTGTACAAACGCATGGGAGATCCCTGTAACTCACCGTCACAGAACTTTAAATTATTCTCTACCCAATCACTTGGAAGTACTTTCTCTGGTGGCAATATTGCCTGTACCGACTTGTTCAAAATGCGAATCATTTTCCTCTGATTCTGAAACTCCATTTTCATCTTCTTCTTCCTCATACTCGTAACTTCCAATGTCACGAAGTACTTCATCAATTTTATCTCTTAATATAATCCTTAGATGATTTGCATCTTCACTTGCAAATAGTTCTATGTAGGTTGTATTTGGTATGCCACGTAACATTGATTTTAGTTGATGAAAGTACCCTGATAATGTTTCGGTAACGTAATCAACCTCTATCAAATTTTTTCGTTTTAGGTCTGCTTCCATCTCTTCAATATCTGCTTTTGCCCTGGCTAACCTTAGTTGTTCTTTTTGAGTTTCTTCTCTTAAATCTGTTTGGCCTCTAAGTGGGATTAAAATATTGTCAGTTACCCACTGGTAAATCTCATCATCAGTTTGAGTAATATCCAGCCCTCTTGATTTCCAGTCACGGCTTACAGTTACCGGGTCATAACCATAAATTCTTGCTAATTGTTGATAGGTCATTTGTACCTCATGATATTGTACTGAATGAATGGGTTTTAAAACCTCACACACATTAAAAAGAACGAGCGGCGAAACTACTCGATCTTTCAAAATCTGGCGGAGAACCTATCTGGGATGCTCTCTGTCGCTCTGTGAGATGCATTGTGACTGAATATGCAAAGGTACATGTAATTTTCAGCCCTTCCCATATCGCGTCTTGTTAAGCATTTAGCGGGCATAAAAAAACCCACAGCACTACTGCTATGGGTTATTTATCATTTAGTTATAGTTAGTACGACAGTACTATTTTTTTGTCCGGGTCAGCCACTTTTTTCAAGTGCTTTATTTTGCTGATATAAAGAACGTTATCAATCCTTCGTTAGTTTGTAAAATTGAATATCGTTTCCCATCAACAAAAACCTCATCATTTGGGTACTTATGTTTTACTAGTCCCATAACTATATCTGCCGATTTGCCGCTTTTCATTTCATTGTCCCCTAATGTTGCAGATACTGTTGATAGGACTGTGTGCAGAACATCGAATCCGCTTTGCATACTGCCATTGCCCATAGTGATAATCATCATACTGGTTATCATTCCGGTAGCGTTATCGGATGTAATCAAAACTGCATTGTGATCATTAAGTTCCTGTTTTGATAACGTTGAATTTTCGTTTTTTTCTGTATCAAAATGAACCTTGAATTTTGAACCCAGATCTACAAGGTTTTTTTGCATACGTTTAGTCAGAGTCTCAACATTAATACCAATCGATTTCTTTGGGACGGAATCAACAGCACTGTTATCACCTTCAGTGTTCTTGCTGGTACTAGCACTACTTACAGTATTGGTGGTGCTTTCAGTACTGGAATCATCAAAATAGATAATTGATGCTATTAAACATATAAAGCCAACAACAGCTCCACCTAAAGTACCTGAAAGTCTGGACATCAGTTTATTATTATTCTTTTCCTGCATATTACTAGAGATTGTACACCCAGCTATCGCCCATGCCAATAAACCAATACCCAATGGAGCCAGTATGCTAACACTACTCATTATTATTCCTTAATTGTGGTTCTTTGTTGATAACGAGATAATGCTCCAATCTCTAAATTTTATCAATGTCTGCCCTTAGAATTTGGGTCATCTAAATTGGAGTCTAGCCCATCTTAGGCTCGTGGCATGCTCTTGTGTGTTATCCTCGCATCCTCATTCCAGAGCCAGTTAAGTACTACGGCCTGTAGTGTACGCGAGTAGTACTACATTAAGTCTATAACTGGAACGAGTACATACTTGAAACTATGATGTATGCACTATATGAGCATCTGTAAGCTATTGAACGATACTGGCCTGTACTCACCCTGTACCGCCCATACACCTGCATCACGTAGTATGGATAGATGCTGTCTGTTCTTTATTGGTACTATGAGCTTGTCGCAGTACTGCCCTAGGTTCTTGAGAATGATTGGGAAGATATCTCGATCTATATGTTCCTTGGTAAATGTTCTATCCAGCCTCGCTACCTCAACCACCCCAGCAACAAGGGGGATCGTACTACTGGTATAGGCTCCTACTCCATCCAGCCATACCCCACCTTTAGAACAATCGGTAGTAGTTGTCAGGTACTTCAGGAAAGGTAGTTCTGTGGCCTGGGTATCTGTCTCTGTACTGATTACACAGAAGAGGTTGTTGTTACTGAACCAATTACCCATTCTGCGTACCTCACGGATCTGTTGGGTATGTATGTGCTCCCGTATGTGTGCCGCTTCCCGACTACTACTACCAACTATCATCCGGCAGCCGTTGATCTCAACTCTGGTTTCAAGCTCAACGCCCAACAATTTTCCGTTTAAAGCCGAAGTGATTGGTACTGCAAAATTTTCAATTTTCATTCCGATCCTTCAAGGGGGAATCCTTAGTTAACTTATTGATATTGATCATTTTTTATGTGTTTCATGTCAATACCCTTCCCCCTACCTGATCCTGGGAGTGAACATTTTTTAAATCATTGGGGTGACAGGTTGTGTCACAAGATGTCTTTTTTGGATGAAGGATAAATGGTCAATAATGCAGCAAAGCAAGTTGATGGGACTTTACAAACACTTATGATTGTTAGAGCATAAGAAATAATCTAATAAAGACCGATTTGTACAATTAGCGTTCGATAATCCAAATATTTTAAATGGAGTTTTACACATGGCATACCGTGACGATTCAGATCTTGAGTTTTTGTCAAAATGTTCTGATAAAGATCTTAGTGGCTTGGTTGAATGTTTAATTTATGATAAAGATGGTGAGACCCGCTGGACTGAAGAACTTTCTGCAAATGAGATGTATAAAAAATACAAACCTCAGCATAGCAAGTATTGGCAAGAAATTGCAGCAGAAATTCAATGCTTTGGTGGGAACACATTTGCCACTATGTTGCGTGGTGGTAAGGGCGTCAAATATAAAGAAGTACTAATCGACGTCTGTGATAAAATGAAAGTAAATTACAATAAAGATAGTTCTGTTGAGGTTATTGAGCAGAGTTTATTGCTTAAAGTACTTCGTGATGCTTTAGAGAAAATGACTCCAGAAGAATTGAAAAAATTCGCGAGTGAAGTTGGTGTCAAAAATACCAGTGGTATTACAAGTGAAACTTTAGTTACTGCATTTCAAGTAATTTTTAGAAGCGGTGGCTTTAAATCTTATCAATTGACGTTAGTTCTTGCCAATACGATCTTAAAAGCGTTAATTGGTCGCGGTTTATCTTTTGGTGGTAATATTCTTCTTACAAGAACTATGGCCGTACTTACTGGCCCTATTGGTTGGGCGATAACTGCTATATGGACAATGATTGATGTTGGTGGGGCTGCATATCGGGTTACTATTCCAGCAGTAATTCAGGTTGCTGCACTCCGCAGCAAAATTTCAAATAATATTGCTGACGAAATAGATTTTAATTAGTTTGTAATTTTACCGAACGAGTAGAAATACTCGTTCCCATCCTGTAATTTATAATCATTTAGATGAAGCCGAAACGCTTAGGGGATTAAATGCTTATCATTCCAATGTTTGATAACGAAAAAGAAATGCTTTTAGAATCATTCGACAAAAATGATTCTTTGTATATCGACAATGATGAAGAACCATATTTTAGTACTTTACGGTTTTTCTTAAATGGTTCACCAAGTGACCTTTGGGTTGATAAGTTCACATCAGATTATAGTAATTTCTTTCCGAAAGATGACTCGTACTCCATTGAATTTGACGGTAACAAATTAATAGTAAGAGATCATTATGTCGAGCTTGAGTCATTACAAGAATATGTAAACCAGCTTAAGCTGTTGTTTTCTTCAACTAATCAATACTTTAAAGACAAAGAAGACAATAATAAATCTAAAGAATTACGTTTCAATAACATAGTTGATAATTTAGAGATCTAACATTTAAAAATACTACTCTCGCATCACCTAACAAACCAACCCACCAGATGTGAGAGTAGTACCGGATCATTCTAATGATGGTTCATATCTTAATGCAATGAGATTTTTAGGGTTTAACTCATAGTTAGTCAGCCTGTAGGGTTACACATGGAATAACCCTTGTACTGCTTACCTTGAACTGCCAGTACCGTAATGTACTGGCACTTCTGTCTTTATTCTGACTCAAAACTGATGAACTGAATTTTCCATTTACCGTTGATCTTAATCCAATTCTCAATGAAGTTAGTTTGAGTAATATTATCACCATCATGTATTGCAGCTCTACCGGTAACACAAGCAATATTCTTGAACTCACGAATTTGTAGATCGCTTTCACTTCTTTTCAACTTCACGATGTTTTCTTTATTTTCCAAAATTCTTTTTAACTGGATTTCTTTAGTTAGAAACTTTTGACCATTAGTCGATAAAAACCATTCAGTTTGGAGGTAGGCAAGTTGTTCGGTATCAGCATAATAAAAAGCGTTATACCATTCATTTCTAACAATTACTAAATTTGCACTTACAGTATTCATAGAATCTTCCTTTATCTATTGATGAATCTGAGAGCGATAGTACTACACCCTACCTACCAACAAACCAACCCATTAAGGTAGGGGTAGTACCGAATCATTTTAATAATAGTGCATATCGTAATGCAATGAGATTGTTAGGATAAAACTCATGGTTAATCTGTCTATAGGGTACTAAGGTTACTCATGGAGTACCCCTTGTATGTGCTCACTTTAAGCAGCCAGTACCGCAATGTACTGGCATTTTTTTCATTTATTGGATAGGTACTCTCTAACTGCCGTTTAAGGTATTGAATAGTACTTAAGTGTGGGATATAGAACTTCGTGAATATCGCGTATTGTACAACTATCCATCAATCCTTAAACCTACGTGTTTAGGTAGTTTTGTTAAAATTTTGTTTACAGATGTTTGTTCAATGTTAAGCTGCCCTGGAAAACTATGTTGTACCCGTGTTGGCTCATTTGAGAAGCCAGTACTTAATTGTACTGGTATTTTTTTTACTTAATCTCTGCCCCAATATCTTTCATCTTAGAAAGTACTTTTTCGAGTTCTTCTTCATTCAATGCTAACTGTGCTGCCAGGTAGAACAAGATGTGCAGAGACATATCGCGGGGAGCCGTACCGCCAGTGTACTTCCGCCACTGGTTGTTACTCGATACCCCAGCAAGATCTGCCATCTGGTTTCCCGTGTACCCAAGCTGTGATTTCAACTCATTGAGATCTTCGGTACTTGGTGGTGTGTATTGGTCAATCAGTCGCATATGCTCCCCAAAGCAAAAAGCCCCTTTCGGGGCTTCGTGTTAGATAAATTTTATGAGTAGTGCTGTCATCGTTGCCACTGCCCCGATCAGGCCAGTAGCGACTACTATCGGATACCAGGCTGATTCTCTGTTGAGTTTACTCGTCTCAGCGATCAGCTTTGCGATCTCTGCGTGAATTTTTTCGAGTTCGGCAGTGGTCATTTCGTTGGTACTCATCGTTCATCCTCTCGGGTTGTCGGGCTGCGACTATTCGCTACCCTGTGAAGATAATATAGCCCCTTTGGTGCTACTTTGCAAATTATTTGTACAGCTATTTTAATCGTCGTATTATTCAGTTATCCGCCCTGTTATATTTTAATTGATTAGCATTAAATGGATAAATTTTACACAAAACCCGATTACGCTTTGTACTGCATGGATGTAGTTAAATCTAGAATCAATTTATCAGAAATGCATTTTTTTGAACCCTGCGTAGGTGATGGTTCATTTTACAACCTCATGCCCATTGATCGGCGTAGCGGATATGATATTCATCCGAGAGTACCCAATGTACCAGCACGTAATTTCCTCATACAACGTTCATTAGTCAATAATGGATTACCAGTTTGTGTTGTGAGTAATCCACCATTTGGGCGGTTATCATCAGTTGCAGTAAAATTTTTTAATAAATGTGCATCATTCCCAGATGTATGTTTTATCTGTTTCATTGTCCCCCTAACATTTAGAAAAGCAGCAACACAAAATAAACTGAATGAATCTTTCCATTTAATACATGATGAGGAATGCCCTAAAAAATGTTTTCTCATTGATGGCAGGGAACATCACGTACCAACATGTTTTCAGATATGGGAACGACGCGAATTCTTAAGACCCAAAAACATAATTAAAAACGACTCAGAGTACTTTGAATTTTGTACCAAAGAAGTAGCAGATATTCAGATCAAACGTGTCGGTACTAAAGCCGGAGAGATTGCGGAACTTGGTCATGAACATAAAGATGCTGCCATGTACTACATCAAATCGCCACATAAAGGGCAAATAAAAAAAGTCATGGAATCAGAACATTATATTAATGACATTATCGGTTTACGCAATAGTACGGCAGGGGTTTATTGTGTGAGTAAATCAGAATTGGTACAAACAATTGAAAAGCACATTTCATTTTGAAGAATTTATGATGCACTGTAGGATGGGGTAAAAAAATGGATCGGGTATCGCTTCGCTCCCGTATGTACTGAATGGGGTTTATGTACATGACAATAATCGATAAAAAAATCGAAATTGCTTGCTGCGGGTATCGCCAAAGGCGGTACTTGCGAGAGCTATTTCAAGCCGAAAGCGACGTCGCTTTCGAGCTTCCCTTCTCTATTAAAAGAAATCCATGTACATATTACATAATGTACTCATAAGTACTATTAGATACACGAATCCAGATTCATGGCCGTTCGGCCGAACGGCAACAATCTTTCATAACTATTCGATTTTACTCATTCGCCTTGCTCATTCGTAACAATCGAATAGTTATGGGGTTTTAATTGAATTAAGTACATATAAAAAAAGGGACAACCTCTCTTATAATAGGAAGAGATGTCCCTTTTTAGTTTAACCCCTTCAATATGTTCCCCTTACCTAAAGTGCTTTACCAAAAACAAAAAAGGGGGCTTAATGCCCCCTCTTCATTTCGGTTCAACTGATAAAGTACTTTGCAATTCATGAAAATTCTCACCTACAAACTGTGGATATTTTTTAATGGTTTTTTCCACCCATTTATGAAACCGAATCATTGTATCTGCCCGGTGATTCCATTTGTTTTTCCAGTTTTTGAATAAGTTCTTCAATGCATCACATACATCAAGTACATGCAGATTTTTCAAGGAGTTCAATCCAATATCTATTTTTGATACAGAACCGGATGGGATACTATTTGCAATACCATCATCATACACATACACAGTAACACGTTCGGTACTTTAATAGTTACGTACACAGGTACGATATACAAATTGATAAAATTGCTCCGTTTCAAATTCCCGAAGTGCATCTTCTCTTGTTAGGTCAAAGAGATCATTTAGGTATTCTTCGGCTTGAGGATGTGCATTACATGCCACCATGAATACACATGTATTGTAGCCCGTATAACCATTAAGACCGCGTGTTACTACTGGTACACGTGCACCGGGTAATCTGAAAGTACTTTTATCGTTAGTAGTCCAGTAGTAAGAATCTGCTGGTACATTATCACTAATCCATTTCTGTACTTTCTCAATATTGGCACAATTCTTTTTAAGCTGTTCCTTCGATAGTCCTTTATCATTCTTTGTTGTTTCGAAAAAGTACTTCACATCAATACGTGAATCATTAGTATTGATCTTCACATAATCCAAGGGTATTTTAACTTCCATGAATAGATGTGACCAGCGTTTATATAGTAATGAATTTTCAAAATCATTTGCCAGATATGTAATATCAATTCCTGCATCAACATAACGAGTGAGGTCATACCAACCAGCAATCACTAACTGATCGGCTTTACCAGTCAATGAATCTTCCAGCACTGCAATATGATGATAAAATTTCAATTTACGGTATTGTTCCTTCAATAAATCTACATCAGCAGATAATTTAATCTCATCATTAATCATTACCGACTTGTACTTCTTATTAACTGGATCATTTGCAGTACCACTAATCTCAAGGTACTCTGTCCCCGTAATAAACATCTTGTTATAGATATTGATAATCCCATCACGATCTGAATTACTGATACCACGAATCATTAAATCAAATGATTTTGTACAATCATCAATCCACACTCTCCACCCCACTAAACGATTAGGATCGATACGGTAGAACATTTTATCCGTAATCATTAGTACCTTTGGTTCCGTACATGTTAATGCAGTATTGATACTCGCCAATAGGTTACAACTGAAATCATCCTCAGATACAATCATCTCTGGGTTGTGGTGCTCTAAGTACCCATAGAACTGTTCCAACAATACTTTGGTACTTTGAACAATGATGTGATGTATCTGGTTGCCCGTTGCGATACCTTCATTGATCTCCTTCTGCATATGTAGTCCCTTCCCCGAACCACATTTGGTACTGATAAACTTCAAAAAATTCTGATGATAAATATTATTACTCATGATAAATCCTTTTATGTAAAAGTCGGCATCCTTGCCATTGCTAAAACAACCTAAGTACCAGAACGCCAAATTCTGGTACTTTTTTATTTCTTAAATGTTAAAAATTTTATCTAAGAATACATTTTAATATTTTAAAGTAACTCTATTATTTTTAATATCGTTACTGATTAAATTCTTTCTCTCGATAATTGCATCATACACTCGACTGTCGAAATTATAGGTACATTCGAATTTATATCTCAGTGCGACCTCTTGAAAATTTCTCATCTTGCCTTGCTGCCATGCTTTATGTGCTTCTGTCTCTGTCATAAAAGAACCTAAATGGTATTGCTTATGGTTATATCCAATATGTGCAATATATCTATTGCCCTTCTTTTGCGTACCCAATAAACTGTCTGATTTCTTATTAAACACAATTGATAAATTTACAAACTGAGGAACAAATACACAATACTCAGGGCAATAAACATTATTTCCTATTTTCAATAAATCTTTATCTAACTGAAAGTCTTCGTAATAGTTATTGATATAAAAATCATAAAAATTACTAATGAGTAACCATCTCTTACATACTTTCGTGTTAATATATGATGGATTTCTCTTCAAATTTGTTGGGTTATAACATCGATTAATCATATTCGTCCATAACCCATATACTGTATCTGAGGAATTTAACTCCATATCATTAACTGCACCTACCATTTCAAATACTTTTTTATTCATCCTTGAATCTCCTATCTTCTACTTTTTAAATATCATTTTTTGGTTTATTAGATAATGAATAATTCCACTTCTTGTTTTTGCCATTCCTGTTTCAATCAACTGATCGAGGAATAATGCTTGTGCCTCTGTAACTCGCAAATTTAATTGCACGGTTTTATTTTCTTTCATTGTTTCTCCTTTTGTATTTCAAAATTCCACAATTTTTCCGCAAAAAAGTACCTGCACGAAATGCAGGTAACTTCTTCGGAGGAAAATATAATGTCACCAGACGAATGCCTGATTGAGAAGAGTTTTCTATCTTTATTAATAGTATAGCACAGAATGCCTTTTTGTTTCACGTTTTTCTCTTCTCTGTTTTATTTATCAAATCAGGTCTAAATATAGTCACAAATACCAATAAAATCATTGAAATCGGCAACACCACAATAAAAAGTAACACTCTCAAAAACTCTACTAACCACATCATTGAAACCTCCTCATTTTGTATACAGTATTTATCATTGAGGGTCGAAAACGTGCCATAATGTGGAAAATTAAGGGGCAACTTAACCCTGAGATGGTTACTAAACATACAAATATCCCGTGTTTGCAGTGTATTTGTATACGTTTAGTGCATGAAATTTTCACCACCATACATAAAACGCTCTACAAGCCTCTATGAGCAACTTAAAGCTTAACTCACATAATCGCCTTACTTCAGATGAGATAACGCAACAGAGAGCCTCCTGTGATGTCATTTTTAAATGATTACTGAAATAACTGTATTGTTATTTGTTTCGGATGGAATCTGAAAGTACTTGAGGAAGAGTGAAGGTACTTGAGTACAAAAAAAAAGCCCCATAAGGGGCTTCACGATTCTACCTAAGCTTTTCAGCAGATTGAACAATTTTCATATAGTTTGCGTAATGAATAGTGCCTTTTCCAGTATTGATATAATCGTCAATAGCTTGTTTCAAAAGTACAATAAATTCTTTTAAAGTCATTTCATCATTGGCTTCATAGGTGAAGTACTTACCATCGACTTTGATACCTTTGCCTTCACAGGGTATGAGGTACGTAGCAAGAAGACCCCAATATTTGTCATTTAAGATCATAATGGTTCTTGCGATAATCACATCATCCAAAGTCATAATCTATTTCCTCGGCCAGAACATTTTACCGTCTAACTCTGGATAGCCAACTACCTGTAACATGTTCTTCGCTGCGTTGAGCATACTCATTGAGTCATCATGTAGCCGGGCATACATTGATACCATTTCCTTCAGCATATCTTCTGGTATCTCAATTGTACTTTCAGTTTTAACTTTTTTATCTTCTGTGAAAGGCATGTTACCCATGTGATAGCCCCATTCATATGGCTTCTCACCTGCACTAAAGTTGAAGTACTCTTCATGGCCTTTAATCTGGAAAGATAGGTACAAGCGGCGTTCTACTTTCCAAGCTCTAACATCACCAATACTACTCTTAACAATATCACGTAGCTTCATGCGGTACTCATGATCTACCGTCTGAATCACATTCCAGTGTGCATAGTTGAAAAACTGCATCATCAATTCTTCAAAGGTATTATCCTGTGCAAGAATTTGTTTACGAGTAAGTACTTCTAACTCAAGTTTCAGATCATTACGTTGCACATCTAACGCACGCATAGTACCAATAACTTCATCAACGTTACCTAACCCGTTTGCGACGAGAGTAGTTAGATTACTAATGCGGCTGCTTAGATCTTTTACTTGTTGTTCGGCATCCTTAATTTTTAGGGTATAATCTTCTTTTTCAACCCCACCTCTTTGGTTCATATCGATATGTGCCATTGTTACAACTAACATTAAACAATGTTCGACTAACTCACCTGGTAAAGACCATACACGACACCCATTCTTACCGTAACGACCCTTCTCACATACATACCGAATTGTATCCTTATGACGCATTGCCATCATGGTACTACCACAATGACCGCAGCGGAAAACTTTCATACCAGACAATAAATTAATATTATTTGGTTCTTCACTAACTCGACCTACATATTTTGTGGTTTCACGGATTTGTTGTAAGCGTAAGTATTGACCATGAGTAATAAGAGGAGGAAAATAATTCTCCAATTCGTAATTTTGTCCATCAACCGTTATTTTACGCATACCATATACGGCTGGGTTAATTCTTAACTTACGAATATTTGCATGATCCCAGCTCTTGCCATCTTTCCATTGTAACGGATATGTTGCGTTTAAATACTTACAGACCGAAAAAACGCTTTTTCCTTCCATGAACATATCAATCGCATCTTTAGCAACTTTCCAATATTTCGGGTGACGTTTTACCGCTTCATGTTGGTTTGTACTTGCATCAATCCACCAAGGGTGAGAACCGATACTTTTAATTGTTGTTGGTTCACCTTCTTGAAAACGACGAATTAAAACTAAAGCATTACCATTGGTTCTTAGCTGTTTAGTTTTGCTCTCTTCATGTGCTCGGGAAAAAAGTAAAATACTTTGTAGTAGATCCATCGAGTTTTCATTAACTGATTCTGCTGTATATACCTTTTTATCCGCTCCAGTGACTATGGTAATACCAAGTTCTAATACATCATTAAACAGACCTACCGCCGTAAGTACCTTGTCCCTGGAAATCCTATCTAATGCCTCAACGTATAAAATACTGTTTGATTCAATGTACCCCTGCTCAACGGCACTAATGAAGGCGGCCAAAGCACCTCTACGGCTGTTAACAGATTTGAATGCTGAGATTCCGTCATCGACAATTTCTACTAACTCAAGACCGTTAGCCTTTGCATACTCTTTAGCACCAAAGCTCTGCCTATCTTTTGTTGTCCCCTCTTTCTGGACTGCACTACTCCAACGTTGATATGAATACAGTTTTTTAGCCATTTTCTACACTTTTCCTATGAAAATCAATAATCTATTTAGTGTGTAGAAATTACTCTGGGGTTGCCCGGATGGCTGATAATATGCACGTTACCGCTGGCCATGGTGGCAATCATCGCCTCGGTGTTCGTCGCCTGGTCCTGCGGCGCGAATACCGGCTCATGGAAGCCGGCAATGATGAGATCTAACGCGGGCAGCATCGGCCCGGTGCAATCAATCTCACCGGCGGTGTTTTTAATATTGGCCTCGATGCCGCGTAGGATCCCTACCCCATCCACCAGCCGTGGCCAGATACGCATGTTCACAAAGTGCCAGTAGTGCGGAGCATCCGCCATATCGGGGCCGTGATCGGTGATAGCAAAAAGCTTAAGGCCTTTGCTTTTGGCAATCGCAATATAGTCGTGGAGGGTACTGTAAGCGTGGGTGCTGGCGACGGTATGCATGTGCAGGTCAACGGGGTACATGACGCTCTCCTCTGTTAATAATGCTCAAGGATAACAGGAATTATTACCCTTTTTAATGAAAACCCGGTGCTAGTAGCCGCGGGTCCGGTCAACCTGTCCGGCTACCGGTTCGCCCTGCTCCAGCTTTGTGATGGTTCGGGCAATATAGTCGATAGCCTCATTCGGGCGCGTCACGGCAGCAATGTGTGGGGTCATTGCAACCTGCGGATGCGCCCATAGCGGGCTGCTGGCCGGAAGCGGCTCTTTGCTAAAGACGTCCAGCATGGCACCTTTCACTTTGCCGCTATCGAGCGCTTTAAGAAGATCTTCTTCAACAACATGCACGCCGCGGGCAAGGTTAAGCAGATAAGCGTTATCCACCAGTTGGTTCAGCAGCGGTAAATTAATAATGCCCTGGGTCTCTGGGGTATTAGGCAAGAGGTTAATCAAGACGCGGGTTCCTTTCAGGAAATTCCCCAGCTCGGCTTCGCCGGCAAAGCTCTCAACTCCGGGCCAGGATTTGCGGCTACGACTCCAGCAGCGCAGCGGGAAGCCCCATGCCTGAAGGCTTTCAGCGACTTTCGACCCCAGCACGCCTGCGCCAAGGATGCCGATGGTAAAGTCTTTGCGTTGGTACTCCTCCAGCTCTTGCCAGCGGGCCTGTTGTTTTTGCGCCTGGTAATCATCAAAGCGTCGGAACCAGTGCAATACCTGGCTCACGGCATACTCCTGCATCTGCAATGCCATGCCGGTGTCCTCGAGGCGGAACAGCGGAATGGATTCCGGCAGCATATCCGGGTTGGCGTTAAGCTGGCTAAGAATGGAGTCCACGCCTGCGCCGAGAGCAAAGACCGCTTTCAGTTTACGGCCCTGCAACATTTCTACCGGAGGATGCCAGACCAGCGCATAGTCGGCGGGTTCGTTATCGCCTGGCTTCCATTCACGGACCCGTGAATGGGGAAGTGCCTGGGAAAGTTTATCCAGCCAAAATTGCGTATCGAATGACGGGTGATAGAAGATGATATCCATACTGACTCCAGATGCGATCGTGCTTTGGTTTCGTTGAATTGTTATCTATTGATGAGGATAACAAATTTGTTCTGCGCTCAGGGATAAAGGTTACTGATGATAAAAAAAACAGTTCCTGGATATTTAGAAAGCACGTTGCTTGAAGTTTGTCTAAACGCGCTAAATTATTGAAAAAGAGGATTGACGGAGGGAGCGGATTTCCCTACATTAGCGCCGTCCCAGCGATGCTGGGAAGACAATATGGTGAGGTGTCCGAGTGGCTGAAGGAGCACGCCTGGAAAGTGTGTATACGGCAACGTATCGGGGGTTCGAATCCCCCCCTCACCGCCATATTTCAGATAAGAGCCTGTACGCAAGTACGGGCTTTTTTCTTTTATATTCTCGCTATGGGGGGATGAGAACCTCCGACCGGGGTTCGACAACGGGCAGTTGCCCGTTGGACAGACCGGGAGCGCAGCGAGCGGGCTGCCCTTTAGGGCGAGCGAAGCGAGTCAATCCCCCCCGGTGGCGAGCCCTTCTCTGCTCCTGATTCCCCGGTGGCGCTTCGCTTACCGGGGCTACGGTTTGTGCCACATTTTAGCATCCATGCCCGATGTCTGGACGTAGGTCGGATAAGCGGAGCGCCATCCGGCGATGATTTATATTGCCGAATGGTGCATTTGCTCACGGCTTAACCGAACGCACTTGAAAGCAGAAAATAAGCTTGACCGTTTCAGTGCAACTCCCTATAGTAGCGCCCCGTTGCCCCCGAGAGGAAGGCAGCAAAAACAATATGGTGAGGTGTCCGAGTGGCTGAAGGAGCACGCCTGGAAAGTGTGTATACGGCAACGTATCGGGGGTTCGAATCCCCCCCTCACCGCCATATTTGAAGAGAAGCTCGCATGCAAATGCGGGCTTTTTTTTCGCATGTAGCACCCCGCAAGGGGGGATAAGAACCCCCGACCGGGGTTCGACAACGGGCAGTTGCCCGTTGGACAGACCGGGAGCACAGCGAGCGGGCTGCCCGTCAGGGCGAGCGAAGCGAGTCAATCCCCCCCTCACCGCCATATTCGAAGAGAAGCTCGCATGCAAATGCGGGCTTTTTTTTCGCATGTAGCACCCAGCGGGGGGGATGAGAACCTCCGAACGGGGTTCGACAACGGGCAGTTGCCCATTGGACAGACCGGGAGCGAAGCGAGTCAATCCCCCCCGGTGGCGCTACGCTTACCGGGGCTACGATTTACACCCAACCCCTACTCCCCAAAAAACAAAGCCCGGTTACCCGGGCTTTGCAATCAGATTATTAATTACGTTATTTCATCAGTAGTAGGCCAGGAGCGTTCGCTGGCAGAGGGCCGAGCGCACGCAGTCATCTTTCGTGAAGCGGACTACGCCAACCATCTCATCTTCCTCAAAACGTGCCAGCGCATCGCTCAGGCCGGACTGGACGCCCGACGGCAGGTCGCACTGGGTGATGTCGCCGTTTACAATCACGGTCACGTTCTCCCCGAGGCGTGTCAAAAACATCTTCATTTGCGCGGCGGTCACATTCTGAGCCTCGTCAAGAATCACGACCGCGTTTTCAAATGTACGTCCGCGCATATAGGCGAACGGCGCGATTTCCACCTTACCAATCTCTGGCCGCAGGCAGTATTGCATGAAGGACGCTCCAAGGCGTTTGACCAGCACGTCGTAGACGGGCCGGAAGTAGGGAGCGAACTTCTCCGAGATATCTCCGGGTAAGAAGCCAAGATCTTCATCGGCTTGCAGGACCGGACGGGTGACGATAATTCTGTCCACATCCTTATGGATCAGGGCTTCCGCCGCTTTCGCTGCGCTGATCCAGGTTTTACCGCATCCTGCTTCACCTGTTGCAAAGATTAGCTGTTTACTCTCGATAGCATTCAGGTAGTGCGCCTGAGCTTCATTGCGCGCGACAATTGGCGAGTTATCACGGCTATCCCGCGCCATACCAATTGATTCAACGCCGCTCATCTGCACAAGCGAGGTGACCGACTCTTCTTCACGCTGTTTGTGGCTGCGCGAATCTCGTCTCAGCACACGTTTTGCTTCACGACGAGCTTTGATCACTGCTTTCTGTCTTCCCATGGATAGCACCTTGAGTTGTAGGTTTACATCACACGTGCCGCTGCCGGCACGATTATGCGCACGAACGTCTGAGGTTTGGCTTCCTTGTAAGCCATGACTTGCTGATGAAAAGACGCGGTAAACCCACCCACTGTGTCGTTTGCCACGTCGGTAAATTCAGTTGTTTTGCTGAGGGAAGAGGAGATTCTGGCGGTGAGACGATCGCTATCGGTGGCGTACTGCCCGCACCGAACATGGCGGTTTGAGTGTTCTGATTGTCCTGAGCCGGACCTTACCATTCGCGATCTCCATAGTGAATCGTTCACTGCCGGGAACTACCGCTGTTGATATAAGTAAAACAAAAATTTTCATAAAAGCAACATTATATTTACCTAAATATAACGAGCCTGCCCTCTTACCTGGAGTCAGTTTCTGACATTAATATTACAAAAATATAACAGAATTGCGCTCATAGTAAAAAATGATAGCTCTCCCCTGCCCCGCAGGACAGAGGAGAACGGGTTACGCCTCAAGCAGCGACTGAGCGAGATAGTGTTGCGTATCTTTCACGCCGGGCAGCGCAAAGAAGTAACCGCCGCCGATTGGCTTGATGTACTCCTCCAGCGCTTCGCCGTTGAGCCGCTTCTGCACCGTCAGGAAGCCCTTCTCCAGATCGTGCTGGAAGCAGACAAACAGCAGGCCCATATCCAGCTGGCCGGAGTTGGTTACCCCCAGCGAGTAGCTGTAGCCCCGGCGCATCATTAGGTTCACCTCGGTCTCCGGCGTACGCGGGTTGGCAAGGCGGATATGGCTGTCGAGGGCAATCACCTCACCCTCCGGATCGCGCGTGTAGTCCGGCACGTCATGCTCATGCTGCATACCCAGCGGGGCACCGCTCTGCTTATCACGCCCGAAGATAGTCTGCTGCTCCTTGAGCGGCGTGCGATCCCAGAACTCGACGTGGAACTGAATAATGCGCACCGCCTGATAGCTGCCTCCCACCGTCCAGGCCGGCTCCTGCTGGTCGGGAGTCACCCACACCACGCGCTTCATTAGAGCGCCGTTCTGCCCGTCCGGGTTGCCGGTGCCGTCTTTGAAGCCCAGCAGGTTGATCGGCGTCTCTTTCCCTTTGCTGCGTGCCGCGTGGTCAGAGATAAACCCTTCCCGCTTCCAGCGGATGCTGAGCAGATCCGGGGTATATTTAATGATATCGCGCAGGGCGTGGATCACCGTATCCCCGGTGTTAGCGCAGATTTGCAGCAGCAGATCGCCATGGCACAGGGCCGCATCCAGCGAATCATTGGGGAAGCGCGTCATCTTCTCCAACTTAGCTGGGCGCAGCGGGCCTAAGCCAAAGCGGTCATCAAACAACGATGCGCCCAGCGAGACGGTAATGGTCAGATTATCCGGGGCAATAAAGCCGCCAAGAATACCGGAGTCCATCGGCGGCATACGTGGATTAGGCGTATCCGGTGCCGGGCCACCGGCGGTTAAAAACGCAATCCGCTGGGTCAGCAGGCGAAACAGTCGCTCCAGCTCCGATTTGTCGCTGGCCAGCACGTCAAAAGCCACCAGCATCATTGAAGCCTGCTGCGGCGTCAGGATCCCCGCCTGATGGTTGCCATAGAACGGCTGGGTCTCCATCCGCGCATCCGGAGAGAGGGTGCCGGGAGCGCTTTTAGGCTTTGCCGCATGGGCTACCGGACAGCCGCCCGCCAGCGCCAGGGCGCCACCCAGCGCGCCCATGCCCTTCAGTAAACGGCGGCGTGAAGGCTCGCTCACGCCGTGCTCATCATGCTCTGTCATGCTTAATCCAGTCCGAGTACACCGCGCAGCTGGGCCAGATCTTCCGCCAGGGTGGTGATCGGTCCTTTCAGCGCCGTGCGATCGGCGTCGGTCAGTTTGTCATAGGTCTCAAAGCCATCTTTGGTGCGGTATTTCGCGAGGATGGTATCCACTTTCTTGAAGTTAGCGTCCACCTTCGCCAGCAGCTCGGCGTTGCCTTTTTGCAGCTGCGGGCGCAGCAGGTCGACAATCTTCTGCGCACCGTCAACGTTAGCCTGGAAGTCCCAGAGATCGGTGTGGCTGTAGCGATCCTCTTCGCCGCTAATCTTGCTGGCCGCAACCTCTTCAATCAGCCCAGCCGCGCCGCCGACCACTTTAGACGGCGGGAAAGCCAGCTCGCTGATGCGTTTTTGCAGCTCAAGCACGTCGCTATTCAGCTGGTCAGCATACTGCTCCATACCTTTCGTGGCGTTATCGCCAAACAGCGCTTTTTCGAGGCGGTGGAAGCCGGTGAATTTCGGGTCGGCAGCCTTCTGCTCGTAGTCATCTTCGCGGGCATCGATGCTGCCGTCGAGGTCAGAGAAGAGCTCAGCGATTGGCTCAATACGCTCGTAGTGCTGACGCGTCGGGGCATACAGCGATTTTGCTTTTTCGATATCGCCCGCCTTCACCGCGTCGGTAAAGTCTTTGGTCTTCGCTACCAGGCCGCTCATCTCCTGAGTCACGTAAGCTTTATACTCGGTAATCGCCCCGCCGAGGCTTAGCAGCGCGTCACCCTTGGCTGCATCCGCCGTGGCAGCACCTTTCACAATCAGCTTGCCCTTCGGGTTGGTCAGCAGGCCACAGGTCATCTCATATTCGCCCGGCTGCAGGTTAGCGGTCAGCTTTTGGCTAAACCCAGGAGCAATGTTTTCCCGCTCCTCAACAACCATAACGCCCTTGAGGATCTCCCACTCCAGTGCTTTCTGGCTGTGGTTGAGGATAATGAACTGCGTCTTTCCGGCGTTAACCGTGAGATTCATCGGTTCACACTGTTTATCCGTTACCGTAACCTTCACCTGAGGAACATCCGCCGCCTGGGCGCTGAATGCGCAAGCGAGCAGCGCGGCAATACCAACCTGTAAAGCACTACGACGAAAATGCGTTGCCATGACCTTTCCCTTAAAAAAGTATGTTGTAACTACTGTTATCACTATTAATAAACATCAGGAGGCACCGGGAGACATCTGTGCCCCCGGGCGCGGCGGCAGCATAAACAGCACCAGCGCCGGAATAAGGTAGGCAAACCAGACCACTACTTCACTGACGCTGGGCGCCTCCTGGTAGCCAAAAATGCCCTCTAACAGGGTGCCAAACAGCGTGTGGGTGCTCAGCGTATTGCTGAGATCGAAGGCCACCTGCTGGAAATGGTTCCAGAGGCCCGCTTCGTGGAAGGCGCGGATCGCCCCGGCGGCCAGCCCGGCGGCCACCAGCAGAATAAACAGGCTGGTCCATTTGAAAAACGCGGCCATATTGAGACGAATACCGCCCCAGTAGATAAGGAAGCCAATCACGACGGCTGTCGCCAGGCCGGTGAGTGCGCCGACCGGCGGCCAGATCCCAACATCCTGCTGAAACGCCGCCAGCAGGAAGAAGACTGACTCCAGCCCTTCGCGGGCTACCGCAAAGAAGACCATCATAATCAGCGCCCAGCCGTGATGATTGCCCTGCTTCAGGGCGTTATCTACCGCCTGCTCAAGTTGGACCTTAACGTTGCGCGATACTTTGCGCATCCAGAAGACCATCCACGTCAGGATCACCACAGCAATGACCGCCACGATACCTTCAAACAGCTCCTGCTCTTTTTGCGGAAACTCACCGGTGGTTTCGTTGATGATGATACCGAGAGCAAGGCAGAGCGCGGCGGCGAGAAAGACGCCGATCCACATCATGCCAATCCAGCGGCCGCGTTGGGTACGCTTTAGGTAGCTGGCGATGAGGCTAACGATCAGCGCCGCTTCGAGTCCTTCACGTAACATAATGAGAAATGGCACAAACATGCGGTAAACCTTTGAATGTTAAGCAGCGTCAAATGATGCAAAGAAAAGTAAATTTCAATGATAGTGATTATCATTACGCCAGAGATAAACACAAGTAATTTCTGTGCGGAAGTTTCTCAGAATGTTACGTGGGACAACGTGCGGGCTGGAAGGTGAATTGAGGATTAAAAAATTGTTAACATGAAGTAAGAAAACGCACCGGAGAGTGGCTCCGGTGCGTTAAGAACGGTTAGCCTGCTACGCGTGGTTCCGGCTTAGAGTGATAGTGCGCATCCGCCTCGGCAAAGCGCGCCTGCATACTTGCGGACGGCGCTTTATCCAGCAGGCTGAAGAGCACAATACCGATGCTGCCAAAGATAAAGCCAGGAATGATCTCGTACAGGCCCAGCAGCTCAAAGTGCTTCCAGACGATAACGGTTACTGCACCGATGATCATCCCCGCCAGCGCACCGTTACGGGTCATGCGTGACCACAGTACCGAGAAGAGCACCACCGGCCCAAAGGCGGCACCAAAACCGGCCCAGGCATAGCTTACCAGGCCCAGCACGCGGTTTTCCGGGTTGGCGGCCAGAGCGATGGCTACCAGCGCGACCACCAGCACCATGACGCGTCCGACCCACACCAGCTCGGTCTGGCTTGCGTGTTTGCGCAGGAATGCCTTGTAGAGATCTTCCGTGATGGCGCTGGAGCAGACCAGCAGCTGACAGCTCAGGGTGGACATAACCGCCGCCAGAATAGCGGAGAGCAGCACGCCAGCCACCCATGGGTTAAACAGCACCTGCGCCAGCTCAATGAACACGCGTTCGGCGTTCTGGTTTACCGCACCAGCCTGCCCCGGATTATTACTGTAGTAAGCGATACCGAAGAAGCCTACGGCTACCGCCCCGGCCAGGCAGAGGATCATCCAGGTCATGCTGATGCGGCGAGCGTGAACGATGGTGTGGTGGGAATCCGCCGCCATAAAGCGCGCCAGAATATGCGGCTGGCCAAAGTAGCCCAGGCCCCAGCCCAGCAGCGAGACGATAGCCACGAAATTCAGCCCTTTGAGCATATCCACATTTTCAATGCTCTTCTGCTTGATCACCATCAGCGAGTCGTCAAAGCCGCCCACGGAGACCATCACCATTACCGGGGTGAGGATCAGGGCGAAGATCATCAGGCTGGCCTGCACGGTGTCGGTCCAGCTCACGGCCAGGAACCCGCCCACGAAGGTGTAGATGATGGTTGCCGCCGCACCGGCCCACAGCGCGGTTTCGTAACTCATGCCAAAGGTGCTCTCAAACAGACGCGCCCCTGCCACGATGCCGGATGCACAATAGATGGTGAAGAAGAGCAGAATAACCAGCGCGGAGATGATACGCAGCACGCGGCTCCGGTCTTCAAATCGGCCGGTAAAGTAGTCAGGCAGCGTCAGGGCGTTGTTATTCACCTCGGTGTGCACGCGCAGGCGGCCCGCCACCAGTTTCCAGTTAATCCATGCCCCTAAAGTCAGGCCAATGGCAATCCAGCTTTCAGAGATCCCAGAGATAAAAATCGCCCCAGGCAGGCCCATCAGCAGCCAGCCGCTCATATCGGATGCGCCTGCAGAGAGTGCAGTCACCATCGGCCCTAAGCTGCGCCCACCGAGAATGTAGTCGTCAAAGTTTTTTGTCGATCGCCATGCGACAAAGCCAATTAAAATCATGCCGAAGATGTAAACGAGAAACGTCACCAGCATCGGGGTACTCATTGCCATTAAAAAGTCTCCAGATCTTTTCGTCAGCAGACGTGATATCTGCTGCGTTGACCTTTTCCGGAACGGGGAAAAGGTGTCGTTGTTGTGTTGGGCGACCGTATCCTGCCGGAAGCGATTCCTAACCACAATCGATTTAACATGGCATTCACATGAATTACATCCCCGTCACGATACCATTTTCTAATAGGTTGCACTCGCTCACGCTTTGCAAGGTAACACCGTGCAAAAGTGTTAAGCACCGCATGGTTCCTCGGTTTCAAGAGTGCTAGCGCTGCTATTGAGAGGCCGATCACCTTTAACAATCCATTCATTTTTCAGCTTGTTGACCGCGTCACAATTAACACGGTTGCACAAAGTTGCAACATGGTAGATATTTCTCGCTAACGACACAGAGTGCGATATTAACGAGGAGTAGATGCATGGGTAGCACCACGATGGGGGTTAAGCTTGATGACGCCACGCGTGACCGTATTAAGCAGGCGGCGACGCAGATCGATCGCACGCCGCACTGGCTGATTAAGCAGGCCATCTTTAACTATCTTGAGCGCGTCGAGAGCGGTGATGCGCTGCCGGAGCTACCAGGCCAGAATAACGGCGTAGAGAGCGAACAAGCCGACAACAGCGTATTGAAAGATGAGCCGCATCAGCCCTTCCTGGAGTTTGCCGAGCAGATCCTGCCCCAGTCCGTGAGCCGTGCGGCCATTACCGCCGCCTGGCGACGCGCGGAAACTGACGCCGTGCCGATGCTGCTGGAGCAGGCGCGCCTGCCGGAGCCGGTTGCCGATCGCGCACAGAAGCTGGCCTACCGCCTCGCAGAAAAGCTGCGTAATCAGAAAACCGCTACTGGCCGTGCCGGAATGGTGCAGAGCCTGTTGCAGGAGTTCTCCCTCTCCTCTCAGGAGGGCGTCGCCCTGATGTGCCTGGCTGAAGCGCTGCTGCGTATTCCCGACAAGGCCACCCGTGACGCACTGATCCGTGACAAAATCAGCAACGGCAACTGGCAGTCGCATATCGGCCGCAGCCCCTCGCTATTTGTCAACGCCGCGACCTGGGGCCTGCTGTTTACCGGCCGCCTGGTCTCTACCCATAACGAAGCCAGCCTTTCGCGCTCGCTAAACCGCATTATCGGCAAGAGCGGCGAGCCGCTGATCCGCAAAGGCGTGGATATGGCGATGCGCCTGATGGGCGAACAGTTTGTTACCGGTGAAACCATCGCCGAAGCGCTGGCCAACGCCCGCAAGCTTGAGGAGAAAGGGTTCCGCTACTCCTACGATATGCTGGGCGAGGCGGCGCTGACCGCCACCGATGCGCAGGCCTATATGGTCTCCTATCAGCAGGCAATCCACGCCATCGGCAAAGCCTCCAACGGCCGCGGTATCTATGAAGGTCCGGGGATCTCCATCAAGCTGTCGGCCCTGCATCCGCGCTACAGCCGGGCGCAGTATGAGCGGGTGATGAGCGAGCTCTATCCGCGCCTGAAGTCCTTAACCCTGCTGGCGCGCCAGTACGATATCGGGATCAACATTGACGCTGAAGAGGCGGATCGGCTGGAAATCTCCCTCGATCTGCTGGAAAAACTCTGCTTCGATCCGGATCTGGCGGGCTGGAACGGCATCGGCTTCGTGATCCAGGCCTATATGAAGCGCTGCCCGTTTGTGATCGACTACCTGACCGACCTCGCCTCGCGCAGCCGTCGTCGCCTGATGATCCGTCTGGTGAAAGGAGCCTACTGGGATAGCGAAATCAAACGCGCTCAGGTTGAGGGGCTGGAGGGGTATCCGGTCTATACCCGCAAGGTTTACACCGACGTCTCCTATATCGCCTGTGCGAAAAAGCTGCTCAGCGTACCGAACCTGATCTACCCGCAGTTTGCGACCCACAACGCCCACACTCTGGCCGCTATCTATCAGCTTGCCGGCGAGAACTACTATCCGGGCCAGTATGAGTTCCAGTGCCTGCACGGCATGGGCGAGCCGCTCTATGAGCAGGTGGTAGGCAATATTGCCGACGGCAAACTGAATCGCCCCTGCCGTATCTATGCCCCGGTCGGTACCCATGAAACGCTGCTGGCCTACCTGGTCCGCCGCCTGCTGGAGAATGGCGCGAACACCTCCTTTGTTAACCGCATCGCCGACACCACCCTACCACTCGACGAGCTGGTGGCCGATCCGGTGACCGCCGTTGAAAAACTGGCGGCCCAGGAGGGGCAGATTGGTCTGCCGCATCCGAAGATCCCTCTGCCGGTGGATCTCTACGGCGAAGGCCGGGTTAACGCCGCCGGGCTGGATCTGGCGAACGAGCACCGGCTGGCATCCCTCTCCTCTGCCCTGCTCAACAGTGCCCTGCACAGCTGGCAGGCCGGACCGATGCTGGAGCAGCCGGTTGAGGATGGCGAGATGAGTGCCGTTATCAACCCGGCTGAACCGAAAGACATTGTCGGATACGCGCGAGAAACCACGCCTGCTGAAGTTGAGCAGGCGCTGGAGAGCGCGGTGAACAACGGGCCAATCTGGTTTGCCACCCCTCCCCAGGAGCGGGCTGCCATTCTGGAGCGTGCCGCCATGCTGATGGAGGATCAGACCCAGCAGCTGATCGGTATTCTGGTGCGTGAGGCGGGTAAAACCTTCAGTAACGCCATCGCCGAAGTGCGCGAAGCCGTGGATTTCCTGCGCTACTACGCGGGCCAGGTGCGTGACGATTTTGACAACGAGACGCACCGTCCGCTGGGTCCGGTGGTCTGTATTAGTCCGTGGAACTTCCCGCTGGCGATCTTTACCGGCCAGGTTGCCGCCGCTCTCGCAGCGGGTAACAGCGTGCTGGCGAAGCCGGCTGAGCAGACGCCGCTGATTGCCGCCCAGAGCGTGGCCCTGCTGCGGGAAGCGGGCGTTCCTGCCGGGGTCGTTCAGCTCCTGCCGGGCCGGGGTGAGACCGTTGGCGCGCAGCTGACCGCCGACAACCGCGTGCGCGGCGTGATGTTCACCGGCTCGACCGAGGTCGCCTCCCTGCTGCAGCGCAGCATTGCGCCGCGCCTCGACGCACAGGGCCGTCCGACGCCGCTGATCGCCGAAACCGGCGGTATGAATGCGATGATCGTTGACTCCTCGGCGCTGACCGAGCAGGTGGTAGTTGATGTGATGGCCTCGGCGTTTGACAGTGCTGGTCAGCGCTGCTCCGCGCTGCGTCTGCTCTGCTTGCAGGAGGATATTGCCGATCACACTCTGAAAATGCTGCGCGGCGCGATGGCTGAGAGCCGGATGGGTAACCCTGGCCGTCTGTCGACTGATATCGGTCCGGTAATCGATGCGGAGGCGAAAAACGCCATTGAACGCCATATTCAGGCGATGCGGGCAAAAGGCCATGCGGTGTTCCAGGCGGTGCGGGAAAATAGCGAAGATGCAAAAGAGTGGCAGACCGGTACCTTTGTTGCGCCAACGCTGATCGAGCTGGACAGCATCGACGAGCTGAAAAAAGAGGTCTTCGGCCCGGTACTGCATGTGGTGCGTTACAGCCGCAGCCAGTTAGATGAGACCATCCGCCAGATCAACGCTTCCGGCTATGGCCTGACCCTCGGGGTGCATACCCGTATCGACGAGACCATTGCTCAGGTCACCGGCAACGCTTACGTGGGCAACCTCTATGTCAACCGCAACATGGTGGGCGCGGTAGTGGGCGTCCAGCCGTTTGGCGGTGAGGGACTCTCCGGCACCGGTCCTAAAGCGGGCGGCCCGCTCTACCTTTACCGCCTGCTGGCAAGCCGACCGCAAAATGCGCTGGGGGTTACCCTGGCACGGCATGATGCAGAGCGGCCGGTGGATGCCCGTCTACGCAGCGTGCTGGCCCAGCCGCTGGAAGCCCTGAGCGCCTGGGCGACCAGCCGCCCTGAGCTGGTGGAACTCTGCCAGCAATTTGGCGAACAGGCGCAGAGCGGCACGCAGCGCCTGCTACCTGGCCCTACCGGCGAGCGCAACACCTGGACTCTGCTGCCACGGGATAGCGTGCTGTGCATGGCTGACAACGAGCAGGATGCGCTCGTGCAGCTGGCAGCGGTGCTGGCGGTGGGCAGCAAGGTGCTGTGGCCGGAGGATGGACTGCATCGCGATCTGGTGAAACAGCTGCCGCAGGCGGTTGCGGAGCGTATCGCCTTCTCCAGGCCGGAGTCGCTGCTGAGCCAGCCGTTTGACGCGGTGATCTACCACGGCGACTCTGATCAGCTGCGGACGATCTGCGAGCAGGTGGCCGCGCGTGATGGGGCAATTATCTCGGTGCAGGGCTTCGCCCGGGGTGAAACGACGATCGTACTTGAGCGTCTCTATCTGGAACGTTCGCTGAGCGTCAACACCGCCGCGGCCGGAGGCAACGCCAGCCTGATGACAATCGGTTAATCGTGTAAAATCCCCGGAGGCGCTACGCTTACCGGGGCTACAATGTAACCGTAGGCCGGATAAGCGCAGCGCATCCGGCTTTTTTATGGGGGGAAAAATGAAACGTCTATTTATGGCAGGCGCGGCTTTGCTGCTGAGCACCGGCGCGCTGGCGGACGAGTGTGACAATGCCAGCACCCAGTCCGATCTGAACAGCTGCACCGCACAGCAGTATCAGGCGGCAGATAAAAAACTCAATGAGACTTACGAGGCCGCCATACAGCGGGCCGCAGCACCGCAGCGCGAGCTGTTGAAAAAGGCGCAGCAGACGTGGATTAGCCTGCGCGACGCCGACTGCGCGCTGATCGTCTCCGGCACCGAGGGCGGAAGCGTGCAGCCGATGATCCATAACCAGTGCCTGCACGATAAAACTGCGGAGCGAGAAGCCTTTCTGGCCTCGCTGATGCAGTGCGAAGAGGGCGATCTTAGCTGCCCGCTACCGCCGGCCAACTGATCGCCCCACCCTACTCTTCGGTTAATGACGCCGTCGCCGACGGCGCTTTTTTTCTGTTGATCTTTAGCTCGCTGACCAACACGCCCAGCACAATCAGCACTCCGCCAAACAGCGCCAGCAGCGGCAGGCGTTCACCCGCCAGTCGACCAAAAATGCCCGCCCACACTGGCTCACCGGTATAGATCACCGTTGCCCGGGTAGGCGATACGCTGCGCTGCGCCCAGTTCATGGTGACCTGAATAATGGCGCTGAAAATGCCCAGACCGGCGGCTACCAGCAGCAGCGCAGGTGAGAACGGCGGCACGGACTCTCCGGCTGGACCCGCAGCGGCAAACGCCACCACCGACGCGGTAGCCAGCTGGATCACGGTCACCCGGCGGATATCCACTCTGCCCGCCCAGGCGCTAATAAGAATAATTTCAGCGGCAATGGCTACTGCGCTAACCAGCGTGATCCACTCCCCTTCTCCCATTGCCAGCAGGTTGCCATCTGGTCCCGCCAGTAAAACCAGTCCGGCAAAGGCCAGCGCGATCCCCACGCAGGACATCAGACCCGGCAGTCTGCCGAGGCAAAGCCACTGCAATAGCGGCACCAGCGGCACATACATCGCCGTAATAAAGGCGGATTTGCTGCTGGAGATGGTCTGGAGTCCCCAGGTTTGCAGGCCGTATCCAAAAGCGATGGAGACCCCGATAGCCACGCCCGCCTTGATCTCAAGCCATGTGATACCGCGCAATACCTTAAGGGAAAGCAACGCAACCGCGATAGCCGCCGTAGCAAAGCGCAGGCCGACAAAAAAGAGCGGACCGCTCAGGGTTACCGCGTACTGAACGGCCAGAAACGTGCCGCCCCAGAACATGGTGATGAGGATCAGGAGTGCCTCTTGCGGCTTAACAGAGAATTTATAGCGAGAAAAAAAAGGGATCATTTTACCACCGGCCCAGAGCGAAGCCCCGTAGTGTGCGATGGCAGAAGAGTCAGTTCAACGGCTTAGCAGAAAAAAGACATAAAAAAACCGCCGGGCGAACCCGACGGCGGGACAAATGTAAGAGGGGTCATAAAATTAACTTATCTTACGCTGCGATGGTACTGGCATCTAGCGGTTACCGCCACCGCCCTGGCCGCCACCACCATGGCTACTTTTGCCCCCTTTTTTGCCAGCTTCTGATGCGCGCTCAGGGTCGTTTTTGAAGTTACCCCCGCTGTGCTGGCCACCTTTACGACCTGCTTCTGATGCTTTTTCACGATCTTCTGCGAAGTTACCAGAACCACCACGATGTTCTGCCATTTCTGACCTCCAGAATTAATACATTAGACATCATACTGCATTCAGTAAAAGAGAATTCTTTCACCTCACGGCGTATAAAGAGTAGATATTTCGTCGCCGCGTGAAAGTAAGCTTAGTGCAACCTACACTGTCGGCCAGCGAACAGTAATATTCTGCAACAGGATATCAGGCAAAAGCATGGTTTCTTCACGTTTCAATCCATAAGCCTTTCTTATCTCTTACGAAATCAAGCGGACTAAAAGTGTGTCAATTTGCTACTGACTGTTACCCCGTTTGCGTCGGCGGGCTCCGCGCCCGCCGCTGTTCTGCCTGAAGCCATGTTACTGGCTGTTTTTTAATACTTTTATTGTGTATCTGCCGTCTGCCTTACGGTATGCGCCATGGATATCGGTCTCAAATCCTGGATAGTGTGAGCCGATCTCGCACAGCATTTGAATAAACTCCAGCACCGGTCGGTTATTCTCCGTCAGCATTTCGCCCGGCATCACCAGCGGCACTCCCGGTGGATACGGCAGGATCATGTTGGCGTTAACGCGGCCAATCATCTCATCGATGTAGACCTCTTCGACGTCACCGTTCAGCTCTTTCTGCCAAGCAGCCCACGGATTCATGACCATTTTTGGCAAAGTTTCAAAGGCACGATACATCAGCTCAGGCAGGTTATGCTTGCCAATCACCTCATGCATTCCCTGCGCCAGCTCCTGAATACGCATCTCCTTATAGAACTCAGGATCGAGAGCATAGAGTGCGGGCATCATCTCCTTAATACGCTGGTTACTGTCATACTCGCGCTTGAAGTCTGTCAGAGCGCGCAGCAGGCTCAGCGCCTTGGTTTCGTCAATGCCGATGCTGAACAGGAACAGCAGATTGTAGGGGCCGGTCTTCTCGACCACGATGCCGTGATAGTCGAGGTATTTCGAAACGATCCAGGCTGGAATACCGCGCACCGTCATTTCGCCCTGCTTATTCATCCCTGGCGTCAACAGCGTCACCTTCACCGGATCCAGATGCATATGGTTGTCATCTATGTTTCTGAAGCCGTGCCAGTTATCCTCGCCTTTCAGCGGCCAGCACGCGGTTGTGCTGATATCTTCCGGTTGCCAGACGTCAAAGAACCAGCCGTCGCATTCGTTGCGGAGCTTTTTGATCTCCTGGCGGAAGGAGATGGCGCGCTCGATAGAGTTCTGTACCAGCCGTTTTCCGGCGCTGCCCTCCATCATCGCCGCCGCGGTCTCAATGGAGGCGACGATCCCGTAGTGAGGCGATGTGGAGGTGTGCATCATAAAGGATTCGTTAAAGGTCTCCTCGGTGAAATCGCCCTTAATATGGATCATGGACGCCTGGGAAAACGCCGCCAGCAGCTTATGGGTCGACTGCGTTTCATAGATTACCTTGCCCTCTGTGCGCTCACCGCTCATGCCGCACAGCCCTTTATAGATAGGATTGAAGTTGGTATAGGGAACCCAGGCGGAGTCAAAGTGAATCGAGTTCACCTCAAGGTTCTGCTTGATATAATCGGTGTCATAGAGCAGACCATCATAGGTGGAGTTGGTAATAACCGCATGCACCGGCCAGCTGGCACCTGGCGTCGCGTCAACTTTTTGCTGAATGGACACTCGGGAAAACTCACTTTGTGGAATGCCGCCCAGAATGCCGAAGGCGTTACGAGTAGGACGCAGGTAGATAGGCGTGACATCGCTCATCATCAGCAGATGGGTCAGGGACTTATGGCAGTTACGATCGATCAGCACCGTACTTTTCACCGGCGCTGAATACATGCCGACGATTTTGTTGGCCGTCGAGGTGCCGTTAGTCACCATGTAGCTACGCTCGGCGTTAAAGGTGCGGGCGATATACTCCTCTGCCTCTCTGTGTGGGCCAGAGTGATCCAGCAGCGACCCCAGCTCCGTTACCGATACCGAGATATCTGACTTCATGGTATTGGCACCAAAGAAGTCATAAAAAAGGCTGCCAACCGGGCTTTTCTGAAACGCGGTTCCCGACATATGGCCCGGCGTACAGAAGGTATATTTCCCGGCGTTAACATAGTTAAAGAGCGCCTTTGTCAGCGGCGGCAGAATTTTATCGTAGTAGGACTCCGTGACCTGCTGGATTTTATTAGCAATGTCGCAGGCGACGTCGAGTGCATACTCAAAAAAATGAATATTGGCATCTAAGTCACGCAGGGTAAGATCGAGCGCACTGTTTTTATTAGCAAACATATACATCGGTAGACGATCGTTGAGCGCACCGATCTGCTGAGTCAGACTCAGGTTATAGCTATCCCAGTCAATAACCACGCCACAGATTTTGGCGTTATTGTTAATGAGCCCCAGCAGATCTTCAACGTCCTCTGGGTAGAGAATACGGAAATCCATGGCACTTAAGCGCTGGCCCAGCTCCTGCAGTGCGGTCTCTTTAAAAATAACGCCAGGATGATTCATTATTGCTATGGTTTTCATTTTAATATCCTTATTTATTTATCAGAGTGTGTTTATCTTGCTTATCAATAAAAATTCCCCAGAATGACCAGCCTGCAAACGTGGTGAGCGCCCCGAGCATCATCGCCTCTTCTCCGGAAGCGTAGAGGGCATAGAAGCTGTAGACGGTGCCGATCAGGGCAGTACAGGCATTGATTCTGAACTGGGATTTGGTGACCCCCGCGAGGCGCTGCATGGGAATAAGCGCCGCCATTGAGAGGACGTAGGGAATAAGGTTGGTAATGACCGCCAGGTTAACCAGGCTATTAAACTGTTTATTGAGGGATGGGCTAATGGTCATTAACGCCAGCAGCGTCTGGATAATGCCGAGAATGATCATGCCTACCACAGGCGCATCGGCTTTCGTGACGCGGGAGAATATGCGCGGGAAATAGCCGATATCCGCCGACGACTTAAAGACGCGGCCCACGGTAAACTGCCACCCCAGCAGGGAGCCGATACAGGCGAGGGTCATCAGCAGCATCACCACTTTACCCACGAAGGGGGTAAACATGCTGGCATAGGCCAGGCCAAACGGCGCGGTAGAGTTGAGCAGGTCGGCATTCGGAACAATACCGGAGATGACGTTTGTCGACAGGATATAGATCACGGCGCAGGCCAGCGTGCCGCCAAATACGGCGATAGGAACATTCTTTTGTGGATTCTCAACCGCGTCCATATTGGCGCAGGCTGACTCCAGGCCTAAAAATGCCCACAACGTCATTGAAATAGAGGTCGAGACCGCCGAGAAGAAGCTGCTGTTGTTAGGGTTCCACGCGCTGATATAGAGCGAGGGCTTAAACCAGAACCAGCCAAACACGCTCAGGCCGACAACCGGAATAATCACGCCCCAGACGGTTACGGAGCCGATACGCCCGGTGATTTTTGCCCCACCGAAGTTACAGATGGTCGTCACCCAAATAACGCCGATAGTTGCCAAGCACGCGCCTACTGGAGAGAGAACTACGCCAAAAAAATCGCTGCCGTAGCCTACCGCGGAAATAGCGATGGCGATATTGGCAATTAACAAGCTAATTGCGTAGGTATAATTGGAAATGAAGTTTCCGGACTTACCAAACGCATATTCTGCATAGCCGCCCATGCCGCCGCTCTTTTGGCTAAACAGGCCGCATTTAGAGAAAGCGTAGGCCAGCGCCAGCGATCCTAACGCCGTAACTACCCACGACAGAATTGATATTGTACCGACCTCAGCTAATTTGGTCGGCAGCATAATAATCCCTGAGCCCATCATATTAACTGCAGTTAATACGGTGAGCTGGAGCACACCCATTTTATTCCCAGGCTGACTCATAATGCCCTCTTACAGATATAAAAATAGATTGCCAGTAATCGTTAATTACTGCCCTGTTGATAATAATTTTGTTTTACTGCGCTGTATTATTCATGGCACGGCGGGACTTAATATTTCGCCAGCAAGTGCTTCTCTCAGTGCGTATCCTTCTGTTTTACGTAACGGCTGGGCCAGATCTGCGCAGGCTCTACGCCAATGGCATCGGCAATAATGCGTTCTGCTTTTGGGTAGGCGCGTGAGAGCACGTTTTTTAAGGTGTCCGGTTTGAGACCGGCCTGAATTGACAGTTCGCGTATTGAGTAGCCGCGCTTGTGAAGCGCGGCGACAATGTCGATGCGACACCAGTCAGTCTGCGTGGCTTCAACTTTACTCATAATTCATCTAACCTCTTTTTCAACCCTATGGGATAATCCCGAACGTTAATCACCAGGTGATCACGTGGTAGTATCATTGATCTCTTTTGAGATGAATAAAAGCGTTATCTGAAGAATTTGTGATTTTAAACTCGTTTTATGGTCTCTATGAAGATCAGACTACATAAACCGTTGCGGATGGGCTAACAATGGAAGGCGAAGAGACAATTTCATACCGTACAGCTGAGCAGGAGACGCTGGCGGACAGGCTAAGGCTACTGATTGGTAACCGCAGCACCCGTGCCGCCGCTGAAGAGTGGCAGCTCCCCTACTCCACGCTCAATAATTACATCAGCCGGGGAACCGACCCCTCTTTCAACGTTGCCATAAAGATTGCCGAACGGGAGAACGTCTCTCTGGAGTGGCTGGCCTATGGCGGTACCAACCGTAAGCCCCGAGAGCTGAATGAGACAGAGGCAAAGTGGCATGTTACGTCCAGGCCTGTGGACGATCCCCTGCAGTTTGCCTGGTCAATGGTCTATTCGTCACTGGATGACAATGAGCGTGAAGCGCTGCTGCGCGTTATTCATAAAGAGGGCGTGCAGGGGATCATGAGTCATGCCGAGGTCTTTGGCCCACTGGCGCGCCATATCGCTTCGCTCTCTACCAGCGAAAAAGCCCGCTTTACCCAGGAAGCGATGACGATTATTGAGAAGATCAAGCGCAACGCGTAGCGAGGGCTTGTTAACGGTTTCGGTAACCCCAATTAAGATCAATGTGATCTCATTTTAGATAAAAACGCTTGCTTTTGCCCGCCACCCGGACGTAGATTGTTATGAAAATAGCGATACACAAGGAGCGGCTATGAGCGACGAGAGAGCAGTGTTTGAGCATGAGTTAACGGGTGAACGGGAAGTACGCCGCGAAAAACTGGCGCAGCTACGTGGGGAGGGCATTGCTTTCCCAAATGATTTTCGCCGCAACAGCACCGCAGATGCGCTTTGTGAGCGCTATGCAGGTTGTGATGCCGCGACGCTACAGGTCGAAAACGTTCAGGTTGCCATAGCCGGTCGTGTGATGTCGCGCAGGATCATGGGCAAAGCCGCCTTTCTCGTTCTACAGGACTGCGGCGGAAAAATTCAGGTCTATGCCGCCCAATCCACGCTGGGTGAAGAGCCCTACCAGCAGCATATAAGACGCTGCGATCTTGGCGATATTGTCGGCGTGGAGGGTACGCTGTTTAAAACCCAGACCGGCGAGCTTACGCTCCATGCCAGCCGGATCGCTCCGCTGACCAAAGCCCTGCGGCCGCTTCCTGATAAGTTCCATGGCTTAGCGGATCGGGAGATGCGCTACCGGCAGCGCTATCTGGATTTGATCGTCAACGACAGCGCGCGCCGTACCTTTATCACTCGCTCAAAAATTCTCAGCGCCATTCGCGCGTTTATGCAGGCACGCGGCTTCTTAGAGGTGGAGACACCCATGATGCAGGTTATTCCCGGCGGCGCGTCGGCCAGACCTTTTATGACCCATCATAATGCTCTTGACCAGCAGATGTACCTGCGTATCTCTCCTGAGCTCTATCTAAAAAGGCTGGTAGTTGGTGGCTTCGAGAAGGTGTTCGAGATTAACCGCAATTTTCGCAACGAGGGAATTTCAGTTCGCCATAACCCTGAATTCACCATGATGGAGATGTACGAGGCCTATGCCGACTACAACGACCTGATTACCTTTACCGAAGCGCTCTTCCGTCACGTAGCGGAGACGGTGCTGGGAACGACTACCGTGACGTATGGTGAATGGACGTTTGATTTCGCCCAACCCTTTACCCGCCTGACCATGACCGAGGCGATCCTGCGCTACGGTGACGGTATTGTCCCTGCGGATCTGGCGACGCTGGATGCGGCACGGCGTCTCGCCAACCGCCTGGGTATCGTGATTGAAGCGGGCTGGGGACATGGCCGCATTATCACAGAACTCTTTGATACGGTTGCTGAAAAGCAGCTTATTCAGCCTACGTTTATCACCGAATACCCGGCCGAGGTCTCCCCGCTGGCGCGCAGAAACGACGCTAACCCGGAGATCACCGATCGTTTTGAGTTTTTCATTGGCGGTAGAGAGATAGGCAACGGCTTCTCCGAGCTTAACGATGCTGAGGATCAGGCCGAGCGCTTTAGAGAGCAGGTTATTGCCAAAGAGGCTGGGGATGACGAAGCGATGTTTTACGATGAGGACTATGTGACGGCGCTTGAGTATGGTTTACCTCCCACCGCCGGGTTAGGTATAGGCATCGATCGCATGGTGATGCTGTTTACTAATGCCGCCTCTATTCGCGATGTGATCCTTTTTCCGGCGCTGCGTCCAATAAAACCGTAGCCATTTTTTAGCAAATACGCTTAACAGGAGGATTGAATTGTGCAGCATTATAATTCATTACAACGTCAATACCGGTTGCCTGTGTACGCTCAATGAAAAGGGGGAGTTTACGCTCGCGACCACCCTGAGCGGTTGCAAAGTATTATCCGGCGATCTCCTTAGCAGTAATATGGAGTGCTACGGTCAGACGACGGTGTTTAATTTGTCGTCAAATATCTCTCTGGATATTGATATTAAATATCGAACCCGCTCTGAAGCACATGCGATAAATTTGTTACAGAAAATGACGCAATAAAGCGTCTCCCCTCCGTATTCAGGGATTAGTCCGCAGCTTTTGCGGCTAATCCCTTTGCAAAATAAGCGCGATCCGATTTGCACTCTCAGCCTGACGGCATATCTTTAAATATACTGTAAGGGCAACCGAGGAGTGAAAAGATGGCAAAAGTTTTGGTTCTCTATTATTCCATGTACGGGCACATTGAGACCCTGGCACAAGCCGTAGCAGAAGGCGCAGGCAAGGTAGAGGGCGTGGAGGTGGTGGTTAAGCGCGTACCAGAGACCATGCCGCAGGAGCTTTTCGAAAAATCGGGCGGTAAGGCGCAGGCAGCTCCGGTCGCTACTCCGCAGGAGCTGGCTGAATACGACGCCATTATTGTGGGTACACCAACGCGGTTCGGCAACATGTCCGGGCAGATGCGTACCTTCTTTGATCAGACCGGTGGCTTGTGGGCATCCGGTGCGCTCTACGGCAAAGTTGCCAGCGTATTCAGCTCTACCGGTACCGGTGGCGGCCAGGAGCACACAATTACCTCAACATGGACTACGCTTGCACATCATGGAATGGTAATTGTGCCGATCGGCTATGGCACAAAAGAGCTGTTCGATATCTCTGAGGTTCGCGGCGGCACGCCCTACGGCGCGACGACCATTGCGGGTGGCGACGGTTCTCGTCAACCCAGCGAGGAAGAGCTGACCATTGCCCGCTATCAGGGCGAGTACGTGGCCGGCCTGACCGTTAAGTTAAAAGGTTAACCCTAACAGGAGAAGTAAGATGCCAAATCAGGAAGCAAAAGCTCATCACGTCGGCGAATGGGCAAGTATCCGTAATACTTCGCCAGAAATTGCCGAAGCCATTTTTGAAGTTGCCAACTACGACGAGAAGCTGGCAGAGCAGATCTGGGAAGAGGGAAACGACGAAGTGCTAATTCGTGCCTTCAAGAAAACCGATGCCGATTCGCTGTTCTGGGGCGAACAAACCATTGAGCGTAAAAACGTTTAAGCCCCCTCGCCTCCCCTGCCTGTGCAGGGGAGCGATAACATCCTACCACCCTAGCGTCGAACTGATTTCACGACGATAGAGCGTAGCAATCTGTTCTGGCACCTGCTGAATATAGCGTTTCGCGTGCTCACGCTCCTCTCCCGTTAGCCCCTGCAGATAAGCGATGGCCGCTTCAACCGTGGGTGTTTTACCCTCAATAGAGTCAATTCGCGCCGGCAGCGCCGTCCAGATAAGGGCATCGATGCCGCGCTGACGCGCCCAGTCGGCAAGCACGCCCGTTGTCTGGGGAGTAATATGTAGCGATCCTACCCCGTCCACCCGCTCCTCCGGGATCCCCTCCCGCTTGCGCAGCGCCTGACACGCCTCGTTAAGAGAGGGGGTAGCAAGTGTCGCCCAGAGCACCGGAACAGGCTTTGCGTTAAGGCAGATGGCCGTAGCCAACTCCCCACCGTCACTGACGCGTGTAAACTCAATGGGTAGCGCCGGGCCGTCATGGTGCCACTCGCCCGCCACGGGTAGCTCGCCCGATTTCCAGACCAGCGATCCCCAGCCCAAACACACTATTTTCATCAGCCTTGCTCCTGTAGATGCGTCATATCAACACTAAAGCTTTAACTATGAACGTGATAAAGCGCAACCCGGAGACGATGTATTTTGCTTTACCTTGGCTGGCAAGCCTTCTATAGTAACGCCTGTATATATAACCAGGCTTCGAGGGTGGGTGTGTGTTTGTTGAATTAGTGTATGACAAGCGAAACGTGGCTGGGCTGCCGGGCGCACGTGAAATTATCCTGGACGAGCTGACGCGTCGGGTTCACCGCATCTTCCCGGACGCTGATGTGCGGGTCAAACCGATGCAGGCCAACGGGCTAAACAGCGACGCCAGCAAAAGCGACAGAGAGAAACTGAACCGTATGCTGGAAGAGATGTTTGAAGAGGCCGACATGTGGCTGGTCGCAGAATAAAACCGCTTCGGCGGTTTTATTTCTATTGGTTAAGCGAGGCTTTCAATGCCTCAATAAACAGGCTGACCCGCTGCGGTAAATAGCGGGTCGTTGGCAGCAATGCCCATACTGAAAGCATTTGCGGCTGAGCATCGCTGAGGGTTACTTCAACCAGTGTCCCGTCAGCAATCTCCTTCATGACATCCCAGCGGGTGAGTTGGGCGAGTCCCATTCCCTGAACACACAGCTCCCTGACCCCCTCCACATTATTTGAACTGAAGCGGCCTTCAACGCTGATGCTCGTATTTTGCCCGGCCGCCTCAAACGTCCACTGCGGCACGCTGGTTAAGCGCAGACAGGGGTGATCGCCTAGCTGCCGAAGCATTTCAGGACGTCCGTGGCGCTGAAGATAGGTCGGAGAAGCGCAGATAATTCGCGGGTTATCTGTAATTTTGCGCGCAATCAGCGTTGAGTCGCGCAGCGGCGCAATACGTATCGCCACGTCAATACCGCCACCGACAATGTCCACTACGTCTTCATTAAGCTGAAGATCGACGTTGAGGTGTGGATTAGCCGCTAACAGTTCTGGGATTAGCGGCAGAATGTTTCGCCGCCCAAATCCAGAGGGAGCCGTAACCCGTAATAGCCCAATGGCACCCGCTGTTTTGCCGGTAAACAGCGACTTTGCCCCCTCCTCCGCTTCGACAAGTGCTTTGGCGTAGGGCAGGAACTCTGTTCCCTCTTCGGTCAATGACACTGAACGCGTAGTGCGTTGCAGAAGGCGTACGCCCAGCTCATGCTCCAGCCCAGCCAGTCGCCTTGAAACAGCCATAGGAGACATGTCGAGCCGCCGCGCGGCTTTCGCCAGGCTGCGGGTTTCGCAAATGGTAAGAAAGAGCGAGACATCCTGCAGATGCATAAAACCCCTCATTATAACGAATAATGTTATACAGACGTATCATTGCAGCCAGTTTATGCCAGAAAAAAGAGCGATTACATTTATTTTTTGATTTAATACTCATCAGGAGTTTTAGTATGAAAGCATCAACGCTGTTTACTTCATACCCTCTCGGCAAGCTGTCTCTACGTAACAGGATGGTTGTGGCACCGATGACCCGCGTTACGGCGTCTGTCGATGGCATTGCCAGTGAACGTATGAAAGCCTACTACGAGGATTTTGCGCGAGGAGGCTTCGCTCTTGTCATTACCGAGGGCATCTATATTGATACCGCCTGGTCACAGACCTACGCCTATCAGGCCGGATTAACCAGCGCCAGACAGTCTGCCGCCTGGAGAGAGATTGTCGAGGCTGTCCATGGTCATGGAGGCCGCATTTTTGCCCAGATCCAACACGCTGGCGCGCTCTCGCAGGGTAACCATTTTCAGAAGGGTACCGTTGGACCCTCGGCGATCCGTCCCGTAGGTAAACAGATGTCATTTTACCGGGGTGAAGGTGAGTACCCTGTTCCGCGTGAGCTGGAAGAGGCGGAGATCCTCGGTATTATTGCCAGCTTTGCTGACGCCGCGGCACGTGCGGTTGAGGAAGCCGGTTTTGATGGCGTGGAGATCCACGGGGCGAACGGTTATTTGCTTGATCAATTCTTTACCGACTACACCAACCTGCGTACCGACAGATGGGGCGGGGACATCGCCGGACGGCTTACCCTAAGCCTGGAGACGATCAAGGCTGTCAGAGCGCGCGTGGGTCAGCATGTTCCCGTAGGGATCCGCATCTCTCAGGGCAAAGTCAATGACTTCGTTCATAAGTGGGCCAACGGTGAAGAGGACGCTAAGACGGTATTTACGCTACTCGCCAGTGCAGGTCTGGACTATCTGCATCTGACCGAGTACGAAGCGTGGCAGCCTGCCTTTGCGGGCAATCCACTCTCCCTTGTGGCACTTGCACGGAAGTACGCCCCCGAGCTGACGATTATGGCTAACGGCAGCCTGCACGATGACGCTAAGGCGACGGAGGTTATGAACAGCGGGGCTAACTTTATCTCCCTTGGACGCGGGGCGCTGGCTAACCATGACTGGCCATTGCGCGTTGAGCAGGGCAAACCGCTCCAGCCGTTTGATAGCGCCATCCTCGGCCCCATCGCTGACATTAAAGAGTGCGAACTACCGTAGCGATCACGCCGATCGCTTTTCAGAGAGAGGCCGGGCAGCGAACGAATACGCCCGGTCATCATCCCTTTTTCGGATAACTCCTCCTCGCCTCATAGATCGTGATCCTTTTCTCCTTTTAAGAAATTACCTGCGCAAACCGTAGACAGTTTAACAACTCGGCCTTATCGTTAACATGAATAATAAATCATTATTGAATAAATATTCAATGTGGAGAAAACGATGAACGCTACCTTTGTAAAATCCGTACTGCTCGCTTCCATGATTGCCGCTTCCGGTTCGCTGTTTGCCGCGGATAATGGACTGATCGCTATTATTACCCCTTCACACGACAACCCTTTCTTTAAAGCGGAGGCTGATGGCGCGGCGGCGAAAGCCAAAGAGCTGGGTTATACCACCCTCGTGGCCTCGCATGACGACGACGTGAACAAGCAGAACCAGCTGATTGAGACCGCCATCGCTCGTAAGGCGAAAGCGATTATTCTCGATAACGCTGGGGCCGATGCCACCGTCGGGCCGCTGGAGAAAGCCAAGGCCGCAGGCGTTCCGGCCTTCCTGATCGATCGCGAAATTAACAAAACCGGCATCGCCGTGGCACAAATCGTCTCCAACAACTACCAGGGCGCACAGCTGGGCGCAGAGAAGTTCGCCAAGCTGCTGGACGGTAAAGGCAAGTACGTCGAGCTGCTGGGCCGCCAGTCGGATACCAACGCCAGCGTTCGCTCCCAGGGCTACCATGACATTCTGGACGACTATCCGGATATGAAGATGGTGGCGCAGCAGACCGCTAACTGGAGCCAGACCGAAGCGTTTAACCGTATGGAAGCCATTCTGCAGACCAATCCAGACATTGTGGGCGTGATCTCCGGCAACGATACCATGGCTCTGGGGGCCGAGGCCGCGCTGAAGGCTGCCGGTAAGACGAATGTTATCGTCGTCGGCTTTGACGGCAGCGACTACACCCGCGACTCCATTATTAACAAAGGCAATATTAAAGCCACCGTGCTGCAGCCGGGCTGGGAGCAGGCGCAGATGGCCGTCGTGCAGGCGGACTACTTCCTGAAAAACGGTAAAGCGCAGAAAGATGAAAAACAGCTGATGGATTGCGTCCTGATCGATGAGTCAAACGCTAAAAAACTCAACATGTTTAAACTCGGCGAGTAAGGCGGAGGCGCTATGGGCTTAAAACAATGGGGTGTCGCGCTGATAGGGTGCACCACCCTGTTGCTAACGGCCTGCACGGTGGTGGATCTGGATGAAAACGGCAAGCCGATCATGCCTGCCGATCCAAATGCGAAACAGAGTTTCGACAATCTGACCCCGCAGCAGATCGCGCAACAGACCTGGCAGCCCCGCGTTATGGATGCCGCTAACCAACACGCGCTGGACGCCAGCGCGTTTACCAGCCAGCTGAAAGCCGCCAGCGGCGCACCGAAGAGCGTTTTTGTTCGTCTGACCAGCCCGGTCACCGCGGTTGACGTCAGTAACGAGCGCGAGCAGAAGCTGACGTTCACCGTCGACAACCAGCCGCTGACCATCCAGCTCGGGCCGGTGATGCGCGGCAACGCCATTCGCGATGCTACCGGCTTTAAGTTTGAAGATTTTACTAATCAGGTGCAGTTTGCCCAGCTTTCCCGGGCCTATAACCGCGAAGCTGCAAAGCACCTGCCGAAAATCGACGCCAGCTGGAACGGTAAACCTGCCACCGTGCTGTTTGCGGTGACGCTGGCCAATGGCAAAGCCCAGGACGCCGCCGCGCTGGATGTGAAACAGGAGGCACAGTAATGAGCGTTACCCCTGTGGATGACATTATCCTGCGCACGCGTGGGATCTCGATGCTCTTTCCCGGCACCGTGGCGCTGGATAACGTCGACTATAACGTCTGGCGCGGGAAGGTAAACGTCATCATTGGCGAAAACGGAGCCGGTAAATCGACGCTAATGAAGATCCTGGCTGGCGTGCAGCAGCCCAGCCTCGGCGAGATCCTGCTTAACGGCAAACCGGTGCACTTTCCGAGCACCCGTGCGGCAGCCGCGCACGGGATCGGCATGGTGCACCAGGAGCTGAATCTGTTTGAGAACCTGAACGTCGCCGAAAATATTTTTCTTGGCCGCGAGCTGCAAAAAGGCATCACGCCCATCAACGAAACCGAGCAGGAGCGACGCGCCGCCGAGCTGCTGCAACGCCTCGACCAGCCCATCTCGCCCAAAGATCTGGTGGGCAACCTGAAGGTGGGCCAGCAGCAGCTGGTGGAGATCGCCAAGGCGCTGGCGGAGGATGCCGACATTTTGATCCTCGACGAACCCACCTCGGCGCTGAGTAAAACCGAAGTGGAGATCCTGTTTCGCGTGATCCGCGAGCTAACCCGCCAGGGGGTCTCCATTATCTATATCTCGCACCGCCTGGAAGAGCTGATGGCCATCGGCGACGTCATCACTATCCTGCGTGACGGCAAGTTCCAGGCGGAAGCGCAGGTAAAAGATATTGATGTGCCGTGGATCGTCCGCGAGATGCTTGGTAGCGATCCGGTAAGTAATTTCCTTGAACCGGGCCGCACCTTTGGGCCGCCGCTGCTGGAGGCGGAACACATAACCTGCGTCAACGCCGCGGGAAACACCGTGGTTAACGACGTCAGCTTTAAGGTGCATGCCGGAGAGATCGTTGGTATTTACGGCCTGATGGGGGCCGGGCGCACCGAACTGTTCGAGTGCCTGCTGGGCACCGAGCGCAACTACTTCGGCAAGCTGTGGCTCGACAGCAAGCCGGTACCCCAGCGGCTGGCGACCGCCGACCGCATCCGGATGGGAATGAGCCTGGTACCGGAAGACCGCAAGCGGACCGGCATCTTCCCCATCTCTTCGGTGGCGAGCAACCTGACCATCGCCAGCCTCTGGCGACGCCTCCAGCGCGGGCTGACTATCGCCAGTAAAGAGGAGGATGCCGTCGTGGCGGGCACCATTGGCGACCTGTCGATTAAGGTCTCCTCGCCGGAGGTAGAGATCCAGGCCCTGAGCGGCGGCAACCAGCAGAAGGTGGTGATTGGCCGCTCGCTGCTGACCAATCCCAAGGTGCTGTTCCTTGATGAACCGACGCGGGGCATTGACGTTGGCGCGAAGGCGGACGTGTTCCGCATGATGGTGCAGCTCTCTCAGCAGGGCATCGCGGTGGTCTTCTCCACCTCGGATTTAAAAGAGATCATGGCGGTTTCCGACCGTATTCTGGTGATGTCCGGCGGCAAGCTTACCGCCGACATCGTTCGCGATCGGGCCGAAGAATCAGCGCTGGTCACAGCAAGTGCTCAGGGGTTTTAAAATGAAAAGAGTCCAATCGGCCACGTTAACGCCACGCGGCGGGGCATCGCTGTCCCGCGAGAATATTCTGCTTATTTTGTTGAAATTACGGACGTTTATTGCCCTTTTCCTTATTGTCGGTTTCTTCACCGTGATGGTGCCAGGGTTCCTGTCGGCTGGCAGTATGGTGATCATGATTAAGCATATCGCCATTAACGCCTTTCTGGCGCTGGGCATCACCTTTGTGATTATCACCGCCGGGATCGACCTCTCTATCGGCGCAACGCTGGGCCTGTGCGGGATGATTGCCGGGTGGATGATCACCAAAGGGATCGTACTGCCGATGTTTGGCATCGCCATCTTCCCCAGCGTTTGGGTGATCGTCCCGGTGGTGCTCTTGATCGGCGCGCTGATCGGCGCAGCGAACGGCTGGATCATCACCCGCTACAACGTTGCCCCCTTTATCTGCACCCTCGGTACCATGTACGTCCTGCGCGGCGCGGCAATGCTGACCTCCGATGGACAGACCTTCCCCGGCCTCTCCGGAAACCCGCTGCTGGGCAATACTGGCTTTGATGAGATTGGGGCCGGAACGCTGTTCGGCCTTCCATGGGCGATCTGGATGATGATCGTGCTGGCGCTGATTATCGCATACATCGCCCGCCGCCTGCCCTTTGGCCGCCATGTCTATGCCATCGGCGATAACGAGCGCGCCGCCGAGCTCTCGGGCGTTAAGGTCAAGCAGGTTAAGATCCTGGTCTATATGCTCTCTGGCTTCTGTGCCGCTATCGCCGGGATCGTGGTCTCCGCGCAGCTGGTGGCCAGCCATCCGGCTAACGGCACCGCCTTTGAGATGAACGCTATCGCAGCGGTGGTGCTGGGCGGAACCTCGCTGGCTGGCGGGCGCGGTACCATTGTCGGCACCCTGATCGGCGCGTTCGTGATCGGTTTTCTTGCCGATGGCCTGGTGATGATGGGCGTCAGCGAATTCTGGCAGATGGTGATTAAGGGCATCGTGATTATCGTGGCGGTGATCATCGACCAGATGCAAAACCGGATGCAGCAGAAAGCGGCGGTGGTGGCGCAGAAAGCGGTGATGGAGGGCAAATAGCCCCTGCTCTTCTTCCCCGGGCGATGCCGTCCGGGGAGGTTCGCCCTACTTTTTCAGCAGGCTACGCGCCGTCGCGAAGTCGGTAATTAATACATCGATGTAGTTACCCTCCAGCGCGCCGCGAATGGCATTGCTTTTTTCTAAGCCGCCCGCCAGGGCGATAACGTGCTGGCAGGCGCGCATCTGCGCCAGCTCCATGCCGATCACCGGATCCTCCTCCTGGCTCAGCACCGGATTGCCGGCGGCGTCGTAGTAGTGCAGGCAGATATCCCCTACCGCACCGCGCTCCGCCAGCAGGGTTAACATCTCTTCGTTGTAGTAGTTACCCGAATTTTTCAGCAGCTGGGATGGTTCCAGCTCGCCGATGCCGACGATGGCAACATCCACCTCATCAAATTTTGCCACCGCCGCCGCCACGTCCGGGCTGTTCACCAGCCGGGCGCGCTCTTCCACCGAGTGCTCAATGCTCTGGGAGGGCAGCAGCCACGCCGGGCAGCCAAGGTGCGCCGCCAGCTGCTGGGTGAGGATGGTGGCCTGCACGTTGCCGTTGGGGCCGACGCCCCCCAGCAGCTGGATCACGCCTGCCGCACGGATATTCTGCGGATGCATCTCGTCTACCATGCAGCGAATGGTGCTGCTCCAGGAGGAGATGCCGACCAGGTCTTCCGGCCGAACGCGGGTTTCAACATAGTGCGCCGCCGCGCTGCCGATGGCGTGTTTCAGCTGCCCGTTGCTGGCGTTCTCACCCACATCTACGACGATGGCCTGACGAATGCCGAAGCGCTCTTCAATAGCTTTCTCTAGCTCGACAAAAATATTGGTTGGCTGAACCACGGTGATTTTAACCAAACCCTCTTTCTGGCAGCGGGTCAGGGCGCGTGAGACAAAGGATTGTGACAGGTGCAGCAGTGAGGCAATTTCAGACTGCTTTCTGTTTTCGCTGTAGTAGAGCGTGGCGATCTTCACCAGCAAGCGTTGTTCGTCCTGCTTCGACATAATATTCCCCTTGATTTTATGTCCGTTATTTTTATGCATACCTGAATAGATAACAAGCACGCCCTGGTTTTTTGCTTGCTGAAGCAATTGTGATCGTTTTCTCCTTTCTCAGAAAATTGCCAGTAGACGTCGTGACAAAGGGAAAAGTAAGGCATATCTTACACTCATGAATAATAAATCATAAATGAATATATATTCAAGAGAGATTACTGGAGAGAGAGCAATGTCCCGAATTCCGCAGAACCTGACCATGGGCGTCATTATCGGCAACCGTGGGTTTTTCCCCAGCTATCTGGTAGCCGAAGCACGCGAGCAGGCCACGGCGCTCTTTGCGCGGCTGGGTATCAACACCATTATGCTTGACGACACGCAGACCGAGCTGGGCGGAGTGGAAACCCGCCAGGATGCGAAAATCTGCGCCGAGCTATTTCGCGCCCACCGGGATGAGATCCACGGCGTGGTGGTGCTGCTGCCTAACTTTGGCGATGAAAAAGCGGTAGCCGAAACCCTGCGTCTCTCGGGCCTCAACGTCCCGGTGCTGATTCAGGCCGAAGAGGACAACCTCGATAAGATGGGGCTGGCAACCCGCCGGGACAGCTTCTGCGGCAAAATCTCCCTTTGCAATAACATGCGTCAGTACGGCATCCCCTTTACCCTGACCACCCAGCACGTCTGCGCCCTCAGCGGCGAGATATTTGAAAAGGATCTCCGTCGCTTCGAACAGATCTGCCGTGTAGTGAGCAGCATGCGCGGCGTGCGCGTCGGGGCCATCGGCGCGCGCCCGGCCGGGTTTAACACCGTGCGTTACAGCGAGAAGCTGCTTGAGCGGCTGGGGATTGCGGTTGAGACGCTGGATCTCTCCGAGGTCTTTACCCGCGTCAAGCAGCTGCGCGATGACGATATTCGCGTCGATGAGAAACGCCGCCTGCTGCTCGACAATGCCGACGCCAGCGGGATCCCGGCAGATAAAATCGTCACCATGGCGAAGCTGTTCGTGGTGATCAGCGAGTGGGTTATCGCCAACGATATCGATACCACCGCCATCCAGTGCTGGACGTCGCTACAGGAGAACCTCGGCATTAACGTCTGCTCGATTATGAGCATCATGTCCGGGCAGCTGATGCCCAGCGCCTGCGAGGTGGATGTGATGGGTGCGCTGTCGATGTACGCCCTCGCCAGCAGCAACATGAGCCCGGCGTCTATTGCCGACTGGAACAACAACTTTGGCGACGATCGCGACAAGTGCGTGCTGTTCCACTGCGGTAACTTCGCGGCGGCCAGCCTTGAAGATCCGCATATGGGCACCGCCGATATCATCGGCACCACCGTCGGGAAAGAGAACACCTGCGGGGCGGTTCATGGTCGCCTGAAGAGCGGCAACCTGACCTACTTCCGTCTGAGCACGGACGATCTCACCGGCGAGATCAAAGCCTACGTCGGCGAGGGACAATCGGTGGACGATCCGCTGGATACCGTCGGCTGCCGGGCGGTGATTCAGGTTCCGCACCTGGAGAATCTGCTGGCGTGGATCTGCCGCAACGGCTTTGAGCACCACGTGGCGATGAACCACTCCGCCAGCGCCGAAATTTTGCAGGAGGCCTTCACGCGCTACCTCGGGGTTAACACTTACCTGCACCGGTAGGGTTATATCGGGCGGCGGATGGGGAGATAGTAAATACTCATCGCGCCGCCCTCCTCTCTCTGCACCTTTGCCTTCACTTTCCACCGCTTCTCGATCTCATCCGGAGTGAGCACCGTCTCTGGCGTCCCCACGCTGACAACTTTTCCCGTCTCGATCAGCACCAGCTGCTGGCAGTAGTTTGCCGCCAGATTGAGATCGTGCAGGGCAATCACCACCGTCATTGGCAGCCGGGATATCAACCCCATCAGCTCCAGCTGATGATGGATATCAAGATGGTTGGTGGGTTCATCAAGCAGCAGAACTTCCGGCTGCTGGGCCAGCGCCCGGGCAATCTGGCACCGCTGGCGCTCCCCGCCGGAGAGCTGACGCCACAGCCGATGCCGCAGCCCGGCCAGCTGCATCAGGCTCATCGCCTCCTCTATGGCAGCCCGATCGTCGGCACGCAGGGAGCCAAACGTCAGGCGGTGCGGCGTACGTCCAAGGCGAACGATCTGCTCTACGCTGAGATCCCCGTCAGCCTCCGCATGCTGGGGGACGAAGGCCATCCGGCGCGCCAGCATTTTCAGCGGAAGAGCGCTTAACGGATCGCCATTGAGGCGAATACGTGGTTTAAGCGCAGGATACAGCCCGGCCAGGCAGCGGAGCAGCGTCGATTTACCCGAGCCGTTGGGCCCCAGCAGGCCGATAGTCTGCCCGCCCGCCAGCGCCAGGCTGACATTGTGAAGGATTTTTCGCGACTGGAGGGTAACCTCCAGCCGTTCAGCGCTCATGTTCACTGATTCTTCTCCCGGCTCCGGTAGAGGAGCACAACAAAGGCGGGCGCGCCCACCAGGGCAGTGACCACTCCGATGGGCAGCACCTGATGGGTAATCAACGTCCGCGAGACAATATCGGCCACGATCATAAAGTGGCTGCCAATGAGAAAGGCCACGGGCACCGTGACGGCATGGCCCGCGCCGGTGAGCATCCGCGTTATGTGGGGAATGACCAGGCCGACAAAACCGACCGCACCGATGGCGCTGACGATGTTAGCGGTGATCAGCGCCGTGGTCAGCAGCAGCGCAATACGCACAAAGGTCACCGGGATCCCGAGCGTAGTCGAGACCTCATCGCCAAAGGTGAAGGTATCGAGCGCACGCGCAAATCGCATTACGATCAGAAATCCCAGTAGCGTCACCCCCAGGCTCAGCAGCGCATCCGGCCAGCGTACGCCGCTTAAGCTCCCCAGCAGCCAGAACATCACGCTGCGCGACTGCTCGGCATTGGCCGAGGTGCTGACCACGTACGCCGTCAGCGCGTTAAACAGCTGGGTACCGGCAATGCCCGCCAGCAGGATACGCGGCGGACTGTCGCTCATGCCACGGGTGATCAGCACAATCAGGCCAAACGCCAGACAGGCACCGACGAATGCCCCGCCGCTGACGCTCAGGGCGCTGCCGCCGATACCCAGCAGCATCACCCCTACTGCCCCCAGCGAAGCCCCTGCGGAAATGCCCAGTAGATAGGGTTCCGCCAGCGGGTTACGCAAAATAGCCTGCATCACCAGCCCACATAGCGCCAGTCCGCCGCCGCTGCAGGCAGCCATCACCGCCCGGCTCATCCGATACTGCCAGACGATCCCGGCCTCTAAGGCAGGGAGGGGAAAGGCGGTGATCCCCAGCCCGTTACTAATAGACTTTGCGGTATCCATAAACGAAACCGGCATATCGCCAATCGTCGCCGCCAGCGCCAGCATCAGCGGCAGCCCCGGCACGCAGGCCAGCATAAGGCCAGCAGCGCGCCATCCCGGTAAGGCATGACTCATGGTTTAGCCCGATCCGCCAGCCTGCCGCCAATCAGCTCAACGGCGTCCACGTTGCGTAAGGAAGGGTTCAGAGACATGGCAGGCACCACGATGATGCGGTTGTTTTTCACGGCCGGGATCGCCTTCGTCACTGGATCGCTGCGCAGGAACTGCGCCTTCACCGCCACGTCGTCAGCCGGGTAGAGACGGCGTTCCATATCAGCAATAACGATGATATCAGGCTGAGCGCGGGCGATGGACTCCCAGGTCACCGCGGGCCACTCATCCTTTGACTCAACAACGTTGATGAGGCCGAGGGTTTTGCTTATCCAGCCGGGGGCACCATAGTTACCCGCCACCCACGGATCGCCGTTCAGACGACTGCTGGAGAACCAGAACACCACCTTCAGCGGATGCTGGCGATGAGCATCAGCCTGGCGCTGCGCATGGGCGATGCGTTCGGCCAGCGCCTGATTGAGCTTCCGGCCGCGCTCAGGAGTGCCGAAGATGGCCGCCAGCTGACTCACCTCCTCTTCAATGGCCTGCAATGAGAAGGGAACGCTCCGCGCCCCGTCGGCGTTAGAGGTATCGGTCACGTTTTTACCGATGCAGTCGGCAGGTGAAATCCACGTTTTGATCCCGAGGCTGGCAAACTGCTCCCGGGTTCCTACCTCTCCCTGCGGTCCAATGTGCCAGTGATACTGGGCGAGAACCAGATCCGGCCTCTCAGCCACCACTGCTTCAAACGACGGCGAGTTCTCCGCCAGTTTCTTTAGATCCTTGCCCTCCCCGGCGAGCGACTCGGGTAGCTTGCCAAACCACACCGAGGTGGCGCTGATTTTACTTCCCAGCCCGAGGGCCAGCAGGAGTTCGGTTTCGTGCTGGCCGACGGTGACCACCTTTTGCGGCGGCGCGGTAAAGGTTTGTTTCACGCCGCAGTTCTCTACCGTGACGGGAAAAGCGGCGGCGGGCGCGACGGTGGCAAAGCCGAGCAGCGCGGCGAGCAGGAGCAGACGACTATTGCGCATCTCTGCTCTCCTCAAACCAGGGGTCGATGGGATCGTCGTAGCCTGTCCACCGCTGCGGCCCCTCGGCCATCTCCCTGTCCGTCAGCAGGGCGGCATCCAGCTGCATCCGCAGCCGCGCCTCGTCCATCTCCATTCCAATGAAGACCAGCTCCTGACGGGCATCGCCGACCCCCTCAAGCCAGTTAGCCATAATAAACTGCAACGACTCCTCATCCTCAGGCCAGCGCTCCCGGGGAGTGCTGGCCCACCAGCTTCCCGCCAGCCCCTGGCGAGCCACGCCGCCCGCATGGGACCAGGAGCCGGCAAATTCTGGTCGGCTGGCCAGCCAGAAGTAGCCTTTTGAGCGCACCACGCCCGTCAGTTCGTTTTCCAGCACCTGCGCAAAGCGGGCCGGGTGGAAAGGACGCCGGGCGCGGTAAGCAAAGCTGGTGATGCCATACTCCTCCGTCTCCGGGGTATGCTCTCCACGCAGCTCCTTAAGCCAGCCCGGCGACTGAGCGGCTTTGGCAAAATCGAACAGTCCGGTGTTCAGTACCTCGCTAAGCGGCACCCGGCCGAATTGTGCAGTCACCACTTTCGCCCCAGGGTTGAGGGAGCGCAGAATAGCCAGCAACCTGCGCTGCTGCTCGTCGCTGATCAGATCGATTTTGTTAATCACCAGCACATCGCAAAACTCTACCTGCTCGATCAGCAGATCCACTACGGTACGGGTATCGTCCTCTCCTAACGACTCTCCCCGCGAGTGAATGCTCTCTTCCGAGCCGTAGTCGTTAAGAAAGTTGAAGGCATCAATGACGGTAACCATGGTATCGAGGCGCGCTACGTCGGCAAGGCTGCGCCCCTCATCGTCGGCGAAGGTAAAGGTCTCTGCGACCGGGAGCGGCTCCGCGATACCGGTGGACTCGATCACCAGCTGGTCAAAACGCCCCTCCCGCGCCAGGCGATTCACCTCAACCAGCAGGTCCTCCCGCAGCGTGCAGCAGATGCAGCCGTTGCTCATCTCTACCAGCTTCTCGTCGGTACGTGACAGCTCGGCCCCGCCGTCCCTCACCAGCGCGGCGTCGATATTGACCTCTGACATATCGTTAACGATAACTGCCACGCGCCTGCTCTCCCGGTTATTCAGGATATGGTTAAGCAGCGTGGTTTTCCCTGCACCTAAAAATCCGGACAGGACGGTAACCGGTAATCTTTTTGCTTCGCCTGTTTTTAGACTTGCTTGTGCCATTTTACTTACCTCTCATTATTTCGTTAATGTTATAACATAACATTATTGAGGTTCAAGAGCTGAGTATGAGGTTGGCAGCAGGGGTATTCAGGGTATTTTTTACACGACGGAGGTATTACAACAGCAGATGGAACGCACTACTGATTGCGCGCATAAACAGGACAATGCCATGGCCATACGCGCGATCGAGGACAGAGTAGAATGATCCGAAGGGAAGATAGCGCTCGGGCTATCAGTGGATCATTTTACTGCCGGAGGGATAGTCACTACCTGCCTGAAAGCCGCTGAATTCCGGAGGATAAGCCTCCGGAAAGAGACCTTCATGTTGAAATGTAAGGCTGCTTTGCACTTCCAGAAGGGCGCTGATACAGGCCTGCTTTCTGAATGCCAAATTCTCTGAGGCTGCCATTTGCTGAAGTTTTGCTATCAAACTGTATGGCGTTATGGGATCGCCCTCGCTCAAAAGAGCAAGAATGGCTTCTCCCAGCACAATATCGGTCAATCTTTTATCATCAAATCTATTCATATCTGTGCCAGTTGCTTCTTTTGCCGGATATTTAACGGTACGACGCTAAACAATTTAGCCCATAATGTACAGGGTTTTATCTGTAACCTACTGATTTCAGACTTCTATTCCCAATATCAATCGTGCAGTTCTCACTATGGCGATACCGGAAAAGATCGCTTGAGGCTAAAAGGTATCTCCGAGATTGTAGCCTGCATCCCCGTTTCTGCCACAGGTTACAGCATGATCCGCTGGTATGATCGCTGATTAAACCAGACGAATACCGGCATCAACAAAAAAGAGCGCCCCTGTACAGCCGCGCGCGTCGTCAGAAGCAATAAACAGCGCCATCGCTGCAACGTCCCGGCCCTCCAGGTTGATATTAAGCGACTGCATAGCGCTAATCTCCTGCTCCGACTGTGGCGTACGCCACAGGGCCTGCTGGCGTGGGGTAGAGATCGCTCCAGGAACAATACAGTTTACCCGAATGCCAGAAGGCCCCAGCTCACGCGCCAGCGTCTGGCTCAGACCCACAATAGCTGCCTTTGCCGTGGTATAGCCGACCATGCCTGGCCGCCCCTTCATAAACGACGTCGAGCTGGTAAGAATAATATTGCCCCCTGCCTGCCGTTTCATCAGGGCCGCAACGGCCTGGCTGGCAAAGAACTGATGATCGAGATTTATCCCCAGGCTGGCACGCCACGCCTCTGGCTCCACGGCAAAAGTATCATGGCGATCGTCACAGGCCGCATTGTTGATTAGCACGTCAATGTCACCCTCCTGTTCGGCAATCGACGCCACTGTTTTTCTCAAGGCAGGAATATCGCGCAAATCGGTAAAGTGAAATTGCGCGCCGGTGGCCGCGGCAACCGCTGCCCCGGCGTGGCTATCGATATCGAGAAAATGAACGCGGCTCGCCTGCTGGCTGAAGGCCGTGACCAAATCGGCGCCAATCCCGCTTGCGCCGCCGGTGATAACCACCACTCTGCCCTGCAAGCTGGCGTACCGGGTATAACGGTGCTCGGTCATCGCTTCTCCTCTCTTTCCGCTGTCAGCAGCGCCTGCATGATCGTGCCGTCCAGAGTATCTTGCTCCACGCCCAACAGCCACGCAATGGTTGCGCCAGGATCTGCCATCCGGTACGGGCCATGAAGCTGGCGATCGTGATAGTAACCTTGACGAATGCCCGCCCCGAGGGCCAGCAGCACGCCGTAATTAGAGGTATGCCCTGTCTCTGCCGTCGGCTTTTGCGGGCCATGATTGGCCCCCGGCGCGACCACGGGACAGATATCCTCGCCGTCGAGGCTGGTTCCCCAGACAAAGCCGGTATCGTAGGTGAAAAGCACATCGCCAGCATGCTCTCCCCAGTAGCCGATCCCTACCGCATCCTCTTTGCGCACGGCCCATGCTACGGCATGGCGCCTCTGTCCTCGATATTCAATATGCCAGTTGCGCAGCAGATGCAGGAGCCGATCCTGGAGTGCGCCATACGCCACCGGGGCAACATGATCGGCGTTGATAAAGATCTCCAGCCCGCCGCGCTCATCTTTCAGATAGACCAGGCTTTGGCTGCGCACCGGCAGGCCATTTGCGTCCAGCGTCACCAGACCCTGTTTCGCCAGGTAGCGGTTTACGTCACACATGAAGTGGTTGGGCACTGCCCCATGGTCAGAGGCCAGCAGCAGCGTAGTCTCCTCATCCATGCTGTCGATGATTTTGCCGATCGAACGATCGAGCACCTTATAGCACTCGCGGAGCACCGCCTCATAGCGCGGAGCCTGCTGCGGATCGTAAAACGGCGAGGCCGGATCGTACTGCCCGAGACAGAGGTGGTGAGACTCATCGATCAGATGATGCACCGCCGCCCAGAGGGCGTAGCCATGCTCATGCGTTAAACGGATAGCGCTCTCCGCCAGCCACAGCGACTGACGCTCGGCATCGTCCAGAGTAGAAGCCAGATGCGCCTCATCCGGTGAGGTCTTCACCGCCCACTGACTGTGGAACGGCCCCAGCTCGTCAATAAGCTGCCGTGCCAGCGCGCCGTCAGAGGCGAGACGCTGAGGATAGCTCACCTCGCTCTGGATGAGCTCAATCTCTCGCGTGTGCGGTGCAAACCGCGCCAGCCAGAAGCGGACCGCGCCACCTTCGGCTACGTCCCCCAGCGGCAGCCAGCGGCTCCATGCCTCCGGCGTTAAGGTGACCTGGGCATCGCCCGCGCCCAGCGTGAGGGTTTGCACGTCCAGCGCGAGCGTCACCTCTGCGCCGTGCCCTGAACGGATCGTCAGGCGGTAGCATCGCCCCTCCTCATCGCCGATCAGCGGCTGCCACAGGCCCTTGTCGTGATAGGCCAGCGGCGATGAGGGCGGCCAGCCCAGCGTCTGTTGTCGATGCCGGGCTGGCGCATCAACGCGGGCGGCGTCCGTGGTAAATATCGCCGGGGCGGCAAAGGTGTGCGGATTCGGATCCGGGGCAGACCAATAGGGAGAGAGGGTAAAATGGGGTGACGGCGCAGCCACGCTCTCCGGAAAATGGATCAGCGCGGCGCGTAGTCCCTGCTGCTCCATCTTTTGCAGCAGCGGCTGCGTGCGTGAATAGTCAGCCGGTTGCGCCTGGCCGCGCCACGAGGTACCGGGGCTTTGCCCGCTAATAAATGCCGCCCAGTTTACGTCGCCCCAGGCAGAGATATAGGGCAGCAACTCAGTGGCCGCGCCCAGCTCCAGCATCCGGCTGATATGCGGCAGCTCGCCCTCGGCGGCAAACTTCTTGATCAGCGGCATCATCAGACCATCGACGCCAAACACAATGACTTTCTTGCTCATGCCCTTCTCCCGGTCAATTCAGCCGCACGCCGCTGTCGGCATCAAACAGATGCGCATGACGGGCGTCAGGCAGAACGTTGAGCGTCTCGCCCGGCTGCGCCGCCACGCGCTGATGAAACAGCGTAGTGACTTTTTGCTGACCGATGTTGAGCATGATCTGCGTCTCTGACCCGGTCGGCTCCACCACGTTGACCTGCGCTTTAATCGACGGCCCCGTAGAGAGGGTAAAGTGCTGGGGGCGCACGCCGTACAGCACGCGCTGCCCGACGCTCAGCCCTGGCGTCTGCGCCATCGGCAGCGCCACGCCATCATCGGTAAGCACCACTCCCGGCTGCTCCACGCGCCCGGTAAAAAGATTCATCGACGGCGAGCCGATAAAGCTGGCAACAAAGGCGTTTGCCGGCCGATCGTACAGCTCAAGCGGGGTGCCTACCTGCTCAATGTGTCCGTCGCGCAGCACCACAATGCGATCCGCCATGGTCATGGCCTCGATCTGATCGTGGGTTACGTAGATCATGGTGGTGTTGAGCCGCTGATGCAGGGCTTTGATTTCGGTGCGCAGCTCTACGCGTAGCTTGGCATCCAAATTCGAGAGCGGCTCGTCAAAGAGAAATACCCTGGGGTGGCGAAGGATGGCTCGCCCCATCGCCACGCGCTGGCGCTGTCCGCCGGAGAGCTGGGCTGGCTTGCGCGCCAGCAGCGGCGTCAGACCCAGCGTCTCGGCAGCCTGGCGTACCTGTTTAGCGATCTCATCCCTGGCTATGCCCTGCATCTTCAGCGAAAACCCAAGGTTCTCCGCTACCGTCATGTGCGGGTAGAGAGCGTAGTTCTGGAAGACCATCGCCATGTTGCGTGCCTGGGGCGAGAGATCGTTGATCGCCTCGCCGTCCAGAATCAGCTCGCCGCCGTCAATGCTCTCTAATCCGGCGATCATCCGCAGCAGCGTAGACTTGCCGCAGCCGGAGGGGCCCACCAGCGCGATAAACTCGCCGTGATGAATAGCCAGGTCGAGACCGGGAATGATAGTCTGCCCGTTAAAAGTTTTTACGATATTCTGTAGCGTCAGGGTTGCCATAGTTAATCCTTCACTCCTCCGGCGGTTAAGCCATGTACCAGATAGCGGCGCACCAGCAGCGTAAAGGCTACTACCGGCAGCATCACCAGCGTGCCGCTAGCGGCAATTTTGCTCCACTCCCACCCTTCGTACTGCAGGAAATTCACAATGGCGACCGGGGCGGTGACAGCGTTAGTTCGGGTTAAGATCAGCGCGTAGAAAAAGTCGTTCCACGAGAAGATGAAACAGAGAATGGCGGTCGCTGCGAGGCCTGGCTTCACCAGCGGCAACGAGACCAGCCAGAAGCTGCGCCACAGCGGGCAGCCATCCATCCAGGCCGCCTCCTCCAGCGCCACCGGCACGGCGGAGAAAAAGGTCTGCATTAGCCAGATCACTATCGCCAGGTTAAAGGTGAGGTAGACGATAGCCAGGCCAATAATGGTGTCCTGCAACCCCAGCCAGCGCCAGGCGAGAAAGAACGGAATGGTAAAGGCGATGGGCGGAGCCATGCGCGTCACCAGGATCCACAGCGCTACGTAGCGGCGGGCGCGAAAACGCCAGCGGGTTAGCACCCAGGCCGCCGGTACGCCCAGCAGCAAGGAGAAAAAAGTAGAGAGCAGGCTCACCATCAGGCTGTTGCCAAACGGCTCAAGAAAGTTTCCGGCAATCAGCGCCCGGTAGGCGTCCAGCGTCGGCGTAAACAGCAGGGTTAGCTCGAACGCGTCCAGCGCCGGGCGCAGGGACATAATCACCATCCACAGAAAAGGCGCGAGGATGATCCCCATCAGCAGCAGGGCCAGCAGCGTGCGCTTCCCCTTCAGCCGCCATGTTTTACGCCGGACGGCGGTTCTCACCTGCGGGCGGCCCACCTCACTCTGTTGTATTGTCATCGTTCCACCCTGCCCGGCCAATCAGCCAGCTTAAGATAAATACGCCTACCAGGATCACTACCGCGATGGCACTGCCGTAGCCCCACCAGGAGAAGTTAAACGCCTGGATAAAACCGTAGTAGTTAGTGACCTCCGTTACCGAGCCTGGCCCGCCGTCGGTGAGGATGTAGATCAGCGGAAAGGCCTTGAAGCTGTCGATGAGGCGAAACAGAATGCAGACCGCCAGCACCGGCTTCAGGTGTGGAAAGACCACGTAGCGGAAAATGTTGAACGGCGACGCGCCGTCGAGGCTCGCTGCCTCCCGTGGCTCATTGGGCACCATCTGTAACGCCGCCAGCACCATCAGCATGGTGAAGGGGAACCACTGCCAGACATCGGCTACCATAATTGCCCACAGTGCGGTGTCAGGATTGGCGATCAGCGAATCCAGCGGCAGGTTAAACCGGTCCAGCACCTGGTGCAGCGGGCTGATATCCGGGGTGTAGATAATCTTCCAGATCAGCGCCACAATAATCGGCGGCAGCACCATCGGGATCAGCAGCAGAGTGCGTACGCCGTTGAGCCAGCGCGAGGTGCCGTTCAGCAACAGCGCCAGCAGCAGGCCAATCAGCACCTGAAAAAAGACGCTGACCACCGAGAGCTTAAGCTGAGTCACCAGCGAGTTGAGAAAACGATCGTCATGCAGCAGCTGCTGATAGTTAACTAGCGGATTACTGAACGTAAAGGTCGCCTCTGGATTGGTCAGGCTGAACGGCGTCAGGCTGACGATCAGCAGCGCCGCCGCCGGTATCAGCGTCAGCAGGGTCAGGACCACCAGCGAGGGGGCCAGCCCCAGCATCCAGGCATAACGCTGGCGCTGACGCCAGCCGAGTGATTGTCCCATCGCCGCCCTCATGAGAGTTTCGCGCCCGCGCGTTTCAGGTCGGAGAGCGTCCCGGCCTGCGCCTGGGCCATCGCCTCTTTTGCCGACAGCTGGCCTGAAGCGATGAGCGCAATGGCTTTATTGAGCTGCTGATCGACCTGCGGATAAAACTCCACGGTGCGATACTTCATGTAGCCCCCCTTGCCCGCCTGGTCGATAGCGTCAATAGAGAGCTGGGCCAGATCGACGCCGTTAATGACCTGCCTGCTGCGGAACGCCTGTGAGTCGATATCGCTGCGGCGGGTAGGCGAACCGTAGCCTGCCTCCAGCGCCCGGGCGGTCATCTGCTTCGACAGTGACCACTGGATAAAGGCCCACGCCGCCTCTTTATTTTTCGAGCCTGCCGGAATACCCAGTGCATGGGTTGCCATGCCCGGGAACGCCCCTTTCGGCCCGCTGACCATCGAACCAAAATGGGCGGTTTTCAGGGTGCGCGAGGTTTGCGCATTGCCTAACTGGGCGAGGTAGGTCTGGCTGGCGTCGGAGACGTTGACCCGCCCCTGCTTTAACGCCTGCAGAGACTGGTCGGCGGTATAGGTGATCCCGCCGTTGGGGCCGAAGTCGCGGATCAGCCGGGCAAAGTAGTCTGCCGCTTCGACGGCTTCCGGCGTATCGAGCGTTGGGAAGAGATCGTCCGGCGGCGTACGGAAGACGTTGCCGCCAAAGGCTTGCAGATAGGGAATAAAGGTCCAGCCGTAGTGGTTGTCGGTAACATAGCCCGCCACGCGATCCTTTTTGTTCACCGCCTGCAGTACCTTCACCAGCTCGTCGGTGGTTTTAGGAAACGCCAGCCCGGCCTGCTGGATCAGGTCGTAGCGCGAGGCGCCCGCCAGCATGGCTTCAACCACATAGGGGATCCCATAGAGCTTGCCGTCGCGCCCGGTCTCTGCCGCCAACGTGGCGGGCAGGAAGTCCTGAAGACCCCAATCCTGCGGGGTCAGATTCGGGTTGGCGATAAACTCATCCAGCGGGGTCAGCCAGCCGGCGTTGATCCAGCGGCTGGTGTAGATAAAGGTCACGTTCACCACATCATAGGCCGAGCCGCGGGTGGATAGCTCAAGGTCGGCGCGCTGGTTATAAACCGGAAACGCCGGGGTATCCAGCTGCACCCGCGCCCCGGTCAGGGCTTCAAACTCCGGCAGCCACTTGCGGATCAGCTGCGGCCACGCGGTGCTAAAGGTGGAGACGTTAAGGGTCACGCCCTCATATTTACGCGCGACGTTGGCGCCGCGGGCGATGGCGGGCATCATGCTGTAGACGCCGAACGCCGCCATGGCTTTTAACAGATCACGACGCTGCATAGTTCACATCCGTATGCTGGTTTGCAGAGAGGGGTTCATTGCCTGCGGGCTGCGGGCGAGTGACGGTGCGGCTGCGGCTGCCGTCAATGCCCACCGCCGGTTCGCCTTCTACTGTGACCCGGCGCACCACGCGAGGCTGGTCACCGTAGTCGTTAACCGCATAATGCTGGGTGCTGCGGTTGTCCCAGATGACAACGTCATCCTGCTGCCACTGCCAACGCACGGTATTCTCCAGGCGGATGACGCGGTTTTGCAGCAGTTCGAAAATCTGCGCCGACTCGCGGCTGCTCAGTCCCACCAGCTTTTTGACAAAATGGCCGAGCAGCAGCGCGCGCTCCCCGCTTACCGGGTGAACATGCACCAGCGGATGCTCCGCCTCCCACACCGAGGAGACAAAGATATTTTTGTGATGATTGAGGCGATGCTCTTCGGTGACGATGCGCTCCGCGCCGTAGTCATAATTATTGCTATGGATAGCGCGCAGGGAATTTGCCAGCTGCTTCAGCGACTCCGGCAGCTGCTCATAGGCGCGGGCGGTATTGGCCCACACGGTATCGCCGCCGTACTCGGGGATCGTCACGCCGCGCAGAATAGATATTTTCGGGAAGGCGTCGACGAAGGTGACGTCCGTATGCCAGGAGTCGGCCCGGCCGCCGCCTTTGGAGGCATCCAGCTCAAACAGGCGAGTGCCCTGCGGGGCGGGTACCGTCGGGTGCGCCACAATGTTGCCAAAGCGTGCGCCAAATGCCTGGTGACTCTCATCGGTTAAATGCGACTGTTTACGGAAGAACAGCACCTTATATTTCACCAGCGCGTTTTCTATCTGGCGAAAAACGGCATTGTCCAGTTCACCGGAGAGGGAAATATTACGCACCTCCGCACCGATATTTCCGGCGACGGGATGAATATCTAATAACTCGACATCTTGATTAGCAATATGGCTGGCTAAGGTCATGGCTGTTTTCCTTCAGTATTGTCGGGAAAACAACTTTATTAATAAACTAATGCAGGCAAAAATATCTTTTGGTCATAATATAGTAACTGGCTTTGTCTTAGCTAAGTTAAAAAATAGCTAAGTTAAAAAAGCCAGAGCGGTGAATATCGCAATGCCGGACGGCACTGCGTTTGCCCAGCCTACAAAAAACTAGCTCGCCAGGGCGGTGACCGCATAGCTAAACGCCGCTATCGCCAGCGCCACATCGTTGGTCTCTACCGACTCCGCTGGATGGTGGCTGATACCGCCCTTGCAGCGGACAAAGAGCATTCCCACTGGCCAGCGTTCGGCCACAGCGATGGCGTCATGCCCGGCTCCGCTGGGCAGCAACAGGGACGTGCCTTGGGCCTGATGGACCGCATCGGTAAGCAGGCTCTGTAAACGTAGATCGCAGGGGGTCGCGGCGATGCGGTAGAACTCATCGGCGCTAAACGTCAGCCCCCGGTGGGCGGCGATCGTCTGCGCATGGGCCAGCAGCTCATTCAGCAAAGCATCCAGCGGCGCGTCCTGCGGCCCGCGAATATCCAGCGACAGGGTCACCTCGCCAGGAATAACGTTGACCGCTCCCGGCAGACAGCACAGCGTACCCACCGTGGCGACCAGGTTGCCGCCCCGCTCGCGGGTTAGGCTCTCCACGGCCACCATCCATTCGGCCGCCGCCGCGAGGGCGTCTTTACGCTGGCTCATCGGCACCGTGCCGGCATGGCCCGCCTCGCCGGTAAAGCAGCAGTTCAGTCGGCGTGCGCCGTTGATTGCTTCGACCACCCCCAGCGCCAGCCCCGCCTGCTCCAGGCAGGGGCCCTGCTCGATGTGCAGCTCCAGATAGGCGGCGATCTCCTCTGCACGACGAGCCGCCTGTGAGACGCGGGCTGGATCCAGACCGGCCAGCACCATCGCCTGCGCCACGCTTATGCCGCTGGCATCAGTCTGCGCCAGCCACTGCTCCGGCCATGTTCCCGTCAGACCCCGGCTACCGAGCAGGGTAATGCCAAACCGCGTCCCCTCCTCATCACAAAAGCCCACGATCTCAATCGCCTTCGCCAGCCGCCGTCCCTGCTGATGCAGGCTCTGCACCACCTCAATAGCTGTCAGCACTCCCAGCATACCGTCGTAGCGTCCGGCGTTGCGCACGGTATCCAGGTGTGAACCCAGCAGAATTGCTGCGGCCCCCTCCTGCTCGCCCTCGTAGCGACCGCAGATGTTGCCCACGCTATCCTGCCAGACGGTCATTCCTGCTGCCGCCATCCACTGCGCTACCTGCTGGTTAGCCTGCAAATGCTGCGGGGAGAGGTAGATCCGGGTCAGGGCATCCGGGCTTTCACTGATGGCGGCAAGGATATCGGCGCGCGCCATCACACGCTCTGCCGCCTGGCTCATAGCGGACGCTCGCTGCGGTAGCAATCCCATGCGGCCTGCATCGCCGCGCCCTGAACAGTAGAGAATTTAAGGTAGTTAAGCACCGACTCCAGTGCGCTCAGGGTGGTCATCACGCAATCCTTGCGGGCGTTATAACCCATGGTGCCGATGCGCCACACCTTGCCGTGCAGCGGGCCGAAGGAGGTGCCGATCTCAATGCCGAAATCCTCCAGCATTAGCTTGCGCAGCAGGTCGCCGTTGATCCCCTGCGGGATCACCACTCCCAGCACGTTGTTCATCTTGTGCTTCAGGTCGCCGAAGGTCTCCAGTCCCATCGCCTGAATGCCTTTCAGCAGCGCATCGCCGTGCAGCTTATGGCGGGCGATGCCGTTATCCAGCCCCTCCTGCAGGATCAGACGCGCACACTCCCGGGCGGCAAACAGCGCTGAGGTGGCCTCGGTGTGATGATTCAGGCGCTCCGGCCCCCAGTAGTCCATCACCATGCCGAGGTCGAAGTAGTTGGAGTAGATCATCTCGTCTTCGCCGTCGCGGTGGGCCTCGGTGCGGATCCCCTCTTCGACGCATTTTCGGCGGCAGATGACCTCCTCCATGCGCGGGCTGAGGGTGATGGGCGAGGTACCGGACGGGCCGCCGAGGCACTTCTGCATCCCCGCCGAGACCGCGTCCAGCCCCCAGGCATCGCTCTCCAGCGCGTTGCCTCCCAGTGAGGCGGTAGCGTCGGTGTAGAACAGCACGTCATGGCGGCGGCAGATATCCCCCAGCTCGGCAAGAGGCTGCAGCATTGTGGTGGAGGTATCACCCTGCACGGTGAGCAGCAGGCGCGGACGCACCCGCTTGATGGCGTCCTCGATCTGGTCGGGAGTAAAGACCTCCCCCCACGGCACCTCGATGGTATGTACTTCGGCCCGACAGCGGCGAGCGATCTCGCACAGTAGATGGCCAAAGCGGCCAAATACCGGCACCAGCACTTTGTCACCAGGGCGGATAGCCGAGACAAGGATAGCTTCAATTCCCGCCCGCGAAGTTCCATCCACCAGCATCGTCCAGCGGTTTTCGGTGCGGAACACGCCGCGATAGAGGACCATCACCTCGTTCATATAGTGGGTCATGGCAGGATCGTACTGGCCGACAAGCTGGCTTGCCATCGCGCGCAGCACGCGCGGATCGGCGTTGATAGGTCCAGGCCCCATCAGCAGGCGCTGGGGCGGATTGATTTGCGAAAATTGCGCGATATCCATTTTTGAGTCCTTATTAGTTGAGGCCGCGTACGGAGGAGATAAACTGTTTCAGCTCGGTGGTCTGCGGATTGGCGAACAGCGCTTTACTGTCGCCCTGCTCCCATACTTTCCCCTGATGCATAAACACCACGCGGTCGCCCACTTCGCGGGCAAAATTCATTTCATGCGTCACCAGAATCAGCGTCATCCCTTCTGCTGCCAGCTGCTCCAGCACCTTGAGCACCTCGCCCACCAGCTCCGGATCGAGCGCCGAGGTGATCTCGTCGCAGAGTAACACCTTCGGCGACATCGCCAGCGCACGGGCAATCGCCACGCGCTGTTGCTGGCCGCCGGAGAGGCTAGAGGGGTAGTAGTCCAGCCGGTCGCCCAGCCCTACCTTCTCCAGCATCTTTTGCGCCAGCTCGCGGCACTCGGCGGCGCTCTTTTTCAGCACCCGACGCGGAGCCAGCATCACGTTCTCCAGCGCCGTCATATGCGGGAACAGGTTGAAGTTCTGGAATACCATGCCAACGGAACGGCTGATTTCCCGCGCCTGTGAATCACGATCGGTGATGGTCATGCCACCCAGCTTGATGCTCCCCTCCTGGTAACCCTCAAGGCCGTTAATGCAGCGCAGCAGCGTGCTTTTACCCGATCCGCTGCGGCCAATAATGGAGATCACCTCGCCCATATCGATATCCAGATCGACGCCCTTGAGCACGTGGTTATCACCGTAGTACTTCTGCATCTGATTAATGGTGATGAGAGGCATTGAATTTATTCTCCAGATAGCGGCTGTAGCGGGACAGCGGGTAGCACAGAATGAAGTAGCCCAGCGCCACCAGCGCAAAGACTTTAAATGGCTGATAGGTGACGTTAGTCAGCATCGTCCCGGCCTTGGTCAGGTCGACGAAGCCGATGATCGAGGCCAGGGCCGTGCCTTTGATCACCTGCACGGCAAAGCCCACCGTCGGTGCAATGGCAATGCGTAGCGCCTGCGGAGCGACTACCCGCCAGAGGGTCTGGCCAAAGCTCAACCCCAGACAGCGCGACGCTTCCCACTGGCCTTTCGGCAGGGCGCGAATGCTGCCAAACCAGATATCGAGCAAAAAGGCGCTGGTATAGAGGGTCAGCGCCAGCGAGGCTGCCGTCCAGGGTGAGACGTCGATACCAAACATCGCCACGCCGAAGAAGGCCAGAAAGAGCTGCATCAGCAGCGGTGTCCCCTGGAACAGTTCGATATAGCCGCGGATCAGGCGCTTCACCTGCCGTCCGCCGGTCAGGCGCAGCAGCAGGAGCGGCAGCGTCACCAGCGCACCGCCGGTAAAGGCCACCAGCGAGAGCAGCACCGTCCAGCGCCCGGCCAGCAGCAGGTTGCGGATAATGTCCCAGTCGGTAAAGGTCGTCATCATGCCTGCACTCCAAGCCATTTCCGCCCGGCTGCCAGCAGCAGCTGGCGCATGGCAATCGACAGAATTAAGTAGATCCCAGCCGTCACCAGATAGACCTCGAAGCTCAGAAAGGTTCGGGACTGGATCAGGTTGGCGGCAAAGGTCAGCTCTTCATAAGAGACCTGTGACACCACCGACGATCCCAGCATGACAATGATGCACTGGCTGACCAGCGCCGGGTAGATTCGCTGCAATGCAGGGGGCAGCACGATGCGGATAAAGGTTTGGGTACGGCTCAGGCCCAGCACCCGCCCGGCTTCCCACTGACCCTTCGGGGTAACCTGAATCCCGGCGCGCACGATCTCGGTGCTGTAAGCCCCCAGGTTAATCACCATTGCCAGCAGCGCAGCCTCACCGGCCGTCATTTTGAGGCCCATATTGGGCAGGCCAAAGACAATAAAGAACAGCTGTACGACGAAGGGCGTATTGCGGATCAGCTCCACATAGGCCCCCCAGATGCGGCTGAACCACGACGGACGCCCGCTGCGGATGGCAGCCCCGAGAATGCCCAGCGCCAGGCCTCCCGCCGTCGCCATCACCGTAAGCTGCACGGTGATCCACAGTCCCGCCAGCAGCTCCGGCCAGTGCGGCCAGAGTGCAGAAAATTGAAGTTGTTCAGTCATTCACTGGCCTTATACGCCAAGGCTTGCCGGCAGCGGAGCTTTCATCCACTGCTCAGAGAGTTTATTCAGGGTGCCATCCTTCACGCCCTGTTCGATCAGCGCATCAACCTTCGCCTTCAGCGCTGGCTCGTTCTTCTTCAGGCCGATAAAGCACGGTGAGTCCTTGAGCATAAAGCTCGGCACCGGCGCTTTGTCGGCGTTTTGCCGGGAGATGGCCGCCACGACCAGGTTGCCGGTGGCGACATACTCCACCTGGCCCGACAGATAGGCCGACAGGGTGGTGTTGTTATCCTCGTAACGCTTCACCTGCGCCTCTTTCGGTGCAATGCCGGTCAGGACCATATCCTCAACCGCACCGCGGGTGACGCCGATGGATTTTCCGCTCAGCCCCGCAGCGTCCTTCAGCTCTGAACCTTTCGGACCAAAGACGCCAAGGAAGAACGGCGCGTAGGCGCGACTGAAATCAATCACCTTTTCACGCTCGGCATTCTTACCGAGGCTGGAGATCACCAGGTCCACCTTATCCGTTTGCAGATAGGGCACCCGGTTGGCGCTGGTCACCGGGACCAGCTGCAGTTTGAGTTTCATCTCTTTGGCAAGATAGCGCGCCATATCGATGTCGTAGCCCTGCGGCTGGAGATCGGTCCCTACCGAGCCAAACGGCGGGAAGTCCTGCGGGACGGCGACACGAAGCGTGCCGCGTTTCTCAATATCCTGTAGCTGGTCGGCCTGCGCTGCCGACAGGTGAGTTAACAGAACAGCGGCCCCGGCCAGTGCGATCAACAGTTTTCTCATGATGTTTACCCGTTACGTTAGCATGAAACAAAAGATTCTATAATTAGACTTTTGCAACTTATGTGCCAAACACGAACAAACGGGAAAACCTCGTTAAGCCTCTAAATAGCGAGCAGAAGAGCCAGAAAAGCCGCGTTGTTATCTAACTCATCTGCACCAAAAAAGTGCCAAACCCCAGCGTGGTGCCCCATTATCGCTGCTCCAGCTCGTCCAGCTGCTGGTAGAGAGTGGCGATGTTATGAATACGCGGCCGTCCCTTATCGAGGATTTCATGCAAAAAGGCGTTGGCCAGCAGGTTAATCAGGCTGTTCACCGCCGCATAGCTATCGTAGGCAGAGACGCTGTCCAGCGGAGTGCAGAACTGCCAGCGCGCCAGCGGCAGCAGGCTAAGGGCCTGCGGTTCGCACATCAGCACCACGGGGACGCCCTCGGCCTGCAGTTGCTCTAGCAGCGGGCGGATAATGCGCGGGCGGCGGCGAAACGCCATCACAATCACCAGATCGTCAGGGGTGAGATCCACCAGCTCCTCGCTCAGGCTCTGCCCCGGCTGCGGCAGAACCAGTACCTGGCCGCGGGCCTGTAACAGCTGCTGGCGCAGGTGCAGCGCCGCCGGATAGGCGTTGCGCATACCGATAATCACAATTCGCCGGGCGGTCACCATGGCGGTAATCGCCTCGGCAAACTGCTGCGGGTCGAGGGCGTTGGCCCACTGGGTCAGGTTCGCCATCTCCTGCTTATAGTGGCGGGCCAGCAGCGTGTTGCCCTGCACCGCATCGCGGTTGTCGGTCAGCGGCATGCCGCTCTGGCGCAGAGTGCGCAGCTCGTCGCGCATATCCTTATACTTTTCGTATCCCAGGCGCTTAAACAGACGACTCACCGTCGCCTTCGATACTCCGCTAAGCTGTGCCAGCTCGGCGCTGTTGTAGCTGATCAGATCGTCAAAGTGATCGAAAATAAAGTTCGCCACCCGCTGCTCCTGGGGTGATAGCGACGCATATTGCCCTTTCAGGCGTTCATCAAGCTGTTCCATAGGGCCTCTGTAACTTTTGTTTCAGCAAACTATACCGCTAACCCCTTTCACAATGCATGCCAGCTGCGATAAAAACGCTGCCCCCTTCGCGGCTGAAACTTTTCGCCCGGAAGTGGAACAGCTTTTGCAAGTTCACGGATACACTTCTGATCATGAGGACAGCCCGTGCAGAGTCATTTTTCCGCTCATGGAATGGCGGTGGCCCCCCACCATCTGGCAAGCCAGAGCGCGCTTGCCGTATTACGCGAAGGCGGCAGCGCCATTGAGGCGATGGTGGCCGCTGCCGCAACCATTGCCGTTGTCTACCCCCATATGAACGGCCTCGGTGGCGATGGCTTCTGGCTCATCGTCCCGCCGGAGGGAGAACCCATTGCCATTGACGCCAGCGGTGCGGCGGGCTCGCTAGCCTCGCTTACCACCTATGGCGATCTTGCACAGATCCCGCACCGTGGGCCACGCGCCGCGCTAACCGTTGCAGGCACCGTCAGCGGCTGGCAGGAGGCTCTGGATGTATCCCAGTCGCTGACCGGCAAAGCGCTGCCGCTCTCGCGCCTGCTGGCGGACGCCATCGGCTATGCCACAGAGGGGATCCCGGTCACGCAATCTCAGGCCAATGCTACCGCCAGCAAGTTAGAGGAGCTGCGTCACCTGCCCGGCTTCGCTGAAACCTTTCTGGTCAACGGTGAGCCACCGGTTGCCGGTAGCCGCTTCCACCAGCCTGCCCTCGCCTCTACCCTGCAACGGCTGGTTGAGGAGGGGCTGGAGAGCTTTTATCGCGGTCCGCTGGCGGAGCGAATGGCCGATAGCATGGCTAACTACGGCCTCCCTGTTACCCTTGCCGATCTGCACCAGCATCGCGCCCGCCGTCCACAACCGCTCAGGCTTCAGCACCAGCACGGCGAGCTGTGGAACCTGGCACTGCCTACCCAGGGGCTGGTGTCGCTGGCGATCCTCGGCATCACCGACCGCTTAAATATGGCCGAGGCCGATGAGACGCAAACCGTGCACCGCATCGCCGAGGCCACCAAGCTGGCCTTTCGCCTGCGCGATGCGCACATCACCGATCCCCGCCATCTCGATACCGACATTCAGAGCCTGCTCGATCCCGTAGCGCTACAGCCGCTGGCCGATCGGATAGATGACAGTCGCGCCGCCCCCTGGGGCGCGGGTAAAGGCCCGGGCGACACCGTGTGGATGGGGACGATGGATAAGAGCGGACTGGCGGTCTCCTTTATTCAGAGCCTCTATCATGAGTTCGGCAGCGGCGTGGTCCTTCCCGATACCGGGATCGTCTGGCAAAACCGTGGAGCCTCGTTTAGCCTCGATCCAACGCATCTGCTGGCGCTGGCTCCGGGCAAGCAGCCGTTTCATACCCTCAACCCTGCGGCAGCACGCCTTCGCGATGGCCGGGTGATGGTTTACGGCTCGATGGGTGGCGACGGCCAGCCCCAGACCCAGGCGGCGATCTTCACCCGCTACATTCTACAGGGCGTGCCGCTGCAGGAGAGCATCTCCCGGCCACGCTGGCTGCTGGGGCGCACCTGGGGGCAAACTTCGGATTCGCTAAAGCTTGAAGGGCGCTTTACGCCAGAGAGCATTGATCGTCTGCGCGCGCTGGGGCATGAGGTGGAGGTCCTGCCTGATTTTAGCGAGGCGATGGGCCATGCCGGGGCTATCGTTCGCCATCCCAACGGCCTGTTTGAGGGCGCATCCGATCCGCGCAGCAACGGTTCGGCCGCCGGCTTTTAAGGAGAAATTGATGAACAATGCACAGCCCGACTGGGCCGACTACCTGACACAGATGACCCAACTGCTCGACCTGACGTTGGACGATGCCCGCCGCGCCGAGCTGGAGATGCAGTTTAGCCGCATCGCCGCCCTGGCCGAGCCGCTGATGGCCGTTCCACTCGACGATCGACTGGAGATTGCAGGAGTCTATAGAGCATGACCCTTAACGAGATGAGTATAAACGATATCCAGCAGGCGCTGACCAGCGGCACGGTGAGCGCCCGGGAGATCGCCTGTCAGACGCTGGATGATATTGCGCGGGTCAATCCGCACATCAATGCCTGGACGGCGGTGACCGACGCGCGGATGCTGGAGGAAGCGGAGCGCATTGATACCCTGCGCCGCCAGGGGCAGCCGCTGCCCCCTCTGGCGGGCATTCCCTACGCGGTAAAAAACCTGTTTGACGTGGCCGGACACGCTACCCTTGCCGGGGCACAGCTGTTTAGCGATCGTCCTGCCGCCGCGCGCGACGGCTTTGCGGTGCGCCAGCTTAATCGCGCCGGGGGGTTACTCTCCGGGATGCTGAACATGGACGCCTACGCCTACGGCTTTACAACCGAAAACAGCCACTATGGCGCGACGCGCAATCCGCACGATCTGACGCGTATTGCGGGCGGCTCCTCGGGCGGATCGGCGGCAGCGGTGGCCGCCGGGCTGGTGCACTTCTCTCTTGGCAGCGATACCAACGGCTCGATCCGTGTGCCCGCCTCGCTGTGCGGCATCTTTGGGCTGAAGCCAACCTTTGGCCGCCTCTCCCGCGCGGGCAGTCACCCTTTTGTTGCCAGCCTGGATCATATCGGCCCCTTTGCCCGTCGGGTTGCCGATCTGGCTACGGTTTACGATGTATTGCAAGGAGACGATCCTGAGGACGGTTTCCAGCGCGACCGCGCCAGTGAGCAAACAGCGCCGCTGCTGGAACGCGGGCTGGAGGGGCTGCGCTGTGCGGTGCTCGGCGGCTACTTTACCACCTGGTGCGATGACGACGCCCGGGAGGCAGTAAGCCGTGCCGCGCATGCCCTTGACGCTCGTGAAGAGCGGGTCTTTCCGGAGGCGGAACTGTCGCGCTCGGCGGCGTTTATCATCAGCGCTGCCGAGGGAGGCAATCAGTATCTATCCGCCCTGCGCCGCGAGCCGGAGCGGTTTGAGCCGCACTCCCGGGAGCGTCTGTTGGCGGGCGCGATGATCCCCTCCGCCTGGTACGTGCAGGCCCAGCGCTTTCGCCGCCACGCCCAGCAGGCCTTCAGGGCGCTGTTTAATCATGCCGACGTGCTGATCGCCCCGGCTACCCCGCGCAGCGCGACACTGATTGGCGAGCAGACGATGATGATTAACGGCCAGCCGCTGCCCATCCGTGCCAGCATGGGAATGCTGACTCAGCCAATCTCGTTTGTAGGCTTGCCGGTGACCACGGTGCCGCTGCGCAGCCGCAGCGGGCTGCCGATAGGTTTACAGCTGATTGCCGCTCCCTTTAATGAACAGGCCTGCCTGCGCGCGGCACGTGTACTGGAACAACAGGGCATCGCCGATGCCCGCCCTGCGGCGTCCTTTCTACGGAGATAGCACATGATACATCTGGATGATATAAACCGCCCGCTCGTGCTCGCCGAGGTTACCGCCGCCTTCTACCGTTACGAAGAGGCGCTGGTGAGTAATGACGTTGAGGTGCTGGACGAGCTGTTCTGGCACGACATCCGCACCGTACGACTCGGTGCCGGGGAGAACCTCTATGGCATTGAGGCAATCCGCGACTTCCGCGCCGCCCGCCCGGCGGTGGGGCTACAGCGCGAGCTACGCAACACGGTCATTACCACCTTCGGCGAGGACTACGCGGTATGCAGCACCGAATTTACCCGCGAAGGCAGCGACCGTATTGGCCGCCAACAGCAGACGTGGGTGCGCTTCCCCTACGGCTGGCGAATTGTTGCCGCACAGGTGAGTGTGATGAGCTAACCGTAACGCCGGGTGGCGGCTTCGCCTGACCCGGCCTACGGTGGGCACGGTGCGGTTTGTAGGCCCGTGTAAGCGAAGCGCCACCGGGCGATGATGTGTTAGCACCTGAACGGATGTACCTCCCGCCAGTGGTCGGCAATCTGCTGGCGGGTGCAGACCCAAACGCGGTCGTGCTGCTGGATATAATCGAGGAAGCGCTGCAGGGCGCGGAAGCGACCCGGACGGCCCAGCAGCCGGCAGTGCATACCGATGGACATCATCTTCGGCGCGTTCTCCCCCTCCTCGTACAGCACGTCAAAACTGTCTTTCAGATAGGTATAAAACTGCTCGGCGGTGTTAAACCCCTGGGCGGTGGCAAAGCGCATATCATTAGCGTCCAGGGTATAGGGGACGATCAGGTGCGGTTTGCGGGAACCGTCGCTGCACGGCACTTCAGTCCAGAAAGGCAGGTCGTCACCGTAGTAGTCGCTGTCGTAGTCAAAACCACCGTGCTCGGCCACCAGCTGGCGAGTGTTGGGGCTGTCGCGTCCGGTATACCAGCCGGTGGGCGCTTTACCGAACAGATCGGTCAAGACCTGCACGGCGTTATGCAGATGCTCGCGCTCCTGATTAATGTCCATACTCTGATAATGGATCCAGCGCCAGCCGTGGCTAACGACGTCATAGTCCGCAGCCTTGATCGCCGCAACAATATCCGGATGACGGGCCAGCGCCATCGCCACGCCAAAGACGGTGAGCGGCAGGCCTCGTTTAATAAACTCATTGTGAATGCGCCAGAACCCGGCGCGGCTGCCGTACTCATAGAGCGAGTCCATTGACATATGCCGATCCGGATAGCTGGCGGCCCCGATAATATCAGAGAGAAACTGCTCGGATCCGGCATCGCCGTGCAGAACGTTGTTCTCTGCCCCCTCCTCGTAGTTCAGCACGAACTGAACGGCAATCCGCGCCCGCTGCGGCCACTGCGCATGGGGTGGGTTTCCGGCGTATCCACGCAGGTCGCGGGGGTAGTCATCGTCTAAAAACGTCATTGCGGATCCCTCAGTTAAAATGGGTTTAGTGCCTGAAATTTGCCGCTCAGGGCCTTGGCTTCCGGGAAGGCTAAGTCTCCCTGCTTGCTGGTGGAGAGGCCCAGCGCGACCAGCGACTCCACCATTTTCACCGCCGCGCTAACCCCGTCGATCACCGGCACGCGCAGCTCGCGCGTCAGCTCCTGGGCCAGCGTCGCCATCCCGCCACAGCCCAGCACAATCGCGCCGCAGCCATCCTCTTTTAGCGCCTGAATGCAGCGCTCGCGGACCCGCTCCTGCGCCTGCCCGCTGCCATCTTCCAGCGCCAGCACCGGCAGATCGATGGCGTGCAGTGCGGCGCAGTGGTCATGGAAACCGTACTGGTGCAGCAGATGCCGGGCGATGATCACTGTGCGCGGCAGTGTGGTGACAATAGAAAAACGGGTGGCGACAAGCGTTGCCATATGCATCGCCGCCTCGGCAATGCCGATCACCGGCCCCTGGGCCAGCTCGCGGGCGGCCAGCAGGCCCGGATCGCCAAAGCAGGCGATCACATGTCCATCCACCCCCTGCTGGCGACCGGCTTTGATCTGCTCCAGCACGCCAACGGCGGCAATGGCCTCATCAAAATGACCTTCGATGGAGGGCACCCCCTCGCTGGGGCAAACCGCCACAATCTCCGTCCCCGGCGCGGCTACTGCCCTGGCGGCAGCGCCAATGGTCTCGGTCATTGCCTGGCTGGTGTTGGGGTTAATAACCTGGATACGCATAGCCGACATTACTGCTCCTTAAACTGGGCAAACAGCCGGGCAAAATCCGGCAGGGTGACGCCAGCACGCTCGAAGCAGAGGCTGGCGACAATATGTTCAAAGTGGTGCGTCAGGGCCGCGCTTAACGGCGCAAGCGCCCTCTCCCGCAGCAGCTCGACTAAACGCTCATGATCGTCACAGCGGCAGCCCTGACGCCACGGCGCGCCCCAGGCCGCAATCACTAAGGAAGAGCGCTGGCTCAGGCGGGTCACCGTTTCGGTCAGCACCTGATTCCCGGAGATCGCCTGCAGCTGAATATGAAACTCGGCGGAGTAACGGATCGCCGCCGGGCCGTCGTAGTCCTCATGCGCCTGCTGCTCCAGCCGAATAATGGCTTCCAGCGCCGCGAGATGCGGCGGCTGACAGCGCGCCAGCACGTCCGGCAGGTTGGCAACCTCCAGCAGGGCGCGAGTGCGGAAGATATCCTGCGCCTCCTCTACCGTCGGGCTGGCAACCTGTGCACCACGTTTGGGCGTCAGGGTGACCATTTGCACAGCGGCGAGTCGTTGCAGCACCTTGCGGATGCCGGTTCGGCTCACGCCAAACACCTCCGCCAACGCCTCCTCCGGCAGTTTGCTTCCCGGCGGCAGCTGATGTTCGACAATGGCGGTCATCAGCGCCTGAAAGATTGATTCGTCCCGCTCCTGCTGGGCTGACGCCGCTTGCAGCCCGTTTTCGTTATGCATTACTCCACTCCGGATTAACCTTTTGATAGCGAATCGTATACAAAAAAATAAAATCTCGTATACAAAAATAAACATTCTGGCCTAAATCCTGCAACACCCTGCGTAGTCCATCTCAAAACGCTTTTATTCACAGGAGCAGGTTTCATGCCAAATAAACAGAACGTGCAACAGATTAAGGCCGCTGACTCCACCGCAGGCTACAGTCCACGGCTTTGCAATGAGGATCTGGCCCCAACGCGGGACCAGAACTGGAGCTGGTACAACATCTTCTCTTTCTGGATGTCTGACGTGCATAGCATGGGGGGCTATGTGGTGGCCGCGAGCTTCTTTACCCTTGGGCTGGCGAGCTGGCAGGTTCTGCTCTGCCTGTTAATGGGGATCTGCATTGTGCAGCTATGCGCTAACCTGGTGGCGAAGCCCAGCCAGATGGCGGGCGTGCCCTATGCGGTGATCTGCCGCCAGGCGTTCGGCGTCTTTGGAGCAAATATTCCGGCTGTGATCCGCGGCCTGATCGCCTTTGCCTGGTACGGTATTCAGACCTATCTGGCCGCCAACGCGCTAATGCTGGTGGCACTGAAGTTCTGGCCGTCGCTCACTGCCCTTACCACAGGCTCGTTCCTCGGTCTGTCGCACCTGGGCTGGCTCTGCTTCGCCATTATGTGGGTGTTGCAGGCGATGGTCTTCTGGCACGGCATGAGCGCCATCAAGCGCTTTATCGATATCGCCGGACCCGCGGTCTATGTCGTCATGCTGGCGCTGGCGGGCTGGATTGTATACAAGACCGGCATCGACGGGATCTCCTTTACTCTCGCCAGCAAATCTCTGACCGCGGGAGAGCAGACCTGGCAGATGATCACCGCTACGGCGCTGGTGGTCTCCTACTTCTCCGGACCGCTGCTGAACTTTGGCGACTTCTCACGCTACGGCAAAAGCATAGGTGAGATCCGCCGCGGCAACCGCTGGGGCCTGCCGTTTAACTTCCTGCTCTTCTCCCTGGTTACGGTGGTGATCGTCTCCGGAACCCAGTCGCTGTTTGGTCGCATGATCACCGACCCGATTGAGACCGTCAGCCGCGTAGGCAACGATCTGGCGGTCGCCATTGGCCTGCTGACCATGATCACCGCGACTATCGGGATCAACATCGTGGCTAACTTTGTCTCGCCGGCCTTCGACTTCTCTAACTGCTCGCCGCAGAAAATCAGCTTCCGTACCGGCGGAATGATCGCCGCCGTTGGCTCGATCCTGCTTACGCCGTGGAACCTGTTTAACTCGCCAGAGCTGATCCACTACACCCTGGACGTGCTGGGTGCCTTTATCGGTCCGCTGTTTGGCATCCTGATTACCGACTTCTATATCATCAAGCGCGGACGGGTCTCGGTTGACGATCTCTTTGACGATACGCCGAAGGGTAAGTACTGGTACCGCAACGGCTTTAACCCGAAAGCCATCGCCGCGCTGGTGCCTTCGGTAGCGATCGGCCTGGCGATCAGCTTTATTCCTGCGCTGCATGAGGTCGCCAACTTTAGCTGGTTTATTGGCGTCTTCCTGGGCGCGGTAGCCTACCGCTGGCTGGCCCGTGACGAAGTTGCCGTTGCCCCCGCAGCAGGATTCAACGCGGGCGTCATGGCCCAGAAAGAGTAACCTTCCGCCTGGCTGCGGCGTCTTGCCGCAGCCCTCTCTGTCCTGGCACCAATTTTGCTCATACATTTCTACCAACAATAAAAAGAGAAGGCAGAGCTTATGATTGCTTACGATACGGCTATTCGCGGCGCGTTTTTTGATGTTGCCCAAGTGGCGGACAGCGCCGACGATATTGCCCGCCACGCGCGCTATCTTCCTGACGGGCTGCTGTTTATTGCCGGGGGGCATATTCAGGCGCTGCTGCCGTGGCAGGAGGGCGAACAGTATCTCGATCCGCATAAAGGTTATATCGATCAGAGCGGCAAGCTGCTGCTGCCCGGTTTTATCGACGCCCACGTGCACTATCCGCAAACCGAAATGATCGGTGCCTTCGGCGAACAGCTACTGGAGTGGCTGACCACCTACACCTTTCCGGTCGAAAGTCAGTTCTCCGACGAGGCGTATGCCAAAGAGATAGCGGAATTTTTTCTCGGACAGCTGCTGAGCCACGGCACCACTACCGCGCTGGTGTTCTGCACCCTGCACCCCGAGTCGGTCAACGCCCTGTTTAGCGAGGCGCTACGCCTCAACATGCGGCTTATCGCCGGCAAGGTGATGATGGATCGCCATACGCCTGACTACCTGACCGAAACCGCCGAAGAGAGCTATCAGCAGACCCGGGAGCTGATCCAGCGCTGGCACCAACAGGGCCGCCTTGGCTACGCCATCACGCCGCGCTTTGCCCCCACCTCAACGCCGGAACTATTGTCGGCGGTGCGCCAGCTGCGTCAGGAGTTTCCGGACACCTGGCTCCAGACCCACCTGAGTGAAAACCCAAACGAGGTGGCGTGGGTGAAGGATCTCTGGCCGGAGCACGAGCGCTATCTGGACGTCTATCATCACTACGGGCTGACCGGCGAGCGCAGCCTCTTTGCTCACGGTATTCATCTGGAGGATCGGGAGTGGCAGTGCCTGCATGAGACCGGTTCAGCAGTCGCCTTCTGTCCCACCTCCAATCTGTTCCTCGGTAGCGGCCTGTTCCGCCTGCCCGCCTGCTGGCAAAACCGGGTGCGGATGGGCATCGGGACCGACGTTGGCGCGGGCACGACCTTCAGTATGCTGCGCACGCTGGGAGAAGCCTACAAGGTGGGCCAGCTGCAAAGCTATCGTCTGCGCGCCAGCGAAGCCTTCTACCACGCTACCCTCGGCGGGGCGCACGCCCTGCGCCTGGACGAGAAGATAGGTAACTTCCAACCGGGCAAGGAGGCTGACTTTGTGGTGCTTGACCCGGCGGTGACGCCGCTCCAGCAGCTGCGAATCAGCCGCTGCAAGGATATCTACGAGCAGCTGTTTGTGCTGATGACGCTGGGAGACGAGCGCAATATTCGCGAGACCTGGGTCAATGGAGAGCGGGTTTGGCAGGCCTCAGCTTCCCCGGTAGGTTGACCAGCCGCCGGGGGCGATGAGAAACGGCAGATGGAAATGTACCTCTGCCGTCCCGGCAAGCACAAAATCGATCTGCGCGCAGGGGAAGATACTCTCCCGCCCGCCTGCGACAAACCACTCGCCCGTCTCGGCCACCAGCCGGTAGCGGCCCGGGGCCAGCGCCGCCGGGGTAAACTCGCCGATGCGGCCGTTACTATCGGTTATCTGGCTGGCGATGGCCTGCTCCTCCCGCAGCAGGCGAACCGTGACGCCCGCCGCCGGTTTGCCGGTAGAAATATCCAGAATATGGGTGCTCAGGGTGCTCATTCGCTAATCGCTCCTTCCAGTCGCAATAGAGTAATTTCACGCAGCTGTGCCAGCGACTCAGCACTCTCCTGCGCATCGCTGTTTTTCAAACGCTGCTCAAGGGCAGCCAGGATCGCCTCGCCGCTGCGCCCTTTAGCACGGATCAGGAATATCCGGTCAAAACGCGCTTCATAGCGGGCATTGCCCTCCCTTAATGCCTGCGCGAGGCGGGCGTCGCTGGCGTCAACCGCGCCCTGCTCCTGACGTGACAGCGCAGCATGGGTCTGCTGACCAACGGGTTTCTCGCCGATCCGCGGGTGGGCGCTGAGCGCCTGCGCCAGCTCTGCCTCGCCCCATGCCTGCGCGGCCTCCCGCGCCGCGCTCAGCAGCGCAGGGAGATCCGCATAGGGACGCCCCTGAACCAGCGCTGCCGTCCAGGCGGGGATGGCAACGCAGGGCTGCAGCAGGGCCGTAGCCTCGCCACTATCCAGCTGATTAAAGCGTTTGAGGGCGATCATCGTTGCTCCTTGCCGCCGCCGCAGCGGTCAGCTTCTCTTCTGGAATAATCAGGTTCAGCACAATCGCCACCAGCCCGCCGCTGGTCGCCGCCGATCCAAACAGGTTGCCAATAATCGGCGGGAAATGGGTGAGAAACGTTGGAACCGCCTCTACGCCCAGCCCGAAGCCAAACGCCAGGCCAACAATCAGCATATCCCGGCGCGTGAGCGGCGTCTGGGTAATAATACGGATCCCTGCGGCCACTACACAGCCAAACATCACCATCGTCGCTCCGCCCAGCACCGGGGTCGGGATCTGACGCAGGATCTCACCGAAGGGCGGAAACAGCCCCAGCAGGATCAGGACAACGCCGATATAGCGCCCGACATAGCGGCTGGCGACGCCGGTCATCTGGATCACGCCGTTGTTCTGCGCAAAGGTGGTGTTAGGGAAAGCACAGAGCATCGCGGCAACCATGCAGCTAATACCGTCGGCAAGGATCCCGCCCTTCAGCCGGGAGCGGAACGCGCCATCATTAATAGACTGCCGTGAGATCAGGCAGTTGGCGGTCAGATCACCTACCGCCTCAAGAATGCATACCAGCGAGACCAGGGCGATGGGTAAAAAGATAGCGCTGTTGAACTGAAAGCCAAACGGAAACAGCGCCGGGACACGGAACCAGGTCTCGCCGATGCCGCTGAGGTGAAAATTACCGCTCAGCGCCGCCCCCACGCAGCCTGCGGCGATACCAATTACCACTGAGGAGAGCCGCAGCCAGCGGTTTTTCGCGCAGCTCAGTAGAACAATAATCCCCAGCGTCCCCGCGCCAAGGGCAATATTGCTCATGCTGGCGAAATCCTTTGCCCCTTCGCCGCCGCACCAGTTGATGACGCTGACCTTGATCAGGCTAATTCCAATCAGGGCGATGACGCTACCGGTGATCACCGGTGTAAAAATCTTTTTCAGCGGCTCAATAAAGCGGCTAACGATAACCGGCACCAGCGCGGCAACAAAGTTAACGCCAAACAACATGGCCATCACGTCCTGGGCGCTGCCGCCCTGCCCTTTGACCCACATCCCGCCGGCAATCGCCACGCCAAGAAAAGCAAAGCTCGTCCCCTGCATGCAGATCATCCCTGCGCCGACTCCCCAGACGCGGTTGGCCTGGAGAAAAGTGCCAATACCGGACGCCAGCAGCGACATACTGATCAGATAGGGCATCCACTCCCCTAGCCCTAGGGTGGCACCGATGATCAGAGGCGGGGTAATGATCCCCACCAGCCCGGCCAGCACGTGCTGTAGAGCGCTAAAAAAAGCCGGAAGCGGCGGGATCCTCTGTTCGAGGCCGTAAAGTAGCGTACCGTTCTTTTCATCAGACATGGTTGTTCCATCCCATTGTGAATAAGCGTTAATCCCTCAATGCACAAAGCAGGCCAGAGTCATCCAGGCACGGATTTCTGGCGTTGCGCAATGAAACTTACGATTCCTGATGGCTATTTTGGAAATTTTTGATTCATAAAAAGGCAACCTTTGTACAAGAACGCACCATATATGTGCAGGACCGGTTCACATCTTCTGCGCAAGGCCCGTATCAAGCGATTGCGCAACCTGGTACGCAAATTGCTCCTGCCTATAGCACGCTTGCAAAAGGAGACAAGAATGAAAGCACTCGTGATCGGCGCGGGAATTGGTGGCCTAAGCGCAGCCGTGGCGTTGAAAAACGCCGGGATTTCCTGCGAGGTGTTTGAAGCGGTAAAAGAGATCAAACCGGTCGGCGCGGCCATCTCCATCTGGCCCAACGGCGTGAAGTGCATGAACCATCTTGGCATGGGCGAGATTATAGAGACCTGGGGCGGCCCGCTGCGCTTTATGGCCTATAGGGATCACCGCCAGGGTGAGAACCTGACCCAGTTTAGTCTTGCCCCGCTAATTGCCCGTACCGGGAGCCGCCCCTGCCCCGTCTCCCGGTCTGAGCTACAGCGAGAGATGCTTGATTTCTGGGGGCGTGAAAGCGTGCAGTTCGGCAAGCGAGTCGTGCGCGCAGAAGAGAGCGATGCGGGTGTCACCGTCTGGTTTACCGACGGCACCACGGCGCACGGTGACTTTCTGATTGCCGCCGATGGTAGTCACTCGGCGCTGCGTCCCTACGTGCTGGGCTATACCCCCGAGCGCCGCTACGCGGGCTACGTCAACTGGAACGGGCTGGTGGCGATAGATGAAAGCATTGCTCCGGCAGACCAGTGGACCACCTTCGTTGGCGAAGGCAAACGCGTTTCGCTGATGCCGGTCTCCGGCGGACGCTTCTACTTCTTCTTTGACGTTCCCCTTCCCGCCGGACTGGCAGAGGACCGCAGCACTCTACGCGCGGATCTGACCCGCTATTTTAGCGGCTGGGCACCGCAGGTGCAGACGCTTATTGCTGCTCTCGATCCCGACACGACCAACCGCATTGAGATCCATGATATCGAGCCGTTCGACACGCTGGTGCGCGGCAAGGTGGCGCTGCTGGGCGATGCCGGGCACAGCACCACGCCGGATATTGGTCAGGGGGGCTGCGCAGCGATGGAGGATGCAGTCGTGCTGGGGGAAATTTTCGGTGAAACCAAAGACATCACTACCGCGCTGCGTCAGTACGAAGCGCGTCGCTGTGACCGGGTGCGTGATCTGGTACTAAAAGCCCGCAAGCGGTGTGATATCACCCACGGCAAGGATATGGCTCTGACCCAGGCCTGGTATGCCGAGCTAAAGGAGGAGACCGGCGAGCGCATCATCAACGGTATGTGCGACACCATTCAGGGCGGGCCGTTAGGCTAGCGCTCTGCTTTAGAAACCTTTGTGAGCAGGAAGAAAATATGAAAAGAGAACGCCCAACGCCACCCGCCCACTGCACCTTTGAGCCAGAGGACTGGCTACGCCTGGCTAAATGCTGGCATCCGGTTGCCCGCGCCTGCGATGTTGGCCCTGCACCGGTAAAAGCCACCCTGCTGGATGAGCAGTTGGTTATCTATCGTATTAAAGATCATGTCGTCGTGGCTCGTGACGTCTGCCCCCATCGCGGCGTCCCGCTGAGCCTCGGTTTTCATGATGAAGAGGGGATCGTCTGCCCCTATCACGGGCTACGCTTCGGGGAGGATGGCCGCTGCAATCGCATCCCCTCCAGTCCTGGCCAGGCGGTACCGGCTAAGCTTAACCTCACCAGCTATGCGGTAGAGGAGCGCTTTGGATTGATATGGACCTGTCTGGACTTCGATCCGGAGAGCCCGATGCCGTTGCCAACCATGCCCCACTGGGATGACGAAGGTTTCCAACAGATCAACTGCCCCGCTTTTCAGGTCAACGGCTTTGCCGGTCGCCAGGTGGAGGGCTTTCTCGATGTGGCTCACTTCGCCTGGGTGCATACCGATACCTTTGCCGATCCCAATAACCCGCTGGTGCCGGACTACATTCCTCAGGAGACGCCGTTCGGCTTTGTCGCCGACTACTGGAGCTCGGTAAGTAACTACGCCCCCAACGCACGCGACCGTGCTCCAGAGGGATTCCAGTGGCTGCGCCGTTTTGAGATGCACCTGCCCTTTACCGCGACGCTGACGATCCATTTCCCCGGCGAGGATCGTTTGGCGATCATGAACGCCGCCTCACCGGTCTCATCTCGGGTGACGCGGATGTTTGCCCCCATCGCACGTAACTTTGATCTGCATATTCCGGTCGAGGAGGTCCACGCCTTTAACCTGCGCGTGTTTGAGGAGGATCGGCTGATGGTGGAGACCCAACGTCCGGAGCGTCTGCCGCTGGACTTGACCCTTGAGGCGCATATTCCTGCCGACCGTAGCTCGATTGCCTATCGGCGCGGCTTGAAAAAGATGGGTTTTGGTGAATTTTTTCTGGTGTGACGGAGGGAGCGTGATGAGCGACGTACTGGAGGTGATTGTCGATGGGATCTGGCGTCAGGGGGAGAGAAGCCTGGCGATCAGGCTGGTGGCGGAGGATGGTACGCCCTTACCCGACTGGCAGCCGGGGGCGCATATTGACGTGCATCTGCCCTGCGGGATTATCCGCCAGTACTCCCTGACCGGAGCCTGCACGGCAGCAGAGAGTTACCTTATCTGCGTGGCGCGGGAGAGCGTATCCCGGGGCGGCTCGCGCTATATTCATGAAATCCTGCGGCCTGGTCAGCGGCTGCTGATCTCCCCGCCACGCAACCTGTTTGCGTTGCAGGAGGCGGATCGGGTCCTGCTGCTGGCGGCCGGGATTGGTATCACGCCACTTTATGCGATGGCGCTACATCTGGAAGCGGCAGGCAGACCGTTTGAGCTGCACTACTATGTGAAAAGCCGTGCAGAAGCGGCGTTTATACGGGAACTGACGCAGCCGCTGAGCCATGGCGTTTGCGTTATCCACCGTTCGGATGATGGGCAAAGCCCGCGTCTGACCCTTGCCGACGCGATTAGATCCCCCGAGGGCAGCCCGCGACTGTACGCCTGCGGACCTGCTGGGTTTATGGCGGCGGTACGCGAGGCGGCTTCAGCTATCGGCTGGCCTGAGACACAGATCCACACCGAGGCCTTTCAGCAGGTGGCTCCGCCTGCAACTCGTGCAGAGGCAGAAACTTTTACCATCACTTTGGTGTCATCAGGCCAAAGCTGGCCGGTCCCGGCCCATAAGAGTATTGCCCAGGTTCTGATGGATAACGGCGTTGCTGTTCCGCTCTCCTGCGAGATGGGGATCTGCGGTGCCTGCCTGACGCCGGTAATTGATGGCGTTGTCGACCATCGGGACACGGTACAGTCCGATGCGGAGAAAACCGCCGCCAGACAGCATATTGCGCTCTGCTGCTCCCGGAGCAAGTCGGGGAACGTGGTGATTGATCTGTAGGGGAGCGTGTTGGCAATGCTGGCATGTTTTACCCGTTCGCCGGGAATTTTTTATACAGCGTCGATATACCGACATCGTAAATGATAGCGACCTGCTGCCGGGGCTGGCCTGCGGCAATCAGCCGTCCGGCCTGCGCCCACTGATCGGGTGTTAGCTTAGGGCGACGTCCGCCCACTCTTCCCTCAGCTCGCGCAGCGGCCAGGCCTGCGCGGGTACGTTCGACGATCAGCTCACGCTCCATCTCCGCCAGCGCCCCCATGACGTGGAAGAAGAAACGTCCCATTGGCGAGGAGGTATCAATACTGTCGGTCAGGCTACGAAAATTAACGCCTTTCTCGCGAAGTTCTTCAATGAGGCCGACAAGATGCCGCATGCTGCGTCCAAGCCGATCTAACTTCCAGACGACCAGCGTATCCCCTGCCGATAGCGTCCGGAAGATCTTTTTTAACCCTGGCCGATCTGCCGTTTTACCGCTGATCTTATCTTCAAAAATAAGCTCGCATCCTGCGCACTCCAGCGCGTTTCGTTGCAATGCCGTGTTCTGCTCATTTGTTGACACCCGTACATAGCCGATCAGCATGATAACCCGCTCCATAAAAAGCCGGGATCATGCCATTTGCAGGCAGAACAGTCATTTTCTTAAACCTTGGTTTAGGGGAAGCCGCAAAGCGGAGTGTAGGTAATACCCCTGGACAGATACCTGATATGAGCTTTTTTCCGTCGTTCGGCAGTGAGAACGGATGGACACGATTACCTAATAACGTCATATGTCAATGGGGCTTTGCTAATTTCGCAGGAGCCGGGAGCGGCTCAGACATTGGGGTCTTAAATTATTATCCAGTTCCTTTTCCTAATAAATGTTTGATGATGGTTGTGTCTCATACTGGATATTATCCACAGAATGCCGGAGTTTTATCTTACATTGGAATGAATAATAGCCAATTTAGAGGTTATTCGTCTGTAGCGACAGTCGAGACGGGAGCTGTAACTGGTGCATGGATAGCAATCGGGATTTAATTTTTAAAACCCTAATTTAAAATTATATCTGTAATCATCAGAGGTGAAGCAATGTATTTTTTTAGCGCAAAAACGTTACTCTTTTACCCTAAAAACATGATGGGTGAATACAAGGCATCCGGTTCGTGGCCGAACGATGCTATTGAAATATCGGAAGATATCTATAAGGAATTTTTGATTTCACCAATAGGAAAAACGAGGTCGGCTACAAGTAATGGAACTCCCTGCTGGATAGATGTTCCACTTCCCACATATGAAAATTTAGTTTCGCTTGCTGAACAGAAAAAAAACCGACTTTTTGCTGAAGCTAATATAGCAATAGCACCACTACAGGATGCGCAAGATCTGGATATGGCTACAGATGATGAACAGGATTTGTTGTTAGCCTGGAAAAAATACAGAGTGCTGTTAAATCGTGTTGATACGTCAACAGCACCTGGTATCGAATGGCCTACACCTCCGGCTGAAGAGGCCATATAATATTAGGGGCCGTGGAGATATCCACGGCTTTAACTTCCCGTTTATAGGCCATCCATGCAGAAAATTTTTCTCTGTTCACATCGCTGATTTCATCTAATAGCAGTTCTGTTCGCCAGTCTGCAGTAATCTCGTCAGCCTGTTTTAACAGCGCTTGCCGATAGAGTTCTGCCTGCTCAATGCGTTGAGCGTTTGTAGGTGGCGGTAAATCGATCCAGGCAGGCTTGCCGTTATTTAATCCAATAATTTTATCGTTTGGAACCGGGAACAGAACGTCATGTTCGCTCTCTGTAATTTCGATGCCGTCCGAGGGCCAAAGATTTGCCATAATAAAAATCTCTTTATCGGCGAGTGGAAAAAAACCGCCCGCTGACGGACTATATAAATAATTCATACTTAGTACCCCACCGCAATATAATCAACGTTGTATCCGCCGACCCCAGCTTGCCAGGCCTGGAACCCCGTTGTGGTTCTGGTCGTGGCAACGGTAGCAACCGCGGCTGGCTCCGTTTTTGTGGTAGTGTTGCCGAAATTTCGGTCGCTCCACGTCATTACGACAATATATTTATTTGTTGTGAACGCACGTGGTAGCGTCACGTTGGTTTCAGTGGTGCCAACGTTATATCCAAAGGTTCCGCGCTGTACGATCAGACCACCAGGAGTTTTTGACCAGTTGGTGCCTTCCTGAAAACCAAGGTATGTGAGAAGCCCAGCCACGGATTTACCGCTAAGGTTGGTCAGCGTGGCATCTGCTGGCTGGAAATCTTTCCCCAGGCCGCTGACCAGCTTGGCGATGAATCCAGCCAGATCGCCGTCGTCCAGCACGTCCTGCCCGCTTTTATTGGCGACATATTGCGCCAGGGCGGCAGAGATAAAGCTGGCCTGGCGAATCGCTTTATTCACCTGAGCGCTGGACGCTTTGCCAGATTGAAAACCGGTAAACAGTGCCGGAAGCGATGCCCACTCTGCCTGCGCCGTTACGTTAGCACCTGCCCCTGTTGCGAAGGGCTTAAAGTCATTTGTAGCCATTAGAGTTTTACTCCCCATGCGCCGCTATCGAAGCCGACGATATAGTCGTTGTCCATGTCGAAGCCGAAAAATGTCGAACCTGTTGATGGAGTGAGAATGGATGGTGTTTGAATATCGCCAGCCCAGACGCCAGCGGCCTTTACGGTTAAATATCCCTGCTTGATTGCGGCAATCAGCTCTAGCGAGACGTCTGCAATATCCGTCTCGGGAAAAACCCAGACTGCGATGGTCATATCCTGATTATCAACAATCTGCATACGCAGCCCTGAGCCGTTGGTAGCCGCATCGAGAATGACAGGCAGCGAGTCGTTCTGTCCGTCCCAGCTGTTAATCGCAATTTTGGCTTTCAGGATGATGCGATAGGTCTCATCGCTAAGGGTGGTATAGCCCGCGTCAGGATCGTAGGGACCTTGCCACACCCCCTGGTCGTAGCCCAGGCCATCGGTATCCCAGCAGAAGTAGACCCCGGATATCGGCTCGCTCACCTGCCGCGATCTGCCGATCCACAGCCCCAGCGTATCGAGCTGCACGCCGGTCGCATGGTCAATGTCAAACGCCTCGATAAGCCCCTGAATTGCACTCGATGTGTCAATCAGCGGCCGCGTGCTAAGATCGATATGGCTAACAAAAAGCGGCCGGGTAGCGTGATAGTTGGTGATGAGGTCGGTGTACTTACTCATGACGCCACCGTTATCGCAATATTGGCCGCGCTGCACGAGGCCGACTCGTTATAGGCGATGACAATATTGGCGGCCACCACGCTGGCAGACGATCGACCGATCCGCAGCGCGTTGATGTCGTAGTATCGGCTGCTTCCTCCGCTGACCACGCCAAGGTTAGCCGGCGAATACACGCGGCTCAGCAGCACATCATCGCCAATGCCCAAGCCGTTAACGTAATCAGCGATAGCCTGTTTAATCTGCTCTCCCACCTGAGTGGTGTACCCGGAAAAGACGCTTAAGGTTATTGCCACGTAAACAGGCACGTTCGTTGAGCGGGAAAAGCGGATAACATGCGGGTTGCCATAGAGATCGGCAACGGTAACGGCTGTCGATCCAAAGGTGCTGACGCCCTGGCCCTTCTTGCCGCGAAGGGTCTGCGCGATGGCCGTCACGTCTCCCCCGTCCACGATCGCCGACAGAGAGTGCGCCGGTAGCCCGTTGGCATCCGCCGCCCCCGTATCGTTTTCATAAAGCTTGTGACGCGTTACTCCGGCCACGTTAGCAATCGCCCCCTCCAGCGCCTCGAAAGGGGTAATAGATGAAATGGCTACGCTCTGCGCCTGGCGGATGCGGATCTGCGCATCCCGCTCGGCCTCCACGCCCGGCGTGGCCGACACGGCGTTCGATACCGTGAACCAGCCCAGCGTAGGGGTGGCGATGCGGGTGATGCTGCCCGCCAGCGCCTCCACGGCACCTGCGGTCACACACGTGGCGGTGGCGGTAACGGTGCCGCCGCTGCCAATCGTTACGCTGGTCGGAAGCGTCCAGACCACCCCCCGGCTATCTTTTACGGAACCGTTGGTAACGATGGTTCCCGTCTGGCCAGTGAGCGTAACGTCCACCGTCGAGTGGGTGGCCGCCTTACGCACAATCCCGTTGATTTTAACGTTGCGCGTCAGGGCATCGCTCATGGCGGTGGCTGGCGAAAAGGAGTTATAGACCTGAATAGCCGTGTTGTTGGCATCGTGCACCGCCAATGCCACCAGCGCCACCATCTGCCCATCTTTGCTGTCCGGCTCAAGGTACGCATCCGTACCGTAGATCTGCTGAAAGTAGCCGGTAATGCCAGCGAGAATTGCCTGATAGTCAGGCGCGCTGATCCCCTGGTCAGTTACCCTTGCGGATAACCCCAGCGTGTCGAGATTAAGTGCCATTATGCCTCGCTTGTGACGGTGGTGATCCCGTAGCGGGTGTCAATTGTCGCGGTGAATATTACGCGGCGGGATGAGGTGTTGAGCGTGGTATCGAACGCCTGAATGGCGTTTACGCCCTGGGTTTCTAGTATGCGCTGGCGAACAGCAAGGCTGTAGACCTCCGGACTCTGCTTGCCCAGCACGGACTGGATCCACGGCATTCCCTCGGTGGTATTCAGGAACCACTGCCCATACCAGAGCATAAAACGGGTTTTTACGGCTTGGGCCACCGCCTCCGGTGAATCAATGAGCCAGCTATCGTCACCGCTGCCGAAGGTATAGTCGCCGTCAGCATCCTCCTGTCGGTACTGCATCAGTTGGGTCCTCCCGTATTGCCGCCGCCGGTCTGCACGCCGCTGTGGGTATGCGTCATCACGCTTTTACCACCCGCCGTCACATCGTTCGTCACCGTGACGGGACCACGCAGCGTCGCCGTACCGCCTGCGGCCCCCATTCCCTGCGACAGGCTGCCGTTGATCGTGACGTTGCCGTTAAGGGTAATAGTGGGTGAAGTCACAATGGTGCCCCCCTGCGCGGTAGCGCTAAGCTTGCCGGGGGTGGTTATTGTGATGTTATGCCCAGCAGCCACTTCGACAAACGCCGCCCCGTCGTCGGTACGCAACTGCGCGGCGCGGGTGCTGATATTGCCGATCTTTTGCGCCTGAGACATCGGGCCAACAAAACAGATCGCATCAGAAAGATCGTGCATGCGATCGTCCACCGGCTCCTGCACGCCGCCACTCTGCCACCAGAAATCGATACAGCGATCGTTAAAGATCAGCTCGCACTCGTCGCCGGGCCGCACGGGAAAGGTCAGCGTACAGCCGCCGCCGCGGGGAAAGGCCACCGGCACGTCCACCAGCAGGGGGTAGTCTTGCGTTGTTCGCTTGCCGTTGATATCAATATGCACATAGCGAATAGCGGGCTGTACCACCGCGGTGACGGCATCAGGATTGAAAGATTGGATAATGCCCGGCATGGCGACGCGGAGCTGGTTTTTGATGGTCTCCCGCTCAGATTTAAAGACTTCGGCGAGCTCGCCGCTGCGGGTCTGGTCTGATATGGACATAGGATAAGCTCCAGAAAGCAAAAACCCGCCGGGTGGCGGGCTGTTTATCATCGGGTAGGCGCAATCTTAAGCGCTGTTTGGCGGCGTCGCCTTCGGAGAGGGATCTTCGACGCCGGGCGGCCTGCAAACCATCTCCATGTACCACTGCTGCCCCCTGGTGTCGCCGGTATAGAGGATCTCGCGCACGCTATAAACACCGTTCGGCACTGCGGGAAACGGTATATGCTGGTCAAGCTGCACCAGCCCCATCATGCGGATGTTGGGGTTAATCAGCATCTTCACCTTTATACCGTCGTCAATCGCCGTCGGGGAACCAATCAGCCCGGTAGTGCTGCTCAGCAGGATCGCCTCATGAACATACTCATGATCGGCAATCATCTGCCGCTTACCATCCACGAACTGCCAGGTTGCGGTGCACTGGGCGGCCAGGTTATCCATAAGATGCCGGGTCATGCCAAACAGTACCCGGCCACGCGGATAGACCGTGGTGGGCATTTTCGGCTTCAGCCCTTCAGTAATACCGTCGACAGAAAAATCCTTCATTAACAGGCGATCGATATCCTCAGGCGTATAGCCCGCTGACAGTGTCCGGGCGGTAGTGGTGGTGATCAGCGCTTTGTCACTGTCCGTGGCTTTAATCTGTACCCAGGTAGAGAGCGTCTCCTTCTCCTCTCTTCCAGTCTGCGTGGCGCTAATTTCACCGCTAAAGATCATACCGTAGTTGCGGCCGTCGCTCTGCCCTACCGCTGCTGCATTCACCTCTCGCGCCTGACCCACGCTGCTAGCCGCTACGTCCGGGGCGATGCCGTCGTAACCAGCAACAATTCGAATGCGGGTAAACGCTTTTCCGGCGATCCGGCTTACCGTTTCCGCTTTAAGGTTATAAATTTTAACCTCTGCGGTTCGCGGCATGCTGCTGTTGTACCAGTTACACGTGAAAAACACCTTAAATTCGCTAAAGTCGATCCACTCCCCGTCTTTGTCAGCAAGCTGTAATTCGAAGTGGCGCATCCAGTTCTGTGCCATGCTGCTTACTCCGTAATAACCAGTAGGTGACTGTTGCTGCCCAGATCGGTCTGCGTGGGATACTCCTGGCCACTGGCGTCGCAGACAACCATCAGCTTAAAGCCCGGCTGCAGGCAGGCATACTGCGCCAGCAGATCCCCCCCGGCGACCAGAGGCAGGCCGGAAACTAATGCTTCTCCCCTCTCATCCTGCAGATCCATAACCCAACACCTGTCCCGCCAGATAATACGCACCTGCCAGGTCGTGCCAGCAAGAGTGATACTGAACTGCTGGTTATCTGCGGTAAGCGGGATCTCTTCAATTGTCATCGTTACCCTCCTGCAGCTAACGCAACGCCGCCTGCCGGCTTGGTAGTTTTGATGCCAGTATTGTGCACCTCAGCCGTATTGACGCCCGTCTTCATCTCACTCTTCTCCGCCACGTAGACCTTTTTGGTCTGGACGAGAATGACCTCTTTCAGCGTCAGATCAGCAAAAAGGACGTTTTCGCTCGTTTTATCCGTGGTCACGCTCAGCGTGGCGATCAGCATATTTTTGTACTGCCGCTTTCCGGTGGTGACGTTGAACGGCATTCGAGACGCCTGCAGATCCAGCAGCTGCTGGTAGGTCTCCTGTGGGCTCAGCCCTAACAGACTGGTAGCAGTAAGGCTGCCGGCAAAGTCCAGCAGCGCACCACCGCCGGCAAAACCGACCTTCATCGTCAGCTCTGCCGGTTTTTTATAGGCGTGATCGGCAATCACCGCACCATCCTCAATCGGATGCTCGGTAATCGTCAACGTATCGGTGTGCGTTTCAGAGGTGACGACGCTGGGAATAATCACGCCGATTTGTCGCGTATGATGATGAAACAGCGTTGAAAGATAATCCATTAGCCCACCTTTACCTGGTTGCTGCGCATAAACTGTGCGTTGGCGGAGAGCTGACGCTGCTCCACCTCGGTCCCGATCTGCTGCGCGCTGCTGCCGTAGATGTGGTAGCTGTTGTGTTGTTCAAGCTGCGGCCCGGCAACGTTCGTCGCGATGGCGGTAGCCCGCTCCTGTTCGATCAGATCGCGAGAGTAGATGCTCCGGTTATTCTCCGGGTTGAGCACAGCAGCCTTATCACCCTCACCCCAGTCCATAATCGTTTTACCGACGTTTCGCGTATCAATATGAAAATGTTCCTTAATCCAGTCGGCCACTTTGTTCGCACTGTTCGTTACCGCAGGCAGCGCATCAGGCTTATCGCTACCCTGCTTAAACATGCTCTTACCGATTTCAACGGCGTCGGACCAACGATTTTCACCCACGGCTTTCAGCAGCTCGGCGAGCATTTTAAGCATCTGGTTGAACTCACCCAGCTGCGCAATCGCATTGCTGAAGTCCCATTTTAGTGACCACGTGCCCAGGTCAATGTTAAGCAGCCCGGCGACAGCATGTACGAGACTGCTGATGGCGGTTTTGAAATCGCTGATAAGTGCTATCGCGTCATCAATGACGGGCTGCCATTCACCCCAGTTGATAAAGCTCTGCCCGCCCTCGGTCCATTTTTTGTAGTCGTCCCACAGCAGCGCAATGGCCGCTGCCAGAGCGAGGATAAGCCCGACAGGTGACATTAGAAACGCACTATTCAGTCCGCTGAGGGCGAGGGCCAGCCCGCCCAGCAGCGTGATGAGATCCTGGGTCTGCCCATCAAGCGCGCCCCACCAGTCAGCAAGATCTAACGCGCCTTCGAGGATCCCCAGAAACAGGGATATGAGGGTATCACCCAGGGCCACGATCCCGTCGACGATCCCGAGCAGCGCCTGCTCAATACGCGGATAATTATCGAGAATGAAGTGGCTTAGTGTGTCGAGCCAGCCCGCCATCCCCCCGGCAAGGCGGGAGCCGATTTTCTCCTGCACCATGTCAACCACGGCGCTGACCTCCCGTAGGGAGGTCATGAACCGGTTAGCGTCTGCAGCAGCGTCATCAGCGTTAAAGCCAAGGGTCTTCGCCATGACGCTATGCTGCGCTGAGAAGCTGCTCGCCCCGCCGCGCATCGCCGCCAGGGTATCATCACTGATGCCCAACGTTTTTGCGCGCTGGCTGGCGAGAGGTAGCGGTATCGCGCCGAGTTTCTGGCCCACTTCGGTAAAGATAACAGCCGTATCCCGTGGGTGACCGGACGCATCGCGTACCTGAATATCCAGCTGGCTGAGAAAACGCTCTGCCCCAGGCGCCTGCTGCACAAAGCGGGACAGGTTCTCAAGCGAGCCGCGTGCGTCATCGACGTTGCCTCCCGCCTGCGATACCCCATAGCCGATGGATTCGATCCCCTCTACGCTCGCCCCCGTGCGCTGGGAGATAGCATAGAGATTATCCAGTCCGGTTGCGGTGGTGAGCGTAAAATCATAGATCGACAGCGCAGTGTCTTTTACCGCCAGACCCAGCTTAAGCGCACCCTGCGCGGCACCTGCCAGCAGCGATTCAAGGCTTTGCCCGCCGCCCTCCCCGGACGGCACGCCGAGAGAGCCGAGGAGGGCCACAATCATATTAGGATTCATTACTCTCTCTCCATTTCTCAATGCGATAGTGGTTATCCGCTTTGACGGCCAGATGGTCATTCATCAGCGCGACGTCACACAGATCGATCGATCCATCTTTCAACGCGCTGTAGGGAATTAACCCGGCGTCAACCGGGTCAAGAAGGTATGAAAGCCCATCCGGCAGGCTATTGAGCGTCAGGCTTGATGCAGGTCCGGCGTCGCGCTGGTAGGGAGTGCGGGCAAAAAATTTCCCAGCGAGTCGGCGACCACCCGCGCCACCAGCTGGAGCATGGTGAAGAGGTCGATATCGTCAAACATCAGTTCGCCGCCGGTAAATACCGCTGTCCAGCCCTTGCCATTCTGGCGCGCAACGACGCCAAGACAGGGATGGATAATGGCACTGGTATCCTCCTCGCTCAGGGAGGAGAGCGCATCGGCAAGGCGCGGCAGCACCTTTTCAAACACCGGTGCCAGCGCATCCCCCTGCGCACCGTCCATTTTCCCTTCAGCAGGCAGCAGCGCGCGCAGGCTGCCCACGTCCGCCATCATCCCGGCCAGCACCGGCAGCAGTTTGCGGGTGACCTTCAGCTGATCGAAGACGGTAAGCTTTGCCACGCGATACGCGTGGCCTTTGATTTCAAACTCCATCGATTAAAACTCCCCAAGCAGCTGATCAATTTTGCCGCAGTTAAACTCCCACTTCACCACGCCAATATCTTTGGCATTGGAGACGTCCGGCTGTTTCGAGAACGCTACGCTGCGGGCCGTCACCGTTTCACCGCTGGCCTTGTTGCGGATCACGATGACATTTTTGCCCCAGGCCGCGGTGGAGAGGCTCTGAGCGTTATACATCAGGGAGAGCTTCCTGTTGACCGGGGAGGTTTTCAGCAGGCTGACGGCAATGGTGCCGCTCTTATTCGCATGCAGGCTGTGCATCACTTCGCCATCCAGACCCACGGTCATGGTGTTTTTTGATTCACCCATCGACACGACGATCCCCTCGTCGGCGTTAGCCGAGCCGTAGCCAAAATCGATTTCGCCAGTAGGTCCAACGAGAGAGGCGGTAACATCCATAAAAGAGTAAGTAGCCATTGAGTTTTTCCTTATCGAACAACGTTAATCTGTACGTCGGCGTAGTGCACGGCACCCGCCAGTTTGCACGCAACCTGAATTAATGGCGCTTTGCGCGCCTCGCGATCGGCCTGAGCCTGCTCGGCCAACGGCTGAGCATAAACGTAATAACCTTTGGTCAGCGTCTCCCCGGACGCCAGCTGGCCAACCGGGCCACCGCTCCAGATGCCCGGCGCAATCAGACCGTTGGTCACCGCCTGATCCATCGACTGTTCCACGTTGGCAAGCAGGCGAGTGACCCCCGCATCGGTCTGAGGTACCTTGCTGGTGCTGGTATAGAGCATGTTGAACAGGTTGGTCTGGACATAGTTCTGCAGCCAGTCCAGCCCGTGGCGCTCATCAAAGAAGTCGCCGTTAGCCATCACTCCCTGTTGCAGGATGGCCGTGTCGTTCTGGTAGTAGACAAAGACGTTGCAGTTTTTGCTATCCAGCGCCGCCGCCTGGTTCACGGTCAGCGCTTCATAAGTGATGCCAGGCTCCTGCTTGAACTTCAGGGTGATGGTGGTGTTGCTGCCGTTGAAGTCAACGGTAAACGCGCGGCTAAAGGCCGACAGCGCCGCATAGTTGCTGCTGGTGGAGTACTGCACAAAGGTGCGGGCGTATTTCGCCGCTTTCAGCCGGGAAGCAAGATCGGTGGTCGACGCGGCATCGAGAGTTTGCGGATCGCTGACGGTGATCGCCAGGATGCGGCTCAAGCTGGCGGATTCGATCGCTGAAGCGACATTCAGCCACTCGGCGTCGTCGATAGCCTCACTGTCCGCCACACCCAGTCCGTACCAGTTGGTATACTGCAGTACCGCGTTGACGGCCTCGGTGAGCGTCTCCGTCTCACCGCTCTCGGTGGTGGCCAGGGTTTTCGCCCAGCGGCCGATGTAGACCTCCTGCGGGGTTGGCGACTGCGAGAAGTAGACCGCTGCTGCCTGATATTCCGGGCTATCAACGCCAAAATCATCGCCGATATCTTCAGCCGAGGCGTAGAGGCGAATGCGCTCGCTAACTGGGATGGTTGTTGAGGAGCCAAGAATCAGTAGCGCACCAAAATTGCGACCCGCGGCCGCGCGTGGTGACATGATCACGTCGACGTTAACGACGTTAGATACAGGTAATCCCTGTGGCATAGTTTACTCTCCGAAGTAGTGTGTAGATGCAGATTTAAGTGCCCTGACGTTGTAGGTCCGGGTATTTTTGCGGGAGAGCGTTACGTTAAGGTCGTAACGCCGCACCCGCTGATTATCGATAAGCTCTGGCAGGCTCTGAATGGCCCCGGCGTCAACCAGCGACAGCCCGCAGACGTTCAGCTCAGCGTTGTTCTGCTCAATAAACATTCCGGCACGAAAGGTGGCGGACGTTGTTGCGCTTAGCGGGCCATAGAAGCTGCAGCTCACGGCGAGCTCTTCCCAAGTCCACTGTTCAGACTGCTCGTCTGAAACCTGGACATCAGACTGGCTTAAGGGGGGTGGCACGGTCGTAATGCTAAATTCACACCATGTCGTGCCGTCGGTATGTACAGGTGGCTGCGGCGCGTTCCAGAGAGGGAGAACCTGTTCGGCTGGCAGACCGGCAACGCCGCTTATCCAGCGGCCAATCTCCCGCTCTAACGCTTCGTCATACGCGGGGCCGTCTCCCACCGGTGTCAGGTAGCCGCGCGTGGTGCTGTCATTACTCACAGTAGATTCCTCACTTCAGACTGGTTTGCCGTTGAATTTCGATATCTCTGATATCGGCTTTGTCCCGGTTGCACTGGCCTAACGCGGCGAGCAGAGAAAGGTTCAGGTCAAGGCTTTGGCCCCAGCGCAATCTTCCGGGCGGGATGGCGGGCTGTGGGGTTTCAGCGGTCAAACTGGACGGGAGCGGGAGCGGCGGTGCGGGAACCCAGGCGGGTTGCGTAGTGCCGCAGCCGACTGTCTGCGTCAGCAGGAATAGTGCGAAGAGCGCACTCATCATTCGCCACAGCCGAGTGGATTTCACGCGCAGCGCTTGATACGTCCAGCGTAATCTGGTTTTTTGCATGCTGATTAGCCTCGGTGACGGTGTTGAAAATCGATACGGTACGCTGGAGGTTTGCAGCTACCGCAGCGGCGCTGCTTGCCAGACGATCGGCGTTATCCGCACGATTTTTCTCTCTGGCGTACTGGCTGCCATAATGAAAAACGGCGAGGCCTGCCGCTGCCAGCAGCGCTAACGCTGCGCCAGAAAAAAGGACTGCAAGGCGGTTCATGGCACGCCCTCCAGACAGAGCGCCCGCTCATTGCTGCGGCGCGTTTTCAGCCCCGCCAGCGGCACGCCTCCGGCATAGATCCAGCGCGTAAACTGCGCGCAGGCCTCGGACACTCTCTCCTGGCGTAGCAGCCTGAAGAGTGTGGAACGCTGCATCGCGCCACAGCCAACGTTAAAGGTCAGCGAAGTGACGGCGGCGAAGGTGTTATCGCTCAGGCGCTTTCCGGCGGCCCAGGCGTTGACGCACCGCTCTGCCGCCAGGATGTTTTTCTCCCAGTCGGCCGCAATCTGCGCATCCGTTTTCTGCACGCCGAGGTTGACGTTATGGGTATTACCGATGCCGTCGGTGAGCACCCCTGCCGGACAGAGGTAGGGATCCCGGCGGCAGGACTCGGCGTTGCCGATCAGCCTTAGCCCACGCTCGTTTGTCCGGACATGCCCGGCGTTGAGCACCATCGCGATAATCATCCCGACAGAGCAGACAACGCCAGCCGCCCCGCCCGCTTTTTTAATCAGCTGGGTCATGGCCAATCCTCCTCATTGCTTCGGTAATCACTTCGGCCGTTGCCGGTCGCTCATGGGCTGGTCTGGTCGCCATCTCGTTGAGATAGGCCTCCAGCAGCCGGGTACGTTTCTTTTCCTCTGCCAGTCGATTACGCTCATCGCGCCGCTTCGCGTAATACGTTTTAATCGTGAAATATGCCGAGATCGCTGCCCCGACGATGAAAACGTAATCCTGCAAAGAGAGAAGCGAAAAAACACCGAGCATCGACGACCACCAGTAAGGAAGGCTGTGTCCATCTGTAGGGTTCATACGCTGTATTTCCACGCCCGCGTAAAAGAGGACGCTATAGGGTAAGAGAGAGGGTCAGGCCCGCGGGCTCTGTTTAATAACGGGATCGTCTGATAGTGATTCCCGGGGCCTGAAATAAAAAAACCCGCACGGTGGCGGGTTATATCTGGCGGAAGCTGGAGAGGCTCCCGCGATAACTATTTTTTACGCTGTTGGTCGCAGCGGGTAAAACTTCACAAGCTTATCTGAATTCAACCAACACCCGCGCAACTTTGCAAACGAAATCTTTGCGGATTTTTATCAAATTGTACGCACATAGGCGAATACAGCATAAATTCAGCGAGTTGCAGATAGACATCGATGCGATTTTCGCAGGTACGGAGGCTCCATTCCGGGTGTTTTGCATTGAGCTGGCGAGCCATCTCTTTTTTACTCATCCGGTAGCGGTAGCGATCGTTAATGACCTTAAACAGCCCATCGTGCCCGGCCCGCACCAGCACTTCAGCAATGACGTTATCCATTATTAACCCTTCGCTATCCGTGCAGAACGCGAGGCTGGATTTTTGTTTGCCGCTCAGCAGATCGAGGAAGTAGGTTTTTAAATCCTGTTCATCCATGCCGGAAGCTTTTAAATGTGATAACACCTGCTGGATGGCCGTTTTAGATATTTTTGTCGACGTCAGCAGGGCATTAAACATATTGCCGGTATGGCCACTGCCTATAACTGACCAGCGTCCCCACATACGCAGCTTGCCCTGGATCCAGACTGACTCCAGAGTTAACAGCCGTGCCGCCTCAGCGGATTTTCCGGTTGCGTTTGGATAGATCATATTAATACCTCCTGTTCCAGATATGCTGTATACGAAACACCCCCGGCGCGACAGGCACGGACGTGTCACAATTAACAGAGGGGATAAAATCTGGCGGGATAAATATGCAGCTATGGCATAGTAAAAATATATATCGCGCCATCAATCATCCTTGTTAACGCCGCATTTGTTCAGAAACAGCACGTCGGGGTGTTCAAGCCCGCCGCGGAGTTACATCTCAGGATCGTCTTCCGGTACCACGGTATAGCCAGCCATCTTTACAAGTTCGATCAAGGCCTTAAGTGAGGCGACATGTTCATCGTCGTGGATGACTCTTGTCGCGGTAACCTTACCGTTTTTGCAGGTGAACAGTACTCGGCCGTCGTCAGGAAGATATCTTCCGGCCTCCTTCTTATCGAGCATGTTCACCTCCAGGTAATAACACTGTACAAATCTACAGTAGTTATACCCTCACCTCCCAATAAGTGCAAACTTTTAGATAAACGAAATTAAAAAACGCGATCTTTTTTCCTTTTGTATCCATATAGTTAACAAAAAATAACCAGGACTGGTTATTTTAGTGGCGTGCTGAGAGTTGATGCGGGTGGGCTGAAGGTGTGATTGCCGGGCAGTGAGTAATCAGCTGCCCGGTGAAGATTTATGTTCTGGCGTTTTTATCTGAGAGGGCGAAAAAGCGCGGATCGACGCTGTAAAGTGTAAAGTGCGTCACCGGCATATCGTCGTGGCGGCGAATGTCGACCAGGTTTGACTGCAGAAGCGCAAATACGCGCTTCTGCAACTGAGGCAGCGTGATCTTTATTTCACTGTGCTGCCTGGCTATAGCGGTAAGAATTGCCTGGTAAGAGAGCGTTCTCCCCTGCATGATGGCCACCAACTTTTGCGCCGACAGCGTGCTGGTTGCCGTCTCATTTTTCGTCTCTAACGCAGCTCTGCGAGTGGCAGCGCCTTTTTGCGCCATAACGGGTATGTACGGCGTCACTACCTGCACCGGATGCGGAGCCGGTACGAATACCGAGCGACTGCGAGCGCGGGCACCCGCGTTCATCTGCCAGAGAATAAATTCAGTCCAGTCGCAGCCGTCGTCGGTATACGTTGAACCCCGGATTGAGATTGTTTCGATCATAGGTCTTTCCTCGGTCTGTGTAGCGCTGGTCAGGCGCGTTTAAAATTTCTCACTGCTGTAAAGCTCGGAATACTTCCGCTGCGGCCTTCCTGCTCTTTCTGCCGCCAGCCGCAGGCGCGTTTTCTCTTTGCCAATGTGTTGATCGACGGGCAGAAAGTGGCCATGCTTAAATTGTTGATAGATAACGGTGCCCGCCGCGGCAAAGCGGCATTTGCCCAGGATCACCTCGGCAATGCCTGCGGCCGGGGTTTCGGGGTTATAGACTTCATCCCGATAGAGAAACAGAATGCTGTCCGCGTCCTGCTCGATAGCGCCGGAGTCCCGAAGATCGGACATCACTGGACGCCGCTGCGCGGCAGGTCGGGAGTCTACGGCGCGGGAGAGCTGGCTGAGCGCGAACGTTGGCGTATGAAGACGCATCGCCATGGTTTTCAGGTTGCGAGAGATATGGGCTACAGCGAGATCGTTGCGCTCAGCCTGCGGTTTTTTTATCAGCCCAAGGTAATCCACCACGATCGTGGCCAGATGCGAATAGCGCCGCTTATGGGTTTCGGCAATAGCCCTGATCTGCTCAATAGTCAGATCCGTGGCATCTACAATCCAGATATCACGGCTCGCCAGTTCACTGATTGCCTCCGTCAAACCTGTCCATTCACTGTCATTCAGCTGGTCAGGATTGCGTAACCGTGAGACCGGCATCGACTGGCTGTCTGCCAGGGCGCGCTCGGCAATCTGCAGGGCGGCCATCTCCATGCTGAAGATCAGCGCCCCGCCGCCCCTCGCAGTCACACCCGCAACGATTTTAAGCGCCAGCTCGGTCTTGCCCATTCCCGGACGCCCGGCTACTACCACCAGATCCTGTGGATTAATTCCCCCCATCGCGTCATCCAGCTCGTTAATACCGGTCAGCAGATTAGGTGATGAACTGCTCCCATCCAGACGCTTGTGCAGCGTCTCCTGGTAACGCGGCAGGAGATCGGCAATATGCAGAGGCAAAACGTTCCCGGTATCAGCGGTCATATCCAGCAGCTGGGCAACGGCTTTATCAATAAACAGATCGCGCTGCGCCTGGTTTACCGCAGTGCGGATAGCCTCGGCGCTCTCCTGCAACAGACGGGCTATTTCCCGGCTGCGCCACGCCTTAACCATTTTCCCGGCGTATCCCTTCAGGTTCGGTACCGTTGCTGGCAGCCGGGCAATTTCTGACAAATCGGCAAGGCTGGAGCCTCCCAGCGCTTCGCTGATAAACAGCATGTCAATAAGTCCGCTTCCCAGCGCCTGCTTTTTAATTTCACGAAAGGTGCGGCGGTAAAACACCGTGCAGAAGGCCTCATCAGGGGTGCCCGCCAGCACATCAAATGCGTCCGGCGTAGCGCCGCCGTTGAGCAACCCCGCCAGCACGCAGGCTTCCAGCTCCTGTGGCGTCATAGCGCCCCCTCGCGCGTTTTGCGCAGCGTTTCAGGTCTCATCAGGTAGTCGAAGCTGGCGCGCCAGCCGCTGCCGTCTTCTCCGCCGAAATAGAAATCGGGGGCGATGTTGCGAAATTTTTCGAAATAGCCCAGAAACGCGCCGGTACTTTTACGCGTCATGTGGGATGACAGGCGGCTGATCTGGCGGTGGCGATCGGCATCAAGCATCGCCGCAGGCAGCAGATCGGCAAAAATGTCGTTATATCCGTCGATTACCGCCTTAGGATCAATGATCGGATCAAAAGAGTGACTGATTCTGGTGCCGCTACATGACACAGGGGGTGTGCTTTCTGACGACACAGACCTGTCTGCAGGCTGCACAGCGGGTGTGCTTTTTGGTGGCACAGGGGAGTCAAGGTGGAGCGTATAGACATTTGACGCATTACCTTTCCCGTTATTGCTCCCGGTGCGGTTCACTTTTGCCAGCAGCCCCAGCGCGATTAACGCCCCGACATGCTCGCGTACCGCGCTCCGGCTGCATTCACAATGATCGGCTATATGCCGGTAAGATGGCCAGCACTCGCCGCTATCGTTGGCGTTATCGGCTAATTTAATCAGCACCAGCTTACGCAGCGGGTTACCTGTTTTTATCGCCATTGCTCTGGCCATCAACATCATGCTCATGATCACAGCCTCTGAGCCGTAGCCAGGGGTGGGTTTACAGCGTGCATTGCGATCTCTCCTCTGTACCAATGAAGTGCCGTCAGGGCAAAAAAAGGATGTCGGGATCTAAACTTCAGACTACCCCTCGCCAATAATATTAGTTATGCTAATATTATTGGTCAATAACGTTGGCCTTAGAACTTCATTAATTTTGCGAATACTATGCACTCATGAGAAAGAAAACCCTTGATGCAGCTGAAGCTGACGCAGCTAAACGTCTCCGCGACATTTGGGACGAGAAGAAAGTGACTTTGCGCCTTACGCAAGAGCGGGCTGCGGAGGCGCTTGGCTTTAGCACGCAGGCGTCGATAAGTCACTATCTCAACGGAACGACGCCGCTTAATACCGATGCAACGCTGAAGTTTGCTGCGTTGCTGGGGGTCAAACCGGAAGAGATTCGTCCCGATCTGGCAGAAGCAATGAACTACGTCAGAAAATCCGGTGCATACGTTGAAGATCGCACCGGGCCTGGCTGGACGCTGCTGGGGGCAGAACATACGGAGCTGGTTAACCTGTATGACAGGCTGCCGCAGAGTGAAAAAGAGAGACACCTGGCTGATTTGAAAGAGAAAGTTGACGGCTTCGACAGGCTGTTTAAAGAGTTGCTGGCGACCAGAAAACAGTAACTCCCCTTCTCTGACTCCCTTCCAACGCTGGGATTTATTTTTCTATATTTATCAACATTATACGCATTATATTACCATAATTAATATATTACCGTTGATTGCTATTATTATTGTCGCTAATATTTATCTATCAACCCTGCACTAACCCTGCGGCAGTTGTTCAGAAAAAACGTTCTGACAGCCTGGAAAGACGGGCAGCATCGAGACGTAAAAAAACCCACCGAAGCGGGTTTCTTTACCCGGGCGGTGACCAAACCTCCCGGTATAACTTTGGGGACCAACCCAAAGCGAGGAAAGACCAACGACCAACGCCGCCGATCGGTCTGTAGTATATACCAACGCACTCGTTTCCGGTGTTAACATCCCTGTTAATGGTTATGACATACGGAGATAGATGATGCTGCATAGATGTTTAGCACTGTTAAGCACGTTTCCACTGCTGGCCTTTGCCAGCGATTCGTTGCCGCCCGCAGTACAGCAGGTTGAAAAACAGGGCGTAGAGATTATTAAAGAGGTCAAATCCGAGGGTGGTTTACGCAGCTGGATCGGCAAATACCAGGGCGTCGGCGTCAACGTCTGGCTGACGCCGGACGGTAAGCATGCCATCTCCGGCTACATGTACGACGAAAAAGGAAATAATCTCAGCGAAGCACTTTTTAAGCAGGAGTTATATATCCCGCAAGGGCGTCAGCTATGGGAAAAGCTTACCAGCGCGAAGAGTATCAAAGAGGGCAACCCGACGGCACCACGAAAAATCGTCGTTTTTGCCGATCCATTCTGTCCTTATTGCAAACAGTTTTGGGCAGCAGCGCAGCCGTGGGTCACATCCGGAAAGGTGGAGTTAAATACGCTGCTGGTGGCGGTGATCAACCCCAAAAGCGGGCCATACGCCTCTGCAATACTGAATGCAAAGGATCCAGCTAAAGCATGGCGTGAATATGAGTTATCTAATGGGCAAAAAATCCCCACCGTCGCAGGCACCTCAAAGGAGACGTTTGGTATCCTGCAATATAACCAGCAGCTGATGGATGAAATGGGCGCAGCGGCGACGCCAGCAATTTACTACATGAATGACAATCGCGAGCTGCAGCAGGTCGTTGGCATGCCTGATGAGAAACAGCTCGAGGCGATGCTGGGTCCTAAATAGTCTTGTTGAGGTCCAGTGAGATTCACTGAACTTTTTGTTGGGCATAAAAAAACCCGCTCAATGGCGGGTTTTTCAAAAAGCACCAGCTATGTTTATGCTGCCTTACGACGACGCTGCTTACCTTGCTGTTCCTTACCCGAAACAGTAGCATGGTTGAACGCGGCAGGTGCAGCCTTCATCAGAACTTCAACCGCAGCACCCATACCTGCGAATGCTTTCATCGTGTCGAACGTTACCTGTGACTTGGTTGCTTTTTGAGTTTTCATAATGACTCCAGAGACCAATGTGTCTCGTAACTTCTTCAAATTAAAGGTAGCTGATAAAGCTAACCTTTACCAATCGCCTCTACCGATTGGTAACATCGTGAATGCATAACTGCTCAAAACGATGCGTTTGTTACCTGTCCGGTAAACAGGTAACCAATCCTACAATCACGGGCGGGATCCCGTCTACTCTAATTGTGCAAATTTGATAAATACATCTTCAAGCGCAGATACTGAATTTGACATGATGTAGCCACAACGTTCCATCACAAAGCCAAAAGACGCATAAAACTCGTGAAGATGCGGCACGGGTTCTACAATTTGCACAGTCTCACACTCAACTGCTTTACAGAAAATGTAGGCGCTCATAAGCGTAATTAATACCATTCGCCCATTTAGCGGGTGCTCTTCATCGTCTCGGGTGAATCTTTCAATGATGTGGATGTGAAAGGTCTTTTCTTCAATTCCATAAATGCATATTGCAGCACCTGCTGGTATCCCCTGAACAGCACCTTGCATAACGAGCTTTATACAAAACTCGAATTTGTCAGGATCGTTACCATAGGTATTTAGAGCATAGTCCCACTCAAGCTGACCATATCCGCCACATAGAACACGATAATCTTCATCGCTAATTGGCCCAATAGCTAAAGGTAAACCAATATGATCGATAACGAGCTGAACATTGTTACGGACTGATTGCCCAATTTCATCCAGGTTAAGCATCAGCACCTCATTCTCGGCGGCGGCAAGGCGCTGATTGTACCCTTTTTCAGGTAGTATTAGCAGCTAACATCTTGTAAAAATTACGTATAGGATAAGTGCTGTATAACCTGGTTACGGCGTTACCGCGCCAGATATCATCGAGCCACGGCACGATCGGCTGCAATCACAATCAGGATCCCGGCCAGTACCAGCATGGCGGCAATAACCATCCGGATGCTCGGGATCTCCCCCAGAAACAGGTTGCCTCCCAGCGCAGCCAGACAGGGTACGCTCAGTTGCAGAGTGCTGGCCGTTGCCGATGATATGCTGCGAACGATGACATACCAGAGAACGTAGGCAAGCCCAGAAGTTATACCACCGGAGATGAGGGCAAGGAGAATGCCCCATTGGTCTGCTAAAGCGCGATCCGGCGAGAGCAGAAACAGCGCGGCGATAATCGGCACGCTCAGGAGAAAGTTCCCGGCGGTGGCCCCGGTTGGGTCGGATACGCGCTTGCCTCTTACTGAATAAGCGCCCCATGCCAGCCCGGAGGCGATCATCATCACCGCGGGTACAGTAGAGGGCATGCTGGCGCCTGGCAGGAGCAAAATCGCTATGCCCGCGATGGCAACAGCAATGCCGGACATCTTACGCGGACCCGTTTTTTCCCCCTGCAATGCTCCCCACAGCACCATGCAGACCTGAACGGCACCAAAAAGCAGCAGCGCGCCGGTGGCGGTATCAAGATGAAGATAGGCGAGTGAAAACAGGAAAACATAGGCGGTGAGCAGGCCTGCGTTAACCACGTTCCAGCGAATGCCACCCCATCCACGTGAAGCCAGCTGGAGAAGAAGTAGCACAACCGCCCCTGCCAGCAGACGTAACGTGCTGAATGTTACGGGATCGGCATGGCCTTCGCGCAACGCAATGCGGCACAGAACAGAGTTCGCGGCGAAGGCCATCAGGGTAAAAACGATAAGCAGCAATTTTTTCATCAGTTCTCCTGCGCTGACGTCTCTGTCGGTCTAATCGCAGCGGCCTTAACGTCAGTTAGCGCCTCATCTTTCCTTAATCTTTATCACTTCGCACAAGCAGCTTCCAGTGAAAGCAGTTATATTTTCAGTCGCTACGTTATGAATAAGCGTTAATTGGCTCAGGAAGGCTTCGTCTTTGAGACGTTGAAACCAGCAATCTGCTCCACGTTATGATAAAATCTATCTACTATGATTTTAAGGAAGAACAATGAATACAAAATATTATATCAAGAAAAGCGGATGGGGTTTATTGATGTGGGGGATTGGTTTCTATCATACATTGTATAGCCGTAAATGGGATGAACTCACGGGCCGTGAACAAGGTTTTTTTATTCTTTCTTCCGTAAACTGTCTCCTCTTTCCCATCGCCTGGTTCGTCTTAGAAAAAGCAGGCATGAGATACACGCCTAATTTTTGGCAGAATCAAATCGTTAATGAAAGAACTGCAGCTAAGTTTTTTTCGGTCCTTATGCCTGTGATATGTTTTCTTCTGGCTATCCCTCTGGTAATTGTTGCACCATTTATTAAAAACAAGAAAAAGGCCAGATAACTCTGGCCTCGTGTCGTCACATCCCCAAAGATGTATTAATAACGCTTAGCACCGTTTCATTACTAAAAAAAGCACCACTGAGCATCATGACTACACCAAATCCGACCAGGCTCAGCGGCGAGCCTGCAACTGCAAATGCAACAGCGACCAGTTCCCCAGCAATTTTTCCGGCGGCTAGCGACTCAAACTTATAGATAGCATCCTTCCAGTCATCAGTAGTCACTCCCTTATATACCGCGTTATAAAGATCCACTAAGTCTGCAATCGTATTAAAGCGTCCAAACACCTTACTATATGCATAGAGTTGTTTTGCCATATCAGCATGGTCCAGCGACTTAAAAGCATTTGCAATAGCTTCTTTATCCGATACGCTCAACCTGGACAGAGCTGTTCCTTTATGCTTTTCAAACATTGCCAATGCTTCAGTTGCATTGCGAATAGTTTTTCCTCGCGCATCAGCAGCGAACTCCTGAGCAAGAAAAGCTGCCTTATCACCAAATTTTTTCGAAACATTCTCAAAAAACGTGGTGGCTGTAGTGATGGCATCTTTCATATCCGCTGCTGAAATTACCGCCAAATCAGCAGCTTGTTTTTCTGCATTAGCAGCAGTCACCGCATTGTAAGCATCATTGAGTGCTTGCTCAGCTCCCACTTTTTCATTAAGCGTATTGGTTAAGTTATTTTTAGCACCGTTTAGTGAATTTTGTGCCTTTTGCGCCTCAAAGCCAGCCTGCTGCCAGGCCCGGAACTGGGGAGAGATCGGCTCTGCATGCGCAAATGCGGCCAGAGATAAAGCTCGGGCGTTAGCAGCATCAAATACACTTTGAGCAGCGTTAACTTCAGCCTGTCGAAGTGGAATTGCATTATTCGCATTATTTAAGCGAGCCTGAGCCTGATTAATATTAGCGTTCGCCTGTGTGATATTCGCTGCAGCATTATTCGCCTTTTGCTGAGCACTCACGAAAGCGCTTGTAGCAAGCGCGATACGACTCGGTGTAGTAGCTGTGACTCCTGAGTTTACCCCTGGCTCAGGTTTCATAAAAGAGTGGTCAAGAATTGAATTCAAAACTCGGTACGTTGAACCGTTGTACTCCACCAGCGTCGAGTTATCGGTGGTCATTACAATACCATTCATTATCTGTTGAGCATTAGAGTTTACCGTTACGTTACCAAAAGGCGTACTGATAACACCTGGTTTATCTCCTGATAAAACAGGGTCATGATTGCCGCTATTACCTGGACCGTTGTCCGCCCCTGGATTCGTATCATTACCTCGTTCTGAACTCCAACCAGTACCATCACCAACACCACCGCCATAATTAAAACCGGGCATAATTTTTTCCTCTTAAAATTTGTATTTTCCACATACTGTATATCCATACAGTTAGGTGATGGTATTCCCACCTTTCTGCTGGCGCAAGAGCGAATTTAAGAAGATTACAAAAAATATTGTCTGTACCGTTTGTTAACGTCTAAATATTCCTGATAGCGAGCGCACCGTTCTGGCACTAAAATTGAAAACCACCTTATCAGGTTAATAAATCTCATTTTATGTAGCGTGGGCATTAGACAATGACGCTCAGAGTTTACTTTTACTAAAGAGATAAATTACTATTGAATGCTATCAATATTACCTATAGGGAAAGCCTACCATGCAGTTAAAACGTGTTATGCCACTTGTGCTAATGATGTCATTACAATTAGTGGCTTGTAACAGTGCAGGGAAGAGTGCTTCTGAGACTTCATCAGCGCGTTCAGGTGGCGATAGTGTACAAAATTTACAGTTTGCTGAGGGCAGACAACAAAAGTCTGAAATCAATAGCTATGCGGAAAAGATACACAGTGCAGTAAGAGAAAATCTCGATAACCCGAATTTATATCGAGGAAAAGTGTGCTCTATACGCCTTACGCTCCAACGAGATGGCACTGTAATCAGTGCAACAGCAGAAGGTGGGGATCCTGAGTTTTGCAAAGCTGCTCTTTTGGCAGTTAAACGTGCCAAAATTCCGGCCGCTCCTGATGAAAGAACGTGGCAAGTATTTAACAATGCGCTTCTGGATTTTAAGCTATCAAAAAAGCTATAGCGATCGGCGTCTCAGTCAGATAAAGGGTGTAGCGCGTGAAAAGCATCTCGCGCTTCATCTGTTACTGATAGCAAGCAATAACGGGCAAATTAAATCTCCCAAAGAAAAAAGCCCTGCGATATTGCTATCGCAGGGCTATTCCGCATTTGGCGGAAGCGCAGAGATTCGAACTCTGGAACCCTTTCGGGTCGCCGGTTTTCAAGACCGGTGCCTTCAACCGCTCGGCCACACTTCCGGAATGAGGCGCACTATAAACACCTCGATGCGCCGTGTAAACCCCTGTGCTATCTGTTTGCCTGAAAAACAAGCAATATGCTGCTAATCGGCTGAAAGAACAGCATATTGACCATTTAATCAGCACAATCCTCAATGTTTAGTGATATACAAATCCTTTGTAAAAACGTAGCCGAGGTTGCTGGGATCAAACCCGCCTACCCATGGTTTCACTAAACGCGCCCTGACATAGTGATAAACCGGGATAGCTGGTACGTCCTGCGCCAGAATCGCTTCCGCCTGCTGATAGTATTTTCCACGCTCGTTAGCGTCCTGCGCCTTTGCCGCACTCTGCATTAACTCATCATAGGCCGGGTTGCTGTACAGGGAGGTATTCTCGCTGTCGCCGGTGCGGAACGTATTCAGGAAGGTTGCCGCATCGTCGTAGTCCGCTATCCACGCGTAGCGCACGGCGTCGAAGTTGCCGGTGTGCATGGTATCAAGCATGGTTTTCCACTCCTGATTTTGCAGCTTCGCGGTCACGCCAAGGTTCTTCTGCCACATTGAGCTGGCGGCAATGGCGATGCGCTGGTGAGTCTCCATGGTGTTATAGAGCAGGTTAAAGGTTAGAGGATGCGCCGTGTCGAACCCGGCTTCCGCCAGCAGCTTTTTCGCCTCGGCAATGCGCTTCTCCCGTGGCCAGGAGGCGTAGTCCGGTGAGGCGATGGTCACACCGCCGATCTCCGGCTGGCTGATGACCCACGCCGGGCGCTGCCCCTGCCCCATCACCTTGTTGGCAATGATATCTTTGTCCAGCGCCATATTGAGCGCCCGGCGCACCCGTGCATCGTTAAAGGGCGGCTTCGTGGTATTAAACTGATAGTAGTAGGTCGCCAGCTGCGGCGTGATATGCACCTCTGCGCCGAGGGTCTTTTTCAACTGGGCAAACTGGTTAACCGGAATGGTGTTGGTCATATCGATTTCGCCCGCCTTGTAGCGGTTTACGTCGGCGGTCTCGGCGCTAATAGGTAGATAGGTAACGGTGTTAATGACGGTGTGCTTATCATCCCAGTAACGGGGATTGCGCACGGCGATAATCTTCTCGTTCACTACCCAGTCGTTGATTTTGTACGGTCCGCTGCCGACGAAGTGCTCCGGCTTAGTCCACTTCTCGGCAAAACGGCCAATCAGCACCTTATCAACCGGCACCAGCGACGGGTGCGCCAGCATGGGCAGGAAAGAGGCCGTGGGTTGGCTGAGCGTGACCTGTAATGTGGAGTCGTCCAGCGCCTTGACGCCCAGCGTATCCGGGGTCTTTTTGCCCTGCGCAATATCTGCTGCGTTGACGATGTGCATATTGCCCGGATAGGTGGCGTAGGGCGAGCCGGTAGCCGGATCCACCAGACGCTGCCAGCTCCAGACCACGTCCTGAGCAGTAATCGCCGTCCCGTCGGACCAGGTAATGCCCGGCCGCAGGTGGAAGGTCCAGACGGTGTTGTCCTGATTATCCCACTTCTCTGCTAATCGAGGCTCCACGCTGCCATCTTTTCTGATCGCCACCAGCCCATCGAATAAGTCGCTGATAATATCGAATTCGACGTTGCTTTCTACCTTATGCGGATCGAGAGACGCAGGCTCGCTGCCGTTGTTGCGGACCAGGGTTTGCTGCTCTGCCAGGGCAGTTCCTGCCGGAACCTGCGCCGCCAGTGTACCGGTGCTTATGCTTATTATGCCCGTTGCCAGTAGTGAAAGGGCAAAACGGTGACCTGTCTGTGGTTTCATATCCTTTGCCTTAATAGTGTACTGATTAACGTTACCTCTGACACTCTTAGCGCCCACCTGGCAAGAAGGCAATAGTTTTCAGGCACCTATAAGAGGTTGATCTGTTTACGATGCGCAAATGTTCAATTCTGCTAGCCAAAGTACAATTTAAAGCAGATTACGCCATGCGTAAGTTATTGTTGTTCAGGTAAAGATGGGTAAAACCGCTTTAAGCTGCCGCTCTGTTTACCTATCCTTCACCCTTAATTACATCTGTCATAAGAGAGTGACTCATGGATCGTATTGTTAGCGCTTCACGCGGGCGTACATCGCTGCTCAGCACGCATAAAGTGCTGCGAAACACCTATTTTATGCTCAGCCTGACTCTGGCATTCTCCGCGATCACCGCGACCGCCAGTACGGTGCTGGGCCTGCCGTCGCCGGGGCTGATCCTGACTCTGGTGGGTATGTACGGCTTAATGTTCCTGACCTATAAGCTGGCGGACAAACCCTCTGGTATCCTGGCCGCGTTCGCCTTTACCGGCTTCCTGGGCTATATCCTTGGACCGATGCTTAACGCTTACCTCTCGGCGGGCATGGGCGATCTGATTGGCCTGGCGCTGGGCGGTACTGCCCTGACCTTCTTCTGCTGCTCGGCCTACGTGCTAACCACGCGTAAAGATATGTCCTTCCTCGGCGGTATGCTGATGGCGGGGATCGTGGTAGTGCTGCTCGGCATGGTAGCCAACATCTTCCTGCAGCTGCCGGCTCTGCATCTGGCGATTAGCGCGGTGTTTATCCTGATCTCTACCGGTGCAATCCTGTATGAGACCAGCAACATCATCCACGGCGGCGAAACCAACTACATTCGCGCCACCGTCAGCCTCTACGTCTCGCTGTACAACATCTTTGTCAGCCTGCTGAGCATCCTGGGCTTCTCCAGCCGGGACTAACCGCTCAGGCATCACCTCAGGCCCCGCTTATGCGGGGCTTTGTTTTTTGCTACACTGCAGCGGTTTTTAGCTGACTCGTGAATGATTATGTTGAGCTTTGAAGGTAAAGAGATAGAGACCGATAACGACGGCTATCTGAAAGAGAGCAGCCAGTGGAGCGAAGGCCTGGCAGAGGTCATTGCGGCGCAGGAGTCCATTACCCTCTCGCCTGAGCATTGGGAAGTGGTGCGCTTCGTGCGTGAGTTCTATCTGGAATTTAACACCTCGCCAGCGATTCGCATGCTGGTCAAGGCAATGGCCAACAAGTTTGGCGAAGAGAAAGGCAACAGCCGCTACCTCTACCGCCTCTTTCCGAAAGGCCCGGCCAAGCAGGCCACTAAGATTGCTGGCCTGCCAAAACCGGTGAAGTGCATTTAGTAGCGGATACCAAAGTTGGTCCACTCTCGGGTGGGCTGATGCGGCTCGGTTAAGACGTTGTCGACCCGGGCGCTGCGCGGCCCCCCTGCTTTCAGCCACTCAAGCAGCTCGGCTATCTTCTCATCTTCGCCACAGGCCAGTACCTCAACGCTGCCATCGTCCAGGTTACGGGCGTAGCCAGTCAAACCAAGGCGATGTGCCTCACGCTGGGTGCTATAGCGAAACCCAACCCCCTGAACGCTGCCGTGAACCCAGCATTTGATGCAGGAGGAGGCTTTATCTTTTGTAACGTTCTCTTGGGCCATGATGACACTCCTTCTTTGATTCACTAAGGGTAGCGTATGCTGGCAAAATTTTTCTTACATTAACGTGTGTACTTTCAGGAAAGGGACCGGGCGATAAAACGTGCCCTGCACGCCCCAGATCCCCGCCTCCTGAAGAACTGGAATATAGCGCCTGTTTTCCAGGTCCTGAACAATAATCCGCTCGCAGTATTTTTTCAGGTTTTTGATCAGTATGGTAAAAGTCGGCTTAATAACTTCATCATTAAAAAAGGTGGTTTCCAGCTTTACGGCCTCGTAACGACAGGCGACCAGGCCCGATACATCCGCGCTACCCTTCCCAAGATCGTCCAGCCAAATGGCGTTAGACGTTCCCGTAATTTCATCCCGTACCGAACAGATCTTCTCAGAGAGCGCCAGCTTAACGAAGGGTAGGGCCGACAGCGCTCCGCGTAGGGCATTGTCATAGCTGAGCAGCACCGCCGACTCTTCATCATAAACGGGCAGCGAGACAAAGATGCCCCGCCTGCGGATCCAGGCCGCCTGCTTCGCAATTGCTGAAAGCTGAGCATAAAGGAAATTGCGTTTCGCCTCGGGACGCCACATGCTGATGATAAGTTCAGGATGCTGCGTGCGCAGACCTTTACTCTCCAGCTGAGTGCTTATCTCAACGCCCAGCAGCTGGCCCGTTACAGAGGTCACAGGCTCTGCCATAAACTGGTAGTGATACTCATCCGTCGCCATCTTTTCATCCATTGTTATCGGGGTATACAACAATGTTATTGAGGGCCGCGACAGGTTGTGTCACTCCGCAACGCTACTCTCAGATTTTTCCCTACATACCGCTTCGCTTTGCTGTACCAGACTAAAAGTATTAACTCTCATTGCCTGTCTGTCTTGCCAGTACCTTGATGGTACTGGCTTTTTTTTACCTGCCGATTGCTGAATTGCTTTTCCTGCTCTAACCCAGGAAAATGGCGGCCATTTTCTTCATAAAGACAATACAATTTATTATGAGCGTACGTTTAGTGTTAGCCAAAGGGCGCGAGAAGTCGTTGCTGCGCCGTCATCCCTGGGTCTTCTCTGGTGCGGTTGCCCGCATGGAAGGCAAAGCCAGCCTCGGTGAAACCGTTGATATTGTTGACCATCAGGGAAAATGGTTAGCCCGCGGCGCATACTCCCCTGCTTCGCAGATCCGTGCTCGCGTCTGGACGTTCGATAAAAACGAAAGCGTGGATATCGCTTTCTTCAGCCGCCGCCTGACCCAGGCCCAGCAGTGGCGCGACTGGCTGGCGAAGCGCGATGGCCTCGACAGCTATCGCCTGATCGCCGGTGAGTCTGACGGTCTGCCCGGCGTGACTATCGACCGCTTCGGCAACTTCCTGGTGCTGCAGCTGCTGAGCGCAGGCGCAGAGTATCAGCGCCCGGCGCTGGTAGCGGCTCTGCAGGAGCGCTACCCTGAGTGCGCAATTTACGATCGCAGCGACGTCGCGGTGCGTAAAAAAGAGGGTATGGAGCTGACCCAGGGGCCGGTGAGCGGTGAGCTGCCGCCGCCGCTGCTGCCGATCGAAGAGAACGGCATGAAGCTGCTGGTGGATATCCAGGCCGGACATAAGACCGGCTACTACCTCGACCAGCGCGACAGCCGCCTGGCGACCCGCCAGTACGTTGCGGATAAGCGCGTGCTGAACTGCTTCTCCTACACCGGTGGCTTTGCGGTCTCCGCGCTAATGGGCGGCTGCGCTCAGGTCGTGAGCGTCGATACCTCCCAGGAAGCGCTGGACGTGGCGAAGCAGAACGTCGAGCTGAACCAGCTCGATCTGAGCAAAGCGGAATTCGTGCGCGATGACGTCTTCAAACTGCTGCGTAAGTATCGTGATAGCGGCGAGAAGTTTGACGTGATTGTGATGGATCCGCCGAAGTTTGTGGAGAACAAAAGCCAGCTGATGGGGGCCTGCCGTGGCTATAAGGATATCAATATGCTGGCGATCCAGCTGTTGAACCCTGGCGGCGTGCTGCTGACCTTCTCCTGCTCTGGCCTGATGACCACCGATTTATTTCAGAAAATCATCGCTGATGCCGCAATAGATGCGGGTCGTGATGTACAATTTATAGAGCAGTTCCGTCAGGCCGCCGATCACCCGGTGATCGCTCCCTACCCGGAAGGACTGTATCTTAAAGGGTTTGCCTGTCGCGTCATGTAGCTTGAATTCTGGAACCTTATCCCCATATTGGGGATAAGAACTGTTTCCTGGAGGTGACTATGATTGCCAGCAAATACGGCATTGGCCAGCAGGTGCGCCACTCTCTGCTGGGATTTTTGGGCGTGGTAGTGGATATCGACCCGGAATACTCCCTTGACGAACCCTCAGCTGACGAGCTGGCCGTTAACCCGGATCTGCGCGTCGCCCCGTGGTATCACGTCGTGATGGAAGATGATGACGGACAGCCGGTGCACACCTACCTGGCCGAAGCTCAGCTTAGCAGCGAAGTGCAGGAGGAGCATCCGGAACAGCCCTCGATGGATGAGCTGGCGCGCTCTATCCGCAAACAGCTTCAGGCCCCCCGGCTGCGCAACTGACAAGACCCCGCCAGAGCGGGGTCTGTTTTTTTAATGGCCTGCCATTAGCGACTGAGGCCCAGGCGTGGGATCTCAATTGCCGGGCAGCGATCCATCACCACGTTTAGCCCCGCATCACGCGCCAGTACCGCAGCCTGCTCGTTGATGACGCCCAGCTGTAACCACAGCGTTTGCGCCCCGATAGCGATAGCCTCCTGCGCTACCCCCCAGGCCGCCTCCGACTGGCGGAACACGTCAACCATATCGACCTTCTCAGGAATTTCAGCCAGCGTCGCGTAGCCCTGCTGGCCCAGCAGCGTCTTCCCCGCCACCTTCGGCGACACCGGGATCACGTGATAACCCTGATCGAGCAGGTATTTCATTACCCGGTAGCTGGGTCGATCGGGCTTGTCGCTTGCGCCCACCAACGCAATGGTGTGGGTTGATTTCAGAATGCCAGCAATATCGGTCTCTTTCATAATCATCTCCAGGCTTTTTTCTCAAGTGTATGCCAAACCGGGACGGTCGACCATCTATCCCATACCTCTGCATGAGGGTAATAAGAGGCATAACTCTATATGTTACTAAACATACTTTTTGACATGTTCAGACACGCTTTTAACCCCTCAAAAACAGCGGAGATTTTATGAAAGCCGGCTTTGCCACCGCACTGATTGTCTGCTTAATGCCGGTTACCGCTTTCGCAACGACCCTGCGCCTGGCAACGGAGATCGATCTGCTGATCCTCGACGGTAAAAAGGTCTCCAGCTCGCTATTGCGCGGTGCGGGGAGTATTGAGCTGGAGAACGGCCCGCACCAGCTGGTGTTCCGTGTAGAGAAAAGCATCCGTATGACCAACCGTGAGCAGCGAGTGTGGATCTCCCCGCCGCTGATCGTCAGCTTTAACACCCGCTCCATTAACCTTGTTAACGTGACGCTGCCCCGGCTGGAGACGCAGCGAGAGTCGGAGATGTTTGACGCCGCGCCGCAAATTTCGCTATTAGATGGGCACGCGGTGCCTATTCCCGCCAGGGTGGATATTCTGCCGGTCACGCAGACGCCGGAGGGGATCGACTATGAGCGGGATACCGAACGCTATAACAAACAGGGGCATCATGCTTCACTGCCGCAGTTTGCCAATAAAATGGCGGATGATAGCACCCTGCTCTCGAGCGTATCGGAGCTGGACGTGCCACCGTCGCAGGATCTGACCGAGCAGCGGCTGAAGTACTGGTATCAGCAGGCCGATACGCAAACCCGCAGCCGCTTTATGGAGTGGGTAAAGCTACAGCCCCCCTCCTGAGAGTGCGATAAATCACATTCCCTTTTCCAGCCGCGCTTTTTTTACGCCTTTCTCTTGCAGCATCAAACGCTTCCAGTAATCTGTAGCAAAATTCAATAATGGAAACGGACTATGGAACTGACGACACGTACGCTTCCGGCGCGGAAACACATTGCGCTGGTGGCTCACGATCACTGCAAAACAATGCTAATGAACTGGGTCGAGCGCCATCACGCGCTGCTGGCCCAGCACGAGCTGTATGCCACCGGCACAACGGGTAACCTGATCCAGCGCGCCACCGGCCTGCCGGTAAACGCCATGCTGAGCGGACCGATGGGCGGCGACCAGCAGGTGGGTGCGTTAATCTCTGAGAGCAAAATCGACGTGCTGATCTTCTTCTGGGATCCGCTCAACGCCGTGCCGCACGATCCGGACGTGAAAGCCCTGCTGCGCCTGGCCACGGTGTGGAATATCCCGGTGGCGACCAACGTCTCTACCGCGGACTTTATCATTGAGTCGGCGCATTTCGGCGAAAGCTTTGATATACAAATCCCGGACTATCAGCGCTACCTTGCCGATCGCCTCAAATAATCTATCGCCGGGTGGCGCATACGCTTACCCGGCCTACGGGGTTTTGTAGGCCCGTGCAAGCACAGCGCCGCCGGGCAACATCATGGTTTGCGCACTACGGTCACCCCTAACTGCTTCAAATCTTCCACAAACGGCGACGGCGCGTCTTTACTGAACAGCAGCCAGACGCGCTTGCGGGCGCGGGTCAGGGCCACGTAGAGCAGACGACGCTCTTCGGCGTCCGGGAAATCCTCCGGTGCGGGCAGCAGCGCCTGCTCCATAATGGACTCCCGCGCCGGGGCCGGAAAGCCCTCTTTACCCTCCTGCAACCCCAGCACGATGACATAGTCCGCCTGCTGCCCCTTGCTGGCGTGGATGGTCATAAAGTCGAGCGTCAGCTGTGGCCAGCGGGTTGCGGCCTTCTCCAGCACCGCTGGCTTGAGATAGTGATAGCGCGCCAGCAGCAGGATCCGCTCGTCAGGCTTTGCGTAGCCGCTGAGCTTATCCAGCAGAGCGTCGAGCCGATCCTCAGCCAGCAGCGTCACCGCATTCTTCTCCCCTGCCGCCAGGCTATTGAGCGGCTTTCTGAGCTGGTGCGGGTTCTGCTGGATAAAGCGGTTGGCTACGTCGCCGATACGGTGGGTAAAGCGGTAGGTGGTATCCAGCACGCAGCTTTCACCCTCGCCAAAGTAGTGATGAAACGCGGTGGTCAGAGAGAGCTGCGCCCCGCTGAAGCGATAGATCGCCTGCCAGTCATCGCCGACGGCAAAGAGCGTAGTGTTTGAGTTGTGCTTGCGCAGCGCCGCCAGTAGCGCTGCACGCTGGGGAGAGATATCCTGGAACTCATCCACCAGAATATGCTTCCAGGGGCTGATAAAACGCCCCTTCTCAAGGATGTTGATCGCCTGATGGATCAGCCCGGAGAAGTCGACGGCATTTTCCGCCTTGAGCGCCGTTTTCCACGCCTTGAGCAGCGGAGCCATCAGCTTCACCCGCTTTGAGAACAGGTTACGCACCTCCTCCGGTGCGCTGGCGATCATCTCCGCCTGCGCGCCGCCGTGCATGCGCATCAGGCTAACCCAGCGATCGAGGCGTCCGGCGAGGCGACGCTGTAGTGCTTTATCGTCCCAGAAATTGCCTTCGCACACCTCCCACTCCAGCTCCTCTTCCAGCCACTGCCGCCAGCCTTTCGCCTGGGCTTTTTTCTCGCTGCACTGCTGCTGCCAGGCCTCAATAAACAGGGCCTGACGGGCATCGGTATCGCTCTCCAACGCGCTGACGGTGGGCACCTTTTTGCTGCCGTGCTGAATGATGGCGAGCGCCAGGGCATGAAAGGTCTGGGCGGCAATCTCATCAGTGTTCAGACGCTCGCGGATACGATCGTCCATCTCATCAGCCGCTTTCCGGCCAAAGGCCAGAAGCAGGATCTGATCCGCTGCCGCTTCACCACGCATTAGCAGCCAGCCCGCGCGGGCGACCAGCACCGAGGTCTTGCCGCTTCCCGCCCCGGCGAGTACCAGCAGCGACTGCTCGCCGTTTACCACTGCCTCCGCCTGGGCCGGGTTAAGCGGTGAGGATTCGACGCTGGCAAAAAACGGCGCGTACTGCACCAGCATCTTGCGGGTGTACTCCCGGTTATGCGCTGCCCGGCTGGCCTCGACGTCCACCAGCCAGCCCTGACACTGCCGCCACGCCTCGCGGCAGTTATCGAACTCCTCGAGACGGGCCAGCGGCAATGGCAGCGCCGCAAAGGCGTTACGGATCCGATCCTGCAGGCCCGTAGTCTGCTGCCGGGTGAGCCACCGGCTGGCCTTCATGCCGCTGGAGAGGGTCTCCACCGTCTCCTGCAATACGCCCGCGGCGACCTCGCTCATCTGGCTGCTCCATGCCTGCCAGTGGGCATTGAGATGCTGGTAGAACTGCTGGGTCTGCGCCCACTCGGTGCCGTGCAGGCGCACGACTTTGGCATCTGATAGCACGAACTCCAGCTCGCCCCAGACCAGCCCGCGTTTGCAGACAATCGCCAAAAGTTGATTATAGGGAATAAGATACTCATGGCGATCGCCGGAAACCTTTATGCCTGCGTGGAGCATGACAGCCCGGTCATAGGGGTGCTGGGCCAGACGTTTTCCGAGTGAAGTCGCTTTCAGTTCCATGATGTGCCGTTTCTCTGGTCATAACGTTGCCGTCAGTGTACCCGCCAGAGAATTCACGCTCCAGCGTAAAAAGACGTTACACTTAGCGGGCCTTTCTCGTTTGGCAGATAACTCCGAGGATTTATGCGTACTGTACTGAATATTCTTAACTTCTTCCTGGGCGGCTTCGCCACAACGCTGGCCTGGATCCTGGCAACGGTGATGAGCATCGTCTTTATCTTTACCCTGCCGCTGACCCGCTCATGCTGGGAGATTACCAAACTGTCGCTGGTGCCTTACGGCAACGAGGCCGTGCACGTTGATGAGCTTGATCCGTCCCGCCGTAACGTATTGTTGAACACCGGCGGCACGCTGCTAAACATTTTCTGGCTGGTGCTCTTCGGCTGGTGGCTATGCGTAATGCATATTCTGGCCGGCATCACCCAGTGTCTGACCATCATCGGCATTCCGGTGGGCATCGCCAACTTTAAAATCGCCGCTATTGCCCTGTGGCCGGTTGGACGGCGGGTCGTGTCGGTTGAGACGGCACAGGCTGCCCGTGAAGCTAACGCCCGGGCGCGGTTTTAATCAGAAAGGATGCGTAACTCATGTTAAGCCCCCTGCTTCGCCGTTACACATGGAACAGTGCCTGGCTCTATAACGTCAGGATTTTTATCGCCCTGAGCGGCACGGTTGCCCTGCCCTGGTGGCTAGGCGAGGTGAAGCTCACGATCCCGCTGACCCTGGGCGTGGTGGCTGCCGCGCTGGCCGATCTGGATGACAGGCTAACCGGACGGCTGCGCAACCTGGTCATTACCCTCATCTCGTTCTTTATTGCCTCGGCTTCGGTGGAGCTGCTCTTTCCCTGGCCGTGGCTGTTTGCCTTCGGGCTTATCGTCTCTACCTGCGGGTTTATCTTGCTGGGTGGTCTCGGGCAGCGCTATGCCACCATCGCCTTTGGCGCGCTGCTGATCGCTATCTACACCATGCTGGGGATCTCGCTCTTTGAGCAGTGGTACCAGCAGCCGCTGCTGCTGCTCGCGGGGGCGGTGTGGTTCAGCCTGCTGACGCTGGTGGGGCATCTGGTGTTTCCGGTGCGCCCTCTCCAGGACAACCTCTCCCGCTGCTATGGGCAGCTGGCGAACTATCTGGAGCAAAAATCACGCCTCTTCGATCCGGATTATGATGATGAGAGTGAGAGCGAAGCCCCGCTCTACGATCTGGCCCAGGCCAATGGCCAGCTGGTGACCACGCTCAACCAGACCAAAGCCTCGCTGCTGACGAGGCTGCGGGGGGATCGCGGCCAGCGCGGCACCCGGCGCACGCTGCACTACTATTTCGTTGCCCAGGATATTCACGAGCGCGCCAGCTCGTCGCATATCCAGTACCACGCCCTGCGCGAACGCTTTCGCCACAGCGCCCTGATGTTTCGTTTTCAGCGGATGCTCTCAATGCAGGCGCAGGCCTGCGCCCGCCTCTCTCGAGCTATTCTGCTGCGTGAGCCCTATCAGCACGACCCGCAGTTTGAGCGTGCCTTTACCCATCTTGATGCGGCGCTTGAGCACGCCCGCGCCCAGGGCATCTCTATTGACTCCATAGAGGCGCTGAGCTTTGTGCGCGATAACCTGCGGGCTATTGACGCCCAGCTGGCCACCATCGAATCTGAACAGGCGTTGATGCAGCAGCCGCAGAGCACCGAGAATGAACTCGCCGATGACAGCCTGACCGGCCTGGACGATATCTGGCAGCGTCTGAGGCGCAACCTGACGCCAGAATCGGCCCTGTTCCGCCATGCGGTGAGAATGTCAGTGGTGCTCTGCCTGGGCTACGCCTTTATTCAGCTCACCGGGCTACAGCACGGCTACTGGATCCTGCTGACCAGCCTGTTTGTCTGCCAGCCAAACTATAACGCGACCCGGCACCGGCTGACGCTGCGTATTATCGGCACGCTGGTCGGGGTGGCGGTGGGGCTGCCCATCCTGCTGTTTGTCCCTTCGCTGGAGGGGCAACTGGTGCTGATTGTCATTGCCGGGGTGCTCTTTTTCGCCTTCCGCAATGTGCAGTACGCCCACGCCACGATGTTCATCACCCTACTGGTGCTGCTCTGCTTCAACCTGCTCGGTGAGGGCTTTGAGGTGGCCATCCCGCGTATTATCGATACGCTGATCGGCTGCGCCATCGCCTGGGCGGCGGTGAGCTTTATCTGGCCTGACTGGCGCTTTCGCAACCTCCCGCGGGTGCTGGAACGTGCGCTGGAGGCTAACTGTCGCTATCTGGATGCCATTCTGGAGCAGTATCACCAGGGGCGCGATAACCGTCTGGCGTATCGTATTGCCCGGCGCTACGCCCACAACGGCGATGCGGAGCTGGCATCGGTCGTATCAAATATGTCCACCGAGCCGGACGCCACGCCGGCGATGCGCGACGTCGCTTTCCGCTTGCTCTGCCTGAACCACACCTTTACCAGCTATATCTCCACGCTGGGGGCACACCGGGAGCAGCTCCAGCAGCCGGAAATTTTGCAGCTGCTGGATGATGCCGTCTGTTATGTCGATGATGCCCTGCACCATCAGCCTGCCGATGAAGTGCGGGTTGGGCAGCAGCTTGCGGCGCTCTCAGAGCGTATTCGCCAGCTTGAACCCGATCCAAACAGCAAGGCCCCGCTGGTTCTGCAGCAGATAGGCCTGCTGATTGGCCTGCTGCCGGAGATCTGCCAGCTGCAACATCACGTTCCCCGCTGATTCAAGCTGCTCTCTGCCTGCAGCTCTTTGAACCAGAGGGTCAGCTCCCGGCGCGTATCTGCCGGGAGCGCCGCCTCATGCAAACCAGCGATAGCCCCTTCCAGCGCAAACAGCACCCTGATGCTCAACAGCGGGCTGCGCTCCTTTAACCTCAGCCAGCACGCCTTTGCGCCCAGCAGCTTCAGGCTGTGTTCATCCTTAACGCCCGCCTCCCACAGCAGCGTCTCCAGCTGAAAATTGAGGTTGGGCAGATCCCTGAGCCGCTTTTGCGCGTATCTCGCAACCTTCTCGCGCCGCGCTGCCGCCAGGGAGTAGTTGCCCAGCGTCAGTAGCGTTTCACGATCCTGCCACAGGCGATCATCGACCCGATAGTAGTTGAGCAGCACCGGCCTGCCCCGCTTCACAAAGGTGAGAAAAGGAGCCTGGGTGTTGACACAATAGGCGGCGCTCTCTTCACAGGCGCGCAGGTAGAGCGCCCCTTCGGCAACCATTGCAAAGACGGTATCCTCTATGGCGAGGCTGTAACCACCAAAGAGTGCACGATGGTGAATATGCCCCAGCGGCGAAAGATATTCCCGAGATTGATAGATCCTTTGATACGATACGTTTTTCATAATTATTCCTTTAAAATCAAGGCGTAAATATCTTCTATTTATTAAGCCATCCGTTAAAAAGGAACATAGGGAAGTTGCCCGGCATCAGCAAGATGATTTTTCTTCTCACCGCACGATCGGGTCATATTTGCGAGACGCTTTCAGAAAATGAGGTTGATCTTTAAACGCCCAGGGGGTACTGTATAGATATACAGTAACCCTCAGGGCTGGAATGACTATGTACACTTCAGGCTATGCTAATCGCTCATCTCAATACGCTTCTTTCGCAGGTAACCGCGCACAGGTTAATACGCCTGCTGCGGCCACCGGCCTTATCAGTGAGGTGGTCTACCGTGAAGACCAGCCGATGATGACGCAGCTGCTGCTGCTTCCCTTGTTACAGCAGCTTAGCCAGCAGTCTCGCTGGCAGCTCTGGCTGACGCCGCAGCAGAAGTTGAGTCGGGCATGGGTACAGTCCGCAGGCCTGCCCCTAAGCAAACTGATGCACATCAGCCAGCTCTCGCCGGATAGTACGCTGGATTCCATGATCAAAGCATTACAGACGGGTAACTACAGCGTGGTGATCGGCTGGCATGCACAGGAGCTGTCGGAAGATGAGCATCGCCGCCTCGTTGAAGCGGCCCAGGAAGGGAATGCAATGGGCTTTATTATGCGGCCGGTTCGTTTCGATCCTCAGGCTTCAGGACAGCCATCCGGCTTAAAAATTCATTCGAATTTGTTTCATTAAGTAAATTTAAGATAATTCCTGGGATCTATTTTGTGCCGATTCCAGGCTATTGGTCATTAAGCTAAATTCTCTCGCGAAGCCTGTCTGGCGCGGTAACTGCGATATTCCGATGGCGAATTTATCGTCATAAATGTTAAATATTGTGTCTACAACTCTTTTTTTTTCATATGCCTGACGGAGTTCACACTTGTAAGTTTCCAACTACGTTGTAGACTTTACATCGCCAGGGGTGCTCGGCATAAGCCGAAGATATCGGTAGAGTTAATATTGAGCAATGCCCCCGGTGAAGGATTTAACCGTGTTTTCTCTGGCGAGAATTTCATGGCGATTTTTGGATGATAACGAGGCGCAAAAATGAAAAAGACAGCTATCGCGATTGCAGTGGCACTGGCTGGCTTCGCTACCGTAGCGCAGGCCGCTCCGAAAGATAATACCTGGTACACTGGTGCTAAACTGGGCTGGTCCCAGTACCACGACAACGGCTTCATTCCTAATGATGGCCCGACTCGTGAAGACCAGCTGGGCGCTGGCGCATACGGCGGCTACCAGGTTAACCCGTACGTTGGTTTCGAACTGGGCTATGACTGGTTAGGTCGTGAGCCGTACAAAGGCGACAACGTAAACGGTGCTTTCAAATCTCAGGGCGTTCAGCTGACCGCTAAACTGGGCTACCCAATCACTGACGACGTTGATATCTACACCCGCCTGGGTGGTATGGTATGGCGTGCTGATGCTAAAGCTCAGGTTCCTGGCACTGGCGCATCCTTCAAAGACCACGATACCGGTGTTTCCCCAGTATTCGCTGGTGGCGTAGAGTGGGCAATGACCCGTGACATCGCTACCCGTCTGGAATACCAGTGGGTTAACAACATTGGCGATGCTAAAACTCTGGGCACCCGTCAGGACAACGGTATGCTGAGCGTAGGTGTTTCCTACCGCTTCGGCCAGCAGGAAGACGTAGCTCCGGTTGTTGCACCGGCTCCGGCTCCGGCTCCGCAGGTTTCTACCAAGCACTTCACTCTGAAGTCTGACGTACTGTTCAACTTCAACAAAGCGACTCTGAAACCAGAAGGCCAGCAGGCTCTGGATCAGATGTACACCCAGCTGAGCAACCTGGATCCGAAAGACGGTTCCGTTGTTGTTCTGGGCTTCACCGACCGTATCGGTTCTGACGCTTACAACCAGGGTCTGTCCGAGAAACGTGCTCAGTCTGTTGTTGACTACCTGATCTCTAAAGGTATCCCGTCCAACAAGATCTCCGCACGTGGTATGGGCGAGTCTAACCCGGTTACCGGCAACACCTGTGACAACGTGAAAGCTCGCGCTGCACTGATCGACTGCCTGGCACCGGATCGTCGCGTAGAGATCGAAGTTAAAGGCATCAAAGACGTTGTAACTCAGCCGCAGGCTTAAGTTCACGTCCTATAAAAAAACCCCGCCATGCGGGGTTTTTTATTGCCTGCTCTCTGCTGAAGCGCTGAGTGATGCGTTACTCTTTGCCCAGCAGCGCCTGCAGATCCTGCTTCAGGGTGCTCATCTGACTGGCATACTTCTCTTTATGCTCGGCATCTTCAATCAGCTGCACAATAGTCTCCGACAGGGTTTTCCCTCGCCGCTGGGCAAGTCCCGCCAGACGCTGCCAGACCATAAACTCCAGATCGATAGATTTTTTACGCGTGTGCTGGTGCTCGGCATTGAAGTGTCGCTTACGCCGGGCGCGGATGGTCTGCTTCATGCGGTTCATTAACGCGGCATTCATATGCTGCGCAATCCAGTCGTTGACGCGAACCGGTTCGTATTCGAGCTTCAGCAATAAATCGACAGCCTCTTTAGCCGCACTGGTTTCTAAATAGCGCGTGATGAGTTCACCTTCACGGTGCTTTTTCACCAGGTACTTCCATTTCCAGCCGCTTTCAAGATTTTCCAGTTGTTGATATTTCATTGCGATCTCAGTGTTACCGTGTAACTTAGTTCAGAATATCAGTTTTTTGCCAATCTGCTGAAAAGAAATCACATCCTGTGAGCTGAGCGGTACCCGGATAGCGGTAAAAGCATCTATTCCGCGTGTGCTGAATTGCCGCTTACGCTATAATTTCGCCCTTTACAGCTGATGATAAAACCTCGACTTTGACCATTACTAAACTAGCCTGGCAAGACCTTGTTCCTGATACCGATAGCTATCAGGAGGTGTTTACACCGTCTGACGTTGACCTTGAGTCTGAGCTTTCTCTTGGTGACACGCAACCTCGTTTGCAATACGCGCTGGAGCAGTTGCTGCATCCGTCTGCCTCTTCACGCTTTTTACTGGCTAAAGCGCCGGAGGAGCCGGAGTATCTGGCCCTGATCGCCGCCGCTGCCCGTGAACTCCAGCCCGCGACGTCGCCGGTTGTTGGCGTTGAGTACAGCGTTGCTGGCCGCACGGTGAGCGTAAAGCCTGCCACCAGCGCGCAGGCGAACTTTGCCGGGCAGAGCGACGTAGTGATTGCCGACTGGGTAGAAGCCGAGCAGCTATTCGGTTGCCTGCGCCAGTTCAATAATGAGATCGCTCTTGAGCCAGGGCTGGTGCATCAGGCCAACGGCGGCGTGCTGGTCGTATCTTTGCGCACCCTGCTGAGCCAGCCGCTGCTCTGGATGCGCCTGAAATCGATAGTCACCCGCCAGCGCTTCGATTGGGTCTCCTTTGACGAGTCTCGTCCCCTGCCCGTTAGCGTGCCGGCTATGCCGCTGACGCTGAAGGTTATTCTGGTAGGCGAGCGCGAGTCGCTGGCGGAGTTCCAGGAGATGGAGCCGGATCTTGCTGCCCAGTCTATCTACAGCGAGTATGAAGAGACTATCCAGATTACCGACGCAGAGGCGCTGGCCACCTGGCGTCAGTGGGTGATCCTGAACGCCGAGCAGGCCGGATTGCCTGTGCCTGCTGACGATGCGTGGCCGGTGCTGATCCGCGCCGCAGTACGCTATACCGACGATCAGGAGACGCTGCCCCTCTGCCCGCTGTGGCTGGGCCGCCAGCTGCGCGAGGTCTCCGCCTTCACCGAAGAGAGCACCTTTGACGCGGAGCAGTTGCAGACCATGCTGACCCAGCGCGAATGGCGCGAAGGCTACCTGCCAGAGCGTATGCTGGATGAGATCCTGCTCGAGCAAATTCTCATTGAAACCGAAGGCGAGCGCGTTGGCCAGATTAACGCTCTGTCGGTGGTTGAGTTTCCTGGTCATCCCCGCCCCTATGGCGAACCATCACGCATTAGCTGCGTGGTCCATATCGGCGACGGTGAGTTTCACGACATTGAGCGAAAAGCCGAGCTGGGAGGCAACATCCACGCGAAGGGCATGATGATCATGCAGTCCTTCCTGATGGCCGAACTGGAGCTGGAGCAGCAGATGCCGTTTACGGCGTCGCTGACCTTTGAGCAATCCTACAGCGAAGTAGACGGCGACAGCGCCTCGATGGCGGAGCTGTGCGCGCTGATCAGCGCCCTGGCGGATGTCCCCCTGCATCAGCATATTGCCATTACCGGCTCGGTGGATCAGTTTGGTCGGGCGCAGCCGGTGGGCGGCCTGAACGAGAAGATCGAAGGCTTCTTCGCCATTTGCCAGCACCGGGGCCTGACCGGCAAGCAGGGCGTGATTGTTCCCGCCGCTAACGTGCGCCACCTCTGTCTGCACCAGGATCTGTTGGACGCAGTACAGGCAGAACAATTTTCTATCTGGGCCATTGATGACGTGACCGATGCACTACCCTTACTAACAGACCTGGTGTGGGATGGCGAAGGGCAAACGACCTTGATCCAGACCATTCAGGAACGTATTACGCTGGCGACGCAGCAGGAAGCACGTCATCGTTACCCGTGGCCGCTGCGCTGGCTCAGCTGGTTTTCAGCCAACTGATCGGAGTTGTTCAGCGTACACGTGTTAGCTATCCTGCGTGCTTCACTAAAATAAGGCTTACTGAGAACATGGTAGATAAACGCAAAACCTCTTATACGAAAGAAGACCTCATTGCCTCTGGTCGTGGTGAACTGTTTGGCGAAAATGGTCCACCGTTGCCAGCAGGAAACATGCTGATGATGGATCGTGTGATCACAATGAGCGAGACGGGCGGCAATTTCGATAAAGGCTATGTTGAAGCAGAACTGGATATCAACCCGGATCTGTGGTTCTTCGGTTGCCACTTCATTGGCGATCCGGTAATGCCTGGCTGCCTGGGCCTCGATGCGATGTGGCAGCTGGTTGGTTTTTACCTCGGCTGGCTCGGTGGCGAAGGTAAAGGCCGCGCGCTCGGCGTAGGCGAAGTGAAACTGGCTGGCCAGATTTTACCGAATGCGCAGAAAGTTACCTACCGCATTCACTTCAAACGCGTCATCAACCGTAAGCTGATCATGGGCATCGCGGATGGTGAAGTGCTGGTTGACGGTCGTCAGATCTACACCGCAACCGATCTGAAAGTGGGTCTGTTCAAGGACACCTCCGCGTTCTGATCCCCCTGACAGGCGAAACCTCCGCAAGGCGGAGGTTTCATTTAAAGAGACAGAATCAGGCAATAACTACCCTGTCCTCCATGGCTTCTCGCCAGCCTCCAAGCCAGTATGACCTCTGATTCAGCGTCTGGTAAGGACACAACTCTTTTGAGCGTCCGGCAATGCCGGCCTGGTAACCACGTTGATGTGCCCGTTCCAGGCGATCTCGTTTTTGTCTCTTCATGCCTCGTTTCCCTCATTATTTGAGTCTGGTGGAAAAGAAAACAGTGGCTACAAAGTGTGCAACCACGTCTAACAAATAGCGCGATCGCCACGCGCAGTCAATGCACAAAATTCATACCAATGTCATAAATGTGAGATATACACAGGTTCGTTTGTACAAAAAATGTGAGCAGGCACAGGTTTATCCCCTGCCAGTAGCATAAAAAAAGCCACGCTACCGTAAACGAAAGCATGGCTTTTTAGGATTAGTTGCAGGCTGTAGTTGCAAACTTTAGTGCAGACTAGGGTAAGCGGTTTATCTCCTGGGCCATATTGCTGGCCTGCTGCGCCCACGCCTCGCCAAGCACCTTCACCATCGCGTCATAGCCATCCTGCGGCTGCGTCATCTCCACATAGAAAGGACGTTTGATCAGCGAGCCCTGGTGGTTAAGCAGCCACTCGCCGCTCACAATGACGTGCCCATCGTAACGACCATGGAAGCCGGTCACGGTGACGTTAAGGGTATCCTGTTCGCTGCCCAGCGGCTGGGAGGCCACCACCCAGCCCGGAAGATTGCGGCTGAGGTTGGCTACCAGCGAGGTACGCAGCTGCTGGTCGAGCGGACTGGCCCACAGGTTGTTACTGGCGATAACGTACTGCACGTCGCTGGTCTGGTAGACCACGCCGTTGCCAGCCAGGTAGTCCGGCACCGAGACCTGCTCGATCCACAGCTGGCGCTGCCCCTGTCCGGGGCTGGCGGCCATTATGCTCTGCGACGTGGCTACCGGCCGCGGATTTTCTGGCAGCTGATAGTAGCGAGTCTCCTCGCTGCTGCTGCATGCGCTGAGCAGCAGCACTGCCATGGCGATTATCCCTTTTTTCACTGTTTTGCCCCCTTCGGCTCAGGATCTTTTTTGCCCTTCGCCTCAAAGACCAGGGCGTTGCTCTTCTGGTTAAGGGTTTGCAGCACCGGCTGCAGCTCGCGCAGAACCTGATCCAGACGCTGCATATCCGCCACCATCTTGTTATAGGCTGCCGATCCCGGCTGGAAGCCCTGCATGCTGCGGTTCAGCTCGCGTAGCGTTTTCTGCATATCCTGCGGCAGACTCTGCACCGACTGGCTGGCGGTCAGCTTATTCAGGTTGTCCAGCGTTGCTTGCAGACGGCGCATGGTGCGCTGGCTCTCGGCAAGCGTGCCGGTTGCCTGCTCAAGCATCGGATTCAGCGGCAGGTTGTTGATCTTATCCAGCGTGTCCATCAGGCGCTGCTGGATCTGCGCCAGCCCGCTGCTAACCGTTGGAATAATACTGTAGCCGCCAAACTGGCGGATGCCGGTGATCGGCGGCGGTTTCGTGACGAAATCCAGATCCACATAGAGCGCGCCGGTGACCAGGTTACCGGTCTTCAGCGAACCGCGCAGGCCGCGCTCCAGCAGCTGAGGCAGGTTGGTAAGGATATCCGGACTTTCACCCATCTGGCTTGCAATCCGCTCTGGCTCAATGCGGATCAGCACCGGAATGCGGTAGTCCTCGTTCAATGCCTGACGCAGGCCCGGCATAAAGAACGGTACTTTGTCGACGGTACCAAGGCGCATGCCACGGAACTCCACTGGCGCGCCCGGTTGCAGGCCGCGAATAGAGTCTTTAAAGAACATCAGGAAATCTTTGTGCTCGGTGTAGAGCGACTCCTGAATGCTACGCTGGTTGTCATAGAGATCGAACTCCGTCTTCTCTGCTACCGGCTGGCCCAGGTCGTTGCCCTCGGGCACGTCAAAGCTGACGCCGCCGCCAAACAGGGTGGTCAGCGCCCCCATCTCTACGCGCATGCCCGCCGAGGTGAGATCCACGGCGATACCGCTGTCCTTCCAGAAGCGGACGTTGCTGGTCACCAGCCGATCGTTAGGCGCGTTGATAAACAGCTGATAGCTCATGGTGCGCTTCTGCGGATCGAACACGCTGGTCTCCACCGAACCAACGCGATAGCCACGGAAGAGCACCGGATCTCCCGGGGTGAGCTGGCCTGCTTTTTTGCTGTCGAGCACCACGCGAATACCTTTCGCATCCGGCGGTGCCAGCGGTGGCGAGTCCAGTAGCTGGTAATCGTCACGCACGCCGCCCTTGGTTCCCGGCTGAAGCTCAATATAGGCCCCGGAGAGCAGCGTGCCCAGCCCGCTGATCCCTTCCCTGCCGACCTGCGGCTTCACAACCCAAAATACCGTGTCGCCGTGCAGCAGCTTTTGCATATCGGCATTCAGCCGCGCCTTGATCTCAACGTGGGTCAGATCGTCGGTTAACGTCGCCGACTCCACCACGCCGACGTCAATGCTGCGGCTTTTAATAGTGGTTTTTCCCGCCTCAATGCCTTCAGCATTGGTGGTGATCAGCGTCACCTCCGGCCCCTGATGGCTGTAGTGATAAAAGAGGATCCATGCCCCGATCAACGCCGTGACAATCGGGAAGATCCATACCGGTGACCAATTTTTCACCTTCTGCACTTTGGCTTCCCCACCTTTAGTCTCCATGCTTTACGACTCCTCCTGGCTTGATTCTGGCTCACGATCCCACGACAGGCGTGGGTCGAAGGTCATAGCCGCAATCATCGTCATGATGACAACCAGCGCAAACATCAACGCGCCCATTGCGGGGTAAATATTCATTAATCCGCCCATGCGTACCAGGGCAGAGAGTACGGCGATGACGAAAACGTCAATCATCGACCAGCGGCCAACAAATTCAACCACTTCATAAATCAGATGCATGCGCTCGCTATCGCGCCTGCCGTGCCCTTTCGCATCCCAGCAGAGCCAGGCGATGGCGATCATCTTCAGCGTCGGCACCATGATACTGGCGATAAAGATCACCAGCGCTACCGGATAAGAGCCTTCGCTCCAGAGCAAGATCACCCCCGCCAGAATGGTCGAGGGCATCTTATCCCCGAGCAGATCGGTGATCATGATAGGCAGGATGTTGGCCGGTAGATAAAGCAGAATAGAGGTGACCAGCAGCGCCATCGTCAGCTGGATGCTGTTCCTGCGCCGGGCGTGGCCGTGGCTATGGCAGCGAGGACATACCGTCTGGTCGATGGGCAGCACCGCCGTGCAGGAGGCGCAGGAGCGTAGCCCCTGACGAATCCCCGGCACCCCAACCCGCAGCGGCTGGGCAAGCGCTGGTGCAGGGGCGATGTCGTCCCACAGCCAGCGCTTATCGACACACTGAAACGCGCGCAGATGCAAAATACAGAAGAGGCACCAGGGTATGAAGCTGCTGCCAACGCCGAGATCGCCATAGGCCAGCAGCTTCACGAAGCTGACCAGCACCCCGGCAAGAAAGATCTCCGCCATCCCCCAGTTTTTCAAAATAAAGAAGATGCGGGCCAGAGCGCGTTTCAGGCCATCGGGTAGCGGAACCTGGTTCACCAGCAGGATAACGGTGACCAGGCAGAACGCGGGCACAAACTGGACAAAGAGTAAGAAGAAGGTGCCGAGGCTGGCATAATCCTCCGAGAACATGACGCCGGGGATCTCCATCAGCGTCACTTCACTGGTGACCCCTGCCACCTTCATGTAGACAAAGGGGAAGAGGTTAGCCAGCGCCAGCATAAACAGCGCCACCACCGAGTAGGCCAGCGGGCGCTGCCGGGGAGCATCCCAGCGGGTGGTCAGCGTATGGCCGCAGCGCGGACAGGTTGCCTTATGCCCGTGCGCCAGCGGTGGCAGCGCCACCAGCAGGTCGCACTGCGAACACAAAATGTGTCGGGCATCATGATGTTGTTCGCACATGCGCACTCCCTGAATTACGTCGCGTTTTTAAGCGCCTCAAGCTGCTCCCACCGCTCAAAAGCCTCTTCCAGCGCCTGCTCAGCGGCGGCCATCTCGTCTAACACCTTTTGCGTCTGCTCATGGGGCTGGCTGAAAAAGGCCCCGTCAGCAACCTGCGCCTGCAGTGCGGTGAGATTCGCCTCCAGCTCTTCAAGCCGTTGTGGAAGCTGCTCAAGTTCCCGCTGCAGGTTATAGCTTAGTTTGCTCCCGCCGCGTTTGACAGTTTCTGCTTTTGCCGCCGGGGCGTCGGTCACCTTTTTAGTAACAGACTGTTTTTGCGCCTGAGAGGCAGCCTGCTGGCCTCGCGCATCCTGATAGCCACCCACGTAGCGGCCAATCCGCCCCTGGCCTTCAAAGATCCAGCACTCGGTCACGGTGTTATCGACAAATTGACGATCGTGGCTTACCAGCAGAACCGTACCCTGGTAGCCATCAATTAGCTCTTCCAGCAGCTCGAGGGTTTCAACGTCGAGGTCGTTGGTCGGTTCATCGAGGATCATCAGGTTGCTGGGCTTGAGGAACAGACGCGCCAGCAGCAGGCGGTTACGCTCCCCGCCGGAGAGTGCCCGTACCGGGGTCATCGCCCGTTTCGGGTGGAACAAGAAGTCCTGCAGGTAGCCCAGCACGTGGCGCGGCTTACCGTTGACCATTACCTCCTGCTTGCCCTCGGCGAGGTTATCCATCACCGTCCGATCCGGATCCAGCTCCGCACGGTGCTGGTCAAAGTAGGCTACTTCCAGCTTGGTACCGATATGAATACGCCCGCTGTCAGCCTGCAACTGGCCTAGCATCAGCTTCAGCAGCGTGGTTTTACCGCAGCCGTTCGGGCCAATCAGGGCAATTTTATCGCCACGCTGGACCTGGGCGGAGAAATCGGTAACCAGCTTTTTGCCGTCCACGCCGTAGTGCACGTTCTCCATCTCAATGACGATCTTGCCGGAGCGGGCGGCCTCTTCAACCTGCATCTTCGCGCTGCCCATCACCTCACGGCGTTCGCTGCGCTCGCGTCGCATCGCCTTCAGGGCACGGACGCGCCCTTCGTTGCGGGTACGACGCGCTTTAATGCCCTGACGGATCCACACCTCTTCCTGCGCCAGCTTGCGGTCAAATTCGGCGTTCTGTAGCTCTTCAACCCGCAGCGCCTCCTCTTTCTCCAGCAAATACTGGTCGTAGTTGCCCGGGTAGGTAACCAGCTTGCCGCGATCGAGATCGACAATGCGCGTTGCCATGTTGCGGATAAACGAACGGTCGTGGGAGATAAAGATAATCGTCCCGTTGAAGGTTTTCAGGAACCCTTCCAGCCAGTCGATGGTTTCGATATCCAGGTGGTTGGTCGGTTCGTCCAGCAGCAGCACGCGCGGGTTGCTTACCAGCGCACGCCCCAGCGCCGCCTTACGCAGCCAGCCGCCGGAGAGCGACGCCAGCGCCATATCGGCTTCCAGACCCAGCTGGGCCAGCACCTCGTTGATGCGGTTTTCCATCTGCCAGAGACCGTAGTGATCCAGCAGCTCTTGCAGGCGCGCCATCTCGTTGAGGTTTTTTTCGCTCGGATCGCTCATAACCAGATGGGAGATCTCATGATAACCCTTGAGGTATTCGGCCTGCTCCGAGATCCCCTCGGCAACAAAGTCGTAGACGCTACCGGCAACGTTACGCGGTGGATCCTGCTGCAGGCGCGCCACGACCAGATCCTGCTCATAGACGATACGGCCATCGTCCAGACCCTGCTCACGGTTGAGGATCTTCATCAGGGTGGATTTACCCGCGCCGTTACGTCCGACCAGGCAGACGCGCTCGTTGTCTTCGATATGAAGCTCGGCGTTGTCCAGAAGCGGCGAGTCGCTGAACGACAGCCAGGCACCGTGCATACTGATTAATGACATCTTGTTCTATTCCTCTCAGGCTGCGGTAATCAGCCAGCAGTTATGGATCTGACGGTTGCGGGCGAAGTCCTGCGACTGCGTTTTTTGGGTGATATCTTGTGCTTTCAGCCCCAGCTCAGCCAGCCCGTCGTGGTCCATGCGGAAACCGCGTTTGTTGTTTGAGAACATAATCGTGCCGCCTTTGCGCAGCATCCGTTTTAAGTCTTTCATCAAGCTCAGGTGATCGCGCTGCACGTCAAACGCTTCTTCCATTCGCTTGGAGTTGGAGAAGGTCGGCGGATCGATAAAGATCAGATCGAACTGCTCGTCGGTCTCCCGCAGCCAGCCCATCACGTCGGCCTGCATCAGGCGATGCTGGCGACCGGTGAGGCCGTTCAGGCGCAGGTTGCGCTCGGCCCACTCCAGATAGGTGCGTGACATGTCAACCGTGGTGGTCGACGCCGCCCCGCCGAGCCCAGCATGCACGCTGGCGCTGCCGGTGTAGGAGAAGAGGTTGAGGAAATCTTTGCCTTTGCTCATCTGGCCGAGCATTCGCCGGGCGATACGGTGGTCAAGGAACAGGCCGGTATCCAGGTAGTCGGTCAGGTTGACCCACAGGCGGGCGTTGTACTCGCTCACCTCCATGAATTCGCCCTTCTCGTTCATCTTCTGGTACTGGTTCTTGCCTTTCTGGCGCTCGCGGGTCTTCAGCACCAGCTTGTTAGGCGCGATCCCCAGCACCGCGATGGTGGCGGCAATAACATCCAGCAGGCGCTGACGGGCTTTCTGCGCATCGACGGTTTTCGGCGGAGCGTACTCCTGTACCACCACCCAGTCGGCGTAGCGGTCTACCGCCACGTTATAATCCGGCAGGTCGGCATCATAGAGGCGATAGCACTCGATCCCCTCCTGGCGCGCCCACTTCTCCAGCTTTTTGACGTTTTTGCGCAGGCGGTTGGCGTAATCTTCCGCCATGCCGCTGGCCTTGATATCACCGAAGTTTTCCGCAATGGAGTAGTTTTTCTGCACGCACTCCAGCGGACCGTTTTTGGCTTTAAACTGACGGTCGGCGCGCAGCTGCAGGCAGCTGAGCAGCTCCGGCGAGGCGCTGAACAGAGAGACGTTCCAGCCGCCGAAACTGTTTTTCAGCGTGCGGCCCAGCAGGCTATGCATGGCGATCAGCGCCGGTTCGCTCTCAAGACGCTCACCATACGGCGGGTTGCTGAGCACTGTACCGTGCGGCCCTTCCGGCAGCGGATTGGTCAGCTGGGCGACGTCTTTGACGTTAAAGTCGATCAGCTCGCCGACGCCTGCGCGACGGGCGTTGCTGCGGGCAATATCGATCACCCGGGGATCGCTGTCGGAGCCGTAGAAGCGCGAGCCGTAGTCTGCCAGCCCGCGACGGGCGCGGGTCTGCGCCTCGGCCTTAACCTCTTTCCACAGCGCGTCGTCGTGCTGCGCCCAGCCGCTAAAGCCCCAGTTCTGGCGGTGCAGGCCCGGCGCACGATCGGTAGCGAGCATCGCCGCCTCAATCAGCAGGGTACCGGAGCCGCAGAGCGGATCGAGCAGTGGCGTACCCGGCTGCCAGCCGGAGCGCATGACTACCGCCGCTGCCAGGGTCTCTTTCATTGGCGCAAGCCCGGCCCGGTCACGATAACCGCGCAGGTGCAGACCGTCGCCGCTGAGATCGAGGGCAATATGGGCGGTCTCTTTATTCAGCCAGACGTTGATACGCATATCTGGCTGCTCACGATCGACGTTCGGGCGCTCCATATTTTTACGCGTGAAGCTGTCGACGATGGCGTCTTTTACCCTCATGGCACCATACTGGCTGTTGCGGATCTCCTCATTCAGCCCGCTGAAGTGTACGGCAAAGGTTGCGCCGGGGTTGAAAATCTCCGTCCAGTCAATCGCCTGCACGCCCATATAGAGATCAAGGTCGCTGTAGACCTTGCACTCGTTCAGCGGCAGAATAATGCGCGAAGCCAGGCGACTCCACATCAGGCTCTGGTAAATGAGCCGGGTGTCCCCCTCAAAATGGACACCGCCCTGAACCACCTGGGCGTGCTGCGCCCCGAGGTTTTCCAGTTCAGTTTTTAACAGCTCTTCCAGCCCACGGGCCGTACTGGCAAACAGAGAATTCATATCGTCACTTTTACTCGCAGAAAATTGTTGCGCATTATAGCCAATATAAGTTGGATGTCATAAAGTTGAGACCCTATTTTCACACCCATGGAGGGCGCAGTGGCTATCCTGTCGCGGCTTTTTATTCATCCGGTCAAATCGATGCGCGGAATTGGCCTCACGCACGCCCTGGCCGACATCAGCGGTCTGGCCTTTGACCGCATCTTTATGGTTACTGAACCCGACGGTACCTTTATTACCGCCCGCCAGTACCCACAGCTGGTGCGTTTTATTCCGTCGCCGCTGCATGACGGCCTGCATCTCACCGCGCCCGATGGCAGCAGCGCGCTGGTCCGCTTTGCTGATTTTATCAGCGACGCCGCACCGACGGAGGTATGGGGAAACCATTTTACCGCATTAATCGCTCCCGCGGCGATCAACCAGTGGCTGAGCGGCTTTTTTAATCGCGAGGTGCAGCTGCGCTGGGTAGGACAAGAGCCGACCCGCCGCGTGAAGCACTTTGAGAGCGTGCCGCTCTCCTTTGCTGACGGCTTCCCCTACCTGCTCACCAACGACGCCTCGCTGCGCGATCTGCAGAGCCGCTGCCCGGCCAGCATCCAGATGGAGCAGTTTCGCCCGAACCTGGTGGTGACCGGAGCGCAGGCGTGGGAAGAGGATACCTGGAAAACCGTGCGCATCGGCGAGGTTATCTTTGATGTGGTTAAACCCTGTAGCCGCTGCGTATTTACCACCATCAGCCCCGAGCGCGGACAGAAGCACCCGGCGGGTGAGCCGCTGCATACCCTGCAACAGTTCCGCACCGCGGTTGATAATGGCGACGTCGATTTCGGCCAGAACCTGATTGCCCGCAACAGCGGCGTGATCCGCGTCGGTGATGAGGTGAGCGTGCTGGCGAGCGGTCCGGCGCGAGTCTATAGCGCAGGCGAGCCGGTCGAGACGCTGGAGGTTGAGAAGCAGGCAGCCTCGACGGTGACCATCGACTGGCAGGGAGAGCGCTTTACGGGGAATAACCAGCAGGTGCTGCTTGAGCAGCTGGAGAGCCAGGGGATCCGTGTGCCCTACTCCTGCCGGGCCGGGATCTGTGGCTGCTGCCGCGTACGTCTGGTGGAAGGAGAAGTCAGCGCCCTGAAGCAGTCCGCCATCGGCGACGACGGCACCATCCTGAGCTGCAGCTGCATTCCTAAAACGCCGCTGGTGCTGGAACCTTAAACTGCCTGCTCCAGGCTGAACATCTGGGGCAGCGGTCGCATACGATCGTTCATGATCTTGATCGCGTCACCGAGCTGCATCGTACGTCCGGCAATCACCACGCCGGGCTGTGCCAGCAGGCAGAGGGTGGCGTTATCACCCGGCTCCACCACCAGCAGGTTCACCTGCTCTGCGGTATCGCTAAGCCAGACGCTGGCGGCTTCGCCCAGCTCCGGCTGCCAGCTGTCGCCGTAGGAGTGGAAATGCCAGCTTTTTGGCATCTGCGGCTTCAGGAAGCGGATCGCTACCAGCGCATTCAGCACCAGCTCGGCCCGCTGCTCCCGGGAGAGGTCAAACTCGCGGCTGCGCTCCTCAAAGGAGAAGTAGAGCGCGGCGTCATCTACGCAAAAACCGGAAGGAGCGAACGCGTCCGGCGTCAGCATCCGACGGGCGTAACGGGAGCGAAACAGCATCCCATTGGCGAGATCGAGCATCATTCGATCGTGCTCTTCGTCGTAATACCAGCGCCAGTTATCGTCAGGTTTGATTCGCATTTTCCTCTCCGCTCCCCCTCAAGCGTCCTGCTGCTTTTGTGTCCGTTGCTAGCGTTCCGCTTACCACAAAAAGTCAATAATGAGAACGTTTAATAAACAACATCGAGGGGAATATAAAACAACCAGGGACGGAAATAAACCCCTGGTTAACATTTAGACGCAAAGGATTAGATATGGTTAACGATTTCTTTAATCAGCGGCGGGCCTTTAAATATAAAGCCGGAATAGATCTGCACCAGCGTTGCCCCGGCGGCGATTTTCTCCCGCGCGGCGATAACGGAGTCGATTCCGCCGACGCCAATAATCGGCAGTTGACCATTCAGCTCCTGCGCCAGACGGCGAATAATTTCGGTACTCTTTAGCTGCAGTGGGCGACCGCTTAAGCCACCGGTCTCATCACAGTGCCGCATTCCCTGCACCAGCCCTCTTTCAAGCGTGGTATTGGTAGCAATAACACCATCGATATTATGGCGAACCAGGCTGTCAGCCACCTGAATTAACTCCTCAACGGAGAGATCGGGGGCAATTTTCACCGCCACAGGGACATATTTATGGTGAATATTCTGCAGCTCGCGCTGCTTATTTTTAATGGCAGAGAGCAGATCGTCCAGCGCCTCACCGTATTGCAGCGAGCGGAGACCTGGGGTGTTTGGCGAGGAGATGTTAATCGCGATATAGCCCGCATAGGGATAGACTTTATCCATACAGATCAGATAGTCATCTTTACCCTGCTCCACCGGCGTATCTTTATTTTTGCCAATATTAATTCCCAGCACGCCGTCAAAATGGGCTTTTTTGACGTTCTCCACCAGGTTATCCACGCCGAGGTTATTGAACCCCATGCGGTTAATTAACCCCTCGGCCTCGACCAGACGGAAGATACGCGGCTTATCGTTGCCCGGCTGCGGGCGCGGGGTCACGGTACCAATTTCAATAGCGCCAAAACCCATGGCACCCAGCGCATCAATACACTCGCCGTTTTTATCCAGACCCGCTGCCAGGCCAAGCGGATTCTTAAAGGTCAGCCCCATGCAGGAGACCGGCTTTTGCGGCACGTTCTGGCGTACCAGCGCGGCTAAAGGGGTGCCGGAAATACGGCGTAACTGCTGAAACGTAAATTCATGAGCGCGCTCGGGGTCGAGCTGGAAAAGGGCTTTACGAACGAAGGGGTAGTACATGAACTCTCCTGGATTCCCGGTGTGCAAACCGGGGGCGTATTATGTGCGATTGCGATGCTAAAGGGAATTGACCTGGGGCAATTAATTCAGATAAAACGCAAACGATTTCCTGGAGAGAGGCAATAAAGGGGGAAAAACCGGGCAGCAGGCTGCTGCCCGGCGATTTATCAGGCCAGCGCCTTAGCGATCTTCTCGTAGAGATCGCCAGAGAGGTTTTCCAGGCCTTTCAGTTGCTCCAGCGCCGCACGCATCTGCGTCTGGCGTCCTTCATCGTAACGTTTCAGGCGGATCAGCGGCTCAATCAGACGCGACGCCACCTGCGGGTTACGGCTGTTAAGCTCGGTCAGCATCTCTACCATGAAACGGTAGCCGCTGCCGTCTTCAGCGTGGAACGCCGCCGGGTTGCTGCCGGCGAATGCGCCAATCAGCGAGCGAACGCGGTTCGGGTTGCTGAGAGTAAAGGAGCGGTGGTTAAGCAGGCCACGCACGGTCTCCAGCACGTTGCTGGCCGGGCTGGTGGCTTGCAGAATAAACCACTTGTCCATCACCAGACCATCCTGATGCCACTTATCGTCATACTCCTGCATCAGCGTATCGCGGCACGGCAGCTGCGCCGCGACGGCAGCAGAGAGCGCCGCCAGCGCGTCGGTCATGTTGTCCGCAGAGTGATACTGCTGGGTAACCAGAGTATCGCCCAGCTTAACGTCGCCAAACGCCAGGTAGCGCAGACAGGTGTTGCGCAGCGAGCGCTTGCCGATATCCGCATGCTCAACCCGGTAGGCGTCGAGCTTGTGGGCGTTGTAGACCGCAAGGAACTCGTCGGAAAGCTCGGTTGCCAGGGTGCGGGTTAGCGCCTCGCGGACGGCAACGATCGCTACCGGATCGATGATATCGAACAGCTCGGCCATTTCGCCTGCAGACGGCAGGGTCAGGATCTCTGCCGCCAGGGCCGGATCGATGTCGGCATCCAGCAGGATCGCCCGGAAGGCGTCGGCTACGTGCAGCGGCAGCGACAGCGGCTGACCCTGCTGGTGACGGGCCACGTTCAGCTTGATATAGGTCGCCAGCAGGCTCTGAGCCGCGTCCCAGCGGGAGAAGTCGTTGCGCGCATGGCGCATCAGGAACGTCAGCTGCTGATCGCTCCATTTATACTCCAGCTTCACTGGGGCGGAGAACTCGCGCAGCAAGGAGGGCACCGGCTGGAAATAGACCTTATCAAAGACAAAGGTCTGCTCCTCCTGGGTGACGTTGAGCACGTGGTGCACCGGGTGTCCCTCTTTTTGTAGCGGGATGACCTGGCCTTCGTTGTCGTACAGCTCAATATCAAACGGAATGTGCAGAGGCAGCTTCTCTTCCTGCTCGGCCGTCGGCGGCGTGCGCTGGCTGATGGTCAGGGTATACTGCTCGGTCTCTGGGTTGTAGTCGTCGCGGACGCTCACAATCGGTGTACCGGACTGACTGTACCAGCGGCGGAAATGGGAGAGATCGACGTTGGAGGCATCCTCCATCGCCTGGACAAAGTCGTCGCAGGTGGCGGCGCTGCCGTCGTGACGCTCAAAGTAGAGCTGCATCCCGCGCTGGAAGTTCTCTTCGCCCAGCAGGGTATGCAGCATGCGGATCACCTCAGACCCCTTCTCATACACCGTCAGGGTATAGAAGTTGTTCATCTCGATCACTTTGTCCGGGCGGATCGGGTGCGCCATCGGGCTGGCATCTTCCGCAAACTGCAGGCCGCGCATGGTACGCACGTTGCTGATGCGGTTCACCGCGCGGGAGCCGAGATCGGAGCTGAACTCCTGATCGCGGAACACGGTCAGCCCCTCTTTCAGGCTGAGCTGGAACCAGTCGCGGCAGGTGACACGGTTACCGGTCCAGTTATGGAAGTACTCGTGGCCGATAACCCGCTCAATGTCGAGGTAGTCTTTATCGGTGGCGGTATCGGTGCGGGCCAGCACATATTTGGAGTTAAAGACGTTAAGACCCTTGTTCTCCATCGCCCCCATGTTGAAGAAATCGACGGCGACAATCATATAGATGTCGAGATCGTACTCGAGACCAAAACGCTCCTCGTCCCACTTCATGGAGTTTTGCAGGGAGGTCATCGCCCACGGAGCGCGGTCAAGGTTGCCACGATCGACAAACAACTCCAGCGCCACCTCGCGGCCGGAGCGGGTGGTATAGGTGTCACGCAGCACGTCGAAATCACCGGCTACCAGCGCGAACAGGTAGCAGGGTTTCGGGAACGGATCCTGCCACTGTACCCAGTGACGGCCATTCTCCAGATCGCCCTCGCCTACGCGGTTGCCGTTGGAGAGCAGGAACGGATATTTACTCTTATCGGCGATGATTTTGGTGGTAAAGCGTGCCAGTACGTCCGGGCGGTCAAGGTACCAGGTGATATGACGGAAACCTTCGGCCTCACACTGGGTGCAGAGCGCTTCCCCTGACTGGTAAAGCCCTTCCAGCGCGGTGTTAGCGGCCGGGCTAATCTCGTTGACGATGCGCAGGGTAAAACGATCCGGCAGATTATTGATAACCAGCGCACTCTCTTCAATCTGATAATCTGACCACGGCTGACCATCCACGTGAAGGGAGACGAGAGTTAAATCTTCGCCATTAAGACGTAAAGGCTCGGCCGCTGCGCCCTGGCGGGAAATTTTGCTTTCAGCCGTGACGACGGTTTTAACAGCATCAAGATCGAAAGTCAGGTCAATGTCGCTAATCAGGTAATCTGGCGCACGGTAGTCGTGGCGGTATTTGGCTTGGGGCTGTTGAGTCATAAAAAACCTTTAGCATCTCAGTATGGTAACAGCTCAGTCTATTCCTGTTGCCCGGTTCGCGCCATGCGCAATAGTTATCTTTTCAGGGTAAAAAGCGCTGTTTGCTACATTTTGATAACAGGGGCACAAAATGCCCTCGACCATCTCACGCTGTTATGTTGTGATCCAGGTTCATTAAACCGATAATCAGGGTATACTCCTGCGTCTTTATCTGCTTTGGCTTTGATGGAAACGCTCAAGTGAGAGGATGCTACGGCGCACCATGACACAACTCGCTACCCCTATTCTGCAAACGCTGCTGGATACCGACGCCTATAAACTGCATATGCAGCAGGCGGTGTTTCATCAATATTATGATGTCCACGTGTCAGCAGAGTTTCGCTGCCGGGGCGACGACCTGCTGGGCATCTATGCCGATGCTATCCGCGAGCAGGTAGAGGCTATGCAGCACCTGCGCTTGCAGGATGATGAATACCAGTGGCTCTCCGGCCTCCCCTTCTTCCGCGCCGACTATCTCGACTGGCTGCGGGCGTTCCGCTATGACCCAGGCCAGGTGGTGATTACCAACGACCAGGGCAAGCTCTCTATTCGTCTCGCTGGCCCCTGGCGCGAGGTGATCATGTGGGAGGTGCCGCTGCTGGCAGTGATTAGCGAGGTGGTACACCGCTACCGCTCGCCGGATGCCGGCGTTAGCGAAGCGCTATCCACCCTCGAAGAGAAGCTGGCGAATTTCTCTCAGCTCACTGCCGGGCTGGATATGTCCCGCTTCCGCCTGATGGATTTCGGCACCCGCCGCCGCTTCTCCCGCGACGTACAGCAGGCCATCGTTGAGCGCCTGCAACGGGAGCCGTGGTTTGTTGGCACCAGCAACTACGATCTCGCCCGCCGCCTGGATTTGACCCCGATGGGTACCCAGGCGCACGAGTGGTTCCAGGCGCACCAGCAGATCAGCCCCGAACTGGCGACCAGCCAGCGCGCCGCCCTTGCCGCCTGGCTGACGGAATACCCGGACCAGCTAGGGATCGCCCTGACCGACTGCATCACCATGGACGCTTTTCTGCGCGACTTCGGTCCGGAGTTTGCCTCCCGCTATCAGGGCCTGCGCCACGACTCTGGCGATCCGGTTGAGTGGGGCGAAAAAGCGATTGCCCACTATCAAAAGTTGGGTATCGATCCGCTCAGCAAGGTGCTGGTCTTCTCGGACAACCTCGACCTGAAGAAAGCGTTGGATCTCTATCGCCACTTCTCCCCCCGGATCAATCTGAGCTTTGGTATCGGCACGCGCCTGACCTGCGATATCCCTCAGGTGAAGCCGCTGAATATTGTCATCAAGCTGGTGGAGTGTAACGGCAAACCAGTGGCAAAACTCTCCGATAGTCCGGGTAAAACCATCTGTCACGATAAAGCCTTTGTTCGGGCGCTGCGCGAAGCGTTCGATCTGCCGCAGGTTAAAAAGGCCAGCTAATCCGTGCAGGGAGCCGCTTCGGCTCCCTTTTCCTTATTAATTTCTTATTTCTTCCCTTCTTACTGTTAATTCTGCTTGTCTGATGGCGAACGCCAGGTAACATAGACAAACCGCCCATTGGGGTGGAATGCGTATTTTTCGGACAATTAACAGAGAGACTATTATGAGCGTTGTGCCTGTAGCCGACGTACTCCAGGGCCGCGTCGCCGTTGACCAAGAAGTCACCGTGCGCGGATGGGTACGTACCCGCCGAGATTCAAAAGCTGGCATCTCCTTCCTGGCCGTCTATGACGGTTCCTGCTTTGATCCTGTACAGGCCGTTATTAATAATTCTCTGCCCAATTACAATAATGAAGTCCTGCACCTGACTACCGGCTGCTCCGTGGTCGTAACCGGCAAAGTTGTCGCCTCTCCGGGCCAGGGCCAGAGCTTTGAGCTTCAGGCAAGCCATGTCGAAGTGACCGGCTGGGTTGAAGATCCGGACACCTACCCGATGGCGGCCAAGCGCCACAGTATCGAGTACCTGCGTGAGGTAGCACACCTGCGTCCGCGCACCAACCTGATCGGCGCGGTGGCTCGCGTACGCCACACCCTGGCGCAGGCGCTGCACCGCTTCTTTGATGAGCAGGGCTTCTTCTGGGTCTCTACCCCGCTGATCACCGCTTCCGATACCGAAGGCGCTGGCGAGATGTTCCGCGTCTCGACGCTGGATCTGGAAAACCTGCCGCGCAATGACCAGGGCAAGATTGATTTTGACAAAGATTTCTTTGGCAAAGAGTCCTTCCTGACCGTTTCCGGCCAGCTCAACGGCGAAACCTACGCCTGCGCCCTGTCGAAAATCTACACCTTCGGCCCGACCTTCCGTGCGGAAAACTCCAACACCAGCCGCCATCTGGCCGAGTTCTGGATGCTGGAGCCGGAGATCGCCTTTGCCGATCTCGAAGATAACGCCGCGCTGGCAGAAGCGATGCTGAAGTATGCCTTTAAAGCGGTGCTGACCGAACGTGCCGACGACATGAAATTCTTCGCTGAACGCGTAGATAAAGATGCCGTAACCCGCCTGGAGCGCTTCATCGAGGCAGACTTCGCCCAGGTAGATTACACCGACGCGGTCACCATTCTGGAAAACTGCGGTAAGACATTTGAGAACCCGGTTTACTGGGGTGTGGACCTCTCTTCCGAGCATGAACGTTACCTGGCTGAAGAGCACTTCAAAGCGCCGGTAGTCGTCAAAAACTACCCGAAAGAGATCAAAGCATTCTATATGCGCCTGAACGACGACGGTAAAACCGTTGCCGCCATGGACGTGCTGGCACCGGGCATCGGCGAGATCATCGGTGGCTCCCAGCGTGAAGAGCGTCTGGACGTGCTGGATGCACGTATGGCTGAGATGGGCCTCAATAAAGAGGACTACTGGTGGTACCGCGATCTGCGTCGCTACGGCACCGTACCGCACGCCGGTTTTGGCCTCGGCTTTGAACGCCTTATTGCCTATGTAACTGGCGTTCAGAACGTTCGCGATGTGATCCCTTTCCCACGCACGCCGCGTAACGCCACGTTCTAACACTCTTTGGGCCAGCACTCGCTGGCCCTTCTTCTACCCTACTTTGTCAACTTTCGTTAACAAAACGTCAGCAAAATTTCGTATCAACCCTTCCCGAGTTACCGTCTGTAAGACTATTTTTCAGAAATAATTTCGTACAGAAATCATACTGCCTAAAACTTGCACAAAAAAAAGCGCTTTGGCTTTAGCACATTTGGATAAAACACGCTCAGCTATCCAGATGTCTAAACACGAAGATGAGAAAACCTCTCACTGCGGCATTTTCTGAATAAGCATAAGCCTTAGCGAAATTAAACATAAGCAATTCATATATATAACAATGGATCCGTTGATTTTATCGGCAACTGTATTGGAAACATGAAGTGGTTCACAAAGTTCCTTCAAATACACAATTTCTTACACATAATTTCTTTTTGTTACCTCTTTAAGACATTTGTAGCACTTTCAAGGTAGCGAAACGTTTATATGAATGGAAAGATGCTTCTCAGACACAAAAAGACACCAAACTCTCATCAATAGTTCCGTAAATTTTTATTGACAGAATTTATTGGCGGCGGTGGCAGGTGTTATAAAAAACCTAATGAGGGTAATAAATAATGATGAAGCGCAATATTCTGGCAGTGGTTATCCCTGCTCTGCTGGTAGCCGGTGCAGCAAACGCTGCAGAAATCTATAACAAAGCCGGTAACAAATTAGACCTGTACGGGAAAGCAGTTGGTCTGCACTACTTCTCTAAAAATGACGGTAACGACGGCGACCAGACCTATGCGCGTCTGGGCTTCAAAGGCGAAACCCAGATCAACGACCAGCTGACCGGTTACGGTCAGTGGGAATATAACTTCCAGGGTAACAACTCTGAAGGCGGCGATGCGCAGTCCGGTAACAAAACCCGTCTGGCATACGCAGGTCTGAAATTCGCTGACGCAGGCTCCTTCGACTACGGCCGTAACTATGGCCTGGTCTATGACGTCATCGGTATCACCGATATGCTGCCTGAGTTCGGCGGCGACACTGGCGCGAGCGATGACTTCTTCGCTGGCCGTACCGGTGGTCTGGCAACTTACCGTAACAGCAACTTCTTCGGTCTGGTTGATGGCCTGAGCTTCGGCGTTCAGTACCTGGGCAAAAACGAACGTACTGATGCTACCCGCTCTAACGGCGACGGCTGGGCAACTTCTCTGAGCTATGAATTTGATGGCTTCGCAGTTCTGGGTGCTTACGGTGCCGCTGACCGTACCAATGCCCAGCAGACTCTGGATTTAGGCCAGGGCGATAAAGCTGAGCAGTGGGCAACCGGCCTGAAATATGACGCGAACAACATTTACCTGGCAGCTCTGTACGGTGAAATGCGCAACGCGGCTCGTCTGGGTGGCAATGGCTACGCCAACAAATCTGAAGATTTCTCAGTTGTTGCGCAGTATCAGTTCGACTTCGGTCTGCGTCCGTCCCTCGCTTACTACAAATCTAAAGCGAAAGACGTAGAAGGCGGTGTTGGTAGCGAAGATTTCATCAACTACGTTGATATCGGTGCGACCTACTACTTCAACAAAAACATGTCCACCTATGTTGACTACCAGATTAACCTGCTGGATGACGACAACAAGCTGGGCCTGAGCGATGATGACACCGTTGCTGTCGGTATCGTTTACCAGTTCTAATCTGTACACCTCGTTATTATATGCTTAAGAAACAGGGCCCCGGCCCTGTTTTTTTATGGCTGAAAATTCAATCAACCCCGCTTGCGGTCACACTCTGTTTCTTTTTGTCGCAAACGGTTGGCAATTGATAAATCTCCCGTTAACCTGATACGCAACGCCCTTCTGTCATCATAATGGAACCTCGTCATGTTTGAGAATATTACCGCAGCCCCTGCTGACCCTATTCTGGGGTTAGCCGATCTGTTTCGTGCCGACCAACGCCCGACAAAAATTAACCTTGGCATCGGCGTCTATAAAGATGAAACCGGCAAAACGCCGGTGCTGACCAGCGTGAAGAAAGCCGAGCAGTATCTGCTGGAGAACGAGACGACAAAGAACTATCTCGGCATCGACGGGATCCCGGAATTTGGTCGCTGCACCCAGGAGCTGCTGTTTGGTAAAGGCAGCGCGGTAATTAACGACAAGCGCGCCCGCACGGCACAAACCCCAGGCGGTACCGGTGCGCTGCGCGTGGCGGCAGACTTCCTGGCGAAAAACACCGACGTTAAACGCGTCTGGGTGAGCAACCCAAGCTGGCCGAACCACAAGGGCGTGTTTAACGCTGCTGGACTGGAAGTGCGCGAGTATGCCTACTATGACGCTGCTAACCATACGCTGGACTTTGACGGCCTGCTGGCGAGCCTGAACGAAGCCCAGGCGGGTGACGTAGTGCTGTTCCATGGCTGCTGCCATAACCCAACCGGCATCGATCCGACGCTGGATCAGTGGCAGACCCTGGCTCAGCTCTCCGTTGAGAAGGGCTGGCTGCCGCTGTTTGACTTCGCCTATCAGGGCTTTGCCCGTGGTCTGGAGGAGGATGCAGAGGGGCTGCGTGCCTTTGCCGCGCTGCATAAAGAGCTGATCGTTGCCAGCTCCTACTCGAAAAACTTTGGCCTCTATAATGAGCGCGTCGGGGCCTGCACGCTGGTTACCGCCGATGCTGACACTGCCGATCGCGCCTTCAGCCAGCTGAAGTCCGTGATCCGTGCCAACTACTCCAACCCGCCAGCGCACGGTGCCTCCGTGGTAGCGACCATCCTCAGCAATGACGCCCTGCGCGCCATCTGGGAGCAGGAGCTGACCGATATGCGCCAGCGCATTCAGCGCATGCGTCTGCTGTTTGTTAATACGTTGCAGGAGAAAGGCGCTAACCGCGACTTCAGCTTTATCATCAAGCAGAACGGCATGTTCTCGTTTAGCGGCCTGACCAAAGAGCAGGTTCAGCGCCTGCGCGAAGAGTTTGGCGTCTATGCGGTGGCATCCGGCCGCGTTAACGTCGCGGGCATGACCCCGGACAATATGGCTCCGCTGTGTGAAGCCATCGTTGCGGTACTCTAAGTAAAAAAAGCCCGGTGGCGCTATGCTTACCGGGCTTATAGATTACGTAGGTCGGGTCAGCGTAACGCCACCCGACACAATGTATTACCAGATCGGCTGCTCATCCTGCAAAAACGGGTTGTGCAGGCGCTCCTCCCCTAGGGTCGACATCGGCCCGTGACCCGGAATAAAGGTTACGTCATCACCCAGCGGCAGCAGCTTGCGCTTGATGGAGTCGATCAGCTGACCGTGGTCGCCGCGCGGAAAATCGCTGCGCCCTACCCCACCCTTGAAGATCACATCCCCGGAGACCAGCAGGCGCGACTGGGCGTCAAAGAAGACAATGTGCCCCGGCGTATGGCCCGGACAGTGCAGCACCTCAAGCGTCACCTTGCCGACGGTCACGCTTTCGCCTTCGTCCAGCCAGCGATCGGGCGTCAGGGGCTGACACTCCTCGAGGCCAAACATACGGCTCTGGGCAGGAAGACCCGTCAGCCAGAACTCATCCTCTTTTTCCGGGCCGACGATCGGCACACCGTAGTGCTGCGCCAGCTCGGCGGCGGCCCCCACGTGATCGAGATGACCGTGGGTGAGCAAAATCTGCGTCAGCGTGATGTCAGAGGCGGCAACCACCTCTTTGATGCGCTCGGCGTCACCGCCGGGATCCACCAGCGCGGCCTCTCGGGTCTCCTCACACCAGATCAGCGAACAGTTCTGGGAAAAGGCGGTAACCGGAATAAGACGATAGTTCATACTGCTCCTTTTTCATTAAGCCCTGGGCTACCAGTGCCGAACCGGCCCGGTATCAATATGCACAAAGTTGCTGCGTGGGTAATATCCTACACCACCTGCACCCATAGATAACGCGGCTTTGCGAATATTGCTTAATGCGAGGCCGTCGATATGGAAATCCATCGCCTGGCCTTTGGTGTGATAACTCTTCTTCGCCACGCCGCTGCTGTGGGCGCGAAGTTCATTGTTGGTATCGATAGAGCGATAGCCAGAGATAAGCTGAACCGGCTTGCGCGTACCGAGCAGTCCCTGCAGGCGATAGAGCTGGTCGAAAAGTTTGGGGTCAATGGACGTCACTTTATTGGCGCGAAAATCGCGGAAAAAGTGGTTAAGTTTGGCTAATTCATCCTGAATATAGCCCTTGCCGTCGAAAAACTCGGCTTTGATTGACTCTCCGGTGTGTAAGTTATTGAGAGTCAGGATCCGTGGGCGTGGCGTAGAGAGAGTAGCGAACGCAGGCGTTGGCAGGATGGCTGCACCAAGTGCAACACCACCTAACGCCAGCAGTTTGCGGCGATTAGCGTCAAATTTATCCATGATAATCAGGTCTACAGGTAAAAAGTTTGCTTAATTAATGCACTTCTGGCGCGTGAAAAAGCACATTACCGGGCAAAATTTCTTACGTCAAGGAAGGTCAAGCCCGGTAAAGACGGGCCGTGTAGCCTGGGCAGCCCGTTTTTACCAGTAATTTAGAGAATGGATTAATCTGAACTACTTCATTTATCTGATTAATTGTTCCGCCTTCGGCAAAACTTCCGCTCCGGAACGCGCGGTCAGATCGTAATTGTAAATATCTGTACGATACTGAGTGCGCCCGTCGCTACCGACAAAGGCGGTCAGATAGTAGAGGTTCACCGGAATATTCTGCCGAATATTCACGTAGCGTGTGTTCCCCTCCTGCAGAGCGCCAGAGATACGCGTGTCGTTCCAGCCCGCGTCCTGCAGCAGCATGCTGGCCAGCTCAGACGCTTTGTTCACGCGCACGCAGCCGGAGCTAAGCGCCCGCTCGTTCTTCTGGAACAGATTATGATTCGGCGTATCGTGCAGATAGATTGCATCCGAGCTGGGCATATTAAACTTATAGCGCCCCAGCGAGTTGTGCGCCCCAGGTGCCTGCTGGAAGCGGAATGGCAGATTGGATGGGGTGATGGTGCCCCAGTCAACCCGCCACGGATCGATGGTCTCTTTGCTGTTCCAGCCGCGTAGCACAACATAGTTATGCCGCTCCAGATAGCCCGGATCGTTCCACACCTTCGGCAGAATATCCTTGCGCGCCAGCGTCGGCGGCACGTTCCACGGCGGATTGACGACAACGTTATTGAGCGCGCTGCTCATCATCGGCGTTTTGCGATCGGGACGGCCAACGATCACCCGTGACGCCAGCACCTCGCTACCCTGCTGGTAATAGACCAGCGAGTAGGCCGGAATGTTAACCATAATGCCGGTCGAAACCGTTCCCGGCAGCAGGCGCAGACGCTGGATATTGAGCGCCAGCACCCCTGCGCGCTGGGCAGGCGTAACGTTTAGCCAGTCGCGAGTAGACTGCCCGATAGCGCCATCGCTACCCAGGCCTTGCCAGGTCTGGAAGCGTTTAACCGCCGCGACCAAATCACCATCGTAGTAACCGCCGCGCACGGGCTTCGCCTTCTTCGGCTTGTCGCCCGGCAGAACGATGTTCTCGGCGCCATCCAGCATCCCCGTGCGGGAGAGAATTTCGCGCAGGGCCGGAATATCGTTGCTCCACTGTCCTAGGCGCAGCGTGGCGGTACTCTTTAGCTCCGGCCAGGGCCGGTTATCCCCCAGCAGCTTGAGCAGCGACTGGTGCATAGAGGTGTACTGCGCGTGCTGCGGTGCGAGGCTGTCAACGAATTGCGCCAGCTGGCCGTTATCCAGCGCCAGCTGCCACTGGTTAATCACGGTCAGCGGCGGCGTCGCCAGCTGATACGGTTTCGCACTGTAGAGCCAGCTGTTGCCCTTGACGGGGATACCAGCGATAAAGTGCAGGTAGCCCAGCATGGCATCGGAAAGCACCACATCCCGGGCCTGGCCAGTAACGGCAGGATCGGTCAGCAGCTCAACCCATTTGGTGAACTGCGGCTGGAAACCGGCGATAGCCACCTCGGCCAGCTGCTGCTGAAACGCTTTAACCGCAGCGCGATCGTCCCACATCGCCTTCTGCTCGCGTGCGGCATAGATCGCAACAAGCTGGTTCATATAGGCCGGGGTATAGTCTGCCGGCAGCAGGGCCTGGATATCGGCGCGGGTTTTAGCCATCAGGCCAGGATCGGCCAGCGTCTCCACCCCCGCCATGACGGCGGTAGCATGGGACTGCATCAGCGGCTCGGCCAGCGCCGTTGGCTGCACCCCCACGCTGGCAGAGCTATCAGAAGGAACAACCTCTGGCTCATCGGCCATGGCGCTAAACAGCGGAGCAAATGCGAGCGCCAGGCACAAACTGAGTGCGGACATCCGACGACTCTCTTTTTTCTTCAGCAACATCCCTTGCCCCCTGTTTAAAAACGAATCGATTAATCCGTCTGGTTCTATGAGTATATAAAGACAAAAATACATTTGCCCGGCTAAATGTAAAGAAGATTAAAGATTGATCTCGATCTGGTTGGGCCAGCGGGCAATAAAAAAGGGCGGCTCTGCTGCCACCCTTTTGTCCTATTCACCTATCAGGTTACGCTGGCATCCGCCGTGCCGGGCAGCGGCTCGGGCAGCTGCGGCGCAAAGCCGCGCAGGCCAACCACGTGTACGTGCTCCTGATTGTTGAACACCTTACGCACCAGCTTGTAGGTAGTGCCTTTCTCCGGGCTGATGTTTTCCGGTGCGGCGATAATGAGCTGCATCTCCAGTCGCTCGCATAGCTCAAACAGCGTGGCGATAGAGCGGGCATCAAGACGGGCAGCTTCATCAAGGAACAGCAGGCGGCACGGAGAGATATCTTTACCGCGCAGACGACGGGCTTCATCCTCCCAGCTCTGCACCACCATCACCAGAATCGACATCCCGGTACCGATCGCTTCCCCGGTTGAGAGCGCGCCGGATTCAGCGCGCAGCCAGCCATCAGAGCCACGGTTAACCTCAACCTCCATCTCCAGATAGTTGCGGTAGTCGAGCAGCTCTTCACCGATGGTCTGCGGCGTGCGCTGGCCCATGTCTATCTGCGGGTTCAGACGCTGGTAGAGCTTCGCCAGCGCTTCCGAGAAGGTCAGGCGATTGCTGTTGAAGAGATCCTGATGCTGCTCGTGCTGCTCGGAGAGTACGTCCAGCAGGGTAGCGTGAGTCTCGCGCACGTTCACGTTGAGACGCACGCTGTTCACCTGGCCAAAAGAGACGCTCTGCAGTCCCTGGTTGAGCTGGCGGATACGGTTCTGCTCGCGCTGAATGGTCTTGCGAATGATGTTCGCCGCGCTACGGGAGCTAATGGCCAGCTTCTGCTCGCGGGAGGTCAGCTCTTCGGTCAGACGGCCCAGCTCGATCTCCATCTGCTCAATCGCTTCAACCGGATCGTCAGTGCGAATGATATCCTGACGGATACGCTCGCGCAGATGCTGGTAGACCGCGACAAAGAACTGGATCTTACGTTCAGGACGCTTCGGATCTTCCGACATGCGCAGCACGTCGCGCAGGTGTTCGTTATCCGCCACCGCCAGACGCAGCGCACCCAGCGCCTTATCCGACATCGAGCGCAGCTCGTCAGCGGAGAGATAGGCCAGCTCGCGACGGTGCAGGCGGCGTTCAACGCCGTTATCTTTCACCATCCGCATCACTGCGCACCAGCCTGCTTTGGCCGTCACCACCTGCTCGCGCTTCTCATGATAGTCACGTTCAAGACGCTTGAGCTTGCGGGTCAGGTTATCCATCTCCGCTTCGCAGAAGGTCAGGGCTTTCTCCAGCTGGTTGCGGCGCGCGCGGTTGCCAGAGAGCTGGGCGTAAAGCTCATCGCGACGGATGCGCGCCCGCTCTTCCGAGCCGCTGTCTGCCCGGACGCCAATCTCCTGCAGCTCTTTATGCAGATCGTTCAGCAGCTCTTTCTTGGTGTCGTAAGAGCTTTTCAGCGAGGCCTGCACCTGGCCATACTGGCTAAGCTGGGCGGCGTGGCTGCGCAACGCCTCACGGGCGCGGGCACGTTCGCTCTCCGCCTGCTCCAGACGCTGGCGCAGCTTCTCATTAAGATCGCTGTTGCCGGTGAGCATCGCGGCGGAGTCGCTGTAGCTGAAGTGGGCGCGACGCTGCACGACTTCGGTGAGGGCAAACGCCTGCTGGCGAGCTTCACGCTGCACCTGTTGCGAGTAAGCGTAGTCCTCTTTCAGCTGTTCAAACTGCTCCGGGTCGCTCTGCAGAACCGAGACCACCGGCTCCAGCTTCGCCAGCTGGTTGCCGTACTGCTGAATAAAGCGTGCCGCTTCCTGGGCTTCATCAAGACGCTCGCGGATCTCATCCACACGATCGGCAAGAGTGTCATCAGCCAGCAGGTTGATGCGGGGCAGCAGGCGGTTAAGGGCGCTGACGCCCTCCTTCGCCTGATCGTACTGGACGCGGCTCTGCTGGTTATCACTCTCATGGGCGCTGATGGCCCGCTCAAGCTCGCCCCGACGGGTGGTCAGGGTACGGATCTCCGCCTCCGGATCGTCCTCGAAGGCCACCGCCAGATGGCTACCGATAAAGCGGCTGAAGGCCTGGTGCAGACGCTGGGTCTTCTGAACATCAAACGACAGGGTGGCAAAGCGCTCCGCCAGCGTTTCACGCTCGGCGTGCAGGCTCTCAATACGGTTCTCGCGTGCGGCACGGCCAAACAGCGGCAGCGACGGGAAGCGGGAATAACGCCACTGGCGATCGGCAACCTTAACGATCACCGCTTTTTCCAGCTCGTCGACGGCAAAGACGCTGTCATCAAAGGACTGCGGATCCCCCTCGATCAGGTAGAGATCTTCCGGGCAATCGGTCAATCCTTCCAGCTGGTCGGCGATCAGGGAGAGATCCGGCACCACGATGGCGTGACGCGACGGACCATACAGCGCCGAGTAGTAAGGGGCATCGTCAAGGCTGACGTCGTCATAGATTTCAGAGAGCAGCACCCCGCCGAAACGTTCCGCCAGCGCATTAAGACGGGCATCTTCTGCACCACCCGGCTGGCTCAGACGCTCAATCTCATCGTCCACCGCCTGCTTGCGGGCACCGATTTCATCCCGCTCAACAATCGCTTCGCGCTCGCGCTCCAGCAGCTGTTGCAGGTACTCGGTGACATCCTGGCTCGATTCAAACTCTTGCCCGCTCTGCTCACAGAGCTGGTTGAGGCTATTCTGCGCGGCCAGCCAGACCGGGGCGCGCTTCAGCAGGCGCTGAATACGTGCCTGCAGCTGCTCCAGCTCCTGACGCAGGGCCATGCGCTGTTCACCGGCGTTGGCAACGGTCTCAGAGAGAGCGGCAATCTGGGCTTCAAGCTGCTGATGCAGAGCCTCCAGCTCGTCGGCATCGACGCGCTTGTTGTGACGCTTGCAGAATTCAGCCAGCAGACGCTCGGCCTCCTGCTGCTCGCGCAGGCGCTGCTCCAGCTCGTTAAGACGCATCCGCAGCGGCTGCACCTGTTCGGCCAGATGGCGCTGGTTTACGGCATCGCGCAGCAGCTCGCGGGCTACGCTCCAGGCTTCGTCTCGGGACAGCGGGCCGTTAATGGCCGCCACCAGCTGGTATGCCTGTTCAAACTGGCTGTGCGCGGTCTGGGCCACGCTCATCTTCTGCTCCAGCGAAAGCAGTTTTTCGGTTGCTTCCTGCTCTTTGGCCTGGAAGGTCTCCTGCCACTGCTGGGCGCTCTCCGGCGTCAGATCCGGAATGTGGCACAGGGCCTGAGCGCGCTCCAGCGCGGCCAGAGCCTGGTTGTACTGGATAGCACGGGTCTGCTGCACGTCGAGGGCCTGCTGATAGTTGGCAAGCTGGCTCTTCAGCTCATCCACCTCCAGCTCGGCGGCTTCCGCCCGGGCCTCATTCTCCTCCTGGCGGTCGGCGGCTTCTGCCACCACCTCGTTCTGCTCCTCCAGACGGATTTGCAGCTCGTCGAGATCCGCTTCGTAGCGCTCAATTTTCTCCTGCTGACGCAGCGCGGTCTGGACCAGGTTCAGATGGTCGCTGGCAGCCTGGTGATCCGCTTCGAGATCCCCCTCGGCACCGGTATGCTCATGCAGCTCCCGCGCCATCTCAACGTGCTTGTACTGCTCGGCGGCCAGCTGTGAGCGGGAGGTGAAGAGATCCCGACGGAAGGCCAGAGCCTGATCGAGATGCACCCGACGCTCGTTGGCGTGGCGCATGTAGTCTGAGGCCACGTAGTTGGTGGCTTCGCTGATCAGGTGCTTGAAGAGATCCCTGTCCGACTGGGTAACGCGGATCGCCTCGAGCGTCATGCGGTTCTCCCGCAGCGCGGCTTCCATATCCTGGAATGCCTTCCGCACCCCGCCGTTTTCCGGCAGCAGGTAGTCGCGCAGCGAGCGGGTAATAGCGCTGGAGATCCCGCCGTAGAGCGAGGCCTCGATCAGACGGTAGAACTTGCTGCGATCCGAGGCGGAGCGCAGGCGACGGGCCACGATGCCCAGATCGAACATCAGGGCGTGGTAGTCTGTAATCGAGTTGAACTGCTTGAACTGAACGCCTTCGATCTCGTCCAGCTTCTCTTTCAGCTCGTTCAGGGTCAATACGCGCGCCTGGCGCTCGTTGAGGGTTTCGGTCAGCAGCGTTGTTGGCTGGATGCTGGTTGGCAGGCCCTGAATCGCAAAGGGTTTAATGTCCACCTTGCGGTCGCGCCCGGCGACCTGCTGCAGGCGCACACCCACTACCACGCGCTGGTTACGTGAGTTGATCACGTCCAGCACCGAATAACAGACGCCCGCCTTCAGCTTGCCGTGCAGGCCCTTGTCGCGCGAGCCGCTGGTGGCCCCCGCTTCGGTGGTGTTACGGAAGTGCAGCAGGGTCAGATCCGGGATCAGCGCCGTAACAAAGGCCGCCATGGTGGTGGATTTACCCGCCCCGTTACCGCCGGAGAGCGTAGTGACCAGCTCGTCCAGGTCAAAGGTCCGGGCAAAAAAGCCGTTCCAGTTAATCAGCGTTAGCGAGCGAAATTTACCGCGATCAATCATTACTCTTCCTCCGCACTGTCCGGCTGATTCTCGTCTTGCTCATCATTGAGCTGCAGGTGGTTCTCTACCGGCATGGCCTCGCCGTCGCGGATCATGCGCAGCTGCGCTTCACGCAGGTCGTCCCCGCCGCGCACGTCAGCGCCGAAGCGGAACACCGACTCGGTGATACGGAACTTGCTGCTGTCGTTGCCCATAAACCAGACCATGCCCAGGCGGCGCAGACGGTTTAGCGAGGAACGCACCTTCTCCTGAAGTTTCTGGCGATCGACGTCAGATCCAGTGGAGCGGTTGTTGACCAGCTTCAGCAGTTTGCTCTCGTCCGCCAGAGACAGCAGCTCGTCGTAGAGCTCCTGCTGGGTAAAGATGCCTTCGTTAGCCAGGCGCTCCGGGCTGAGATAGAGGTAGCAGAGGATCTTGCCGACCATCATATCCAGCTCTGAAAGCACCGAGCGCGGGATCAGCGTTGTGGAGCGCGGGCGCAGGTAGAAGAACCCTTCCGGCGCGCGGATCAGCTCCACGTTATAGCGAGCGTAAAACTCCTCCAGATACTCCTGGAAGTCCATTAAAAATGCGTGATTGTCCAGCTCATCAAGACCAATGTGGCGACCGGCGCGCAGCTGACTGTCCAGCGCCGGGAACAACGGGTTAGCCAACGCCTGCGCCAGCTTGACTGGCATCACTTGTTCAATATTTGTCAATGACATGCGCCTGTACCCTGGCTCCGTAATCATTAATTGGCTGCCATTTTGCTGGCAGCCCGGTGAAATCGCCCTGCGCTACGCCGAGACGTACCGCCTGATCAACCACAATTCGCGCAACGTCAAAGTGACGCGCCCGCGGATATTGCGCCAGATATTCGCGCACCACGAGACCGAGATCCAGTGGCACTTCTCTGGTTTTATACACCGCCAGCTGCGCTTCAATCATGGCGGCAAGCTGCTCGCGAATTTCGTTAAACTCTTCGAACTCAAGATCCGGCGGCAGTTCGCCGGTCACCTCTTCATCGCGCAGCGTCATCTCTTCGTCGCGCATATCCAGCAGACGATCGGCGCTGGCGTAGGTCAATGCCCATGGCGCATCGAAGTAGGACTGCACCGACTGGCGCAGGCGCTGGGCAAAGACGCGGTTTTTATCCATATCAATAGCGGTACGGATAAACTTATGCACGTGGCGGTCGTAGCCAATCCACAGATCGATAGCCTGCTGACCCCAGCTGATGATGCGATCCAGCTTGCTTTGCAGATCGAACACCAGCCGATCGACAAACTCGAGATCGTTATGGGCAAGGGTCGCATCCTGGATGCGCAGCAGGTTGGCCTGCAGCTTATCCCCCGCCGCCTCCAGCGTGTCCTGTAACTCGCGCAGGGTCCCGGAGGTCTCTGACAGCAGCAGCTCACAGCTGGAGATCGCCGCCCGCCAGTCTTTGTTCAGCAGCTGGGCGATGTCATCCTTCACCAGCTGCTGCTGCTCATCCATAATGCGCTGGGTCAGATCGATACTGTCGAAAATCTCAGCGACGGAGTATTTGAGCGGCGCGTAGACGTGACGATGCCAGTGGAACTCGTCTCCGCCTTCGGCCGCAGCGTCAGCGGCGCGTTTCAGCTCGCTGGCAACGATAGAGAGCTGCATTGAGAGGCGCAGGGTAGAGAACTCGCGCTGGCGAATGTAGTAGTCCGTGATGCCGATACCGAGAGGCGTCAAACGGTAGATAGCGTTCCCCTCAGCCTGCTCGCTGGTAAAGCGGTTCAGCAGGCGCTGGCGCACCATATCGTTGATGGCGTTATTGGCGCGCACGCCGATGGTTTCGCTGGTCTGCTCAAACGCCTCGCTGACGTGACGAAACGCGTCGATCAGCTCCCCTTCGCTCATCTCACCGTCCAGCCGCTCGCCGTTAAGCGTGGCGACGGCCAGCAAAAAGGAGAGCCTGTCTACCGGCAGCGCGATCGAGAAATCGTTTTTTCTGGCCCAGGCAACCAGTTCGGGGACTGTCTGGGAAAATTCACTCATCGTTAATCCTTGTATCTACCTGCGGCTTCTGCGCGGTAACGTGTATATAGCGGCCCAGGCTCAGGTAAGGCTCCTGGCGGCAGTAACGCGTCTCTAACTCTACTAATGCAGCAAAACAGTCATGCTGTTTTTGCTTATCGCGCAGATAGTCGTGAAAAACCCTGATACCGGTTTTACCGGTGATCTGCCAGCCCATCTCTTCGAGCCAGCCGTAGACCTGCTGCGGATCGCGCGGAAAGTCCGGTGAAAGCGTCCGTCGTTTCTTTTTGTACATGCCCTGCTGCACATAGCCAAAGTTGCCCACCAGCACGTTCCGCATCAGCAGGCCGTTGGCATTGTAAAACATCAGCGACAGCGCGCCGCCGGGACGCAGCGCTGACCAGAGCGTCTGCAGAACAGCAACCGGCTCGGCGACCCACTCCAGCACGGCATGGAACAATATCAGATCGACCGGCGATTCCAAATGCTGGGCAATGTCCTGAGCGGCGCAGTGGATAAAATGCATGTTGTCGATCACACCTTCCGTCTCTGCCGCCGCGCTGGCCCGGGCGACCATCTCACCCGACAGATCGCAGAGCGTGACGTGATGGCCTAGCTTCGCCAGCCGGATGGCCGTCTGCCCCTCTCCGCCACCGGCATCAAGAATGCGCAGCGGCCGTGGACCAAAGGTCGCGAGCAGAGCGTTAAGATCCTGCCACAGGATCGCCTGGCGTAGCTGCCCTTTCGTGGTGCCATATATATTGCGGGAAAACTTCTCCGCGATGTCATCGAAATTGCGATCCTGCATCTGCTACTCCGCGATCCTGGCAAAACCGCTATTTTGTCACACCCACGTTAAGAAGGAACCTATCTGGTGTAAGATCCACAGAATAACCTGCTGTATGGTCAAAAAGGAAACGGAAGCCATGCTTTTTACGCTGAAGAAATACATTGGTGGGATGCTGCTGCCCCTGCCGCTGCTGCTTTTGCTGATGGGGATTGGCCTGGCGCTGGTCTGGTTTACCCGCTACCAGAAGTCAGGTAAGGCGCTGATGAGCGCAGGCTGGCTGGCGCTGGTGCTGATCAGCCTGCAACCGGTGGCGGACGGTATGCTCAGGCCGATAGAGCAAACTTACCCTACCTGGCGCGGCACCCAGCAGGTGAAATACATCGTGGTGCTCGGCGGGGGCTACACCTGGAACGATACGTGGGCGCCCAGCTCGAACCTGATCAACAACAGCCTGCCGCGCCTCACGGAGGCGGTACGCCTGTGGCGGCAAAATCCGGGGGCTAAAATGATCTTCACCGGCGCACCGGCGGTGACAAACCCGGTCAGCACCGCCGAGGCCGGGGCGCGGGTGGCTGAAACCCTGGGCATCCCTCGCAGCGACATTATGACGCTCGACAGCGCTAAGGATACCGAAGAGGAGGCGGCAGCGGTGAAACAGGCCATCGGCGAGACGCCGTTTTTGCTGGTGACCTCGGCATCACATCTGCCTCGGGCGATGATCTTTTTCCGTCATGCAGGGTTAAATCCCCTGCCCGCTCCGGCTAATCAGCTGGCGATCGACTCGCCGCTTAACCCCTGGGAGCGCATTATTCCCTCCCCGGTGTGGCTGATGCACAGCGACCGGGTCGGGTATGAGACGCTGGGTCGCGTCTGGCAGTGGCTTAAAGGTTCGTCAGGCGATCCACGGCAGGAGTGATTTTGCGGCGAGATCAAAATTGCTGCGGCTGAAATGACCGGTATTGACCAGCTGCGCTACCTCGTCCCAGAGGGTGTAGAGCCAGCGACGCCAGATAAACGCCTCGGAAACCGGGGCGTGCTGGAGATAGTGCCACAGCAGCCCTTCCGCCAGCGCACTGTCGGAGAGGCGAAACAGCTCGTATTCGCGCGGCGCCCAGAGCATGACGCCCGGCCCCACCACCGCCAGTAGCTGATCGGTGCGGGCATCTTTTAACATGCTGCGCAGGTTGAGATTGCCGTGCACCAGCACGCAGTTGTCGTTAAAGCCTGCAAACAGTTTCGGCAGGCACTCACGGGTGCGAAACAGGATCCGTTTATCCTGCATCGTCAGGCCGGTATTTTTAAACTGGTTGAGGGTGTTCCACAGCACCTCGACCCGCTGGCGATACCATGAGGGCCAGATATTCTCCTGGGTGCTGTCCACTACACCAACGCAGCCGTGGCTGTCCTGCCGATGCCAGGCGAGCAGCGCCTCAACAATTTGATCCTTAAGCTGCTCCCAGCGCTCCGGCGTACGGGCCGGGGCTTCAACGGGGACGCCGTGCAGGCGCTCGATCAGCAGCACGTCAGGGCCGGGGTGCTCATCATGGGTCATTACCCCGTAGACCACCGGCATGCGTACCGTACCGCTGCGGGCTAGCATCGACATCTTCCATGCCAGCTGGCGCGCTAGCCCCGGCGTGGTAAAGCTTCTTGCCAGCAGCGGCATAGGGTGGCCGTGGCTGTCATAAAGCGACCACAACGCGGTATCCGCCTTCTCGTTGACACACTCCACGCGGCTGAGTTTCTCCCCCAGCAGGTGGCTCAGTTCGGCACGCAGCTGTTCCATTTACGCTACCTCTCAGGAATACCCTTACGCAGACTACACCTTTTATAATGGGCGTCCGTCACAGAGATGTCACCCCGATCAGATCAAAACAGCGGCAGAAAGTGAAGAAATTCCCCTCCGGACGGAGGGGAGAGAGGAAACTAGCGGAGTTCAGCGCGCACGCGGGCCAGATCCTCTGCGGTATCTACCCCGGTGCCCGGGATGGCCTGCGCCACGGCAACGTGAATTTTTTCGCCGTGCCAGAGCACGCGCAGCTGTTCGAGCATCTCGATCTGCTCGAGCTGGCTCGGTTGCCAGGTGACGTAGCGGCGGATAAACCCGGCCCGATAGCCGTAGATACCGATATGGCGCAGGAAGGTGTCGCCGATGGCATCACGCGACTGGGCGAAGCGGTCGCGGTCCCAGGGAATGGTCGCCCGGGAGAAGTAGAGCGCGTAGCCCTCGCTGTCCATCACCACTTTTACCGCGTTAGGGTTAAACGCCTCCTCCGCACTGTGGATCGGCACGGCCAGCGTCGCCATACCCACCTGGCGCTGGGCCAGATTCTCCGCCACCTGGCGAATAATCGCCGGCGGGATCATCGGCTCGTCGCCCTGAACGTTAACAATGACCGTGTCATCGCTAAAGCCGCACGTCTCCACCACCTCGGCCAGCCGCTCGGTGCCGGACTGATGATCGGCGCGGGTCATGCACACTTCGCCCCCGGCTGCCTCAACCGCCAGCGCCACGTCAGGGTGATCGGTGGCGACAATGATCCGCGCTGCCCCGGACTCGCGCGCCCGCTCCAGCACGTGCACGATCATCGGCTTGCCGTTGATATCCACCAGCGGCTTACCCGGCAAACGGGTGGAAGCATAACGCGCCGGAATAATAACAACGAAACTCATGGACGGCTCTCTTCAGCAGCGAGCGCACGGGCTTCGTTTTCCAGCAGTACCGGAATGCCTTCCCGCACCGGGAAAGCGAGGCTGTCGACTTTGCAGATCAGCTCTTGTTTATCCTGGCTGTAGTAGAGCTTACCGTTGCAGACCGGGCAGGCAATGATTTCAAGTAGACGGTGATCCATAGTTCCTCCTGAGGGACCGAAAGGGGTATGCCTTAAATGTTACCATATTCCCCTAATCCGCAGCGGCAATTTCCCACCCGCCTTGCCTGTCGGTAAAGAGACCGTCCGGGAGGCGTTTGCAGACTACCTGCTGCGCGCCCTGCCAGCGGGCAAAATTGTCAATGGCCGTTGCCAGGCCGCTCTCCAGTCTGCGGCCCGGCTTGATGTCCGGCTCCAGATAAAGGGCGATAATTTCCAGCACGCCTGTTTTGCGATGCATCTTGGCGTCCATCCGCCCCACCAGTTGCCCGCAGTGCAGCAGCGGCAGGACAAAATAGCCATACTGGCGCTTCGGTGCTGGGGTGTAGCACTCCAGCCGGTAGGTAAAGTTAAAGAGCTGCTCGGCGCGCTTGCGATCCCAAACCACCGGATCGAAGGGCGACAGCACCGCACTGTGGGTGGCGTGCAGCCTGCCCGCCTGCGCCAGCTCAAGCTCCGGCAGCAAGTCGGTGTGAACAAACGCCTCTCCCAGCGTTTCAACCTCTACGCGCACCACCTTCTGCTCAGACTGCCAGCGCGCCATCAGTGCGGGCAATACGGGCTGGCGCAGACGATAGTAGTCTGCCAGCCAGACGGGGCGAAAAAGACCTAAGCTACGGGCGCTCTTCTCCAGCATCCGATCCTCCGCCACTGCCTGGGCGAGAAGATCCCGCTCGTCATCCCAGTGGGGCATGACGCGGTGGGTCAGATCGTAGACGCGCTGAAAGTTGCGCCGCTCCACCACCATCACCTTACCGGCGGTGAACAGCCCCTCAAGGTGCCGCTTGTGCGGCTTCCACGCCCACCAGCCGCTGGCCCCTTTGCGCGGATGATCGAAATCCGCCGAGCGCACCGGGCCATTCTCATGGATATAGGCAATCAGCTGCTCAATTTCATCCGCGTGCTCATCCATCCAGGCCGCACGGTATTTCCAGCCCATATTTTCCGGCGCCAGCATCCGGTGGCGCACCAGGGCAAAATCCTCACGCGGCAAAAAGCAGGCCTCGTGCGCCCAGTACTCCATCAGCTCGCCCCGGCGCAGCGCCTCATCGAGCCATGACGGCGAGTAGTCGCCGAGGCGGCTGAACAGCACCAGGTAGGGGCTGCGGGCCACGATATTAATGGTGTCGATCTGCAGGAGCGACATCCGCTGAATGGAGGAGAGAATATCGGCAGGCCTGGCGCGGCGGCGCGGCTTTTTCAGCAGGCCCTGCGCGGCAAGATGGAGATGACGGGCGGCGGTGAGCGAGAGTTGCGGCACAGACATACGGTTCCCGTGGTTAACAGGGCGCTGTCGGCACTGTGCCGCTAGCGCACCAGAGTGAGCAGTTCCTGCAGCAGGCGTTCGGGTTGATCGCCCTCCAGACAGGCGTCAACGGGCAGATACCACCAGCTATCGTCAGCAAAGGCGCGGCACTTGACCGCATCCTTCTCGGTCATTACCAGCGTCTGGCCGGGTTTAATAAACCCGCTCACCTGCGGATAGCTGAGCGCCTGATGATCGGCCAGCGCAACGGTGTTTTCTACTGCTACGCCGCAGTCGGTCAGGGTTTGAAAGAAGCGCGGCGGATGACCAATCCCGGCCATCGCCACCACGGCGGGTAGCGCATTAACCGGTCGGCGCTCGCCGCTCTTCAGGTTCACGGCCAGGCCAGGCTGCAAACGCATCGGGATCTCCCCTGCCCGCGCTTCGCCGCCGTTGGTTATCACCGCATCGACGGAGCGCAGACGCGAGGCCCGCTCACGCATCGGCCCGGCAGGCAGCCACCAGCCGTTGCCAAAGCGGCGCACGCCATCGATCACCACGATCTCTTTATCGCGGGCGAGACGGTAGTGCTGGAGGCCATCATCGGTCACTATCAGCTGAAGATCGTGCGCGGCGAGCAGGGCTTTTACCGCGTCGCTGCGCACGGGAGAGACCGCTACCGGTGCACCGGTGCGCTGATAGATCAGCACCGGCTCGTCACCGGCCTGCTCCGTCGTCGTCTGTTGGTCAAGCAGCAGCGGATAGCGATCCGCCTTGCCACCGTAGCCCCGAGAGACCACGCCAACCCGTACGCCGCGCTGGCGCAGCTGCTCAACCAGCCAGATCACCACCGGCGTTTTGCCGTTGCCGCCTGCCGTGAGATTGCCCACAACGACTACCGGCACCGGCGCACGCCAGGCTTTTTTAATGCCCAGCCGGTAGCAGAGACGAATTGCCCCGCTCACCAGGCCATAAAGCCAGGAGAGCGGCAGCAGCAGCAGCCACAGCGGTGATTCGCCTGACCAGATGCGGGCTATCATGCGCCAAACTGCATCTTATGCAGCTGGGCGTAGACACCCTGCTGCGCCAGCAGTTCGGCATGGCTACCGCGCTCAACGATACGGCCCTCTTCAACCACCACAATCTCATCCGCCTTCTCAATGGTAGAGAGTCGGTGGGCGATCACCAGCGAGGTGCGGTTTTTCTGCAGCTCGTCCAGCGCAGCCTGGATAGCGCGTTCAGACTCGGTATCCAGCGCGGAGGTAGCCTCGTCGAGGATCAGGATCGGGCTGTCGCGCAGCAGGGCACGGGCGATGGCGATACGCTGACGCTGACCGCCGGAGAGCAGCACGCCGTTCTCACCGATGATAGTATCGAGGCCGTTATCCATCTTGCTGATAAAGTCCATGGCATAGGCCATACGGGCAGCGGTTTCGATCTGCTCCCGGCTGTACTCTTCCGTGCGGGCGTAGGCGATGTTATTCGCCACCGTGTCGTTAAACAGGTGCACGTTTTGCGATACCAGCGCTACCTGATTACGCAGCGAGTGCAGCTTGTATTCGCGCAGATCGTGGCCGTCCAGCAGGATCTCGCCGCTGTCGGTATCGTAGAAGCGGGTGATCAGGCTGGCCAAGGTCGATTTACCGGAGCCTGAGCGACCCACCAACGCCACGGTTTTACCTGCGGCGATGTTCAGGTTGATATCACGCAACGCCGGGGTTTCACGCCCAGGATAGGTAAAGGTGACGTTGCGGAACTCCACGTTGCCTTCGGCACGCTCAATTTCGCGCTTGCCTTCATCCTTCTCCTGCTCGCTGTCGAGAATAGCAAACAGCGTCTGGCAGGCTGCCATCCCGCGCTGGAACTGGGCGTTAACGTTGGTCAGCGACTTCAGCGGACGCATCAGGGCAATCATCGACGAGAAAACCACGGTAATGGTCCCGGCGGTCAGGGTCTCCATCACGCTGGGGAAGCTCGCCGCATAGAGTACAAAGGCCAGCGCCAGGGAGGCGATCAGCTGAATGATCGGATCGGATATCGACGAGGCGGAGACCAGCTTCATCCCCTGCAGGCGCATCCGGTTGCTCACCTTGTCAAAGCGCTCGGTTTCGACCTGCTGGCCGCCAAACATCAGCACCTCTTTGTGCCCCTTCAGCATCTGCTCTGCACTGGTGGTCACCTGCCCCATTGTATTCTGCATATTCTTGCTGATGTTACGGAAACGCTTCGATACCACGCGAATAGCAATCGAGACGATCGGGGCCAGCACGATCAAAATGATCGACAGCTGCCAGCTGTAGTAAAACATCATGATAAACAGGCCGATAATCGACGCCCCTTCACGCACGACGGTGATCAGTGCGTTAGATGAGGAGGAGGCAACCTGTTCAGAGTCATAGGTGATACGGGAGAGCAGCGTCCCGGTGGACTGCTTGTCGAAGAAGGCGACGGGCATGCCCATCATATGGCTGAACAGGCGGCGACGCATGCTCATGACCACTTTGCCAGAGACCCAGGAGATACAGTAGCTTGAGATATAGCTGGTGATCCCACGCAGGATCATCAGGCCGATAATCACCAGCGGCATCCATATCAGCACGGAGCGGTCCGTTTTACCAAAACCATCATCGAGCAGCGGTTTCAGAAGCGATAGCATAAAGGTATCGCTGGCTGCGTTGAGGATCAGTGCTACCCCCGCCACGAACAGACCCGCTTTGAAAGGTGCAATCATTGGCCAAAGGCGGCGGAACGTTTGCCACGTAGAGAGATCTTTGTCGTTATGCATTCAAAAAACCAGCACTTGTTGAAATAGCCGCATATTCTACCCGTTATCTGCAGGGACGCCAAACCGCTGATGATACCAGCGGGGTAAAAGTTGCTCGCGCAGGCTGAGGATCTTCCAGCCGTTAATGGAAAAATAGATGCTCGTTTGCCCCCCGTGCGGCGTGTCGTACCAGCGGTAGCCCTGCTGCCGGTAGCGGCGGATCACCTTTGTTGAGGGGAGTCGCCAGGCGTTGTAGCGCGACGCAGAGGCCAGCGCCGCCTGCCCGTTGACCCGCTGTAACAGCGGTAGCGATGAGGAAGTGCTGCTGCCGTGATGCGGGACCTGGATAAGTGTAGCCTGTAGATGCTGCCAGTAGCGGCTCAGCATGCGCCGCTCGGCAGGCGCTTCGATATCGCCGGTAAGCAGGATGCTTTGACGACCGTCATCGACTTTAACCACGCAGGAGCCGTTGTTTCCCTTCGCTACCTCCCCCGCCAGCGGCCAGTGAACGGTAAAGTTTAGCCCCTGCCACTGCCAGCGCTGACCGCGAAAACAGGGTAGATGCCCAGCCCACCCCAGCGGGCTGCGGACGGTCATCTCCGGCCACGCTTTTTGCAGCGTCTCCAGCCCACCCCGATGATCGAGGTGCTCATGGCTAAGGATAACGCCATCGGGTCGGAGATGGTGCCAGCGTAGCCAGGGAACGATCAGCTGCTGAGCACTGTCTCCGCCCGGCCACGCCAGCCCGGTATCATAGAGCAGGGCCCGCTGGTTACGAGTAATCACCATCGCCAGTCCCTGCCCCACGTCCAGCATATGCACAGCCCACTCATCGCTGCGGACAGGACGTCCGCGCGGCAGCGCCAGCAGCATGGCAATCGCCAGACACAGAAACGGCGCGTTGGTGTAGATGCGCAGCCGCCAAAGCACTATCCCCGCCCACGGGAGCCAGACCAGTCCCAGCCAGCGCCGATCAATCTCATACCAGCCGTCCGGCAGCTGACGTAAAAACCAGAACAGCAGCGCCAGGGTTTTGTCCGCCAGCAGCCAACTGCCGCTCTCGATTATCGCCGGCCCGCTCAGGTGCAGCACCATCCCGGCCAGAATCAGTGGCACGGTGACAAAGGTCACCAGCGGTACGGCGATCAGATTGGCAACGATCGAGGTCAGGCTAATACCATGAAAGAGGGTTACCTGGATGGGCAGGAGCAGGATCATCATTCCCACCTGCAGATGCAGCAAGCTCAGAATGCTGCGCACGATGCGCCCGCCGGGCAGGTGCGGTAACGGAAACCACTGATACCAGAAGATCAGGGCGGCGACGGCGAAGGCGGAGAGCCACAGGCTCTGAGAGAGGATGGCAACAGGATCGATAAACAGGATCGCCGCCACGCAGCAGAGCCAGACCTGCCAGGGCGACCACTGCCGACCCGAGAGGCGCAGCGCGCTCCAGACGGCAAGGGAGGCTACCGTGCGCAGCGCCGGAGGCTGCATACCGGTAAGCCAGGCGTAGTAAGCGGCGCAGGCAAGGCCAAACAGCAGCGGCAGCCGCCAGCTAATTCTGTTGCCGGGGAGAAAAAATTGCACGCCGCGCATCATCAGCCAGCCCAACGTCGCCGCCAGGGCAATATGCAGACCTGAAATCGCCATCAGATGCGCAGTGCCGGTCTCGCGCATCAGCGCTTTAACATCGGTACCGAGCGTGGTGCGCTCCCCCATCCCCAATCCCAGCATGACCGACTGCCAGGCGTAAGGGGCCAGAATCGCGCTCAGGGAAGCAAGATAGCGGGCGCGCAGATCGCAGCGGAGCTCGACCGGCCTGGCATGAATAAAACGTCCGGTAACGGGACGATGCTGGGCCAGGGCATAGCGCTGAGTATCAAAGCCGCCCTCGTTGAGTTGCCCGTGCACGGCACGCACCTTCAGCGTCATCTCCCAGCGCTGTCCGGCACAGCCCGGTTGCGGCAGATACTGCCCGTAGAGGTTGATACCCGGCGCGGGAAGAAGCCGCCTGCCGTCCAGCTGCTCGATAACGCCCCGGTGCGTGGTTATATTATCGGTAGCAATGATTTTTACCACCGCCTGCCGGGTCGCCCCTGGCAACGCCAGTGCTGGCCAGAGAGCCTCCTGCGCCGCCAGCAATCCCCAGGCAAAAAAGAGCAACCACAGCGCCAGCCAGCGTACGCTCCGCCAGCGCATAAAACTCAGCACGATCCCGACAGCCGCAATAGCTTCTATCCAGCCTGTCTCTGGCAGCCTCGGCAGCCACAGCAGGGGCAGAACGGCAGTCAGCAGACAAAATGCAACGACAGGCAAACCCATAGCCACCTCCTTGTGCCGCGATTATGCAGGCACCGGACGGTGCTGTCGGTATGAGCTTTGCAGTTTTACGAGGCGGCTTCAGAAAGAGAGAGAAATCGTGGGAGCGAGAAATGAAAAAAGCACCCGCAGGTGCTCTCTTCAGAGAAGTACGTCTTCGCCGCTGCGGCGCAAAACCTACCCTTCGTAAATGTTGGCGCGGTCGCGAAGTTCTTTACCCGGCTTAAAGTGCGGGACATATTTGCCTTCCAGATCCACTTTATCGCCAGTTTTTGGGTTACGCCCGGTGCGAGGTGCCCGATAGTGCAGAGAGAAGCTGCCGAAACCGCGGATCTCGATGCGCTCACCCTGGGCCAGGGTCGAGGCCATATGCTCCAACATCTCTTTCACGGCGTCTTCTACAGACTTAGCCGGAATATGAGATTGTTGGCTTGCAAGTCTTTCGATCAATTCTGACTTGGTCATGATTCCTCCGGTTTCCTTAATCAGGAATATTCACTAGCGGCAGATTAAACAAGGGCGGCCGTAGCCGCCCTTTGTTATTGATTACAGGATTAAAAAGCACTCCTGTCAAGCTACCCGAGGGTAACTTATTCGCCTTTCGCTGCTTTAAATGCTTCAGCCATAGCGTTAGAGAAGTTGCCTTCTTCCTGTTTGTTGTTAACAGAAGCGATTGCATCTTTCTCGTCAGCTTCGTCTTTAGCACGAACAGACAGGCTGATGGCGCGGTTCTTACGATCAACACCGGTGAACTTAGCTTCAACTTCGTCGCCAACGTTCAGAACCAGAGTTGCGTCTTCAACGCGGTCACGGGAAGCTTCAGAAGCGCGCAGGTAGCCTTCAACACCGTCGGCCAGCTCTACGGTTGCGCCTTTCGCGTCAACTGCAGTCACTTTACCGGTTACGATTGCGCCTTTCTTGTTCAGGGCAACGTAGTTGTTGAACGGATCTTCTGCCAGCTGCTTAACGCCCAGGGAGATACGCTCGCGCTCTGCGTCAACCTGCAGAACAACCGCAGCGATTTCGTCGCCTTTTTTGTATTCACGAACTGCTTCTTCGCCTGCAACGTTCCAGGAGATGTCAGACAGGTGAACCAGGCCGTCGATGCCGCCGTCCAGGCCGATGAAGATACCGAAGTCAGTGATAGACTTGATTTTACCTTCAACACGGTCGCCCTTGTTGTGGGTTTCCGCGAACTGCTGCCATGGGTTGTTTTTGCACTGTTTCAGGCCCAGGGAGATACGACGACGTTCTTCGTCGATATCCAGAACCATCACTTCCACTACGTCGCCAACGTTAACAACTTTGGACGGGTGGATGTTTTTGTTGGTCCAGTCCATTTCGGAAACGTGCACCAGGCCTTCAACGCCTTCTTCGATCTCAACGAAGCAGCCGTAGTCGGTCAGGTTGGTTACGCGACCGGTCAGCTTGGTGCCTTCCGGGTAACGTTTAGCGATAGCTACCCACGGATCTTCGCCCAGCTGTTTCAGGCCGAGGGATACACGGGTACGCTCGCGGTCGAACTTCAGCACTTTAACAGTGATTTCGTCGCCAACGTTCACGATTTCGCTTGGGTGCTTAACGCGTTTCCATGCCATGTCAGTGATGTGCAGCAGGCCGTCAACGCCGCCCAGATCAACGAATGCACCGTAGTCAGTGAGGTTCTTAACGATACCTTTAACTTCCATGCCTTCCTGCAGGTTTTCCAGCAGCTGATCGCGCTCTGCGCTGTTTTCAGACTCGATAACCGCACGACGGGAAACAACAACGTTGTTGCGTTTCTGGTCAAGCTTGATCACTTTGAACTCAAGCTCTTTGCCTTCCAGGTGCAGCGTATCGCGTACCGGACGCACGTCAACCAGGGAACCTGGCAGGAACGCACGAATACCGTTCAGCTCAACAGTGAAGCCACCTTTAACTTTGCCGTTGATAACACCGGTAACAGTTTCAGCGTCTTCGTATGCTTTTTCCAGCGTGATCCAGGCTTCGTGACGCTTAGCTTTCTCACGGGACAGCAGGGTTTCACCGAAGCCGTCTTCTACTGCATCCAGAGCAACGTCAACTTCGTCACCAACCTGGATTTCCAGCTCGCCCTGGGCGTTTTTGAACTGCTCAGCCGGAATGGCAGACTCGGATTTCAGACCGGCGTCAACCAGTACGATATCTTTGTCGATAGCAACAACAACACCACGAACGATGGAACCCGGGCGGGTTTCGATTTCTTTTAAGGATTCTTCAAAGAGTTGAGCAAAAGATTCAGTCATGTTTAATCTTCAGGTTAATATAACGTCCACCTGGCTCCATGCCGGATGGGGTTGTTTCACATACCCACTGTCACTCCGTTGCAGCGGGGGTACTACCTACTTACCGTATAATTCGGGTACTGCAAATTCGGTCGCTTTAAGCGAGAGCCAACTTTTGGCGCGCGTATTGTAACGCTTTTTCAATCACTTGCTCAATGCTTAAACTGGTGGAATCCAGAACTAATGCATCGGCAGCAGGGACCAGCGGCGCTACAGGGCGATTACGATCGCGATCGTCGCGTTCTTTGATCTCGGCCAAAAGGCGTTCAAAGTTAACACTAAAGCCCTTCTCCTGCAACTGCAGCATGCGGCGATGCGCGCGCTCTTCCGAGGAGGCATCGAGGAAAATCTTCACCGGCGCGTCCGGGAACACAACCGTACCCATATCGCGACCGTCGGCTATCAGGCCCGGCAGCTCACGGAACCCCCGCTGACGGCGCAGCAGCGCTTCACGCACGCGGGGAAATGCGGCGACCTGAGACGCGGCATTGGCCACCTCCTGGGTACGGATTTCACCGCTCACGTCTTCGCCCTCAAGGATCACCTCCAGCCTGCCGTCGGTGGATACAAAGCGGACGTCAAGATGGGCAGCCAGCGGGACCAACACCTCTTCCGAAGTGACGTCCACGTGATGATGCAGCGCAGCCAGCGCCAGCACGCGATAGATTGCTCCCGAGTCGAGAAGATGCCACTGCAACGCTTCTGCCATCGCCTTGCACAGCGTCCCTTTGCCTGCACCACTTGGCCCATCAATGGTGATTACCGGGGCAGTTGCCGCCATCTTTTTCTCCTTATTAAAGGCTTACCATGAACGTAAACGCCGCGCATTATACGCGCCAACGTACGCAACTGTTATCTTTGCGTGTAAATAACGGAATTTATGAGACTGAGTGTAGAAGAAATGGGCGAGGATGAGTGTGAGAAAGCGTAAGGAAATGCCGCATCGGAGGATGCGGCAGAGATAATCATGCTAAGGTGCTAATACGCGCCAGCTGGTCGAAATAGTCCGGGAAGGTTTTCGCAGTACACTTTGGATCCAGGATAGTGACCGGCGTGTCTGACAACGCCACCAGCGAGAAGCACATCGCCATCCGGTGATCGTTGTAGGTGCCAATTTCCGCGAACTGCAATTTCACAGGCGGCGTGACGCGAATATAGTCTTCGCCCTCTTCCACCTCCGCGCCAACCTTGCGCAGCTCGGTCGCCATGGCAAACAGACGGTCGGTCTCTTTCACGCGCCAGTTATAGATGTTGCGCAAGGTAGTCGTGCCGCTGGCAAACAGCGCGGCGGTGGCGATGGTCATTGCCGCATCCGGGATATGGTTCATATCCATATCGACAGCCTTCAGCTCACCGCGGGTGCAGGCGATGTAATCCTCGCCCCAGGTCACGATCGCGCCCATCTTCTCCAGCACGTCAGCAAAGCGGATATCACCCTGCACGCTGTTGCGCCCGATGCCGGTTACCTTAACGGTTCCACCTTTAATGGCCGCCGCCGCGAGGAAATAGGAGGCCGATGAGGCATCGCCCTCAACCAGGTAGTGGCCTGGGGAGCAGTACTGCTGCCCGCCGCGTACCACAAAGCGCTGGTACTGCTGGTTCTCTACCTCAACGCCAAAGGTCTTCATCAGGTGCAGGGTGATGTCGATATAGGGCTTCGACACCAAATCGCCTTTGATGGAGATTTCGGTGTCCTGAGAGGCCAGCGGCGCGGTCATCAGCAGCGCGGTTAAGAACTGGCTGGAGACGCTGCCGTCCACGGCCACCTGGCCGCCGGTAAAGCCGCCGCGCAGGCGCAGCGGCGGGTAGTTCTCCTGCTCAAGATAGTCGATCTGGGCGCCGCCCTGACGCAGCGCATCCACCAGATGGCCAATTGGACGCTCTTTCATACGCGGCTCGCCGGTCAGCACAATCTTGCTGCTTCCCAGACAGAGCGCAGCGGCTAGCGGACGCATCGCCGTACCGGCATTGCCGAGGAACAGCTCAAGCTCTTCAGCCGACCGTAACGCGCCGCCGTTGCCGGTCACTTCACAGCGGGTGCGATCGTCAGAGAGCGTGTAACGAACTCCCAACGCTTTCAGCGCATTGAGCATATGGCGCACGTCATCGCTGTCCAGCAGGTTAGTGAGGACCGTAGTGCCATTTGCCAGCGCTGCCAGCAGCAGAGCGCGGTTCGAGACACTTTTAGAACCTGGCAGATTAATGGTGCCGTCTACTCGCGCGATAGGTTGTAACGTCAGGGATTCCATGAAACTTAACTCTCAACTCAACATAATAAAAACCCCGCAGCAGAGGTGCGGGGGTGAAAACAGCGCGATTAACCGTGGCGACGTTCGAAGTCAATCATGAAATCGGTCAGCGCTTTAACGCCTGCCAGCGGCATCGCGTTATAGATGGAGGCACGCATCCCGCCTACCACGCGGTGGCCTTTCAGCGCGTGCAGGCCGGCAGCGAAGGACTCCTCCAGGAAGAGGCTGTCGAGCTTGCTGTCTGCCAGCTGGAACGGCACGTTCATGCGCGAGCGGTTCGCTACCGCCACGTCGTTACGGTAGAAGTCGCTGCCGTCGATAACGCCGTACAGCAGCTCGGCTTTCTGCTGGTTAATAGCATTCATTGCCGCAACGCCGCCGTTTTGCTTCACCCACTTGAACACCAGGCCTGAGAGGTACCAGGCGAAGGTCGGCGGGGTGTTGAACATGGAGTCATTGTCGTTCAGCACGCTGTAATCGAGAATCGACGGGCAGGATTTGTGGGCTTTACCCAGCAGATCGTCACGAACGATCACCAGCGTCAGGCCGGCCGGGCCGATGTTTTTCTGCGCACCGGCATAGATCACGCCGTAGCGGCTGACGTCAAGCGGCGCTGAGAGAATAGTCGAAGAGAGATCCGCCGTGACGATGACGCTCTCGTCAAAGTTCGGCTCTTCATGGATGGCAATACCGTCGATGGTCTCGTTCGGGCAGTAGTGGAGATACGCCGCATCGCTGGAGAGCTGCCAGTCACTCATCGGCTTAACGGCGCGCAGGCCGTCAACGGTCACTTTGGCATCAATAACGTTTGGCGTGCAGTATTTGTGCGCCTCTTTTACCGCGCTGGCGGCCCAGTAACCGGCGTCAACGTAATCTGCCGTGGTTTTGTCGCCCAGCAGGTTTAGCGGTATGCCCGCAAACTGGCCGCGGCCGCCGCCGTGGCAGAACAGAACCTTATAGTTCTCAGGGATGCTTAACAGATCGCGAAAATCTTGCTCCGCCTCTTCTGCGCACTGGATAAATGGCTTACCGCGGTGGCTAATCTCCATGACCGATGTGCCAAGACCCTGCCAGTCGCAGAGCTCCTGTTGAGCCTGCTTAAGCACCTCTGTCGGCAACATCGCCGGACCAGAACTAAAATTAAAGACCTGTGTCATTTCCTCTCACCACGCTGAAAGCAATAAGTTATTCCTGTGACATCGGTTGTACCATTGCGCGTCACCCGCCGCAACGGGTATTCCGGCGACGGGAAGAAATGTGCGCTCAGTCACATAGCAGAATATTTTGCGGCGTTCTGCGGCGGTGGCGAAAAACCCTGTCAGGTGATGCGAATTGCCCGACTGGCCTTCGTCCATTCTGGATTTTTGCAGCGTGGACAGGGTTGTTTCTCTCCTGCCTGCATCGCAATGACCTCGCTGCATTTTACGCAGGCGTAGTCGCCCGTCTCCGGCACGACCATAAAGCGCGGCACAAGCCCCGCCGGCAACAGCGAAAGCCCTGGGCGCACCTCCTCATCGCGGTAGTAGTAGGTACTGATCTGTCCGTTGGTCTCCATGATGGCCAGCCGAATCTGCCCCAGCTGCTCTACGCCGTTCACCCGTAGCTCCATAAAGAACTCTACCTCGGTGAGGTTAGCCGCTCTCAGTTTGTCCCACGCCAGCTCGCCCTCCTCCACAATGATAATCGGTTTACCTTCTAGCAGATCCTCCAGCCGCTCACTGTGGGACATCAGCCACATCACCAGCCGGTAGCAGAGCGCCAGCGAGATAAAGACCACCAGCACCGGCAGCATCGGCACGTCGTCATAGAAAGCGACGTCCCCGGCCGCCGAGCCGAGGGTCAGAATGATCAGCACCTCGAAGAGCGACATCTGGCGCACGCCGCGCCGCCCGGCAATCTTCAGGAACAGAAAAACGAGGATAAATGTGTAGAGACTTCGCAGCGCAACCTCTCCCAGAAAGTCGAGCGGCGCCTTGTCCAGCATCATGCGTTGTAAATCGAAAGCTTTCATTTTCTTGTTCCTAAACAGGACGTTAGTTTCTACAAGCATAGCTCGCGCTTTTATTTTCGTCCTCTGGCGCAGGAAGATAGCGCCGTTCAGCTAAAACCCGTATCATTGCGCGCTTTCCGTACGAATAAAGTGACGCTCATGACGCAAACATTTATCCCCGGCAAAGATGCCGCTCTGGAAGACTCCATCGCTCGCTTCCAGCAGAAACTGCTCGATCTTGGCTTCGATATTGAAGAGGCCTCCTGGCTGAACCCGGTGCCTAACGTCTGGTCCGTGCATATCCGCGATAAAGCCTGTGCGCTCTGCTTTACCAACGGTAAAGGCGCAACCAAAAAAGCCGCGCTGGCTTCCGCCCTCGGCGAGTATTTCGAGCGTCTCTCTACCAACTACTTCTTTGCTGACTTCTGGCTGGGCGATGAGATCGCTAACGGCCCGTTTGTTCACTATCCGAACGAGAAGTGGTTCCCGCTGCCGGAAGATGATTCTCTGCCGGAAGGCATCCTCGATGCCCGCCTGCGCGCGTTTTACGATCCGGAAGGCGAGCTGGCCGCCGGTATGCTAATTGACCTGCAGTCCGGCAACGAAGATCGCGGCATCTGCGGTCTGCCGTTTACCCGCCAGTCCGATCAGCAGACGGTCTACATTCCGATGAACATCGTCGGCAACCTCTACGTCTCCAACGGCATGTCTGCTGGTAATACCCGCAACGAAGCCCGCGTGCAGGGCCTGTCGGAAGTGTTTGAGCGTCACATTAAGAACCGTATCATTGCCGAGAGCATCAGCCTGCCGGAGATCCCGCAGGAGGTGCTGGCCCGCTACCCAGGCGTGGTGGAGTCCATTGCTACCCTGGAAGCGGAAGGTTTCCCAATCTTTGCCTACGACGCCTCGCTGGGCGGCAAATACCCGGTGATCTGCGTCGTGCTGTTTAACCCGGCTAACGGCACCTGCTTCGCCTCCTTCGGCGCACACCCGGACTTTGGCGTGGCGCTGGAGCGTACCGTGACCGAGCTGCTGCAGGGCCGTGGCCTGAAGGATCTCGATGTCTTTACCCCGCCGACCTTTGATGATGAAGAGGTGGCCGAGCACGCCAACCTGGAGACTCACTTTATCGACTCCAGCGGCCTGATCTCCTGGGATATGTTCAAGCAGGACGCCGACTATCCGTTCGTAGACTGGAGCTTCTCTGGTACGACCGAAGAGGAGTTCGCCACCCTGATGGCGATCTTCCGTGCCGAGGACAAAGAGGTCTACATCGCCGACTACGAGCACCTGAGCGTCTACGCCTGCCGTATTATCGTGCCGGGTATGTCCGACATCTATCCGGCAGAGGATCTCTGGCTAGCAAACAACAGCATGGGCAGCCATCTGCGCGAAACCATTCTTGCCCTGCCGGGCAGCGAGTGGGAGAAAGAGGCCTACCTCGATCTCATCGCCCAGCTGGACGAAGAGGGCCACGATGACTTTACCCGCGTGCGCGAGCTGCTGGGTATTGCCACTGGCAAAGACAACGGCTGGTACACCCTGCGTATTGGCGAGCTGAAGGCGATGCTGGCCCTGGCGGGTGGCGATCTCGATCAGGCCCTGATCTGGACCGAGTGGACGATGGAGTTCAACGCCTCCGTGTTTACTCCAGCGCGTGCGAACTACTACCGTTGCCTGCAGACTCTGCTGCTGCTGGCGCAGGAAGAGGATCGCCAGCCGCTGCAGTATCTCAACGCCTTTGTCCGTATGTATGGCGCTGAGGCCGTTGAGGCAGCCAGCGCGGCAATGAGCGGTGAAGCGCCGTTCTATGGTCTCCAGGCGGCAGACGGTACGCTGGAGGCGTTCCCGGCTCACCGCTCCCTGCTGGCAGCCTATGAGAAGCTGCAGCGAGCGAAGCAGGCTTTCTGGCCAAAAGAAGCGTAAATAACACTATAAGCTGTAGGCGTATTGCGGCAGCCAGGCTATATTACGGGGCAATTTCATTGCCCCGTTTTTCATATATATTGGCAAAGAATTATAAATGTAATAATTAGGTTACTCATAAGTAATATTGTTTATTAATACTCAGACATATTGTTACTTTTTGGCAGAATTACTCCATTGTAATTAACGCACCAGCGACGACAACAAAAAAATATTCAAAAGATTTTATAATTTTTAAAATATATTTATACTTTAAACATCAATAAGTTATCAATAAAAACACCTAAGACCACAGCATCAAAGAGGTTATAAGACGGGCGAGATATGATCCATATCAAGTTCTCTCCTATAATGCTTTGTTAGTATCTCATCGCCAACTTAATGAAGAGAGAGTTAGTGTGAAAGCTGACAACCCTTTTGATTTGATACTTCCCCCTGCGATGGCAAAAGTTGCCGAAGAGGCGGGTGTCTATAAAGCGACAAAGCGTCCGATGACGACGTTCTTCCTGGCAATCACCGCCGGGGTGTTCATCTCCATCGCCTTCGTTTTCTATATTACCTCCACCACCGGTACGGCCGCGATGCCTTACGGCGTTGCCAAACTGATTGGCGGGATCTGCTTCTCACTGGGCCTGATTTTGTGCGTTATCTGCGGTGCGGATCTCTTTACCTCGACGGTACTTATCGTGGTGGCAAAGGCCAGCGGCAAAATTACCTGGGGCCAGCTGGCACGCAACTGGATCAACGTTTACGTTGGCAACCTGGTTGGCTGTCTGCTCTTTGTGCTGCTGATGTGGCTCTCTGGTGAGTACATGACCGCTAACGGCGGCTGGGGGCTTAACGTCCTGCAAACCGCTGACCACAAAATGCACCATACTTTTATTGAGGCCGTCGCCCTCGGCATTCTGGCAAACCTGATGGTCTGTCTGGCCGTGTGGATGAGCTACTCAGGCCGCAGCCTGATGGACAAAGCCATGATTATGGTTCTGCCGGTCGCCATGTTTGTTGCCAGCGGCTTTGAGCACAGTATTGCAAACATGTTCCTGATCCCGCTGGGTATCGTGATTCGTGATTTTGCTACGCCGGAGTTCTGGACCGCAGTCGGTTCATCTCCAGACAATTTTTCTCATCTGACCGTGATGAACTTCATTACCGATAACCTGATACCCGTTACAATTGGGAACATTATTGGTGGGGGTTTACTGGTTGGGTTGACATACTGGGTCATTTACCTGCGTGGCGATAACCATCATTGATGGCTGTCCCAGGCAGTAAATAAAAAATCCACTTAAGAAGGTAGGTGTTACATGTCCGAGCTTAATGAAAAGTTAGCCACAGCATGGGAAGGTTTCGTTGAAGGTGACTGGCAGAAAGCGGTCAACGTCCGTGACTTTATCCAGAAAAACTACGCTCCTTACGAGGGCGACGAATCTTTCCTGGCCGGTGCAACTGAAGCTACCACCACGCTGTGGGACAAAGTGATGGAAGGCGTCAAGCTGGAGAACCGCACCCATGCGCCAGTTGATTTCGACACCTCTGTTGCTTCCACCATCACCTCTCACGACGCTGGCTACATCAACAAAGCGCTGGAGAAAATCGTTGGTCTGCAAACTGAAGCACCGCTGAAACGTGCCATTATCCCGTTCGGCGGTATCAAAATGGTTGAAGGTTCCTGCAAAGCGTACAACCGCGAGCTGGACCCGATGCTGAAAAAGATCTTCACTGAATACCGCAAGACCCACAACCAGGGCGTTTTTGATGTCTACACCAAAGATATCCTGAACTGCCGTAAGTCCGGCGTGCTGACCGGTCTGCCGGACGCCTACGGCCGTGGCCGTATCATCGGTGACTACCGTCGCGTTGCGCTGTACGGCATCGATTTCCTGATGAAAGACAAATATGCCCAGTTCGTCTCTCTGCAAGAGAAACTGGAAAACGGCGAAGATCTGGAAGCGACTATCCGTCTGCGTGAAGAGATCTCCGAGCAGCACCGTGCACTGGGCCAGATCAAAGAGATGGCAGCAAAATATGGCTGTGATATCTCCGGTCCGGCGACCACTGCTCAGGAAGCGGTTCAGTGGACCTACTTCGGCTACCTGGCCGCAGTGAAATCCCAGAACGGTGCCGCCATGTCCTTCGGCCGCGTCTCTACCTTCCTTGACGTTTACATCGAACGTGACCTGAAAGCCGGTAAAATTACCGAGCAGGACGCGCAGGAGATGATTGACCACCTGGTCATGAAGCTGCGTATGGTTCGCTTCCTGCGTACTCCTGAGTACGATGAGCTGTTCTCCGGTGACCCGATCTGGGCAACCGAATCCATCGCCGGTATGGGCGTTGATGGCCGTACGCTGGTTACCAAAAACAGCTTCCGTTTCCTGAACACCCTGTACACCATGGGGCCGTCTCCGGAGCCGAACATCACCGTACTGTGGTCTGAAAAACTGCCGCTGGGCTTCAAAAAATACGCAGCGAAGGTCTCTATCGACACCTCCTCCCTGCAGTATGAAAACGATGACCTGATGCGTCCTGACTTCAACAACGACGACTACGCTATCGCTTGCTGCGTAAGCCCGATGGTTGTTGGTAAGCAAATGCAGTTCTTCGGCGCGCGTGCTAACCTGGCGAAAACCATGCTGTACGCTATCAACGGCGGCGTTGATGAAAAACTGAAAATCCAGGTAGGTCCGAAATCTGAACCGATCAAAGGCGATGTTCTGAACTTCGACGAAGTTATGGATCGCATGGATCACTTCATGGACTGGCTGGCTAAACAGTACGTGACTGCTCTGAACATCATCCACTACATGCACGACAAGTACAGCTACGAAGCTTCTCTGATGGCGCTGCACGACCGTGACGTTATCCGCACCATGGCCTGTGGTATCGCTGGTCTGTCCGTTGCGGCTGACTCCCTGTCTGCTATCAAATATGCGAAAGTAAAACCGATTCGTGATGAAGACGGTCTGGCGACTGACTTTGCAATCGAAGGTGAATACCCGCAGTTTGGTAACAACGATTCACGCGTTGATGACCTGGCGGTTGACCTGGTTGAACGTTTCATGAAGAAAATTCAGAAACTGACCACCTACCGCAACGCTATCCCGACCCAGTCCGTTCTGACCATCACCTCTAACGTCGTGTATGGTAAGAAAACCGGTAATACCCCGGATGGTCGTCGCGCTGGTGCGCCGTTTGGCCCAGGTGCTAACCCAATGCACGGTCGTGACCAGAAAGGTGCCGTTGCCTCTCTGACCTCCGTTGCAAAACTGCCGTTCGCCTATGCTAAAGATGGTATCTCCTACACCTTCTCTATCGTGCCGAACGCGCTGGGTAAAGACGATGAAGTGCGTAAAACCAACCTGGCAGGCCTGATGGATGGTTACTTCCACCATGAGTCCTCCATTGAAGGCGGTCAGCACCTCAACGTCAACGTAATGAACCGTGAAATGCTGCTTGATGCGATGGAGCACCCGGAAAAATATCCGCAGCTGACCATCCGTGTTTCCGGTTACGCGGTACGTTTTAACTCCCTGACTAAAGAACAGCAGCAGGACGTTATCACCCGTACCTTCACGCAAACCATGTAATGGTTGACTGAAAAAGCGTACAATAAAGGCTCCACGATCGTGGGGCCTTTTTAGTAAACGCGCCCTCTCCTACGAGCCTGCTTTGCCAACTGTCCTGCCCGGGGCCGCTGGCAAAACAGACTTAAACATAGCGGAAAGCTGTGCAAATACAGGCCCGGGACGGGCCATATCCGGAGAACCTCGCAATGTCAGTTATCGGTCGCATTCACTCCTTTGAATCCTGTGGCACAGTTGATGGCCCGGGGATCCGTTTTATCACCTTCTTTCAGGGCTGCCTGATGCGCTGCCTCTACTGCCACAACCGTGATACATGGGACACCCACGGCGGCAAAGAGATCACCGTTGAAGAGCTGATGAAAGAGGTCGTGACCTATCGCCACTTTATGAACGCCTCCGGCGGCGGCGTAACGGCGTCCGGCGGTGAGGCTATCCTGCAGGCTGAGTTTGTGCGCGACTGGTTCCGCGCCTGCCATCAGGAGGGCATTCACACCTGTCTGGACACCAACGGCTTCGTACGCCGTTACGATCCGGTCATCGACGAGCTGCTGGAAGTCACCGACCTGGTGATGCTCGATCTCAAACAGATGAACGATGAGATCCACCAGAACCTGGTTGGCGTCTCGAACCACCGCACGCTGGAGTTCGCTCAGTATCTGTCACAGAAGAACGTTAACGTCTGGATCCGCTACGTCGTGGTACCGGGCTGGTCAGACGATGACGACTCGGCGCACCGCCTGGGTGAGTTTACCCGCGATATGGGCAACGTTGAGAAGATCGAGCTGCTGCCCTATCACGAGCTGGGCAAGCACAAATGGGTAGCAATGGGCGAAGAGTACAAGCTTGACGGCGTTCATCCGCCGAAGAAAGAGACCATGGACCGCGTGAAAGGCATCCTTGAGCAGTACGGCCACAAGGTGATGTATTAACGCAATCACGTCATGTAGGCCCGGTAAGCGTAGCGCCACCGGGCAAAAGAGTTTAGGCGTGCGCCACAGGCGTTGGATGCTGGCCCGCTTTGCGCAGCAGCATCATCAGATAGATAAACGACACGCTGGCAATCATGACAAAGAGCAGGTTGTCGGAATAGCTCTGCATCAGCATCGAGGTCAGGGTCGGCCCCAGCAGACTGCCCACGGTGTAGCTAAGCAGTAGCGCCTGGTTCATCGCCACCAGCTGATGCGGCTCCACTTTCTCACAGGCCCAGGCCATCGCTACCGGGTAGAGCGTAAAGCCAGCCGCACCCAGTACGAACAGCGCTGGTGCCATCGCGGCGTTACCGAGCATCGCCAGACAGCCGACGATCACCACAAAGACCTGCACACGCAGCACCAGCAGGCGGCCAAAGCGGTCCGCCAGCTTGCCCACCGGCCACTGACCGAAAATACCGGCGCTGATCAGCACCGCCATCCAGAAGCCGATCCCGGCATCGCTGACGCCGTGATGGTTCAGCCACAGCGGCATCAGACCATACAGCGAGCCAAGAATAATCCCTGAAATGACGCAGCCGTTAACGCCCAGACGCGCCTGGCGCAGTCTCAGCATCGGCCACATCGTCGTCGCCTCCTGATGCTCGCTATGTTCGTTGACGATGCGGGTAAAGAGCAGCGGCAGGATAGCGGCCAGGATCAGCGCGGTAGCCCACGGGAGAACCTGCATCAGCCCGGTCGGCAGTTTGCTGACCATCAGCTGGCCCAGTACCGTGCCGACGTAGTAGATCATCATATAGGCAGCCAGCAGGCGGCCACGGTTGCGGGAGGTGCCACTGCACATCAGGCCGCTCTCTACCACGACCCAGATCATCGCGCAGCCGACACCGGCTACAAACCGCCATACCATCCAGCTCCAGAAGCCCACCATCAGGCCCATCCCGACGCAGCCAGCGGCAAAAATCAGCGAGGCGATATAGTAGCTGCGGTTGAAGCCGAAGCGTTTGATCAGGCGTCCGCAGAGCAGCGTGCCCAACAGGTTGCCGGTGAAAAAGGCGGAGCCAACCATACCTACCTGCCACGTCGGCAAGTTTTCATGGGCGAGCCAAAGCGGCACGAGCGTATTTAGCGTCGCGATTGACAGAGTCAACAACAGCAGCCCACAGAGCAACATTAGCACCGGGCGGGTATAGATAGGCATGGATATAAACCGTGAGGAAGTTCTGATTTCGAGCGCATCATGCCACCGGCAAAAACATTGTCAATCGGCCTGAATGGCCGTGCCATGCCCTTTTCGAGCGATCGATTTGAAATACTGATTATCGCTCGCGAAATAACATGAGGGTTGCAACTCAACTCTTTGTTTTATTGATAGATAATAAAAATCCCCACGCTGCGCTTAGTCGAAAAATTTCATGGTTCCAGCAGCGTTTTTTTTCGGTATGCTATTTTGTGAAAGACAACGCATCTGCACGGCTTTTGGTATAAAAACTCACTCTCTAAAGGAGAAGATGATGACCAAACCTTATGTTCGTCTCGATAAAAACGATGCTGCGGTTCTGTTAGTCGATCACCAGGCCGGTTTACTCTCTCTCGTGCGGGATATTGAACCTGATAAATTTAAAAATAACGTTCTCGCGCTAGGTGATTTAGCAAAATACTTTAACCTTCCCACTATTCTCACCACCAGCTTCGAAAACGGTCCTAACGGCCCGCTTGTTCCGGAGCTAAAAGCGCAGTTTCCCGATGCCCCCTATATTGCAAGGCCCGGCAATATTAATGCCTGGGATAATGAAGACTTTGTTAATGCCGTCCGTGCAACCGGCAAGAAGCAGTTGATTATTGCGGGCGTGGTAACTGAGGTGTGCGTGGCGTTCCCGGCGCTCTCTGCCATTGAGGAGGGGTTTGATGTCTTTGTGGTTGCCGATGCCTCAGGGACGTTTAATGAGCTAACCCGCCAGGCTGCATGGGATCGCATGACCCAGGCCGGAGCGCAGCTAATGACGTGGTTTGGCGTGGCCTGTGAGCTGCATCGCGACTGGCGCAACGACGTAGAGGGGCTGGCGACGCTCTTCTCCAATCATATACCCGACTATCGTAACCTGATGACCAGCTACGATATCTTAACCAAAGGCAAAGCGTCATAGGCCTGGGCACGCTAAACCATAATAAAAAAGCGCCCGCAGGCGCTTTTTTTAACTCTGGTTCATCGTTTAGCCGATGTACTCCAGACCTTTCATGTACGGACGCAGCACCGCAGGGATCTCAATGCGTCCATCGGCCTGCTGGTAGTTCTCCAGCACCGCGACCAGGGTACGCCCTACCGCCAGACCAGAACCGTTGAGGGTATGCACCAGACGAGTTTTCTTGTCGGCTTTGCTGCGGCAGCGAGCCTGCATGCGACGCGCCTGGAAATCCCAGCAGTTAGAGCAGGAGGAGATTTCACGGTAGGTATCCTGCGCCGGCAGCCACACTTCCAGATCGTAAGTTTTGCGTGCGCCAAAGCCCATGTCGCCGCTGCACAGCAGCACTTTACGGTACGGCAGGCCTAACAGCTGCAACACCTTCTCAGCGTGGCCGGTCATCTCTTCCAGCGCATCCATGGAGTCTTCCGGACGCACGATCTGCACCATCTCAACTTTATCAAACTGGTGCATACGGATCAGGCCGCGAGTGTCACGACCGTAGGAGCCTGCTTCAGAGCGGAAGCACGGCGTATGGGCCGTCATCTTCAGCGGCAGCGCTTCCTCGTCGAGGATCTCGTCACGCACGAGGTTGGTCAGCGGTACTTCCGCAGTCGGGATCAGCGAGTAGTTGCTGCTCTCTGCCTCTTCGTCCAGAGGACGCGTATGGAAGAGATCGCCACCGAATTTAGGCAGCTGGCCGGTACCGTACAGCGTATCCTGGTTGACCAGGTACGGCACATAGTTCTCAATGTACCCGTGCTGTTCGGTATGCAGGTCGATCATAAACTGGCTCAGGGCGCGGTGCAGGCGGGCAATCTGCCCCTGCATCACCACAAAGCGGGAGCCGGTCAGCTTCACCGCCGCAGCGAAGTCGAGGCCTTTAGCCATCTCGCCCAGCGTAACGTGATCGCGGACTTCAAAATCAAACTTACGTGGCTCACCCCAGCGGCTAACTTCCACGTTTTCGCTGTCGTCTTTACCCAGCGGCACACAGTCGTCCGGCAGGTTCGGCAGGGTCAGCGCGATGTCACGGATCTCCGCCAGCAGCGTTTCCAGCTCGGCTTTGGCTGCATCCAGCTCTTCACCCAGCTTGTTCACTTCCAGACGTAACGGCTCAATATCTTCCCCACGCGCTTTCGCCTGGCCAATGGATTTCGATCGCGAGTTACGCTCCGCCTGCAGGTTTTCCGTGTTGACCTGCAAAACTTTACGACGCTCTTCAAGAGCGCGCAGTTTATCTACATCCAGCTTAAAGCCCCGGCGTGCCAGTTTTTCTGCGACTGCGTCTGGCTCGGTACGCAGCAGATTGGGATCGAGCATGCTTATCCTGTGCTTATCGAATTGATATTAGAGGGAGTGGCCGCAGACGCAGCCACAAGAATTCACAGGTAACCTTACCGCAACGCCTCAATTAGCGATAGCGTTTTGTGGGGCTTTTATTGTCCTGATCGGCCAGCCAGGCGAGCTTTTCGCCAATCTTGCCCTCAAGACCTCTGCTGGTGGGATGATAATAGCGCGTTTGTGCTATTTCGGGCGGGAAGTAGTCTTCGCCTGCCGCATAGGCGTTAGGCTCGTCATGGGCATAGCGATACTGCTGACCGTAGCCCATCTCCTTCATCAACCTGGTTGGCGCGTTGCGTAGATGGTCGGGCACATCGTAGTCCGGCTTGTCGCGGGCATCGGCCATCGCCGCTTTAAAGGCGGTATAGACGGCGTTGCTTTTAGGCGCGCAGGCAAGGTAGACGATCGCCTGGGCGATGGCTCGCTCCCCCTCTGCCGGGCCGACGCGGGTAAAGCAGTCCCATGCCGCGAGCGCGACCTGCATAGCGCGGGGATCGGCGTTGCCGACGTCTTCAGAAGCGATCGCCAGGCAGCGGCGTGCGACATAGAGCGGATCGCCCCCGGCGGTAATGATGCGGGCATACCAGTAGAGCGCCGCATCCGGTGCGCTGCCGCGTACGGATTTGTGCAGGGCAGAGATGAGATCGTAGAAGCGATCGCCTTTGTTATCGAAACGCGCGCTGCGCTCCCCGGCAATTTCGGTGAGCAGCTCGGGCTTGAGCACCCGCTTGCCGCCGTCATCGACTTCGGCCATATCAGCCATCATCTCCAGCGTGTTCAGAGCGCGCCGGGCATCGCCGTTGACCAGCTGAGCAATCGCCAGCCGGGTCTCGTCCGGCAGGACGATATTCTGCCCGCCGTAGCCGCGAGTCTTATCGCTGATGGCCTGATTCAGCACCTGCTCAATATCGTCAACAGAGAGGGATTTCAGCAGATAGACGCGGGCGCGGGAGAGCAGCGCCGAGTTTAACTCGAAAGAGGGATTCTCGGTCGTGGCCCCGATAAAGGTGATGGTACCGTCTTCAATATGCGGCAGGAAAGCATCCTGCTGGCTCTTATTGAAGCGATGGACTTCGTCCACAAACAGAATGGTGCGGCGGCCGGCATTGCGGCGCTGGCGGGCGCGCTCGATAGCCTCGCGGATCTCTTTAACGCCGGAGGTCACCGCTGAGATACGCTCGACGTCGGCGTTAGCGTAGTGAGCTATCACCTCAGCAAGCGTTGTCTTGCCGGTGCCTGGCGGCCCCCAGAGGATCATTGAGTGCAGCTGCCCGGCTTCGATAGCGCGCGGCAGCGGCTTACCCGGTGCCAGCAGATGCTGCTGGCCGATATACTGCGCTAAGTTTTCTGGCCGCATACGGGCGGCCAGAGGTTGAAACGCATTGTCTGAAAAATCGAGCGATAGATTGCTCACTCAGGCCTCTACTTGCGTTGATCGTCCACCGTTACGCCCTGCGGCGGGGTAAAGGTGAATTTAGAGGGATCGACAGCGCCATTCTGCTGAGACTGCAGCTGGTACAGGCTGCGCTGATCGTCCTGTTCAACGGCGCTGAACTGGTTAATGGTGCCGTTCTGGCTCACGTTAATGGTGAACTGTTTCAGGTTACCATTTTTGCTTTTTGGCGTGAGCACAAAGTCGTTACCGGTTTGCTTGATATTGTACTGCTGCCAGTCGCTGGTCTGGTTACGGGCGATCAGCATGAACGGCGTATTGCTGGTGGCCGCGCTGAGATTGGTGGCCGTCGCCTGCTCAACGAACGGGTTATAGAACCACAGGGTTTTGCCGTCGGAGACCAGAATGCTTTCGTCCGGCTGCGTCATGTGCCAGTTAAACAGGTTCGGGCGCTTAACCCATAAATCCCCCTGACCTTCCTGCACCGCCGCGCCGCTACCATCGGTTACTTTTTGCGTGAAGCTGGCATGGAAGCTGCCAACTTTATCGAGGCGGCTTTTCAGATCGCTGGCGGCATCAGCCCAGACGCTGCTCGCTACCAGTGAAGAGAGTAATGCACAGGTCATTGCGATTTTTTTCATTGTTAGTCCTTTTGCTACGTCTGCTACGTCGCTCCCGATCCGGGAGAACCTCTGACACTCATTGCAGGCTAAACCGGCAAAGAGTGAAAGAGGAAAAAGCTGATTTTTGACGAATTTACCCAAATTTGCACTCAGAGGCGCTACTCAAACGGCGGCGGAGCAAGCACCTCACGGTTGCCGTTATGGCCCGCCTCGCTGACGATGCCCTGGGCCTCCATCTGCTCGATGATACGCGCAGCGCGGTTGTAACCGATGCGGAACTGACGCTGAACCCCGGAGATTGAGGCTTTGCGCTTCTCGGTAACAAAGTTAACCGCCTGGTCAAAGAGCGGATCCAGCTCTTCGCCGGAGTCCAGCCCGCCGCCGCCGCCTTCGCTTTCGCTGTCGGAGGTGATGCCTTCGACATATTGCGGACGGCCGCGCGCTTTCCAGTCCTGCACCACGGCATGAACCTCTTCGTCACGGACAAAGGCACCATGCACGCGCACCGGAGCCGAGGAGGAGTTAGGCCCGGAGTAGAGCATATCCCCCATGCCCAGCAGCGACTCGGCGCCGCCCTGGTCGAGAATGGTGCGGGAGTCGATTTTGCTCGATACGGTAAAGGCGATACGCGTCGGGATGTTGGCCTTGATCAGGCCGGTGATGACATCCACCGACGGACGCTGAGTAGCCAGCACCAGGTGGATGCCGGCCGCACGCGCCTTCTGTGCCAGACGGGCAATAAGCTCTTCGACCTTCTTACCTACCGTCATCATCAGGTCAGCAAATTCGTCTACCAGCACCACGATATACGGCAGCTTCTCCAGCACCGGATGGGTAGCGTCCATGCTGTCGCCCGGCTTCCAGTACGGATCGGGGATTGGACGGCCCATGCGTGCGGCTTCAGCAATCTTCTCGTTGTAGCCCGCAAGGTTACGCACACCGAGCGCAGACATTAGCTTGTAGCGACGCTCCATCTCGTTGACGCTCCAGCGCAGGGCATTGGCGGCGTCCTTCATGTCGGTAACGACCTCGGTCAGCAGGTGTGGAATGCCTTCGTAAACCGACAGCTCCAACATTTTTGGGTCGATCATGATGAACTTCACGTCTTCCGGCGATGCTTTATAGAGCATGCTAAGGATCATGGCGTTGACCCCCACCGATTTACCTGAGCCGGTAGTACCTGCTACCAGCAGGTGCGGCATCTTAGCAAGGTCGGCAATAACCGGATCGCCCGAGATATCTTTCCCCAGCACCACAGTTAGCGGCGACGGGCTCTCGCGGAACTTGGCGCAGTCCAGCACCTCACGCAGGTAGACGGTCTGGCGTTTTTTATTCGGCAGCTCAAGGCCCACGTAGGGCTTGCCAGGGATCACTTCCACCACGCGGACGGCCACCGTTGACAGAGAACGGGCCAGATCGCGTGAGAGGTTAGAGATACGCGCTGCCTTCACGCCCGGCGCAAGGTTAAGCTCGAAGCGGGTAATCACCGGACCCGGCGAGTAGTTCACCACATCGGCTTTGATGCGGAAGTCGTTCAGGCGAGCCTCAACCAGGCGCGCCATCTGCTCCAGGGCAAAGGTATCCACCGGCTCCACTTCTGACGGCGGCCGGGTCAGCAGATCCAGCGACGGCAGCGGCGTTGTCGGCCGCTGCGTTGGGCGGCTGTCACCGTTACGCATCAGCAGCGGATGGAGTAGGCTATCCTGTGCGGCCGGCTGCGGCGGCACGGCGTCGGGTTGATGCGCAGGCTGATAGTGCTGCTGCGGCTGTTGCTGTACCGGCGCAGATGCGACAGGCTGCTGGTAGTGCGGCTGTTGCTGCACTGGCGCGGCAGGCTGCTGATAGTGCTGCTGTGGCTGTACCGGCGCAGGTGCGGCAGGCTGCTGGTAGTGCTGCTGTACAGGAGCCGACGGTGGGGCAGGCTCTTCCGGCGGCAGGGTAAAGAGCGGCTCGCTCGGGCCGTCGTCCACCAGCGTTTTCATTGGGGAAAATTCAAAGTCAGCCAGCGAGAACGGGTTTGCCGACGGCGGTTGCTCAGTTGAATAGCGCTGCTGCTGCGAGGCGGCAAACTGGCGGGCCAGCTCCGCTTCGGCGGCATCATCTTCATCATCCTGCCATTGCTCATCATGCACCGTGTCGGCGTGCACCTCATGCTGATACTCTTCGCCATAGCGCGACTGCTGGGAAGCAGCAAACTGGCGCGCCAGCTCGTCCTGATGCAGCGTATCGGCTTCATCATCGTTAAAGGACTCAGGCTGCTGACGCTCAGCTTCACGAGCGGCACGCTCTTCAGCGATACGCTGCGAAGGCAGCTTAATCCCGTAGGAGGCCAATTCACGGCGGGTCGGCACGCGTACCCGGTTAGGGCGCGGCAGCTGTGGGCCAATGCCCTCTTTGACCTGCGGACGCGGCGCGCCGCCGTCGGCCAGGCCGAAGGCAGGTGCAGCAGCAGCAGACGCGGCAGCTGTAGTCACCGCTGCCGCCGCCTGTTTAACATCCGGTACGGCTGGGGCAAAGGTCGGCTCTGCTACCGGCGGCGGCGTCATCGCAGGCGTCGCTGGTGCAGGAGCAGGAGCAGGAGCAGGAGCAAACGGCTCTGGCGCAGCGGGTTCGGGAACCGGCTGATACCAGGCAGCAAGCTGCTCGCGTTCGCGGGCGCGACGCTCCTCAACCTCTTCAAAATAGTAGAGTGGTGGACGGGTATGCTTAACCTCCTCCTCCGGCTCTGGTTCAGATACGAATTCAGGCGCGGGCACAACCGGCTCCGGCGCTGCGGCTGCGACTGGCTGCTGTTGCCAGACAGGCTCTGGTGACCAGGCTGGCTCCTGGGACCATACAGGCTCAGGCTGCGGCGCAACGTTGGCGACGTGCATCTCGGGTGGATTCTGCGCCTGCATCGGCGGAACATAGTGTTGCTGCGGCTCAGGGGCGGCAGGCTGCCACTGGGCTTCAGGGACAGGTTCAGACAGCGTTGCAGCGGCCGGGATCGGGGCCGTCTCGGTCACTGGCGGCGTTGGCATAACCGGTTGCGCTGGAGCAGCGTGCGCCTGGGCGTCAGCGGTCGCCAGCGCGGCGGCGGCAAGCGGTTCAGCCACGCTCGGACCGCTCAGCAGCGGATCGTATTCGTCATACGGCTCCCCCTGAGTAGCGCGATGGCCAGAGAAGAGCACGTCGTTAGGATCGGCGGCTACGCCCCGAGCGCTGTACTGCACCTCCTCCTCATCGTCCATGCGACGACCCGAGAAGAGCGCTTCATCGGTTTTACGGCCCAGCGGGTTAGCAAACTTCTCTGCCACACGCTTACGGCGGGCCAGTACCCCACGCATGATGCGGGTACGGCGAGACTCGCGCCGCTGCGCAGCCGGTTCATCGTCGTACTCCTCTTCATCCTCGTACTCTTCCTCATCGACCCAGGTGTCATCACGGCGGGTACGGTTGCTGGCGAAGGTGAGAATGTTGAGCAGCACGCTACCAATTTTCTCGGCGATGCTGACCCATGACCAGCCGGTGAACAGCGTCAGTCCGGCAGCCCAGACGCAGAGCAGCGCGATAGTGCCTCCGCTGCTGTGCAGCAGCGGCATCATGGTGGTACTGAGCAGGCTGCCGATCACACCGCCGGAGGCAAAGTACCAGATATCGTCGGCGTTAATGGCCGCAAGACCGCAGGAGGTGAGGATCAGGGCCAGCACGCCAATCAGGCGCAGCGAGACGGCGAAGTAGTCGATATAGTCGTCATTGGTGCGGTGCCGCCAGGCAAACCAGCAGCCGCCGACGATCATCACTGGGATGGTATAGGCCATGACCCCAAAGATGAAAAATAGCGTATCGGCAAGCCACGCCCCCGGCGCACCACCCAGATTATGGATGGGCTCATGCCATGCGGTTTGTGACCAGCTGGGATCGGAAGGGTTGAAGCTGAGCAGCGCGACCATCAGCCAGACTGCAAAAAGGGCGACAAGTATCAGTAACGCCTCAAGGAGCCGGCGTCCGCTGCTTAACTTGGTTAGTGTGACTTCTTTGTCTTCAGTATATTCCTGGCTCAAGAAAGGCTCTCCAGGTCCTTGTTGCTAAAACGGAGAACAGTGTCAGGTTGCCCCGACACTGCTGCTGTATGGATTACCAGGAGTGTAATCAAATTGCGTCGATTTTGCACCTGTTCCGTGTTAGCGGGTTTTAATAACCAGACGATTGCTCTGTTTGACCTCTTCCATCACCACATAGGTACGCGTGTCGTTGACGCCCGGCAGACGCAGCAGGGTTTCACCCAGCAGTTTGCGGTAGGCCGACATATCCGGCACGCGGGTTTTCAACAGGTAGTCGAAATCACCGGAGACCAGATGACACTCTTGAATCTCTTCAAGTTTTTGTACTGCGGCGTTAAATTGCTCAAACACATCCGGTGCGCCGCGATTCAGAGTAATCTCAACAAATACCAGAAGTGATGCATCCAGATAATGCGGGTTCAGCAGCGCTGTATAGCCCTGGATGAAACCCTGTCTTTCCAGCCTGCGCACACGCTCAAGGCACGGCGTCGGAGAAAGTCCCACTCGCTTTGAAAGCTCGACGTTAGAGATGCGCCCATCCTTCTGCAGCTCATTCAGAATGTTACGATCGATGCGGTCGAGATCTTTGCCAGGGCGCTTTTTGCTATCTACCATTATTATTGTCTCTCTGTATTCCTTCCCTACTCCTGTCTTGACCCTGTGCACTTCACTGTTCAGAGTCTTTGCCCGTCACCATACGCTCCGCATTATCATTATTTGCGCGGAGCATACTGGGGGCCTGCATTAAGAAGACGGTTGCCAGGCGCAGCCGGTAAGATTGCAAAGGGTGTCTGTCCACGCCCTGTACTATGTCACTGGTCCGGTCACTGGCCCGGTTAAGGGCATCTTTGTGCGTGATTTTTCCCCACGCGCGAAGCGCTGCTCTTGTCTTCTTCGAATGTTTTCGCAAATGCGCAGCGGATTGTCAAAGTAAAACATCTTTTTTTAGTACAACATGCCAGATATTCATCATCGACCCTGCCTAAAACTCATGTAATCCTCTTATAAAACTACCAATTTCAGTAGAATTAGTTATGGTCGCAATAAATGAAAGGTTGTAGATTATTGGCCCCGCCTATTGCACATATCGTTAACAAAACTGCCATGCCCTTTTTTTACCGCCGTAAATTCCCTACAATCCAGCCCATTGTCTGCCACCAACTATGGGGATCTCATGGGCACAGCTAAACATACTAAGCTGCTTATTCTTGGTTCTGGACCTGCCGGCTACACTGCCGCGGTCTATGCCGCACGCGCTAACCTCCAGCCGGTACTGGTGACCGGTATGGAAAAAGGCGGTCAGCTTACTACCACCACTGAAGTGGAAAACTGGCCGGGCGATCCGCACGATCTGACAGGTCCGCTGCTGATGGAGCGTATGCACGAGCACGCAGCGAAGTTTGAGACCGAAATCCTGTTTGACCATATCAACAAGGTCGATCTGCAGAACCGTCCGTTCCGCCTGACCGGCGACAGCGGTGAGTACACCTGTGATGCGCTGATTGTGGCAACCGGCGCGTCCGCCCGTTACCTCGGCCTGCCGTCAGAAGAGGCATTTAAAGGCCGCGGCGTCTCCGCCTGCGCAACCTGTGATGGTTTCTTCTACCGTAACCAGAAAGTTGCGGTCATCGGCGGCGGCAACACCGCCGTTGAGGAAGCGCTCTACCTGGCGAACATCGCCTCTGAGGTGCACCTGATCCACCGTCGCGATACCTTCCGCGCGGAGAAGATCCTCATTAAACGCCTGATGGACAAAGTCGCCAGCGGTAACATCGTGCTGCACACCCACCGTACCCTGGAAGAGGTGACCGGCGATCAGATGGGCGTGAGCGGCCTGCGCCTGCGTGATACGCAGAATGCCGACAACGTCGAGTCGTTAGAGGTCGCGGGCCTGTTTGTGGCCATCGGCCATAGCCCGAACACGGCAATTTTTGACGGTCAGCTGGAGCTGGAAAACGGCTACATCAAAGTGCAGTCCGGTATCCACGGCAATGCTACCCAGACCAGCATCCCGGGCGTCTTTGCCGCCGGGGACGTCATGGACCACATCTATCGTCAGGCGATCACCTCTGCCGGCACCGGCTGCATGGCCGCACTGGATGCAGAGCGTTATCTCGACGGACTGGCTGAACTTTCTAAATAATCTTTACAAGTCAGTAACAAAGGTAAAAAAGGCGACTATAAGTCGCCTTTATTTTTGTCCCGTTGTAACATTGCGCAGCTCAAAAATCTGACAGGCCACCTGCTAAGCGCGCAATGAATAAAACCCGTCAACAAGAATTAACCCGCTGGTTAAAACAGCAAAGTATTTTCTCCCGCCGTTGGCTGCTGGTGTCACGCCTGCTCGGCCTGGCGAGCGGTCTGCTGATTGTCGCCCAGGCCTGGCTGCTGGCGCGCATACTCAACCACCTGATCATCGAAAATATTCCGCGCGAAGCGCTGCTGATGCCGTTTATCCAGCTGGTGCTGGTGTTTGTGCTGCGCGCCTGGGTGGTCTGGCTGCGCGAGCGGGTTGGCTTTCATGCGGGCCTGCACATCCGGTATGAGATTCGCCGCCAGGTGCTCGATCGCCTGCAGCAGGCCGGGCCGGCATGGATCCAGGGGCGACCGGCAGGCAGCTGGGCGACGCTGATCCTTGAGCAGATTGACGATATGCATGACTACTACGCCCGCTACCTGCCGCAAATGGCATTGGCGGTGAGCGTGCCGCTGCTGATCGTGATTGTTATCTTCCCCTTTAACTGGGTTGCGGCGCTGATCCTGCTGGCGACGGCCCCGCTGATCCCGATCTTTATGGCGATGGTCGGCATGGGCGCTGCCGATGCAAACCGCCGCAACTTTAAGGCACTGGCCCGCCTGAGCGGCCACTTTCTCGATCGCCTGCGCGGAATGGAGACGCTGCGTATTTTTGGCCGCGGTGCGGCAGAGACGGACAATATCCGTAAAGCGTCGGAAGATTTTCGCAGCCGCACCATGGAGGTGCTGCGCCTGGCGTTTCTCTCCTCCGGCGTGCTGGAGTTTTTCACCTCGCTCTCCATTGCGCTGGTGGCGGTCTACTTTGGCTTCTCCTACCTTGGCGAGCTGAACTTCGGCCACTATGGCACCGGCGTAACGCTCTTCTCCGGTTTCCTGGCCCTGATCCTGGCCCCGGAATTTTTCCAGCCGCTGCGTGATTTAGGTACTTTTTATCATGCAAAAGCGCAGGCGGTCGGCGCGGCGGATAGCCTGAAAACCTTCCTGGAGACGCCGCTCGCTCATCCAGAGCGTGGCGAAGCAGTGCCTGACGACAGCGACGGCATCGGCATCAGCGCACGCGATCTGTGGATCACTTCCCCGGAAGGTGCGGTGCTGGCCGGTCCGCTCAACTTTACCCTGCCCGCAGGCCAGCGCGTAGTGCTGGTGGGTCAGAGCGGCTCGGGTAAAAGCTCCCTTATCAATACCCTCTCCGGCTTTCTCTCTTACCGGGGTTCGTTGCAGGTTAACGGTACGGAGCTGCGGGATCTCAACCCTGAAGCCTGGCGGCAACGCCTGAGCTGGGTGGGACAAAATCCGCAGCTTCCGGCGGCCACGCTGCGTGAAAACGTGCTGCTGGCACGCCCTGACGCCAGCGAAGCAGAGCTTAACGCCGCGCTGGAGAGCGCCTGGGTGAGTGAATTCCTGCCGCTGCTGCCGCAGGGGATTGATACTCCGGTTGGTGACCAGGCGGCACGGCTCTCAGTGGGTCAGGCCCAGCGGGTGGCGGTAGCGCGCGCCCTGCTCAACCCTTGCCAACTGCTACTGCTGGATGAGCCCGCCGCCAGCCTTGACGCCCACAGCGAACAGCGCGTGATGCAGGCGTTGAACGCCGCCTCCCTGCGCCAGACCACGCTGATGGTCACCCACCAGCTGGAGGGGCTTGCCGACTGGGATGCCGTCTGGGTGATGCAGAATGGGTCGATTGTCGAACAGGGCACCTTTGCCGAGCTTTCCGCCGCCAACGGCGCTTTTGCCGCCCTGCTCGCCCACCGTCAGGAGGAGATTTAAATGCGCGCGCTTATCCCTTTTCTCGCGCTCTATAAGCGCCATTTCTGGCTGCTGACGCTCGGCGTCGTGCTGGCCATCGTTACTCTGCTGGCGAGCATCGGCCTGATCACGCTCTCGGGCTGGTTCCTCTCCGCCTCGGCGGTAGTGGGCGTGAGCGGGTTGTACAGCTTTAACTACATGCTGCCCGCCGCCGGGGTGCGTGGCGCGGCGATTACCCGCACCGCGGGGCGCTACTTTGAGCGGCTGGTGAGCCACGACGCTACCTTCCGGGTGCTTCAGCACCTGCGCGTCTCGACCTTCAGCAAGCTGCTGCCCCTCTCTCCTGCCGGACTGGCACGCTTTCGCCAGGGCGAGCTGCTTAACCGCATCGTAGCGGACGTTGATACCCTCGATCATCTCTACCTGCGGGTGATCTCCCCGCTGGTGGGTGCGCTGATTACTATCGTAGTGGTGACCATCGGCCTTAGCATTCTCGATGCCACCCTGGCATTGACGCTCGGCGGCATTATGCTGCTGACGCTGCTGCTGCTCCCTCCCCTGTTCTATCGCGCCGGTAAGCCTACGGGCGAGAAGCTGACCACCCTGCGCGGCGAGTACCGCCAGCAGATCACCAGCTGGCTTCAGGGCCAGGCGGAGCTGACAATATTCGGCGCAAGCGAGCGCTATCGGGCGCAGATGGAGAACACCGAGCTAAGCTGGCACGACGCCCAGCGTCGTCAGTCAGAGCTTACCGCGCTGTCGCAGGCGGTGATGCTGCTGATCAACGCGGTCGCCGTGCTCGCCATGCTGTGGCTGGCGGCAGGCGGCGTTGGAGGCGATACCCAGCCGGGCGCGCTAATCGCCCTGTTTGTCTTCTGTGCGCTGGCCGCCTTTGAGGCGCTCGCGCCGGTAACGGGCGCTTTCCAGCATCTGGGCCAGGTTATCGCCTCGGCGGTGCGAATTACGCAGATCACCCAGTACCCGCCCGAGGTACGTTTTAGCGATAACCAGACGCCGCCGCCAGCGCAGGTGGCGCTGACCCTGGACAACGTTAACTTTAGCTATCCCCAGCAGCCGCAGAAGGCGCTGGACGGCCTATCGTTACAGATTAATGCCGGAGAGCACGTTGCTATTCTGGGCCGCACCGGCTGCGGTAAATCCACGCTTCTGCAGCTGCTGACCCGCGCCTGGGATCCTGCTGCGGGCGAGATCGCCATTAACGGTCAGCCGCTTGCCTCCCTGAGCGAGCTGACCCTGCGTGCGTCCATCAGCGTTGTGCCCCAGCGGGTGCATCTGTTTAGCGCCACCCTGCGCGACAACCTGCGGCTGGCCTCACCGACGGCGACGGATGAAACCCTGGCGGCAGTGCTCACTCAGGTGGGGCTGGAGAAGCTGCTTGAGGAGAGCGGGCTGAACAGCTGGCTCGGTGAAGGCGGCCGTCAACTCTCCGGTGGCGAGCTGCGACGACTGGCGGTGGCGCGGGCGCTGCTGCATGATGCCCCGCTGCTGCTGCTGGACGAACCCACCGAGGGGCTGGATGCTACCACCGAGAGCCAAATTCTTGATTTACTTGAACGTGTTACCATGGGCAAAACCGTGCTGATGGTTACCCACCGCCTGCGTGGATTATCACGCTTCGATCGCATTATTGTGATGGACAATGGTCAAATAATTGAGCAAGGTAATCACACAGCGTTACTGGCCAAACAGGGGCGTTATTACCAGTTTAAGCAGCGGCTGTAGACGACTGACCAGGCACCCGTTGCCTGGTTCTATGGATCAATCATTGTTGCGTTGCGGAGCGTTGTCGCCATGCGCCTGGTTCAGCTATCTCATCACTCTCTTGCTTTTCCCTCCCCGGAAGGGGCGCTGCGTGAACCAAACGGACTGCTGGCGCTGGGAGGCGATCTCAGTCCGGCTCGTCTGCTGATGGCCTACCAGCGGGGCATTTTTCCCTGGTTTTCACCCGGAGACCCAATCCTCTGGTGGTCCCCCGATCCGCGGGCGGTGCTGTGGCCTGACCGCTTTCACGTTAGCCGCAGCATGAAGCGCTTTCATAAAAACTCGCCCTACCGCGTGACGCTGAACCACGATTTTGGCCGGGTGATTGACGGCTGCGCTGCCGATCGCCATGAAGGTACCTGGATCACCCCCGCCGTGGTACTGGCCTACCATCGTCTGCACGAGCTGGGCCATGCTCACTCCATTGAGGTCTGGGAGGGAGACGAGCTGGTCGGAGGGATGTACGGTGTCGCCCAGGGCGCGCTGTTCTGCGGCGAATCGATGTTTAGCCGTCGGGTTAATGCCTCCAAAACCGCCCTGCTGGTATTTTGCGCCGAGTTTTTACGTCAGGGGGGCGAGCTGATTGACTGCCAGGTGCTGAACGAGCATACCGCCTCGCTGGGCGTGGATGAAATACCGCGTCGGGAATACCTTCAGCACCTCGATCGCCTGCGTCATCGGCCGCTGTCTCCCCGCTGCTGGCTGCCACGCACCTTATTTACGCCAGCCCTATGAATGTTTTCGGCATATTTTCTTCCAGAGTGCTATAATAGCGGCGCAGAGTAGCTTCTGCCTGTTGCCCCGCCGCCGCTTGGGAATAGCTCGAATCAGGTAACGCCCATCGTTTATCTTATCGCTCCCCTTTAGGTTTGCGCTTTTTTGCGCCGCTTCGCTGGCGCGAGGGTAATACGCCAAGGTTACTTTGCTGCGTTTTATAAGCACAAATCTTTACTTAACAGACGAACTTCGGCATTATCTTGCCGGTTCAAAAATTTTGGTAGTGATACCCCCGAGGACTAGATGGCCAAAGAAGACAATATTGAAATGCAGGGTACCGTTCTTGAAACGTTACCTAATACCATGTTTCGCGTAGAACTGGAAAACGGTCACGTGGTAACTGCGCATATCTCCGGTAAAATGCGTAAAAACTATATCCGCATTCTGACGGGCGACAAAGTGACTGTTGAGCTGACCCCGTACGACCTGAGCAAAGGCCGCATTGTCTTCCGTAGTCGCTAATCGCATCGCTGCTGTGCGGTAATGGCACAGAGTCTAAATAGTAAAAGGCCGGGAAATTTCCCGGCCTTTTTTATTGCTGTTATATCCGGTAGCACATGGCCCCTCGTAGGCCGGATAAGGCCATAGCCGCCATCCGGCATAGCGGGCCGCCGGGCGGCGCTGCGCTTGCCCGGCCTACGGTTCAGCCTCTGGATATAGAAAGGCCGGGAAATTTCCCGGCCTTTTTTATTGGCGTGAGTGAGAGATTAATGCGCCGCTTCCGGCTTGTGCTTCTGCGCACCCTGGAAGCCGTAGGTCAACTCGTTTTTCTCGACGTCCAGCTCGACCGTCACCTGACCACCGTCCACCAGTGAACCAAACAGCAGCTCGTTGGCCAGCGGTTTTTTCAGGTTGTCCTGAATCACGCGTGCCATTGGACGTGCGCCCATTGCGCGATCGTAGCCCTTCTCTGCCAGCCAGTCGCGTGCTTCCTGACTGACCTCCAGCGAGACGCCTTTCTGATCCAGCTGCACCTGAAGCTCGACGATAAACTTATCCACCACCTGATGAATAACCTCAGTAGAGAGGTGATCGAACCAGATAATGTTGTCGAGACGGTTACGGAACTCCGGCGTAAAGATCTTCTTGATCTCCTCCATCGCATCGGTGCTGTTATCCTGATGGATAAGACCAATGGATTTACGCTCGGTTTCACGCACCCCGGCGTTGGTGGTCATCACCAGCACCACGTTACGGAAGTCCGCTTTACGCCCGTTGTTATCGGTCAGGGTACCGTTATCCATCACCTGCAGCAGCAGGTTAAAGACGTCCGGGTGCGCCTTCTCGATCTCGTCGAGCAGCAGTACCGCGTGCGGATGCTTGATCACCGCGTCCGTTAACAGCCCACCCTGATCGAAGCCAACGTATCCCGGAGGTGCACCAATCAGGCGGCTGACGGTATGACGCTCCATATACTCGGACATATCAAAGCGCAGCAGCTCAATGCCGAGCGCTTTTGAGAGCTGAACCGTGACTTCGGTTTTACCGACCCCGGTCGGGCCGGCAAACAGGAACGAGCCTACCGGTTTATGATCCTGGCCGAGACCCGCGCGGCTCATCTTAATGGCTTCGGTTAAGGCCTCAATGGCTTTATCCTGACCAAAGACCAGCATTTTCAGGCGTTCGCCAAGGCTCTTCAGCGTATCGCGATCGCTCTGAGAGACGCTCTTCTCAGGAATACGGGCGATGCGGGCCACCACCGTTTCGATATCCGCCACGTTAATAGTTTTTTTACGCTTGCTGACCGGCATCAGGCGCGCACGCGCTCCGGCCTCGTCAATCACGTCGATCGCCTTATCCGGCAGATGACGGTCGTTAATGTATTTCACCGCCAGCTCCACCGCTGCACGTACCGCTTTCGCGGTGTAACGCACGTCGTGGTGCGCTTCGTACTTCGGCTTCAGCCCGTTGATGATCTGCACCGTCTCTTCAACAGACGGTTCGGTGATATCAATTTTCTGGAAGCGACGCGCCAGCGCACGGTCTTTCTCAAAGATGTTGCTGAACTCTTGATAGGTCGTAGAGCCCATCACGCGGATCTTGCCGCTGGAGAGCAGCGGTTTGATCAGGTTAGCGGCATCGACCTGACCACCCGAGGCGGCACCCGCCCCGATAATGGTGTGGATCTCATCGATAAACAGGATGCTGTTGCTGTCCTGTTCGAGCTGTTTCAGTAGCGCCTTGAAACGTTTCTCGAAATCACCGCGGTATTTGGTACCTGCCAGCAATGAACCAATGTCCAGCGAGTAGATAGTGCAGTCAGCCATTACTTCCGGCACGTCACCCTGCACGATACGCCAGGCCAGACCTTCCGCAATCGCCGTTTTACCGACGCCGGATTCGCCCACCAGCAGCGGGTTGTTTTTACGGCGACGACAAAGTACCTGGATAGCTCGCTCAAGCTCCCTGTCGCGGCCGATCAGCGGATCGATCCCGCCGACACGAGCAAGCTGATTGAGATTGGTGGTGAAGTTTTCCATACGTTCCTCCCCGCCTGCCTGCTCTTCGTGATTTGCCTGGCTGCCGGGATCGGAAGCCTGATTCGGTTCGTCTTTCCGCGTGCCGTGGGAGATAAAGTTCACCACGTCGAGACGGCTCACCTCATGCTTACGCAGCAGATAGGCAGCCTGAGACTCCTGCTCGCTGAAGATAGCGACCAGTACGTTCGCGCCGGTCACTTCACTACGGCCGGAGGACTGAACGTGGAATACCGCACGCTGCAATACGCGCTGGAAGCTGAGCGTCGGTTGCGTATCGCGCTCGTCTTCGCTGACGGGCAGCACGGGTGTGGTTTGTTCGATGAAGGCTTCGAGTTCCTGACGCAGCGCCACCAGATCGACGGAGCACGCTTCAAGCGCCTCGCGAGCCGATGGGTTGCTGAGCAGAGCCAGCAATAAGTGCTCGACGGTCATAAACTCATGTCGGTGCTCGCGCGCTCTGGCGAAAGCCATATTTAAACTGAGTTCCAGTTCCTGGTTGAGCATTGGGCACCCCCTCAATAGTTTGCCTTAATCAGGCGAGTTCCTGCGTACACAACAACGGATGTTCGTTCTCCCGGGCATACTTGTTCACCATCTCCACCTTGGTCTCTGCTACTTCAGCAGTAAAAATGCCGCAGATGGCTTTCCCGTGATAGTGAACCGTGAGCATCAATTGCGTGGCGCGTTCTACATCATAAGAAAAGAACTTTTGTAGCACGTCAATAACAAATTCCATCGGCGTGTAGTCATCGTTCATTAACATAACTTTATACATAGCTGGCGGTTTTAGCGCGTCGCGCAGCTTATCCGCCGCCAATTGGTCAAAATCCAGCCAATTATTAGACTTACCCATCGTTGTTCGCTTTCATCTAAGGTTGCCATTTCCGACAGAGTGCACCCTGTCGTTGACTTGAGTCTAGATGCATTTTGAATCTACATCAGGATCCAGATAACTAACATCTATCATTGCTATTCGCGAGGGCTGTCACAAACCCAGGCAATAGCGTTAACTGCTTCAAATTTTCGAGTGAATCATCCTGCCGGACGCTGCCAAACGCTTGACGCTAACCCCGATTTATCTAAATTGTACAAGCGAGAGTTGGCGAGGTTTTGAACAAACCCAGACTCTGCCACCGGTTCATTCCATCTTACTCAAAGAAGATTAACGAAGGATGTCGAAGCATGGAAACGGGTACTGTTAAATGGTTCAACAACGCTAAAGGGTTCGGTTTTATCTGCCCTGAGGGCGGCGGCGAAGATATTTTCGCTCACTATTCTACCATCCAGATGGATGGTTACAGAACGCTCAAGGCAGGGCAAACCGTCCATTTTGATGTACATCAGGGGCCGAAAGGCAATCATGCCAGCGTCATCGTGCCCATTGAAGCAGTGGCGATCGTCGAGGCCGTCGCCTGACGCCGCTTAGCTTTAATTGTGTACATCCCGCTCCTAAAATGCCAGCCCGCAAGCTGGCATTTTTATCGTCCCTACTCTCGCGCCAGCGCCTCGACCGGATCGAGTCGGGCAGCGTTGCGCGCGGGTAGCCAGCCAAACAGCACGCCGGTAAAGGTTGAGCAGACGAATGCCGTTATCAGTGCAACCGGGGAGAAACCAATCTCCCAGCCGGGCAAAAAGAGCTGAAGCGTAAAGGCAATCAGCATCGACAGGCAGACGCCTAACGCGCCCCCCACCAGGCAGACCAGCACCGCCTCGATCAAAAACTGTGACAGCACGTCGCTTTTACGCGCCCCGACCGCCATTCGAATGCCAATCTCCCGGGTGCGCTCGGTGACCGAGACCAGCATAATGTTCATTACGCCAATGCCGCCCACCAGCAGCGAGATTACTGCCACCAGCGTCAGGAACAGCTGTAGAGTACGTGTGGTCTTTTCCGCCGTTTTCAAGATCCCATCCATGTTCCAGGCGAAGAAATCTTTTTTACCGTGGCGCAGCGTTAGCAGCCGGGTCAGCTGCAGCTCGGCCTGCTCGCTGCTGTAGCCTTCGTTCACCCGCACGGTGATGGAATTCAGCCACGACTGGCCCATAATGCGTCCGGACATGGTGGTATAGGGCAGCCAGACGCGCAGGATCTTGCTGCTGCCGAACATGCTCTGCTTCTCCTTCGCTACGCCGATGACCGTGGCGGGCATATTCCCCACCAGCACAATCTCACCCACCACCCGGGCTTTATTGGGGAAGAGCTGTCGTCGGGTATTCTCGTCCAGCACGACTACCTGAGCGCGGCCGTTGAGCTGCTGATCGTTGAAGGTCGTCCCCTCGCTAAAGGTCATGCCATAGACGTTGAAGTACTGCCCGCTGACGCCGTTAGCGCTGGCGGCAACGTCGGTACCGCCGTAGCGCAGGCGCAGGTTCTGCGATACCGCCGGGGTCGCCGAGCGAACCCAGGGCTGCTTCTGAATGGCGATCAGATCGTCATACTTCAGCGCCTGCTGATATTGCGGATCGTCATCACCGAAATCTTTTCCCGGATAGACGTCAATAGTGTTGGTGCCAATGGAGCGGATATCCGCCAGTACCAGCTGTTTGGCGGCATCGCCCACCACCACAATCGACACCACCGAGGCGATGCCGATAATAATCCCCAACATGGTCAGCAGGGTACGCATCTTGTTAGCCGCCATCGCCCGCCACGCCATGGTCAGCGCCTCGCGAAAGCCGCTGCTGAACTGCCGCCAGCCGTTATCAGGCTGTACGCTGGGCTGCTGACGAAGGGTCCCCGGCTTCTGGGCAGGCGGCGGGTTGCGGATAATCTCGCCGTCGCGGATCTCTATGATCCGCTCGGCCTGCGCCGCCACCTGCGGATCGTGGGTAACGATAATTACCGTATGTCCCGCGTCGCGCAGCTGGTGGAGGATCGCCATCACCTCCTCCCCGGAATGGCTATCCAGCGCCCCGGTTGGCTCATCGGCGAGGATCACCTGCCCACCGTTCATCAGCGCCCTGGCGATACTGACCCGCTGCTGCTGGCCGCCGGAGAGCTGTGAGGGCTGGTAGCTCTCCCGCTCCCCCAGCCCTAGCCGCTTCAGCAGCTCGTGGGCGCGGGCCAACCGCGCCTTGCGCTCGGTACCGGCGTAGACCGCAGGCACCTCCACGTTCTGCGCTGCCGTCAGGTGGGAGAGCAGATGGTAGCGCTGGAAGATAAAACCAAAATGCTCCCGGCGCAGGCGGGCCAGCGCATCCCCGTCCAGCGTGGCAACGTCCACCCCCGCCACGCGATAGTGGCCGCTGGTGGGTTTATCCAGGCAGCCAAGAATATTCATCAGGGTCGATTTACCGGAGCCGGACGCGCCGACAATGGCAACCATCTCTCCAGCGGCGATATCCAGGGTGACGCCTTTCAGCACCTCGACCATACCGTCGCCAGAGGGGTAGCTGCGGCGGATATCCCGCAGCTCAAGCAGGGTCGTCATGGTGCGGCTCCGGCATTATCCTGACCGATGACGACCTCATCACCCTCCTCCAGGCCTTTCGCAACTTCAACGTCGGTGTCGTTGCGCGCCCCGAGAGTCACCTCCCGCTCGCGGGTTTCACCGTTACGCAGCAACGTGACCTTGTAACGGTTATCACCAATGGGCTCACCCAGCGCCGCCAGCGGAATGGTCAGCACGTTTTTCACCGTCGAGAGCTGGATATGCACCTGAGCGGTCATCTCCAGCCGCAGCACTCCCTGCGGGTTCGGCACCTCAAAACGCGCATAGTAGAAGATGGCATCATTGACCTTCTCCGGCGTCGGCAGAATGTCTTTCAGCACCCCTTCGTAGCGTGTTAATGGGTCCCCCAGCACGGTAAACCACGCCTTCTGCCCCGGCTTAAGGTGAATAACGTCAGCCTCGGAGACCTGAGCTTTTACCAGCATAGTGCTCATATCCGCCAGAGTCAGAATGTTAGGGGCCTGCTGGGCGGCGATCACCGTCTGGCCTTGCAGGGTGGTAATCTGCGTCACTTCCCCCGCCATCGGGGCAATAATGCGCGTGTAGTCGAGGTTGGTTTTTGCCGTGTCGAGGGTGGCCTGGTTGCGCTTGATCTGCGCGTCGATGGTGCCGGTCTGGGCCTCCTTTACCGCCAGTTCGGTGGCGGCGCTGTCGAGATCCTGGCGCGATACCGCCTGAGTCTTCGCCAGCTGCTGCTGACGGGAGAGCGTTACCGCCGCCAGCTTTTTCTCCGCCTCCGCCTGACGACGCTGGGCGCGCAGCTCCATCAGGGTCGCCTCCACTTCGCGGATCTGGTTTTGTGCCTGCTCGGGATCGATCACCCCCAGCAGCTGATCCTTTTTCACCTTGTCGCCAATATTGACGGAGAGGGTTTTAAGCTGCCCGCTCACCTGGGCACCCACATCAACCTTGCGGAGGGCGTCCAGCTTACCCGTTGCCAGCACGCTCTGCTGAAGCTCCCCTGGACGCACGATCAGCGTCTGGTACTGCGCGATCGGCGCGTTGAGCTGCCGCCATCCCCACACGGCGATAACCAGCAGGAGCAGCGCCAGCGCGACGTAAATCTTCCTGCGTTTTCCCTTAAGATTCATAAAAATTCCGGATAGTTAAGCTGACTACACTGAAACAATTCTATATGAACCGTCAGCGGCTGGAACCCTCTCTTTTTTTGCCTGAACGATTCAGGATTAGTCTGCCCGCCCGCGCGCCAGCCACAATACGCGGGAGAACATACTGCGCAGCAGCGGCGGCACAGCTTCTACGCCACGCCGCCCCGCCTCCAGCGCCACTTCAATGGCCAGATCCGGCTTCGAGGAGCGGTGAATAGCTTTAATGATTACCCGCCGCTCGTTCATGCGGATCCCCTCCGGCAGCTGAGCGATACGGTGGTAAACGTCAGCAAAGCCCTGGCGGTACATGAAATGCTCCATATCAAGGGCGGGCAGCGCGGTCAGATGCTCCCGCTCCAGACTTTTGTCATTATCAAGCAGGCTACGCACCGTGGCGGCATACTTCTTCCCTGCCTCGTCGCCATCCACCAGCACATGCCAGGCGATCCCCATCCGGCGGGCGAACTTCACCAGCGGCTTCAGGCCGGACTGGGCAAACTCAATCACCTTAATCCCTTCAGCATCGAAGTGGTGGCCGCACTGGCGCGCCAGCTCACTGATGGTCCAGGTCTCGGTCTCCCCCTCCACCAGCAGCCAGCAGCGAGCAAAGAGCGACGAGGGGCGATTGGCACGAATATGAAAGGCGATGCGACGGCCATCCTCCGCACTCAGTCCGCCCGGCCCCAGACGCCAGGCGGCTACCCTGGACGCCTCACGCACCAGCCGGCAGAGGTGCTCAACGGGCGTCAGGGAGAGCAGCTCCCCGGAGTTAGTGGTAGTGATGCGCTGGAGCGGCAGCAGATTGAGCAGGTGCCAGGCCACCGAGAGCATGATGGGATGCAGGCGCGTCTCGGGATCCTCAATCAGCAGCAACGGGCGCGCATCCCTGTCCAGCTGTACGGTCCCCTTGGCTTTTAGCAGGGTGGCGAACAGGCCCAGCAGGATCACCCGATGGCTGCGGCCACCGGGCCGGTCGATCATTCGGTTGATGATATCGAGATAGCGCCAGCTGCGCTGTTCATCGTGGGAATGGCGGCGCATCAGCCGCTGACGGGCTTCACCGGTGCCCTGCTCGGCAAAATAGTGCTCCAGCAGCTGTACCATCGCCGACAGTCCCTGGCGGATCTGCCCGTCGCTGAGATTTTGCGGACGCGATACCAGATCGTGAGCCAGCACGTCGAGCTGGCGGGCGGTGACGTCCACCTCCGGTAGATCCGGTACGCTGCCGTCGCGGATGCGGCGCATAAAGCGGGCGTCGCGCAGGCGCAGAACCGGCATCAGCCGCACCAGATGCTGCGCAAGATCGTCTGCCTCCGCCAGCGCCAGCGTCTGGCCCTCGGCATCCAGAAAGGAGCGCCGGGTAGTGACGTGGCCGTTGTTGGCCTGCTCCCCCTCCAGGCGGTAGAAAATCCGCCGGTAGCCATCCGTACCTTCGGCTATACAGTTCGCCAGCTGACGATAGCGACGGGCGCGGTAGTTACCCGGCTCGGCTTCACAAAAGGTCAGAATAATATGCAGGTGGCGCTCACGGCCCTGGATATCGCCGGGGGGAAACCAGAAGTCGTTGCGGGTAAAGGTATACAGATCCGTTTCTGGAGAAAGCAGCAGCGTGAGCGCATCAAGCAGGCTCGATTTCCCCCACGCGTTTTCTCCTATCAGAACATTATTATGCTCCAGCATCAGCGACAAACGATTGATGCCGCGAAACCCTACAATCTCTACCCGTTCAAGTCGCATTTCGCCTCCCACAAGTGATTTTTTCATAATTACATAAATTTGCGGGATGCTTAACGAGATTATTCCCCTCGCTACCCCTTTATCGGTAGGCGACCCTTGCCAAAATTGCGCTAAATCAATCTCTCTTCAGATAGCATAAATATCGCTTTAACCACCTGTCGCCCGGGCATAATCTTAAACATGTATTTAAAATATAACTTTAAAGGTGTGACTATGTTTTGTGTGCAATGTGAACAAACTATCCGTACCCCGGCTGGCAACGGCTGCTCTTATGCGCAGGGTATGTGCGGTAAAACCGCAGAGACCTCTGACCTACAGGACCTCTTGATCGCAGCGCTGCAAGGCTTGTCCGCCTGGGCGCTAAAAGCCCGCGACTACGATCTGATCGATCATGAGATCGATAGCTTCGCCCCTCGCGCCTTCTTCTCCACCCTGACCAACGTGAACTTTGACTCACCGCGCATCGTCGGTTATGCCCAGGAAGCCATCGCCAAACGTGAGGCGATCAAGGCGCTCTGCCTGAGCATCGATCCCACAGCCTCCGTTGATAACCCGATGGCGGGATTACAGCTGGTAAGCGACGACCTGGGCGAGCTTCAGCGCCAGGCCGCTGCCTTTACCCCTAACAAAGATAAAGCCGAGATCGGCGAAAATATTCTTGGCCTGCGCCTGCTCTGCCTCTACGGCCTGAAAGGTGCCGCGGCCTACATGGAGCACGCCCACGTGCTCGGCCAGTACGACAACGCCATCTACGCCCAGTACCATAAGATCATGGCGTGGCTCGGCACCTGGCCATCCGATATGAATGCCCTGCTTGAGTGCTCCATGGAGATCGGGCAGATGAACTTCAAGGTGATGAGCATCCTCGACGCCGGTGAGACCAACGCTTACGGCCACCCGACCCCAACCCAGGTTAACGTAAAAGCGGTTGCCGGGAAGTGTATTCTCATCTCCGGCCACGATCTGAAGGATCTGCATAACCTGTTGCAGCAGACTGAGGGCACGGGCGTGAACGTCTATACCCACGGCGAAATGCTGCCGGCCCACGGCTACCCGGAGCTGCGTAAGTACAAGCACCTGGTGGGTAACTACGGCAGCGGCTGGCAGAACCAGCAGGTGGAGTTTGCCCGCTTCCCTGGCCCTATCGTGATGACCTCCAACTGCATCATCGATCCGGCTCCGGGTGCCTATGACGATCGTATCTGGACCCGCAGCATCGTGGGATGGCCGGGCGTGAGCCACCTCGAAGGCGATGATTTTGCGCCGGTGATCGCCCAGGCACAGCAGATGGCTGGCTTCCCCTACAGCGAAATCGAGCATCTGATCACCGTCGGCTTTGGCCGCCAGACCTTGCTCGGTGCAGCCGATACGCTGATTGACCTGGTGAGCCGTGAGAAGCTGCGCCATATCTTCCTGGTGGGCGGCTGCGACGGCGCACGCGGGGAGCGGAACTACTTTACCGACTTCGCCACCAGCGTGCCGGAAGACTGTCTGATCCTGACCCTCGCCTGCGGTAAGTACCGCTTTAACAAGCTCGACTTTGGCAATATTGAAGGCCTGCCGCGCCTGGTGGATGCCGGTCAGTGCAACGACGCCTACTCGGCAATTATTCTGGCGGTAACCCTGGCAGAGAAGCTGGGCTGCGGAGTAAACGACCTGCCGCTGTCGCTGGTGCTCTCCTGGTTCGAGCAGAAAGCGATTGTGATCCTGCTGACCCTGCTCTCCCTGGGCGTCACTAATATCGTTACCGGCCCCACCGCACCGGGCTTCCTGACCCCGGATCTGCTGGCGGTGCTGAATGAGAAATTTGGCCTGCGTTCGGTCACCACCGTTGAACAAGATATGCAGCAGCTGCTGAGCGCATAAGGAGTAGACGATGACGATGCCAACCTCACAATGTCCGTGGCGGATGCAGGTTCACCATATTCATCAGGAGACGCCGGATGTGTGGACCCTCTCCTTGCTGTGCCACGACTACTATCCGTACCGCGCCGGACAGTATGCGCTGGTCAGCATCGGCAACGCCGCCGATACTCTGCGCGCCTATACCCTCTCCTCCACGCCGGGGGTAAGCGAGTACATTACGCTGACCGTCCGGCGTCTTGACGATGGCGTGGGATCCCAGTGGCTGACGCGGGAGGTGAAGCGCGGGGACTATATCTGGCTCTCTGACGCGCAGGGTGAGTTTACCTGTGACGATAAGCCCACCGACCGTGTGCTGCTGCTGGCGGCGGGCTGCGGCGTTACGCCGATTATGTCGATGCGCCGCTGGCTGGCAAAACACCGCCCGCAGGCTGACGTGCAGACTATCTTTAGCGTGCGCTCGCCGCAGGATGTGATCTTCGCCGATGAGTGGCGTGTCTATCCGGTCACCCTGCTGGCAGAGCACAACGCCACTATCGGGTTTATCACCGGTCGTTTGACCACCGAGCTGCTGCAGAGCGTGCCGGATCTCGCCTCGCGTACCGTGATGACCTGCGGTCCTGCCCCCTACATGGAGTGGGTGGAAAGCGCGGTGAAGGCACTGGGCGTGACGCGCTTCTACAAAGAGCAGTTCTTTGTGCCGGTCGCAGCGGCGGCCAGCAGCGGTCTGAAGATCAGTGCCCTGCAGCTGGCACGGGAGTTCTACGCCCCGGTCGGTACCACCCTGCTGGAAGCGATGGAGAGCAACAAGGTGCCGGTTAACGTGGCCTGCCGGGCGGGCGTGTGTGGCTGCTGTAAAACGAAGGTGGTTGCCGGAGAGTATTCGGTGACCAGCACCATGACGCTGACGGATGCCGAAGTTGCCGAGGGTTATGTGCTGGCCTGCTCCTGCCAGCCAGAGAGCGATTTGGTGTTAGCGTAAGGTAAACGCCCGGCGACGCTAACGCTTGCCGGGCCTACAAATTACATCGTGCCCATTGTAGGCCGGGCAAACGCAGTGCCGCCCGGCGTAGCGGTGTCCACATATAAAGTTACGAATACTTTGGCGCAATGGAGTAGCGTCCGGCCCCTAAAAAGGCCACCGCCAGCGCCGCAATAAAGAAGTAGACCATGCTCTCGATCGCCCAGGCACCGGTTTTATCCAGCTGCCCGGTGATATTCACCCCCACCATCATCCAGGCGACAATCATCGTAAAGGCCAGTACCAGCGCCGCCGGGCGGGTGAAGATCCCCAGAATGATTAATACGGGTGCCACTACCTCCCCAACCAGCACGCCATAGGCGATAAACCCCGGCAGACCTTTCGCCACCAGCATGCCGCTGATGCCGTCCACGCCGTCAATCAGCTTGTGCAGGCCGTGAAACAGCATCAGCCCGCCGACCACCAGACGCAGTAAAAAACGGCCCGCATCTTCATGTGCACACATTCTATTAACCGCATTTAACATTGATTTAACCATTTGAAATGATTCCTGTTTTTATTACCCATCGGCAAAAATCATCTTACGTTTAGTGACCGAAAAGCCCCAGCAAATAAAGGGGCAACGGCGCTTCGTTTTCTCTTTTTCATCTAAGCTTGTTACCAACATCACAAAATGGAGATGAAGAGATGAAACAAACCGTCGCTGCCTATATCGCAAAAACGCTGGAGCAGGCCGGGGTAAAACGCATTTGGGGCGTTACCGGCGATTCACTGAATGGCCTGAGCGATAGCCTGAACAAGATGGGCACCATTGAGTGGATGTCGACCCGTCATGAGGAGGTAGCCGCCTTTGCCGCCGGGGCAGAAGCGCAGCTGACGGGCGAGCTGGCGGTATGTGCAGGCTCATGCGGCCCAGGCAACCTGCATCTGATAAACGGCCTCTTTGACTGCCACCGCAACCACGTGCCGGTGGTAGCCATTGCGGCACACATCCCCTCCAGCGAAATCGGCAGCGGCTACTTCCAGGAGACCCACCCGCAGGAGCTGTTCCGCGAATGCAGCCACTACTGCGAGCTGGTCTCCAGCCCGGAGCAGATCCCGCAGGTGTTAGCCATCGCCATGCGTAAGGCGATCCTCAATCGCGGCGTCTCGGTGATCGTCCTGCCCGGCGACGTGGCGCTGAAGCCTGCGCCTGAAAGCGCCAGCAGCCACTGGTACAGCGCCCCGCGGCCGGTGGTCACCCCTGCCGAAACCGAGCTGCACAAGCTTGCCCAGCTGCTGCGCTACTCCAGCAATATCGCCCTGATGTGCGGCAGCGGCTGTGCCGGAGCGCATGACGAGCTGCTCGCCTTCGCGGAAAAGCTGAAGGCACCGATTATCCATGCCATGCGTGGCAAGGAGCATGTGGAGTACGACAACCCTTACGACGTGGGCATGACCGGGCTGATCGGCTTCTCCTCCGGCTTCCATGCCATGATGAACGCTGACACGGTGGTGCTGCTCGGCACCCAGTTCCCCTACCGGGCCTTCTACCCCACCGATGCCAAAATCATCCAGATCGATATCAACCCGGCCAGCATTGGCGCGCATAGCAGGGTCGATATGGCGCTGGTAGGCGATATCAAAGCCACGCTGGCCGCCCTGCTACCGCATCTGGAGGAGAAAACCGACCGCCGCTTCCTTGATAAAGCGCTGGAAGACTACCGCGATGCGCGCAAGGGGCTGGACGATCTGGCGAAGCCCAGCAGCAAGGTCATTCACCCGCAGTATCTGGCCCAGCGGATCAGCGACTTCGCCGATGACGACGCTATCTTCACCTGCGACGTGGGGACGCCTACAGTGTGGGCCGCACGCTATCTGAAGATGAACGGCAAACGCCGTCTGCTTGGCTCGTTCAACCACGGCTCGATGGCCAACGCCATGCCGCAGGCGCTGGGCGCACAGGCGACGCATCCCGAGCGCCAGGTGGTGGCGATGTGCGGCGACGGCGGCTTCAGCATGCTGATGGGCGATTTTCTCTCGCTGGCGCAGATGAATCTGCCGGTAAAAATCATCGTCTTTAACAACAGCGTATTGGGCTTTGTGGCAATGGAGATGAAGGCCGGGGGCTACCTGACGGACGGTACCGATCTGCATGAGACCAACTTTGCCCGTATCGCCGAGGCTTGCGGCATTACCGGCATCCGCGTCGAGAAATCCGCCGACGTTGACAGCGCACTACAGCGCGCCTTTGCCACCGAAGGGCCGGTGCTGGTCGACGTGACGGTGGCAAAAGAGGAGCTCTCTATTCCGCCGCAAATCAAGCTTGAGCAGGCCAAAGGCTTCAGTCTCTATATGCTACGCGCCATCATTAACGGTCGCGGGGACGAAGTTGTGGAGCTGGCGAAAACCAACTGGCTCAGGTAAAACAGATGGCACGATCCTGAACCTGATAAGGAAGTGCCGTGATAGATTTACGTAGTGATACCGTTACCCGCCCGAGCCGCGCCATGCTGGAAGCAATGATGGCCGCCCCGGTCGGGGACGACGTCTATGGTGACGATCCCACCGTTAATGAGCTGCAACGCTACGCCGCCGAGCTTTCGGGCAAAGAGGCGGCGCTGTTTCTGCCTACCGGCACCCAGGCCAACCTGGTGGCGCTGCTCAGCCACTGCGAGCGCGGCGAGGAGTATATCGTCGGTCAGGGGGCGCATAACTATCTCTACGAGGCCGGCGGCGCAGCGGTGCTGGGCAGCATTCAGCCGCAGCCCATCGACGCCAGCCCGGACGGCTCTCTACCGTTGGATAAGGTGGCAGCAAAGATCAAGCCGGACGATATCCACTTCGCCCGTACTCGCCTGCTGAGCTTAGAGAACACCCACAATGGCAAGGTGCTGCCCCGCGGTTACCTTGAAGACGCGTGGAACTTTACCCGTGAGAAAGGCCTGGCCCTGCACGTTGACGGCGCGCGCATCTTTAACGCGGTGGTCGAGTATGGCTGTGCGTTAAAAGAGATTACCCAGTACTGCGATACCTTCACCATCTGCCTCTCAAAGGGCCTCGGCACGCCGGTTGGCTCGCTGCTGGTTGGCAGCCATGAGTACATCAAGCGCGCTAACCGCTGGCGGAAGATGACCGGCGGCGGCATGCGCCAGGCGGGGATCCTGGCGGCGGCAGGACTCTATGCGCTGAAAAACAACGTTGAGCGCCTGAAAGAGGATCACGCCAACGCCGCCTGGCTGGCCGCCCAGCTGCAGGAGATTGGCGCGAACGTCATGCGTCACGATACCAATATGCTCTTTGTTCGCGTAGGCGAGCCGAACGCTGCGGCCCTCGGCGAGTTTATGCAGGCGCGCGGCGTGCTGCTTAACGCCTCGCCCATCACCCGAATCGTAACTCATCTCGACGTGAGCCGTGCGCAGCTGGAAGAGCTGGTTAGCCACTGGCAGGCATTCCTGAAACGTTAAGAACGTAGAATATTTGACAGATAAAGTCTGAAAACGGGCTTTAATCTGTCATCTTTCCATTGCATAGCGGCGTAATTCACGGAAGAATGCGCACGAAATTCTTTTCAACACAGTGGATTGCTATGAAGGTTCTGGTCACCGGCGCAACCAGCGGTTTAGGTCGCAACGCGGTCGAGTATCTGCGTCAGAGAGGCGTGAGCGTCAGAGCAAGCGGTCGCAATGAGGCGATGGGCAAGCTGCTGCAAAAGATGGGCGCGGAGTTCGTCCATGCCGATCTCACCGAGCTGGTCTCCTCGCAGGCAAAGGTGATGCTGGCCGGCGTTGACACGCTCTGGCACTGCTCCAGCTTCACCTCACCCTGGGGCACTCAGGAGGCGTTCGACCTCGCCAACGTGCGGGCGACCCGCCGCCTCGGCGAGTGGGCTGTGGCCTGGGGCGTACGCAACTTTATCCACGTCTCCTCCCCGTCGCTCTATTTCGACTATCACCACCATCATGATATCGACGAGAACTTTCGCCCGGCGCGCTTTGCCAACGAGTTTGCCCGCAGCAAAGCCGCGGCCGAAGAGGTGATCCAGCTTCTGGCCCAGGCGAACCCCAACACCCGCTTTACCATTCTGCGGCCGCAGAGCCTGTTTGGCCCGCACGATAAGGTCTTTATTCCCCGGCTGGCGCAGATGATGCACCACTACCGCAGCGTGCTGCTACCGCGCGGTGGGGATGCCTTAGTGGATATGACCTATTTTGAGAACGCCGTTCATGCCATGTGGCTCGCCAGCCAGGAGAGCTGTGATGGACTGCCCTCCGGCCGCGCCTACAACATTACCAACGGCGAACGCCGCACCCTGCGCAGCATCGTGCAGCGGCTGATTGACGAGCTGGAGATCCACTGCCGCATCCGCTCGGTGCCCTACCCGATGCTGGATATTATTGCTCGTAGCCTGGAGCGCTTCGGTGACAAGCGGGCCAAAGAGCCGGCGTTGACCCACTACGGCGTATCGAAGCTTAATTTTGACTTTACCCTCGACACGACCCGCGCCCGCGACGAACTGGGCTATGCTCCGCTGGTTACGCTCGATGAGGGGATCCGGCGCACCGCTCTGTGGCTAAAGGATCATGGTAAGCTGCACCGCTGAGCTTAGCCCTGCCCATATTTTTCCAGCAGCGCGTTGGCAATGGCCAGGGTTTCCGCGTCGGCGACGCCGTCGTAGCGCGCCGGGCGGAAGTGCATCTGGAAGGCCATAATCACCCTCTTCTGCTGGGCAATCGTCATGCCTGGTACAACCTCATAGCCGTAGCGGTAGAGCACATCCAGCAGCGCTGCGCTATCGACTCTTTCAGAAGGCGCGCGGCCGTTGAGGTAGAAGGTCACACGTTGGGCGTCGGGCCAGGCTCCAATTCCCTGCGCAGCCAGTTCACGCCACGGAAAGAGCGGCCCGGGATCGACCTTACGCTGAGGCGCAACGTCCGAGTGGGCCACGACGTTAACAGGAAGTATGTTGTAACTATTAATGATATCCTTTGCCAGCGGGATCAAGGCGGCAATCTGATCCGCCGCGAAGGGGGTAAAATCTTTATCTCTGCCTATCTTCTGCCAGCCGTGGTTCTCTAACTCAATGCCGATTGAGGTATCGTTAATCCGCGTTGCGCCCCGCCAATAGCTCACTCCAGCGTGCCACGCCAGCTGATCCTCAGGCACCAGCTGCCAGATGCGCGGCCTGCCGTTATGAACCGGCGGATGTTCGGGGATCAGGTAGTGCGAGCTGACATTTTTATCCGTCAGGGTTGCCAGAGAGGTATCGAAGTCGCCCGCCGTGTAGTGGATCACCAGTACTTTGATTCTGGGGTAAGCAGCCTGGGCCTGACGCTGGGTATCCAGCTCATAGCCCACCTTTTTAACCACGCTTTTATCGCTTATCTCGCTCTTCTTACTCGCACAGGCGGTAAGCAGCAGGGCCAACACCAGCAGCCAGAAGCGTTGCCACGCTGGCTGAGGCATAGGGGCGGGGAATAGCTGCATCTTTACTCTCCTTTTTAACCTTCGATGCCACAAGCGATGCATAATCAAACAGCCAGGGCTATGATTGATAAAACTATACACATTTCGTTAGCTTATAAGGAAATCATTATGCGCTACTCTCTTTTATCCGTCATTGCACCCTGTGCGCTGGTGCTCTCAGCCTGTACCACGCCCGTGACGCCCGCGTTTAAGGATATCGGTACGCGTAGCGGCCCCTGCGTGGCAGGCGGTCCTGATGCCGTGGCGCAGCAGTTTTACGACTACCGTATCCAGCACCGCAGTAACGATCTGACTGCGCTGCGCCCCTACCTCAGCGACGATCTGGCCGCCATGCTGACCGCCGCCTCCCGCGACAGCCGCAACAGCGCCCTGCTGAGCGCCGATCCCTTCTCCAGCCGTACCACACCAGCCCAAACGGCCACGGTGGCCAGCGCCTCAACCATTCCCAACACCGACGCGCGTAATATTCCTCTGCGCGTAGAGCTGACCCAGGGCAGCCAGCGCTGGCAGGATGAGGTGCTGATGGTGCGTGAAGGCCAGTGCTGGGCAGTTGATGACGTGCGCTATCTCGGCGGCAGCGTTCATGCCCCGGCAGGCTCTCTGCGTCAATCAATCGAGCATCGCTAATACTCTGTGCAGGCCGGACCTCCGCGATTTTGTGCTATTTTTAAGGTGGAATACGGCCTGTAGTTAAGTTTTAACGCATAAATATTGCATAACTATTCTGTCAACGTTACTATTTGCGGCCTCAATAGCTATCAGATTGCCTCGATGAGTATTAAATTAAACGGCATTAACTGCTTCTACGGCGCACATCAGGCGCTGTTTGACATCACACTCGACTGCCCTGAGGGCGAGACGCTGGTGCTGCTTGGCCCAAGCGGCGCGGGCAAGAGCTCGCTGCTGCGGGTGCTCAACCTGCTGGAGATGCCACGCTCCGGTACGTTAAGCATCGCCGGTAACAATTTCGATTTTGCCAAAACGCCCTCTGACAAAGCGATCCGCGAGCTGCGGCAAAACGTCGGCATGGTGTTTCAGCAGTACAACCTCTGGCCACACCTGACCGTGGTGCAGAACCTGATTGAAGCGCCCTGCCGCGTGCTGGGCCTGAGCAAAGAGCAGGCACACGCCCGTGCCGATAAGCTTTTAGAGCGCCTGCGCCTGAAACCCTACAGCGACCGCTATCCGCTGCACCTCTCCGGCGGTCAGCAGCAGCGCGTGGCCATTGCCCGGGCGCTGATGATGGAGCCGCAGGTGCTGCTGTTTGATGAACCGACGGCCGCGCTGGATCCCGAGATCACCGCACAGATCGTCAGCATCATCCGCGAGCTGGCCCAGACCAAAATTACCCAGGTTATCGTGACTCACGAAGTGGAAGTGGCGCGTAAAACCGCCAGTCGTGTGGTCTATATGGAAAATGGCTATATCGTCGAACAGGGCGATGCCAGCACCTTTACCGCACCGCAGACCGATGCGTTTAAAAACTACTTATCTCACTGATATTTTTTTGGGAAGTGACAATGAAAAAAGTATTGATTGCCGCGCTGCTGGCCAGCGTTAGCCTCTCTGCTACAGCAGCCCAAACCATTCGTTTCGCCACCGAAGCGAGCTACCCTCCGTTCGAATCCACCGATGCCAATAACAAAATTGTTGGCTTCGATGTCGATCTGGCGAACGCGCTGTGTAAAGAGATTGATGCGACCTGTACGTTCACTAACCAGGCGTTTGACAGCCTGATCCCAAGCCTGAAGTTCCGCCGCTTCGATGCGGTGATGGCGGGGATGGATATCACGCCAGAGCGTCAGAAACAGGTTCTGTTCACTAACCCGTACTACGACAACTCAGCGCTGTTTATCGGCCAGCAGGGTAAATTTACCGGCATCGATGCGCTGAAAGGCAAACGCGTCGGCGTGCAGAACGGCACCACACACCAGAAATTCATTACCGACAAGCATCCGGAAATTACTACCGTGCCGTACGACAGCTACCAGAACGCGCGTCTGGATCTGCAGAACGGCCGTATTGACGCCGTGTTCGGCGATACCGCAGTGGTGACCGAGTGGCTGAAGGCCAACGACAAGCTGGCTGCGGTGGGTGATAAGGTGACGGATAAAGAGTATTTCGGCACGGGTCTGGGCATTGCGGTACGTCAGGGCAATACCGACCTGCAGCAGAAATTTAATACCGCGCTGGAAAAAGTGAAGCAGGATGGTACCTACGAAACCATCTACAAAAAATGGTTCCAGAAGTAATCCTTGATGAATGAACTTTTTCCTTTAGCAAGCGCCGCCGGGATGACCGTCGGCCTTGCCGTTTGCGCCCTGGCCATTGGCCTGGTGCTCGCTATGCTCTTTGCCGTCTGGGAGTCCGTTAAGTGGCGTCCTGTTGCATGGCTCGGCTCAGGGCTGGTGACCATCCTGCGTGGCCTGCCGGAAATTCTGGTGGTGCTCTTTATCTATTTTGGTTCGTCACAGCTGCTGCTGATGCTTTCGGATGGCTTTACCCTCAACCTTGGGTTTGCGCAGATCCCGGTGCAGATGCAGATTGAAAACTTCGACGTCAGTCCGTTCCTGTGCGGGGTGATTGCCCTCTCCCTGCTCTATGCCGCGTATGCTTCTCAGACCCTGCGTGGGGCGCTGAAGGCTGTGCCGCAGGGCCAGTGGGAGTCCGGCCAGGCGCTGGGGCTGTCTAAAAGCGCTATCTTTTTCCGCCTGGTGATGCCGCAGATGTGGCGTCACGCTCTGCCGGGGCTGGGCAACCAGTGGCTGGTGCTGCTGAAAGATACGGCGCTGGTGTCGCTGATCAGCGTTAACGATCTCATGCTGCAAACCCGCAGCATCGCGACCCGTACCCAGGAGCCGTTTACCTGGTTTCTGGTGGCGGCGGCAATCTACCTGGTGATTACGCTTCTCAGTCAGTACATTCTCAAACGCATTGACCAACGCGCGACACGTTTCGAACGGAGGCCAGGCTGATGCTCGAGTATTTACCGGAACTGATGAAGGGGCTGCACACCAGCCTGACGCTCACCGTGGCGTCGATTGTGGTGGCGCTGATCCTCTCCCTGATTTTCACTATCGTTCTGACGCTAAAAACGCCGGGTCTGGTGTGGATTGTGCGCGGCTACATCACGCTCTTTACCGGTACGCCGCTGCTGGTGCAGATCTTCCTGATCTACTACGGGCCGGGGCAGTTCCCGTCGATCCAGGCGTATCCGTGGCTGTGGCACCTGCTCTCCGAGCCGTGGCTCTGCGCGCTGATCGCCCTGTCGTTGAACAGCGCCGCGTACACCACCCAGCTCTTCTACGGCGCTATTCGGGCGATCCCTGAGGGGCAGTGGCAATCCTGCGGCGCGCTGGGGATGAGCAAGAAGGATACGCTGGCGATCCTGCTGCCGTACGCCTTTAAACGCGCCCTCTCCTCCTACTCCAACGAAGTGGTGCTGGTATTCAAAAGTACCTCCCTGGCCTACACCATCACGCTGATGGAGGTGATGGGGCACGGACAGCTGCTTTACGGTCGCACCTACGACGTGATGGTTTTCGGCGCGGCGGGGATTATCTATTTGGTAGTCAACGGCTTGCTGACGCTGCTGATGCGGCTTATCGAGCGGCGGGCGCTGGCGTTCGAGCGACGCAACTAAAACTCTTTGAGGCGGGGCAACCCGCCTTTTTTACGTCGGCATAAATATAATTAATCAATAATATTGCATATCCATTCATTAGATGGCATTGTAACTCCATGCCGCAGACACGGTAAAAAACTATAAGATTGACAGACAGGAGTTCCATAATGAAAAAGTTAATTCTGGCCGCCATCCTCGCCACCTTCGCCGCCGGTGCCAGCGCAGCAGATAAGATCAGCTTCGGCTCCTCTGCCACCTACCCGCCGTTTGAGTCGCTGGATGCCAGCAACCAGATCGTTGGCTTTGATATCGATCTGGCAAAAGCCCTCTGCAAACAGATGCAGGCCGACTGCACCTTCACCAACCATGCTTTTGACTCGCTGATCCCGGCGCTGAAGTTCAAGAAGTATGACGCGGTGATATCCGGCATGGACATCACCCCAGAGCGTAGCAAGCAGGTCTCCTTCACCGACCCGTACTACGCCAACTCGGCGGTGGTGATTGCTAAGAAAGACGCGTTTAAATCCTTTGAGGATCTGAAAGGCAAGCGCATCGGCATGGAGAACGGAACGACCCATCAGAAGTTCCTCCAGGATAAGCATCCGGAAGTGAAGACCGTGGCCTATGACAGCTACCAGAACGCGATCCTTGACCTGAAAAATGGCCGTATCGACGGCGTATTCGGGGATACTGCGGTAGTGAACGAGTGGCTGAAGAACAACCCGCAGCTGGGTACCGCCACGCCGAAGGTGACCGACGCGCAGTACTTTGGTACCGGCCTTGGCATCGCGGTGCGTCCGGATAACAAAGCCCTGCTGGAAAAACTGAACGCTGCCCTGGCGGCCATCAAAGCCGACGGCACCTATCAGAAAATCAGCGACCAATGGTTCCCGCAGTAATAAGTATTTGATAAACGCCCGGTGGCGCTCTCGCTTACCGGGCCTACAAATTCTACTCTACTTCCCGCACCAACAACGTTAACACCTCATAATGCGCCGTATGCGGGAACATATCGAACAGCTGCACGCGTTCGATGCGGTATCCTGGCAGCTCGCGAATATCCTTCGCCATCGTCTCGGCGTTACAGCTGGAGTAGATAATCCATTGCGGAGCCATGGCACTCAGGTAGTCGCACAGCGGCTTGCCGATGCCACGCCGCGGCGGGTTGACCAGCACCAGATCTGGCACCGCCCCCTGCCCCGTGGCGAATGCGGTCGAGTCCAGCGCCTGGAAATGCACATTATGCAGGCCCAGCTCTTCAGCAGACTGCTTCGCGCAGGCGATAGCTTCCGGAGCGATCTCGATCCCGGTCAGCGTCATCTCCGGCGTCGCGCAGTGCAGGCCAAAGCCGCCCACGCCGCAGAAGAGATCCCACATATGCTTCACCGGTAGCGCCCGCACCCAGTCGCGGGCAGTGGCGTAGAGGCTCGCCGCCACGCTGGGGTTGGTCTGGAAGAAGCTCTGGGGGCGGATCCACAGCGGCACGCCGTTAAAGCGCTCCGCCAGCGCCCGCTGGTCGGTGAGCCAGATCTCCTGCTCCCCCTCCATAATCGCCATATGCACCGGCTGGATGTTTACCGAGATCACCTTCAGCTGCGGCAGCCCGGCCTGTAACGCAGGCAGCGCGGCGCGAAGCTGTTCGAGCTTGGCCTCTGAACGCAGCACAAAGCGCAGCATCAGGCCGCCGTCGAGCTGGCTTTCGGTGAGCAGCAGGTATTTCAGCTCCCCACGTTTGCGCGCCACGTTATAGGGCGTTAAGCCCGCCCGGGCAATAAAGGGCTTCAGGGCAGCAAACACTGAATAGAACGACGCCGGATAGAGCGGACAATCTGTAAGATCCTCCGGCGAACCGTCCCTGTGCAGCATCCCCAGCAGCGGTTTCTCTACGCTGCCGCTCACCACCATCTTGGCCTTGTTGCGGAACCCCTGCTCCGGGCCGCCCACTGGCGTGCACCACTCGGCGACCGGCAGACCGTCCAGCAGCGTACGCAGGCTCGCCATCTTCATGGCAAGCTGCTGTGGGACCGGCTGGTCGATCCATTGACAGGAGCGACAGCGACCGGCGTCATAAAGGGCGCACTGCATGATAGAAACCTTCTTTTTTGCGGGGCGGGGATTGTACCACCGTTACTGGAAGCGGAAAAAGCGTCTACAGGGCGATGGGATAAACAGCAGACCAAGCACCAGCATATCCGGCAGCTTCTGCATCACCAGCGAGCGGAAGATCTCCCGCTTCGAACCACCGGCAATGCTGAACAGCTCCGGGTAGCCATAGCCCAGCGAGGCCGCCCACAGATAGCCTGCGGCCACCACCTGGGTCAGAAGGTAGAGCCAGCGCGCCCAGTTGCGGCCTTTCACTACCGAGAAGGCGCAGAGAAACTCCAGAAACAGCAGCAGCAGGCTGCCGAGAAAAACCAGCGTCAGGCTCCAGGTCTGGGCGCTACGGTGGATAAAGTCGAGCGTCCCGCGCAGCCCCAGCAGGTTAAACAGCAGCAGCAGGTCGAGGCAGCGGATCGCAATAATAGCGATAGCCGCCACCTGTACCAGCGCTGGCACGTTAAGACGCGCATGGCCCTGCTGCGTTTTATTGAAAAATCCCACTGCGTAGCCTTCCCTGCGAAACGATGCCGCGACCGGCGCGGCACCTGTGACCCATGACCTCAGCAAATTTTAGTGGGATCACCCCTGTCTTGCACGCTGGATATCGCGCGTTCGTTGCTTTTCTGCGCGGGCCATCAATAGCCAGGCGATAAAACCAACAATTCCTACCACGCCGAGAATAATCGACGCCAGGGCGTTGATCTCCGGATTCACCCCCATGCGCACGCTGGAGAAGACCAGCATCGGCAGCGTGGTGGCCCCCGGCCCGGAGACAAAGCTGGCGATCACCAGATCGTCCAGCGACAGGGTAAAGGCCAGCAGCCAGCCAGAGATCACCGCTGGCATGATCATCGGCAGGGTAATGATAAAGAAGACCTTTACCGGGGTGGCACCAAGATCCATCGCCGCCTCCTCAATGGAGCGATCCAGCTCGCGCAGGCGGGAGGAGATCACCACCGCCACGTAGGCGGTACAGAAGGTGACGTGGGCCAGCCAGATGGTGAGCATGCCGCGATCCGCCGGCCAGCCGATAGCGTGGGCCAGGGCGACAAACAGCAGCAGCAACGACAGGCCGGTGATCACGTCGGGCATCACCAGCGGGGCGGTGATCATAAAGGCAAAGCCGTTTGCCCCGCGAAAGCGGCCGAAGCGCACCATCACCACGGCAGCGATGGTGCCGAGGATCACCGCCATCGTCGCCGCGCAGGCGGCAATGGTCAGGCTCAGCCCTACCGCGCTCATCATCGCATCGTCGTGGAACAGCGTGCTATACCAGCGCGTGGACCATCCGGCCCACACCGTCACCAGCTTCGAGCTGTTGAAGGAGTAGATCACCAGCATCAGCATTGGCGCATAAAGGAAGGTGAAGCCAAGGACAAGGATCATGATCCGCCACGGCGAACGCACTACCGGTAAGTTGTTCATGCGTGGTCTCCCGTGCCTTTGCTCTGATGTTTATGGAACCACATGATGGGCACAATGAGCAGCAGCAGCATAATAATCGCCACCGCCGAGGCCACCGGCCAGTCGCGGTTGTTAAAGAACTCCTGCCACAGCACGCGACCGATCATGATGCTGTCCGGGCCGCCGAGCAGTTCCGGGATCACGAACTCACCCACCGCCGGGATAAACACCAGCATCGAGCCTGCGATAATTCCACCCTTGGTCAGGGGCACGATCACGCTGAAGAAGGTCTTCAGCGGCCGCGCACCGAGATCCAGCGAGGCTTCAACCAGCGAGTAGTCGATGCGCGTCAGGGCGGTGTAGATGGGCAGCACCATAAACGGCAGATAGGCGTAGACGATGCCGATATAGACCGCGAGGTTGGTGTGCAGAATGGTCAGCGGCTGGTCGATGACTCCCAGCCAGAGCAGGAAGTTATTCAGCACGCCGTTATTTTTCAGGATCCCCATCCAGGCGTAGACGCGGATCAGGAACGAGGTCCACGACGGCAGGATCACCAGCAGCAGCAGGATGTTGCGCGTCGAGGGCTTGCTGTGCGCCACCGCCCAGGCCAGCGGATAGCCCAGCAGCAGACAGAACAGCGTTGAGATGCCCGCTACCTGCAACGATTGCAGATAGGCCTCGAAGTAGAGCGGATCGTCCGTGAGCTGGAGGAAGTTCCCCAGGTTAAGGGTGATCGAGAGCTGGCCGTCGGCCCACTCCATCAGATCGGTATAGGGCGGGATCGCTCGCGCCATCTCGGCCAGGCTGATTTTAAAGACGATGAGAAACGGCAGTAAAAACAGCAGCGACAGCCAGATGTAGGGCAGCGCGATCACCAGCTTGCGCCCGTGCTTCATCTGCATCCGCGCCAGCCAGAGGGTAAAGCGGGACGTTTTTTCCACGCGGGCCGGGGGTTCTAATGTACTCATCACCGCTCCTTAAACCGTTAGCACAACGCAGCTGTCGGCGTCCCAGCAGAGGCGCACCTCATCGCCCCACGTTGGCAGGCCTTTGCGGTAGCGATGTTCATTCTGTAACTGGGCGCTGATCATCTGCCCGCTCTTCAGGCGAACGTGGTAGATAGAGAGATCGCCAAGGTAGGCAATGTGCACCACTTCACCCACGGCAAAGTTATAGCCGTCAGCAGGTGGCTCATCGCAGAGCATGATCTTCTCCGGGCGCAGGGCCACGTAGACCGGCACGTTGTCCACCACCGACGCATCCGGATCGACCTTCAGAGGATGCATCAGCCCCGGCGAGTCAATCACCAGCCCATCCTCCTGGCGCTCCTTCAGCAGCCCTTCGAAGACGTTCACCGAACCGATAAACTCCGCGCTGTAGCGGGTCGTCGGATGCTCGTAGATCTCCTCCGGCTCGCCAATCTGCACAAACTTACCGCGGTTCATGATCGCGATACGCCCGGCCATAGTCATCGCCTCTTCCTGATCGTGGGTCACCATCACGCAGGTCACCCCTACCCGTTCAAGAATGTCGACCACCTCCAGCTGCATCCGGTCGCGCAGCTTCTTATCCAGCGCGCCCATGGGTTCGTCGAGCAGCAGCAGCTTCGGCCTTTTCGCCAGGCTACGGGCCAGGGCCACGCGCTGACGCTGACCGCCGGAGAGCTGATGCGGCTTACGCCTGGCAAACTCGCTCATGTGCACGAGGCCCAGCATCTCCGCTACCCGGCTGGCAATCTCCGCCTTCGGCAGCTTGTCCTGCTTCAGGCCGAAGGCGATGTTCTGCTCCACGGTCATGTGCGGGAAGAGCGCGTAGGACTGGAACATCATATTGATAGGGCGCAGATAGGGCGGAACGTGGGCCAGATCGACGCCGTCCAGCATAATCTGCCCGGTGGTGGGCTGCTCGAAGCCCGCCAGCATACGCAGCAGGGTCGATTTCCCGCAGCCGGACGCGCCCAGCAGGGCAAAAATCTCACCCTTGTAGATGGTCAGGTTGACGTCATCCACGGCGTGTTGACCATCAAAGGATTTGGTCAGGTTACGAATTTCCAGCAGCGGCGTCAGCGCCTTACGAGGTTTCGCCTGTGGGCGGGGGGTTGCGTCATTCACGGGATGCTCTCCGGCATACAGATAAACAGGTGCATATGCACTAAAACGGTGCCTGATGTCCGGTGGCGCGAACGCCACCGGATACGGTCTTATTTACCGCTCTTCACTTTGGTCCACGCGCGGGTTCTTACGCGATCGATTTTCGGCTCCTGCACCTTGAGGGTAAAGAGCTTGGCGAAGACGTCAGCCGGTGGGAAGATCGCCGGGTTTTCGCGTACTTCGGCGCTGATCAGCGGTACGGAAGCCTTGTTGCCGTTAGCGTAGAAGACGTGGTCGCTGATGTGGGCGATAACGTCCGGACGCATCAGGTAGTTGAGGAACTGATAGGCTTCCTCTTTGTTTTTGGCATCTTTCGGCATGGCGAAGACGTCAAAGAAGGCCAGCGCCCCCTCTTTCGGAATGATATAGGAGACGTTAACGCCGTTTTTCGCCTCTTTCGCCCGGTTCGCCGCCTGCCAGACATCTCCTGCCCAGCCGATGGCTACGCAGATGTCGCCGTTGGCCAGATCGTTAATGTACTGGGAGGAGTGGAAGTAGCGGATATTTGGACGCAGCTTCAGCAGCAGATCGGTCGCCGGGCCGGTATAGTCGTCCGCTTTGGTGCTGTTGGGATCTTTGCCCAGATAGTTCAGCACGGTAGCGAAGATCTCTTCCGGCGCATCAAGGAAGGAGACGCCGCAGCTCTTCAGCTTCTCAAGGTTTTCCGGCTTCAGCACCACATCCCAGCTATCGATCGGCACGTCGCCCAGCACGGCTTTTACCTTATCGACGTTATAGCCAATACCGGTGGTGGCCCACAGGTACGGCATCGCGTACTGGTTATCAGGATCGTGCTTCGCCACCAGCTTGAGCACTTCTGGATCCATGTTCTTCCAGTTTGGCAGCTTGCTCTTATCCAGCGGCTGGAACACGCCTGCGGTCAGCTGACGCTCCAGGAAGCTGGCGGAAGGCACTACCAGATCGAAACCGGTGCTGCCCGCCATGAGTTTGCCTTCCAGCACCTCATTGGAGTCAAACACGTCGTAAACAACCTTGATACCGGTCTCTTTTTCAAAGTTTGCCACCGTGTCCGGGGCAATATAGTCAGACCAGTTATACACGTGCAGCGTCTTCTGCTCAGCGGCCAGCGTGCCGGCGGAGACCGCCATCAGGGCACCCGCAACCAGACCAGACAACCATTTTTTACTCAGGGTGGTCATATCTCATTCCTTCTGGAAAGTTCGTGCGTAGACGAACTAAATGTACGCATTAAAGATATGCAAGAATCGTGCATACTTTATCACTCTGCACAGCTTCGGGTATGAGACGCCACCCGGCAGACGCTGCAAGCTTTTTAAAGCAGCGCAAGAATAACTGTAGCCAGGGTTAGAGGCTATAGGTCAGGTAAAAAACCGGGTTTTATCAATTTTTTATTCACTATTTGTCTATGCCATCGTCCGATAGCGCCATCATGGCGGTGAATAAAACTGGCAGGGGGCAGGAAATGCAGAATAAAAGCGGGGAAGATTGCAGCCGCTATGGCAGCGACTGCGCTTATGTCATGTGGGTTTAGTGAAGAAAATTGCGCACCGTTTCACCGGCGACCGCCTCGTCTTCTTCTGCATTAAACAGCAGCTGCTGCGCGCAGGCTTCCAGAATCACCATAGAAACCTGCTCTTCGCTGTGACGCATAAACCAGGCAAACTGCTTGAGATTCACTCCAGGAGCGGCGAACAGAGACTGGCACACCACCAGCTTCGGCAGATTATCATCCTGGATGTCGAGGAAGGCTTTTATCGTCAGCGAGCTGGCGTTAATCGCAGAGAGATCGGCCGCCAGCGCCAGCAGCGCAGTAGGCTTAACCTCTGCCATCGCCGAGAAGAGAACAATATCATCAACCAGATCGATCTTGGCGTCGTAGATGCCGTCAAAGTTTTGCATATGCGGCAGGTGTAGCGCCTGGCAGGTGTCACACTCATAAAAACTGATGCCCAGCTCGTCAAGCCAATGACGCAAGGTGTCCAGACTGGGTACGACGAGTGAATCCATAATAGGGGGTGACCTCTGTAGAAAAATTTGCGGGCATAGCTTACGCAAAAAACGCCCTGTATACCATTTATACTGCCGGAAAAGCGCCTAGCCGCCCGTTTTCAGACAAAAGCCGGGGGTCGCCTGCTGCTCGATCCAGGCAATCATCTTCCCGGCGATGTCCACCCCGGTGGTCTTCTCAATGCCCTCAAGGCCCGGCGAGGCGTTGACCTCCATCACCAGCGGCCCGCGATCGGCTCGGAGAATATCCACCCCGGCGACGTCCAGCCCCAGGGTGCGCGCCGCTAGCAGGGCCATCTCCCGCTCGCGCAGGGTAATGTTGGCCACCGTCGCCACGCCGCCCCGGTGCAGGTTGGAGCGGAAATCGCCCTCTTTCGCCCGCCGCTCGATAGCGGCAACCACCTCATCCCCCACCACCAGGCAGCGAATGTCGCACCCCTTCGCCTCTTTAATGTATTCCTGCACCAGGATGTGGGCGTTCAGGCCGCGAAAGGCGTCAATCACGCTCTCTGCCGCCTGGCGTGTCTCCGCCAGCACTACGCCGATACCCTGAGTACCCTCCACCAGTTTGACCACCAGCGGCGCGCCGCCGACCATGTCGATGAGATCGCTGGTGTCATCCGGTGAGTGGGCGATGCCGGTAACCGGGAGATCGATCCCCTGACGCGCCAGCAGCTGCAGCGAGCGCAGCTTGTCTCTGGCACGGGTAATGGCGACGGATTCGTTGAGGGGGTAGCTGCCGAGCATCTCGAACTGGCGCAGCGCCGCCGTACCGTAGAAGGTAATGGCGGAGCCAATGCGCGGGATCACGGCATCAAAGTAAGGGAGCTGGCGGCCCTGGTAGTGGATCGATGAGGCTGCCGGGCTGATGTTCATATAGCAGGAGAGCGGATCGAGGATCTCGATCGTATGGCCCCGCTGCTGCGCCGCGTCACGCAGACGTTTACACGAATAGAGCGTTCCATCCCGGGACAAAATGGCAATTTTCACCCTGCACCTCTCTACAATGACAGTGTCACAGCTGCCCCGCTATCATACACGCAGCGAGACGCAGGATGAACGGGATTTATCGCGTTGCCCAGCCCTGCTTATGCAGATAGTCAAGAATAAACGGACGGTTCTCTTTAATGATGGTGCGGCGGATATGATCGCTCCAGGTATCGCGACGGTTGTTGCTGCCGCGGGTCATATAGTACTCCGCCAGCTCTTCGTCATACCGCGCCAGCACGTCGGCATCTACCGGCTGATAGCGGTTCTCATGCACCACCATCGTGGCAGGCAGGCGCGGTTTCACATCCGGGTTATCCGCTGGCCAGCCGAGGCAGAGGCCAAACAGCGGCAGCACATGCTGCGGCAGGCCAAGCAGCGCGGTCACCTCTTCAATGCTGTTGCGGATGCCGCCGATATAGACGCCGCCCAGTCCCAGGGATTCAGCAGCCACCAGCGCGTTCTGCCCCATCAGGGATGTATCCACCACGCCCAACAGGAGCTGCTCGGCAAGGCCCAGCTGCGCATCAGGGCAGATTTGCAGATGACGATTGAAGTCGGCGCAGAATACCCAAAACTCCGAGGCCTGGGCGATATGCTGCTGGCCCCCGGTCAGCGCCACAAACTGCTCGCGCAGGGCCGGATCGGTTACACGAATAATTGAGGAGCACTGCAGGAAGCTGGAGCTGGAGGCCGCCTGCGCCGACGCGATAATCGCTTCGCGCTGCGCCTGGCTGATAGGTTCCTGAGTGAAGTGGCGGATTGAGCGATGGGCACGCAGCAGATCGATAGTTGGGGTCATCTGATTTTCTCTGGCAGTGTCATTTAAACCGGCATTATAGGTGATTTTTTTGCGGATGATTTGGTGAAACATAGCCTTATGGCATCGAAACGACAGGCAAAACCTTCTTTCTATTACCTGAGGTAATCGGCATGATACCCCTAATCATTATCTGGCTTAACGTTAAGGAGAGAGTATGTTTGCTGTAATCTTTGGACGCCCTGGCTGTCCCTATTGCGTACGCGCAAAAGAGCTGGCAGATAAACTGAGTGCCGAGCGTGACGACTTTAGCTATCGCTATGTCGATATCCATGCGGAAGGGATCACCAAAGCCGATCTGGAAAAGACCGTAGGCAAGCCCGTTGAGACCGTGCCGCAGATCTTCCTCGATCAGAAGCACATCGGTGGCTGCACCGACTTTGAAGCCTATGCCAAAGCGCATCTGGGTCTCTTTGCCGAGCAGTAAGCACGTCCGGGGGCGTTAACCGCGCCCCCGCCTCACCAGCAGGCTACGAATAAACAGATAGCAGAGCGCCCCCAGCGCGCACCAGAACACTGCGCTAAACAGCCACGCCATCTCCTGCCAGACAGAGCGTATCGGCGTCATGAAGAGCAGCATCAGCACGAAGCAGACCGTTGCCCCCAGCATTGCGCCAACTACCGGCAACACCACGCGACGTTTTGTTGAGATAAAGCTGGCCACCGCGCCGGGAATGATAAAAAAGAGCAGCCCCAGCTCAGGATGGCCGGCAGGCTGGAAGGCCCCTCTCACGTTCAATATATGTGACAGGTAGACCACAATAAAAAGCAGGAAGCAGCAAAAAGCGCCCGCCCAACCACGTTTAGACTTCAAATAATCCTCCTGACATCGCCTCTATCGAACATTTCTTCGCCCCAAAGGAACGTTCGGTTTGATAAAGCAGTGTGGCAATCCTTGCCAAAAAAGCACCCACGCGAATGCGCGATTCTTAGCTAGCCGTTGTTTATCAATACGATTAAACTAACGGCCTGATCTGTTTTGCGGTCATTGTTTTATTTTGCAGCAGCATGACGCTCAGGCCCGCTGCCTTAAGAAAAACATTAGCGTAAATCATCATTTCTTTCAACAGCTTACTAGTAAACAAGAAGTTAGCCTCCGTGAATATAAACGTCGCAGATTTGTTAAATGGGAATTACATACTGTTATTATTTGTGGTGCTGGCGCTGGGCCTGTGCCTCGGAAAATTACGGTTAGGCTCGGTACAACTCGGTAATTCCATTGGCGTTTTAGTGGTTTCGCTATTATTAGGCCAGCAGCATTTCGCCATTAACACTGACGCCCTGAATCTGGGTTTTATGCTGTTTATTTTTTGCGTGGGCGTGGAAGCCGGACCCAACTTTTTTTCAATTTTCTTTCGCGACGGCAAGAATTACCTGATGCTGGCGCTGGTGATGGTCGGCAGCGCGCTGCTGATTGCGCTGGGGCTGGGCAAACTGTTCGGCTGGGATATCGGCCTCACCGCCGGGATGCTGGCCGGATCGATGACCTCTACGCCGGTGCTGGTGGGTGCGGGGGATACGCTACGCCATTTGGGCATGCCCAGCAGTCAGCTCACCACCGCGCTGGATCACCTCAGCCTCGGCTACGCCCTGACCTATCTTATCGGGCTGGTTAGCCTGATTTTCGGCGCGCGCTATATGCCGAAGCTACAGCATCAGGATCTCCAGACCAGCGCCCAGCAGATCGCCCGCGAGCGCGGTCTCGACACCGACGCCAACCGCAAGGTCTACCTGCCGGTGATCCGCGCCTACCGCGTTGGCCCGGAGCTGGTGGCGTGGGCCGACGGTAAAAACCTGCGCGAGCTGGGGATCTACCGTCAGACCGGCTGCTACATCGAGCGTATTCGTCGCAACGGCATTCTGGCGACGCCGGACGGCGATGCAGTTTTACAGATGGGAGATGAGATCTCGCTGGTGGGCTACCCTGATGCCCATGCCCGCCTCGATCCCAGCTTCCGTAACGGTAAAGAGGTCTTTGACCGCGACCTGCTCGACATGCGTATCGTCACCGAAGAGATCGTGGTGAAGAACCACAACGTGGTGGGTCGCCGCCTCGCCCAGCTGAAGCTTACCGACCACGGCTGCTTCCTGAACCGGGTGATCCGCAGCCAGATTGAGATGCCTATCGACGACAGCATCGTGCTGAATAAAGGTGACGTGTTGCAGGTGAGCGGCGACGCACGACGGGTAAAAACCATCGCCGACCGTATCGGCTTTATCTCTATTCACAGCCAGGTGACCGACCTGCTGGCGTTCTGCGCCTTCTTCATCGTCGGTCTGATGATCGGCATGATCACCTTCCAGTTCAGCTCGTTTAGCTTCGGTATCGGTAACGCGGCGGGCCTGCTGTTTGCCGGGATCATGCTTGGCTTCCTGCGTGCCAACCACCCTACCTTTGGCTATATCCCTCAGGGGGCGCTGAACATGGTGAAGGAGTTTGGCCTGATGGTCTTTATGGCGGGCGTCGGCCTGAGCGCCGGAAGCGGCATCGGCCACGGCCTTGGCGCGGTGGGCGGACAGATGCTGGTTGCCGGGCTGTTGGTGAGCCTCGTACCGGTGGTGATCTGCTTCCTGTTCGGCGCCTACGTGCTGCGGATGAACCGCGCCATGCTCTTCGGCGCGATGATGGGGGCACGCACCTGCGCCCCGGCGATGGAGATTATCAGCGACACCGCGCGGAGCAACATTCCCGCGCTCGGCTACGCGGGCACCTACGCCATCGCCAACGTGTTGCTGACCTTAGCCGGGACGCTGATCGTCATCATCTGGCCCGGCCTCGGATAACTCTGAAGATAGTCGGTTGCGTAAAAATTTTCTGGCATCACGCGAACTTTTTATAGAAGTGCCAGTCATAACTATTGCCACTGCTTTTCTTTGATGTCCCCATTTTGTGGAGCCCATCAACCCCGCCATCTTTGGTTCAAGGTTGATGGGTTTTTTATTGCCTGAAATTCTGCCTATTCATAATCAGTCCCTTAGACTCCAACCATTCCTTTTATGGCGACAGAGTGGCGGCAGCGCTACGACAACCAAGGCAGTTCCAACCCAGAAGGCCCGTAGATATAACCACCACTAATCCAAAACTTACCGCCATACCTGGGACCATAGATGTAGTTTCCGCTTACCGAACATTTCGAACAGCGACTCATCCACCCGTTTCAGGGTCAGACTGAACTCAATCCGCCTGGGCATTCCGCTTTCAAAAAATTCCGTTTTGGTCTGGCTCAGGTTCTCGATCACAAACATACCGTAGATAGTCCCACTGCCCTCAATAAGCGGCCACGCTTTGCCCAGCTCCGCCATCTGCTCCAGCGCCAACAGTGACAACCTGCCACCGGTCACTTCCGGCAGCAGCACACCAGAAAGTGTCAGGGATTCGTTGTCCGGTCCAAGAAACTGCGTGGACGGGCGGCGGTTCACCCGGTTGTTGACCGCGTGCCGCCAGCTGAGCTGATACTGCAGCTCCTGATACGGCACGGTGCGCAGCATAAAACATACAAACCCAGCACCATCATCATGAATCGTATCCCCCCTGATCGCTGTACTTGCTGCGCGCCTTCGCCCTGGCCCGGCGCTCACGCTCATCGAGCTGGCGCCCCACTTCACGGGCAATGTCCGGCTGGGCGGTGATATGAATCGGCGCATTAATTTCGTAGCGGATCACCGGCGGCGGGCTGTCAGTCTTCACCGGCTGCACCTGATATGCCCTGACCGGCAGGCTGCCGGTACGGATCAGGTTGGTGATAAGGCGCATGATTTCTGTGAGTTGTGCGTTCATGCTGGTAAATCTACTGAGCGTCATCGTCCCGTACCACTGGCTAAAATTGTTTAATCCATGGCACAATGGGACATCTTTTGGAAGGATTAAACATGAAAGAAAATATAAATTTTTTTATTAAAAAACTAATAAATAAAGCATTTCCTGAGTTCAGTAATAAAGTAACTTGGACCTTAATTACTGTAGGTATCGGCATACTTGCCTTACCCGCCCCCACGTATTTGCTTTTTATTAATTTATTGATAGATTTCTACAATAAAAAAACCAACTCAAACATAAATCTCATTGAGATTAACAATATCACCCCAAGCAGTGGCATTGCTTTAACACTAATTATTACTGGATTAATTTACCATCTAATTATCAAAGGGTTTCAGATTTATTCTGAAATGATTAAAGAGAATAACGATAAAGAAATACAAAAGAATAAAAGAACAGCCGACATAAGCCTTTATGAGAAATTCATAGATTTATTCCCTCCAACATCATTCTCAGTAAGGCTATTAAAGGACCAAGACTTTGGCAATCCATACCATGAAAATGCTGTTAAAGACTTTGATCAGTTGAAGTATGGATGGGGTCATGCGAACCAGCATTTTCACGATCAAGAAATTGAAGACAAAGCCAAAATTCTTTATCAGGAGATAAATAAATTCAACACATTCTTAGCTATCAATACAAATTATATCAACCAAGGCCCGTTAATAAGCATGCTTACTGACTGGGACCGTGCCATGGATATGGAATGGGAACCACAAACAGAAGCAAATGTGAAAAAAGCTAACGAATGGGGTTCAGAAATTCATGCAATTTATTGTGACTTCATTGATTCCACAAGGAAGAAGCTTGCCATCTAGTCACAATTTATAATGCGAGCCAGTGAAGCATATAATCTTGGACAACCCCTTCTATTTGATCGTTTGTCCCCAGCAACCGCCGCTCAGCATAACGCACTTCCGGCCCCCACGGCTTACACGATCACGTAAGCCGTAATGATGTACCCGTGCAATTCGCTGCACCTTCCCTGCAAACTGCACGCTGGTAGAATCCGCGCTGGCGGCAGTTTTCAGGTATTTCGCCGTGCGTAGCTTTGCAAACATCTGCCGTTCAATGTGCCCTTTTTTAGTCCGCGCAGTGACCTTTCGCGGCTCGTACCCGCTGCCGTCCGGGTTGCGCTGCAGCCGGATGTTCTGCTGCTGATTCCGGCGCAACTCCTGCGCCAGTTCGCGCATCATGCGCTGACGTGCGGCAGGCTCCATATTCGCCAGCAGCACGGCCAGCCACTCATCGACTTTATGCAGATTATCCACGCTTCGCTGTCCACATTTCTTCTGGCTCATCGGGTTCCGGCTCAGCCTCAACTGTCGAGATAGCGCCGTCGGTGCTGACCAGCAAGCGCTCCATCAGCTGCAGGTTCAGGCTAATATCACACACGTCGTTGCGCAGAATATCCACCTCAAAGGTGAATAGCTTCTCACGCAGTTGTAGATTGTTGATGGCATCCGCCTGACTCACTTTCAGCCACAGCAGCACCGGGGCCATCAGCAGGTTCTGGTGACCGCTGAAATCTTCATCACCACGTTCAGGGTGTAGCGGTATTCCCACGACATGGACTGCGCACCGGTTGCCACCAGGGAGCCATTATCCACGAACAGATGCAGCTTGTCTGGGTCATCGCGCACATAGGGCACCGCCCTATTCAGGGCGCGGCGTAAGGACTGCGGCTTGTTCACTGTTTCGCTCCTGACACGCCACGACCGTGTCTACTTTGTCGGCACAGACCACCCAGGCGGCCTCGGTTTTGTCCAGCACCGCGTTCAGGTCACCGTTAGTTCGCGGCGCTGACGGGTTCAGACTGCACGGCGTCACTCTCGGACAGCCACTCACGGTAAGCTGCATCTCCGGTGATGGCGGACCTTTCGCGCAGCCTGACAACATCAGGAGACAAAAGAGTGTCAGCCCAGCGGCGTAAATCTTCGTTTTCACGTTTAAGCTCCTCGATCCGGCTCTGCCGCTGATGAAGCAATGCGCGCGAGTCTTCTGCCGCCGCATAGAGCCGCGTCTGCTCACGGCTGTTGGTTTCGGTCAGAATGGACAGGCCGATCAGCTGGCTGTTTTTCTTCGCCAATTCCAGGCTTTTGCTTTTCAGCGCTTCGCCCTTGGTTTCGATGGTGTGGCTGGCGTTATTAGGCCGGCACGACTGCCAGTCCAGCGCCGCCAGAAGCATTAGCAGAATAATCACCAGTGCCCGACTCATTCCCTCACCACGCAGCCGTATGAATTCACCAGAGGGAGCATCTTCCACCTGATGGAGCCGGACCTGAACCAAAAGATTTACGGACTGCCGGAATACCTGTCCGCCATTCCTTCCGCCCTGCTGAATGAGTCCGCTACGCTTTTCCGCCGGAAGTATTACAACAACGGCAGCCATGCAGGTTTCATCATGTATATGGCCGACGCCGCGCAGAACCAGGAGGATGTGAACAGCATCCGCCTGGCGATGAAAAGCGCCAAAGGGCCGGGCAACTTTCGCAACCTGTTTATGTATTCGCCGAACGGGAAAAAGGATGGGATCAGATCATCCCGTTGTCAGAGGTCGCAGCAAAGGATGAGTTTCTGAATATCAAGAACGTGAGCCGGGATGACATGATGGCAGCACACCGCGTTCCGCCTCAGATGATGGGGATTGTGCCGAGTAATGTTGGGGGGTTTGGGGATGTGGAGAAGGCGGCTAATGTGTTTGTGCGGAATGAATTACTACCGTTACAAAAAAGATGGGTGAAGTAAACGACTGGTTAGGGCAAGAGGTTTTGCGATTTGAGTCATACTCCTTGGCGTAATTTCTCTTGTAAATTAAAATGCTTTGCTGTTGGATAGTGTTAACCAATTTTTTATAAGTGGAAAAAATCGTGGTACAGCAAGCATGGTCCTTTAAAGCAATTGAGAAAGACGATCTTAGATATTGGGGTAATGATGGTTATCATGATGACTCATCAGTTTTCTATCGCTATGACAGTTTTGTAGCGAACTACAAAAATGTAAAAAACGGTGATATTGTTATTATTACCGACAGAGAAAGTGTCTTAGGCATATCTGTTATTGAGAAATTAGAAACACAGAGCATTAATAAGAAACGTAACAAATGTGTCTATTTGGACTGCAAAGCAAAAAAAATCCTGCCAAGGAAAACTATAAAACCAGAGTGGCGTTGTGATAAAGGCCATGAATTTGATGAACCAAGAGTGATTTTCGAGCCAGCTAAAGAATTTATAGCAAACTACGGCACTCAGTACCGTACACTATCCGATATTACAATGTCACAACTTATAGATAAAACTCCACGCTACAATGGGCAAATGTCCATCCAAGAAGTTAACTATCCTTGGGCTGTTGCTTTGCTTACTTCCCAACCTACTATGATTCTGGATCTAAATGCTAGCGAAGCCGATAAAGACATTCCCACTTTGACGAATGAAGATCAACGGAACGTTGTAGAGCGGCAAATAAAACAACGACGTGGGCAAAAAACATTTCGAGACAAGCTATTAAAATCAAACCCTATTTGTGCGGTTACAGGATGTAAGCTTGTTGATATTCTTGAAGCTGCTCACATTGATGCATATCGAAACGACAGTCACAATCACATTAGCAATGGATTATTGCTCAGAAGTGACATTCACACTTTATATGACCTAAATCTTTGTGCTATAGATCCGACCACAAAAACCATTCATTTTTCAGCGGATGCTTTGGAAAATGGGTATTCGAAATTTGAAGGTTTAAAGATAAGTATTAAACACACTATCGCAATAAAATCACTATTAACTAGGTGGAAGTCCTTTAACATTTAAGTACCCTGTTGATATGTAATACCTAGCGATAACAAATGGGCGCCTTTAGTATCTAAGGCGCCCATTTGCATAGCACTATAGCACTAGGGAATCACTGACCCATGCCTTATTATGGCCCGCACGATAACAATCATAAAGTAATAAATCTGATCTTGTATCCGTTGCGAGTTCAATTTCAGGGATGTAATAACTTGCTGGATTGCTATTATCTAGTGATATTGAAAAATTTTGATTAACGATCGTTGAAAGAGATGTATTGGCATCCAATAAACCAAATGGACCATACTTTACACAGTACATTACAACACAAGCAGCAACTGCGTCCATTACGTTTTCTAAAGTTGAAAAGTGAAACGCCCCTGATCTATCATGTTTAGTTTTATTATATGCATTATACCATGGCAAAGAAGTTGTGGGGTTATTTGCATTCCATCCATCAAAAGGTTTGAAATGTCTTAATCCGTCATAATTCAAATATTTAATTTTATATTCAGACAGATAAAGCTTATCTAGTAATCTTACATAATCATTTGTGGAGTACCGACCATTTGAACGAGATAAATTTGTTTTACCAATGATTGAGACCCATTGATTTTCAACCTCAGTACAAGCAAGAATTAATAGCTCTCTACATTTATGACTGTAAGAAATCAAACCATGGGTACTTGGTTCAACATATAGAAAAATATCATCAAGCTTTTCTATCAAAACTCTTAGGGCTTGCTCTGTTGCTCTTTTTTCAAACTCATCGATACCTAATGCTGTTTCTATATCATTGACATAATATAAGGATGGCCGCCACACTCCCTTAGTGACATGTCCAACTTCATTATCTAAAGGGGATATGTTCTGAGCCCCAAATACCCTCTGAACCCAATCATTAAGAGTTCCGCTTCGTTGCTCAATAACAGTTAACCCAACTGATATTACATTAAATCCAACGTCACGCCCATACAGATGCACAAAATGACTTGTTGTTTCATAAGCGTAACCGAATTTGTGCTTTTGATGTGTTGTTGTTTCAAAGTTAGGAATGCGTGTATGAGTGTTTTCGTACCAGATTCCGTTCATCATCACCTCTAATGAGAGTCGATTATATTTCATTGGCTTATATGAGTAATACTACACTAAGTTGTTCCTGTGACAGCTACTATCTAAGCCACTTCAGGCATGCAGCGCGCTCGTATCCCCGCCACGCCTGCCTGATTTATGTAGTGGTTTTAATGCAGGTGCTTGACGGACTAGGAAGCGCGCCAGTTCTGGAGGCCCCGACCCATTTGGATCATGCGAATCCATACATCATAGGCATGCACTGCTTTCTCATACCGCAGGATGCCATATGGGAGGGAGTTTCCCATGGTGCGAAATCACTAATGCGTACTCTTATCATGTCCTACTCCATATTTATTCAGCTTGGTACTCAGATCGCTAGTCTGCTCCGACAGCCACGAGATCGCCACCTCCTTGTCGCCACCGCTACTACCTGAGCTGGCAACCAGCCGGGCCATAAGTGCTATCCGCTGCAATGAAGGTGACTCCATGAGCAAATCGTTCACAATTCTCTTCCAATATCACTGCTTATACATACAGTGCATTATATGATTTAAAAGCTGAAGTAGTTTTTTAGTCAGCTAATCCATTGATTGTAGACATACCATTTCCGTACACCTTTTGTACAATTTACGCCATTTGTCATCCTCATGCAGACGCTAGTTTCGGTAAAACAGACGCAACCCAGCTCAAAATGGCAGACTGCCGTCACGCAGAAGCAGATCCAGTGCCGTTTCACTCGCGTCAAAACCTCTGAACCTCAGCTCCGCATCGAGCTACAGCCGTTGATGCTCTGTAACTTCCTGTTTGTATCCTTTCTGGCGTTTCGGTTTTACCACTTGTAGCCTCGTGGCCAGTTGTCGCAGTTCCTTTATGCTCATATTCTTGTAATCTGAGATAATTGGAAAAATTTTAGTTAACTGCCTGCTGCGATAAAGGAATTTTTATGACAACGAAGTCGGAATCGAATGATGAACTGAGTGAAAATAGTGAGCTTAGGGCCGTAAAGCGTCTCTACGAGCTTACTATTCGTAATCTATACGTACAGTGCAATATACCTTCGCGTTTAGAAAATGCTTTTTTAACTTTTTTCGGATTATGTGAACTGCACCGCACTAGCTCGTTTTCCCTTTGCCGATAAAGATTATGTGCTGTTTGGTCTCTTGATTAGCAATAAAGAATATCCTTGCAGTAACGTGAACGTCTAACACCCGCCATTAACTTCCTAATTTTATTTACACTCGCGAATGTATTAATAATATACTTTAAATGCTATTTTTAAACCCGCGCCCTTGTATTTGCTTCAACCCTCGCTTTTATAGGGGTATGATCCATTAAAAATTGTACAAGGAACAGTTGTTAATGGATGTATCACTAATAGCCAATGCCGTAGTAAAAGGCGTTGTATCCCTCCCCTGTGACTTTTATCTAGGACTTGAAAGAACATTTCAGGATCTCAACATGTCCGATGGAGGTTACCGAATACAGCGGCGTAACCTCAATGATGATAGGCGGGTTGTGTTGGCAATCAGATCGTTGATAAAAGACAGAAACACTATCGTAAAAGTGACTAAAATTATCATCAACGATGTCCTTAGTCATCTACCAGAACCAGCTTTAAAAAAGATCCACGATTCCCTTATCTCCAGCGCTACCACCATGAGTTCACGTACCGCTTTACAAGTAAGTGTTTCGACGTTTCTTGGTACTAGGGTACTAAACGGCATGATGACAACCTTGGTTACTCGTCTGGCAATGCGGGGCCTGACTGGGGTTATGCTTGGAGGGATTGTTACTCAAGGCGTGATTGCACGGGCATGCGATGCTTCACGAAGGTTAAGCCTTGAGAACCCACAACTCTGGCAGGCACTCTATATCCATAATTATGATATGCTCTACTTCTTATTCGAAGGTCCTTTAATACATTTTATTGAGATGGGCGAGATGTTACGTAAACATCCCGGAAGAACAGAGGAATTAATACGTGTTATCGAAGATATTAAAATTAACAATTAAATTCACGTCAGAGGTGTTCGGCACCCTCATCTTGACGCTTACCATTTTTGGTATGTTTTATACTGGTTTTATTAATGAAGGAATAATGCGAATAGTCGGTCCCTTAATGGTTTTGGCTGCTGGAATTATTGCATACGTTGTCATTATGCTCATCGCGGACAGATCCGTTAAAAAAAGTAATAACAGCTAACCCGCCCGGCGGCACTTAAGTTTGCCGGGCCTACGGGCTGACCTACCCCCCACCTTTCCCCTGCATTCTTGCCCAAATCTTGCTACTGTTAAGCGACGCCAAAACCATAACTAAAGACAACACGCTATGACCTCCTCCTCTCGCTCTGCCCTGAAACACCGTCTTTGGGCTCTGTTTACCTTCTTCTTTATACCTGGCCTGCTGATGGCCTCCTGGGCTACGCGGACTCCGGCCATTCGCGACATCCTGTCGGTTTCCACCGCTGAGATGGGCGCGGTGCTGTTTGGCCTCTCTATCGGCTCAATGAGCGGCGTTCTCTCCTCCGCGTGGCTGGTCAAACGCTTCGGCACCCGCAACGTTATCCGCGCCAGCATGTCACTGTCGGTCTTCGGAATGATGGTGCTGAGCCTCGCCCTGTGGTTTGCCTCGCCGCTGCTGTTTGCCGTTGGGCTGGCGCTGTTTGGCAGCAGCCTGGGGGCAGCCGAAGTGGCGATTAATATCGAAGGCGCGGTGGTGGAGCAGAAGATGAACAAAACCGTGCTGCCGATGATGCACGGCTTCTACAGCCTCGGCACGCTGGTGGGCGCGGGTATCGGCATGACGCTTACCGCCTGGGGCGTGACTGCGACCCTGCACGTGCTGCTGGCGGCGCTGGTAGCCATCGTGCCAATCCTGATTGCGATTACCGCTATCCCTGACGGCACCGGGCGTAACGATGCAGGCGAAGCGCAGCACGAACGCAAGGGTCGTCCCTTCTATCGCGATACCCAGCTGATGCTGATTGGCGTGGTGGTGCTGGCGATGGCCTTTGCCGAAGGCTCCGCCAACGACTGGCTGCCGCTGCTGATGGTGGACGGTCACGGCTTTACCCCGACCTCCGGATCGGTGATCTACACCGGCTTTACCCTCGGCATGACCGTTGGGCGCTTTACCGGCGGCTGGTTTATCGATCGCTACAGCCGCGTCACGGTAGTGCGGGCCAGCGCCATTTTGGGCGGGCTGGGGATTGCGCTGATTATCTTCGTCGATAGCGCCTGGGTGGCAGGCGTCTCCGTGCTGCTGTGGGGCCTGGGCGCGTCTCTTGGCTTCCCGCTGACCATCTCCGCCGCCAGCGACACCGGGCCGGACGCCGCGACCCGCGTAAGCGTGGTGGCGACGACCGGCTATCTGGCGTTCCTGGTGGGGCCGCCGCTGCTGGGCTTCTTAGGTGAGCACTACGGACTGCGCAGCGCCATGATGGTGGTGCTGGCGCTGATGGTGGTTGCGGTCATCGTGGCCCGGGCGGTAGCGAAACCGGGCCAGTCCCCTGCTAGCCGTTCAGAGAGCGCCCCACCGAGCGGTCTTTGAGGAAGAAGACCATCAATCCCAGCCAGAGCAGGCCGTTTACCAGGTTGAAGAGGCTAAACAGCCCTTCGCCGCCGCTCAGGTAAGCGTGCTTGCTCAGCTCAATGCCGAAGGTAAATATCGCCATCTGCAACATGCCCATGGCGGCGGATACCGTCCCTTTGCTGATGTCGCTGGCGAACAGCGTCAGGCGCACCAGTCCGGCATTGGCGAGGCCGATACCAAACGCGTAGATACTCAGCCCGGCGGTCATCCACAGATAAGCGTGGGATGCAACCATGGTCGCCACGGCCGCCAGCAGCAGTCCGGCAACGATCGGCCAGCCGCCCATTATAATCAGCGACCGTACGCTGCGCCGGGAGGTCAGCCGGGCCAGCACGAGATTACCCACGATCAACGCGCCGAAGATCGGCACCTGCAGCAGGCCGTACTCATAGCTGCTCATCCCTTCGCCGCTGATAATTATGATCGGCGACTGGGCAATCCACGCCAGCAGCGGCAGGCTGACAAAGCCCGTCGCCAGCGCACCGGCGACGAAACGGCCGTTTTTCAGCACCGCCTTATAGTCCCGGCCCAGCTCCTTCAGGGAGAGCGTCTCCCCAAGGCGAGTGGCAGTTTCCGGCATCGCCCGTTGCAGGCCGAAGAAGGCGACAGCCGCCAGCAGCGCGAAGAGGACAAACATCCCCTCCCACGGTGCGACGTGCACCCAGGCGGCTCCCACCAGCGGGCCAAGCAGGGGCGCAATCAGCGCCACGTTCGCCATCAGGGCGGTGATCTTGATGCACACCGCCTCCTCGAACGACTCCTGAATGGCAGCGTAGCCCACCGCGCCGATAAAGCAGAGGCTCACCCCCTGCAAGAAGCGCAGGATAGTGAACTGCTCAATGTTCTGCGCCAGCAGCGTCGCCAGGCAGGTGACAATAAACCACACCACGCCGGTGAGCATCACCGGGCGACGGCCAATGCGGTCCGACAGCGGCCCGAGCAGCCACTGTAAAAACATCCCCCCGGCCAGATAGGCGGTCATGGAGGTCGGCACCCACTCGATGCCAGCATTGTACTGGGCAACCACCGCCAGCATCCCCGGCTGGATCATGTCGTTGCCGATATAAGTTGAGAACTCGTAGAGCACCAGGCACAGGGGAAACATCAGTGCCTGGCGGCCTAAACGGCCTCTGGAAGATGAACGATTTTGCATGTAGCCTCTTTATCCTTAAGATCGCGCAGAGTGTAGTTAAATCGCCGCGCTGGCGGTAGTGAATTCTCTATGGCAGCGCACGTTTAATACGCTTTAATAGCTTAAGGTTCGTTTAAGGTACGTGCTGCACAATGGGAGCCTTAATTTATGGTCAACAGGAGTGACGACACCCCATGCTGGAAAATCTCAACCACACGCTGTTTTACTGGCTGAATGCCACCCCCGACTCGCCATCCTGGCTGATTAACGCCGCGGTATTTATCGCCAAAGACCTGATTACTCTGCTGCCGCTGCTGGCTGTGGCGCTGTGGCTATGGGGCCCGCACGACCGCGTGAGCGCCCAGCGCCATCTGGTGATCAAAACCGCGATGGCGCTGGCGGTAAGCATGAGCCTCTCCTGGTTAATTGGTCATCTTTTTCCTCATGACCGACCCTTCGCCCAGCACGCGGGCTATAATTTTTTACAACACTCGGCGAACTACTCCTACCCCAGCGATCATGGCACGGTGGCGTTCACTTTCGCGTTGGCGTTTCTGTTCTGGCATCGGCTCTGGTCTGGCTGCGTAATGCTGGCCGTGGCGCTGAGCATCGCCTGGTCGCGCGTCTATCTGGGCGTTCACTGGCCGCTGGATATGCTGGGCGGATTGCTGATTGCCCTCAGCGGCTGCCTGGCCGCACAGATGCTGTGGCAGGTTTGCGGAATGGGGCTGCACCGGACGTTGCATCTCATCTACCGCCGCTGTTTTGCTCTACCTATCCGCAAAGGCTGGGTGCGTGAGTGACTTAACCTGGCCGCGCAGGTAATATTGAACGCCCTGCCGTATGCAGGGCTTTTACTATTACGCCAGGGGATTTATGGAAACGAAACGTGACGAAAGGATCGGCCAGCTGTTACAGGCCCTCAAGCGCAGCGATAAGCTGCATCTGAAAGAGGCTGCGACACTGCTCGGCGTGTCTGAAATGACCATTCGTCGCGATCTGAACGCCAAAAGCGCCCCGGTTGTGCTGCTGGGGGGTTACCTGGTGCTGGAGCCGCGCACCGCCAGCCACTATCTGCTGAGCGATCAGAAAACGCGCCTGGTGGAGGAGAAGCGCCTCGCTGCCCGCCATGCGGCAACGCTGGTGCAGGCCCACCAGATGGTGTTTTTCGACTGCGGCACCACCACGCCGTGGATCATTGAGGCGATCAGCGACGAGCTGCCCTTCACCGCCGTCTGCTATGCCCTGAACACCTTCCTCGCGCTACAGGAAAAACCGCTCTGCCGGACCATTCTCTGCGGCGGCGAGTTTCACGCCAGCAACGGTATCTTCAACCCGCTCAACTTTAAAGAGACGCTCAACAACCTCTGTCCCGATCTCGCCTTCTATTCGGCGGCGGGGGTCCATCCGGAGATGGGCGCGACCTGTTTTAACCTTGAGGAGCTGCCGGTAAAGCACTGGGCGATGACCCGGGCGCAGTACCACGTGCTGGTGGTCGATCACAGCAAGTTTGGCAAAGTACGCCCGGCATGCATGGGCGAACTGAGCCAGTTTGATGCTATTGCCAGCGACGTCCGCCCGGACGATAACCTGTTTGCGCTGGCAAAAGCGCAGCGCATCGCCCTGCTTTACTGATCCGGCTTAAGAGAACCAGTTGCCGAACCACTCATGGAACTTCATCAGCACGAAGTCCCACATCCGGCTCAGGAATCCGCCCTCTTCCACCGCTTCCATAACGATCAGCGGCCGCTGCTCGATGGATTTACCGTTAAGCTGGAAGTCGATAGCGCCTACCACCTGGCCCTTTTTCAGCGGTGCGGTAAGCTGCGGGTCATTTAATTTCCAGGTCGCCTTCAGGTTTTTCAGCTGCCCTTTAGGAATAGTGATCGAGCCGGCTTCGCCTGCGCCGAGCTTCGCCTCGCTGCTGCCGCCAAACCAGACGCGGGTAGTGGCGAAGGTGGCATCGGGCTTGATAGGGGTCACGGTTTCGAAGAAGCGGAAGCCCCAGGTCAGCAGCTTCTCTGACTCGTTGAAGCGGATACGGTCGGTTTTACTCCCGAGCACCACCGAGATGAGCCGCATATCACCCTGCGTGGCCGAAGCGACCAGATTGTAGCCTGCCCCTTCGGTGGTACCGGTCTTCATCCCGTCGACGTTGAGATTCGTGCTCCACAGCAGACGGTTACGGTTCGGCTGACGGATCTTATTGAAGGTAAACTCTTTCTCTTTGTGGATGGCGTACTCTTCCGGCACGTCGTGGATCAGCGCCTTGCCCAGCAGGGCCATATCGCGGGCGGTGCTGAACTGTCCCGGCGCGTCGAGGCCGTGCACCGTTTTAAAGGTGGTGTTGGTCAGCCCCAGCCGCTGGGCGTAGTTATTCATCAGGCCGACAAAGGCATCCTGGCTTCCCGCCACGTAGTCGGCAATGGCGATGCTGGCATCGTTCCCTGACTGGATGATCACCCCTTTATTGAGATCCGCCACCGACACCTGATCTCCCGGCTTGAGGAACATCAGCGACGAGCCGCGCAGCGCCGGGTTGCCGGTAGCCCACGCGTCTTTACCCACGGTAACCATATCGGTGAGATGTATTTTTCCCGCCTTCAGCGCCTGACCAGTGACGTAGCTGGTCATCAGCTTGGTGAGGCTGGCCGGATCCAGCTTCTCATCGGCATTACCCTCAGCCAGCACCTTGCCGCTGGCGTAATCCATCAGGATCCACGCCCGGGCGTCAACCGCAGGTGCAGCAGGGGCCGCGACCTGCTCGGCGGCAAAAAGAGAGGGAGAAAAAAGAACCACAAGCGCCGAAGCCGTAGCCAGGCCGCGGAGGGACAGAGAGAAATGCGTCATAAAGGCCACCCGAGTATCCATTCTAAAAAACCGCGTTAGCTCACCGCTACGCGCTAAACGGTGAGTAGTAACGTACAAAAGGCGGGAAGAAAACCGCCAGCTGGTAAAGTTTTTTAAAGTTTACGCAATATCACATCCACACGCTGCTGTGAGCGGGATTTTTTTGTTATTCGTTGCCTGAATGTTAACTTTATCCCACTATGTCAGCCATATGGTGCTGATGACAGCGCCCGGTTGCTGACGGAAAGAAGGAGTTTTTATGATCACGCTGTGGGGCAGAAATAACTCGACCAACGTAAAAAAAGTCTTATGGACCCTTGAAGAGCTGGAGCTGCCATATACGCAAATTCTGGCCGGGCTGGAGCATGGCCTGAACCACAGCCCGGAGTATCTGGCGCTGAACCCCAACGGGCTGGTGCCGCTGTTCCGCGACGATGAGACCGACAGCGTGCTGTGGGAGTCGAATACCATTGTGCGCTTCCTGGCGGCACAGTATGGTCAGGGCCGCCTGTGGATCGAGCCGCCCGCTGCCCGCGCGCAGGCAGAGAAGTGGATGGACTGGGCTAACGGCACGCTCTCCCCGGCTCACCGGGTGCTGTTGATGAATCTGGTTCGCACCCCGGTGGAAAAGCGCGATCCGGCGGTAATTGAGGCGGGCATCGCCGCCTGCGAGCCGCTGTTTGAAATTCTGGATAACGCGCTGGCAAATTCGCCATGGCTCTCGGGAGAGGAGTTTGGCCTCGGGGATATCGCCGTGGCACCCTTCGTCTATAACCTGTGGAACGTGGGGCTGACGTGGACGCCGCGCCCGCACATTCAACGCTGGTATGACGCCCTGAGCGAGCGTCCCGCCTACCGAAAAATTGTGATGATCCCGGTGACCTAATTTCCCGCCGGGCTAACCTTTAACAGCTCGCCGTCGGACTCGTCGGTGAGCACATAGAGGTAGCCGTCGGGGCCGACCCGCACGTCGCGGATGCGCTGGTTGCGATCCCCCAGAATGCGACCATCCTCGGTGACTTTATCCCCGTTCACGCTCATCACAATCACGTCCTTGTCCTTCAGCGCGCCGATAAACAGCTTGTGCTGCCACTGCGGGAAGGTCGATGCGTTATAGAACGCCATGCCGCTCACCGCCGGGGAGTCTTTCCAGTAGAAAGCAGGCTGCTCGGTGCCGGCAACAATCTCCCCCTTCGCCTCCGGGATCTTCATCCCGCTGTAGTTGATACCCCATGTGGCCAGCGGCCAGCCGTAGTTTTTGCCTTTCTGCGGGATGTTGATCTCATCTCCGCCGCGCGGCCCGTGCTCGTTCAGCCACAGGGCGTTGGTCCAGGGATTCATCGCCATCCCCTGCGGGTTACGGATGCCGTAGGACCAGATCTCCTTGCGGGCGTTGGCATTGTTAGCGAAGGGGTTATCGGGCGGCACGGCCCCCTCATCGGTCAGGCGCACCAGCTTGCCCTGGAGCTTATCAAGATCTTGCGCAGTGGGACGCTGATTGTTCTCACCGAGGGCGATATAGAGGTAGCCTTTGCCGTCAAAGACCAGCCGGCCGCCGAAGTGGTTGCCGGTAGAGAGCTTGGGCGTCTGGCGAAAGACCACCTTAAAGGCCTCGAGGCGGGTGAGATCGTCGCTTAACCGCCCGTAGCCCACCGCCGTTCCGGCCTTGCCATCACTGCCCGCCTCGGCGTAGCTCAGCCACACCCGCCGCGACTGGGCAAAGTCTGGAGCCAGCACCACGTCAAAGAGGCCGCCCTGCCCGTTGGCCCACACTTTCGGCACGCCGGAGAGAGGATCGGACAGCCCGCTTCCCGCCTGCCAGTGGCGTAGCTGGCCGCCGCGCAGGGTAATGAGCATCCCTTTATTGTCGGGCAGGAACGCCAGCGACCATGGGCGATCGAGCTTGGTTTGCAGCACGTCAACGTTTACCGGCGCAGGCGCGGCAAAAACCGAGGCGGACAGAAACAGCGCGGGGATAAAAATCAGGGCGTTGCGGCGCATGAGGCACTCCTTTGAGGGTTTCTGGCTTAAAGCGTAGCCAGCGGAACGTTGCGCGCGCCCATTTTTACAAAAGCTTAAGCAGAAGGGGGAGTCGCCTCCCCCGGGGATTCAGGCTTCCACAACCAGCGGTTCACGCTCGCTGAGGCTCTGAATACATACGTTGAGGGTTTTGAGACAGCGGTCGAGCGTCTCTACGTTCACAGCAATATAGTTCGGGCAGTCATGGTGCCCACTCATTAAGCATATACCTGCAGAGGAGAGCGCCCCCTCTGCCCGGCACAGCACTTCACGTTCTCTGGCATCCGGCACGGCAGAAACATGCCGCTCCAGGCCGCGTATTTGTGTTGATAGTTCAAAAAAGCTGTCACGCAGATAGTTGCTTTCGCTGACCGACATGTAACCCTTCGCCTTTCTGAGCTGGACATACGCCGCAAGATCGATGCTGGCGTTAGCAAGTTTTCTCAGCAGACTTCGTTTCAGTCTGTCAACGGTCATACTTGATCCTCCCTTGTCGGCCTAATCGCAAATCAAGCATAAGCTCATTTTTTGTTCAAAATTATGCGCTGGGTCAATATTTATCCAGACTTTAACAATTTTTACAGTGTGACAACGTACGCAAAATTTGCCCAAATGAGTTAGCAGTAGAGAGTCACCGCAAACCCGTGTAAAATCGCCCGGTTTTTTCTTCTGTTTACTTTGTGAGCGTATGAGCATACAACAACCGCGTATTGGTTTTGTCTCCCTGGGCTGCCCGAAAAACCTGGTGGATTCCGAACGCATTCTTACCGAACTGCGCACCGAAGGTTACGATGTGGTGCCGCGTTATGACGATGCCGATATGGTGATCGTTAACACCTGCGGCTTTATCGATAGCGCCGTGCAGGAGTCGCTTGAGGCGATTGGCGAAGCCCTGAATGAGAATGGCAAGGTCATTGTCACCGGCTGCCTGGGGGCAAAAGTGGATCAGATCCGCGAAGTGCACCCGAAGGTGCTGGAGATCACCGGTCCGCACAGCTATGAGCAGGTGCTGGAGCACGTGCACCACTACGTGCCGAAACCGAAGCACAACCCGTTCCTGAGCCTGGTGCCGGAACAGGGCGTCAAGCTGACCCCGCGCCACTACGCCTACCTGAAAATCTCCGAAGGCTGCAACCACCGCTGCACCTTCTGCATTATTCCGTCTATGCGTGGCGATCTCGACAGCCGTCCGATTGGCGACGTGCTGGCCGAGGCCAAGCGGCTGGTTGATGCGGGCGTGAAAGAGCTGCTGGTGATCTCCCAGGACACCTCCGCCTACGGCGTTGACGTTAAGCACCGCACCGGCTTCTACAACGGCTCGCCGGTAAAAACCAGCATGGTTAGCCTGTGCGAAGAGCTGTCGAAGCTCGGCGTCTGGGTGCGTCTGCACTATGTTTACCCCTACCCGCACGTTGATGACGTCATCCCGCTGATGGCCGAAGGCAAGATCCTGCCCTATCTGGATATCCCGCTGCAGCACGCCAGCCCGCGCATCCTCAAGCTGATGAAGCGCCCTGGCTCCGTGGATCGCCAGCTGGCTCGCATCAAGCAGTGGCGTGAAGTCTGCCCTGAGCTTACCCTGCGCTCGACCTTTATCGTCGGCTTCCCGGGTGAAACTGAGGAGGATTTCCAGATGCTGCTCGACTTCCTCGTCGAAGCGCGCCTCGATCGCGTTGGCTGCTTCAAATACAGCCCGGTTGAAGGCGCAACCGCCAACGAGCTGCCGGATCAGGTGCCGGAAGAGGTGAAAGAGGAGCGCTGGAACCGCTTTATGCAGCTGCAACAGCAGATCTCTGCCGAGCGTCTGCAGGAGAAAGTGGGTCGCGAGATCCTGGTGATTATCGATGAAGTCGATGAAGAGGGCGCGATTGGCCGCAGCATGGCCGATGCACCGGAGATTGACGGCGCGGTCTACCTCAACGGCGAAACGAAAGTGAAGCCGGGCGACGTTGTTCGTGTGAAGGTTGAAAACGCCGACGAATACGACCTGTGGGGTACCCGGGTTTAAGACGCAACAAAACGCCCGGCATGCATTTGCCGCCGGGCGTTAGTGCGATTAATACTCGAACTGCCGGTAGTAGCGGCGAATATCCAGACTGTGGCCGGTGTAGTGCTCAAAATGGGCCGCCAGCCGATCCACCAGCAGCGTTGACGCCACGCAGGGAGCCAGGATGCCGCGAAACGCATCATCAATCCCGTCGAGCAGATAATCCCGCGGATCGATAACCACCAGATGGTCAGTGATCTTCGCCGCAAAGCGCTCTACCCGCTCATCCAGCGCCCGACATTTCCCCTCTCCTTTCACCAGAAACAGCGGAACCTCTTTCTCCAGCAGCTCCAGCGTGCCGTGGAAAAACTCGGCCGAGGTAACGGATTTTGTCCGCTTCCACTGCATCTCCTCAAGAATACACATCGAGAAGAGATAGACTTCGCCCCACATCTCCGCGCCGCCAATCCACATCATATAGTCGCTGGCGTGGTATTTACGGGCTATTTCATCCGCCTGTGGATCAAACTTTATTTTCGCCTGGAGCAGGTTCTCCGGTAATAACTCCAGCTGGCTGGCAAACCGATCGTACTCGGCAAATTCACCGTTACGGTTAACCAGGCGGAAAAAGAACCAGTAGAGCAGCATATACTCATATTCCACGCCGTTTTTGTGGCGCATCGGAATATGCCAGCCTGCCGCACTGGCCAGCGGGGAGTCGCTATTTTTAGTAATGGCCACTACCCGGATCCCCTGCGCCTTACACCACTCGGCAAGTTCTACCGACTCTTTGGTATCACCGGATTTAGAGAGCGTCACCACCACAGAGCGTTTGGTTAATTTTTTATGGCCGGTATGAATTAATTCCGCCGCCTGCTCAAGGTAAACCGGCAGCGTCGTCATCTCTTTAGCAAAGGCATTTATTGCCATCATCGGGGCCAGAGAGCCCCCGACAGAAGCAAAAAATAGCGCATCATATTCCTGCTGAAATATCTCATCAGCGGCCTGCTCAGCCTGTTTACGCGCAGCAACGATCTCACGAGCACTCGTCAGGTACTCGTCCTGATTAAAACCCAACATATTTTCTCTCCTGATTAATTAGATCTTACTTTTTAATACGCGGTCAAAGTCATCAAAAATACGCACCGACAGATCGATCCCTTTGGCACACGCCGTGCGCCAGGCCAGCACCTGCATCGGGACAACCAGCAGCAGCGAGGCGAGGTCGTGCGCCAGCGGGAAGTTGAGGGCCAGCGTCTGCGGATCCTGCTCATCGCTCAGGGTCACCAGCAAGGTCTGGTTTACCGCCGGAGCCATGTAGCCCCGCAGCGCCCGCAGGCGTTTGTCCGGGGCATCCTCAATAAAAAACATCACGTGCTGGGCATTGGCCTCCAGATAGGGACCGTGCATATAGGCCTCCAGCTCAAAGCCGCTGGACGGGACGCGCACCGTTTCGGTGAACTTGGTCTCAAACTCTTTCGCTACGCCGGTCAGCGCCCCGTAGCCGATAGCCACAAAACGCGTCCCGCTGCGCAGGGTCTCCTGATGGCGGTCGAAAAATGCCTCCGTCCGGGCGATAGCCCCTGGAATAGCGGCGACAAGCTGGCCCAGCTCGTGCAGGGTGGCCTGTGCCTCCTCATCCGCGATCTGTTTTTGCGCCCGGGCAAGAGTAAGCGCAATCAGCAGCAGGTTGAGCACCGTGGCGCTGAAGCCCCTAGTGACGAAGCCCACCTGCTCGATGCCGGTATTGATATCCAGCACGTAATCGCAGCCCTTGCCGATGGGGCTTTGCGGATCCGAGGTCAGGGCAAAGACCGGCAGCCCCGCAGCCTGAACCTTCTCCATCGCCGCCAGCGTCGAGGCGCTCTTGCCGCTCTGGGAGACAGCAATCACCAGATCGGTGTGCGGATCGACAGTTTCATAGTGCACAAAGTTGTACGGCTCTTTGATCTCCACCCGCAGGCCGTAGCGCCGCTCAAAGAGATCCCTTGCACACAGGGCGGCATTAAACGAGGAGCCGGTCGCCAGCAGCAGCAGGCGGCGCACCGGGCGCTCGCGGGCAAAGGCCTCAATCGCCGCCAGGCTATGCCGATGCTCGCGCAGGATCGTCTCCAGCGCCGCGGGCTCCTCTTCGATATAGGTCATCATGGTTGGTAACATCATGGTAGGTAACATAGGTTTCTCCGGTTAAAACAGGCCAATCCACGAGCCGAAAATGCCGACCAGCGCCATCCCGCCGATAATGGTGAGCGGTTTTACTCTGCGGCCCAGCAGCCAGTAGACGATGCCGAAGCTGATGAGTGGCAGCAGGCAGGGCATGACGTTGTTGATAATGTCCTGCACCTCGGTCTTCGCCTCCCCTGCACCAAAGCTGATGGGGATAGTGATATTGATCATCGAGGCGGTCATCGCCCCCACCACCATCAGCCCCATAATCGATGCGCCGTAGGTCAGGCTCTCCATCATGCCGCTCTGCTGAACGCGCTGAAGCACCCCGGTGCCGAGCACGTAGCCCCAGCGGGTAAAGAACCAGCGCACCAGAATGTGCGGAACGTTAAACACCAGCAGAAAGAGGATCGGCCCGAGAATACTGCCCTGCAGCGCCAGGCTGGTACCGATCCCCGTCGCGATCAGGCGCAGCGTCCCCCAGAAAAAGGAGTCTCCTAATCCCGCCAGCGGTCCCATCAGCGACGCCTTCACGTTATCAATCGCCCCGGCATCGATGGTTTTCTGCTGGCTGTTCTTCTCCTCCATGGCGGTAGTGATCCCCAGCAGCAGGGTGACGATATGCGGCGTGGTATTGAAGAACACCAGGTGACGCTTCAGCGCATTTTTTAGATCCTCTTTCTGCGGGTAGAGCTTTTTCAGCACCGGAATAAGGGTGTAGACAAAGGCCAGGTTCATCTGCCGCTCATAGTTCCAGGAGAACTCCATCTGGAAGGAGCGCCAGAAGACACGGCGCAGATCGCGGGCGGTAATCGCCTTCTCATCCTGCACGTCAGGCAGGGTCTCTTCAGAAATCATCTTCGTCGTCATGGCTGACTCCTTGCTCTGTGGTGGCACGAGGCGTGGTGAAGGCGGTGACGTTAACCATAATCACGGCCACGATAGCGCCGAGGATCGCAATGCCGGTGACCGGAATTTTCAGGTAGGCCATCAGCACAAAGCCGAGGAAAAAGTAGGGCGCGACCTTTTTGTTGATCAGCAGCCGGGCCAGCATGGCAAAGCCCAGCGCCGGAATGATGCCCGTCGCCACGCTGAGGCCGTGCTTAATAAACTCTGGAATAGCATCCAGCAGGGACTTCACCGCGCTGCTGCCCACCAGGAAGGAGACGGTCACCACCGTAGCCAGCATCAGCGACAGGCCAAACCCGGCGATCAGATGCATCCGCTCTATGCCGCGCGTATCGGCCTCGTCGGCATAGGCATCCGCCTTCTGGTTAAGCATCGGGATAAACATCCCCAGATAGACGTTTTTTAACACCAGCGTCAGGGTGGCGATGGGCAGCCCCAGCAGCAGCGCCGTTTCGGTCCCCGCACCAGAGGTGATAGCGAACGCCACGCCCAGCACGCCGCCGGTCACCACGTCAGGTGGAATGGATGCGCCCACCGAGAAGGAGCCGATAAAGGCCAGCTCCAGCGTCGCGCCCATGATAACGCCCGTCTGAACATCACCCAGCACCAGCCCGGTTAACAGGCCGGTGACGATAGGCCGGGAGATTAACGAGGTGCCCAGGGCATATTCCGACTGGGCGATAAACGCTACCAGTCCGAGTAAAAGTGCCTCTACCATAGTGAATCCTCAGGAATTACAAACATTCCGTTATGAGCTGTTTGCGATCGTTGGGAACCTGGCGGATCTCAATTTCAACCCCCTGCCCCACCAGTTCATTGAGCCGGGTAATTTCGTCAGGCAGCAGATTCACCGCCTTCGAAATATTTCTGCTGCCCTCTTTCGCTTTGATTCCGCCGAGGTTGATGCTTTTTATTTCCGGTATCTCTCGGGCTAAGCGCCAGGCGTCCTCTACTGACTCCACGACGATAAACAGCGTATATTTGTCAGTAACGCCGCTTTTAATTGCCTCAATGGAGTCAGTGATATTTTTAATAACCAGCTTCACCGACGGCGGCTTAGCCAGCTTGATAGTGGTTTTACGCAGCTCGTCATTGGGCACGCTGTCGTTGGCAATCAGAATGCAGTCTGCGCCGACATATTGCGTCCATGAGAACGCCACCTGGCCGTGCAGTAAACGATGGTCAACCCGCACTAACGTAATCATCCTGTTTCCTCCCTCTTAGAAATCTTTATCCGCCTGCATTGCGCTGGAGATGGTGTAGTTACAGTACTGAATGCTCTCCCTGGAGCTTATTAACGCCTCCTCGATAAGCTTCCCGGTATCAGGCTCGTCGCCGGAAATAAGCAGATCGATCACCAGCGGCAAATTGAGGCCCGCCACCAGATGAAAGCGGGGCCGCTGCAGAAAACGAACAAATTCGTTATTTACGCTGCCGGCGAAGATATCGGTGATAACCACAACCTCATCTTCGTCAGGGATCCGCTGCATTAGCTCCGTGACCTGCTCAGTTAAATCCCGCTGCTCCTCAACGTAGGCGCAAAGCGTCGAAATATCCGTCTGCTTACCGAGGATCAGCTCAACTGAGTCGAGCACGCCCCGGGCAAGGGTGCCATGGCTGGCAAATATGTAGTGTCGTTTCATCCTGTCCTCGAAAATGCGTTCCACTACCGGAGGTATTGCAACCGGCGTGCCACGAAAAAGTGGCGCACGGTGAAATGCGCCACGACAGGAGAGCGTGAGGATTAAAACTCTTGATCTTGCGGGATAAATTCTGTTTCCAGGGTCAGAATATTATGGATGTAACAAAGCTCTACAGCGGGGATTTTGACACTATAACTGCTCTCAATGACACTAAAGGCCTGCTTAATATCGGCCAGCTCGCTTTCCGGACACTGCCGTCCTGCATAGCTGGCAGGAGAGGCGTTACGGATCAGCCGCTCTATCAGGCAGCTGATGTGCACGTAGAGCGCTACCTTGCGATCGTTGGGGATCTGGCAGCCAGCCAGATGCTCGTAGCGCAGGACAAATTGCTCAACCTGGTTAAGCACCTTGCTGGTGTCAAGAATAGTGACCGACTCAATCACCCGGCGCAGGGAGAAGTTCTTCAGCAGCAGATTGTTAATCTCGTCGATCTGCTCTGGCGTAGCGATATCGCCAAAGATACGCATCAGCTGGGCATGGCCATCCCCGGCGATCAGCGAATCCAGCGAAATCCACGGCACGGCGGGCAGGTGCGGATCGAACGTGCCGACCACGGCCAGCATCTCATAGCGATTAAATGCCAGCGCGCCCTCCTGGCCATTGCTGAGCGTGTCGTAGTCGCAGGCGATCACGTCAATACCCAGCGTCTCTGGGATGCTGGCCTTCAGCAGCGTGCAGAGATTGGTTGCTGCGCCAAGGCCGGTGACGCAGGTGGTCAGGATCACCCGCGGACGGTTTGCCTGCGGCCAGAAGATCTGATGCTCCACCGGCAGGTCGTCGCTGACCTCGTGGGCGATATCCTCGATCAGATCGCCGCGTAATATCCGCTCGCCAACGTAGAGCGCCATGCTGGTGGAGACGTTATTGACAATCGCCACCGGCGTCGAGACCCGGCGTTGAAAATGGTGATGAATGGCGTTGAGCGATCCCATATCGACAAGGATCATCACGCCCGAGGCCAGGGTATTGCTTTCGATGTAGTCCATCACCTGGCGGGCAATGGCCTCCGGGGTGACGTCCAGCGGCATATCGAAAGACTCAAACAGATGATTTTTTAACAGACGGTTGGCGACGTTAGCAATGCTGCTGGCGGTAGCATAGCCGTGGGCCAGAATAACGGCGCGGGTGACGTGCGGCTGGCTGATCGCGCCAGACTGATGCAGCCACAGCACCAGCAGCAGGGCATCAATCCGCTGCGGTTCGATATCCAGCTTTTGCGTCAGCGCGGTGATGATGGCCTGGCAAAAACGGTAGAGCAGCGGGTACTTCTGGGCGAGGAAATCGTCGAGGCTGCGGATCCGCTCCTGGCTCAGGCGGGAGGGGGTGCTCCGGGAGCGGTGCACCAGGTAGTGGCTCAGGGCGTAGATGCAGTTGCCGTTGAACTGAATGTTGAACTGCTTCTCCAGGCGGTAGAACTCCTCGCGCACCTGCTGGGTGGTCAGGAGCAGCATCGGCGAGTCGGTGGTGTCGCGGTTATCGAAGATGAGCCGGTCAAAAAGTCCCTCTATCGCCTCCCCCATGCGTTTGCGCACCTCTTCCCAATCCGCGTGGCCGCTCATCCACTGCTCATAGAGCGCCAGCACCTGGCACTGGGCGTCATAGATCACCCCCCGGGTGGGATCGCGGGAGCGCAGGAGCCACGCCAGGCTGGTCTGCGGCTCGACGATCAGGTTCTCCTCCACCGCCAGCGGTTCGCCAGAGGCGGGGATCGCTGCGGCAATTTTCTCCGGCAAATGCTGAATGCCCACCACCAGCTCCTCGCCGCCCCGCTGCTTGGCCCACGACGCCGCCACCGTGTACTTCACCGCGTTCTTCAGCTCGCCGACGTTGCCCCGGTAGACAAAGTGGTTCAGGACCTGCATCAGTCGGGGGGTTAACGCCAGACGCACCGCCAGCTTTTTCGCTTCGAGCCAGAAGAAGAGCAGGATCAGCGCCTCCTTCTCCTGCCGGGAGCGGCTTTGCAGATCGGGCAGCGTGACCAGAATCGGTATGCGTCGCAAAAAGGTGGTTAAGAAGGTGCTGTGCAGCTCCTCGGTGGTGGCAAACACCAGCCTCGTTGCGACCGGGCGGCCCTGCGCCGTCTCGCCAACCCGATAGATCTCCTTGCGGTCGAGCCAGGTAAAGAGCTTCTCCTGCCCCTCGGCGTTGAGTCGGTGTACCTCGTCGAGGAAGAGCATGCCGCCGTTGGCCGCCTCGAAGGCTCCCTGGCGATCCGTCTGCGCTCCGGTAAATGCCCCTTTGGCATAGCCGAACAGGTTAGCCGCCAGCAGTTCCGGGTTGCTGGCATACTGGGCACAGTTAAAGCTGATGAAAGGCGCATCGTCCGCCAGCAGCCCCTCGGAGATAGCAAACGCGTGCATTAGATTCGCCATATAGCTTTTGCCGGTGCCGCTGTCGCCGGTAATCAGCAGCGGCAGGCCGCCATCCGGGTAAAAGAGCGCGGTTTTGAGCTGCTCAATGGGCTTTTTCAGGCTCTCATCGTGACCGATAAGCAGCGAAAAGTGATCGGGCCGCTCCGGCTCCGGCCCGCCGTCGCCAAGCAGCTGGGCAACGCTCTCATACTCATTGGCGGACAGAGGAAAAAACTGCTGGCTGAAGGTTTTTTTATGCAGGAAGTAGACGGGCCGGGTATTGATCTTTACCAGCACGCCCTGGGCAACCAGCTGGTTCAGATAGTGGCTGGCGGTATTTCTCTTCAGCGAAAAGCGCTGCGCCAGATAGCTGGCGGTAAACACCTCGCTTAGCTTTTCCGGATCGAAAAAGTCAGTCTGATTTGCCAAAAACGTCAGTAATTCATCACGCATTGCTTTCCCCTTCACGCATCGTTCTGGGGGTATGATGCCCGCAAACCGAGACCGCAGGGGAGAGCAACGCCGGTAAGTTTATGCTTTTGTGGTAGAGCGCACAGAATGCCCGGTGGCGCTTCGCTTACGCGGGCCTACAAACCCACACCGTGCCCACCGTAGGCCGGGCAAACGCAGTGCCGCCCGGCATTTGCGGCAGG
>NZ_DALZFB010000002.1:0-108051 GCF_031979925.1 Pseudescherichia sp. | reverse complement strand
TGCCCACCGTAGGCCGGGCAAACGCAGTGCCGCCCGGCATTTGCGGCAGGCACAAACATGCCCGGTGGCGCTTCGCTTACGCAGGCCTACAAACCCGCACCGTGCCCACCGTAGGCCGGGCAAACGCAGTGCCGCCCGGCATTTGCGGCAGGCACAATTACGCCCGGTGGCGCTTCGCTTACGCGGGCCTACAAACCACACCATGCCCACCGTAGGCCCGGCAAGCTTGCGCCGCCGGGCATTAGCCTCAGCCCTTGATCTTCGGATCCAGTGCGTCCCGTAGGCCGTCGCCCAGCAGGTTAAAGGCCAGCACGGTGAGGAAGATCGCCAGGCTCGGGAAGAGCGCCACGTGCGGGGCGATAACCATATCCGCCCGCGCCTCGTTGAGCATCGCCCCCCACTCCGGCGTCGGCGGCTGCGCGCCCAGCCCCAGAAACGAGAGGCTGGCAGCGGAGATGATCGAGGTGCCGATGCGCATGGTGAAGTAGACCACGATGGATGAGATGGTCCCCGGCAGAATGTGGCGGAACAGGATGGTGGCATCGCTCGCGCCGATGCTGCGCGCCGACTCAATAAAGGTCTGCTGCTTGAGCACCAGCGTGTTGCCGCGCACCAGCCGGGCAAAGGCCGGCACCGAGAAGACCGCCACGGCAATAATCACGTTGGACATGCCGCTACCCATCACCGCCACCACCGCAATGGCCAGTAGAATGCCGGGAAAAGCAAACAGCACGTCACAGATGCGCATGATGATGCGGTCCCACCAGCCTTCGTAGTACCCCGCCAGCAGTCCGAGAACCGTGCCAATCGCAGCGCCAATCAGCACCGCTAGCACCCCGGCGGCCAGTGAGATCTGCGCCCCTACCAGCACGCGGCTAAAGATATCCCGCCCGAGAGAGTCGACGCCGAACCAGTGCACCATCGACGGCCCCTCATTGAGCCGATCGTAATCGAAGTAGTTCTCGGCATCAAAGGGCACAATCCACGGCGCGACGGCAGCAACAACGATCAGCAGCACCACGAACAGCCCGGCGGTCATCGCCATCGGCTGACGGCGGAAGCGCCGCCAGAACTCATGCCATGGAGTACGGATACGCGCCGGTTTGATCCCCGGCATACCCTTTAATATCGCCTGACGACGCCAGTTTAAAAGTCGCATCCTTACTTATACCTGATAGACGGGTTAATGGCGGCATAGAGCATATCCACCACTAAGTTGATAAGAACAAATTCCAGCGAGAAGAGCAGCACCTCGGCCTGAATCACCGGGTAGTCACGCATCTCCACCGAGTCCACCAGCAGACGGCCAAGGCCGGGCCAGTTAAAGACCTTCTCGACCACAATCGAGCCGCCGAGCAGAAAGCCAAACTGCAGGCCCATCATGGTTACCACCGGGATCATGGCGTTACGCAGGCCATGCTTGAGGATCACCCACTTCTCGCTGACCCCTTTGGCACGCGCGGTGCGCATGTAATCCTCGTTGAGCACATCCACAAAGGAGGCGCGGGTAAAGCGTGCCATCACTGCCGCCACCGCCGCGCCGAGGGTCACCGACGGCAGGACGTAGTGCCGCCAACTGTCTGCCCCAACGGTGGGCAGCCAGCCCAACTCAACGGAGAAGACCTGCATCAGCAGCATGCCAAGCGCAAAGGCCGGAAACGAAATGCCGGTCACCGCCAGCGCCATGCCGATGCGGTCTGGCCAGCGGTTGCGCCAGACGGCGGCGACTATTCCGGCGGCGAGGCCAAACAGCACCGCCCACACCATGCTGGCGATGGTGAGCCAGAAGGTGGGCATGAAGCGGCTGGCGATCTCCTCCGCCACCGGACGGCGGGAGACCATCGACATGCCAAAATCGCCCTGCAGCACGTTGGTGATGTAGTGCCAGAACTGGTGCCACAGCGGCTGGTCAAGGCCCAGCTGCTGGCGTACCAGCGCCACCACCTGCGCGTCGGCCTCCGGTCCGGCAATCAGCCGCGCCGGATCCCCCGGCAGCATATGCACGAACAGAAACACCAGCACCGCCACAATCAGCAGCGTGGGGATCAGGCCGAGCAGGCGTTTTAAAAAATAGTTAAGCATCTTCTACCCTGTTACTGGCCCCCGCCACGCTGGGCGGAGGCCAGGCACGACTATTTTAAGTCTGCGTCGTCAAAGCTAAAGCCGGTATCCGGCATGATATAAAAACCGCTCAGATCTTTATTGTGCGCGGAGACCAGTTTCTCTACCACCAGCGGCACCCACGGCGACTCCTTCCAGATGGTGTCCTGCGCTGCCTTGTAGTGCTGCGCCTTCTCCTCGTTGCTGGTAGTTTTCAGCGCGGCGGCGAGATCCTGATCAACCTGCGGATTGCTGTAAAACGCGGTGTTGAACAAAGTTGGCGGCCAGTTCTGCGAGGCGAACAGCGGCGACAGCGCCCAGTCCGCTTCGCCGGTCGACGCCGACCAGCCGGTATAGAACATCCTCACCCCGCTCTCCTTCTGCCCTTTGCCCTCAACTTCGGCGGCGCGCTGCCCGGCATCCATCGCCGTGACCTGCGCTTTAATGCCGATCTGGGCCAGCTGCTGCTGGGTAAACTGCAGCACCTTCTGGGCGGTACTGTGGTTATGGGAGGACCACAGCGTGGTGGTGAATCCGTTCGGGTAGCCCGCCTCTTTCAGCAGCGCCTTCGCCTTAGCCGGATCGTAGGGCCACGGCTGGTAGCTCTGGGCGTAGGCAATGGACGGCGGCACGATGCCGGTGGCGGGGGTGGCGTAGCCGGCAAAGGCGACCTTCACCAGCGCCTGGCGGTTGATGGCGTAGTTAATCGCCTCGCGCACTTTCGCATTATCAAACGGCTTCTGCGTTACGTTGAGGCTGATGTAGCGCTGCATGATTGACGGGCTGGCGACCAGATCCAGCTTAGGATTTTTTTGCAGCACGGCGGCCTGCTCGTAAGGGATCGGGAAGGCAAACTGCGCCTCGCCGGTCTGGAGCATCGCCGCCCGGGTGTTGTTATCCACCACTGGACGCCAGGTGATGGTATCCAGCTTCGGCAGGCCCTGCTGCCAGTAGCCGGCAAACTTCTTCACCTTCACAAAGTCGGTCTGGTTCCAGGTCTCCAGCTCGTATGGACCGGTGCCCACCGGGTGGAAACCAATCTCTTTACCATACTTTTTCAGCGCGGCAGGCGAGATCATCGCCGTCGCCGGATGGGCGAGAATATTGATAAAGGCCGAGAACGGCTGGGTCAGGGTGATCTTCACCGTGGTGGGATCCACCGCCTCAGTCTTAGCGATATTCTTGTAGAGGTTATAGCGCTTCAGCCCGCTCTCTTTGTTGCTGGCGCGGTCGAGGTTGGCCTTCACCGCCTCGGCGTTAAAGTCGGTGCCGTCCTGAAACTTGACGCCGCTGCGCAGCTTGATGGTGTAGACCAGCCCGTCGTCAGAGACGGTATAGCTCTCGGCAAGGACGTTTTTCAGCTTCATATCTTTATCGAGGCCGAAAAGGCCCTGATAGAACGACTTCGCTACCGCCTGGGAGAGCGTGTCGTTTGCGTCATAGGGATCGAGGGTGGTGAAATTCGACCCCACGGCCACCACCACATCTTTGGCAGCGAAGGCCGGTGCCACGGCGAGCGCGGCGGCAACGCCCAGCGCCAGACGCCATTTACGCGCAACAAATTGTGTCATCTTATTCTTCTCCTGAAATTCCCTGCCTGTTAACGATCAAAAACGAGACTGCGTGCTGCCGGGCGTAGAGCGGGCAACAAAGTGGCCAGGCCCGACGCTGTGCAGCTCCACGCGGTGTGGATCCTCACCCGGCTTATAGATATTGCTGGGCATATCATCGGAGAGCAGTACGCGCTGCGCCCGCGGATGCCCTGGCTCGGCCACCGGCACGGCGGCCATCAGCTTGCGCGTATAGGGGTGCTGCGGGTTTTCAAATACCGCGCGCCGGGGACCGATCTCCACGATCTGTCCGAGATACATCACCGCCACCCGATGGCTAATACGTTCCACGACTGCCATATCGTGGGAGATAAACAGAAAGGCGATGCCCATCTCCCGCTGCAAATCGAGTAGCAAATTAATAATTTGCGCCTGGATAGAGACATCCAGCGCCGACACCGCCTCGTCGGCGACCACCACTTTCGGATCGAGGGCCAACGCCCGGGCGATGCTGATGCGCTGCCGCTGGCCACCGGAAAACTCATGGGGATAGCGCCAGGCGTGCTCGGGCTTGAGCCCTACCCGCTCCAGCAGCCAGGCCACCCGGCGCTGGGCATCCTCCTCTTCCATCAGCCGGTGCACGCGCAGCGGCTCCATAATCGAATAGCCCACCGTCTGGCGCGGATCGAGAGAGGCGTAGGGATCCTGGAAGATAAACTGGATATCCCGGCGCAGCGGCTGCAATTTGCTGTCCGGCAGGGTATCGATCCGCTTGCCTTCAAACAGAATAGACCCGCCCTGGGATTCCACCAGCCGCAGCAGCGCCCGCCCGGTGGTGGATTTTCCGCTGCCGGACTCCCCCACCAGCGCCAGCGTCTCGCCAGGCCACAGGTCAAAGCTGACATGCTCCACGGCGCGTACCTCACGGGTCACGCGGTTGAGAATGCCGCTGCGCAGGCCGAAGCGGGTCACCAGATCGCGCACCTGGAGAATCGGCTCTCCCTCAACCACCGTATCCTGTTCGATCTCGGCCTCGTGCTGGTCGGGGCGCTCCTTGCTCACCAGCGGCAGGCGACGAGGCAGATCGCTGCCGTTCATCGCCCCCAGACGCGGAACGGCGGCCAGCAGCGCTTTGGTGTAGGCGTGCTGCGGGCTGTGGAAAACCGCCTCCACGGGGCCGGTCTCGACCGCCTCGCCCTGGTACATCACCAGCACGCGGTCGGCGATGTCCGCCACCACGCCCATATCATGGGTGATAAAGATCACCCCCATCGCCATCTCTTTTTGCAGCACGCTGATGAGCTGTAAAATCTGCGCCTGAATCGTCACGTCCAGGGCGGTGGTGGGCTCGTCGGCAATCAGCACCGCCGGACGGCAGGAGAGCGCCATAGCGATCATCACCCGCTGGCGCATCCCGCCGGAGAGCTGGTGCGGATAGCGGGAGAGGATCGCGTCGGCCTCTGGAATACGCACCTGCTCCAGCATCCTTTTCGCCTCGGCCAGCGCCGCCTCACGCCCCAGCTTCTGGTGCAGGCGGATCGACTCCGCGATCTGCTCCCCAACGGTAAACACCGGGTTGAGGGAGGTCATCGGCTCCTGGAAGATCATGGCGATATCGGCCCCGCGCACGCCGCGCATCTGCGCCTGGCCTAAGGCGTTGAGATCCACCACCTGGCGATTGCGTCGCTGAAGCCGCATATGATCGCAGCGCACGCTGGCCCCGCTCTGCTGCTCCAGCAGGCGCAGCAGCGCCAGAGCGGTGACCGATTTGCCCGAGCCAGATTCCCCAACGATAGCCAGCGTCTCGCCGCGTTGCAGGCTGAACGACAGATCGCGCACCGCCTGCGTCACCTGACCTTCGTTTTCAAAACGAATGTTCAGGTTACTGACGTCCAGTACGGGGCTATTTTCTTGCAGATGATTTGGCGGCTTAGTCATTATTTATTGCTCGTCTGGCAGCTTTTTCTATAAATATCATTATTGTCGCCGCAGTTTGATACGAATTTTGAATATAGAAAGTCGAAACGGTGATGTAAAGAGCCCGCGCGGCAATGGCACATAATGGGTACATTCAGTCTGGCCTGGTTTTCTGCCATAATGGCGCATTGATTTCCCAGATTGCCCTCCCAGGAGTGAACTCATGGACCATACCGCCGGGCTGATCCCGCTTGACGCGGCGCTCGCTCAGATGCTGTCGCACATTACCCCGCTCACCGACTACGAAACCCTACCCCTGCACGCCTGCTTTGGCCGGGTGACGGCGCGGGAGATTGTCTCCCCCCTCAACGTGCCCGGCTTCGATAATGCCGCGATGGATGGCTACGCCGTGCGCCTTGATGACCTGCAGGCAGGTGTGCCGCAGCCGGTGGCGGGCAAAGCTTTCGCTGGTCAGCCCTTCCACGGCGAGTGGCCTGCGGGGAGCTGCATCCGCATTATGACCGGTGCGCCCATCCCGCCGGGCTGCGATGCGGTGGTGATGCAGGAGGAGACCGAGCAGAGCGACGCCGGGGTGCTGTTTACCGCCGAGGTGCGTGCCGGGCAAAATATTCGCCGCGCCGGTGAAGATATCACCCAGGGTGCGATAGTCTATGCGCCGGGTACTACCCTGACGGTGGCGGAGCTGCCGGTGCTGGCCTCCCTCGGTATTCCCGAGGTCGAAGTGGTGCGCAAGGTGCGGGTGGCTCTCTTCTCCACCGGCGATGAACTCCAGCTGCCGGGCCAACCGTTGGGCGATGGTCAGATCTACGACACCAACCGGCTGGCGGTCCACGTTATGCTGGAGCAGCTCGGCTGCGAAGCGATCAACCTCGGCATCATTCCGGACGATCCCGCCCGGCTGCGTGAGGCCTTTATCGCCGCTGACCAGCAGGCCGACGTGGTGATCAGCTCCGGCGGCGTCTCGGTAGGCGAAGCCGACTACACCAAAACCCTGCTGGAAGAGCTGGGCGAAATCGCCTTCTGGAAACTGGCGATCAAGCCGGGCAAACCCTTTGCCTTCGGCAAGCTCAGCAACGCCTGGTTCTGCGGCCTGCCGGGTAACCCGGTCTCAGCGGCACTCACCTTCTACCAGCTGGTGCAGCCTCTGCTGGCTCGCCTGAGCGGCAAGCCTGGCAGCGCCCTGCCCCCGCGCCTGCGGGTCCGCGCCGCTACCCGGCTGAAGAAAGCGCCGGGGCGTCTCGACTTCCAGCGCGGTATCGTTGCACGCGACGCCGAGGGGAATTTGCAGGTGAGCGCCACCGGCCACCAGGGATCCCACATCTTCAGCTCCTTTAGCCAGGGCAACTGCTTTATCGTGCTGGAGCGCGAGCGCGGCAGCGTCGAGCCAGGGGAGTGGGTAGAGATCGAGCCGTTTAACCACCTGTTTGGGGGGCTGTGATGGCCGTCGAGCTGAGCGATAGCGAGATGCTGCGCTACAACCGGCAGATTGTCCTGCGCGGCTTCGATTTTGACGGTCAGGAGGCGCTGAAGTCCTCACGCGTGCTGGTGGTGGGTCTGGGCGGGCTGGGCTGTGCCGCCGCCCAGTATCTGACGGCGGCGGGCATCGGTCACCTGACGCTACTGGATTTTGACACCGTGTCGCTGTCAAATTTGCAGCGCCAGACTCTGCACAGCGATGCGACGATCGGTCAGCCAAAGGTCGCCTCGGCGCGAGCATCCCTGGCCCGGATCAATCCGCTCGTCAGCTTTACTACCCTTGATGCCCGACTGGAGGGCGAAGCGCTGAACGCGCAGATTGCCGCCCACGATCTGATCCTCGACTGCACCGACAACGTCGAGATCCGCAATCAGCTCAACGACGGCTGTTTCAGGGCCAAAGTGCCGCTGGTTTCCGGGGCGGCGATCCGCATGGAGGGGCAGATTAGCGTCTTTACCTGGCAGGAGGGGGAGCCGTGCTACCGCTGCCTGAGCCGCCTGTTTGGCGATACGGCGCTGACCTGCGTTGAAGCAGGCGTAATGGCTCCACTGGTGGGCGTGATTGGTGCGATGCAGGCGATGGAGGCGATCAAGGTGCTGGCGAAGTTCGGTCAAAGCGCCGCCGGGAAGATTGTCCTGTACGACGCCATGACCTGCCAGTTCCGCGAGATGAAACTGATGCGCAACCCCCAGTGCGAGGTGTGCGGCGGATAACGGTTAGATACCCGCCCGGCCAAACGCCGTCTGCCACTCCTGCTCAAACTTAACGATGGCCGCCTCTACCGCCGGGGCGGCGATAAACTGCTCCGCCACGTCCAGCGGCAGGGTAATGGCTTCACAGCCCGCCAGCAGGCACGCCAGCGCCTGACGCGGCGTCTTAAAGCTTGCCGCCAGCACCTTCGAACCCGGCGCGTGCAGAGTCAGCAGGCGTTGCAGATCCGTCACCGTCTGGATGCCGTCTCCGCCCTGAGCGTCCATGCGGTTAACGTAGGGAGCAACGTACTCTGCCCCGGCCAGGGCGCTCAGCAGCCCCTGCCCCGCCCCGTACACCGCCGTTCCGAGGGTCGGGATCCCTTGAGCTTTCAGCAGCTTAATCGCCGCCAGCCCCTCGGCGCTTACCGGCACCTTCACCACGATATCCGCAATGATACCGCGCAGCGCGCGCGCCTCGGCCACCATCTCCTCGGCGTTGCTCGCTAATACCTGGGCAAAGAGCCGCCCTTTTCCGCCCAGCGCATCATGCAGAGCGGGCAGCAGCTCCACCAGCGGCATGTTGCCTTTGGCGACAATGCTCGGGTTGGTGGTTACCCCGGCCAGCGGAAAGCTGCGGGCCAGCCTTTTTACTGCCGCCACGTCGGCGGTGTCCAGGTACAGTTCCATATGAACTCCTCAAAGTGTGAGATTTAGCATGCTTTAAAACTTACCCATTTCAACCTGCCCATATGTTGACCAGAATCAAAATAACTTTCATTCGAAAGTAATTTAATCTGTGTATGAAACATGAGGGCAGATTATGATTTTCAATATTCAGCGCTACTCCACCCACGACGGCCCCGGCATTCGCACCGTCGTCTTCTTAAAAGGCTGCTCGTTGGCCTGTCGCTGGTGCCAGAACCCGGAGAGCCGCGCTCTGAAGCGGGAGGTGCTCTTCGACGCCCGTCTCTGTCTCGACGGATGCGATCTCTGTCAGCAGGCCGCGCCGGGCGTGATTGACCGGACGCTTAACGGCCTGCTGATCCATCGGGAAAAACTCAGTGAGGCACATTTTACTGCGCTGGAAGCCTGCTGCCCTACCCAGGCGCTGACGGTCTGCGGTGAAACCCAACCGGTGGAGGAGATTATGGCCATCGTGCTACGGGATAAACCTTTTTACCAGCGCAGTGGGGGCGGGATCACGCTTTCCGGCGGTGAACCCTTTATGCAGCCCGAGCTCAGCGCCGCGCTGCTGAGGTCCAGCGTTGAGCACGGTATTCACACAGCGGTTGAAACCTGCCTGCACGTGCCGTGGGGCTACATCGAACCCTCCCTCTCCTGTGTCGATCTCTTCCTGGCCGATCTCAAGCATGTCGACAGCAAGGTCTTTAAGACCTGGACCGACGGCTCGGCGAAGCGCGTGCTGGTGAACCTAAAACGGCTGGCGGCGCGGGGGAAGCAACTCATTATCCGCGTGCCGCTGATCCCCAGCTTTAACGCTGACGAAGCCTCTATCAGGGCGATTACCCGCTTTGCCGCCGACGAGCTTAATGTCCAGGAGATCCACTTTCTGCCCTACCACACGCTGGGCATCAACAAATACCACCTGCTGAATCAGCCCTATACCGCGCCTGATAAGCCGCTCGATGCGCCAGACCTGCTGGCCTTCGCCAACGCGTACGCCCGCGAGTGCGGCTTAACCGCTACCCTACGAGGATAATGCCATGACCGAGTTACGTCTTGATACCCTGACCCGCCGCATTCAGGCGCATAAAGATGCGCTGGTGCACATTGTTAAGCCCCCGGTCTGCACCGAGCGCGCCCGGCACTACACCGATTCCTACCGGCAACATCTCGACAAGCCCATTCCGGTGCGCCGGGCGCTGGCCCTCGCCCACCATCTTGCCGAGCGCACCATCTGGATCAAACACGACGAGCTGATTATCGGCAACCAGGCGAGCGAGCTTCGCGCCGCGCCTATCTTCCCGGAGTACACCGTGTCGTGGATTGAAAAGGAGATCGATGACCTGGCCGATCGCCCTGGCGCGGGCTTTGCGGTGAGCGAAGAGAACAAGCGTGTGCTGCATGAGATCTGCCCGTGGTGGCGCGGCCAGACGGTGCAGGATCGCTGCTACGGCATGTTTACCGACGATCAGAAGGCCCTGCTGGCAACCGGCATCATCAAGGCCGAGGGCAATATGACCTCCGGCGACGCACACCTGGCGGTGAATTATCCGCTGCTACTGGAGCAAGGCCTCGACGGCCTGCGCGCAAAGGTGGCGGAGCGCCGGTCGCGCATCAATCTTACCGTGCTGGAGGATCTGCACGGGGAGCAGTTCCTGAAGGCGATTGATATCGTCCTGCATGCGGTCAGCGACCATATCAAACGCTTTGCCGCCCTCGCCCGTGAGATGGCCCAGGACGAACAGCGCGTCAGCCGCCGGTATGAGCTGCTGCAAATAGCCGAGAACTGCGACATCATCGCCCATCGTCCGCCGGAAACCTACTGGCAGGCGCTACAGCTCTGCTACTTTATCCAGCTGATTTTGCAGATCGAGTCCAACGGCCACTCGGTCTCCTTTGGCCGCATGGATCAGTACCTCTACCCTTACTACCGCCGCGACGTCGAGCTGAATCAGACCCTCACCCGGGAGCAGGCCATCGAGCTGCTGCACGGTTGCTGGCTGAAGCTGCTGGAGGTGAACAAGATCCGCTCCGGCTCGCACTCGAAGGCCTCCGCCGGTAGCCCGCTCTATCAGAACGTGACCATCGGCGGCCAAAAACGGGTGAACGGCAAGGCGCAGGACGCGGTCAACCCACTCTCCTACGCTATCCTCGAGTCCTGCGGACGCCTGCGCTCGACCCAGCCAAACCTGAGCGTGCGCTACCACGCCGGGATGAGCAACGATTTCCTCGACGCCTGCGTACAGGTGATCCGCTGCGGCTTCGGCATGCCTGCTTTTAACAACGATGAGATTGTTATTCCCGAGTTTATCAAGCTTGGCGTCGAGCCGGATGATGCGTATGACTACGCGGCGATCGGCTGTATCGAGACCGCGGTTGGCGGCAAGTGGGGCTACCGCTGTACCGGGATGAGCTTTATCAACTTTGCCCGGGTGATGCTGGCCGCCCTTGAGGCGGGCCGCGACGCCACCAGCGGCAAGGTATTCCTGCCCCAGGACCAGGCGCTGTCTAAAGGTAACTTCGCCGACTTCAACGAGGTGATGGCGGCCTGGGACAGGCAGATCCGCTACTACACTCGCAAATCCATTGAGATCGAGTACGTGGTGGACACCATGCTGGAGGAGAACGTTCACGATATTCTCTGCTCGGCGCTGGTAGATGACTGTATCGAGCGGGCAAAAAGCATTAAACAGGGCGGCGCAAAGTATGACTGGGTCTCTGGGTTACAGGTCGGCATCGCCAACCTTGGCAACAGCCTCGCGGCGGTGAAAAAGCTGGTCTTTGACCAGGGGATTATCGGCCAGCAGCAGCTTGCCGAGGCGCTGGCAGCGGATTTTGCCGGTCTGACGCAAGAGCAGCTGCGCCAGCGCTTAATCAACGGTGCGCCGAAGTACGGCAACGATGATGACAGCGTCGATCTGCTGCTGAACCGCGCCTATCAGACCTACATTGACGAGCTGAAGCAGTATCACAATCCGCGCTACGGTCGCGGCCCTATCGGCGGCAACTACTACGCGGGCACCTCCTCTATCTCTGCCAACGTGCCTTTTGGCGCGGCGACCATGGCGACGCCGGACGGGCGCAAAGCCATGACTCCGCTGGCGGAGGGGGCCAGCCCGGCGTCCGGAACGGATCGTTTCGGCCCCACGGCGGTAATTAACTCCGTCGGTAAGCTGCCGGTGGGATCAATTCTTGGCGGCGTGCTGCTCAACCAGAAGCTGAACCCAGCCACGCTGGAGAATGACGGCGATCGCCACAAGCTGATGCTGCTCCTGCGCACCTTCTTTGAAGTCCGTAAAGGGTGGCATATTCAGTACAACATTGTCTCCCGCGAGACGCTGCTGGCGGCGAAGGAAAATCCGGACCAGTATCGGGATCTGGTGGTACGCGTGGCGGGCTACTCGGCGTTCTTTACCGCCCTGTCGCCGGACGCGCAGGATGATATTATCGCCCGCACGGAGCACACGTTGTAAACAGCAACGCCCGGCGGCGCAGGCTTGCCGGGCCTATGCTTTACTTTCATATGAAATTAAAGGTGTGCATTTGCTCACATCGTTACTAGAATGCTCCTGACTGTTTTTACCCTGGGAGCATAACGTATGACCGTAAAAGTTATCGTCACTGACATGGACGGAACTTTCCTTGATGATGCCAAAGCGTATGACCGCGACCGTTTCCTCAGCCAGTACCGTGAGCTTCAGGCACGCGGTATTGAGTTTGTGGTCGCCAGTGGCAACCAGTTTTATCAGCTCATCTCCTTCTTTCCAGAAATCAAAGACGAAATCTCCTTCGTCGCCGAAAACGGCGCGCTGGTCTACGAGCACGGCAAAGAGCTTTTCCACGGTGAGCTGACCCGCCACGAGTACCAGATCGTGCTGGGCGAGCTGCTCAAGAGCGAAGGCCTGAACTTTGTCGCCTGCGGCCTCGAGAGCGCCTACGTCAGCAAAAACGCGCCGCCGGAGTTTGTTGAGCTGATGTCTCATCACTATCACCGCCTCAAGCTGGTGAGTGACTACCGTGAGATTGACGACAAGATGTTTAAGTTCTCTCTCAACCTCCCGGACAGCGAGATCCCGCAGCTGGTGGACGCCCTGCATGTCTCTCTCGACGGCATTATGAAACCGGTCACCAGCGGATTCGGCTTTGTGGATCTGATCATCCCCGGTCTGCACAAGGCTAACGGCATCACCCGCCTGCTCAAGCGCTGGCAGCTTTCGCCCAGCGACTGCGTCACCATTGGCGACAGCGGTAATGACGCCGAGATGCTGCGCATGGCGAAGTTCTCTTTCGCAATGGGTAACGCCAGTGAAGCCATCAAAGAGATTGCTAACTTCCAGACCGACGATAACAACCAGCAGGGCGCGCTGAATGTGATTCAGGCCGTAATTGACGCCACCCCACCTTTTACCGCCTAAGCACCTCTACGCCAGCACGCTCGCGGCTGGCGTCACCCTCTTCTCTCTTTTGTGCACCCCATCATCTTTTTAAACTTGCATTAACTTTTTTTTAACTTAAATTAGCATATGTAAGTTAATTACTTTCGAATGAAAGACACGAGAGGGTTATATGACTGAAATGTATGCAAGCGAAGCGCTGCCCGCTGACCATAAGGCGGCGATTCGTCAGGTAAAACAGGCCCTGCGGGCGCAGATTGGCGACGTGCAGGCCGTCTTTAACCGCCTTGAAGAGCGTATCGCCGCTCAGGTCGCTGAGATCAACGCCCTGAAAGCGAAAGGCGAGACGGTCTGGCCAGTGATCCCCTTTGAGGATGTGAAGAGCGGTCGCGTCAGCGAGGCGCAGCGTGCGGCCATCAAGCGTCGGGGCTGCGCGGTGATCAAAGGCCACTTCCCACGCGAGCAGGCGCTGGGCTGGGATCAATCCATGCTGGCCTACCTCGACCAGAACCGTTTTGACGACGTCTATAAAGGTCCGGGGGACAGCTTCTTCGGTACCCTTGAGGCCTCGCGTCCCGAAATCTACCCCATCTACTGGTCACAGGCGCAGATGCAGGCCCGCCAGAGCAGCGAGATGGCGCAGGTGCAGTCCCTGCTTAACCGCCTCTGGACCTTCGAGAGCGACGGCAAGCAGTGGTTCGATCCTGACGTCAGCGTAATCTATCCGGACCGTATTCGCCGCCGCCCGCCGGGCACCACCTCGAAGGGGTTGGGAGCGCATACCGATTCCGGGGCGCTGGAGCGTTGGCTGCTGCCAGCCTACCAGCAGGTTTTCGCCTCGGTGTTTAACGGCGATATCGACAGCTACGATCCGTGGCACGCCGCCCACCGTACCGAAGTCGAAGAGTACACCGTGGATAACACCACCAAGTGCTCGGTGTTCCGCACCTTCCAGGGCTGGACGGCGCTGTCGGATATGCTGCCGGGTCAGGGGCTGCTGCACGTGGTGCCGATCCCCGAGGCGATGGCTTACGTTCTACTGCGTCCGCTGCTGGACGACGTGCCGGAGGATGAGCTGTGCGGCGTAGCACCTGGGCGCGTGCTGCCCATCTCTGAGAAGTGGCATCCGCTGCTGATGGAGGCGTTAACCAGTATTCCGGCGCTGGAGGCCGGGGACTCGGTATGGTGGCACTGCGACGTGATCCACGCCGTCGCGCCGGTGGAGGATCAGCAGGGCTGGGGCAACGTGATGTATATTCCTGCCGCGCCGCTGTGCGAGAAGAACCTCGCCTATGCACGGAAGGTGAAGGTAGCGCTGGAGAAAGGCGCGTCGCCGGGAGACTTCCCGCGTGAGGATTATGAAGCGCAGTGGGAGAATCGCTTTACGGTTGCGGATTTGAACGAGCACGGCAAGCGCGCGTTGGGCATGGCTTAAACGTCGTACAATCCTTCCCGCTCTACGGCGGTGCGACGCTCCGGTCGTATCCGCCGTACCGACTCCCGTACCACCAGCGTGCCGTTGATCAGGTACGATCCGATTGCCGCCTGGGGACGAATAAGCCGCTGCTGTAAAAGCTGTACTGCTTCAACACCCAGCTCGTCGCGTGGGACATGCACCGCCGTCAGCGGCACATCCTGAATAGCCGGGAGGTTAAAGGCATCAATACTCATGACTGAAACGTCCTGCGGTACGCGCAGACCACGCTGTTGCAGGGCACGCACTGTCCCCTCCGCCATGAAATCTCCCCCCACCAGGAACGCCGTCGGCACGTTTTTATGCGCCGGGTTATCCAGCCACTCCGTTACTCGTGCCTCTGCTTCTTTAGCGCTAAAGCTGGGGACGGTTATAAGATCGCGTTTGCTCTGAAACTTCAGGTTTCGCTGCTCCCAGGCCTCTTTAATACCCGCCAGGCGGAGATCCATGGTATAGCGCCGCAGGCACATAATGGTGACGACGTCACGATGACCTAAATCAAACAGGTAGTCAGCCGCAAATTCACCTATCGCGCGGTGGTCGGGCGCAACGGTTGGCAGACGCATCCGCCTGTCGCGGCAGTTGATTAATACGCAGGGCTTAGCTAAATCTGCCGCCAGCTCATGGATATGCGGATCGTCAATGCCAAGTAGAATAGCCGCCTGGGTTTCCGGCTCACCCATTCTGGCAATAAACACATTGGCGTCACTGTCCAACTCCTCTAGCGCACAGTAACGCAGCCTGACTTCATGCGGCTCCAGCGATTTGCTAATACTCTGTATTACGCGATAGTAGAAGATGTCGGAACGCTCATCGAACGCCCGCTGAGGTGCGAAAACCACCAGGTTGTTAAGTAACAGCCGGCCAGCCGCAATACCACTCATCACCCCCAGTTCACGTGCGCAGGCCAGCACGGCATGCCGAGCGGCTTCACTGGTGTTCGCTTTCCCGGCCAATACTCTCGACACGGTGCTGGTCGAGAGGTTCGTACGGCGGGCAATTTCACTGATTTTGAGCTTTTTATCCATTCTGTGATCTGGCTCCGTTTCCCTCATGAGAATAATTTCATGAGATAAAAACCTGATGAATACTCGTTGCACGCCCATGCTGGCACATAATTTTAACAATTGATGAGAATCCTTGCACAGAATCCGCTTTGGCTCTCTCTTTTTCTCACCTAACGTAAACCTGTCGTACAACTTCCATACTAGTTGTATACAAAATCAAGGCTAAAAAAGAGAAATATCCTTACGCGGGCCATATCGGTATGACAAATAAACAGATGGCCCGTCACGACGTCCCTACAGAACGTGTGCGGAGAAACTGATGAGCCAGGGAATTAACAACAATGACGGGGTGGTAACCAAAAGCCCTCGAATAATCAAAAAATTACGCTGGTGGATGCTGATCCTGTTCCTCCTCGGCGTGACCGTTAACTATATCACCCGTAACTCGCTGGGGATTATCGCCCCGGAACTGAAGGACAGCCTCGGTATTACCACCGAACAATATTCGTGGATCGTTGGCGCCTTCCAGCTGGCCTATACCCTCTTTCAGCCCCTGTGTGGCTGGCTCATCGATGTCATTGGCCTGAAGCTGGGCTTTATGATCTGCGCCACTCTATGGGCCGTAGCCTGCATCGCCCACGCCGGGGCTGGCAACTGGCTACACCTGGCGATCCTGCGCTTCTTTATGGGCGGGGCGGAAGCGGCAGCCACGCCAGCAAATGCCAAAACCATCGGCGAATGGTTTCCGAAATCCGAACGCCCCATTGCTGCCGGTTGGGCTGGCGTAGGCTTCTCTATCGGCGCGATGCTGGCACCGCCAATCATCTATTTCGCCCACGCCTCTTTCGGCTGGCAAGGGGCGTTTATGTTTACCGGCGTGCTGGCGCTGCTGTGGGTCGTGCTGTGGTGGGCGTTCTATCATAGCCCTGATAAGCACCCGAACCTGAGCAAAGAAGAGCTGGTGCATATTCAGCAAGATAATGAGCCACGCACCGAGAGGCTGCCCTTCTTCATCGCGCTGAAAACCGTCTCGAAGAACAGACGTTTTTACGGTATCGCCATTCCGGCGTTTATGGCGGAACCGGCCTGGGCAGTGATGAGCTTTTGGGTGCCGCTGTATCTGGCAAAAGAGCATGGTATGGATTTGAAACAGATCGCCATGTTTGCCTGGCTGCCGTTCCTCGCCGCCGATCTGGGCAGTATCGCCAGCGGCTATCTGACCAAACTTTATACCCGCTGGTTTGGCTGCGTGCGCATTAACGCCATCGTCGCCAGCTCAGTTACCGGCGCATTCCTGATGATTTCGCTGGCTATCGTCACGCTGACCCGCGATCCCTACATCATCATCGCCCTTATTTCTATTGGCGGCTTCGGCCATCAGATCATCTCCTGCATGCTCAGCGCGCTGGTGGTGGAGTCTTTCGACAAGGGGCAGATGGCGACAGTAAACGGCATGCGCGGCTCTGCCGCATGGATCGCCAGCTTCCTCTTCTCTCTGCTTATTGGGGTTACCGCCGACAAAGTTGGTTTTAACCCGCTATTCATTGCCATGGGCTTCTTTGACCTGATTGGTGCCGTGTTCCTGGTTGCTTTTATTGCTGAACGTCGCGCCAAGCGCGCCTGAGAGTGGATATAAATTATGAAGACGCTGAAAAACTGGATTTTTGACACGCAGTCGGCCCATCACGTGGAGCTGAAAATCGACGGCCAGCACAGCCTGTGCCTCTACGTGCTGGAACAGGATCTGTTCCGCGTGCTGATTAAACGCAAGGGCGTACTGGCGCTGGAGAGAACCTGGAGTATCGCTCCGGCGCAGGACGTGCCGTGGGAAGGTCGCTCCCGGGACGATCTGAGCGGTTTCACCCTGCCCGCGTGGACGCTGGAGCAGCGAGACGAGCAGTTAACCATCGCCAGCGAACAGCTGCGCGTGACCGTCCATCAGCCGCTGTGGCTGGAGTGGCACTACCGTAACGAGGAGGGTGAGTGGCAGCATCTTACCAGCGACCGCCCAACCAGCGCCTACCTGCTGAATGCCCACGGTGACGGCGTAGCGCACTACCTCAACCGCCGTAAAGATGAGCGTTTCTATGGCCTTGGCGAAAAAGCGGGCAACCTGCAACGTACCGGTCAGCGCTACGAAATGCGCAACCTGGACGCCATGGGCTATAACGCGGCAAGTACCGATCCGCTCTACAAGCACGTTCCGTTTACCATCGCTCGCCGGAGTGATATCAGCTACGGTCTGTTTTATGACAATCTGAGTAGCTGCTGGCTGGATCTGGGCAATGAAATCGACAACTACCATACGCCTTACCGACGCTGGCAGGCCGAGGCAGGCGATATTGATTACTACATTTTCACCGGCAAACGTGTGCTGGATGTGACCAAAGCATTTATTCGCCTGACCGGTAAGACCCTGTTCGGGCCAAAGTGGAGCCTGGGTTACAGCGGCTCCACCATGCACTATACCGATGCCCCGGACGCGCAGAACCAGCTGCTGAACTTTATTCGCCTGTGCGCCGAGCATGCCATTCCGTGCGACTCGTTTCAGCTCTCCTCCGGCTACACCTCAATCAACGGTAAGCGCTACGTCTTCAACTGGAACTACGATAAGGTGCCGCAGCCGAAGGTGATGAGCCAGGCATTTCATGATGCGGGAATAAAACTGGCGGCCAATATTAAGCCCTGCCTGTTACAGGATCATCCTCGCTACAGCGAAGTCGCCGAGCGCGGCCTTTTCGTTCGCGACTCTGAGTCCAGTGCGCCAGAGCGCTCAAGCTTCTGGGATGATGAAGGCTCCCACCTCGACTTCACCAATCCGGAGACCGTGGCATGGTGGCAGGAGGGTGTGACCACCCAGCTGCTGGAGATGGGTATCGACTCCACCTGGAACGATAATAACGAATTTGAGATCTGGGACGGCGAAGCGCGCTGCCATGGTTTTGGCCGCGAGATCGCTATCAAGCATATTCGTCCGGTCATGCCGCTGCTCATGATGCGTGCCTCGCTGGAAGCGCAGCAGCGTTTTGCTCCGGAGTTGCGCCCCTATCTGATCTCCCGCTCTGGCTGTGCCGGGATGCAGCGCTATGTGCAAACCTGGAGCGGAGACAACCGCACCAGCTGGGAGACGCTGCGCTACAACACGCGCATGGGGTTAGGGATGAGCCTGTCAGGACTGTATAACATTGGCCACGACGTGGGTGGTTTCTCTGGTGATAAGCCTGATGCTGAGCTGTTTGTTCGTTGGGTACAAAACGGCGTAATGCATCCGCGTTTCACCATTCATTCGTGGAATGATGACCATACGGTGAATGAGCCGTGGATGTATCCAGGCGTTACGCCAGCCATTCGCAGCGCTATTGAGCTGCGCTATCGTCTGCTGCCCTATCTCTATACCCTGCTGTGGCAGGCGCACGCTGACGATGAGCCTATGCTGCGTCCAACTTTCCTCGATCACGAGCACGATGAACAGACCTTTGAAGAGTGTGATGATTTCCTGCTGGGTCGCGATCTTCTGGTGGCCAGCGTGGTGGAGCCGGGTGCTCGGGAGCGTCGTGTCTGGCTTCCTGCAAATGAGAGCGGCTGGTACGATTTTTATACTAATGAATGGTTCTCCGGCGGACAGTGGATTGTTCGTGATGCGCCGCTGGAAAAGCTGCCTCTGTTGGTCCGTGCCGGGGCCGGTTTGCCGCTCAGCGAGCGTATTACCCACGTCAATGCCGCCCAAGATGATTGTCGCAAGCTGTGTCTGTTTCCGCTGAAAGGTGTCGGTACCAGCCGCGGCCTGCTGTTTGAAGATGACGGTGAGAGCTGGGGCTACAGGCAGGGCAATGCGCTGTGGCTGGAGTGGGAGATGGTCTGCTCAGGCAGCACCATTGATCTCAAGGTAAATGTGCAGGGCGACTACCGTCCGGCCTGGAACGTACTGGAGGTGATATTACCGGCGGGAGAAAAACGCACGCTGCGGGTGAATGGTGAAGTCAGGAGTGAATGGAAGTTGTAGCAGATTGCCCGGTAGGCGCCAGCGCCACCGGGCAATCCCATAGCCCAATTTCCCTAAGTATTTCGCGTTACAGGAAGGTGGCAAACCTGTAAATCCCCGGGAGCTTACATAGGTAAGTGACCGGGGTGAGCAGGTGCAGCCAACACACCTGTAGCGCGAAAGACGACGGGAAATTAATCGATGCCTTTGCTGCGCAGATAGTCTTCATAGTTACCACTGAAGTCCACCACGCGCTCAGGGGTGATCTCAATCACGCGGGTTGCCAGCGAGCTAACGAACTCACGGTCGTGGGAGACAAACACCAGCGTGCCCGGATACATCTCCAGCGCCATGTTCAGCGATTCGATAGATTCCATATCCAGGTGGTTAGTCGGTTCATCCATTACGAGGATGTTCGGCTTCTGCATCATCAGCTTGCCGAAGAGCATACGCCCCTTCTCGCCCCCGGAGAGCACCTTCGCTGGCTTTTTGATATCGTCCTGGCTGAAGAGCAGACGGCCCAGGAAGCTGCGCACCACCTGCTCATCGTCCCCCTCCTGCTTCCACTGGCTCATCCAGTCGAAGACAGTGAGATCGTTATCGAAATCTGCGGCGTGATCCTGTGCGTAGTAACCAATCTTCGCGTTTTCAGACCACTTCACGGTACCGTTATCCGGCTCCAGATCGCCTACCAGGGTTTTCAGCAGGGTAGTTTTACCCACGCCGTTAGCGCCCAGAATGGCGATCTTCTCGCCTACTTCCAGCAGCAGGTTGAAGTTCTTGAACAGCGGGCCGTTATCGAAGCCTTTAGTGAGGGCTTCCACTTCCAGCGCGTTACGGAACAGCTTCTTATCCTGTTCAAAACGAATGAACGGGTTCTGACGGCTGGAGGCTTTCACCTCGTCCAGCTTAATCTTATCGATCTGACGCGCGCGCGAAGTCGCCTGACGAGACTTCGAGGCGTTGGCGCTAAAGCGGCTAACAAAGGATTGCAGGTCAGCGATCTGCGCTTTCTTCTTGGCGTTGTCGGCCAGCAGACGCTCGCGCGCCTGGGTCGCCGCGGTCATGTACTCATCGTAGTTGCCCGCATAGACGCGCAGCTCGCCGTAGTCGAGATCGGCCATATGGGTGCAGACCATGTTCAGGAAGTGACGGTCATGCGAGATGATGATCATGGTGCTGTTACGCTCGTTCAGCACCTGCTCCAGCCAGCGAATGGTATCGATGTCCAGGTTGTTGGTCGGTTCATCGAGCAGGAGAATGTCCGGATCGGAGAACAGGGCCTGGGCCAGCAGCACACGCAGCTTCCAGCCGGGAGCCACTTCGCTCATCGGGCCGTAGTGCTGCTCTACCGGAATACCGACGCCGAGCAGCAGCTCACCCGCACGAGACTCGGCGGAGTAGCCGTCCATCTCGCCGTACTGCACTTCGAGATCGGCCACTTTATAGCCGTCCTCTTCGCTCATCTCGGCCAGGCCGTAGATGCGATCGCGCTCTTGCTTCACTTCCCACAGTTCGCCGTGCCCCATGATCACCGTGTCGAGCACGCTGAACTCTTCAAAGGCGAACTGATCCTGACGCAGCTTACCGATACGCTCGTTCGGGTCGAGGGAGACGTTGCCCAGCGTCGGCTCAAGGTCGCCGCCGAGGATCTTCATAAAGGTGGATTTTCCGCTACCGTTCGCCCCAATCAGGCCGTAACGATTGCCGCCGCCAAACTTGACGGAGATATTTTCAAACAGCGGCTTACTGCCAAACTGCATGGTGACGTTGCTGGTAACTAACACGGTGTTATCCTGAAAATGTGTGACAAACTCTGCATTATGCCACAATTCCGAATTGAAATCGCGCAGGTGTGAACAGTTGCTACAATAGGGTGAGAGAAAAAAATGTGATTTCGTACACATCTCAATTCCATGCGCGTGGGAATGCACATATAATGCGCTCCCATCTTTTGAGCATTCTTAACTAAACGGCCTCTGGCATAGAAACCTCGCATACCATGAATATGAAATTAACAACAATTTTAGCGGCGGCTTTCGCTGTAGTAGGGTTTTGCAAATCCGCGTCTGCTGTAACCTATCCGCTGCCAACCGATGGTAGCCGTCTGATTGGTCAGAACCAGGTCATCACCCTGCCAGAGAACAACAGCCAGCCGCTGGAGTACTACGCAGCTCAGTACCAGATGGGGCTGTCTAACCTGATGGAAGCTAACCCAGGTATCGATCCTTACCTGCCGAAGGGCGGCAGCGTGATGAATATTCCTCAGCAGCTGATCCTGCCGGACACCGTGCACGAAGGGATTGTGATCAACAGCGCTGAGATGCGCCTCTACTACTATCCGAAAGGCACCAACACCGTGATTGTGCTGCCGATCGGTATCGGCCAGCTGGGCAAAGATACGCCTATCAACTGGACCACCAAAGTTGAGCGTAAGAAAGCCGGTCCGACCTGGACCCCGACGGCGAAGATGCACCAGGAGTATAGAGAAGCGGGTAACCCGCTGCCGGCTGTGGTTCCGGCTGGTCCGGATAACCCGATGGGCCTCTACGCCCTGTACATTGGCCGCCTGTATGCAATCCACGGTACCAACGCTAACTTTGGTATCGGCCTGCGCGTAAGCCACGGCTGCGTGCGTCTGCGTAATGACGACATCAAGTTCCTGTTCCAGAACGTGCCGGTGGGTACCCGCGTACAGTTTATCGATGAGCCGGTAAAAGCCACCTCCGAGCCGGACGGCAGCCGCTACATCGAAGTACACAACCCGCTCTCTACCACCGAAGCGCAGTTTAACGGCAAAGAGATCGTGCCAATCACGTTGACCAAGAGCGTGCAGAGCATCACCAGCCAACCGGACGCCGACCAGAGCGTTGTTGAGCAGGCGATTCAGAACCGTTCCGGGATGCCGGTTCGTCTGAACTAAGATTTTCGTAAGTCAGTAAAAAGCCCGGCAACCGCCGGGCTTTTTTATTACCAAATTACTGCTGTGCCAGCTGGTTACGGCGATATTCTCCCTGCCGCTCCAGCATCCAGCCTGGATACTCCCGCGGCAGCGCGCTGACCGCATCGAGCTGTTTCAGCTCCTCTTCACTCAGGCGAATCTCCGTCGCGGCAATGTTATCCGCCAGCTGATCCGGACGTTTGGCGCCGATAATCACGCTGCTCACTACCGGCTGATGCAGCAGCCACGCCAGGGCGATCTGCGCCACCGACACGCCTTTGCTGTCAGCAATGTTGCGCATCACGTCCACGCAGTCGAAGGCGCGCTCTTTTTCGACCGGCGGGAAGTCAAACGCCAGTCGGCGGCCGCCCTCCTCTCCGCTGCCGCTGCGGTCATACTTGCCGCTCAACAGGCCGCCCGCCAACGGGCTCCAGACCATCAGCCCCACCCCCTCGCTTTGCAGCATCGGAACCAGCTCACGCTCAAGGTCGCGTCCGGCGATGGTGTAGTAGGCCTGTAGCGAGGCGAAGCGGGCCAATCCTAAACGCTCGGAGATACCCAGCGCCTTCATGATCTGCCACGCCGCCCAGTTGGACACGCCGATATAGCGGACGTGACCGTGCTGAACCAGGTTATCGAGGGCGTAGAGCGTCTCCTCAATCGGCGTTGCCGGATCGAAGCCGTGGAGCTGGTAGAGGTCGATATGATCCAGCTGGAGGCGGCGCAGGCTCTCCTTGACGCTGCTGATAATATGGTAGCGGGAGCTGCCGCGGGAGTTGACCCCGGCGGTGCCGGTTTCGCCGAACACCTTGGTCGCCACCACTACGTCCTCGCGAGGGATCTTAAGATTTTTCAGCGCCTGGCCGGTGATCTCTTCCGAACGCCCTTCCGAATAGACGTTGGCGGTATCGATAAAGTTGATGCCCGCTGCCAGGGCATCGCCCACCAGCTGCTCAGCCTCGCTCTGCCGTAGCTGACCAATCTTGCCCCACATGCCGCCTTCGCCGCCGAAGGTCATGGTGCCCAGGCACAGCTCGGAGACAAAGAGACCGGTATTGCCAAGTTTTTGATAACGCATAGAACGCTCCTTAGGGTGTCGATGAGTGTTCAATAGTTATACGCCAGTGCGCCGGATCGCGAATGTGAGGATCCTGCGCGTTTCTTGCCCAATCCTCTGAACTTTATCCCCGCGCCGCCTCGCCAAAGACCGGGTAGTCCGGCAGCTGTACGGTCTGATACGGCTCCCAGCCGCCCCCCAGCGCCTTATAGAGCGCCACCAGGTCGAGGCTGCTCTGCACCCGTGCCTGGGCGCGCTGCTGCTCGGCCTGGGCCAGCTGGCGCTGGGCATCGAGTACGTCAATAAAGGTTGCGATCCCCTGGCGATAGCTGTCGCTGGCAAGGTCGAACGCGCTCTGCAACGCCTCTATGGTTTTGCTCAATCCAGCCTCGCGCTGCTGATCGGTGCGGTAGCTGACCAGAGCGTTCTCCACGTCGCCCAGCGCGCTCAGCACCGTCTGACGATAGTTAAGTGCCGCTGCGCCCTGCTGCGCCCGCGCCAGCTTGACGCTGGAGACCAGCCGTCCGCCCTGGAAGATGGGAATCGACACCTGCGGTCCGAAGCTATAGAAGTGGCTGCTCCAGTCGGTCAGCCAGTCGGTTTCGCTATTGCGCAGGCCAAACTGGCCGCTCAGGGTCAGGCTCGGGAAGAGCTGGGCCACCGAGACGCCAATCTGCGCGGTGGCCGCATGCAGGTTAGCCTCCGCCTCACGCACGTCCGGACGACGGCGGGCCAGCGTTGAGGGGATCCCGGTCTGGATGATATCCGGCAGCTTCGGCAGGGGCTGCACCGACCGTAGCTCCGCATTCAGCGCACCCGGAGGCTTGCCGATCAGGATCGCCAGGGCGTTCATCGCCTGCTGCTCCTGGGCCTGGTACTGCGGTAGCTGCGCCTCCAGGTTGCCGAGCTGTGCCCGAGCATTCTCGACGTCCAGCTGCGGCGACAGACCGCCGCGCTGGCGACTCTCGGTCAGGCTAAGCGTCTCCTTTGCGGTGTCGATCTGCGTGTTCATAGTCGCAAGGATGCTCTGCGCCCCGCGCAGCTGGAGCCACGCCCGAGCCACCTCCGCCTCCAGCGACACCAGGGCATCGTTGCGCTGCTCAATAGCCGCCCGCTGCTGGGCATCGGCCGCCTCGACCTGGCGGCGAACTTTGCCCCACAAATCCAGCTCCCACTGGGCGTCAAAGCTGCCCTGGTAGAGGTTCACCGGCTGGGTCAGCACGCCAAGGGCGTTACGCACCTCGGGGTCGGCATCCTGCAGTTGGCCGTAGACGTCATGCGCCTTCAGCTCCCCTTCCAGCCCCAGCTGCTGCCGGGTGGCCTGCAGGTTGCCGTTGACCGCTGGCATGAAAGCACCGCCCGCCTGGTTGATCTGCTCCCGTGCCCCGGCAATGCGCAGCACGGTCTGTTGTAGGGAGAGATTCCCGGCGATCGCCCGCTCGATCAGGCTGTTAAGCTGCGGCGAGTTGAAGCTGGTCCACCAGCGCGGATTGACCGCCTGGCTGGAGGTTTGCGACGGCACGGTTTTATCCCCGGCGTCGTTCCAGTGGCTTACCGCAGGCGGCACGGGTTGCTGGTAGTCCGGCCCCACGGCGCAGCCTGCCAGCAGCAGGGTGAGTAACGACAGCGTCGGGGTATGTATCCTGTGCATGTTAATGTGCTCCTGCGCTGCCTTCGCTCTTGATCGGCGAAAGCAGAAGACAAAACGGAATCAGTAGAAACGCCACGGCGCTGAGGATGGTAAAGACATCAACGTAGGCGAGAAAACGCGACTGCTCGATCATGGTTCGGTACATCTGACCGGTCGCCAGGCCAAGGGGATCTCCCGGCAGCGTGGTGAAGTCGCGGATCGCCTCGGCCGTCTCCCGCACCGCCTGCTGGAACTGCTCGCTAAAGGGGGTGGTGTGGGCGCTCAAATAGGCGCTGTGCACCTGGGCGCGTTCGGTAATCGCGGCGGTGGAGAGCGAAATACCGATCGATCCGGCAACGTTACGGAACATGGTAAACAGCGCCGCGGCGTCGGCGTTAAGCTGACGCGGTATAGTGATAAAGGCGATGGTGGTGAGCGGCACAAAGAGGAAGCCGAGACCAATCGACTGCGCGCTACGGAACAGCACCAGCGTTTCGAAATCGACGTCCGGGGTCAGGTTGCGCGACCAGAAGAAGGCCACCGCCAGGCAGGTAAAACCGAAGGCAATGATCCACCGGGTCTGCACCACCGGCATCAGCTTCAGCACCAGCGGTATGGTCAGGACGATCAGCACCGCGCCCGGCGAGAGCACCAGCCCGGACCAGGTGGCGGTATAGCCGAGGTCCTGCTGCGCCAGCTGGGGGATCACCACCGAGCTACCGTAGAGGATCATCGCCATTCCGGCCATCAGCAGGCTGGAGACGGCAAAGTTTTTATCCTTCATGCAGTGCAGATCGACCACCGGCTTTTTGGCATACATCAGCCAGTAGATAGCGCCGATAATGCCGATCAGGGTCAGGACGGCAAAGGTGCGGATAAAGTTAGAGGCGAACCAGTCGTCATCTTCCCCACGGTCCAGCATCACCTGCAAACAGCCCAGCCCCAGCGCAATCAGCCCGATGCCGGTCCAGTCGATGGTCAGCTTCTCTTCCGATTTACGCTCCCAGGGCGGATCTTCCAGCAGCTGGTAGATGGCCAGCACCGTGACGATCCCCACCGGAATATTGATAAAGAAGACCCAGCGCCAGGAGTAGTTGTCGGTGATCCAGCCCCCGAGGGTTGGCCCGAGCACCGGGGCAACGATGATCGCAATTGACGAGAGGCCAAAGGCCTTGCCGCGATCCTCCGGCTTAAAGTAATCCAGCAGCACCGACTGCTGGGTCGGCTGTAGCCCCCCGCCGAAGAAGCCCTGCAGGATGCGGAACAGGATGATCTCCCACAGCTCGGTGGCGATACCGCACAGGAACGAACAGACGGTAAACATCACGATGCAGATAAGGAAGAAGCGCTTGCGGCCAAAGACGCGGCTCAGGAAGGCCGAGATCGGCAGCACGATGCCGTTCGCCACCAGGTAGCTGGTGAGCACCCAGGTGGATTCGCTATAGCTTGCCGAGAGCGATCCGGCGACGTGGGGCAGCGCCACGTTAATGATGGTGGTATCAAGGATCTCCATAAACACCGCGAGGGTGACGACAATCGCCACCGCCCACGGGTTACTGGCGGGACGCCAGTTCTCATGGCTGTGATCGGTCATTCCAGGGTCACCTTCGGCTCCACCGACAGCCCCAGCGGCAGCGGCGGCTGGTTAGCGTCCAGGCCCTTATCGATGACAATCTTCACCGGTACGCGCTGGACGATCTTCACAAAGTTGCCGGTGGCGTTTTCCGACGGGAAGGCGGAGAAGCGCGAGCCGCTCCCCTGCTGTATGCTGTCGATATGCCCCTCCAGCTCCAGGTCCGGGTAGGCATCGACGCCGATAGTGACTTTATTGCCGGGGCGCATCCGCTCCAGCTGTGACTCTTTAAAGTTCGCCACCACCCAGATATCGGTAGAGACCAGCGAGAAGAGTGCCGTACCCGCCTGCACCAGGGCGCCGTTCTGCACGTTACGTTTGGTGACAAAGCCATCGAAGGGGGCGCGCACTTCGGTCCAGGAGAGGTTGAGGTTCGCGGTCTCCAGCTGGGCGCGGGCCTGCTCTACCTGCTGCTCCCGGGCTTCGACGTTAGTCTCCTGCTGGCGGATCTGTAAGTTTATCTGGCTTGCTACCTCCAGCTGAGCATTGGCGCTGGCAAGCTGGGCTTGAGCGCTGCGCAGCTGGGCGTTGGCGCTATCGATATTTTGTTGCGTGGTCGCGCGCGGGTCGACGCCGCGCTGGCGGCGATAGGCGGCTTCGGCATTGGCTAAATCAGCTTTAGCCTTCAGCACCTGCGCCTGCGATTCGTCGCGCTGGGAGGGGTACTGCACCTTCGAGAGCGCCAGCTGGGCCTGGGCCTGATGCAGCTGGGCGGTTGCCAGTCCGAGCTGGGCCTGAGCCTGATCGCGCTGGGCTGTGGCGTCCCGAGGATCAATCACCACCAGCAGATCGCCCTTCTTCACCCGCTGGTTATCCTTAACCCGCAGCTCGGTCACGTAGCCCGCTACCTTGGGCGCAACCGTCACGGCATCGCCTTCGGTAAAGGCGTCGTCGGTGGTCTCCTGGTTGCGGGTCATAAACCACCACACCAGGGCCACGATCACCATGACCACCACCACTACACCCAGAATAATGAGTGGCTTTTTACCGGGGCGCTTACGTCCATTTTTATCGTTCTTTTGATCGTTGTTTTGATCGTTATTGTTCTCTTCCTGCGCTGCGTCAGGATTCTTTTCGTTATCAGCCATAGCGTTGCAACTGTCCTGTCGATGAACGGCGCGACACATGCGCCGTTATCTAAAGTTAGGAGGTTGCTATACATTTGCCAGGAAAAACTGACAAATTCGCATTAACTGATAATAAGCAACTCATACCCCACCAGCGCCGCCCAGATCAGCAGCGGTATAGAGTAGAGATGGAAGCGCCACCAGATGCGGCGGTTATTAGCCATCCGCAGAGCGATAAGATTCGCCAGCGAGCCGGGCAGCAGGCCGAATCCGCCGACGTTCACCGCCCATGCGAGCAGCTGGCTGGGAGGGACGTAGTTCAGCAGCAGGATGGTCGCCGGTACGTTGCTGATCACCTGCGACAGGCCGATGGCCGTGAGCCATAATGCAGGCTGGGAGAGGTTCTCTACCCCGTTGAGCGATCCCTGTAGCGCGGGCAGCTGCACCAGCAGGTGAACGTCGATAAACATCGCCATAAACACCAGCAGCAGGGTCCAGTCCACGCTCTTCAGCACCTTACGGGCAAGAACAGCAAAGCCCACGGCAACGATTAGCACGCCCCAGCCTTCGAGCTTCATCTCTAGCGAGATGAGGAAGATCACGTAGAGTCCCAGACAGCTCCAGAGCAGCCGGGGCTGCCATGATGGAGCCTGGCTGCCGCTGTGGTAGGTCAGGGCCTTGTTGGGGAAGAAGATCCAGCAGAGCAGCAGCAGGGTCGCCATCATCACCAGCGCCAGCAGCGCCATCTGTCCGGTAAAGGCGGCAAACGAGAGGCCGGAGCGCCCCCACAGCAGAATATTTTGCGGATTGCCGATGGGGGTAAGCAGCGATCCGGCGTTAACCGCCAGCGCTTCAAAGATAATCAGCCGGTTGACCGGGATCTCGCACAGCTTTCTGAGCGTCAGGGTAAGTGGCACCACAATAAACAGCGCCACGTCGTTGGTCAGGAAGGTAGAGAGCAGCGCTGCCGCCAGCGCCATGAACATCGCCAGTCGCCGCTCGGTGGCAAAGCGCCGGACCATTCTGCGGCCCAGCACGTCAAAGTAGCCGCTCTGCTCCACCCCTTTGGTGAGCATCATCAGTCCGCTGAGGGTGAGAATAGTGTGCCAGTCGATCGCCTTTGGCCACGCGGCCGGGTTAAAGGGAACGAAAAGGCTCAGGGCAATGCCGATCAGGATCAGCAGCTGGAGAAAGCGATCGCGCGCCAGCGCACGCACGAACGGCAGGGTCATTCCGCAGGGTGCTCCTGCTGGAGAGTAAAGAGGCGAAAACGCTCCAGCGTCTCCTCGCTGACGTGGTGCTCCATACCCTCGGCGTCACGGCGGGCGGTTTCCGGGCTGACGCCCAACACCAGCAGGAAGCTCTCAACAATCTGGTGGCGCTCGCGGCTCTCCTGGGCCAGCTTCTCCCCTTCCGGGGTCAGAAACACGCCGCGCCAGGGGATCTGCTCGATTAGCCCCACCGTTGCCAGACGCTTGAGCATCTTGGCCACCGTCGGCTGGGAGACTCCTAGTCGGGCGGCCATATCGACCTGGCGGGCTTCCCCTACCTCGCGGATCAGATCGGAGATCAGCTCAACATAGTCATCAATCAGCTCTCGCCGGTGCGCTTCCCGCACCTGGCGAAAGCCTTCGACATGCTCTTCGACATTCACCAGCTGCGTCACTTTTTTTGTTGTTGTCTTGCCTGCGCGACGGCTCATTGGACTTCCTCATGGGGTAACGCGATAAATGCATCATATACGGTTGCGCCCAGTGTAAACCATAAGTAGACCAGCACAAAAAATTTGGGTAATAGCCGTAGCTATACAATATAGCCTGTGCTATATCTGTATGTAATGCAGACAACCTTCATGGATTGAACGTCCCACCATCAAGCAGGAGGAGGTTGATATGAACGAACTCAAGAGGTGCCTTAGCGTGTTTACCCACTCCCCGTTCCAGGTCCGGTTACTGTTGCTCAATATGCTGTGCGATATGTTCAACGGTAAACCGCAGCAGGACGATAAAAAATCCCACTAATGCGGCGTCGCGGTACGCCGCTTCATTTTTCTGTCATGCTTCTCCGTCATACTGACGCTCCGTCATAGAAAATTCTTCTTATTTGCTGATTTTGCAACCACTCTCGCAAAAGATCCCTTCGTAAGCAGTTGATCTTCGTCGGCTCTCGCTCTATCTTCTCGCAGCCCTGCACAAATGCGGCTCGCGGATGCGGAATGCTCCCTTTTCCCAACGCCCTCTCCGGCAGGTTTTGACCCTCTACGCCAGGGTGAGCACATGGCGTTTTCGCGATACAGCTATATGAATTTAACAATAAAAGAAACGCTCGCTGCCCGTAGCCAGGCGCTTAGCCCGTGGACGGGTTTCTACTTTCTCCAGTCACTGCTGATCAACTACGCCCTTGGCTATCCCTTTAGCCTGCTCTACAGCACCGCATTTGCCTGCCTGCTACTGCTGCTGTGGCGTCACGCGCCGCGGACGCAGAAGGTGCTGGTGGCGGTCTTCTCCCTGCTCGCCGCCTCTTACTACCCGTTTGGCCAGGCCTACGGTGCGCCTAACTTCAATACGCTGCTGGCGCTGCACTCTACCAATATGGAGGAGTCCACGGAGATCCTGACCATTTTCCCGTGGTACAACTACGTGATTGGCCTGTTTATCTTTGGCCTTGGGGTTATCGCCGTGCGGCGTAAAAACAGTGAACGTGCCGCATGGGGCAAGTGGGATCACCTCGGCGTCGCCTTCTGCCTTGCCGCCGTTTTTGTCGCCCCGGTACAGAACCTGGCCTACGGCGGCGTCTTTAATCTGAAGGATACCGGCTATCCCGTGTTTCGCTTTGTGAAAGACGTGGTAGTGAACAACCAGGAAGTGCTGGACGAGCAGAGTCGAATGGCGCAGCTTGCCGGAATGAAAGATAGCTGGAACGTGATGGCGGTGAAGCCAAAGTATCATACCTACGTGGTGGTGATCGGCGAGAGCGTGCGCCGCGATGCGGTGGGTGCCTTTGGCGGACACTGGAAGAACAGCCCCTTTGCCAGCAGCGTTAACGGCACGCTTTTTACTGACTACGTGGCGGCCAGCGGCTCAACGCAGAAATCGCTGGGCCTGACCCTGAACCGGGTGATGGACAACAAGCCCCAGTATCAGGATAACTTTGTTACCCTGGCCAACCGGGCGGGCTTCCAGACCTGGTGGTTCTCTAATCAAGGGCAGATTGGTGAGTACGATACCGCTATCGCCAGCATTGCGAAGCGCGCCGACGAGGTGCAGTTCTTAAAAAGCGGTGATTTCGAGGCGGATAAAAACACGCGTGACGAGGCGCTGCTGAAGATGACCGCACAGGTGTTAAGCACCGCACGCAGCCAGCCGCAGCTGATTGTCCTGCACCTGATGGGTTCCCACCCGCAGGCCTGCGATCGCACCGGCGGCAAGTATACGGACTTCGTGCAGTCGAAGGAGACCTCGTGCTATCTCTACTCGGTGACGCAAACCGATACCCTGCTCAGCAAGCTCTATGATCAGCTGCGCGGCAGCGGCAGCACCTTCTCCATGGTCTACTTCTCCGACCACGGGCTGGCCTTTAAGGAGCGCGGCAAAGAGGTGCAGTATCTGGCCCATGACGATAAGTTCCAGCAGAACTTCCAGGTGCCGTTTATGGTGATCTCCAGCGATGACACCCGCCATCGGCTGATTAAAGCCCGCCGCTCGGCCAACGACTTCCTGAGCTTCTTTTCGCAGTGGACCGGCATTACCGCCAAAGAGATCGCCACCCGCTACCGCTTTGTCTCGAATGACAAAGCCGGGCCAACCTGGGTGACCAACTTCAAGCTGCAAAAGGTGGATTACAACCATCTGGGCACGGACCTGTTCGAGACCCGCTCACGATAAGGGATATTCACGCCCGGCGGCGCTCCGCTTGCCGGGCCTACAGGCGAGTCTAAAGGCTCGCTTCTAAATCAGCTAAGGTAATCATAAGTAACATCGGATCGCCGGGAGAGGGTTCAAAACCGACCTTCAAATAAAATTCTCGTACATCGTCAGACAGAGCATGCACCAGCATTCCGCGGATGCCAATCGTCTCAGCAACCTGAATCACACGTAATCCAGCATCGCGAACGAGTGCTCGTCCCACACCTTTACCATGTAGAGATTTATCTACTGCAAGGCGGCCTAATACGACGACGGGAATAGGATCGGGCATATTGCGGCGAAAGCGACCCGGCGCATCGTTTGTTGTCACGGCACTGGAGGCCAGCGAATAATAGGCCACTACTCGGAGATCCTCACAGCAAACAAAGGTACGGGATGCGCCTGTCATCTGGTTTTTTAGCGCCCGCTGTGTAAGCCAGCTATCCATAGAATCCACACCACAGCAAAACGAAGTTAGAAGATGCCGGGCATGAAGTGGCTCAGGGGCTGCAATCATTTTTTCTGCTCCCATGGAGCAGGCGTTTGCATAGTTTTACGCAACGCTGCGTTGGGCGCCGGAGCCTGATCCAGGCGGGTAATAAACAGTTGATACGCCTCAGGATCGGCCAGAATAATACGCTGTTCAATGAGTGTTTCTTCGGCAGCAGCGCGTGCTGCTTCCAGAACAAAATCAGTCCGGTTTTTACCTTTGGCCTTGGCTGCCCTATCGATAAGATCGCGCTCAGCGGGCTTAATGCGCAGGTTCAATGTCTCACGTTTGATGGCCATGCTGCTTGCGGTTGGCATAACAAGCTCCTCCCTTTAATTGATGAGCATTAAGTATACAGCATGCGTAACGTCAACGTCATTACGATTTGTAGGCCGGGTAAGCGCAGCGCCACCCGGCGTTTGCACCCATACCCGGTGGCGCTCCGCTTGCCAATAAACTGCGCCCATAAAAAAAACGGCCCCTGGGGGCCGTTTTTATGTCTAGACTATCACCGGGGTGATTAGAAGCGGTAACCTACGCCTGCGATCCAGGTGCCAACGTCAACGCTACGGATGCGGCTCTGCTCGTAGGAAACGTCGATAGCAACATCTTCGATTGGGTTGAACTGCATACCCGCACCGTAGGAGAAGCCGTAGTCGCTGCTGTCAGAATGGTTAACAACATCCTGAGACTGCTGGAATTTACCGTAGCCAACACCCACTACACCGTAGATGCTTGCCCAGTCGTTCAGACGGAAAGCAGGACCTGCGGTTACGCCGTAGTACTGTGCTTTGTTGTACACGCCGCTTTCGGTACGATCTTTTTCAGTGTAGGTAAAGGAACCGATGTAACCCAGCGGAGTGTCGTTTTCGTAGCGATATTTCAGGTTGAAACCGTTAGCTTTGTTCGCCACGCCCTGCATGTCGCTCTGAGCATAACCGCCGGAAACAGTGGAGGTTGCCGCTACAGCGGAACCTGCGGATACAGCCAGAACAACTGCCAGTGCTGAAAGACATGCAATTTTTTTCATAACCACCTCAAATGTGCTTCAAGTAAGTCCTAAGTATTAAATATAACAAAAAATATTGAGAAACTCTTTGCGCTTCACGCTGTCTAACGCGCCTTTTGATGTAACAGAACGTTTCCTCTTCCGCGTATCTCTTTCAAAAAAAAGCTTTTTTTCAAGTCATGCCGCTATTATCGCGCCATAAAAGCGACATATTCATCCAGATTATTCCTAAAGATACGGTGAATAATCCAGCAACTTGTCACCATTCTATCGCTTTCCTGACATTTATTTTCAACGGAGACTCAACCACAGACATCTATTTCCATTACACTGCCCTCTTTACTCTGTTTGACATAAATTGACAGGAGAAAGGATGCCTGCTTTACCGCGCAAATTGCCCGTCTGGTTACCTGTATTAATACTGCTTATCGCGATGACGTCGATTCAAAGCGGCGCATCCCTGGCGAAGTCGCTCTTTCCGCTGATTGGTGCGCCCGGCGTGACCGCCCTGCGTCTTGCTCTGGGAACAATCATCCTTGTCGTTATCTTCCGGCCCTGGCGGCTACGCTTTACGCCGGAGCAGCGTAAGCCGCTGCTGTTTTATGGCCTGGCGCTGGGGGCAATGAACTACCTCTTCTATCTCTCTATCCAGACGGTTCCGTTGGGTATTGCGGTGGCGCTTGAGTTTACCGGCCCGCTGGCGGTAGCTCTCTTCTCCTCCCGCCGCCCGGTAGACTTTATCTGGGTTGTGCTGGCCGTGCTGGGGCTGTGGTTTCTTCTGCCGCTGGGGCAGGACGTCTCCCACGTCGATCTCACCGGGGCGGCCTTCGCGCTGGGGGCAGGTGCCTGCTGGGCCATCTACATTATCTGCGGCCAGCGTGCCGGAGAGGAGCACGGCCCGGCCACCGTGGCGCTGGGTTCGCTGATTGCCGCCGTGGTGTTTGTTCCCCTGGGCGCAATCCAGGCGGGGGACGCGCTCTGGCACTGGTCGATTCTCCCCCTGGGACTGGCCGTGGCTGTGCTCTCCACTGCCCTCCCCTACTCGCTGGAGATGGTAGCCCTGACGCGCATGCCGACCCGCACCTTTGGTACCTTAATGAGTATGGAGCCTGCGCTGGCAGCGGTATCGGGGATGATCTTCCTGAGTGAGACCCTGACGCTGGTGCAGTGGCTGGCTCTGTCAGCCATCGTTGCCGCATCTATTGGCTCTACGCTGACGCTGCGCCGGGAGAGCAAAATAAAAGAAGTTGATATTGGTTAATTATTTTCTGCACGGTCTCGCATCGTGCAGAATAATTCCTTCAGCTTCGCCTCTCGGTATGAATAATATTCATTAGCATTCTCAATGCTTTATATAAATTAAGAATCATCTCCCTCGTTAAATGTAAGTTACTGATATGTAAAAAATAGCTTTTTACACCCTTGTTATTACTATTGGACCGATAGGAACAGCCAAAATAGCAAAGCCAAAAACCGATGCTATACTTAGTTCCAGTAATTACCTGGGAACATACATCAAGAGGATATGAGATTATGAGTACCGCTAAACTGGTAAAAACCAAATCATCCGATCTGCTTTATACTCGTAACGATGTCGCGGACGACGATAAGAAGGCAACCGTTGAGTTGCTGAACCGCCAGGTGATCCAGTTCATTGACCTGTCCCTGATCACCAAGCAGGCGCACTGGAATATGCGCGGCGCTAACTTTATTGGCGTACATGAGATGCTGGACGGCTTCCGTACCACTCTGACCGATCACCTCGATACCATTGCCGAGCGTGCGGTACAACTGGGTGGTGTGGCGCTGGGTACGACTCAGGTCGTTAACAGCAAAACGCCGCTGAAAAGCTACCCGCTAGATATTCACACCGTTCAGGATCACCTGAAAGAGCTGGCCGAGCGCTACGCCATCGTGGCAAACAGCACTCGTAAAGCCATTAGCGAAGCGAAAGATGAAGACACCGCCGATATCTTCACTGCCGCCTCTCGCGACCTGGATAAATTCCTGTGGTTTATCGAATCTAACATTGAATAAGCCATAAGCTTTATCTATTGCCCTCTCCCGCCCGGGAGGGGGTTTTGCACTTCCGTGGTGCAACCCATGCAGAACCGCCCTTTCTCTCCCCTTGGTAAAGTAAATCACTTGTAATAATTACCTCACACAATCGTTAATCAAGGGTTGTTTTATCGCCGCTTTATGCGCTTAATAGCAGCACATTGTGCAACATGTCACCTACGCACCAAAATGGGTCACTTAAATGGTGCACATCGCTCAGCCATGCATGCTTTTTGTACGGCAGTTGAAAATATCGCCTTTACAAAACAATAGGTTGTAAACCTGGCACGATTTTTTCATACTGCGTACGTTCTCTCAGGGGATCGCCCCGTGGATATAAAAGGAAATGTTATGAAGTCTGTGTTTAAAGTTTCCCTTGCTGCACTTACCCTGGCATTTGCGGTCTCTTCCCATGCCGCCGACAAACTGGTCGTGGCAACCGATACCGCGTTCGTTCCGTTCGAATTCAAACAGGGCGATAAATATGTTGGTTTTGACGTGGATCTGTGGGCTGCGGTAGCGAAAGAGCTGAAGCTGGATTACACCCTGAAGCCAATGGATTTCAGCGGCATCATCCCGGCGCTGCAAACTAAAAACGTTGACCTTGCTCTGGCAGGGATCACCATTACCGACGAGCGTAAAAAAGCGATCGACTTCTCTGATGGCTATTACAAAAGCGGTCTGCTGGTGATGGTCAAAGCCAACAATAACGACGTGAAAAGCGTTAAAGACCTTGATGGCAAAGTGGTGGCAGTGAAGAGCGGCACCGGCTCCGTTGACTATGCGAAAGCCAATATCAAAACTAAAGATCTGCGCCAGTTCCCGAACATCGACAACGCCTACATGGAACTGGGTACTAATCGCGCTGATGCGGTCCTGCACGATACGCCGAACATTCTGTACTTCATCCAGACTGCCGGCAAAGGCCAGTTCAAAGCGGTTGGCGACTCACTGGAAGCGCAGCAGTACGGTATCGCGTTCCCGAAAGGCAGCGACGATCTGCGTGAGAAAGTGAACGGCGCGCTGAAAACCCTGAAAGAGAACGGCACCTATAACGAAATCTATAAAAAATGGTTCGGTACAGAGCCTAAATAATTCAGCCTGAATTCAGGTTTGTAACGCCCGGTGGCGCTCGCGCTTACCGGGCCTACATTTTTAGTATTTCACCACGGTATACAGGAATTCATCATGCAGTTTGACTGGAGTGCCATCTGGCCTGCCATTCCCATTTTGTTTGAAGGCGTCAAAATGACCCTGTGGATCTCGGTCCTCGGTCTGGCGGGCGGTTTAATTATCGGCCTTGCAGCCGGTTTCGCCCGCAGCTTCGGCGGCTGGATAGCAAACCACATTGCACTGGTATTTATCGAGATCATTCGCGGCACGCCTATCGTTGTTCAGGTGATGTTTATCTACTTCGCCCTGCCGATGGCCTTTAACGATCTGCGCATCGATCCGTTCAGCGCCGCCGTTGTCACCATTATGATCAACTCCGGAGCCTATATCGCCGAAATTACCCGCGGCGCGGTGCTCTCGATCCATAAAGGCTTTAGCGAAGCGGGTCTGGCACTGGGTCTCTCTAAGCGTGAGACTATTCGCCGGGTGATCCTGCCTCTGGCGCTGCGCCGTATGCTGCCGCCGCTGGGTAACCAGTGGATCATCAGCATTAAAGACACCTCGCTGTTTATTGTTATCGGCGTGGCCGAACTGACTCGCCAGGGCCAGGAGATCATCGCCGGCAACTTCCGTGCGCTGGAGATCTGGAGCGCCGTTGCGGTGTTCTATCTCATTATTACCCTGGTTCTGAGCTTTATTTTGCGTCGTCTTGAAAGAAGGATGAAAATCCTGTGATTGAATTTAAAAACGTCTCCAAGCACTTTGGTAAAACCCAGGTGCTGCATAACATCGACCTGAACATCAACCAGGGCGAAGTGGTAGTCATCATTGGCCCGTCCGGCTCCGGTAAGTCGACGCTGCTGCGCTGCATCAACAAGCTGGAAGAGATCACCAGCGGCGATCTGATTGTTGACGGCCTGAAGGTGAACGATCCGAAGGTGGATGAGCGCCTGATCCGCCAGGAAGCGGGCATGGTGTTCCAGCAGTTCTACCTCTTCCCGCACCTGACGGCGCTGGAGAACGTGATGTTTGGCCCGCTGCGCGTGCGTGGGGCGAGCAAGAGCGAGGCGCAGAAGCTGGCTAACGATCTGCTGGCGAAAGTAGGACTGGCCGAGCGTGCCAACCACTATCCGTCTGAGCTCTCCGGCGGCCAGCAGCAGCGCGTGGCGATTGCCCGTGCGCTGGCGGTGAAGCCGAAGATGATGCTGTTTGATGAGCCGACTTCAGCCCTCGACCCCGAGCTGCGCCACGAGGTACTGAAGGTGATGCAGGACCTGGCCGAAGAGGGGATGACGATGGTCATCGTGACCCATGAGATCGGCTTTGCCGAGAAGGTTGCCTCGCGTCTGATCTTTATCGATAAAGGCCGCATTGCTGAAGATGGCAATCCGCAGACGCTGATCGAGAACCCGCCCAGCCCACGTCTGCAAGAGTTCCTCCAGCACGTCTCCTGATGTATCAACGCTCTCCATCCGGGGAGCGTTTTTTTTCTTGCCTCCGATTTTTCCCATTTCCAGACGCAGCGCTGGCAGCATCTATACTTATCTTTTTGCACTATTTTCTCAGGAGAGAGACCGTGCCGTGGTTACTGCTGCTGCTTAGCCTGTTCATCATGCCGCTACACGCGGCGACCATTCCGGGCATCACGTCCGCCGCCCCTGCCACCAGCGAAACGACACCGGCCGCCGAGCCGGATCTCGAGCAAAAGAAAGCCGCCTACGGCGCGCTGGCGGACGTGCTGGAGAATACCAGCTCCCGTGAGGAGCTGATTGGCCAGCTGCGCAAGGTCGCCGCTACCCCGCCGCCGGAGCCGGTGCCGACCATCACGCCACCGGAAGAGGTCGCCGAAGAGAAGACGGTGCTGGAGAACGTGCAGGAAGTCAGCCGGCACTATGGCGAGGAGCTGTCGTCGCGCTTTGCCCAGCTCTACCGCAACATTACCGGCTCGCCGCACAAGACCTTTAACCCACAGACCTTTATCAACGCCGCCGGTCACTTCCTGCTGCTCGCCGGGCTGGTCTTTGTCTTCTACTGGCTGGTGCGCCTCTGTGCTTTCCCGCTCTATCGCAAAATGGGCAAGTGGGGGCGGCGTAAGAATCATGACAGGACCAACTGGTTACAGCTGCCCGCGATGATCGTCGGGGCGTTTATTATTGACCTGATGCTGCTGTCGCTCACCCTCTTTGTCGGCCAGTTGCTAAGCGACAATCTGAACGGCGGCAACCGCACCATCGCCTTTCAGCAGAGCCTGTTCCTCAACGCCTTTGCGCTCATTGAGTTCTTTAAGGCGATCCTGCGACTCATCTTCTGCCCACGCTTCCCCGATCTACGACCTTTCTCGATTAAAAACGAGGCGGCGAAATACTGGCACCTGCGCCTCAGCGCCCTGAGCAGCCTGATTGGCTATGGCCTGCTGGTGGCCGTACCGATCATCTCAAATCAGGTTAACGTTCAGTTTGGCGCGCTGGCGAACGTGCTGATCATGCTCTGTATCACCACCTGGGCGCTCTACCTTATTTTTCACAATAAAACCACGGTATATGAGAACCTCCACCACCTTGCCGATCGCTCGCTGGCTTTCTTTAGCCTCTTTATTCGCGCTTTTGCGCTGGTCTGGCACTGGCTGGCCTGCGCCTATTTCGTGGTGCTATTCTTCTTCTCGCTCTTCGATCCAGGCAACAGCCTGAAATTTATGATGGGCGCGACGGTACGCAGTCTGGCGATTATCGGTATTGCGGCGTTTGTGTCGGGCATGCTGTCGCGCTGGATTGCCAAGCGGATCACCCTCTCACCACAGGTGCAGCGCAGCTATCCAGAGCTACAGAAGCGGGTAAACGGCTGGCTGTCGACGGCGCTGAAGGTGGCACGTTTTCTCACCGTTATCGTTGCCATTATGCTACTGCTCAGCGCGTGGGGCCTGTTCGATTTCTGGAACTGGCTGCACTATGGCGCGGGGGAGAAGGCGGTCGATATTCTGATCCGCATCGCGCTGATCCTCTTCTTCTCGGCGGTGGGCTGGACCGTACTGGCGAGCCTGATCGAGAACCGGCTGGCGTCCGATATCCATGGTCGCCCGCTGCCCAGCGCCCGAACCCGTACCCTGCTGACGCTGTTCCGCAACGCGCTGGCGGTGATTATCAGCACCATTACGGTAATGATTGTACTCTCGGAGATTGGGGTGAACATCGCCCCGCTGCTGGCCGGTGCCGGAGCATTAGGTCTGGCCATCTCCTTCGGGGCGCAAACCCTGGTGAAGGATATTATTACTGGGATCTTTATTCAGTTTGAAAACGGGATGAACACCGGGGACCTCGTCACCATTGGGCCGCTCACCGGAACGGTAGAGCGAATGTCGATCCGCTCCGTCGGGGTACGCCAGGATACCGGCGCGTACCACATTATTCCGTGGTCATCGATCACCACCTTCGCCAACTTTGTGCGCGGGATTGGTTCGATAGTGGCGAACTACGACGTGGATCGTCATGAGGATGCAGAGAAAGCGAATAACGCGCTGAAGGCGGCGGTGGGTGAGCTGATGGAGCAGGAGGATATCCGTAAGCTGATCATTGGCGAGCCGAGCTTCGTAGGTATTGTTGGACTGACCAACACCGCCTTCACGCTGCGGGTGACCTTTACCACCCAGCCGCTGAAGCAGTGGACGGTGCGCTTTGCTCTCGACAGCATGGTGAAAAAGCACTTTGACCTTGCCGACGTGCGCCCGCCAGTGCAGACCTACCAGATGCTGGCTAACCCAGCGGCTGCGCAGCCGGGCGCCGCAGAGCCAGGGGGCGGCCAGACCCTGCCCCCTGCACAACCTACGCTTTAAACCGCGTCTGTGCCCAGCGGCGACGCTGGGCCTCATCCAGGAAGGTCCAGGCAATGAAGCGGCTCTGCTTCTGCCCCTGGGCCATCTCTTTTTTCACCACCTTCACCGCGCCAGCGGCGGTCAGGGCGCGGTAGAGCGGCGGCAGGTTCTCGCCGCGTGACACCAGCGAGGTGAACCACAGCACCTGACGGCCAAAGGCCTGGCTCTCGGCGATCATCTTGCTGATAAAGGCCACTTCCCCACCTTCGCACCACAGCTCCTGCTGCTGGCCGCCAAAGTTAAGACCGCTCGCCTCGCTCTGGCCCAGGTTACGCCGCTTGCGGTCGTTACCCGCCTGGGCCGCCGCCGCCGAGTCGTGAAACGGCGGGTTGCACAGCGTGGCATCGTACTGCTCGTTCTTGTGGATCATGCCATTAAGGATGGCGGCCGGATCTTTCTGGCGACGCAGACGGATCGCCCGAGTCAGGCCAGGATTGCCGGTAACGATCGCCTGAGCGCTGGCAAAGGCCGCGTCGTTGACCTCGGTGCCGGTAAAGCGCCAGCTGTACTCATGATGACCAATCAGCGGGTAGATGCAGTTGGCCCCGGTGCCGATATCCAGCACGCTCGCCTGGCGCGGGATCGCATCATCGACGCTGGTTTCGGCCAGCAGATCCGCCAGGTGGTGGATATAGTCCGCCCGGCCCGGCACCGGCGGGCAGAGAAAGCCTTGAGGAATATCCCAGTGCGCCACGCCATAAACGTGCGCCAGCAGCGCTTTGTTCAGCGCCTTGACGGCATCGGGATCGGCGAAGTTGACCGTCGGCTCCCCGGCTGGGGTAGCAATGATAAAACCGCGTAGTTGCGGCTCTACGGCGCAGAGCGCGTCGAGATCGTAGCGGCTGCGGTGACGGTTACGCGGGTGTAACCCCGGCTTCTGGGCATTCATGGCATTCTCCTGTAATGAGCGGCGTAAGATACCCCCTGAAGGCGGCGCGGTAAACAGCGATTCATGCAAAAAACCGCGTCATCTTGACGAAATATTTGCCCGTAAGCCTCTCTTCGCCGGGCCTAAACTTAAGCTGCGGTTCCCTGATAAGAGGATGTCATGATGAAAAAATATCTGGCAATGGCTGCCGCACTGGCGTTTTCCGCCATGACGGTCAGCGCCTTTGCCGCACCACAGCAACTAATGAGAGGTGATACCGGGACGCTACGCCCGGCGGGCACGGTCTCCGCACAGGGTGCGCTGAGCCTGGACGATCTCCAGGATGAGCTGGCTGAAAAAGCCCGTGAACAAGGCGCGAAAGGATTTGTGATTAACTCTGCTGGCGGTGAAAACCAGATGTACGGCACGGCAACCATCTACAAATGATTTATCTTCACTTCGCCCCGAAAAGCCGCTATGACTTTTACGGGGCGTTGCGCTTAACGACTATCAGCGTTCGTTAGCCGCCGCCAGCAGGGTGTTGAGCAGCACGTTTGCCCCACGCTCTGCCCACTGCGGGGTGATATTTTCCGCCTCGTTGTGGCTGATGCCCTTTTCGCAGGGGATAAAAATCATTGCGGTAGGGGCGACGCGGTTAACGTAGCAGGCGTCGTGACCCGCCCCGGAGACCATCCGGCGCTGGGAGTAGCCCAGTTCACGGGTCGCCTGCTCGATGCGGGTAATGCAGCCCTTATCAAAGTTCACCGGGGCGTAGTCAAAGATACGCTCCCAGGCGACGTCAATGCTGCGGGCCGACAGTGCGTTCAGCGCCTCGGTTAACGCCGCCTCCATCTCCACCAGCGCGGTGGTTTCCGGGTGGCGGAACTCGACGGGGCAGAAGACCGCTGACGGCACGACGTTGCGCGAGTTAGGCGTCGCCTGCACGCTGCCTACGGTGGCCCGCCCGTCCGGCGCAAAGCGGCGGCCAATGGTTTCAACCGCCAGGGTCAGTTCGGCAAAGGCGCACAGAGCATCGCGGCGCAGATCCATCGGCGTGGTGCCTGCGTGGGCGGCAAACCCGGTCAGGTTGATCTCATACCAGCGCTGGCCCATGGCGGCGTGAACGACGCCGATATCGGTCTCCTCCGCCTCAAGCAGCGGTCCCTGCTCGATATGCAGCTCATAGCAGGCGTGCAGCGGGATAGCCGCCGCCGGACGCTCACCCTGATAGCCGATAGCCGCCAGCGCCTGGCCAACGCTAATGCCGTCGCGATCTTCCCGTGCCAGGGCATAGGCTTCGCTGAATACCCCGGTCCAGACGCCGGAGGCCAGCATCGCCGGAGCGAAACGCGCCCCCTCTTCGTTGGTCCAGTTCACCAGAATGAGATCGCGCTCGGTGGTGATGCCGCGATCGTTAAGGGTACGCAGCGCCTCCAGTCCGGCGAGCACGCCATAGATGCCGTCGTAGTTGCCGCCCAGCGGCTGGGAGTCACCGTGCGAGCCGGTGAGTACCGGAGTCAGATCGGGGTTACTGCCCGCCCGGCGAATAAACATATTCCCCAGCCGGTCAACGTCGCAGCTAAAGCCCGCCTCACGCGCCCAGGCGGCGAGCAGGTCTCGCCCGCGCCGATCCTCGTCGCTCAGCGCCAGCCGGGTCACCCCGCCCCCCGCCGTTGCGCCAAGGGTGGCAAACTCATTGAGGGTCTGCCACAGGCGTGCGCTATCCACCTGTAGAGGAGACGCCATCACGCCTCCTTGTCTTTGACGCGATAGCGGAAATCGCAGCACGGCGCGCCGGACATAATGGTCTGGGTGCGGGTCAGCTCAACGTCCGGCGCATAGCCAACGATAAACTTATCGTCCCTCGCGCAGGAGAGCAGATGGCCGATCTCGCCGAGGCCCATCTCATGATACATCTCGGCGTAGCGGCAGCGCGTCACGTCATAGTCGTAGCGCTGGCCGTCATCTTCGATCACCCGCACGTCGAGGGCATTATCCTTCTCCCAGAGATATTGCAGATCGACAAAGCTGCGCAGATCCGCTTTTTTCGGTTCGGCGGCGGCAAAGTTCTGCCCGGCCTGGATAGCCGCCTGCTCGATGGCTTCGCCAATCACCGCCTGGGCGCGGGCTTTACCGACCTCGCGCACCAGGATGTCATAGATCGGTTTAATTATTTCAGCTTCAATTTTACGGCGGGCGAGAATGCCCAGCTCTTGTTTTTGCTCACAGCTCATCATTGCCTCACAAATTACTTCGCGCTACCGCCCAGCACGGTCTGGGGTTCCCACTTACCGTTCACCACTTTGTAGACGGTAAAGGATGGATTCTTCAGGTTGCCCTGCTCATCAAAGGCGATATTGCCGGTTACGCCAGCGTAGTTGATGGCGCGCAGCGCAGGCAGATAGTCACCGGCATCAACGGAGTCGGCTTTCTGCATCGCGGCGATCAGCACGCGGGTAGCGTCATAGGCAAACGGCGCGTGGAGTTCGATATGGGTGTGGTATTTAGACTGATAGGCCTGCTCGAAGGCTTTACCGCCCTGCATTTTGTCTACCGGCAGACCCGGCTCCAGCGCAACCACGCCCTCGCCCTCTTTCTGCGCCAGGCTCAGGAAGGTCTGGCTAACGAAGCCGCCCGCGCCCATCAGCGTGGCCTTCATGCCCAGCTGCTTGAGACGACGCGCCAGCGGTGCTGCCTGACTATCCACGCCGCCGAAGAAGACCAGATCGGCATTTTTGCTGCGGATGGCGGTCAGCACGGCGTTGAAGTCTACGGTCTTCTCATCAACATACTGGCGATCAACCGGCTTGATGCCCTGCGCCTCCAGCGACTTGATGAACTCATCGGCCAGCCCCTGACCGAACGCGGTCCGGTCGTCGATTACCGCGATACGTTTTGCTTTCAGGGTCTGCACCGCATATTTTGCCGCATAGTCGCCGCCGTCATCGTCGTGGCCCATCACGCGGAAGCTGGTGTCAAAACCCTGCTGGGTGTAGGCGTGGCCGGTGGCGACCGGGGCAACCTGGGCGATGCCCGCATCATGATAGATACGCGCCGCCGGAATACTGGTCCCGGTGTTCCAGTGGCCCACCACGCCTGCCACTTCGCTGTCTACCAGGCGCTGGGCCACGGCCACGGCGGTACGCGGGTCAGACTGATCGTCCTCGGATTGCAGCTTAAAGGTCACCGCTTTGCCGCCAATCGTCGGGTGGGTTTTATTCACGTCGTCGATGGCGAGCTGGGCGCCGTTTTCCAGATCCTTACCGATACGCGCCGACGGGCCGGTCAGCGGGCCAGCCAGACCGATAATCACGGTCTCATCGGCCTGGGCCTGATTTACCGCCGATCCGCCAAGAGCAGCAAGCACAATCATGGCGCTTAGCGCTTTGCGTGGTTTAGTTTTCATTGTTGTTTCCCTGATGTTGGTGGTGTTTTAAACGGCGATTTCGCCTAAATAGATTTCCTGAATGCGGTTGTCGGCCAGCAGCGCGGCAGATTCGCCATGATGGGCAATAGATCCGCTGTCCATTACCCACGCGCGATGGGTGACCTCCAGCGCCAGCCGGGCGTTCTGCTCAATCAGCAGCAGCGTGACACCGGCATCGCGCAGGGCAGCAATCTCTTTGAAAATGGTCTCGACCATGATCGGGGCCAGCCCCATCGACGGCTCGTCGAGGATCAGCAGACGCGGCTGGCTGAGCAGCGCCCGGCCCAGAGCCAGCAGCTGCTGTTCACCGCCGGAGAGCAGTCCGGCCAGCTGATCTTTACGTTCACCGAGGCGCGGAAAACGCTCGTAGAGCTGGGCCATCTCCTGCTTCACCGCCTGCCGCCCTTTACGCCGCCAGGCTCCCATCAGCAGGTTCTCTTCTACCGTCATGCGGGTGAATATGCCCCGCCCCTCCGGCACGAGAACAACGCCGTCGCGAAGAAGATCCTGCGGGGCGCGACGGTGAATCGATTTGCCCTGCCAGAGGATCTCCCCGCCGTAGGGTTGCAGCCCGGCGATGGCCCGTACGGTAGAGCTTTTACCCGCGCCGTTGGCCCCCAGCAGCGTGCCCTGCTCACCTTCGTTAAGGCTGAATTCGATCCCGCGCACGGCCTGGATGCCGCCGTAGTGCACGGAGAGGTTACGCACCTGCAAAATAGGTTCAGACATGGGCGTTTCCTCCAAGATAGGCGCGGATCACGTCCGGATGGCTACGTACCTCCTCCGGTTCCCCTTCAGCAATCACCTTGCCGTAGTCCAGCACGCTGATGCGGTCGCAGAGGCTCATAATCAGCTTCACGTCATGCTCAATAATCAAAATGGTTTTGCCATCGTCACGAATGCGGCGCAGCAGCTCGCCGAGGGCCACCTTCTCCGCGGCGTTCATGCCTGCCGCCGGCTCGTCGAGGGCCAGCAGCTTAGGATCGGTTGCCAGGGCGCGGGCAATCTCGAGGCGGCGCTGGTGGCCGTAGGCGAGATCGCAGGCGCGATAGTGGGCAAACTGCGCGATGCCGGTGTACTCCAGCCAGTACCAGGCCTGGCGCTCGGTCTCCGCCTCCTCCTCTCTCGCCCGCTTATGACGAGAAATGGCGGCCCACAGACCGTTGCGGGTGCGGACGTGGCGACCGATCATCACGTTCTCCAGCACGCTCATATCGTTAAACAGGCGCAGGTTCTGGAAGGTACGGGCGATGCCTGCCTGGGTCACTTTCTCAATGGCGCGTGGCGAGTAAGGTTTGTCGGCCAGGCTAAACTCGCCGCTGTCGGCGGTATAGAGACCGGTGATCAGGTTGAAGCAGGTGGTTTTCCCCGCGCCGTTGGGGCCAATCAGGCCATAGATCTCGCCCGCCTTTACCGACAGGCTGACGTCGTTGACCGCCACCAGGCCGCCAAAGCGTTTGCTCAGATTACGGATCGTTAACAGGCTCATGCTTTTGCCCCCGCATGTTTAGCAGGCCAGACGCCGCCCGGACGGAAGATCATCACCAGCACCAGCGCCAGACCGTAGAAGAGCTGACGCAGGATCTCAGGATCCACCAGCACGGTACCGAAGAGCGCTTCCTGCACCGGCACGGCCTGGCTACGGAGTAGCTCCGGCAGCGCCGAGAGCATCACCGCGCCGAGGATCACCCCCGGCACGTGGCCGATGCCGCCCAGCACCACCATCGCCAGCACGACGATGGACTCCTGCAACGTAAAGGATTCCGGGGAGACGAAGCCCTGGAACGAGGCAAACATCACCCCGGCGACGCCGCCAAAGGAGGCACCCATCGCGAAAGCCAGCAGCTTAAAGTTACGCACGTTGATGCCCATTGCCCGCGCCACGTCCTCATCCTCGCGGATGGCATGCCAGGCCCGGCCCACCCGGGAGCGTTGCAGGCGGATGCAGATAAAGACGATCGCTACAATCAGCGCGGCAAAAAGGTAGTACCAGAGGTAGAGCGCGGGAATTTTTACCCCCAGCAGGTGGTAGACACCACGAAACTCGAGGCCGAACAGGCTCAAGGAGTCGATGCCCGAGATCCCCTTCGCGCCGTTAGTGATATTGACCGGACGATCGAGGTTGCGCATCAGGATGCGAATAATCTCCCCGAATCCAAGGGTCACAATCGCCAGATAGTCACCGCGCAGGCGCAGGGTCGGCGCGCCCAGCAGGATACCGCAGATCCCGGCAATAAAGGCCGCCAGTGGGATCAGCACCCCGTAGGAAACATGCAGCCCGTCGCTAAAGTAGCCCTGCAATACCGGGAAGGCGTCGAGCAGATGCGGCGAGGCGAGCAGCGCAGCCAGATAGGCTCCCACGGCATAGAAGGCGATAAAGCCCATATCCAGCAGGCCGGTAAAGCCGACCACAATATTAAGTCCCAGAGCCAGCATAATATAGAGCAGTGTAAAGTCGATCACCCGCACCCAGTAGTTGCCGCCTGCGGCAGAGGCCAGCCACGGAGCGAGCAGCAGCCCGACCACCAGCAGGATAATACCGAGGTTAAGACGCGGTGCGGCGCTGCGTTCGGAAGTTAAGATAGTCATAGGATCCTCAGGCACGCTGTGCAACACGCTCGCCCAGCAGGCCAGCAGGACGGAAAACCAGCACCAGGATCAGCACGATAAAGGCCAGAATATCCTGGTAGTTACTACTGAACGCGCCGCCGGTAAGATCGCCCAGGTAGCCTGCCCCCAGCGCCTCGATCAGCCCAAGCAGAATGCCGCCCAGCATGGCACCACGAATGTTGCCGATGCCGCCGAGTACCGCCGCGGTAAAGGCTTTGATGCCCGGCAGGAAGCCCATGGAGAAGCTGGCGCTGCCGTAGTTGCTGGCCATCATCACCCCCGCCAGGGCGGCAAATGCGCCGCCGATAGCGAAGGTCAGGGTAATAATCCGGTTCGGCGAGACGCCCATCAGGCTGGCAACCTGCGGGTTTTCCGCCACCGCACGCATTCCGCGCCCCAGACGGCTGTACTCCACCAGCAGCCACAGGCCGAGCATCACCAGGAAGGTGACGGCCAGGGTAACCATACCGGTCACGGTGATAATCGCGGGCGGATGCTCAACGCTGCCCGCAGTGATCTCAATGGGATCCATCGGCAGGATCTGGGGAAACATCAGCGGGTTACGACTCCAGATCAGCATGGCAACGGTTTGCAGCAGCACCGAGATGCCGATCCCGCTGATCAGCGGTGCCAGCCGGGGCGCGTTACGCAGTCGGCGGTAGGCAAAGCGCTCTACCGCCATCGCCAGCAGAGCGCAGACGACCATCGCCGCCATCAGGGCAAGGGTCAGCTGCAACAGCAGGTTCATGCCAGGGAACCACTGGGAGAGAAAATTGATCCCTGAAAGGGTCGTGAGCGCGCCGACCATTAAGATGTCGCCGTGGGCAAAGTTAATGATGCGCAAAATGCCATACACCATGGTATAGCCGAGGGCAATCAGGCCATAAATGCTGCCCAGCATCATGCCATTGATTAATTGCTGAATAAGTGTGTCCACAATACGTGCCTGCTGAGAATTTTTTCAGCGTAAGCATCCAACAATTGAATTTAATTTTGAAATACAGATATATTCTTTCTTATTATAAAAGCGTATTTCACTAACTTACTGATATTAAATTATAAAATAAAAACGATTTTTGGGAATCAGACAGGGTTTGCCTCAACATATGAAAAAAACAGAAGAGTTAAGCGAAAGCGGGCTGCCGGACGATCCGCCTCTGCGCGCAGTGCGGGTGTTTGAAGCTATCGCCCGGCTGGGCAGTGTGGCCGCCGCTGCCGAAGAGCTGAGCGTCTCTCCTTCGGCGGTGAGTCACCAGCTCAAGGTGCTGGAGAACTTTTTACAGCTGCCGCTCACCCATCGTCAGGGACGCCATCTGGTGCTGAGCAGCGAGGGGCGCGAGTACTATCGCTCGATACGCGCAGCCTTTAGCGTGCTGCGCCAGGCCACCGGCCAGCTGTTCGAGCAGGGTCGCTCGCGTCAGGTGACCATCAGCCTGATCCCGCTCTTTGGTATGGGCTGGTTTATTCCCCGTCTGCCGCGCTTCATCCAGGCCCATGCCCAGATGGAGATCAACGTGGTTTACGCCAACCACCGCAACTACCTGAGCGACGCCTCGGATATGTCGATCCGCTTTGGCAATGGCCAGTGGGTGGGCTACCGCAGCGAGAAGCTGATCTCCGGGCGCATGATCCCGGTATGCAGCCGGGAGTTTATCCGCCTGCATGGCTACATTGAGACCCCGGCGCAGCTGGCGCAGATGCCGCTGCTGCATGATGAAGAGCGCGCCACCTGGACGCAGTGGTTTGGCGAGCAGCAGGTGAAACGCGTGCGTCGGGATGGGGCGATGTTTGAGGATGGGCTGCTGACGCTGGCCGCCGTGCAGGCCGGACTGGGCTGCGCCCTGATGCGCGAGCCGATGATCCTGCCCTATCTGCAAACCGGCGAGCTGGTGAAGATTTTTGACCTGCCCATCGACGACGGACGCGACTACTATCTTTGCGTGCGCCAGGATGTGGAGATGACCCACGAGGGCAAGCTGCTCCAGCAGTGGCTGCGTGAGGAAGCCGGGAGATAGCGTCCCTACTTTCATTCAGGGAACGCTAGTGGAAAGCCCAGTCGAGCTTCTGGGCTTTGGATTTCCGAGAGCACTATTATTTAGTCTTGCGGCTGCTTTCTGCTTTCCATTCTTCGTAAGAGGCTTCAAGAACCCAGAGACAAACAGCGCCTTTATCAGTACTCAGTAAGGCCAGCCGGGTTCGCTGATAAAACCCTTCAACCACAGGGGTGGTATTTTCAGCGGGAACGCTACAGACAACATCGGTTCCAATCATATGAGGCCATGCGTGGCCATCAACAGCGCTGAGCGTGTCCAGAGCGCCTTGCGTATTTTTTGATAGCGCTTCGGCTAGTGCATTCTCCAGACCAATGGCCTGCTCAACATCAGCGGCTGCTGCCAATTCAGGCACCTTTTCAAGCCAGACCTGTTCTCCCGATTCAACTCCTTTTAGAGACGCTGACCAGTTGATGTCATTTCCGGCAGCCCAGACTAGACACGGGAACAGACTCAGAAGAATGATCCGTTTCATCTTACAACCTCAAGTGTCCCGCCCTCACGCAAAATCCGCCGTCGGGTGGACAGAGACATAATAATGCAACCTTCCGACGCGTACCCTGCTGGCTTCCCGACACGCTCACCATGTATACGAAAGGCGGAACGACCAAAAGATTCTCCGGAGGTCTGCTCCAGAATAATCGTCACTGGGCCTTTTGAGTGTGAATGTCCTGCGATGCGGTACGTCCCTCGGGGAAGCGGTCCCATCCCTTTGACCTGTTGGCGGTCAGGGTTATTTTTATTGGTCAAATTGCCAGAGTAACCGGTCTCAACCAGCTCGCTGCCACTATAAAGCCTGCCTGTACTTTGCTCGTATTTCCATGCCATAGGTAAGTGTCCCTTATGCCGTCACGCGTTCATTCCAGCTGTCTGCGTGGATGATGTTCCCGTCCACGTAACGCCAGGTGATTTTTTCGTAGACCAGCTCCACGACTTCCATGTGGTTTCGTCTTTCTCCATATTGAGTTTTGACGTCATACATAAGCGGCCCTATGCTGACGACCGTAACGCCCTCCATCAGGAGGCTGAAATATTCTTCCTCCCAGCCAGCATCATTGATGCGGTAAAATTTTACTTCAGCAGATCTAAGTTTCTGCCCGGAAGTCACGGCCTTGTAAAGATAAGGGCTAGAGGCATCAATCTCTTTGTCAAAGCTGTAGGGAAAGTGTTCGCAAGTAGAAGTAGGTTTACCTGTTGCACCGTCTGTGGGTAGAGAGACGCCGTGATTCAGACCAAGGATTTCAATAGTACCTTCGCGGCCTGCAACGTCGGCAGAGCCGCGTATAACCGCATCGCCGTCGTCTTTAAGCCATAAATAAGCTGGTATAGCCATAGCGTAAACTCCTTTTAAAAAAGAGGTCGCCAACTTAAATCTGCTGGCTAACCCGCTGCGTTCACTGCAAATTTAAGCTACGCCTAAGTCAAATAAGCGTCAATTTCACACAGGCTAAAAATTGTTCAGCTACGCTGTCCTAAATAATACATCTGCCCATTCGGGTAATTACCTATGAGGCATTTGCTAAACTTAAGTCATATTCCTCACTAAGGAGAGCGCTATGGCTTCAGGTTGGGCAAACGACGGTGCGGTACAGGATCAGATCGACAGCACCATTGACGATGCGGTAGCCCGCGCGCGCCGTGAACTGCCGAAGGGCGAGAGCCTGCACGAGTGCGAAGAGTGTGGTGCAACCATTCCCGAAGCGCGCCGCAAGGCGATTCCGGGCGTACGGCTGTGCGTGGATTGCCAGCAGAAGAAAGATTTGAAAAATGACTCGTTTTCAGGATATAACCGTAGAGGTTCGAAAGACAGCCAGCTTCGTTAGCTAAATAACGGCAGCTCAGGCAGCGCAAGCGGTTGCAATTTGGATCACAAAAAAGCGTTGCTGAAGTGGCATTTCGTGCCGCTAACATGGCGGCACAACGTTAACCATCTGAGTGATGAATAATTCTCGTTAAAAATCATTCATTTTCAATATATTAACGATCGTTCAAAATTTTAGATGAAGGTCGTCAATTCTATTCGATTTAATCTCTCGCGAAAAAACGTGATACTCATCACATCGACGGAACATCGTCTCCCATACAGAACAAATTGCGAGAATTGAACCATGAAAACCATCAAATATGCTGTTGCTGCTCTTGCATTGACCACCCTCTCCTTTGGCGCGTTCGCAGCCCAGGCAATTACCGCTGAACAGGCTCAGAGCATGCATAAGATTGGTGTTGTTTCAGCGCAGGGCGCGACCACGCTGGATGGTCTGGAAGCACAGCTGGCTCAGAAAGCCGCTGCCGCAGGCGCGAAAGGCTATAGCATCACCTCTGCCAACGCCTACAACAAAATGAGCGGTACTGCGGTTATCTATCAGTAATCGCCTTACCGTGTCTGCCCCGTCGGCTCATCATCGGCGGGTTGTATTACCCCTCATTATTACTGCATTGACCCTGTTTGTTGTTACCCTTGTTGCCCGTCCGGTTCTGGACGGGCTTTTTTTTGCCCGCTATTTATCAAAAATGCTGCGCCACGCGCGCCAGGCCCTCTTCCACAGTCTCTACTTCACCCGTGCCGACGAAACAGCAGGCGATCTGCCGCTTCAGGGACTCTGGCACCGGCTCGCTTCCCACCAGGCAGCGCTCAATCCAGCGAGCGGTCACCTCCGGATCTTTGCTGGTTGGCAACGCAGCCTGCTCTGCCGTTTCGTCCTGTCGCTCGCTCAGGACGCGCGCGCCCTGCGCATCAATCAACGTTAGCTGTGGACAGCGTTGAGGGTTGGCATACACCTCCCCTTCCGTGCCGTGCATCAGCAGCCCACGTCCGCCGATATCGCCGAAGAACTTCGCCACCCGGGTGACGTACTCGGGGTGAGAGACGCTGGAGAGACGCAGGGCGGCATCTTCCGCAAAAGGAGTCGCCAGTTTGGCCAGGGTGTGGGCGCTGTTACGCACCCCCATGCGCCAGCGCATATCCAGCTGCTTCTCCAGCGGCGGACAGAGCGCGCTAACGGGTACGTATACCGGATTGCGCCCCTCCAGCTTCGCCTGCGCCTGACCGGCGGTCAGTGTCGGCTCAATGCCCAGCAGGGTAAAAATGGTTTCCGAGATGACACGATCGCGATCTTCGCTCACGCCGTGCACCAGTACCGGAAAACCCAGCCGCTGGAGCAGCATCGCCAGCAGCGGAGTTAGGTTCGCCTGCCTGCGCGCACCGTTATAGGTGGGAATAACGATAGGCATCGGCTTCGCCACCGGCGGGGTCAGCCGCATGGTCTGGGCCTGCATCGCCTCGTAGAAGCCCAGCATCTCCGCTTCGCCTTCGCCTTTGATACGCAGGGCGATCAGGATCCCGCCCATCTCCAGATCGTCCACCTCGCCGTTGAGCATGTGGGTGTACAGCGCCCGTGCGGTATCAAAATCCAGATCGCGGGCATGATTTTTACCGCGCCCAACCTCTTTAATGATTTTGCGGAAATCCATAGCTAACTCCTTGCGTCATAGGTGAGGATCAGCGTCGCCGACGACGATTCTGTTTTGGTTTACTTTTTACTATAACGTCAGGCACGTCCGGTTGGGAAATAGGAAAAACAGGCAGCGCATCGAGCAGCCGTTTCCCATAGCCTTTGGAGAGCAGCCGTCGGTCGTAGATCACCACTTCGCCCCGGCAGCTGTGGCTACGGATCAGCCGCCCCACCTGCTGGATAAGGTTGAAGGAGGCGCTCGGCAGGCTCTGGACTTCAAAGGGGTAGCGGTTAAGGCTCTTCAGCCACTCGCCCTCGGTGATCACCACCGGGCTGTCGATGGGCGGAAAGGCAATTTTATGGATATGTACCTGGGTCAGATAGTCCCCTTTGAGATCCAACCCCTCGGCAAAGGACTGCAACCCCACCAGCACGCTGCACCCCCCCTCGTCGATGCGTTTGCGGTGCAGCTCCACCAGCCGGTAACGAGGTTGATCCCCCTGCACCAGCAGCATCAGGCGCAGATCGGTCACGTAGGTCAGGAACAGCTGCATTGCGCGGTTGCTGGCAAACAGCACCAGCATGCCGGGGTGCGCTTTTTTCTCGACCTGCTCGCGGAAGTAGGCCGCCATCTCGGCGATATGCTTCTCTTCGTGCTCCATCAGCGGCTCGTAGCGCATCTGCGGGATTACCAGCTGGCCCTGCTCAATGTGGTTAAAGGGCGAGTCGAGCGTCACAAAACGATCCCCGGCTTTCTCCTTCAGGCCGCTCATCTCCTGTAACCGGGAGAAGCTGTTGAGGGAGCGTAAGGTGGCCGAGGTAACGACGATATGCGGCACGCTGCGCCACAGCAGCTTCTCAAGCTGGTCGCTGACACGGATGCCGACGCAGTGGAAGAAGAGGTGCATCTGCCCCTCAACCAGCTCCCGGGTGGCCCACTTGGTCACCGGCGCGCCCGATGCCTGAGCCATCGAGGCCAGCCGCCACAGCTTACTCTGGCTCTCAAACATGCCCAGGGCGCGGTTCATCTGCAAAATAACCCGGTGCAGGCGGACAATATCGTGCTGGCCGGTCTTTTCACTAAGATCGTTTAAGAACAGCTCCGCCAGCCCGCGCAGCATCTCGGTCAGCTTCGCCAGCCGCAGGCAGATCTCCATCACCTCGTCAGGCAACTCGCCCATGGCAAAGCGATGCTCCGCTTCCGTACCTGCGGGCATGTAAAGCCCGAGGATAGCGTTCAGCGAGGCGATAAGCTCATACAGCTCTTCACAGTGGGCGTTGAGCCGCTCCGGCAGCGCCAGCGGCGGCGTGGTCTTCGGGCGAAACTGCTCCATGCAGGTCGCCACCAGCTTAGTGAAGAGATCGAGCTGGAGCCGATACCAGGGGGCGGTGATCTCGGCGCTCATCTCCAGCGCGTCGCGGGCGACGTCCGGCAGATGGTGGCCCTCGTCGAGCACCAGCAGCAGGTTTTTCGGCTCCGGCAGCACCGCCTCGGACTCCATTGCCGCCATGACTAAGGCGTGGTTTGCCACCACCACCTCGACCTCCTGCACCTCCCGGCGGGCGACAAAAAACGGGCACTCGCGGTAGTAGTGACAGTTGCGGTTCAGGCAGCTGGCCTTGTCGGTGCTGAGCCGCCGCCAGAGGCCATCTTCAATGTTCTGATCGGTGTGATCGCGCAGGCCGTCCCAGCGGTAGCTGTCGAGATCGGCCTTGAGTTTGGCGCAGCGCTGCTGCTCCTCTTTGCTGTTGGGTGTCAGCTCGTCGTCGAGAAAGGCCAACAGATCCTGCTGAGTCGCCTCGCTGCTGGCCAGCGCGGTTAAGTTTCGCGGGCAGACGTAGCGTCCGCGGCCAAAGGCAGCGGTAAAGCGCAGGTCGGGGATGATCTTCTTCAGCAGCGGGAGATCCTTGCTGAAGATCTGATCCTGCAACGCCACGTTGGCGGTGCTGATCACCAGCGTCTTCTGCTCTTCGCGCGCGATGGCGATGCCGGGAATGAGATAGGAGAGGGTTTTACCAACGCCGGTGGGTGCCTCAATGGCCAGATGCCGTCCCTCTTCCCCGGCCAGGGTTTTGGCGACGTCAGCGATCATCTGCCGCTGCGGTGCGCGCGGGACAAAGTCGGGGATCTGTTGCTGTAGCGCCTTATACCAGGCGGCAATCTGCGCTTTCAGCGCGGCGGAAAGAGCCATCGGGAGACCTGAAATACTGTATAAACAGCCACTATTGTCTCACGATCGTTGGCAGGCCGCAAAAGAAAAGCCCGGCTTTGCGGCCGGGCTTCAGGATTATTACTGCGATGCCGCTGGCTTACGCGGACGGCGATGACGCGCCTGCTCCCCGGCGGGTTTCGCATCGCCGCTGCGGCGCGGCTGACTTGATTTCGGCGCGCCGCCTTCGCTGCGACCTTCGCTACGGCGCGGCTGCTGCTGACCACGGCCACCGCCCTGCCCGCGTCCACCGCCGCCGCCACGCTGCTGGCGACCGTTCTGGATCGGCTCGGCTTTGATCGACGGGTCCGGCTCGTAGCCCGCCAGCGCAATGCGCGGGATCTCTTTTTTCAGCAGGCGCTCAATGTCCCGCAGTAGCTTGTGCTCGTCGACGCAGACCAGCGACAGCGCCTCGCCGGTGGCCGCTGCTCGGCCGGTACGACCAATGCGGTGCACATAGTCTTCCGGCACGTTCGGCAGCTCGTAGTTAACCACGTGCGGCAGCTCTTCAATATCCAGGCCTCGGGCAGCAATGTCGGTTGCTACCAGCACGCGGATGTCGCCAGATTTAAAATCGGCCAGCGCCCGGGTACGTGCCCCCTGGCTCTTGTTACCATGGATGGCGGCGCTGCGGATGCCGTCTTTATTCAGCTGCTCGGCCAGGTGGTTTGCGCCGTGCTTGGTGCGGGTAAAGACCAGCACCTGCTGCCAGTTGCCTTCGCCAATCATCTGCGACAGCAGCTCGCGCTTGCGTTTTTTATCAACAAAGTGAACATGCTGGGTCACCTGCTCGGAGGCGGTGTTGCGGCGCGCCACTTCGATCTCCAGCGGGTTGTGCAGCAGCTTCTCCGCCAGGGTTTTGATCTCATCCGAGAAGGTGGCGGAGAAGAGCAGGTTCTGACGCTTAGCCGGCAGCTTAGCCAGCACGCGGCGAATGTCATGGATAAAGCCCATGTCCAGCATGCGGTCAGCTTCGTCCAGCACCAGGATCTCAATGCCGTCCAGCTTCACGGCGTTCTGGTGCTCCAGATCCAGCAGACGGCCTGGAGTAGCCACCAACACGTCAACGCCGCCGCGCAGCTTCATCATCTGTGGGTTAATGCTCACGCCGCCGAAAACCACCAGCGAGCGCACGTTAAGGTACTGGCTGTACTCCCGCACGTTCTCGCCTACCTGAGCCGCCAGCTCGCGGGTCGGGGTGAGGATCAGCGCACGTACCGGGCGACGCCCCTTCGCATGGGGTTCGCTGGTAATCAGGCGCTGCAACAGCGGCAGGGTAAAGCCCGCGGTTTTACCGGTACCGGTCTGGGCGCTGGCCATCAGGTCGCGCCCCTGCAGTACGGCGGGGATCGCCTGCTGCTGAATAGGGGTAGGTTCGCGGTAGCCCTGCTCGGCAACGGCGCGCAGGATCTCAGGGTGTAAACCCAGTGCTTCAAAAGACATAACAACTCCGAACCGCCCCGACCGTTGCAGGTGTAGTTTTCAGGGAGATAGGTAACGAAACAGATGACAAAAACCACAATGTCATGAAGGGGCGGAGTGTAACAGCTTTTGTGATGCGGCGCATAAAATATCCCGCGTCCATGCATTAACAAAATAATTCTCCGGCTGCGTAGACATGCTCAAAAAACCAGCATAGTATTAATCAATCGATTGATTAATTTTTTGCGACGCTATGAATACGATCCCGACCACAACGAAAGGTGAAAACGCGAAGCGTCAGCTGATTGCCGCCGCACTGGCTCAGTTTGGTGAATACGGCTTGCATGCCACCACCCGCGATATTGCCGCGCAGGCCGGGCAGAATATTGCCGCAATCCCCTACTACTTCGGCTCAAAGGAGGATCTCTATCTCGCCTGCGCTGACTGGATCGCCGACTTTATTGGCAGTGAGTTTCAGCCGATGGTAGAGGCCGCCGCCGCGCTGCTTAGTGCGCCCGTGCCGGATCGGGACGCGATTCGCCAGCTGATCCTTACCGCCTGCGGCAATATGATCCAGCTCCTGACCCAGGACGATACGCTGAGCCTGAGCAAATTTATCTCCCGGGAACAGCTCTCCCCCACCGCGGCCTATCAGCGGGTTCACGATCGCGTCATCGCACCCATGCACACCCACCTGACCGAGCTTATTGCCGCCTATACCGGACGCGATCCCGCTGATACAGAAACTATTTTGCATACCCATGCCCTGCTGGGCGAAGTGCTCGCCTTCCGTTTGGGCCGGGAGACCATTTTGCTGCGCACCGGCTGGACACAGTTTGATGAGCACAGCGTCGCGCAGATTAATGAAGTTATCGCCTGTCATCTTGATCTGATCCTGCATGGACTAACGCAAAGGAGCCTGAAGCCATGAAAAAACCCGTCGTCGCCCTGCTGGCGGTGGTTGTTGTGCTCGCTGCCGCCGTCGGCGGCTGGCTGTGGTATCAAAGCCAGCAGGATCGCGCTCTGACCCTCTACGGCAACGTCGATATTCGTACGGTTAATATGAGCTTTCGCGTGGGTGGTCGCCTGGTATCTCTTGCCGTTGATGAAGGGGACGCGATAAAAGCCGGGCAAATATTAGGGACGCTGGACAAAGCACCCTATGAAAACGCGCTGATGCAGGCCAACGCCAGCGTCGCCGTTGCCCAGGCGCAGTACGACTTGATGCAGGCGGGCTATCGCGACGAGGAGATCGCCCAGACCGAGGCGGCGGTACGGCAGGCCAAAGCGGCGTATGACTACGCGCAAAACTTCTACGCCCGTCAGCAGGGACTGTGGAAAAGCCGCACCATTTCCGCCAACGATCTGGAGAATGCCCGCTCGTCCCGGGATCAGGCTCGGGCGACGCTAAAATCCGCCGAGGATAAGCTGAGCCAATACCGCACCGGCAACCGCCCGCAGGATATCGCCCAGGCGAAGGCCAGCCTCGAACAGGCTCAGGCCCAGCTGGCGCAGGCCCAACTGGATCTGCATGATACCACCCTGGTGGCCCCCGCCGACGGCACGCTGATGACCCGCGCCGTCGAGCCGGGCAGCATGCTCAGCGCGGGCAGCACCGTGATGACCCTGTCGCTCACCCGCCCGGTATGGGTGCGCGCCTATATTGATGAACCTAACCTGGGCCAGGCGAAACCCGGCAGCGAACTGCTGCTCTATACCGACGGCCGCCCGGACAGGCCGTATCACGGCAAAATAGGCTTCGTCTCGCCCACCGCCGAATTCACGCCAAAAACCGTCGAAACGCCGGATCTGCGTACCGATCTGGTCTACCGCCTGCGCATCATTGTGACTGACGCCGACGACGCCCTGCGCCAGGGAATGCCGGTCACCGTCCAGTTTAACGATGGACAGGACAATGCGCGATAACGCGATCAGGCTTGATGGCCTGGTAAAGCGCTTTGCCGGCATGGAGAAGCCCGCCGTCGCGCCGCTGAGCTGCACCATCCAGAGCGGATATGTGACCGGGCTGGTCGGCCCCGACGGGGCGGGTAAAACCACGCTGATGCGCATGCTTGCCGGGCTGCTGAAGCCCGACGCGGGCGCTGCTCGCGTGCTGGGTCTCGATCCCATTCACGACGACCGCGCCCTGCATGCCTCGCTGGGCTATATGCCGCAGAAGTTCGGCCTGTACGAGGATCTCACGGTGATGGAGAACCTGAACCTGTATGCCGATCTGCGCAGCGTCGTGGGTGAAACACGGCAGAAAACATTTGCCCGGCTGCTGGAATTTACCGCCCTGGGTCCCTTTACCGATCGGCTGGCGGGCAAGCTCTCCGGCGGGATGAAGCAGAAGCTGGGCCTGGCCTGTACCCTGGTGGGCGAACCGAAAGTGCTGCTGCTGGATGAGCCCGGCGTCGGCGTGGATCCGATCTCCCGTCGTGAGCTGTGGCAGATGGTGCACGAGCTGGCGGGCGAAGGGATGCTGATCCTCTGGAGCACCTCCTATCTTGATGAAGCCGAGCAGTGCCGCGACGTGCTGCTGCTCAACGAGGGGGAGTTGCTGTATCAGGGTCAGCCTACAACGTTAACCCAGAGCATGGTTGGGCGCAGCTTTCTGCTGCACAGCACCCAGGAGTCTAATCGTCGGCTGCTGCGGCGCGTGTTGAGGCTGCCGCAGGTGAGCGACGGGATGATCCAGGGCCGCTCGGTGCGTCTGATCCTTAAAAAGGGGGCCAGCGCAGAGGATATCCGCAGCGCTGAAGGGATACCGGAGATTGAGATAGTCGAAACCACGCCGCGCTTTGAAGATGCGTTTATCGATCTGCTCGGCGGGGCGGGAACCCAGGAGTCACCTCTCGGGGCGATCCTGCATACCGTGGAAGGCTCATCGGAGGAGACGGTGATTGAGGCAAAATCGCTGACCAAAAAATTCGGCGACTTTGCGGCGACGGACAACGTTGATTTTACCGTCAAGCGCGGGGAGATCTTCGGCCTGCTGGGGCCAAACGGCGCGGGGAAATCCACTACGTTTAAAATGATGTGCGGCCTGCTGGTGCCTACCTCTGGTAAAGCGCTGGTGCTGGGCATGGATCTGAAGGTCAGCTCCGGCAAGGCGCGCCAGCGTTTAGGCTATATGGCGCAGAAATTCTCTCTCTACGGCAATCTCACCGTGGAGCAGAACCTGCGCTTTTTCTCCGGGGTCTACGGTCTGCGCGGCCGGGCGCAGAACGAGAAGATTGCTCGCATGAGCGAGGCGTTCAGCCTGACCAGCATCGCCTCGCACGCCACCGATGCCCTGCCGCTGGGCTTCAAGCAGCGACTGGCGCTGGCCTGCTCGCTGATGCACGAGCCAGATATCCTGTTTCTCGACGAGCCGACCTCCGGCGTCGATCCCCTTACCCGTCGCGAGTTCTGGCTGCATATCAACAGCATGGTTGAGAAAGGCGTTACCGTGATGGTTACTACCCACTTTATGGATGAGGCGGAATATTGCGACCGTATCGGGCTGGTCTATCGCGGGAAGCTGATCGCCCACGGTACGCCGGACGATCTGAAAGCCCAGGCCGCGGACGCGGAACAGGCGGACCCGACGATGGAGCAGGCGTTTATTCGGCTGATCAACGACTGGGATAAGGAGCATGCCGATGAGCCATAGCGCAGTGTCATGGCGGCGGGTGCGCGCCCTCTGCGTCAAAGAGACGCGGCAGATTGTGCGCGATCCCAGCAGCTGGCTGATTGCGGTGCTGATCCCTCTCCTGCTGCTATTTATCTTCGGCTACGGGATCAACCTCGACTCCAGCCGCCTGCGGGTGGGGATTTTGCTGGAGCAGCGCAGCGAAGAGGCGCTGGATTTCGCCCACGCCATGACCGGCTCGCCCTATATCGATGCCACCATCAGCGATAGTCGTCAGGAGCTTATCCAGAAGATGCAGGCCGGGCGCATTCGCGGCCTGGTGGTGATCCCGGTGGATTTCGCCGCCAATATGGCACGTCCGGGGGTCGATGCCCCTATTCAGGTCATTACCGACGGCAGCGAGCCAAACACCGCCAACTTTGTGCAGGGCTACGCGGAGGGGATCTGGCAGCTGTGGCAGATGCAGCGGGCGGAAGATCGGGGCGAAAAGTTTGAGCCGCTGATCGATGTCCAGACCCGCTACTGGTTTAACCCTGCCGCTATCAGCCAGCACTTTATTATCCCCGGCGCTGTGACCATCATCATGACGGTGATCGGGGCCATCCTCACCTCGCTGGTGATCGCCCGTGAGTGGGAGCGCGGCACCATGGAGGCCCTGCTCTCGACGGAGGTGACCCGCGTTGAGCTGCTGCTCTGCAAGCTGATCCCCTACTACTTCCTCGGCATGCTGGCGATGCTGCTCTGCATGCTGGTCTCGGTGTTTATTCTCGGCGTGCCCTACCGCGGCTCGCTGATCCTGCTGTTTCTTATTAGCAGCCTGTTTTTGCTCAGCACCCTCGGGATGGGGCTGCTTATCTCTACCGTGACCCGCAACCAGTTTAACGCCGCCCAAGTGGCGCTCAACGCCGCGTTTCTGCCGTCGATTATGCTGTCGGGCTTTATCTTTCAGATCGACAGCATGCCCGCGGTGATCCGCGCGGTGACCTGGATCATTCCGGCACGCTATTTTGTCAGCACGCTGCAAAGCCTGTTTCTGGCGGGAAATATTCCGGTGGTGCTGATTGTGAATACGCTGTTTTTGCTGGCGTCGGCGGTGATGTTTATCGGCTTAACGTGGCTGAAAACCAAACGGCGACTGGATTGATGCTTATGCCGATGTGGTTACCTTGTAGGCCCGGTAAGCGTAGCGCCACCGGGCGTTTATCTGTTGACTTCGTCATGCCGGGCGGCACTGCGTTTGCCCGGCCTACAGGATGCATCGGCGGGAAAAGAGGATAACAATATGTTTCACCGCTTATGGACGCTGATCCGCAAAGAGCTGCAATCCCTGCTGCGGGAGCCGCAGACCCGCGCGATCCTGATTGTGCCGGTACTGATCCAGGTGCTGCTGTTCCCTTTTGCCGCCACCCTTGAAGTGACCAACGCCACTATCGCTATCTATAACGAAGACAACGGCAGACATGCGGTAGAGCTGACCCAGCGCTTTGCCCGCGCCAAAGCCTTTACCCACGTTCTGCTGCTGAGAAGCCCGCAAGAGATTCAGCCCACCCTCGATACGCAAAAGGCGCTGCTGCTGGTCCGTTTCCCGGCGGATTTCTCGCGCAACCTCGATACTTTCCAGACCGCGCCGATGCAGCTGATCCTCGACGGTCGTAACTCTAACAGCGCGCAGATTGCCGCCAACTATCTTCAGCAGGTGGTAAAGGAGTATCAGCAGGAGCTGATGGTGGGAAAAGCGAAGCCTAACAACAGCGAGCTGGTGGTGCGGAACTGGTATAACCCCAATCTCGACTACAAATGGTTCGTGGTGCCGTCACTGATCGCCATGATCACCACCATCGGCGTGATGATTGTCACCTCGCTGTCGGTGGCCCGCGAACGGGAACAGGGCACCCTCGATCAGCTGCTGGTGTCGCCCCTCGCCACCTGGCAGATTTTCATCGGCAAAGCGGTTCCGGCCCTGATCGTCGCCACCTTCCAGGCCAGCATCGTGCTGGGGATCGGCATCTGGGCCTACCAGATCCCCTTCGCCGGTTCGCTGCTGCTATTCTACTTCACGATGCTGATCTACGGCCTGTCGCTGGTGGGCTTTGGCCTGCTGATCTCCGCGCTCTGTGCCACGCAGCAGCAGGCGTTTATCGGCGTGTTTGTCTTTATGATGCCGGCGATCCTGCTCTCCGGCTACGTGTCGCCGGTGGAGAACATGCCGGTCTGGCTACAACATTTGACGTGGGTGAACCCGATTCGGCATTTCACCGATATCACCAAGCAGATCTATCTGAAGGACGCGAGTCTGGATATTGTCTGGGGAAGCCTGTGGCCGCTGCTGGTTATCGCGGCCACGACCGGATCAGTGGCCTACGCGATGTTCCGGCGGAACGTTGCGTAGCTTATTATCTTTTGCCAGCAGCGACACAATCGCCGGGCCAGCAAGGATCGCCAGACCTACCGGGGCCAGCAGCAGGTCGTTATGCACCACACGGGAGAGCAGCCATAGGGCAATGATAGAGGTGCCGAAGTACCAGGAGGTAGTCAGCTCCTCGAGAAAATCCCCTACTTCACGCCAGAGTCCGTCATGATGACGCTGCAGGACCAGCATCAGCAATACCGTAACGCCATAAACCACGCACAGGCTTAAGCCGACGCGCACCAGCGCCCCGCTCATCCAGCCCATTACCAGCGCCGCTACGACAATAAAATGCGACATAATCTGCCAGCAACCGAGGCCGGTTGCCACGCGAATACGCTGTTGCCACTTCATGGATTCTCTCCTGAAGAATTTTATCTGTTGTTGAGATTACCGGACTTTACGGAAAAATCCGTAAGGCCGCATCTTTTTGTGACAGATACTACACTTTATTTCCAACAGGACAGCGTCACTGGCGGGATACAAGATGACAGAACAGAATCGGCCATTCTCTTTAAAAGTACTTACGATCAACACACACAAGGGTTTCACCGCGTTTAACAAACGCTTTATTTTACCGGAGTTACGCGACGCGGTTCGTACCGTCGGCGCGGATATCGTCTGTCTGCAAGAGGTGATGGGCGCGCACGAGGTGCATCCGTTGCATGTGGAAAATTGGCCCGATACCACCCACTATGAATTTCTGGCCGATACGATGTGGAGCGATTTCGCTTACGGTCGTAACGCCGTCTATCCTGAAGGTCATCATGGCAACGCGGTGCTCTCCCGCTATCCGATAGTGCACTATGAGAACCGTGACGTCTCCGTTGACGGCAGCGAGAAACGCGGCCTGCTCTACTGCCGCATTGTACCGCCGCAGACTAACCGCCCGATCCACGTTATCTGCGTCCATCTCGGGTTACGCGAGTCGCACCGTCAGGCCCAGCTCACTATGCTGGCCGAGTGGGTTAACTCCTTCCCGGAAGGGGAGCCAGTACTGGTGGCGGGCGACTTTAACGACTGGCGGGTCAAAGCGAACTACCCGCTGAAAAAGCAGGCGGGACTGGAGGAGATCTTTACCCGCGCGAAGGGCCGCCCGGCGCGTACGTTTCCGGTCAGCCTGCCGCTGCTGCGTCTTGACCGTATCTATGTTAAGAATGCCAATGCCAGCGCCCCTACGGCGTTGCCGCTGCGTAACTGGCGTCATTTGTCTGACCATGCCCCACTAAGCGCGGAGATTCATCTATGAAATGCGGATGGCGAGAAGGAAACCGCATCCAGCTGCTGGAGAACGGTGACGAATACTACCCGGCTGTGTTCAAAGCCATTGAGCAGGCACAGCGTAAAGTGATCCTGGAAACCTTTATCTGGTTTGACGACGACGTGGGCCGCCAGCTCCATGCTGTGCTGCTGCGTACCGCCCAGCGCGGAGTGAATATCGAAGTGCTGCTGGACGGCTACGGCTCCCCCGATCTCAGCGATGAGTTCGTCGGCCAGCTTACCGCCGCCGGGGTAGTGTTCCGCTACTACGATCCGCGCCCGCCGCTGTTTGGCATGCGCACCAACGTTTTCCGCCGGATGCACCGTAAGATTGTAGTGATCGATAGCACCGTGGCGTTTGTCGGCGGCATTAACTACTCCGCCGAGCATATGAGCGACTACGGCCCGGAAGCCAAGCAGGACTACGCCGTGCGCGTAGAAGGTCCGGTGGTAGAGGATATCCTCCAGTTCGAACTCGAGAACCTGCCGGAGCACGCCCAGACCCGCCGCTGGTGGCAGCAACGTCGTCGTCATCAGGCACCGGATAATCGGCAGCCCGGCGAGGCGCAGGCGCTGTTTGTCTGGCGAGATAATGACGATCACCGGGACGACATTGAGCGTCACTATCTGAAGATGCTGGCGAACGCCAAACGTGAAGTCATTATCGCCAACGCCTACTTCTTCCCTGGCTATCGCCTGCTGCATGCGATGCGCAATGCCGCCCGCCGTGGCGTAACGGTAAAGCTGATTGTTCAGGGCGAGCCGGATATGCCCATCGTGAAGGTGGGTGCGCGTCTGCTCTATAACTATTTAGTGAAGGGCGGCGTGCAGGTGTATGAGTACCGCCGCCGCCCGCTGCACGGCAAGGTAGCGGTAATGGACGATCACTGGGCCACCGTCGGCTCCAGTAACCTCGATCCTCTCAGCCTGTCGCTTAACCTGGAAGCTAACCTGATTATCCACGATCGCAGCTTTAACCAGACCCTGCGCGACAACCTGAACGGCATCCTGCAGCATGACTGCGTGCGGGTGGATGAGACCATGGTGCCAAGACGCACATGGTGGAACCTGGCAAAAAGCGTAGTGGTGTTCCACTTCCTGCGTAAATTCCCGGCCATGGTGGGCTGGCTGCCAGCTCATACGCCTAAGCTTTCGCTCGTAAAGCCTCCGGTACAGCCGGAGATGGAGACTCAGGATCGCGTCGATACGGAAAGCAGAGAGGTTAATCCCTGATGAGCAAATCACATCCGCGCTGGCGGCTGGCGAAAAAGATCCTGACCTGGGTCTTCTTTATTGCCGTAACGGTGCTGCTGGTGGTCTATGCCCGTACGGTGGACTGGGGCGACGTCTGGAACGTTATCCGTAACTATAACCGCACACCGCTGCTGATCTCCGCTGCGCTGGTGGTGGTGAGCTACCTGCTTTATGGCTGCTATGATCTGCTGGCCCGCGCCTATTGCGGGCATAAACTGGCGGCACGCCAGGTGATGCTGGTGTCGTTTGTCTGCTACGCCTTTAACCTGACCCTCAGTACGTGGGTGGGCGGGATTGGCATGCGCTATCGCCTCTACTCCCGCCTCGGCCTGCCCAGCAGCACCATCACCCGCATCTTCTCGTTAAGCATTACCACCAACTGGCTGGGCTACATCCTGCTGGGCGGGATCATCTTTACCTTCGGCATCGTTCAGCTGCCCTCGCACTGGTATATCGACGAAGGTACGCTGCGCATCGTTGGTGTAGTGCTGCTGCTGATGATCGCCGCCTACCTCTGGTTCTGCGCCTTTGCAAAACGCCGCCATATGACGGTGAAGGGCCAGAAGCTGGTGCTGCCCTCGTTTAAGTTTGCGCTGGCACAGATGGTGATCTCCAGCGCTAACTGGATGGCGATGGGGGCGATTATCTGGCTGCTGCTGGGCCAGGAGGTGAACTACTTCTTCGTGCTGGGCGTGCTGCTGGTGAGCAGTATCGCCGGGGTGATCGTCCATATCCCGGCGGGGATCGGCGTGCTGGAGGCGGTGTTTATCGCTCTGCTGGCGGGTGAGCACGTCTCGCACGGCAAGATCATCGCCGCCCTGCTCGCCTATCGCGTGCTCTACTACTTCCTGCCGCTGATGCTGGCGCTGGTCTGTTATCTGGTGCTGGAAAGCCGGGCGAAAAAGCTGCGGGCGAAGAACGAGAGAGCAATGCAGAAATAGAGGAACATTATCCCCGGTGGCGCTGACGCTTACCGGGGCTACAGTTTTGTAGGCCGGGCAAACATCGTGCCGCCCGGCGTTTACCTTATCTGCGGTTGCCAAAAATCCGCAGCAGCATCAGGAACAGGTTGATAAAGTCCAGATAGAGCGTCAGCGCCCCGAGGATAGCGTATTTACGCAGGTTGCCGGTGTCGCTGACGTCAATCTGCTCGCCGATATTTTTCAGCTTCTGCGTGTCATAGGCCGTCAGGCCAACGAAAACAATCACCCCGATATAGGTTACTATCCACATCAGCGTCTCGCTCTTCAGCCAGAAGTTGACCAGCGAGGCCAGCACAATGCCAATCAACGCCATAAACAGCATATTGCCGAAGCCGCTCAGGTCGCGCTTAGTGGTGTAGCCGTAGAGGCTCATCGCCCCAAACATGCCGCCGGTCACCACAAAGGTGCTGGCGATGGACGAGTAGGTATAGACCACAAAGATGCTGGCAAGGGTCAAACCGGTCAGCGCCGAGTAGAGCATAAACAGCGTGGTAGCCATCGCCGCGCTGAGCTTATGCACCAGCCCGGAGAGCACGAACACCAGCGCCAGTTGGGCAATGATCAGGCCAAAGAAGGTGATTTTGCTGGAGAAGACAAACATCATCACCGCAGGGGTATTGGCCGCGAACCAGGCGATAAACGCCGTCAGGAACAGTCCGCAGGTCATCCAACCGTAGACCTGGGCCATGTAGGTTTGCAGCCCGCCGCGGGCCTGGACAATTGAATCGGATCGTGGGAATCGGTCCATGATTAACTCCTGTTAAGTGAACACGCTTCTAAGGGTAACACATCCTCAGGAAAGCGGCTTACCAGCGCTTAGCCGCCTGCTGGTCGCTCTCCCGCGCCTCGACCCAACGATCGCCCTCCTCCGTCGCCTCTCGCTTCCAGAAGGGGGCGCGGGTCTTCAGGTAGTCCATAATGTACTCTCCGGCGGCAAAAGCGCTACCGCGATGGACGCTGGTGACGCCAACGAAGACAATCTCATCCCCTGGCCACAGCTCGCCAATGCGATGGATCACCGTGACGCGGCCCAGTGGCCAGCGATCGCGGGCCTGCTGAACGATATCCACCAGCGTTTTTTCGGTCATGCCAGGATAGTGCTCCAGGGTCAGGGCGCGCACGCTGTCACCGAGATTATGATTGCGCACCTTGCCGGTGAAGGTGACCACCGCCCCCTCTTCGTCGCGTTCCGCCAGCCAGGTATACTCCTCGCCGACGCTAAAAGGCTCGAGTCCTACGCGAATGCGGGTGTCACTCATCTTAGCCTCCCGTGACCGGTGGGAAGAGTGCGACTTCGTCGCCGTTCACCACCGGATGGTCAAAGCTCACCAGCGTCTGGTTGACTGCCGCCAGCAGGCGGCCCTCCTCCAGCGCCAGCGCCCAACGGTCACCCCTGGCGGCCAGCTGTTGACGCAGCGCTTCCACGCTAGGGAACTCGCTCTCCAGCGTCAGGCTATCGCAGCCCACCAGCTCCCGCACCTGGGCAAAAAAGAGAACTCTAATCATCGTTATCCGCCCTGAAATCACCGGATTTGCCACCGCTCTTCGCCAGCAGGCGAACCGGGCCAATCACCATATCTTTCTGCACCGCTTTACACATGTCATAGATAGTCAGCGCCGCCACCGAAGCCGCCGTTAGCGCCTCCATCTCGACGCCAGTCTTGCCGGTCAGGCGGCACAGGGTAGTAATGCGCACCCGACTCTGTTCCGGCTGCGCCTCCAGATTCACTTCAACCTTGCTAAGCATCAGTGGATGGCACAGGGGGATCAGCTCCCAGGTGCGCTTCGCTGCCTGGATACCGGCAATACGCGCGGTCGCAAAGACGTCGCCCTTATGGTGACTGCCGTCGATAATCATCGCCAGCGTCTCAGGGAGCATGGTGACAAAGGCTTCCGCCTGCGCTTCACGCACGGTCTCGGCTTTTGCTGAGACATCGACCATGTGCGCCTCACCGGCAGCGTTAATGTGGGTCAGTTGAGACATAGCTTATTTCTTCAAATGGGGGTGAAAATTGCACGGACGGGTACGCGCATCGAGCTGCGGCGCAATAATATTCTCCCATGCGGTACGGCAGGCTTTGGTTGAGCCAGGCATGGCAAAAATCAGCGTGTCGTTAGCGATACCGGCCACCGCGCGGGACTGGAGCGTGGCGGTGCCAATCTCCTCGAAGGAGAGCATGCGGAACACCTCACCAAAGCCTTCAACCTCGCGATCGAAGAGCGGCAGCAGCGCCTCCGGGGTCTGGTCACCGGTGGTAAAGCCGGTGCCGCCGTTGATCACGATAACCTGCACTTCATCACTGGCGATCCACGCTGAGACCTGAGCGCGAATGGCGTAGCGGTTCTCCTTGACGATGGCTTTCGCCACCACCTGATGACCCGCTTCGTGAGCTGCATCGCGCAGGAAGTGGCCGGAGGTATCCTCCTCTTCGCCGCGACGGCTGGAAACGGTCAGCACGGCAATGCGTGCCGGGACAAACTCTGCGCTGGCCTGACTCATAAACTGCCTCCTTGTAAGGTTTATCCGCCGATATAGGAAAGATTTTGCGTGATGCCGGTATTGCCCTGATGGAGAAAGTGGGTCTGCTTCTTGTGCGTCAGCGCCTCAGCGATGCGCGCTTCCAGCTCCGCCTGCTGGGCATCTTCCGCCAGAAGATCGCGCAGGCTCACGCCGCCGTCGCCGAACAGGCAGAGATGCAGCTTGCCCACCGACGAGACGCGCAGCCGGTTGCAGCTGGCGCAGAAGTCTTTCTCATAGGGCATGATCAGGCCGATTTCACCGCTGTAGTCCGGGTGGCAGAAGACCTGCGCCGGGCCGTCGCTGCGGCCGCGCAGCTTCTGGATCCAGCCGCGACGCAGCAGCTCATCGCGCAGCACCATGCCGGAGAGGTGATGCTTGCGGAACAGATCGCTCCCCTCGCCGGTCTCCATTAGCTCGATAAAGCGCAGTTGAATGGGACGAGACTGGATCCACGCCAGGAAGGTATCAAGCTGGTGATGGTTGACGTCGCGCATCAGCACGGTGTTGACCTTGACCTTTTCAAAGCCCGCCTCGAAAGCGGCATCAATGCCCTGCATCACCTGGTGAAACTTATCCTGCCCGGTGATGGCATGGAACTGCCGGGCATCGAGGCTGTCGATGCTGACGTTGATGGCGGTCAGCCCGGCTTCACGCCAGCTGGCCACGTCCCGCGCCAGGCGATAGCCGTTGGTGGTCACCGCCAGCTGGCGGATAGCGGCGTTCTCCCGCACTGCGGCGATGATCTCGGTAAAGTCGCGGCGCAGCGAGGGCTCCCCGCCGGTCAGCCGCACCTTCTCCGTGCCGAGCGCGGAGAACGCACGGGTCACCCGCCGAATTTCATCGAGGGTCAGAAAGCTTTTGTTGGTGACCCCGCCCGGCTTGTAGCCATCGGGCAGGCAGTAGGTGCAACGAAAATTGCACACGTCGGTAATAGACAGACGCAGGTAATAGAACTTACGCGCGAATGCATCGGTAAGCTGTGAGGCCATGTACACCTTTCCAAATACGGGAGATGCAGTCATTTCTTCCTGCACCCTGGTGGCAACTGCCACGGCCAAAGCACCGTATCCTTAAGACGTAGGCGCAGAGGCTAGAGTGTGTTAACGCTATAGATAGCGATAGTAGCGCGATAAAGTGACTTTCGCCATCCTCGCCTATCGCTATATAAAATTATATATAGCGGCTTAATCATGCATTTTCATTACAGAATACGTGAAAATCAGCCTCTTGCCTTGATATGCATCATTTTCACCCGCCTGGGGCATCGTCTTTTAGTGGTATTTACGTTAACGTAGCGCAGTTTTTTAGCCATTAAGGAAAAGCTATGCGTAGTCGTACGCTTGCGGATCTTGATCGGGTTGTCGCCCTCGGCGGCGGACACGGTCTGGGTCGCGTTATGTCCTCGCTGGGATCGCTGGGTTCAAGGCTGACGGGGATCGTCACCACCACCGACAACGGCGGGTCAACCGGGCGTATTCGTCGCGCCGAGGGCGGCATCGCCTGGGGCGATATGCGTAACTGTTTAAACCAGTTAATCACTGAGCAGAGCGTCGCTTCGGCGATGTTTGAGTATCGTTTTACAGGTAATGGCGAGCTTTCGGGCCATAACCTCGGAAATCTGATGTTAAAGGCGCTGGACCACCTTAGCGTAAGGCCTCTGGAAGCGATCAATTTAATTCGCAACCTGTTGAAGGTCGATGCGTTTTTGATCCCGATGTCGGAGCAGCCGGTAGATCTGATGGCTATCGACAGCGAGGGACACACGGTCTACGGCGAGGTCAACGTCGATGGGCTGACTACCCCCATTCAGGAGCTGATGCTCTTCCCCTCCGTGCCCGCTACCCGGGAAGCGACAGACGCCATTGCCGAATCGGATCTTATTCTGATTGGCCCCGGCAGCTTTTACACCAGCCTAATGCCGTTGGTGCTGCTTGGCGATCTTGCCCAGGCGCTGCGCCGCACCCCAGCCCCGGTGGTCTATATCGACAACTTAGGCAAGGAGCTGAGCGCCGAGGCGGCACGAATGAATCTGGCCGCTAAGCTGGCTCTGTTAGAGCAGCGCGTAGGCAAGCGGATCGTGGACGCCGTCGTGGTGGGGCCAGAGGCGGAGACGGCGGATCTCAGCGACCGCATCGTGGTCCAGGAGGCGCTGGAGGCCAGCGACGTTCCCCATCATCACGATCGTCACCTGCTGCGTGCCGCGCTGGAGCAGGCGGTACAGCGGCTGGGCTAAGTTTTTTACATCCTCGGACTTTTCTGAAGATCTTAAGGTTCCCTTAACCCTCTTCTGTGAGCATACGCAACATACTCTTTTCTGGAAGTAATGTATGCGTATGTTCCCGTTCTACAGGCCTGCCCTAGGGCGCATGACCTTTACCATCCTGTTTTCGTTCTATATTGCCGTCGTGCTGAATCTCGTCTTTTATCGTCAGGCCTGGACGTTGCTGGCGGTACATTCGCCGTGGTCGCTGGCAGTATTTTTATCGATGCCGATCGTTACCTTCTGCGTGATCAATATCCTGACCACCCTGGCGTCGTTTATCTGGCTGGATCGGCTGCTGATCTGCCTGTTTATCCTGCTCTGCGCGGCGACCCAGTACTTTATCTGGACCTACGGCGTGATTATCGACCGTACCATGATCGCCAATATTCTTGATACCACCCCAGCCGAAAGCTTTGCTTTACTCACGCCCCAGCTGCTGCTGACGATTGGGATCTCCGGGGTGCTGATGGCCATGCTGGCCTGCTGGCTGCGGATTAAAAAACACCCTTCCGGCTGGCGTAGCCTGCTGTTGCGGGGGGCGAATATTCTCGTGTCGGTCGCCGTGCTGCTGGTGGTAGCGCTCTTTTTCTATAAAGATTACGCCTCGCTGTTTCGCAATAATCGTGAACTGGTGAAATCTCTGGGACCCTCTAACAGCATTACCGCCGTCTACTCTTACTATAAGCACCATCGTATGGATAACCTGCCGCTGGTGAAGTTAGGCGAAGACGCCGCGCTGGTGCCGCAGATGCATCAGGGCGCGAAAAAGAATTTAACTATTCTGGTGGTGGGTGAAACCTCACGAGCAGAGGATTTCTCTCTCTCCGGCTACGGGCGCGACACCAATCCACGGCTTAAGCAGGATAACGTAGTCTACTTCCCACAGACCAGCTCCTGCGGCACGGTGACGGCGGTCTCCGTTCCCTGCATGTTCTCTGGGATGGCGCGCAAGAACTACGACGAGCAGCTGGCCCACCATCGGGAAGGCCTGCTGGATATTATCCAGCGCGCGGGTATTCAGGTACTGTGGAACGAGAACGACGGCGGCTGCAAAGGGGCCTGCGACCGGGTTCCTCATCAGGACGTGACGGCGCTGAACCTGGTGGATGACTGCACGGCGGGTGAGTGCCGGGACGATATTCTCTTCCATGATTTGGCGCAGTATATCGATAAGCTACAAGGCGACGGACTGATCGTCCTGCATACCATCGGCAGCCACGGCCCGACCTATTACGAACGCTATCCGCCGCAGTTCAGGAAATTTACCCCGACCTGCGATACCAACGAAATCCAGACCTGTTCGCAAGAACAGCTTAAAAACACTTACGATAATACGGTACTGTACGTCGACTATGTCGTCGATAAAGCGATAAAACTGCTGCAGGCGCAGCAGGATAAATTTACCACCAGCCTGGTCTACCTCTCCGATCACGGGGAGTCTTTAGGTGAAAATGGCGTCTATCTGCATGGCCTGCCCTACGCCATCGCGCCGGAGTCGCAGAAACATGTGCCGATGCTGATCTGGCTATCGCAGGATTTTCAGCAGCGTTATCGGGTGAGTGAAGCATGTCTGCAAAAACGCGCCGCCAGCGAGGCTTTTTCGCAGGACAATCTGTTTTCAACCATGCTGGGTATTACGGGCGTACAGACCCAGGTTTATCATCCAGCCGATGATATTTTGGCCGCGTGCAGGGAGTCATAGTGAATGAAAATATTAATCGTAGAAGATGATACCCTACTGTTGCAGGGACTCATTCTCGCAATGCAGTCAGAGGGGTACGCCTGCGACGGCGTGAGCACCAGCCGGGAGGCGATGCTCTGTCTGACGTCAGGACACTACAGCCTGATTGTGCTCGATCTGGGGCTGCCGGATGAAGATGGCCTGCATCTGTTGCAGCGGCTGCGGCGGGAGAAGGTCTCCCTGCCGGTGCTGATCCTGACCGCCCGCGATACCGTGGAGGATCGTATCTGCGGGCTGGACGCGGGCGCGGACGACTATCTGATTAAGCCCTTTGCGCTGGAGGAGCTGAACGCCCGCATCCGGGCATTGCTGCGCCGCCATACCAACCAGGGCGATAGCGAAATTATCGTTGACGACCTACGCCTGAACGTTAATACCCGGCAGGTGTGGCTGGCTGGGCACACTATGGATCTGACGCCAAAAGAGTACGCTCTGCTGTCACGCCTGATGCTTAAGGCGGGTAGCCCGGTGCACCGGGAAATTCTCTATAATGACATCTATAACTGGGATAATGAGCCAGCCACCAATACCCTGGAGGTACATATCCACAATTTGCGGGAAAAGATTGGCAAAGATCGTATCCGCACGGTGCGTGGTTTTGGCTATCAGCTGATTAAAATGGAACAGACAACCTGACCCTATGCCAGAGAAGATAAAAAAGGTGCTCTCCCCCAGCCGATGGACGCTCCGCGGACGCCTGTTGTTGACCATTGGGTCAATCCTTGTGGTGTTTCAGCTCATCAGCGTCTTCTGGCTGTGGCATGAGAGCAAGGAGCAGATCCAGCTGCTGGTTGAGAGCGCAATCTATAAGCACAACAACCATGAGCACATTGAGCATGAGGTGCGCGAAGCGGTTGCCAGCCTGCTGGTACCGAGCCTGTTTATTATTGGCATCGCCCTGCTGCTCTGCATGCAGGCGGTGAAGCTCATCATCCGCCCCCTGCACGATCTGCATCGCGAGCTGGAGCTACGCACGCCCGACAATTTGCAGCCCATTGTGCTCGATAATCCGTCTGCAGAGGTAGAAGCGGTCAGTTCGGCCATTAACCAGCTGGTGGCGCGACTGAACCTGACGCTCGATCGCGAGCGGCTCTTTACTGCCGATGTCGCTCACGAGCTGCGTACCCCGCTGGCGGGGCTGCGTCTACACCTGGAGCTGCTGGCAAAAAGCTACCCTTCCGTTGACGTTAGCCGCCTAATCTTACGTATTGACCAGATGACGGAGAGCGTCTCCCAGCTTCTGCAGCTGGCACGCATGGCCCAGTCGTTCTCGGCGGGCAGCTATCAGCAGGTGATGCTGATCCGCGACGTGATGCTGCCGCTACAGGATGAGCTGCACACGATGTTGAGCACTCGCCAGCAGACCCTGGCGCTGCCTGAGCATCGGGAAGACGTGGCGGTACGCGGCGACGCCGTACAGCTCCGCGTGCTGCTAAGAAATCTGGTGGAGAACGCTCACCGCTACAGCCCGGAGAAAAGCGTTATTACCCTCAAGCTTGAGCAGACGCCTGCCCCGGTGTTGGCAGTGGAAGATGAAGGCCCCGGCGTGGACGAGGCGAAAAGCAAAGAGCTGAGCAAAGCCTTTGTGCGGATGGACAGCCGCTACGGGGGCATTGGGCTGGGGCTGAGCATCGTCAGCCGTATCGCCCAGCTGCACGACGGACAGTTTTATCTGCATAACCGCACGCCGAAGCCCGGTGTGCGGGCCTGGGTGCGGTTTCCGCCTGTTGTTTAGGCAGATTGTTTAAGCAAATTGTTTAGGCAGATCAGGACGCTGCAATAAAGAGATCGCGAAGCTGATGGAGGCGATCGCGCAGCTGCGCCGCCTCTTCGAACTCTAGGTTCTGAGCGTGCTGTAGCATTTGCGCCTCCAGTTCGTGGATCTTCTGTTGCAGCGCCTTCGGCGTCAGCGCCATCTCGGACTCGTCCACCACCACCGGTGAGCGGGATTTTCCGCGACCTTTTGCTTTGGTCTTGGCGATGTTCTCGCCCAGCGCCAGAATATCGACCACTTTCTTATTCAGACCCTGCGGCGTAATGCCGTGCTCTTCGTTGTACTGCTGCTGCTTCGCCCGGCGACGCTCGGTTTCACCGATCGCTTTCGCCATCGACGGGGTGATTTTATCCCCATACAGAATAGCCTTACCGTTGACGTTACGCGCCGCACGACCAATGGTCTGGATCAACGAGCGCTCCGAGCGCAGGAAGCCCTCTTTATCTGCGTCGAGGATCGCCACCAGCGAAACCTCAGGCATATCCAGCCCCTCACGCAGGAGGTTGATCCCCACCAGCACGTTGAACTCGCCCAGACGCAGGTCGCGGATAATCTCCATACGTTCGACGGTGTCGATATCCGAGTGCAGGTAGCGCACCTTCTCGCCGTGCTCTTCCAGATACTCGGTCAGGTCCTCGGCCATGCGCTTGGTCAGCGTAGTAACCAGCACGCGCTCGTTAATGGCGACGCGCTTGCGGATCTCCGACAGCAGATCGTCCACCTGCGTGCCCACCGGGCGAACTTCGATAATGGGATCAAGCAGGCCTGTGGGACGCACCACCTGATCGACAATCTCTTCCCCGGACTTCTCCAGCTCGTAGTTGCCCGGCGTCGCCGAGACGTAGATGGTCTGCGGGGCCAGGCCCTCGAACTCTTCAAACTTCATCGGACGGTTGTCCAGCGCCGACGGCAGGCGGAAGCCGTACTCTACCAGCGTCTCTTTACGCGCCCGGTCGCCACGGTACATGCCGCCGATCTGCGGAATAGTGACGTGGGATTCGTCGATCACCAGCAGGCCGTCGGCTGGCAGGTAGTCAAACAGCGTCGGCGGCGCTTCACCCGGACCGCGTCCGGAGAGGTAGCGGGAGTAGTTCTCAATCCCTGAGCAGTAGCCCAGCTCGTTCATCATCTCGAGGTCAAACTGGGTGCGCTGGGTAATACGCTGCTCTTCCAGCAGCTTGTTATTCGCCAGCAACGTCTTGCGCCGGTCCGCCAGCTCTACCTTAATGTCTTCCATCGCCTGCACGATGCGCTCGCGCGGGGTGACGTAGTGGGTTTTGGGGTAGACGGTGTAGCGCTGAATGGTGGATTCAACGTGGCCGGTCAGCGGATCGAACAGCGACAGGCGCTCAACCTCCTCGTCAAACAGCTCAACGCGCAGTGCCACGTCGTCCGACTCCGCCGGGAAGATATCGATCACTTCGCCGCGCACGCGGAAGGTGCCACGCTGGAAAGCCTGATCGTTACGCGTGTACTGTAACTCCGACAGGCGGCGCAGGATATCACGCTGGTTAATGATCATGCCGATAGTCAGGTGCAGCATCATCTTCAGGTAGAGATCGGGGTCGCCGAGGCCGTAGATGGCCGATACCGAGGCCACCACCACGACGTCACGGCGCTCCAGCAGCGCTTTGGTTGCCGAGAGACGCATCTGCTCGATGTGCTCGTTCACCGAGGCATCCTTTTCGATGAAAGTATCGGAGCTGGGCACATATGCTTCTGGCTGGTAGTAGTCGTAGTAAGAGACGAAGTACTCCACGGCGTTGTCCGGGAAAAACTCCTTCATTTCGCCATAGAGCTGTGCCGCCAGGGTTTTATTCGGCGCAAGCACCATCGTCGGTCGCTGGAGATCGGCGATCACGTTGGCAACGGTAAACGTCTTCCCTGAACCGGTTACCCCGAGCAGGGTCTGGTGCGCCAGCCCGTCCTCCAGCCCCTCTTTCAGGCGGCGAATGGCTTCTGGCTGATCGCCAGAGGGACGAAAAGCGGAATTCAGTTTGAATGGTTTACTCATGAATGGCTACCTGATGAAGGAATGAGCGTGCAGGTGAGTAATTTTACTCGCGACAGCGGATTTTGCCAATAATTTATACTGGATAAAAAGCCAGTGGCAGACCAGAATATCTGTGTTACTTAAGGCAATTTCAAGCGCAGTAAGGAAAATTTGCGCCAGGGACAGAATTAAAAACTAAAAAAAATATCTTATCCCCAGAACTTTTTGCGATTTAACATTTGTCAAGTCGGGTGGTGAAAGTTTTGTGTCAGTGGGTGACACTTTTCTTACATCCGTTGCTTTTATCTAACTTATTGAATTTATTATTTTTATACAAAAAGCCGCGTTTCGCATCAATTCATGCCCAGGCCGCGTGCTCTCTCGCTTTGCACGCGTTTTCTAACTCTAATGCACAAGGTTATCCACAGGAATAGTGGATAACTGTCGCCAGCCCGTACCCCCTGTGACTCAGCGAAAACCAGGTTTTGCGAAACGGTGCGCAGGTAAAAAAATTTTCCCACCATTTTTTATCGCATTTGCTTGCGACTGCACCATGAAAAATCAGATTCGCCTGTGACTAGCACTAACAGCGTGCAGAAGCAATCAGGCAGACCGGCGGATTAATTGAATTTAGCGATTTTTCTTCATCCTGCTCCGAAAAACAGAGCATAACTCGCTTCTGGCAAGGCTTTTGCAACATATCTCTTACAGAGCAGGCCAAGCCAGGAGATGAAAAGATGTTGAGCTTACGCGCAGTGAATCACTATTACGGCGATCGACATACGCTATGGAATGTCGATCTCGATCTTATCCCTGGAACCTGCACCTGCGTAATGGGGCTGCCGGGAATGGGAAAAACGACCCTGGTCAACTGTATCTCTGGCTATCTGCCGGTAGAGAGCGGGAGCATCATCTGGCATGAGGCAGGCGCAGCCCCACTCAACCTGTTACAGGTGAGGATGGAGGATCGCCCGGCGATGGGCATCGCCTGCGTGCCGCAGGAGAGGCGGATCTTCTCCCAGCTGACGGTGGAAGAGAACTTACAGGTAGCCTGGATGGCTGTCGGCGAGCCAGGCAGCGCCGTGACGCGGGATATCTACGATCTTTTTCCCGAGCTGTACGCCCTGCGCCAGGTTAAGGGCACAGGCCTGTCGGAGGATAACCAGCATCAGCTGGCGCTGGCCAGGGCGCTGGTGACCCATCCCCGCCTGTTGATACTCGATGAGCCCACCCGGGGGCTGGGCCAGGCCTTTATCCATAAGCTGGGCAACCTTCTGGTGCGCCTGAACCAGGACTTTGGCATCACCATCCTGCTGGCGGAGCAGCACCTGTCGTTTATACGCCGCGTCGCCGACCGCTTCTATCTCCTGCATCGGGGACGCAGCGTGGCCCAGGGGAGCGTTATGCAGCTGGATGATCCGCTGCTTTCCCAGTGGATGACGCCGAACCTAAAGCACTGAGATCGAGCCAGCGGCCGGTTTCACTCTCTGGCGAGGCGTTCTCCAGCCACGGGATCTCCCCAAGAAACGGGGCGGGCAGCATACGCTTAAGCGTTGCCAGATACTCCGCGTGACGGTTGCCCGGCGGCACGACGTCGTTAGCAATCCAGCCCGCCAGCCGCAGTCCCGCCTGCTGCACCGCCTGGGCGGTCAGCACCGCATGGTTGATGCAGCCAAGCTTAACGCCCACCACTAAAATCACCGGCAGCTGCTCCTGGGTGGCCCAGTCGGCAAAGGTCAGGGTCTCCGAGAGCGGAGTAAACCAGCCTCCGGCCCCCTCCACCAGTACCCACTCCGCCTGCGTCTCCAGCCTCCGCAGCCCTGCCGAGAGCGTTTCAGATTCGATAGGCTGCCCGAGCGCGGCGCTGACGATGTGTGGCGAGGTCGGCTCGGCAAAGGTATAGGGATTCACAGCCTCGTAGCTCAGGGCCAGCGTACTGTTGAGCTGTAGCGCCAGCGCGTCGCTGTTGCGCAGCCCCTCCGACGTCATCTCGCTGCCGGAGGCGACCGGCTTGTAGCCTGCGATCTGCCATCCGGCTTGCGCGGCGGCCTGCAGCAGCGCACAGCTGGCGACCGTTTTACCGACTTCCGTATCCGTGCCGGTGACAAAATAGCGTTCAGTCACGTTCAATGACTCCCCAAAAAAGTGAATAGGTCAGCAGGCATTTGCCCTGCCTCTGCGGCCACGCCAGCTGCAGGCGCTGAAGCTGGCCGCGGGTCAGAGGCTGGTTGTGCCTGCCAGCGTGCAGGTGCGTCGCGCCGATGCCCTTTAGCGAGCGCATAGCCGAGAGAGCGTCGTCAAAGGCGAGCGTGATATGCTCCACGCCGCAGCGACCTCGCCAGGCGCTAACGGTGTCGGCCAGCGCCTCCTCCGCTAAAAATCGGTTGGCGTGGGAACGGTTGTCCACCGCCTGCCAGGCCTGATTCAGCTCCGGCAGCGATCCGCCCGCCAGGGTGGTGAAGGCCACCGCCCCGCCAGGACGCACGACGCGATGCAGCTCGCCCAGCGCCTGACCTAAATCATTGCACCACTGCACCGCGAGGTTGCTCCAGGCGAGATCGAACCGGGCCTCGGCCAGAGGCAACGCTTCAATATCCGCCGCAATATAGTGCTGGGCGGCCTGCTGGCTCTGGGCCTGCCTGAGCATCGGCAGGGAGAGATCGAGGGCGGTCACCTCCGCGCCGGCGTCGCGCCAGTAGCGACTCATGCTGCCCGGCCCGCAGCCCGCGTCCAGCACGCTAGCCGGGTTGCGTTCGCCCAGCTTCGCCAGCAGCAGATCGGCGCTCTGGCGCTGCAGCTGGGCATGGCTGTCGTAGCTCTGCGCCGCCCGGCCAAAGGCCGCCGCTACTGCGCGCTTATTCACCAGGCTCATGCAGCACCTCCAGCAGACGATCGATATCCTCCGGCTGGTGGGCCGCCGTCAGGGTCAGGCGCAGGCGCGCGGTGCCTGCCGGAACGGTGGGCGGGCGAATGGCCGTCACCCAGCACCCTTGGTGCCGCAGGCGATCTGCCAGGCTCAGCGCCCGGCTGTTATCGCCAACGATCAGCGGCTGGATGGCGCTTTGTGAAGCGGTAATGCGCACCGGGAGCGACTCTGCACCGTGACGAAAACGCTGAACCAGCCCGGCGAGCGCCGCCCGGCGTTGATCGCCCTCCTCTCCCCGGATCACGCCCAGCGCGGCGCTGAGGGCCACGGCCTGAGCGGGAGGCATGGAGGTGCTGTAGATCAGGTGGCGAGCAAACTGTTCGAAGTAGGTGGCAACCGCCTCGCTGCACAGCACTGCCGCGCCGCTGACGCCGAAGCCTTTGCCAAAGGTGACTACCAGCAGCTCGGGCTTTACGCCCTGCTGCTGGCAGCTGCCGCGCCCTTCGCTGCCGGTGACGGCGACGCCGTGGGCATCATCCACCAGCAGCCAGGCCCCGGCGCTGCGTGCCTGCTCAGCGATGGCTGCCAGCGGCGCGCTGTCGCCATCCATGCTAAAAACCCCCTCGGTCACCACCAGCTGCTGGCCGTTGCAGGGTTTCTCCAGCAGCGTGGCGAGCTGGTCAACGTCGTTGTGGGCGAAGCGCCGCAGCTGGGCCGGACTGAGGCTGGCAGCCTCCAGCAGCGAGGCGTGACTGAGCTTATCCGCCACGATGCGATCCTCTTTGCCAGTCAGGGCGGCAATCACCGCCTGGTTGGCGGCAAAGCCGGAGATGAACAGCAGCGCACGAGGGTAGCCCAGCCAGTCGGCCAGCTCGCTCTCCAGCGCATAGTGCGCCCGGGTATAGCCGCTGACGTGCCCGGAGCCGCCGCTGCCTACGCCGTACTGCTCCGCGCCCTGCTGCCATGCGTGAACGATGGCCGGATGCTGGCTTAAGCCGAGATAGTCATTGCTGGAGAAGTTGCAGTAGCGGCTGTCGCCTACCGTCAGCCAGCGCCCCGCACCCTGCTCAACCACCCGGCGCGTACGCAGGGCGTCGGCGGCCCGCCGGGTCGCTAACGCGGCATCGATGCGCTGCTGCCAGCTCATAGCGCCGCCGCGTTGTAGAACTGGTCGGTGTCGGCGTTAAAGATCTGCTGCTCCAGCTGCTGCTGTTGCTCGTTATCCCCGGTCATCACGTCGGTCTGCTGCGGGTTCAGCCCAAGCTTGCGGAACAGCTGGACGTCTTTGTCCTCTTCAGGATTAGGCGTGGTTAACAGCTTGCAGCCGTAGAAGATGGAGTTGGCCCCGGCCATAAAGCACATTGCCTGGGTCTGCTCGTTCATCTGCTCGCGACCGGCAGAGAGACGCACGAAGGAGGTCGGCATCATGATGCGTGCCACCGCAATGGTGCGGATAAAATCGAAAGCGTCAACGTCGTCGTTATCCGCCAGCGGGGTGCCCTTCACCTTCACCAGCATGTTGATTGGCACGCTCTCCGGCGGCGTCGGCAGGTTCGCCAGCTGCAACAGCAGACCCGCGCGATCCTTAACCGTTTCGCCCAGGCCGACGATGCCGCCCGAGCAGACCTTGATCCCCGCATCGCGCACTTTGTCCAGCGTGTCGAGACGCTCCTGATAGGTACGGGTGGTGATGATGTTGCCGTAGAACTCCGGGGAGGTGTCGAGGTTATGGTTGTAGTAGTCCAGACCCGCCGACGCCAGCCGCTGGGCCTGGGTTTCGTCAAGAGTGCCCAGGGTCATGCAGGCTTCGAGGCCCATCGCTTTTACGCCCTGCACCATCTGCTCCAGATAGGGCATATCACGCTCGTGCGGGTTCTTCCACGCCGCCCCCATGCAGAAGCGGGTCGATCCGGCATTTTTAGCCTTGCGGGCCGAGTCCAGCACCTGCTCCACCTCCATCAGGCGCTCCGTCTCAAGTCCAGTTTTGTAGCGCGAGCTTTGCGGGCAGTATTTGCAATCTTCCGGGCAGGCCCCGGTTTTGATCGACAGCAGGGTGCTGACCTGAACCTGGCGCGGGTCAAAGTGCTGGCGATGGATGGTCTGTGCTTCAAACAGCAGATCGAGGAGCGGTTTTTCAAACAGCTCGGTAACTTGCGACATTGTCCAGCGTGCGTGGTGAGCCATGGGGGCTTCTCCAAAAGGTGTATTTAGTTCATGTTTGGGTTATGATCGTAAACCTAAATGTTTTTAATTTGGTTTACAAGTCGATTATGACCCCGGACGATCTCGCCTTTGACCGACGCCATATCTGGCACCCTTACACCTCCATGACCTCCCCGCTGCCGGTTTATCCAGTGGACTCTGCGCGTGGCTGCGAGCTTCAGCTTGCCTCCGGCGAGCAGCTGGTTGACGGCATGTCGTCGTGGTGGGCGGCCATTCACGGCTATAACCACCCTCACCTCAATGCGGCGATGAAAACGCAGATCGATGCGATGTCGCATGTGATGTTTGGCGGCATTACTCATGCTCCGGCGGTCGCGCTCTGCCGCAAGCTGGTGGCGATGACCCCCGAGTCGCTGGAGTGCGTCTTTCTGGCCGACTCTGGATCGGTAGCGGTAGAGGTCTCGATGAAGATGGCTCTGCAATACTGGCAGGCGAAGGGCGAGCCGCGCCGTCGCTTCCTGACCTTCCGCCGGGGTTACCACGGCGATACCTTTGGCGCGATGTCGGCCTGCGATCCGGACAACTCCATGCACAGCCTGTGGGCGGGCTACCTGCCGGATAACCTCTTTGCCCCCGCACCGGAGAGCCGCTTTGACGGCGAGTGGGACGAGCGGGATATCGTGGGCTTCGCCCGCCTGATGGCCGCCCATCGCCATGAGATCGCCGCCGTTATTCTGGAACCGATCGTGCAGGGTGCGGGCGGTATGCGCCTCTACCATCCTGAGGTGCTTAAGCGTATCCGCCGGATGTGCGACCGGGAGGGGATCCTGCTGATCGCCGACGAGATCGCCACCGGCTTTGGCCGCACCGGCAAACTCTTTGCCTGCGAGCATGCGGACATTACACCGGACATCCTCTGCCTGGGCAAAGCCCTGACCGGCGGGACGATGACCCTGTCGGCGACGCTCACCACCCGGGAGGTGGCCGAGACGATCAGCAACGGCGAAGCGGGCTGCTTTATGCATGGCCCAACCTTTATGGGTAACCCACTGGCCTGTGCGGTAGCGAATGCCAGCCTTGAGCTGCTGGAGCGCGGCGAGTGGCAGGTGCAGGTGGCCGCCATTGAGGCGCAGCTGAAGCGCGAGCTGGCGCCGGCCAGGGCCGCAGAGACGGTGGCCGACGTGCGGGTGCTGGGCGCTATCGGCGTAGTCGAAACCCACCAGCCGGTGAATATGGCTGTGCTACAACGCTTCTTTGTCGAGCAGGGCGTCTGGATCCGTCCCTTTGGCCGGCTGATCTACCTGATGCCGCCCTACGTCATCTCGCCTGAACAGCTCAGCACGCTGACGAGCGCGGTGCTGGCGGCGGTGGCCCATCCCGCACATTTTGCGCCCTGAGATCGAACGGACTATCCTAGCCTAAGGGTGATAACTCACAGAGGAGCCATGATGAGACTGATCAGCCAGGATATTCGCGAAGGCGAAAAGCTACACAATCGCCATGTTTTTAACGGCATGGGCTACGAGGGCGACAATATTTCGCCGCATCTGGCGTGGGATGAGGTGCCGCCGGGCTGCAAGAGCTTTGCCGTCACCTGCTACGATCCCGATGCACCCACCGGCTCTGGCTGGTGGCACTGGGTGGTGGTGAATCTGCCAGCCGATACCCGCGTGCTGCCGCAGGGATCCGGCTCGTCGCTGGTTGCCCTGCCGGAGGGGGCATTCGAGACGCGGACAGATTTTGGCAAGGCCGGGTACGGCGGCGCGGCCCCGCCAAAGGGCAAGACCCATCGCTACATCTTTACCGTTCACGCGCTGGACGTCGAGAAGCTGGACGTTGATGAAGACGCCAGCGGGGCGATGGTTGGGTTTAATATCCACGTCCACTCTCTCGATCGCGCATCGATCACCGCCCTTTATAGCTAATCGACACGATATTGAAGCCGATTTACACAATCGGCTTCCCGTTTCGCTCAACTTAGTATAAAAAAGCAGGCTTCATAGCAACTTATTTAACTGTTAAGCCTGGAGTACCTCTTGAACACATTTTCGGTTTCCCGCCTGACGCTGGCCCTGGCTTTTGGCGTGACGCTGACAGCCTGCAGCTCAACGCCGCCGGATCAGCTTCCCTCCACGCAGGCCGCCCCTGGTACCGCGGCGCGCCCGGTGCTGTCCGCTAACGAAGCGCAGAACTTTGTCCCTGCTCGCTACTTCGCTTCGATGGATCAGAATGCGGCTCCGTGGAGCCCGTCGGCTATTCGTCTGCCTGCGCAGCCAAACTTCGTAGTCGGCCCGGCGGGCACGGCTGGCGTGACGCACACTACCCTCCAGGCGGCGGTAGATGCAGCCATCAACAAGCACACCAGCGAGCGCCAGTACATTGCCGTTCTGCCGGGTGAGTATGAAGGGACAGTATTTGTTCCTGCTGCGCCGGGTAGCCTGACCATTTACGGTACGGGCGACAAAGCGGCAGAGGTGAAGATTGGTCTGGCCGTGGACTCCGAAATGGATAGCAACAGCTGGCGTCGTCTGGTTAACCCAGGCGGAAAATATATGCCAGGCAAACCGGCGTGGTATATGTTCGACGCCTGCCAGCGTAAAGGCAGCGCCAGCGTTGGCGTGATGTGCTCGGCAGTCTTCTGGTCGCAGAATAACGGCCTGCAATTGCAGAACCTGACCATCGAGAACAACCTCGGCGACAGCGTTGATGCTGGCAACCATCAGGCCGTGGCCCTGCGCAGCGACGGTGACAAGGTACAGATCAACAACGTCAATATCCTTGGCCGCCAGAATACCTTCTTCGTGACCAACAGCGGCGTGGATAATACCCTGCGTAACGATCGCCAGACTCGTACCCTGGTGACCAACAGCTACGTTGAGGGCGATGTGGATATCGTCGCAGGCCGTGGCGCGGTGGTGTTTGATAACACCGATTTCCGCGTGGTGAACTCCCGCACCCAGCAGGAAGCCTACGTCTTCGCCCCGGCGACGCTCTCTAATATCTATTACGGTTTCCTCGCGACCAACAGCCGCTTTATCGCCTCCGGTGACGGCGTGGCCCAGCTCGGGCGTTCCATGGACGTAGATCAGGCGACCAACGGCCAGGTGGTCATCCGCGACAGCGTGATCAACGAAGGCTTTAATATGGCGAAACCCTGGGGCGATGCCGCCGTCTCCAAACGTCCGTACTCCGGCAACACCGGCGCGGTGGATGACAAAGGCAACGTGACGCGTGAACTGAACGATACCAGCTTCAACCGCATGTGGGAGTTCAACAACCGCGGCGTAGGCAGCCAGGTCGTCGCCGCTCCGAAGCAGTAACCCGCCTTAATGCCCGGCAGCGCGACATCTGCCGGGCCTATTCTGTCCTAACATCTTTTTCCGCATCTCTTTTAGGTATTGCACATCGTGTAACATCGCTCTAGAATATTACACGTCATGTAACAGGGAAAGGATCATGATTAAGTCATTCAAACATAAGGGGTTGAAACATCTTTTTGAAAAAGGAATTGTTTCCGGCATTCCAGCACAAGATGCTGAGAGGATTAATGACCGTCTACAGGCTATTGATATGGCAAAAGAGATCGGCGAACTAAACCGTCAGATCTATAAGCTGCATCCGTTAAAAGGAGAGCGCGAGGGTTACTGGTCAATCACAGTACGGGCAAACTGGCGTATCACTTTTCAATTTATTAACGGGGATGCTTACATTTTGAATTATGAGGATTATCACTAATGAGACAGTTTAAAATTTCCCATCCGGGCGAAATTATCGCCAGAGAGTTAGAGGATATGGGCATTAGTGGTCGCCGCTTTGCACTTAATATCGGCGTAACTCCGGCTACGGTATCGCGTTTTCTTGCCGGTAAAACCGCTATTACCCCCTCGCTGGCAATTCGGATTGCAGCCGCACTGGGCAGTACACCTGAATTCTGGTTGCGCCTGCAAAGCGCTTACGATCTTCGGCAGCTCGAAAATCAGATCGATACATCCAAAATCGTTCTGTATGGCGATAAAAACGAAGACTCGGTAATAACCCCAAACCATTAAGGCAGCATTTCCAAAACGCCACATTTGCTATCGTTTTACCTGTTGGCTATGGTGATAGAGGATATCCCTTCGCAGGCGTGAGGCCAACCATGAGCTCAGCGTTTGAACACGATGTCGTCCGCAACCTAATCTGCCGCCAGGCGCGCTACCCTGATATTGCTACGCCCGAAGACTGGTACAGGGCACTCGCCTTTACCGTCCGGGACCGCATGCTGGCGCGCTGGACCGCCTCCCTGAAAAACTATGCTCATCATCAGGTGAAGGTGGTCTGCTACCTCTCCGCAGAGTTTCTGATTGGCCCCCAGCTTGGCGCTAATCTGCTAAGCCTTGATTTAGAGGGCGAAGCGCGGGACGCCATGCGCACCCTGGGTCAGGATCTCGATACGCTGCTGGAGGTAGAAGAGGAGCCAGGGCTAGGCAACGGCGGGCTTGGCCGTCTGGCGGCCTGCTATCTTGACTCCCTCGCCACGCTGGAGATCCCGGCCATTGGCTACGGTATCCGCTATGAGTTCGGCATTTTCGATCAGGAGATCGTTGACGGCTGGCAGGTGGAGCGTACCGACAAGTGGTTGCGGATGGGGACCCCCTGGGAGATAGCCCGCCCCGACGTCTGCTTCTGCGTTAATTTTGGCGGTTCCACCCAGATGCAGACCGATGAGCGCGGGCGGCTGCGGGTGCAGTGGACCCCGGCGCGGCAGGTAAAAGGCGTGGCCTATGACGTCCCGGTTCAGGGCTACCGGGTCAACACCTGCAACGTGCTGCGGCTCTGGAAGAGCGAGGCGGTTGAGACCTTCGATCTCGACGATTTTAACGCCGGTGATTACTACCAGGCGGTGGAGGAGAAAGTGGTCTCAGAGACCCTATCTAAGATCCTCTATCCCAACGACGAGCCGGAAGCGGGTAAACGCCTGCGCCTCGCCCAACAGTACTTTTTTGTCTCCTGCTCCCTACAGGATATGCTGCGCCTGATGGATGTCAGCCACACGCCGGTTCAGCGCTTTGCCGATCGCTTTGCTGCCCAGCTCAATGATACCCATCCCTCGATTGCCGTTGCAGAGCTGATGCGCCTGCTGGTGGATGAGCGCCTGCTGCCGTGGGAGGACGCCTGGATCATCACCCGGCGCACCTTCGCCTACACCAACCACACCCTGCTGCCCGAGGCGCTGGAGACCTGGGACCTGCCGCTGATGCAGAGCATGCTCCCGCGGCTGGTAGAGATTATCTTTGAGATCAACAAGCGGCTGCTGGAGGATGTCCGGCGTGCCTACCCCGATGACGAGGCGCGGGTGGTGCGCATGTCGCTGATCGATGAGAACGGCAGCAAGCGCGTGCGCATGGCCAATCTCGCCACGGTAGGTAGCCACCGGATCAACGGCGTGGCGGCCCTGCACTCGGATCTGCTCCGGGAGACCATTCTTCGCGACTTCGCTGAGATGTTTCCCGAACGTTTTCTTAACGTCACCAACGGCGTCACGCCCCGGCGTTTTTTAATGATGAGCAACCCAAGCCTGGCCGAGCTGATAGATAAGACTATCGGCCTTGCCTGGCGCACGGATCTCACCCGCCTTGAAGCGTTGACGACTCATGCCGACGACCCAGCGTTCCGCAAAGCCTGGCGCACCATCAAGCGGGAGAACAAAGCGGTGCTGGCGGATCGCATCCAACAGCGGTTAGGGATCGCGGTATCGCCGGATATGCTGTTTGATATTCAGGTTAAGCGCATCCATGAATACAAACGCCAGCACCTTAACGTGCTCTATATCATCAGTCTCTACCGGCGGCTGTGCCGGGATCCGACTGTAAAGATCGCTCCGCGCTGCTTTATCTTTGGCGGCAAGGCCGCACCTGGCTACACAATGGCGAAGCTGATGATCCGCCTGATTACCGGCGTGGCGGAAGTGGTCAATCACGATCCGGCGATTAATCATCGGATTAAGGTCGTGTTCTGGCCCGATTTTAACGTGCAGAATGCCCAGGCGATCTATCCGGCGGCGGATCTCTCCGAGCAGATCTCGCTGGCAGGAAAAGAGGCCTCGGGCACCGGCAACATGAAGTTTATGATGAACGGCGCACTGACCATCGGTACGCTCGACGGGGCCAACGTCGAAATTCGTCAGCAGGCGGGAGAGGAGAACTTTTTCCTCTTCGGCATGAACGCCGGGCAGGTGCAGGCGCTGAAGAGCAAAGAGTATCAGCCTGCAGGCTATGCAGAGGAGAATGTGGATCTGCGCGACGCGCTGGAGCAGATTGACCAGGGTCGCTTCTCGCGCGGCGACAGAGAGATGTTCCGTCCCCTGCTCGACAACCTGCTGTATGACGATCCCTTCCTCGTGCTGGCAGATTTTGCTGACTATGCCGCCTGCCAGCAGCGGGTCAACGACGCCTGGCATGATGAAGAGCAGTGGACGCGGATGTCGATTCTTAACACCGCCCGTTCGGGGATGTTTTCTGCGGATCGGGCGATTAAAGAGTACTGCGAGCAGATCTGGCAGGCGACCCCGGAGGATATCGACCTCACCGATTTTGAAGATTTGTAGGCCGGGCAAGGCGAAGCCGCCGCCCGGCGTTACGGAAATGCTCACCCATTTCCGGATTTTTTATGCCTGCTGTTCAGGCGGCTTTCTATTTTCTGGTTACAGGGCGTAATTTAATGTAAGTAACTTAATAATCATAGCATTAATGCGGCCTGCAGGGCCGTTACCTTTTTTGAATAACATCACCTGTCGGCGTTATTATTACCCTGCTATTTATCCATATAAAAAAAGGGGTTTTACATGACGAAGCAGTATACCAATGCGCTTACTTTTGAGCTGCTGGCTCAACTCAATACGCAATCTCATACGCCTGAGCATGAGGGGCAGAATAATGACCTCTAACCGCTCTATATGGGATGGCATACCCGAAGGACTTGATGGCGACCGTACAACAACAGGTTCTTACGCAATAAGTTCTTTACCGTATTTCAGCACTGAGGGAACAGGCGCACTTCGTCATGGCGATAAAACAACGCCCTGCCCCGCCTGCGGTCAGGTCGGTGAACTTATCGGTAATATTCCATTCGTCATTCTTCATGGGCGATGCGCTGCGGGGAATAATGCTGTGGTTACGTGTGGCTGTCCCCCTGGTTCAAATCGGCTAATATCCCCTGCCGGGCCTGTGGGCAGGAGCAGGCCACAAAGTATCAGGATAGTGAGTCAACCCCAGCCCGTACAGCATACGCAGACAGCTAAAGTCCCTCCTCAGACATCCCCCTCACCACAACCTGTAACGGCACCACCTAAAAAGCTCCATATTCCTGTTGATGCGGGTTACTGTATTCTTCCCTATGGCGCAACGGCGAAAAGCTATGAATCCTGGTTATTCAATGACGAACCCGTATCCGGTACAAAAGCCCTCTATCATTCGCTGAATGGCTCAGGGGAATTTAAAGCAGGTTCACTTCTGTTAATTGTCGATCCTGAAAAACAGGATGATAGGCAGATAGCTCATATGAAAGCCGCCAAAGCACGGGTTGATGCGGCACTGGCACCGCTCAGCCACCAGCAGGCCCTGTTTTTGCACAAAAACCGCGATGCACTGGCAATGGCTGCTGCTGCCCTTGATGCATCGGGAACCGGAAGAGATGCAGCAGGGACTATTGCAGAAGCCGCAAAAGGTTATTTTGAGCGCATAGAGCAATTGCTGATACAAATTCAGACAACCTATCAAAACGCCTACATCACCCAGGGCGCGCTTATCGGGGAGGAGTTTTATGTCCAGCGCCGTCAGTTGCTGGCTCAACTCGACAGCGTGTTAAAAGCATTCATGAATAAACGTTTCATATTTAACCAGTATGAGAGTCTCAAAACATCACTGGGACTGTCCACTCGCGCCATTACGCACCAGTGGAACGAAACCGGTGTGGGTGATATTGAGAACTACGCCACGCATATAGAAAAGGCCGCCAAAATTGTTAAGGCGATGGAAGTATTCGGCAGAGTCGGGATCGGCCTTAATGCCCTTAATGCAGCCGGAAAAATCTATGATGCCTGTACGACCGGACGCGAGTGTAAGAAAACTACGTTTACCTCAGTTGGGGAGTTTGCTGGAGGGTTAGGAGGCGCATCTTTGGCTGGTATAGCGATAGAAAAAGGGGCTGCAACCGCTGTTTGTTCACTGCTTTTAGGTGCTGCAACATTTGAAGCCGCAGGGGCTGGGGCATTAGGTTGCAATCTGATTGTCTCTCTTGTTGGTGGCTTCGCCACTGAGAAATATGGTGAGAAAATGGGCGAATCTGCTGGCGAATTGATAATTGATATTAGATAAAAATAGCGCGGTGGATTACCGCCACCGCGTTCTTTCTAAAAAGCAGTTATTTTCATTTCTTACAAAAAGACTATTTAAATCTTTCCTTGAAAAATGACTGCACTCACTATAACCATGAATATTGAATATATATTCAATGCCTATGTCATACATCACAGCCAATAATACAATGACAATAAAAAAGATAAGCACAGGAAGTTTTTTCTTGGGTTTAATTTTAAAAATAAGTTCATTAACAACAACCGATATTGTTGTTACTCCACCGATTAAGGCTATAAGACCCTCTCCTGATAACATCAGTATGCTTTCTTTCTTATCAATATACCTGACATTCAACAATAAAAAGGAAAGATATAAAACCACAGCAATAACCAGTAACAGCAAAGTAATTCGCATTACTTTTCTCACGCCGTCTCTTAATTTTATATTCACAATACCATTCCCATAAAGAAAAAAGCATTGAGACAATATCCGGATTTCTGTAAAACGTTTTCTCTTTAAGTGCGAATGCCGCAGTTTTGTTAAAATACAGTTTACATCATATTTTTATTTCAAGCCCTCACATAAAAAGTAGATATTTTATGCCGCTGTTACAGAGATTGCCCTGGGTACCCGGCATATTATTGAGACTATGAATTAAACGGGTTAAACCATCGACACCATCATGGCCAGCCCTCTGCACAAGAAGGATAATACAAGGCCGGGCAAGGCGAAGCCGCCGCCCGGCGTTACGGTGCTAACAGATTAGTGCGCGTGCACCACTACCCACATCGGTCCCTGCCCAACGGCATAGCGGCCCTTCTCCTCCAGCAGGCCCTGCTCGCCCTGGATCGCGTACAACGCGATATGGTGCGACTTTTGTCCTGCTGCAATCAGATATTTACCGCTGTGGTCGATATTGAAGCCACGCGGCTGGGTTTCGGTGGGCTGGAAGCCCTCTACGGCCAGCACGCTGCCATCTTCCGAGACGCTAAAGATAGTCACGATGCTGGCGGTACGGTCGCAGGTGTAGAGGTGACGCCCGTCTGGCGTAATATGAATGTCTGCCGCCCAACGGGTATCGGCGAAATCAGCAGGCATCATATCCAGGGTCTGTACGCACTCCACCTGGCCGTGAGCGTTGCTGAGCTGCCATACGTCGACCGAGCCGTTAAGCTCGTTTACGCAGTAGGCGTACTGCTGATTCGGATGGAACGCCATATGGCGCGGGCCAGCACCCTCAACGGTGGTTACTTCAGCCGGGGTCTGCGCGGTAAGCTGGCCGTCATCACCAAGGGTAAAGAGGCAGATACGATCCTGCTTCAGCGCCGGGACCCACAGGGTGGCGTTATCCGGAGAGATATTGGCCGAGTGGCACCCTTCCAGACCCTCTACCAGGGTCGTCACCTCACCCGGCAGGCCGTCATTGAGCGGGGTGACGCTGACGCTGCCTGCGTTGTAGGAGGCAGTAAAGATAAAGCGGCCCTGGCGATCGGTGGAGATATGCGTCGGGCTGCCCGACAGCGGCGCTTCGGCGGTAAAGGTCAGCGCGCCATCTTCCGGTGCGATACGGTAGGCCAGCACGCGAAACTCCGGGCGCACGCCGACGTAGAGAAAACGCTTGTCTGGGCTCACCACCATCGGCTGCACCTGGCCCGGCACGTCAACGACCTGCACCAGGGTCAGCGTACCTTCGTCGTTCAGACGCCAGACGTGGATCTGCTGGCTCTCGGGGCTGGCGGTATAAACGGTTTGCTGCATAAGTTCTCCTTGATCGCAAAAGCAGTGAGATAGATAACCACGATAGTCTTTTTTAGCGGCGAATGCTCTATTTAGGCCCGACGTTTTGCCGGGCCATCATGGCGGTGTACCATGGGTAACGAGTTGAATTTCATTCTTTACCTGGAACACGACATGACCTCGCGAGTTATTGCACTGGATTTAGACGGCACGCTGCTGACCCCCACAAAGACCCTGCTCCCCTCTTCGCTGCAAGCGCTCGCGCGTGCCCGGGAAGCCGGCTTTACTCCGATCATTGTGACCGGCCGACACCATGTTGCCATTCATCCTTTTTATCAGGCACTGGCGCTCGATACACCTGCAATTTGCTGTAACGGCACCTATTCGTATGATTATCAGGCAAAAAAGGTCATGGAGGCCGATCCGCTTCCCGTTGCCCAGGCGCTGCAACTTATTGATATGCTCAATGAGCATCAGGTTAACGCCCTGATGTACGTGGATAATGAGATGGTATACGAGACGCCTACCGGACACGTGCTGCGCACCCGTAACTGGGCGCAGTCCCTGCCGCCGGAGCAGCGCCCGGTCTTTACTCAAGTCGATTCGCTGGCACAGACCGCTCGCGAGGTGAACGCCATCTGGAAGTTTGCCCTTACCGATGAGGACAGCGCCAAACTCAACGCCTTTGCCCTTGAGGTAGAGCAGCAGCTTGGTCTGGAGTGCGAGCGCTCCTGGCACGATCAGGTCGATATTGCCCGCCAGGGCAACAGCAAAGGCAGGCGTCTGGCCCAGTGGGTGGCCTCCCAGGGGCTGTCGATGCAAGACGTGGTGGCCTTTGGCGATAACTTCAATGATATTAGTATGCTACAGGCGGCAGGCATCGGCGTCGCGATGGGTAACGCGGCGGATGAGGTGAAGGCCCACGCCGACGTGGTGATTGGCGACAATACCACCGATACCATCGCCGAGTTTATCTACACCCGCCTGCTGTAATCAGGTGGTAATCGAGACGCTCTTGATCTGGGCGTAGAGCCACAGGCCAGGCTTGATGCCCAGCTCATCCCTGGCCCACGGGCTGATCCGTGCCCAGAGCGTGCGGCTGCCCACCTCAAGCTGAACCTCGACCTGACCCTGGTCATCATAGCACTGGGCCACCTTCGCCCGCAGGATATTGCGGATGCTGCTATGAACCGGAGGCTGCAATACCAGCGAGACATCCGAGGCCTGAATACGGATGCGCAGCGCGGTCTGTAGCGGGCTGTCAATTTTATTCACCCACAGATGCTGATCGCCGAGTGCCAGCGCGGTCATGGCATAGTGCGGATGGTGCTCCAGCACGCTTACCTTCAGCACGCTGCTCTGCTGCTCCGGCGGCAGCCACGGGTTCATTACCCGGCTGCCCCAGATCTCCTCCAGATTGCCAAAGGCCTTTACCTCTCCGGCCTCCAGCACCATCACCTTGTCGGCAAGATGCAGGATCTCATCCAGCGAGTGGCTGACGTAGAGCATTGGGATATTGATCTCCCGTGCCAGCCGTTGCAGGTAAGGCAGCAGCTCACGCTTGCGGGGGATATCCAGCGAGGCCAGCGGCTCGTCGAGCAGCAGCAGCTCAGGGGCAGTGAGCAGCGCCCGGCCAATCGCCACCCGCTGTTTCTCACCGCCGGAGAGGCTTCCCGGCAGCCTGTCGAGCAGCGGCTCGATGCCCAGCAGGGCCACCAGCCGGTCGAATTGTCCGGCCATGCTTTTCGCCATGCCGTAGCGCAGGTTGCCGCGCACTTTGTAGTGGGGAAAGAGGCGTGCATCCTGGAAAACGTAGCCAATCCGCCGCTTCTCCGGCGGCAGGCAGATGTTTTTTTCGGTATCGTTCAGCACCCGCTCGTTGAGCACGATGCGCCCCTGCTGCGGGCGCGTCAGGCCGCCGACGGCGTTAATCAGCGAGGTTTTCCCCGCTCCGGAGACGCCAAAGATGGCGGTGATGCCGCTGGCGGGCAAATTCGCCTCGACGCGTAGTCGGTGCGTGCCCAGCGTCTGGGTAAAATCGAGTTCCAGCATGGTCTACCTCCCCGTCCGCTCGCGGCTGATCCGCGCCAGCCACTCAGATACCAGCAGCGAAATCAGCGCCAGCACAATCGAAATCAGGCACAGCCGCGCCGCCGCGCTTTCGCCACCGGGGGTCTGGATCAGAGTGTACATCGCCGACGGTATGGTGCGTGTTTCGCCGGGAATGTTGGAAACAAAGGTGATGGTCGCGCCAAACTCGCCGAGGGAGCGGGCAAAGGCCAGCACCGTCCCGACGATGATCCCCGGCAGGGTCAGCGGCAGCGTAATCGTCATAAAGACCCGCCAGCGCCCGGCCCCGAGGGTGCGCGCCGCCTGCTCAAGCTTAAGGTCAACCCCCTCCAGCGCCAGGCGAATAGCCCGCACCATCAGCGGGAATGACATCACCGCTGCCGCCAGCACCGCACCGCGCCAGCTAAAGGCAAAGGTGAGACCGAACCAGTCGTAGAGCCACTCGCCGATAAAGCCCCGGCGGCCCATCGCAATGAGCAGCAGGTAGCCCACCACCACGGGAGGCAAAACAAGGGGAAGATGTAGCAGACTATCGAGCAGGGCTTTGCCCGGAAAGGTACAGCGTACCAGCAGCCAGGCAAAGAAGATCCCAAAGGGCAAGCTGAAGAGAACAGCCAGGGAGGAGACTTTCAGGCTCAGCAATACCGCCTGCCATTCGGGATCGGTCAATATCATTCGTGCGTCGTAAATCCGTAACGTTTAAAGATTTCAGAAGCCTGCGGGCCTTTCAGATAGTCATAAAACGCGCTAACCGTGGCGTTTTTATGCCCGTCGATAATCGCCAGCGGGTATTCCACTTTTTTATGCGAATCTTCCGGGAAGGTGCCGACCACCTTCACGCCCTTGCTGGCCACAGCGTCCGAGCCGTAGACAATGCCCAGCGGGGCTTCATTGCGCTCTACCAGCGCCAGTGCGCCACGGACGTCCTCTGCCGGGGCAAGCTTCGGCGACAGGGTATCCCATGCGCCCAGCTTCTGTAACGCCTCTTTGGCATAGATGCCCGCCGGGACATGCTCCGGATCGCCCACCGCCAGACGGCCACCCTTCAGCAGGCTGGCCCAGTTTGTTTTATCGTTAATGGCGATCTCGCCCTGGGCGCTCGCTTTTGGCGCAACCACCACCAGGCTGTTGCCGAGCAGCGTTTCACGGCTGGCGGTATCAACCGCTTTCTTCTCTACCGCGTAGTCCATCCACTTCTGATCGGCGGAGATAAAGAGGTCGGCAGGTGCACCCGCCTCAATCTGGCGTGCCAGCGTTGAGGAGGAGGCGAACGATGAGACGACCTTAACTTTTTTCTCTTTCGTATAGGCGGTAGCAATATCCTGCATCGCGTTAGTCAGCGACGCAGCAGCAAATACCGTGATCTTCCCCTCGTCCGCCAGGGCATGGCCCGTGAGTGAGAGGGTTAATGCCGCACCTGCTAAAAAGCGTAATCCCGAACGTGCCATATCTGACTCCTGTGAGTGACGTTATATACTTCGTAATATAACGATAACTCCCGAGTTTTTACAGGGCTTATTTGTACCGCTTAAGCAGTACCCCTGGTAAAACAGATATCGGCAGCGGGTAAAAAAGCTTGAATAGCAAAACGCCCGCTGATGCGGGCGTCTTTAGAAACTAGCGGGACTCTCTGGACCGGTCTTTGTGGCCGATGCCGGAAAAAATGTTGAACACTTCACCGAGGCCGTAGATTGCCCCCAGAATGATGGCCATCACCACGGGTACCATGATCACCGCGAATACCAGACTTTTCAATAACTCTAACATGGTCTACTCCAGATATAGTGAAGTTATCATTCTAACCTGGTCACGCAGAATTACACGTCCCTTTTGTGCGATGCCCTTTGCGCCCGTGACCATTTACGTCACAATACCCCTTTTACAAGGATTGACTATGCAGGCTGAAATCCTCCTTACCCTCCGGCTCCAGCAGCGGCTGTTTGCCGATCCCAGACGTATCACCCTTCTCAAACAGATAGAACAGACCGGGTCCATTAGTCAGGGAGCGAAAAACGCCGGCATCAGCTATAAAAGCGCCTGGGACGCCATCAACGAGATGAACCAGCTCAGCGAGCAATCCCTGGTGGACCGCGCTACCGGTGGCAAGGGCGGCGGCGGCGCGCAGCTTACGCGCTACGGCCAGCGGCTGATTCAGCTCTACGATCTGCTGGCGCAGATCCAACAGAAAGCTTTCGATGTGCTGAGCGACGACGACGCCCTGCCTCTCAACAGCCTGCTGGCGGCCATCTCCCGTTTCTCCTTGCAGACCAGCGCCCGCAACCAGTGGTTCGGCACGGTGACCGGCCGGGATCATACCCAGGTTCAGCAGCACGTCAATATCCTGCTGGCGGACGGCACCACCCGGCTGAAGGCGGCCCTGACCGCCCGCAGCGGCGAACGTCTCGGGCTGGACGAGGGCAAAGAGGTGCTGGTGCTGTTAAAAGCGCCGTGGGTGAACATCACTCAGGATAGCGCTGTTGCCGCCAGTGCCGATAACCAGCTGCCGGGACGCATCAGCCATATTGAGCACGGCGAGGCGCAAAGCGAAGTGCTGATGACCCTGCCGGACGGGCAGACGCTGTGCGCCACCGTCGCGCGGGAGCAGGCGGACCCGCTGACACCAGAGAGCGAAGCGATCGCCTACTTCAACGCCGACCGGATCATCGTCGCTACCCTCTGCTAAGCCGCCGGGTGCGAAGCGCATTGACAATCCCGCCGCCAGCACGTATCTCTGTGCACTACTGCTGCAAAAAATGGGATACGTCATGTCGTTATTGCATATTTCGCAAGGCACGTTTCGTCTTAGCGATACACGCACGCTCGCTATCAGCGACCTTACGCTGCGCGCCGGAGAGAGCTGGGCTTTTGTCGGCACCAACGGCAGCGGCAAATCGGCTCTCGCCAGAGCGCTGGCCGGTGAGCTTACCCTGCTGAAAGGGACGCGGGAGAGCACCTTTACCCGCATCACCCGCCTCTCTTTTGAACAGCTGCAAAAGCTGGTCAGCGATGAGTGGCAGCGGAACAACACCGATCTGCTCAGCCCTGGCGAAGAGGATACCGGCCGCACCACGGCGCAGATTATCCAGGAGGAGGTAAAGGATCCGGCACGCTGCGCCGATCTGGCCGCACGCTTCGGCATTAGCGGCCTGCTCGATCGCCGCTTTAAGTACCTCTCTACCGGCGAGACGCGCAAGACCCTGCTCTGCCAGGCGCTGATGGCCGATCCCGAGCTATTAATCCTCGATGAGCCTTTTGACGGGCTGGACGTGGCCTCCCGCGCCCAGCTGGCGGAGCTGCTGGGTCAGCTGAATGCCCAGGGCATTACTCTCGCACTGGTGCTTAACCGCTTCGATGAGATCCCGGACTTTGTCGCCAATGCCGGGGTACTGGTAGACTGCACCCTGAGCGAGACCGGCGCAAAGCAGGCTCTGCTGGATCAGGCTCTGATTGCCCAGCTGGCGCACAGCGAGACGCTGGCAGGCATGTCCCTGCCGCCGCCAGACGTGCCCCCTGCTCACCACCTGCTGGCAGCGGATGCCCCGCGCATTGTGCTTAACGACGGCGTGGTCTCCTATAACGATCGGCCCATCATTAACCATCTGACCTGGACCGTGAATCCCGGTGAGCACTGGCAGATTATCGGCCCTAACGGGGCGGGCAAATCGACGCTGCTTAACCTGATCACCGGCGATCACCCCCAGGGCTACAGTAACGACCTGACGCTGTTTGGCATCCGCCGGGGCAGCGGCGAGACCATCTGGGATATCAAAAAGCACATCGGCTACGTCAGCAGCAGCCTGCATCTGGAGTACCGGGTCAGCACCACCGTGCGTAACGTGATCCTCTCCGGCTATTTTGACTCGATTGGCATCTACCAGGCGGTGTGGGATAAGCAGCAGAAGCTGGTCCAGGGGTGGCTGGATATTTTGGGTATTGACGCCCGCACCGCCGATGCGCCTTTTCATAGCCTCTCATGGGGGCAGCAGCGGCTGGCATTGATTGTCCGGGCGCTGGTCAAGCACCCTACCCTACTGATCCTCGACGAGCCGTTACAGGGGTTAGATCCGCTCAATCGGCAACTGGTCCGCCGCTTTGTTGACGTGCTGATAGGCCAGGGAGAGACCCAGCTGCTGTTCGTCTCTCACCATGCTCAGGATGCCCCCGCCTGTATTACCCATCGGCTGCATTTTGTACCCGAGGGTGATAGCTACGGCTATCAGATTGACCGTCCGGCCTAAGCCATCAGACTGACACTTTTCAGACCAGGCGCATGATAACGCTTTAATTGTTTGATTTTACAAAATATTTAAAGCGCTTTTTCCCCTGCGCTCTTTTAGTGTAAGCGATTCCACTACTTTCGTTCATGTCACACTTTTTGCATCTCTGTTATGCTATCGTTATTAGATAACATATGGTTAATGGAGCCAAATATGCGAGTTCTGGTTACAGGTGGTAGCGGTTACATTGGCAGTCATACCTGCGTACAGCTGTTACAAAGCGGTCACGACGTCGTTATTCTCGACAACCTCTGCAACAGTAAGCAAAGCGTATTGCCGGTGATTACCCGTCTGGGTGGCAAAGCCGCTACCTTTATTGAGGGCGATATCCGTAACGAAGCGCTGCTCACCGAAGTGCTGCGCGATCACGCGATTGATACGGTGATCCACTTTGCTGGCCTCAAGGCCGTTGGCGAATCCGTGGCCAAACCGCTGGAGTATTACGATAATAACGTTAATGGCACCCTGCGGCTGATCGCTGCCATGCGCGCGGCTAACGTCAAAAACCTTATCTTTAGCTCATCGGCAACCGTCTACGGCGACCAGCCGAAGATCCCGTATGTGGAGAGCTTCCCGACCGGTACGCCGCAAAGCCCCTACGGCAAGAGCAAGCTGATGGTGGAGCAGATCCTCACCGATCTGCAAAAAGCCGATCCGGCGTGGAGCATCGCTCTGCTGCGCTACTTCAACCCGGTTGGCGCGCATCCGTCGGGTGATATGGGTGAAGATCCGCAGGGCATCCCGAATAACCTGATGCCCTACATCGCCCAGGTAGCGGTAGGCCGTCGCGAGTCGCTGGCTATCTTTGGCAACGACTACCCAACTGAAGACGGCACCGGCGTGCGCGACTATATCCACGTGATGGATCTGGCCGACGGCCACGTTGCCGCTATGCAGACGCTGGCAGGTAAAGCCGGGGTGCATATCTATAACCTTGGTGCAGGCGTTGGCAGCAGCGTGCTGGACGTAGTAAACGCCTTCAGCAAAGCCTGCGGCAAACCGATTAGCTACCACTTTGCCCCGCGCCGCGAAGGCGATCTGCCCGCCTACTGGGCCGACGCCAGCCGCGCCGACAAAGAGCTGAACTGGCGCGTAACCCGCTCTCTTGATGAGATGGCGCAGGACACCTGGCGCTGGCAGTCCCGTCACCCGCAGGGCTATGCGGATTAAGGAGGATCCTATGACACAGTTTAACCCGGTCGACCACCCTCATCGCCGTTACAATCCGCTGACCGGTCAGTGGGTTCTGGTTTCACCCCATCGCGCTAAGCGTCCGTGGCAGGGCGCGCAGGAGACTCCGTCCCAACAGACGCTGCCGGCACACGATCCGGACTGTTTCCTTTGCCCTGGCAATACCCGCGTCACCGGCGATAAAAACCCGGACTACACCGGCACCTTCGTGTTCACTAACGACTTTGCCGCCCTGATGAGCGATACGCCAGACGCACCGGAGAGCGATGATCCCCTGATGCGCTGCCAGAGCGCCCGCGGCGTTAGCCGGGTGATTTGCTTCTCGCCGGATCACAGCAAAACCCTGCCGGAGCTGAGCCTCCCGGCGCTGGAAGAGGTCGTCCAGACCTGGCAGGCGCAGACCGCCGAACTGGGTGAGACCTACCCGTGGGTGCAGGTGTTTGAGAATAAAGGTGCGGCGATGGGCTGCTCTAATCCACATCCCCACGGCCAGGTATGGGCCAATAGCTTCCTGCCTAATGAGATTGAGCGGGAAGATCGCCTGCAGCGGGACTATTTTGCCGCCAACGGTTCGCCGATGCTGCTGGACTATGTGAAGCGCGAGCAGGCCGACGGCAGCCGTACCGTAGTAGAGACCGAGCACTGGCTGGCGGTGGTGCCCTACTGGGCAGCATGGCCGTTTGAGACGCTGCTGCTGCCGAAAGCCCCAGTGCTGCGCATTACCGATCTCAGCGACGACCAGCGCAGCGACCTCGCTCTGGCCCTAAAAAAATTAACCAGCCGCTATGACAACCTGTTCCAGTGCTCCTTCCCCTACTCCATGGGCTGGCACGGGGCACCGTTTAACGGCGCAGAGAATTCACACTGGCAGTTGCACGCCCACTTCTATCCGCCGCTGCTGCGCTCCGCGACGGTACGCAAGTTTATGGTCGGCTACGAGATGCTGGCGGAGACCCAGCGCGACCTCACGGCGGAACAGGCCGCCGAGCGCCTGCGGGCGGTCAGTGATATCCATTTTCGTGAATCAGGAGTTTAACCATGAGTCTGAAAGAAAAAACGCAATCTCTGTTTGCTGAGAAATTCGGCTACCCTGCCACGCATACGTTTCAGGCTCCGGGCCGCGTCAACCTGATTGGCGAACATACCGACTATAACGACGGCTTCGTGCTGCCGTGCGCCATCGACTACCAGACGGTAATCAGCGCCGCGCCGCGTACGGATCGTACCGTGCGCGTTATCGCCGCCGACTACAAAAACCAGACCGATGAATTCTCTCTCGATGCGCCGATCCTCGCCCATGACAACCAGCAGTGGTCAAACTATGTTCGCGGCGTGGTGAAGCATCTGCTCAACCGCGACAAGAGCTTTGGCGGCGCGGATCTGGTGATCAGCGGTAATGTGCCGCAGGGGGCAGGCCTAAGCTCGTCGGCCTCGCTGGAAGTTGCCGTGGGTACGGTCTTCCAACAGCTCTATCACCTGCCGCTGGACGGGGCGCAGATAGCCCTCAACGGCCAGGAGGCGGAGAACCAGTTCGTGGGCTGCAACTGCGGCATCATGGATCAGCTGATCTCTGCCCTGGGCAAAAAAGATCATGCCTTGCTGCTAGACTGCCGCACGCTGGGCACCCGCGCGGTCTCCATGCCGCAGGGCGTGGCGGTGATCATCATCAACAGCAACTTTAAACGTACCCTGGTAGGCAGCGAGTACAATACCCGCCGCGAGCAGTGTGAAACCGGCGCGCGTTTCTTCCAGCAGCCTGCCCTGCGCGACGTCTCCCTGGAGCAGTTCAACGCCGTGGCTGATGAGCTGGATCCGCTCGTCGCCAAGCGTGTGCGCCACGTGCTGACCGAGAACCAGCGCACCGTAGAAGCGGCCGATGCGCTGGAGAGAGGCGATCTGCAGCGGATGGGTGAGCTGATGGCGGCGTCCCATGCCTCTATGCGCGATGATTTCGAGATCACCGTGCCGCAGATCGACACCCTGGTGGAGATTGTTAAAGAGACCATTGGCGATAAAGGCGGCGTGCGTATGACCGGCGGCGGCTTCGGCGGCTGCATCGTGGCGCTGGTGCCGGAAGATCTGGTTTCCCAGGTTCAGGAGGCCGTGGCGGCGCAGTATGAAGCCAAAACCGGCATCAAAGAGACCTTCTACGTCTGTAAAGCATCAGAGGGGGCCGGACAGTGCTAAACGAAACCCCTGCGCTGGCCCCGGACGGGCTGGCATACCGTTTAATCACCCTGCGCAACGGCGCGGGGATGGTAGTTACCCTAATGGACTGGGGCGCGACCCTGCTCTCTGCCCGCGTACCGATGCCGGACGGCTCGGTGCGTGAAACGCTGCTGGGCTGCAATACCCCGCAGCGCTACGTGGAGCAGACCGCCTATCTGGGTGCATCGGTGGGCCGCTACGCCAACCGCATCGCTAAAAGCCGCTTTACTCTCGACGGGCAGAGCTACGCGCTGCTGCCGAGCCAGGGTGAAAACCAGCTCCACGGCGGGCCGGAAGGCTTTGATAAGCGCCGCTGGCGCATCGTGCGTAAGAATGACAACGAAGCGCTGCTGAGCCTGACCTCCCCCGACGGCGACCAGGGCTTCCCTGGCAATCTCAGCGCCAGCGCCCTCTTCCGTCTGACGGAGGATAATCGCATCTCGATCGAGTATCGCGCCACCGTGGATAAACCCTGTCCGGTAAACCTGACCAACCACGCCTACTTTAACCTTAACGGCGTACAGTCGGACGTGCGCGATCATCAGCTTCAGCTGCTGGCCGATGCGTATCTGCCGGTGGATGAAACCGGGATCCCGTATCAGGCGCTGAAGACGGTTGAAGGCACTAGCTTTGACTTCCGCCAGCCGAAAACCATCGCGGATGATTTCCTTCAGGACGACGATCAGCGGAAGGTGAAGGGGTACGATCACGCTTTCCTGCTCCAGACAAAGGGCGATGCCAGCCAGCCTGCGGCGCACCTCTGGTCGGGGGACAGGAAGCTTCAGATGAGCGTCTACACCACCGCTCCGGCGCTGCAGTTCTACTCCGGCAACTATCTGGAAGGCACACCTGCCCGCGAGCAGGGCGAATACAGCGCGTATCAGGGGCTGGCCCTGGAGAGCGAGTTTCTGCCGGATAGCCCGAACCACCCGGAGTATCCGCAGCCTGACGCTATCCTCCGCCCCGGCGCAGAATACGTGAGCGTCACCGAGTATCAGTTTATTCCGCAATAACCGTACAGCCCCGTTTTAACGGGGCTTTTTTTGTCCATCCTGCTGAAATAAGCACCGTTTACGGACAAAATCCTAACCCCGATTTCACAAGTACCTTACACTGCGCCACTATTTTCGCTATGGTAATGGTTATGCGTTGCCGCTGGCGTCGCCTCGGCAATATAATGAGAATTGTTATCATTCAATCAGGTTTATTAAGGAGAGAGTATGGCTGTTACTAAGCTCGTTCTGGTTCGTCATGGCGAAAGCCAGTGGAACAACGAAAACCGCTTCACCGGCTGGTACGATGTTGACCTGTCTGAGAAAGGCGTGAGCGAAGCAAAATCAGCAGGTAAGCTGCTGAAAGAAGAAGGCTTCAGCTTTGATTTTGCCTACACTTCCGTGCTGAAACGCGCCATCCACACCCTGTGGAACGTCCTTGATGAACTCGATCAGGCCTGGCTGCCGGTAGAGAAGTCCTGGAAACTGAACGAGCGTCACTACGGTGCGCTGCAGGGTCTGAACAAAGCCGAAACCGCTGAGAAGTACGGTGACGAGCAGGTTAAGCAGTGGCGTCGCGGCTTCGCGGTGACCCCACCGGCGCTGACCAAAGACGACGAGCGTTTCCCGGGCCACGATCCGCGTTACGCATCACTGACCGAGCAGGAGCTGCCGCTGACCGAGAGCCTGGCGCTGACCATCGATCGCGTTATTCCTTACTGGAATGAAACCATTCTGCCGCGCCTGAAAAGCGGCGAGCGCGTGATCATTGCCGCTCACGGCAACTCCCTGCGTGCGCTGGTGAAGTACCTGGACGACATGGGTGAAGATGAGATCCTTGAGCTGAACATTCCGACCGGCGTACCGCTGGTGTATGAGTTCGACGAAAACTTCAAGCCGATCAAACACTACTATCTGGGTAACGCTGACGAAATCGCTGCAAAAGCGGCGGCGGTAGCAAACCAGGGTAAAGCGAAGTAATTTAAAAATGCCCGGCGGCACGCTGCTGCCGGGCACTGTTCTCAACCGCGACGCGCTTTCACCGCGTTAGCCAGCTGACGCAGAATCGTGTCGGTATCTTCCCAGCCAATACAGGCATCCGTCACGCTCTTGCCATAGACCAGCGGCTCGCCGCTCTCCAGGCTCTGGTTGCCCTCTACCAGATGGCTCTCAATCATCACGCCAATCACCGCTTTCTCGCCGCCGGCAATCTGCTGACAGACGTCCTCACCCACGGTCATCTGCTTTTTAAACTGCTTGCTGGAGTTGGCATGGCTGAAGTCAATCATCACCTGCGCTGCCAGTCCGGCTTTTTCCAGCCCCTGCTTAACCTCCGCAACGTGCTTCGCGCTGTAGTTCGGCTCTTTGCCGCCGCGCAGGATGATATGGCAGTCGCCGTTGCCGCTGGTGTTCACAATCGCCGAGTGGCCCCACTTAGTGACGGAGAGGAAGCAGTGCGGCGCGCCAGCAGCGTTGATAGCATCAATCGCCACCTTGATGGTGCCATCGGTACCATTTTTGAAGCCTACCGGACAGGAAAGCCCGGATGCCAGCTCGCGGTGCACCTGAGACTCGGTCGTGCGCGCGCCAATTGCGCCCCAGCTCATCAGGTCAGCAACGTACTGCGGGGTGATCATATCGAGGAACTCCCCCGCCGCGGGCAGGCCGCTGTCGTTGATCTCCAGCAGCAGCTTGCGGGCGATGCGCAGGCCGTCGTTGATCTGGAAGCTGTTATCCATATGCGGATCGTTAATCAGCCCCTTCCAGCCCACGGTGGTGCGTGGCTTTTCAAAATAGACGCGCATGACGATCTCAAGCTCGCCCTTCAGCTCTTCACGCAGGGTCAGCAGGCGTGCGGCATACTCTTTGGCCGCTGCCGGATCGTGAATTGAGCAGGGCCCAATCACCACCAGCAGACGATCGTCACTGCCTTTGAGGATTTTATGGATAGCCTTACGGGCATGAGAAACCGTGTTGGCCGCGGTCTCTGTCGCCGGAAATTTTTCCAGCAGCGCCACTGGGGGTAACAGTTCGTTAATCTCTTTAATGCGTAAATCGTCGTTCTGATAATTCATGATCGTTCCAGCGTTTGCCATACTTAGGTCTGTGAATGCAATCCCTCCAATCTAACGGCTCCGTCAGGAAGTGTAAACGCACTTTTACACTCAATACGGAATATTCTTGAAAAGTGATAAAAAAGGGTTAGTGGCTAGCGAACACGGGCAACGTGGCTAAACTTTTTACCTGTAACCACTTTGTTTTTATTTTTTATCCAGATTCCATTCTGCCTTTTTGGTGGGATTCGGCATCTTTCACTACTGAGCGAATATTCCGTTTCGCATCTGCACTGTTGGATATCGCTATCCAATGTAATGACGAGAACAGGAGCACGATTATGAAAATGAATAAACTGGCCACAATTTTACTCACGACTACTTTGACTCTTGCTAGCGGTGCAGCATTCGCAGCAGCAAACGGTGCAGCGAATGCCGCTGCAGATGCTGGCGCGGTAGCACCGGGCGCTAAAGAAAATCTGCCGCCGAACAATGTTAGCAATGACAACATTAATACCGGCAATACCAACGCAGCAACCGGCTCTACCGGCACTAACACGACGGGTACTACCGGTACTGCAACCGGTGGTGCTACCGGTACCTCTAGCGGCGGCATGCTGCACTCCAACGGTGGGGCATCTACCAGCGCCGACGGTCAGCATATGGATAAAGACGACATCCATAAAAACAGCATGTGTAAAGATGGACGCTGCCCGGACGTGAATAAAAAAGTGGAAACCGGCGACGGTATGAATAACGACGTGGATACCAAAACCGACGGTACTTCCCAGTAATATCGTTGATGCGTGACATGAGGAGAGCTTAGGCTCTCCTTATTTTTTTGTGGCGAGGAAATTAAAATCTGCAATGATGTAAGTCGCTGAGAATACATTAAATGGAATGACACTCATGGCGCATCACCATTCACATGCTCCCGCTTCTGAACACCATGACGGCAATGCCCGTCGCCTGCTGCTAGCCTTTAGCGTCACCGCCCTGTTTATGGTGGTCGAGGTTGTTGGTGGCCTGCTCTCTGGCTCGCTGGCCCTGCTGGCCGACGCGGGTCATATGCTTACCGATGCCGCCGCCCTGCTCTTCGCTCTGCTGGCCGTGCGTTTTGCCCGTCGTCCGCCGAGCGGGCAACGCACCTTCGGCTGGCTACGGCTCACCACCCTGGCGGCGTTTGTTAACGCCCTGGCGCTGGTCGTCATCACCTTTTGGATCGTCTGGGAAGCGATTGTGCGCTTCTACCATCCCCAGCCGGTGGCGGGCTTTGCCATGCTGAGCATTGCCGTGGCAGGCCTGGTGGCTAATATCGTTTCATTCTGGATCCTGCATCGCGGCAGCGAAGAGAAGAATTTAAACGTGCGAGCGGCAGCGCTGCATGTCCTGGGCGATCTGCTTGGCTCCGTGGGAGCCATTATTGCTGCGCTGCTGATCCTGTGGACAGGCTGGACGCCAGTCGATCCGATCCTGTCGGTGCTGGTCTCCTGCCTGGTGCTGCGCAGCGCCTGGAAGCTGCTTAAAGAGAGCGTAAATGAACTGCTGGAGGGAGCACCGGTGTCGCTGGATATCGCCGCGCTGCGCCGCCATCTACGCCGTGATATTCCGGAGGTGCGTGACGTGCACCATGTGCACGTCTGGACGGTGGGAGAGAAGTCGGTAATGACGCTTCACGTACAGGTGATCCCCCCGCACGATCATGATGCACTGCTGGAGCGTATCCAGCACTTTCTGATCCATCACTATGCGATCTCACACGTGACGATTCAGATGGAGTACCGCCCCTGTAACGGGCCGGAGTGCAATCTCAATACCCTGCCCTCCGGCCACGCTCACCATCATCACCATTAGCCTGTCAGCGCGCGTGAGCCGCGTTCCCGCGCGCTATTAATCCACATCCGGCTGCCGTTCAGCGCAATAAAGGTGAGGATCAGGTACTCCAGCGACATGGCGTAGACGCCCTGTAGGGCAAAGATCACCACGCTAATCACGTTAACCACGACCCACAGCAGCCAGTTTTCGACATATTTACGGGTCATCAACACCATTGCCACGATCGACAGCACCATCAGGCAGGAGTCCCAGAACGGGAATGCATCGGGCTGTAGCTCAGGCATCGCCACGCTTAAGCCGAGCGCCTGCATAATGGAGACCGCAATACGGGTCAGGAAAGTGAATACCGGATCGATAAACAGGGTCATCAGGCCAATTGCCAGGGCGCAGATAACCAGCCAGACTATCGCCTTACCACGGGGCAGCCAGCGGATTTGCAGTACGGCCTCGTTCTGCGTCGTTTGTCGCGACCATGCATACCAGCCATAGATGTTAGCCGCAAAGAAGAAGAGCTGCAGCAGCAGGCTAGCATAGAGCTGGATCTGGAAAAAGATCACCGCAAACAGCGTCACGTTAATTAAGCCAAAAGCGTAGTTACTGATCTTCTCCAGGCTGGCGAGCCAGATGCATAGCAGCCCGGCAAGGGTCCCTACCGCTTCGATCCAGGAGAGATCGTAGCCGCCATGCCCCAACGGAATGTGAACCAGGATATTCTGCGTACTAAAAAAATCCATTTTTGCCCCGCGTATCAAAAAGTGAAATTGTCTTAACAATCATAGCTGTTATTGGCTCGCGCGTACTCAGCGTAGCGTCGCGGCAAAATCCAGCATCCGGTTAAGCGGCAGCAGCGCCCCCTCACGCAGTTTTGCATCTACCTGGATCTCATGCATTGACCCACCCTTCTCCAGCCCCTCAGCGATAGCCTGAAGGCCGTTCATGGCCATCCACGGGCAGTGCGCACAGCTGCGGCAGGTTGCTCCCTCTCCGGCGGTAGGCGCTTCCAGCAGCTCTTTCTCCGGCACCGCCTGCTGCATTTTGTAAAAGATCCCGCGATCGGTGGCGACAATAAGCTGCGGGTGCGGCAGCGTTTTGGCCGCATTGATCAGCTGGCTGGTGGAGCCAACGGCATCCGCCATATCCACCACCGCCTGCGGCGACTCCGGGTGAACGAGAACGGCGGCGTTGGGATAGAGGGCTTTCATACGTGCCAGCGCCTGGGTTTTGAACTCGTCATGGACGATGCATGCCCCTTGCCAGCAGAGGATGTCTGCCCCGGTCTGCTTTTGCACGTAGCTGCCGAGATGGCGATCCGGTGCCCAGATGATCTTCTCTCCGAGGCTATCCAGATGCTCAATCAGCTCGACGGCGATGCTGGAGGTGACTACCCAGTCTGCGCGGGCCTTAACGGCGGCGGAGGTGTTGGCGTAGACCACGACGGTGCGGTCCGGGTGCGCATCGCAGAAGGCGCTGAACTCTTCAATGGGGCAGCCCAGATCGAGGGAGCACTCTGCGTCCAGGGTAGGCATCAGAATGGTTTTTTCCGGACTGAGGATCTTGGCGGTCTCGCCCATAAAGCGCACCCCCGCCACCAGCAGCGTAGACGCAGGATGTTTGGCCCCAAAGCGCGCCATCTCCAGCGAATCGGAGATGCATCCCCCGGTCTCCTCGGCAAGCTGCTGGATCTCCGGATCGGTATAGTAGTGGGCCACCATGACCGCATCGCGTTCTTTCAGCAGCCTTTTGATCTTTTCGCGATAAAACGCTTTTTCGTCGAGGCTCAGCGGGCGCGGCTTAGGCGGGAAGGGGTAGATCGCGGTTTCAGGATCGAACATTACGCTCATCATGCTTTCTCGTTTTGCTGACTTAACAATAATGCCCGCACCTGTTGCGTCTGACCAAGGATGAGGCATTTGTGTTTTATATACTAAACAAGATAGCGGATCGCAGAGGAAAAGTCACAATAAATAGGCGTGAGATGGCTATGTCGGGCGGCGCTTCGCTTGCCCGACCTACACAACTATGGAGACGATGATAAACCGTAGGCCGGGTAAGCTCAGCGCCACCCGGCGTCATATCGCAGATAGCAAAAAAGCGCCTTTAGGGCGCTTTTTTGCATTGGTGGGTCGTGCAGGATGACTCGGCTTCGCCTCGCCCTTCGGGCCGTTGCTAAAGCAACGTTATCCTTCACATTCAACATCTATTCTTTATGTTGAAATTGGTGGGTCGTGCAGGATTCGAACCTGCGACCAATTGATTAAAAGTCAACTGCTCTACCAACTGAGCTAACGACCCCTTGGGGCTTACAACCCGCAAACCTGAAGCCTGCGTAAAAGATGGTGGGTCGTGCAGGATTCGAACCTGCGACCAATTGATTAAAAGTCAACT
>NZ_DALZFB010000001.1:417751-685300 GCF_031979925.1 Pseudescherichia sp. | reverse complement strand
TTCGCCTCGCTCTATCAGGTGCGTACCGGCTCTCACGGCCCGTCGGATCTCTCGCCGATCTGCCACGCGGCGGCGCTGCACTTCGACCTGTGGGTGCCGAACTTCGGCGTGCAGGAGTACATGGGCTACTCCGAGCAGATGCTCGAGGTCTTCCCGCACAGCTGGAGATTCGACAACGGTTATATGCATCCTGGCGAAAAGCCTGGTCTCGGCATTGAGTTTGACGAGAAGCTGGCGGCGAAATACCCCTATGACCCCGCCTATCTGCCGGTCGCCCGCCTCGAAGACGGCACGTTGTGGAACTGGTAAAAAGGAGTTGATGATGAAGAGCATTGTTATCCAGAAGCCGAACGAGCTGGTCATTGAAGAGCGTCCGATGCCGACGCCAGCCGCAGGTGAAGTACGGGTCAAAATCAAACTTGCCGGGATCTGTGGCTCAGACAGCCACATCTATCGCGGGCATAACCCGTTTGCCAAATATCCACGGGTGATCGGCCATGAATTCTTCGGCGTCATCGACGCGGTGGGCGAGGGCGTTGACGAGGCGCGCCTAGGTCAGCGGGTCTCCGTTGATCCGGTGATCAGCTGCGGTCACTGCTATCCCTGCTCCGTCGGCAAGCCCAACGTCTGTACCTCGCTGGTGGTGCTCGGCGTCCATCGTGACGGCGGCTTTAGCGAGTATGCGGCAGTACCGGCAAAGAATGCCTGGGTTATTCCCGACGCCATTCCGGATAAGCATGCCGTGATGGTCGAGCCGTTTACTATCGCCGCCCAGGTAACCGGGCACGTTAGCCCTACCGAGCAGGACGTGGCGCTGGTCTATGGCGCAGGCCCAATGGGACTGACCACCGTCCAGGCGCTGAAGGGCGTGTACAACGTTAAGCAGGTCATTGTCACCGATCGCATTGAAGAGCGGCTAGCGATGGCGGAAAAAAGCGGTGCGGACTGGACGATCAACAATGGTAAATCGTCGCTGCAGGAGGCACTGGAAGAAAAAGGCGTGAAGCCAACGCTGATTATTGACGCGGCTTGCCACCCGTCGATTTTGCAGGAGGCGGTGACTCTGGCGTCGCCAGCGGCGCGCATCGTAATGATGGGCTTTTCAAGCGAGCCGAGCCAGATTGTTCAGCAGGGGATCACCGGCAAAGAGCTGTCGATCTTCTCCTCGCGTCTGAACGCCAACAAATTCCCGGTCGTCATCGACTGGCTGGAGAAGGGGTTAATCGATCCAGATAAATTGATTACCCACGCTTTTGACTATCACCACGTCACAGACGCAATCGAACTGTTTGAAAAAGACCAGCGGCAGTGCTGCAAGGTTCTGCTCACGTTCGGGGAATAAAAATACTGCGATACGTGGTCCACATCTTACCCTGTAGAGATAGCCATTATGACTCAAGCACAACATGAAAGATCGACCTCAGACCTGGTGAAAGCGGCCGTATCCGGTTGGCTCGGCACCGCGCTGGAATTTATGGACTTCCAGCTTTATTCCCTGGGGGCAGCGTTAGTATTCCATGAGATTTTCTTCCCGGAGCAGTCTGCCGCTATGGCGTTGATTCTGGCGATGGGGACCTACGGCGCAGGCTATATTGCCCGCATTGTTGGGGCATTTATCTTTGGTAAAATGGGCGACAGGGTTGGTCGTAAAAAGGTGCTGTTTATTACCATCACCATGATGGGGATCTGCACCACCCTGATTGGTGTCCTGCCGACCTATGCGCAGATCGGTATTTTTGCCCCGATCCTGCTGGTTACCCTGCGTATCGTTCAGGGACTCGGCGCGGGGGCTGAGATCTCCGGTGCAGGAACCATGCTGGCTGAGTACGCGCCGAAAGGGAAGCGCGGCATTATCTCGTCGCTGGTGGCGATGGGCACTAACTGTGGCACGCTGAGCGCCACGGCTATCTGGGCGGTAATGTTCTTCTTCCTCGATCGGGAAGAGCTGGTTGCCTGGGGCTGGCGTATCCCGTTCCTCGCGAGCGTAGTGGTGATGATCTTCGCTATCTGGCTGCGTATGAACCTCAAGGAGAGCCCGGTATTTGAGAAGGTCAGCGAAGGGGAAGCCCCTGCCCAAGCCAACCCACAGGAGAGCTCTCTGGGCGCGATGTTCAAGAGCAAATCCTTCTGGCTGGCAACCGGTCTGCGCTTCGGCCAGGCAGGCAACTCGGGTCTGATTCAGACCTTCCTCGCCGGTTATCTGGTTCAAACTCTGCTCTTTAATAAAAGCATCCCTACCGATGCGCTGATGATCAGCTCTATCCTTGGGTTTATTACTATCCCGCTGCTGGGCTGGCTGTCGGATAAGTTTGGGCGTCGTCTGCCATACATCCTGCTGAACATCTCGGCCATTATCCTCGCTTACCCGATGCTGTCGATTATCGTGGATAACAGCTACACCCCAGGCGTGATTATGATGTCGATCATCATCATTCATAACTTTGCCGTGCTGGGTCTGTTCGCCCTGGAAAATATCACCATGGCGGAGATGTTTGGTTCCCGTAACCGCTTTACCCGGATGGCGATCTCAAAAGAGGCGGGCGGTCTGGTCGCGGTCGGCTTTGGCCCGGTGCTGGCAGGTATCTTCTGTAACATGACCGGTTCCTGGTGGCCAATCGTGGCGATGATGATCTGCTACTCCCTGATTGGTCTGGTCTCTGCATTCCTGATGCCGGAAGTGCGTGACCGCGATCTGAGCACGCTGGAAGACGCCGCTGAGCCACAGGTTAAACAGGGCTCGCTGGGCAACCACAACGCCTATGCTGCGGCATCCTCTCGCCGCCATTAACAGGCACCGCAATGTGGTCTGATAGCTTTAAAAAGATATCAGACCAATTAAGCAAAAGTTAATACAAATCAATATAAATGCCGTCGCTTCACGTATCTTTGTGGCAGACGGCATCTTTTCTCTACTGCCATTCTAGTCAGTGTAGTCAACCAATTAACGAGTCTTAATCATGGAAAACCGGCTATTAAAAGCAAAAGCAACTCTTCCTCAGTACGATCGTAAAAAACTGGTTCCGCGTATCGTCCATTTAGGTTTTGGTGCATTTCACCGCGCCCATCAGGGCGTCTACACCGATATCCTGGCGGCAGAACACAACAGCGACTGGGGATACTGCGAGGTCAACCTGATCGGCGGCGAGCAGCAGATCGCCGATCTTAAGCAGCAGGATAACCTCTACACCGTGGCGGAGATGTCCGCTGATGCCTGGACAGCGCGCGTCGTAGGAGTTGTAAAACGCGCGCTGCACGCACAGGTCGACGGCCTGGAAACCGTCTTTGCCGCGCTGTGTGAGCCGCAGGTGGCGATTGTCTCTCTGACCATTACCGAGAAGGGCTACTGTCATGCGCCAGCCACCGGCGAGCTGATGCTCGATCACCCACTGATCGTCGCCGATCTGCAAAACCCGCAGCAGCCAAAATCTGCGCCGGGCGTCATCGTTGAAGCACTGGCCCGCCGTAAAGCCGCTGGCCTGCCGGCCTTTACCGTGATGTCCTGCGATAACATGCCAGAAAACGGCCATGTGGTGCGCAACGTAGTCTGCGCCTACGCCCGGGCGGTGAACGCGGAACTGGGCGACTGGATCGCGCAGAACGTTACCTTCCCGTCAACCATGGTTGATCGCATTGTTCCGGCCGTCACGGCCGATACGCTGGATAAGATCGAACAGCTGACCGGCGTACGCGATCCGGCGGGTGTGGCCTGCGAGCCGTTCCGTCAGTGGGTAGTCGAAGATAACTTCGTGGCCGGACGCCCGGAGTGGGAGAAGGCGGGCGCGGAGCTGGTTGCCGACGTAGTACCGTTTGAAGAGATGAAGCTGAGAATGCTCAACGGCAGCCACTCTTTCCTGGCGTACCTTGGCTATCTGGCCGGTTACCAGCACATCAACGAGTGTATGGAGGATGAAAACTATCGCCGCGCCGCTCACGCGCTGATGTTAAACGAGCAGGCACCGACCCTGAAGGTGAAGGGCGTCGATCTGGCTCACTATGCGGATCTGCTGATTGCCCGCTACAGCAACCCGGCGCTGCGCCACCGCACATGGCAGATTGCCATGGACGGTAGCCAGAAGCTGCCTCAGCGGATGCTGGACTCCGTGCGCTGGCATCTGGTGCACAACAGCGATTTCTCCCTGCTGGCGCTGGGCGTGGCGGGCTGGATGCGCTACGTCGGCGGCGTGGATGAACAGGGGCAGGCGATTGAGGTGAGCGATCCGCTTCTGCCAACTATTCAGCAGGCGGTCAACGGCAGTGAAGAGGGTGAATCCCGCGTCTTAGCGCTGCTGGGGATTGAAGCGATCTTTGGCAAGGAGCTGCCGCAGGAGCGTGCTTTCGTGGATCAGGTGCAACAGGCCTATCAGCAGCTGCTGGCGCAGGGGGCGAAAGCTACCGTGGCGCAATACATCCAAAGTCAGCGTTAAATTGTAGGTCGGGCAAGCGAAGCGCCGCCCGACATAGCCGCATCAGCCCGTTACGCCGGGTGGCGGCTTAACGCCTTACCCGGCCTACATCTCACCACAGCCGATGACTACTCTTCGCTAAACCAGTCGCTGTTCTCCTGGCGGATCAGCTGTACCGTCTCGCCGATCTCCTCCAGATGCGCGGTCATTGCTCTATCCACGCCCTCGACGTCGCGCTTCGCCAGCGCGTCAAAGATAGCCTGATGCTGGCGCAGCAGTTTCTCGGGCGGCGAGACGTGATCGAGACTCATATAGCGCACCCGGTCAATGGTTGCCTTGATGTTCTCAACCGTATCCCACGCCAGCTGGCAGTCGGCAATCAGCGCCAGCTTCTGGTGAAACTCGTCGTCAAGCTGGAAAAAATCATCAAGCTGCTTGTGGTCAATGGCGATCCGCTGCTGGTGCAGGTTCTGCTCCAGCTGATAACGCTGGCCGTCGGTGATCAGCGTTGCTGCCCGGCGGGCCACGGCGCACTCAATTGCCTGGCGAACAAAGCAGCCGTTGCGTACCTGGGTCATGGAGATCTTATTCACGTAGCTGCCGCGCTGGGGGCGGATCTGAATAAGACCATTCTCTGCCAGTTTAATAAAAGCTTCGCGAACCGGCTGGCGTGAGACGTCAAACCGCACCGACACCTCTTTCTCCGACAATGGCGTGCCGGGGGGGATCAGGCAATGTACGATATCCTGACGCAGGATACGGTAAATCTGCTGATTGACGGGCAATACAGGATTAAGGTGGGTTTCGACGGCCATGCGCTCATACTTAATAGAATAGTGACTGGCCTACCATACCATCTATTTGATCTGCATCCCATACCCGGCCCGCAGGCCGGGAGGGAAATATCATCCGCGATGCACGCTCAGACCAGCCCATGTCTGGCTAACCGGCATCATCTCCAGCGTATTGATGTTAACGTGTTCCGGCAGGGTCGCTACCCACCAGACGGCTTCGCACACATCTTCTGCGCTCAAGGCGTTGGTGTTTTCGTAGGTTTTGCCTGCTTTATCGTCGTCGCCTTTGAAGCGTACGTTGGAGAACTCCGTTCCGCCCACCAGACCCGGCTCGATGTTAGTCACGCGTACCGCCGTACCGTGCAGGTCGGTACGCAGGTTGAGGCTGAACTGCTGCACAAAGGCCTTGGTTGCGCCATAAACGTTACCGCCCGCATAGGGCCAGCTGCCTGCTGTGGAGCCGATATTGATAATGTGGCCGCGGTTGCGCTCTACCATGCCCGGCAGCACGGCGCGAGTCATGTAGACCAGCCCCTTGTTATTGGTGTCAATCATTGTCTCCCAGTCCTCTACGCTGGCCTTATGCGCAGGCTCAAGGCCCAGCGCCAGACCGGCGTTGTTGACCAGCACGTCGATGTCGCGCCATTCGGCAGGCAGGGAGGTGAGCGCCTGATCAATAGCGGCGCGGTTGCGCACGTCTAATTGCAGGGTCAGAACGCTATCGCCCAGCTCATCCTTCAGCGTCTGCAGACGCTCCTGACGACGGCCGGTAGCAATCACTTTATGACCGTTCTCAACGAAACGGCGGGTGATGCTTTCGCCAAACCCTGCCGTTGCCCCGGTTACTAAAATAATCATCATTCTGTTCCTCAACGCTTTTTGTGTGTTATTACGATAGCATGGGTTAAGAGCCTGCGGTAAACGACAATGTTTAAGGAGTTGAAATGTCGCTAACAAATCCTTTATTAAGTGAAAGCACGCTGCCCTATCTGGCTCCGCGTTTTGATACCCTTGAAGATAGCCACTATCGTTCCGCCTTTGACGAAGGGATGCGGCAAAAGCGCGCTGAGGTCAGAGACATCTCCCAGGCGACGGCGGCTGCGGATTTTAATAACACCATTCTGGCGTTGGAGCAGAGCGGACAGCTTCTGACTCGGGTCACCAGTATCTTTTTTGCTATGACCTCCGCACACACCAATGACTATCTCCAGCAGCTTGATGAAGCCTTCTCCACGGAGCTGGCCGAGCTGGCGAACGATATCTATCTGGATGAGGCACTCTTCTCGCGTATTGATGCCGTCTGGCAGCAGCGCCATGCCCTCGGGCTGGACGCAGAGTCCGTCCGGCTGACGGAAATCGTCCACCAGCGCTTTATTCTGGCGGGGGCAACGCTGGGTATTGCCGAGAAGCAGGCGCTAAAAAGCCTGAATACCGAGGCAGCGACGCTGACAAGCCAGTTTAACCAGCACCTGCTGGCGGCGGGCAAGGCGGGCGGGCTGATCGTAGAGAGCGAGCGGCAGCTTGATGGCCTGAGCGAGGGGGAGAAAGCCCAGGCGCGGGCGGCGGCCGAGGAGCGGGGCCTGCCGGGGCGCTGGCTTATCCCGCTGCTGAATACCACCCAGCAGCCTGCGCTGGCGGGGCTGCGCGATCGCCAGACCCGAGAGCAGCTTTTCAAAGCGGGCTGGTCGCGTACGGAAAAGGGCGATGAAAACGATACCCGCGCTATCGTGCTGCGCCTGGCTAAAATCCGTGCAGAGCAGGCCGCACTGCTGGGTTTCCCTGACTACGCGGCATGGAAAACCGCTGACCAGATGGCGCAAACTCCCGCCGCAGCGCTGACGTTCATGCGCAATATCGTACCGGCCGCACGCGCTCGTGCAGAGCAGGAGCTGGCGGACATTCAGCACGTCATTGACCAGCAGCAGGGCGGATTCAGCGCCGAGGCGTGGGACTGGGCGTGGTACGCCGAGCAGGTGCGCCGGGATAAGTTTGCCCTCGATGATGCGCAGATTAAACCCTACTTTGTTCTCAATACCGTGCTGGTTGAAGGGGTGTTCTGGACTGCGAGCCAGCTGTTTGGCCTGACCTTTGTCGAGCGTTTCGATCTGCCGGTCTATCACCCGGACGTCCGCGTTTGGGAAATTTTTGACGCTGACGGCACCGGCATGGCGCTCTTCTACGGCGATTTCTACGCCCGCGACAGCAAAAGCGGCGGGGCATGGATGGGTAATTTTGTTGAGCAATCCACGCTACAGGGAACCCGGCCGGTTATCTATAACGTCTGCAACTACCAGAAGCCCACCGCAGGCGGCCCGGCACTGATTTCATGGGATGATGTCATCACGCTATTCCATGAGTTCGGCCACACCCTGCATGGTCTTTTTGCCAGCCAGCGCTACGCCACGCTCTCCGGCACCAATACGCCACGAGATTTTGTTGAGTTCCCGTCGCAGATTAACGAGCACTGGGCCAGCCATCCTGACGTTTTCGCCCGCTATGCCCGTCACTACCAGACTGGAGAGCCAATGCCGACGGCGCTACAGGAGAAGATGCATCGGGCTGCGCTGTTTAACAAAGGATACGACATGACGGAGCTACTCAGCGCCGCGCTGCTGGATATGAACTGGCACAGTCTGACATCTCAGACCACGGTGAATGATGTTGCTGCCTTTGAAGCCGAGGTGCTTAAGCGGGAAGAACTCGATCTTGCTGCCGTGCCGCCGCGCTATCGCAGCAGCTACTTCGCGCATATTTTCGGTGGGGGCTACGCTGCGGGCTACTACGCCTATATCTGGACGCAGATGCTGGCCGACGACGGCTACCAATGGTTTGTGGAGCAGGGCGGATTAAACCGCGAAAACGGGCAGAAATTCCGCGAGGCTATTTTGTCGCGCGGGAATGGCACTGATTTAGCTGAGCTTTATCGCCAGTGGCGCGGACAAGATCCCAGGATCGAACCGATGCTAGTGAATCGCGGGCTGAGTTCGTAAGGGCTTTTTCGGGCTGGAAACAGAACCGGGCGCGATGCCCGGTATCCAGTCGAGACCGCGAGCTCAGGCCGTTCATCTATACTGACTATTGCCGTTGAAATTTGCACAGGAAGCCGCACCTGGAGCAAAAGCGTTTAAATAATGTGACCATGTAAATGCGTTAGTAAAGCCGGGAGATAAGTAATGAAAATAACTAAGTTTATTTATTCCGCCTTAATTGGCGTTGTCGCCAGCTGCCGGTCTATGACGCCGATGGCGGTCCTCGCTGGAGCACGCCTTGCCAGGCGCGACACACCGGGCAGCCTCATGCTACTGGACCGTCCGTTATTCAAATATGGCGCGTTAGCGATGGGTGTAGGTGAGCTCTTTGGCGACAAGATGAAGTCAGCGCCAGACCGCACCGTGTTTTTGGGCTTGTCAGCACGTGTGGCCAGTGCAGGGATTGCGGGCGCCGCATTGGCACCCGCAGGAGAAGAAAAAACCGGCGCAACGATCGCTATCTCTGCCGCTGTGCCACTTGCCTATGTCACACTTGCGGCACGTAAAAAAGCCATGGCAGAAATTGGGCAGACCAGAAGTGGCATAATTGAAGATACGCTCATCGTCGCTATCGGAGCTGCAGTTGTCTTCTTCGCAACACGGCCAAAACGTATTTAAACGTTTTCAGCCTTAAAAGGATGATCCCGGCAGATCATAATGAAGAGGCTCAAATTAACCAGAGTATTAGCACTTTTTCTGAACAATTATTAAACATGAAAGCTAAATCACTATAGTGAATTTAATTTTACTATAGTAAATTTTGGCGGACTCATTTTGTATGTAAATACATAAAGTAAAGACCGATTGAAGGTAGGAAAATGTTAAAAATCAGAATGTCAAGAACGGCTGAAGCACCTGAAATCATACAAATTTGGAAGAATTCAGTAGATGCAACACATGATTTTCTGACAGATCATGACCGACAAGAGATCGAAAAAGAAGTTGTCGGCTTTTTTTCAGAAGTTCCTGTATGGGTTGCTACAAATCAGGATGACCAGCCACTAGGATTTATGTTTTTGCATAATGGTCATCTGGAAGCACTTTTTGTGGATGCTTCTGCTCGTGGACTTGGCGTCGGCAAACGGTTGATCTCACATGCACTGGCCCTGCATCATGATTTAAGCGTCGATGTAAATGAACAAAACCAGCAAGCTGTAGGATTTTATCAGCATATGGGTTTTCAGATTTCAGGGCGTTCCAAGCAGGATAATCAGGGGAGGCCATATCCCCTGTTGCACCTAAGTAAAGCTAATGGGATGTAGCCATTGCGGTAGCATAATATCATTGATTTTTTGCTAAAACGACGATGTAAGAACAACCCTGCTCACTATTTACATGAGGCATTGGTCATTATTTCCATTCAAATCTTGTCGTTTGAGGGTTGAAAATAATCGCTGCATAGGTCCATTTCTTACCAGTAAGGATTTGTTCAATGCAGTTAGTCGCATAGAGATCGTCTGGCGGGGAAAATCTGGAGTACTCTGACTCTTCAGTAAGCTTGAATTCGTGAGAGACATTTACTGTCTGGTGGCCTTCATTATTCACGCTGCACTGACACGTAATCCTGGCTTCATAAAACTCATCCGGAAGCCCCTCCAGCATGCAGCCCGTGGCCCACTGCAAAAGCTGTTCATTTGAATATTTTGGCTGAGTAGTCGGTGCTTCTTGCTGATTGCTTATCAGCCGCTTTAATGTATTGAGAAAGGAAAACATCTCACCTCCTTGTTTTTTCCAAGCATAGCATAGTCCGGTTACTGAACCGATGCTGAAAACCGTGGCTTAGATAGCGCAGGGCAGAGAAGGTGACACCGTAACTTACAGGGCGCTGGGTATTGGGGCTGGACCATCGCGTTGCCGCCTCGCTGGTGGTATCGAAAAAGCTTACCTATACTCCAGGTGCAGCAAAAGCTGTCACCTTACCTGGAGTTACCCATGAAAAGCGTCAACTTGAACGTTTCTAAAGACCAGCCTAAAAATTCTGATAAGCGGTCTGGGTCTGACAACAAAAAGCCAAAACAGGATAAAAAGTAGCGGTTCGCTAACATCCTTTACTGCAGTTTATCGTGCTGGAGGTCCTATGTCCGAACGCCCAGATATTGTTGATCCATTACCTTCTGACAGACCGGACCGGGACGATCCCGACCGTTATCCGCCAGATGATATTGACCCTATCGACCCTGACGATCCTGATTTTGACGATCCTGATATCGATAACCCTGATATCGACGATCCCGATCGCACAAGGCCTCTCTAAGAATAGCCGCCTACGGGCGGCTTTTTGTTGAACACGGGTTCACGCCGCTGTCACAAAAACCGTTTATGTTAAGAACCGCTAATTAAGGTAGTTACATTCTCTGGTAATAAGGAGAATACTATGCGGCGCGTGTTTCTGTTAGAAAATAGGCTTTTCAAAATGAAAAGAAAAATGCTGTTATCGTTACCGCTCATTTTGGCGGCGGGCGCGGTATGTACCGGTTTTATGTACAATAATAAGCCGGCTTACATTACGAAAGCTGAATCCCGAGTCGATTCTTATCTCTCAAACAGCTACGGTCCGGGCCAGTGCGGCATTGCGCAAGCAGAGAAAGGGCACTGGGATATGGAGTGCCAGCGCCATGGCGGTCAGCTGGTGTTTAAATATGCAGTTTATCCCGCGGATAAAGCGCCCTATGCGATCGCAACAGATTACTATCTGGTAGCCGCTAATGACGAAGCTAAAAAGAGCGCGACCGTAGGGCTGATGCGCTATCTAAAGATCGATACCGGAACTCAAAAAGGTTAACACAGTAGGCCGGGCAAACGCAGTGCCGCCCGGCATGGCAGCGTCAGCACAGAAACGCCTGATGGCGCTGCGCTTATCAGGCCTACGTGTTTTCATGCAACCAATCTGTCTTTTGTCATTAATCAATCTTTATTAATTAACACCGCTTTACTGTGCAAGGCCGGTGGCTATTCACCTGTTTGTTATAAAGATGAAGTTACTAAAGAGATGATCAAAGCCTGGCGGGAGAGCCGGTAAAAACCGCACCGTGCCTCACGTAGGCCGGGCAAACGCAGTGCCGCCCGGCATTGCGGTGTCAGCCCAGCAAGGCCCGATGACGCATCGCTTACCGGGCCTACATACTTTCTTTATAGTTATTACGCCGCGTTGTTTAGCCTTTGTTAAGAAATGCTGTGCGATGATAGTGACGATCGGCTATCCCAACTAATAAACCTCGGGATAACGTACAGAGCAAAATAGATCTATCCATGCAAGCATTTGCCGCCAGTATCACTGGCGGTTTTTTTATGCCTGATTTTTACGATAGTCACGGGGCGACAGGGCGAAACGCTGACGAAAATGGTGGCGCAACGAGGCGGCGGTAGCAAAGCCCGCCTGCGCAGCGACCTCCTCCATACTGAGATCGGCGTTATCCAGCAACGTCCGGGCACGCGCCAGCCGCTCCTGTAAAATCCATCGCGCAGGCGTGGTTCCCGTCGCCTCATCAAAACGGCGTAAAAAGGTTCTTGTACTCATACCGGCGAGCTTCGCCAGGGAAGCCACAGAGTGCTGGTGTGCAAGCTGGCTATGAAGATAATCGAACACCTGCCCGAGTCGCTGACTCTCCCGCGATCTGGCGACCGGCCGGACGATCTGCTGGCTTTGCGAGCCATCACGATGCGGCTGTACCACCAGTCGACGGGCAACGTTGTTAGCCACGTCGGTACCATAGTCCAGACGAACCAGATGCAGACAGAGGTCGATCCCGGCTGCGCTGCCCGCCGAGGTTAGCACGCTACCCTCATGATAATAGAGCGCATCCTCAAGCACCTCAATGGCGGGGTAGCGCTCCCGCAACAGCGGCGTATAGCGCCAGTGAGTGGTAGCCCGCTTTCCGTTAAGCAGCCCGGCGGCGGCCAGCACAAATACCCCTGAACAGATAGACATGATTCGGCAGCCACGGGCGTTAGCCTCGCGCAGCGCCTGACACAATGCCTCCGGCACCGGACTTTCTGCACCGCGCCAGCCGGGAATAATAATGGTATCGGCCTGCGCCAGCAGCCCTAAGCCGCCGTCGGCCACCAGCCGGATGCCGCCGGTAGCACGCAGCTCACCTTCATCCACCGATGCCACGGCAAAGCGGTACCAGTTCTCGCCCAGTTCAGGGCGCGGCAGGCCAAAAATCTCCACGGCAATACCGAATTCAAAGGTGCAAAGGCCGTCATAGGCGACAGCCACCACCAGCGGGCGGGGGGAGGGTAAAGTTGTCATTATCCTGGCGTTTTCTGGCATAGCGGTAGGCGGTGGGCCGATAAGTTTTGCGTTAGCTTAGTGTTAACACAACCAAGGAGAAAGTACCATGAGCTACGTAAGCGAATATCCCACCGCCCCCGCCGAACAGGCCGTTCAGCATTTTCTACAGCGCCTGAACGTTGAAACCGACTGCGCCGATGTCCACCATGCCTTAGCTCATCAGCAGCAGGATTTTGCCCTGCTGCACGTTGTTGGTAGCCCGGATGCCTATGCTAAACGCCATCTGCCTGGGGCGGTGCATCTGCCGCACAGCCAGATCACCGACGAGAAAATGCGCGAGTGGCCTGCCGGGACGCTGTTTGTTGTCTACTGCGCCGGTCCGCACTGTAACGGTGCCGATCGCGCCGCGTTAAAGCTGGCGAAACTGGGCCTGCCGGTGAAGATTATGATCGGCGGTATTACGGGCTGGGAAGATGAAGGATTTGCATTCGCCAGCGGTGATTAACGCGGCAACATGAAAGTTTTTCACGTCTCGTGAATTATTCTCGGTTGCATCAGGACGGGGAGTGTGACATATTTTTAGACATATAGCCGTCCAGAAGGCTAAAATGTTTAAATTATGAACTATCACGTCAGGTTATCATTACCCGACGGCAAGGAGATTACCATGCAGCGTCACCACTCCCCGTTCCGCGCCGATGTTGTCGGCAGCTTCCTGCGCCCGGATGCTATTAAGCAGGCACGTATTCAGTTTGCTGCGGGCGAAATTGATGCGGGCCAGCTACGCGCCGTTGAAGACAGCGCGATCCGTAAAGTGGTAGAGCAGCAGTGCGCCTGCGGCCTGCATGTCGTTACCGACGGCGAATTCCGCCGCGCCTGGTGGCACTTTGACTTCTTTGATGGCCTGCAGGGCGTAGAGCGTTACGACTCTGATGCGGGCATTCAGTTCAACGGCGTACAGACCAAAGCACATGGCGTACGGGTGACCGGCAAGCTGGGCTTCGGCGATCACCCGATGCTGGAGGATTTCCGCTTCCTGCAGAGCATCAGCGGCAGCGCCCAGCCGAAAATGACCATCCCTAGCCCGAGCGTGCTGCACTTCCGCGGCGGCCGTAAAGATATCGACAGCACGGTCTACCCAGAGCTGGATGCCTACTTCGACGATCTGGCGACCACCTGGCGCGACGCTATCCACGCCTTCTATGAAGCGGGCTGCCGTTACCTGCAACTGGACGATACGGTCTGGGCCTACCTCTGCTCAGACGATCAGCGTCGCCAGGTTCGCGAGCGTGGTGAGGATCCTGACGAGCTGGCACGTATCTATGCCCGGGTCCTGAACAAGGCGCTGGAGGGCAAGCCGGAGGATTTAACCATCGGCCTGCACGTCTGTCGTGGTAACTTCCGTTCAACCTGGATCTCTGAAGGCGGCTACGAGCCGGTGGCGGAAGTGCTCTTCGGCCAGGTCAACGTCGATGCCTTCTTCCTGGAGTATGACAACGATCGCTCTGGTGACTTCGCTCCGCTGCGCTTTATCCGTCCGGGCAAGCAGCAGGTGGTGCTGGGCCTGATTACCACGAAAAACGGCGAGCTGGAGAACCCGGAAGGGATCAGGGCGCGCATCCAGGAAGCGGCGCAGTATGTAGATATCAATCAGATCTGCCTCAGCCCGCAGTGCGGTTTTGCCTCCACAGAAGAGGGCAACAGCCTGACCGAAGCCCAGCAGTGGGATAAGGTCCGCCTGGTAACCACCATCGCGGACCAGGTCTGGTAAGCATTAAGTAGGGCAGGATTTCCTGCCCTTTTTTTATGCTTTTGCCGCGCTCAGTCCGCTGTCCCACGGCCTGACCTGCATCCCGCGCAGCATCATCAGCCAGGCCAGAACGATGATTGCCGCCAGGATCGCAAACAGCGTCCAGCCAGGGAGCGTGGTCAGAATGATGCCGGTGGCGAGTGGGTTCATCGCTGCGCCGAGCCAGCCGAGGGCCTGGGCTGAGAAGTAGCTGGCTTTCATTCCCGGCGGGGCAATGTGGTCGATCAGCATATATTCACCCGGTGCATAGACAATCTCCCCAACCGTAAATACGGCGGCGGAGAGTCCCCATAGCCAGAGCTGGCTGCCGGAGATCATAAAGCCGAGCAGTCCGATCACGAAGCAGAGCGTCCCGACGGCCATCATCGGACGAATATTGCTGGCCTGCAGGTAGCGGCCAATAACGTACTGAAACATGACCACCATAATCGCATTCACCGGCAGCACCAGCGCCACCACCTTCTGTGCGAAAGCGTTATCGGCCACGGCCATTACGTACTGCGAAATGCAGGAGGCAAAAGAGCCGCTGACGAAGGAGGCCAGCAGGCCAGAGAGCGTGAACCACAGCAGGGCTTTATCGTGCAGTAGAACCGAGGGTGACCAGGGCTGGGTAGCCTCTCCCTCACTCTTCACCCTAACGCGTTGCACCCAGAGTTGAATAAACACCACCGGGAAGGCCGCGCAGCCAGCAGCCAGCCAGAACGGCAGCTGGCTGTTCTGCATCACCAGCAGCGTCCCCAGCGGTGGGCCGACCGTCCAGCCAATATTCAAGAATGAGTAGTTAAGCGAAAAGACCTTTGATTTCGCCGCCGGAGCCAGCGTATCGGAGAAGTAGGCTTTAACGACAGTGGCGAAGACCGAGTAGGCGCAGTTAATTACCGAGAAGAAGAGCACCACCAGCACCGCATTATGGCTAAGAGGAATGCCGATAAAGCTCAGTATAAAGGTGGTGATAGCGATCAACATGTAGCGCTTCTTATCAAATTTATCGGCAAGCATGCCGAAGCCGAGGCTAAAGAAGACGCCGACTGACATTGCCACGGTCATGGCAAAACCCACCTGATCTACGGCCATGCCATATTGGCTATTGAGATAGATGGTCATAAAGGGCAGCGTAGCGCCGCGCCCGATGGTTAACAGTAGTGATGAAGCGAGTAGTGCGATGATGGAGCGTTGCTGAGTTGTGATCATGTTGTATCCGACAGTGCGTAGTTTTTTATTTTTTGCTTTCGCTATCAGCAATAACATGCCAAAAGCGCACTGTATAGCAACCAGATCTATGACATCGCACAGGCTGACCTACCGAATATTGTGATCTGTCTCTCGACAGATTTTTACGATAACGTAATATTTTTACAAAAGCTTAAACTTCAGGGGCAGGTATGACGCGGAAAGACGGGCTGCTGGCATTACTGGTGGTAGTGGTTTGGGGACTTAATTTTGTCGTCATTAAGGTCGGGCTACACAATATGCCCCCCCTAATGTTGGCAGGTCTGCGCTTTGTGCTGGTAGCCTTCCCGGCGCTGCTGTTTGTCGCCCGGCCAAAGGTGCCGCTGCGCCTGCTGCTGGGCTATGGCCTGACCATCAGCTTTGGCCAGTTCGCCTTTCTGTTTAGCGCCATTAAGTTTGGCATGCCCGCCGGGCTGGCCTCGCTGGTATTGCAGGCGCAGGCTTTCTTTACCATCGTCCTCGGGGCGGCGGCTTTCGGCGAGCGGCTTCAGCTTAAGCAGGTGCTTGGAATTACCCTGGCCGTTTTTGGCGGGCTGGTGCTGGCGGAGTCCAGCCTGAACGGCCAGGACGTTACTCTGCTGGGCTTTATGCTCACTCTGGCGGCCGCTTTGAGCTGGGCCTGCGGCAATATCTTTAACAAAAAGATCATGCAGCACCCGTCGCGACCGGCGGTCATGTCGCTGGTGGTCTGGAGTGCGCTGATCCCCGTGGTTCCCTTTATGGTCGCCTCGCTGATCTTTGATGGCCCGGCGGCGATGGTGCAAAGTCTGGTACAGATCGATATCACCACCGTGCTGTCGCTGATCTACCTGGCGTTTGTCGCCACTATCATCGGCTATGGGATCTGGGGAACGCTGCTCGGACGCTACGAAACCTGGCGCGTTGCGCCGCTCTCGCTGCTGGTGCCGGTAGTGGGCATGGCCAGCGCTGCGCTGTTGTTGGGTGAGACGCTGAACGGTTTACAGCTGTTGGGGGCTGCGCTGATTATGGCCGGCCTCTATATCAATATCTTTGGCTTTCGCCTGCGTTCATCGTTGGCGGCACGCTAAAAAAAGCCCCGCACGGAGCGGGGCAAGGACGTATTAGCCGCGCTTAGTTGTAATAAGGCACGCCTAACTCGTCGGATTTATCACTTCCGGAGCCCATGTGGTTAAAGTCGAAAGGTGACTGGTCATGGGCGGAAGGCATAATCATCGCGTCGCGCTGGTTTTGATCGGAAGGGCGCGGCTGCTCCGCAAAGCTGTTGCCAGAAAACAGCACCAGCAGGGTAAGGGCGGCGGAGACGGTAAACTTCATGATTTCCTCGATACGTCTTAAAACAGGCGATTAATGGTTGTAATGGTTTAGTGGCAGCAGATAACGGGCTTCGCCATGCATATTGGTAATACGGTACTTATGCGGCGGCACGTCGAAATAGTTTTTAAAGGTTCGGGTCAACGTCTGCTGTGACTCAAAGCCGTAGCGCTCTGCCAGATAGAGAATCGGCTCGTTGCTCTGCTTAAGCTTCTGTGCGATTTCAGTAAGCTTGCGGCTGCGGATATAGTGACCTAAAGAGTGCCCGGTCTCTTTCTTAAACATCCGTTGCAGGTGCCATTTTGAATAACCCGAACGCTCGGAAACCTTCTCCAGCGACAGCGGTGACTCCAGGTTATCCTCGATCCAGTCCAATATGCTATGAATAGTAATGGCGTCATTATTGCGTCTGGACATCATTATACCTCTTCTGTTTACGGCAGTATTTTCTTGAGCAAATACTCAAGGGTTGCCACTTCATCTGCCGTTAAGTTTTTTGTTAGTTCCTGATGCAGGTCTTGCCCCACTAATTTATGGCCTTGCTCACAAAGCGCTGCGCCATCGGCGGTGAGCTGAATCAGCACGCCGCGTTTGTCGTGCGGATTAGGCTGGCGTTCAATCCAGCCTTTGCATACCAGTCGATCCAGCATTCGGGTCAGCGCCCCGAGATCGACAGACAGCACTTTTTTCAGCTCCACCGGCGTAATACAGCTTGCGCAGCGGATAGAGCAGAGCACCTTAAATTGCGTCGCCGTTATATCCAGCGGCGAAAGGTAATCGTTTAATAAGCGATCTTTTTTCTGGTTGACCATGTGGATCAAGCGGCCCAGTGGGATGATTTCATTGAACAAGTCACTGGTGCTTTTCACGATGGTTGCCCCGGCAAGTAGATTAGTCACGGCAGATATTATTGCCGGGGCAACTATAAGTCAACTGAATGCATTAGCTTATGCCACAATTTGCTAAAACGTTTCACGTACTAATTTTTTAGCAATAACTAATAAATTAATAACTGCAAGTTATACATTGGGTTAGCACAATGCCCGCTGCGCAAGAAGGGGCTTTGTAGGTATAATGCGTAAAGAGTATTCCACGTCGAGGAGTGAAGCTTATGCAGGATCTGTTCAGGGCTATTGGGTTAGGGCTGGTGGTATTGCTCCCGCTAGCGAACCCGTTAACCACCGTTGCACTGTTTCTTGGGCTGGCGGGAAACATGAACAAAGCTGAACGCGATCGCCAGTCGCTGATGGCCTCGGTCTACGTATTTGCCATAATGATGGTTGCCTGGTATGCCGGGCAGGTAGTGATGAATACCTTCGGCATCTCTATTCCCGGGCTGCGTATTGCGGGCGGGTTAATCGTCGCTTTTATTGGATTCCGGATGCTGTTTCCCCAGCAGAAAGTACATGAGTCGCCGGAGGCCAGCAGTAAAACGGCCGAGCTGATTGAAGAGCCGGACGCGAATATCGCTTTCGTCCCGCTGGCCATGCCCAGCACCGCCGGGCCGGGAACCATCGCCATGATCATCAGTTCGGCCTCAACCCTGCGTCACAACTCAACCTTTCCGGAGTGGGTGATACTGGTTGCGCCGCCGCTCATCTTCTTGATCGTGGCGGTGATCCTCTGGGGCTGTCTGCGCAGTTCGGGAGCGGTAATGCGGCTGGTAGGGAAAAGCGGTATCGAAGCCATCTCAAGACTGATGGGTTTTCTGCTGGTCTGCATGGGCGTGCAGTTTATTATTAATGGGGTGCTGGAGATTATCTCCAGCTACCCACTTTCGTAGCAGTAACGCCCGGTGGCGCTTCGCTTACGCGGGCCTACAAATACACACCGTGCCCATCGTAGGCCGGGTAAGCGCTGAGCCACCCGGCGTAAACGTTATTGCGTCTGCTCTTGAAGCTCAGCGTGCTCTTCCAGCACCGTTGGCCAGCGGCGGAAAATCACCACCGACCAGACCAGCGCCGCCAGCGCGGGCACTGCACCCACGTAGCCCACGTTGGCCATCGACCAGTTAAGACTCACCTGGTTGCCCACCAGCGCGCCCGCGCCGATTCCCAGGTTAAAGATGCCAGAGAAGAGTGACATCGCCACGTCGGTGGCGTCCGGAGCCAGCGACAGGACTTTCACCTGCATACCCAGCCCGATAATCATAATCGCTATGCCCCAGAAGACGCCGAGCACGGCAAGGTACATCGTGCTGTGGGAAGCGGGCAGCATCAGCACCAGTGAGATCGTCAGCACGGCAATCGCACTGCTCACCAGCGTGGAGGCGTGCTGGTTGCCTAGCTTGCCAAACAGGACGCTGCCAATAATGCCCGCACCGCCCAGGATCAGCAGCAGAACGGTAGCGAAGCTGGCGCTCAGGCCCGCAACGTGCTGTACAAACGGCTCGATGTAGCTATAGGCGGTATAGTGTGCGGTCACCACCACAACCGTCAGCAGATAGATGCTCATCAGCGCCGGACGGCGGATCAGCAGCGGCAGGCTCTTCAGCGAACCGGAGTGCTCGCTCGGCAGCTTAGGCAGCAGCTTCGCCAGGCAGAGCAGGGTGATCAGCGCCCCGAGGCCGATGATAAAAAAGGTGGTGCGCCAGCCAAAGTATTGCCCGACGATGCGGCCAATTGGCAGCCCGAGCACCATTGCCAGCGCCGTGCCGGTGGCCAGCAGGCTAAGTGCCTGGGCGCGCTTGCCGGGGGGAGCCACGCGGATCGCCAGCGATGCGGTAATAGACCAGAAGATCGCGTGGGCAAAGGCAATGCCGATCCGGCTTATTACCAGCACGGTAAAGTTCCACGCAAGGAAGGAGAGTAAGTGACTAGCAATAAACAGGACAAAGAGCACAATCAGCAGTTTGCGCCGCTCCACCTGGCTGGTGAGCAGCATAAACGGCAGCGACATCAGCGCCACCACCCATGCATAGATGGTGAGCATAATGCCCACTTCCGGGGTCTGCATCCCGAAGCTGTCAGCGATATCAGAGAGCAGTCCGACGGGTACAAATTCAGTGGTATTGAAGATAAAGGCCGCGATGGCCAGCGTCACGACGCGCAGCCACGCAACTTTGCGTGAAACGGTGTTCGTTGTCATAAGGTTATAGTAGTGTTGATGAGCGGAAAAGATGCCGCGATCTTAAAACGTTCACTGGCGAAAATACAATCGTTTTGTGATTTAGATCTCGATTTTGACTCCCAAACCAGAGCGCTCATGTAGGCCGGATAAGGCCTTTGGCCGCCATCCGGCGTCAGGCGCCTTGACGCCGGATGGCGCTGCGCTTATCCGGCCTACGGTCCTCACAATTTTATGTTCTAACTCAGCTATCCTATAGAGAAGATCTTCCTTAAGGTGTACTGTGTACGCCAAAAGGGAGATTGAATGGATGAGTCATGCGATAGAATTTATCGAGACCCCAACGTTTACTCGTCAAATTAGACAGATTGCCACGGACGATGAACTCAGGGTTCTACAAAAGGAACTTATTGCCTTTCCTGATAAAGGTGACTTAATACCGCACACCGGTGGGCTACGTAAAATCAGGATGGCTACAGGCTCTCAAGGGAAAAGAGGAAGTGCCAGAGTGATCTATTTTTTGGCCACTGTAGAGGTTATTTATTTGATAATGGTCTATCCGAAAAATATAAAGGATAGTCTGACCGACGCGGAAAAAGCAGAGCTAAAGAAACTGGCTAAACTATTGAGTAAAGAGGTGTAATATGAGTTTTTTTGATGAGCTGAAAACCTCTTTGGAAGAGGCTGTAGAGATTAAAAAAGGCGCGAAGAAAGCGGCTCGGGTTACGCGTTATGAGGTTGCCGACGTTAAAGCCATCAGAGAGCAGCTTAATGTCTCGCAGAGTGAAATGGCCCAAGCGTTAGGTACTAGCGTTGATACTATTAAAAGCTGGGAGAGTAAGAGACGCAACCCAACGGGGCTTGCAGCAAAGGTGCTGGCAGCCATCCAGTCAAATCCAGCTTTTTATTACGAACTGGCCTCGCATTAAATACTGCTGACACCATGAAAAAACGGGAATTTATCACTCAGGACTTGCTTAGTAAGATCTTCCAAACCGCCAGCGAGCCGTTACATAAATTACCCGCCGAGCGTGAACTTGCCGACGAGTATGGCGTTTCGCGCTATACCGTGCGTGAAGCTTTAAAAAAGCTGGTTAGCATTGGCATTATTCGTATCGTGCAGGGCTCGGGCATTTACGTCAGTGAAAATGCGCGCAGTAATCCGCTGGTCTATAACTCCATCACCGAAAAACGCTTCGATCAAATGCGCTATCGCCTGCTCAGCCTGCATAAACGGCTGCCCAGTAAGGAACAGCAACAGGTATTTGGCATCGGGGAAAATGATTGGCTGTGGCATTTCTGTCGTCTGCGCTACGTGGACGATCGCTGCACGCAGATCGAAACCTCCAGCCTGCCGCTGGCGCGCTTTCCCGACCTCAATCAGCAGGCGATTGAAAGCTCATTACAGCGCTATGTGATCGGCAAAGGCCTTACGCTTTCCCACTTCCTCACCCATTATCAGGCGGTGGCGGCGGACAAAGCCCAGGCCACGCTGCTCGGCTGCAAACGCGGCACGCCCGCCATGAAAATCACCAACCGTGGCATTCTCTCCGGCGGTGAAGTCTGGGTGCTGAGCGAAGTGATCGACATTCATTACGAATGCACCTACGTCACGCCGTTCAACGCCGACAACCTGCGCTTTCGCAGCGGCGATTAAGGCGTATGCATCGCGCCGTTCGGCAGGCGGCTTTGCGTCCATTCGTGGGGACGATATACCACCGGGAAACGCGCCAACGCTGTTTCATCTACCTGCATACCGATGCCCGGACGGTCGATCGGGTACATATAGCCGCCCTCCGCCTGTGGCGCATTGGGAAACACCGCCAGAGTATTGGCCTGCGGCGGAATAAACTCCTGAATCGCTGCGTTATGCAGGTGAATATTAAGATGGGTATTCACCGCTACGCCGATCGGCGTCATGTCTGGTGGCCCGTGCCAGGCCAGACGCACGCCAAATGCCTGACACAGGATCGCTAGCTTAAGTGCTGGGGTAATACCACCAATCTGTGACACATGGCAGCGGATAAAATCGATCTGCCGATTAACGATCACATCGTGCCACTCAGCCGGATTGTTAAATAGCTCGCCCAGCGCCAGCGGCACGCTGCTGTGCGCTCGGATCTGTGCCAACCAGCCGCTCTGCTGCGGCGACACGATATCTTCCAAAAACCAGGGCTGATAAGGCTCCAGCGCCTTCGCCAGCTGAATCGCCTGCTGCGGAAACAGTCGCTCATGCACATCATGCAGAATATGGAAACGATGACCGTACTTCGCGCGCAGCGCTTTAAACATGGCGAGGGTATTTGCCATGTATTCATCCTGATCGTAATAAGCGCCTGCCGTCGGTTCGCGGGTGGCATGTAAGTCCTGCGGCGTGCCGCCGTAAAAACCGAGCTGGCAGCGAATGTAGCGATAACCTTGCGCAAGCAGGGCATCCACCTGCGGATAGAGTTCATCCATGCTTTCACCGGCAGCATGGCTGTAAACCGCAATGGCGTCTTTCGATTTCCCGCCGAACAGCTGATAGAGCGGCATTCCCGCCAGCTGGCCTTTGATATCCCACAGCGCCATATCTACGCCCGCGATGGCGTTGTTCATCACCGGGCCATTTCGCCAGTAGGCGTTCACCTGCATCATCTGCCACAAATCTTCAATGTGATTGCCGTCGCGCCCCATCAGCAGCGGTTGCAGATATTCATCCACCATGGCCTTTACCGCCAGCGGTCGCTGCTGAAACGTGGCGCAGCCGTAACCGACGATATTTTTATCCGTGGTGACTTTAACCAGCACCAGGTTGTGGCGATCCGGGCGGGTGATAAAGCATTCAACGTTGGTGATTATAGTGGGTGTCATGGTCGCTCCTGACGGCTGACTAAAAGCAGATTACGGCGACTATTATTCCTGCTCTTTTTTACCGATTACCAGCACTTTATTTTGGTCCGCGCAGGGAGGGTGAATGGCTTAAAAACCAGACCAATCGAACATAAAGCCTGTTGAACCTGCTTCTTATACCTGCTTTTGTGAGTGTCATCACTTTTTATTGGTCTGTTTATCCCGGCAGCCTTCCCGTAGACTTCTTCAGCATTGAACATGCCGTCATCAAGGCAGACGAGGAGCAGGAAATGAGTAATCCAGCCATCATCAACGCGCTGATCCAGGGCGTTGGCGGTCGAGAAAATATCAATAAAGTCTGGCACTGCATGACGCGTCTGCGCTTCGATCTGGTCGATGAGGCGAAGATCAACCAACAGGCCGTGACCCAGCTACCTGGCGTGTTGGGTGCGCAGCTGCAAAGCGAGCAGTTTCAGGTGATCATCGGCCCGCAGGTCAATCACTGGTATCAGCAGATCGGCGGCGACGTCGCTGCTGAGCCAGCCAGCGCACCATCAGCCAAAGCGAAGAGGGGGCTGGTTTCGCTGTTTATGGACACGGTGTCCGGCGTTTTCGGTCCCATCGTACCGGCTATTGCGGGTGCGGGCATGATCAAAGGCTTGCTGGCCGGTTTTATTGCCATGAATCTGCTGTCGGCAAAAAGTGACACTGTAATGGTGATCGACATGATTGCCAGCGGCGTGTTCTGGTTCCTGCCGTTTTTCCTGGCGGTTTCCGCCGCGAAGATGTTTAAAACCAACGAGTATTTAGCGGCGGCAGTGGTTGCCTGCTTAATGTATCCCTCCCTGATTGAGGCGGCTAAGCAGCTGACGAGCGGCGCACCGGGGGCGGTGCAGGCTTACTGGTTTGCCGGCGTGCTGCCGGTATCGGTATTCAACTATGCCTCCAGCGTGATCCCGGTGATCTTCTCGGTGTTGGCGCTGAGTTATATCCACCGCGCCGTCGATCGCATCATGCCGCAGGTCTTAAGAACCGTGTTTACGCCAACCCTGACGCTGTTTATTACCGCGCTGGTGGCGTTAGTGGTTATTGGCCCAGTAGGTATCTGGCTGGGAAAAGGTCTGGCGTGGTGTATTCAGGGCCTGTTTGATACCTCATCGGTGCTGGCGGGTTTGATTGTCGGCGCGATCCGTCCGGTGGCGATCCTCACCGGCATGCATCACGCGATGACGCCTATTGCCCTGCAAAACTTCAGTGAACACGGCTACGACATGCTGATGCCGATGATGTGCATGGCAAACATGGCGATTGCCGGGGCGACCTTTGCCATCTGGTTTCAGAACCGTCATCGCGACGATCGCACCGTGACGCTCTCTGCGGCGATCTCCGCGCTGCTGGGCATCACCGAACCGGCGCTGTTTGGCGTACTGACCAAAGAGAAGCGGGCATTTATTGCCGCGACGATTGCCAGCAGCGTAGCGTCCGCGTTTATCGCTTTCTTTGGCGTACGGCTGTTTGGCTACATTCTCTCCAGCATCTTCAGTCTGCCAGCCTACATCGGTCCGTGGTTCCCCTACGCCATTTCCGGCGTGCTGATCTCGCTGGTGCTGTCGTTTAGCTTAACGCTGCTGTTAGTGCGGCGCAGCGCTGCACAGTAACGCCTGGCTATCAGGGCAGGCGGGCGATGTTTGCGGCAATCACGCTAGCCGAGTGCTGGAACTTCGCCTGCTCATCCTCCGCCAGCTGCAACTCAATGATCTGCTGCACGCCGCTCTGGGCCAGCACTGCCGGTACGCCGATGGCGATATTCTCTGCGCCATACTCTCCGTCCAGTACGCAGGAGATCGCCAGCGCACGGTGACTGCCGGTAAAGATATTGCGGCAGATCTCGGCGATGGTCCCGGCAATGCCATATTCGGTACAGCCTTTTCGGGCGTAGATATCAAAACCCTGACGGCGAACCTGCTCTGCCAGACGCTCACGATCCAGCTCTTGACCCGTCTTGCGCTGATAGACCTCGGCGATGGGTGAACCGTAGACCGAAGAGTGAGACCAGACCGGGAATTGGGTATCGCCATGCTCGCCGAGAATAAACGCATCGATACTCTGCGCGCCAATATCCAACGTCTGGGCGAGGGAGCGGCGCAGGCGAGTGGTATCCAGCCATACCCCGGTACCGATGACCTGGTTACGCGGCAGGCCAGAGAGCTTCCACACCTGCCAGGTGATAATGTCACATGGATTGGTGGCGATCAGAAAGATGCCGTTGAAGCCGTTCGCCATCATCTGCGGCACGATCTTCTTGACGATTTTTGCCGTGTTGGTCAACTCGTCCAGCCGGGTCTGGCCAGGCTGAAGCGGGCCGCCGGAGACAGTGATCACCGCGATATCTACATCCGCACACTCGCTGGCCTCACGGGTAGAGATGGTCATCATCCCTGGCATATAGGCCGCTGCATCTGCCAGATCCTGGGCGTGTCCCTCGACGCGATCGCGGTTGAGATCGACCAGGATCAGCTCTTCACAAATGTTCTGGTTTAGCAGAGCGTACGCTGCCGATGCTCCGACGTTGCCGGTACCAATAATCATGACTTTACGGGCTTTGGTATTCATTCTTTTTCCGTTAACCGTTAATGGCGACCGCTTAAAAGTATCCCTTACGGGTCATCGGCGCAACATCCTGAAACATCTATTGTATTATCCTATGACCTCTGCGACTGCTCTTGCAGCAGGGCAATAAACGCCTCCAGCGGGCGGCTCTTTGCGTCCTTGCGCCATACCAGCCAGGTGGTCAGCCAGCGCCACTCCTCTGCCAGCGGCCAGGCAGAGACCTGATGATGACCGGGCATACTCTCCAGCATGGAGCGCGGCATCAGCGCCAGCCCGGCTCCGGCTATCACGCAGGCCAGCATCCCATGGTAGGACTCCATTTCATGGATTTTGCCGGGCATTGCGCCCGCCGCCTTAAACCAGCTCTCAAAGTGGCGACGGTAGGAGCAGTTGGCGCGAAAAGCATAGATGCTCATCCCGTTAACCCGCATGGCGTCATCGACAGGGGCATGCCCGCCAGGGGCAACGATCATCATCTCCTCCCGGTAGACCGGGATGCCCTCCAGTCCAGGATGCATCAGCGGCCCGTCAACAAACGCCGCGCTTAGCCGACCCTCTATCACCCCGTCGATCATGGTTCCGGACGGCCCCGTAGCGAGATCAAACTGGATACGCGGATAGCGCTGATTGAAGTCGGCCAGGGTCGCGGGAATGCGTACGGCGGCGGTGCTCTCCAGTGAACCGAGGGAAAAGAGCCCCTGCGGTTCGTCACCGGCGACGACGTTGCGCGCCTCTGCAACCAGATCGAGGATCTGCTGGCTATAGCGTAAAAAGCTGTGCCCGGCGGGAGAGAGGCGCAGGCGCTGGTTTTCGCGAATAAAGAGATCCACGCCTAAATCGGCCTCCAGCTGGCGGATGCGCGTCGTCAGGTTCGAGGGTACCCGATGCACCCGCTGTGCGGCCTGGGTAATGCTGCCGGTCTGCGCCACGGCGTTAAACATCTCAAGCTGGGTTAAATCCATACTGTTCTCGAATCGTGAATGGTTAGGTTAATATTATTCAGTTTTCAGAAATAGCAGAGTAGGCCAGGATAAAGCAAGTTCCCTGTTTAGAAGAGAGATAAATAATGTCCATTTCCGCAAAAACACACGCACTATCTATTAACCCGGCAACGGGCGAACAGCTCTCTGCCCGTCCGTGGGCCACCTCGGCAGAGGTCGAGACGGCGCTGGCCGCCGCGCAGCAGGGCTTCCGTCAGTGGCGCGAGCAGAGCGTGGATCAACGCGCCCAGGCGCTGCGTAACGTGGGTGCCGTTCTGCGTCAGCACGGTGAAAAGATGGCCCAGTTGATTAGCGCCGAGATGGGCAAACCCATTCTGCAGGCCCGGGCTGAGGTAGCGAAATCAGCCAACCTCTGCGACTGGTATGCCGAACATGGTCCGGCCATGTTGGCGAGCGAGCCGACCCAGGTAGAAAATAATCAGGCGGTGATTGAGTACCGTCCGCTAGGGGCAATCCTGGCGGTGATGCCGTGGAACTTCCCGGTCTGGCAGGTACTGCGCGGTGCGGTGCCGATCCTGCTGGCGGGTAACAGCTATCTGCTGAAACATGCTCCTAACGTGCTGGGCTGTGCCGAACTGCTGGGCGATATCTTTCGCGAGGCGGGTCTACCGACGGGCGTCTTTGGCTGGGTAAACGCTACTAACGAAGGCGTAAGTCAGGCGATTAACGATCCGCGCATTGCCGCCGTGACCGTTACCGGCAGCGTGCGTGCCGGGGCGGCAATTGGTGCCCAGGCCGGGGCGGCATTGAAAAAATGCGTGCTGGAGCTGGGGGGATCCGATCCCTTTATCGTACTTAACGACGCCTCGCTCGATCTGGCCGTTAAAGCGGCGGTAGCCGGTCGTTATCAAAATACCGGGCAGGTCTGCGCGGCGGCGAAACGCTTTATCGTTGAAGCAGACGTAGCGGAAGCCTTTACCGAAAAATTTATTGCCGCAGCGGCCGCGCTGAAGCTGGGCGCGCCGGACGTTGAAGAGAACTACCTCGGGCCGATGGCGCGTTACGATCTGCGCGACGAGCTGCATGCTCAGGTGGAAGCCACCCTGAACGAAGGGGCCACGCTGCGCCTTGGCGGGGAGAAGATCAGCGGGGAGGGCAACTACTATCCGGCAACGGTGCTCACTGGCGTGACGTCGGAGATGACCGCGTTCCGTCAGGAGCTGTTTGGCCCGGTAGCCACAATTACCATCGCCGATGATGCTGAGCACGCTTTATCCCTGGCAAACGACAGTGACTTTGGTCTCTCGGCTACGATTTTCAGCGCTGACGAGGCGCGGGCGACAGCGCTGGCTGCGCGTCTGGAGTGCGGCGGCGTGTTTATCAACGGCTACAGCGCCAGCGATGCCCGCGTGGCGTTTGGTGGTGTGAAGAAGAGCGGCTTTGGTCGCGAGCTGTCACATTTCGGTCTGCATGAGTTCTGCAACGTGCAGACGGTGTGGAAAGACCGTCTGTAAACGCTAGCGTATCCTGCGCGGCACCGCTGTTTATTCAGTGCTGCCGCGCTGTCATGGTTCTGTCATTTTTCTTTCGTAGACTCACGCGCAGTGTGTAGTTTCAGAAGATGAGTTACAGAAGAATATCATGAACTTAACTAAAACTTTTTCGTCTGCTTTTCGACTGGCTAAGCCACGGCAGTTTGGCCTGCTGGCAGGGATATTGTGCATTATCGGCTTGTTCTCCGCGCTTCAGATCTCTTCGTCTCTTCTCCTCTCCCGTTCTCTCCACGACGCCCAGCATCACGAGCAGCTGAATCAGCAGGCTATTCTGCAGCAGGCAAAGGTTGATGAAGCGCGGGTAGCACTGCTGGCAGCCAGCGATCTGCTTAACCGCGCGGGGGTCTATTTTATGCAGGATCAGGCCACCGGCTCGGAAGGAAGCTGGCATAGCCTGATGGATGAGGCCCAGCAGGCGCTGGAAAGTTCGCAAAAAAGCTGGCAGGCGTGGCGAGCGCTCAATCCGCCGGAAGATGAGGGACTCGTAAATAGCTACCAGCTCTTCTACGGTGCGATCAAAGAGCAGGCGGATGCCCTGACCCGCAGCCAGTCGATCGATGCCTTCTTTGCCGTACCGGCTCAGGCGTTTCAGGCCGACTTCAACGATAACTTTGCCCGCTTCCGCGCCGCCAGCGACGCACGTGCAGAGGAGGGCAGGCAGACGCTGATGGCCCGCCTGGCGAATCTGCAATACCTCTTTATTCTCGGGCCAGCACTGCTGCTGGTGATCGCCATCGCCGTCTGGTTTGGCATGTCGCGCTGGGTGATCGCCCCTCTTAAGCGGCTGATTACCCATATCAATCGTCTTGCCGCCGGGGATCTCTCCGTGGCACCGCCGCCGGTGACCTGTTTTAACCGGGAGATCGGCCAGCTCAGCGTCAGTATTGAAGCCATGCAGCAGGGGCTTCAGCAGCTGGTAACCCAGGTCAGCGATGCGACTACCTCAATGGTGGGCAATATCGAGAGCCTGGCGCAGGGCAATCAGAAGCTCTACCAGCAGTCGGCTCGCCAGGCCAAAGAGCTGGACGAGGTGACGGCCAACATTGCCGAGCTTGAGTCCCACGTCGAGGGCAATACAGGCTATGCGAAGCTTGCCAGCCAGCGCGCTGATGAGGCCCGTCAGGCCGCCGCGGGCGGAGACAGGATGATGGATACCGTTAACGAATCAATGCGGGCAATTGTGACGCGCTCAGATGAGATGCGCGGTATCGTGGCGCTGATCGATAACGTGGCGTTCCAGACCAATATCCTGGCCCTTAACGCCGCTATTGAAGCCGCCCACGCGGGCAACCATGGGCGCGGCTTTGCCGTAGTAGCAAAAGAGGTGGGCCTGCTCGCGCGCAAAAGCAGCCACTCAACACAGACGATTCAGGTCCTGATCCAGCACTCGTTGCAGGGTATAGAGGCTGGCTCGCAGGCGGTACACCGGCTGGAGAATAACCTTCAGCAGGTCACGGGATTGGTGGCGCACCTCAGCGGCCTGCTCAATGACATCTCCCAGGCGACGCTGAACCAGGGCGAGAACATTCATCAAATGACGCGCCAGCTCCAGGGGCTGAACCAGGTAGCCCGGCGTACAGGTGAGTTGGTCAGCACCGCCGCCGAGGCGTCCCAGCAGCTGCACGATGATTCCCGACAACTTATGCAGGCGGTCACGCGTTTTCGACTTCCAGCCTGACGCTTGCCGCGTGGCTCTGATATACTCGCAGGCCTTTTTTAGCCGGTGAGCAAGGAGTGTAGTGTGGCGACGGTCATGGATAATGACATGCTGGAGTCTATTCTGGCCCAGGTTCGGCCTTTGGTCGGTCAGGGTAAGGTAGCCGATTACATTCCCGCGCTGGCTTCGGTAGAGGCAAATAAGCTGGCGATTGCGGTGAGCACCATCGATGGCCGTCACTTTCAGGCTGGTGATGCCGATGAGCGCTTCTCTATTCAGTCTATCTCGAAGGTGTTGAGCCTGGTGGTGGCGATGGATCACTACCAGGAGGAGGAGATCTGGCAGCGGGTGGGCAAAGATCCCTCCGGCCACCCCTTTAATTCACTGCTTCAGCTTGAAATTGAGCAGGGCAAGCCGCGGAATCCCTTTATCAATGCCGGGGCGCTGGTAGTGTGCGATATGCTACAGAGCCGCCTCAGCGCACCGCGCCAGCGAATGCTGGAGGTTGTTCGCCAGCTCAGCGACGTCAGCGATATCACCTACGACAGCAAAGTAGCGCGATCTGAGTTCGATCACTCGGCGCGGAACGCGGCCATTGCCTGGCTAATGAAATCCTTTGGTAACTTCCATAATGACGTGGCGACGGTGCTGCAAAACTACTTCCACTACTGCGCCCTGAAGATGAGCTGCGTCGAGCTGGCTAAGACCTTCCTGTTTCTGGCGGATGAGGGGCGGGCACCCCATTTGACCCGGCCGGTCATCTCCCCATTACAGTCGCGGCAGGTCAATGCCCTGATGGCCACCAGCGGCATGTACCAGAGTGCGGGCGAGTTTGCCTGGCGCGTGGGCCTGCCGGCGAAGTCCGGCGTGGGAGGGGGTATTGTGGCGATCGTACCCCATGAGATGGCTATCTGCGTCTGGAGTCCGGCGCTGGACGAAGCAGGCAACTCGCTGGCGGGTATTGCTATGCTTGAAGCACTCAGCCATCAGCTGGGTCGTTCGGTTTACTGATGGCCTGCCGCGTCGTTACCCTTATCTACAGGGACAGAACTCTATGCTTTCACAACTGAACATTGCTTTTAGTCCGTTCCATAAAGAGAGGCCATGGCGTAACGCGGTCCTGATCTTTCTACTGACCACGCTCTTCTACTTTATTGGCGCGATGCTCAGGCTTGTCGAGGAGCTTTCCCTATTCTGGCCATTGAACGCGGTGATGGCCGGTATTTTTGCGCGCTATACCTGGCTGAACCGATTGCACAACTATGCCATCTGCTACGTGGCGATGCTGGTTTACGATGCGTTGACCACCACCTGGGGAGCGACCTCGCTGGTCATTAACCTGTCGAATATGGTGTTTATTCTCACCGTGGCGCAGCTGATTGTCAGGGATAAACGACGGCCTGAAAAACGCACCCTGCCGGTAAGCGCCCTGCGAATTTTCAACTACTGCCTGCTGGGAGCGCTGGGCTGTGCGCTGGTCGGCGCGTTTGCCTCGGTGGGTATCGATAATCTGACCTTCTGGCCGCTCTTTGCCGACTGGTTTAGCGAGCAGTTCTCTACCGGGGTGCTGATCCTGCCCTGTGTCCTCACCCTGACATGGCCGCGCTGGGCCGCGCCGTTTCGCGTCGAGCACCTGCTGCCGATTGCGGCGCTGATGATTTCAATCACTGCCTCCGTGGCGATTGGCGGGGCGGGGAGTCTGCTCTTTCCACTGCCGGCGCTGATCTGGTGCGCGGTACGCTATTCGCTGCTGACGACTGCCTTCCTGACCTTCTTAACCGGGGCGTTGGAAATTATTCTGGTCGCCAACGGCACGATTAACATCTTCGTTGCCAGTCCGCTGCAAATGTCGCGGATGTTCTCGGTAAGGCTGGGGATCGCCACCATGGCCATCTGCCCGCTTATCGTTTGCGTCAGCGTAAACGCGATTAATACGCTGATGAAACAGGTCTCGCTGCGGGCTGACTTTGACTTTCTCACCCGGGTTTACTCCCGCTCTGGGCTGTATGAGGCGCTGGGCCGCGATCGGGGTGGCGAGGCGCGGCATCTGTCAGTCATGCTGCTGGATATCGACTATTTCAAAACCATCAACGACAGCTTTGGTCATGAGTGCGGCGACAGGGTGTTAACGACCTTTGCCCAGCAGGTGCAGCAGGTGGTCGGCGACAGAGGGATTGTCGCGCGGATGGGAGGAGAGGAGTTTGCCGTCGTGGCAACAACGGAGGATGCGCGGCAGGGGTTTATGCTGGCAGAGAGCATCCGTCGCGCCGTTGAGGCCCATCCGTTCCGCTGGCGGCAACAGACGCTCTTTCTGACCGTCAGCATTGGCCTGAGCAGCGGTACTACCCAGTCCTGGGAGCTGACGGAGCGGTTTAACAAACTGCTGGCTGAGGCGGATGAGTATCTCTACCGATCGAAAAAAGAGGGACGCAACCGTACCAGCACGCAGGAGGGGCAGGAGCCAGTTGAATTGTTACCCACTAATAATGGTGATCCAGGCACAGAGAATGCGTAACACTGTCACCTAACGCGCTGCGATTGCGAGGGAATTCATTGAAATAACGCATTAAATTGCTTGCTACCCATTTTTAACGCCAATACTATAGCCGAGTATACGTATCGGATAACATTGCGCGATGACTGGATCGAATAAGCTAAAACCACGTGAACAGATCACCGGCAAGCGTTTTGTAAAACGGATGTATCTGATGCGCATGCTCGGGACGCTGCTCTGCTTTTTCCCAATCCTCTCCGTGCTGCTGGAGCATCATCAGCCTCATTGGCTTATCGCCCTGCTGGCCGTGAATGCGTTTGTCTGGCCGACTATCGCCTTTATGCGCTCCCGTAAGTCACAAAAGCCGCTGACCTGTGAACATCACAACCTGATATTTGATGGAGCGGCAGGTGGATTCTGGATCGCCATGATGGCGGTTAATCCGCTGCCCTCCGTGGTTATCGCCACTATTCTTCTCGCCGATCGCCTCGCGGCGGGCGGTATCCAGCTCATGCGTAAGGCTGGCGCGACCATGCTGGCGGTATTTGCTGCAGCCTGGCTGGCGCAGGGAATGGCGTTTGATCCTGACGTCTCTCAGCGCACGCTGCTTGCCACGCTACCGCTTATCACCATCTATATATTAGCCCTCAGCGTGCTGACGGATAACATTGCCAAAAAGCTGCGGCGGAAGAGTCGCGAGCTGGAGCGCATTGCGATGATGGATCCGCTGTTGGATATTGCAAACCGCCGCCTGCTGGAGAAGCGCATCCAACATGAGCTGGAGAAGCTGCGCGACTCCGCCCATAGCTCCTCCCTCATGTTTATCGATATCGATAACTTTAAAGAGGTCAATGACCGGTTTGGCCATAAGGTAGGCGATACGCTGCTGGTAACGGTCTCTAAAATTTTGCACGTTGCGACCCGAAATACCGACACCCCGGCACGGCTGGGAGGCGATGAATTCGTGATCCTGCTTCCGGATACCTCTCCGGAGGAGGCGCTCGTCGTCGCCAGGCGCATTATGGATGCTACCGCCGTGATGATGGTAGCTCAGGACGCTTCGTTTCGCTGTACCCTCAGCATTGGTATTGCCAACGCCGTTCAGGATATGGAGACCGTCACCGACTGGTTAAAAGCGGCTGACGACGCATTATACCGGGCCAAACGCGCGGGCAAGAACCGGATCTATGCCCACTGACCAAACGGGTTAAATGCGCTAAGCTTAGGTTTTGCTTAGTGAAAAAGGCCCAGTATGAAGACTCCTCAACTCCCCGAAAACGAGCAACAGCGCCTGGCATCGCTTAATGAGTCCGGGCTGCTGGACTCTGGGACACATGAACGTTTTGACAGGCTCACGCGGCTGGCTAAACGGATGTTCGATATGCCCATTGCGCTCATAAGCCTCGTTGACAGCCATATGCTGCACTTCAAGTCCTGCGATGGCATTGCTAATGGACAGGTGCTACGTGATATCTCTTTTTGCGGCCACGCCATTCTCAGCTCTCAGCCGCTGGTGGTCGAGGATGCACAGCAGGACGAGCGCTTTTTTGATAATCCGCTGGTGGTCGGCCCACCGCATATTCGTTTCTATGCGGGCTATCCGCTACAGCTGCCCGACGGCGCAACGGTGGGATCGTTTTGCCTTATTGCGCCCGAGCCGCGCAAATTTACCGAGGACAACGTCTCGGTGCTAAAAGATTTTGCCGCCATCGTTGAAGACGAATTTGCGGCTATCAGTGCTGCTACCACCGATGAGCTAACTGGCCTCTTTAACCGCCGCGGTTTTTATAACCTCGGTAAATACGCTATCACCAGCGCGCGCCGCCGTGCGGAGCCGTTAACGCTGGCATGGCTGGATCTCGATAAGTTCAAATACATCAACGATACCTTTGGTCATGAAGAGGGTGACAACGCCCTGCGGGCAATGGCCTCTCTGCTGCGTGAAAGCTTCCGCGAGGCCGATCTGTTGGTGCGTTACGGCGGCGACGAGTTTGCCATTATCTTCTCGGATACCGATGAGAAGGGCGCATGGGTCGCGATGCAGCATCTGGTTGAGCAGGCTCGGGGGTTCAATCAGACCACCGACAAACCGTGGCAGCTTAACTTCTCCTGGGGGGTAAGCGAGTACGATCATGACAGCAATCCGGATATGACCAACTGGATCACCTCCGCCGACGAAAAGATGTATGCCATGAAAGAGAAAAACGAGCAGAAAGAGCGCTAATCAATCAACGCACCAGGCCATCGAAATGTGACGACGCCCACAAATTCATATTCGTTTTAAAAAATGACGCAAGAAGGGCGTCCCATTTTGATCAAAACAGGGTTTCATGGTCGTAAAGTCTGGTAAGTTATTGGACCAATCTTCCCAGGTTGTATGACTAATCAAAAAAGGAACCCATTGTGAACACGATAAACCGTCGCGATTTTCCCGGTGCCACCTATCCGGAACGTATTATTCAGTTTGGCGAAGGGAACTTCCTGCGCGCATTTGTCGACTGGCAGATCGATCTGCTCAACGAGCACACCGATCTGAACGCCGGTGTGGTTATTGTTCGCCCGATTAAAAGTGATTTTCCGCCGTCGCTGAGCACGCAGGATGGTCTCTACACCACCATCATTCGCGGCCTGAACGAGCAGGGCGAAGCGGTGAGCGATGCGCGCCTGATCCGTTCGGTAAATCGTGAAATCAGCGTCTATGACCACTACGATGAGTTCCTTAAGCTGGCGCAGAACCCTGAAATCCGCTTTGTGTTCTCGAATACCACCGAGGCGGGCATCAGTTACCATGCGGGCGATAAGTTTGATGACGCCCCGGCCGTGAGCTATCCGGCGAAGCTGACCCGTCTGCTGTTCGAGCGCTATACCCATTTCAACGGCGCGGCGGATAAAGGCTGGATCATCATTCCGTGCGAGCTTATCGACTACAACGGTGATGCGCTGCGCGAGCTGGTGCTGCGCTACGCCACCGAGTGGGCGCTGCCGACTGCGTTCATCCAGTGGCTGAACGAAGCCAATGCCTTCTGCTCGACCCTGGTTGACCGTATCGTAACGGGTTACCCGCGTGATGAAGTGGCGAAAATTGAAGCCGAGCTGGGTTACCGCGACGGCTTCCTCGATACCGCTGAACACTTCTACCTGTTTGTTATCCAGGGGCCAAAATCGCTGGCTTCCGAGCTGCGTCTCGACAAATATCCGCTGAACGTGCTGATTGTAGATGACATCAAGCCCTACAAAGAGCGCAAGGTGGCGATCCTTAACGGGGCGCACACCGCGCTGGTCCCGGTAGCGTTCCAGGCAGGCCTGGACACCGTGGGCGAGGCGATGAACGACAGCGAAATCTGCGCCTTTGTTGAGAAAGCGATCTACGAAGAGATCATTCCGGTGCTGGATCTGCCGCGTGACGAACTGGAATCCTTCGCCAGCGCCGTAACGGGACGTTTTCGTAACCCCTATATTAAGCATCAGCTGCTCTCCATCGCGCTGAACGGCATGACCAAGTTCCGCACCCGTATTCTGCCGCAGCTGCTGGCGGGGCAGGAGGCCAACGGTAAGCTTCCGGCACGTCTGACCTTCGCCCTTGCCGCTCTGATTGCGTTCTATCGCGGCGAGCGTAACGGCGAAGCTTTCCCGGTACAGGATGACGCTCACTGGATCGAACGCTTCCAGCTGCTGTGGAGCCAGCATCGCGATCGGCAGATTAGCACCAGCGAGCTGGTAAAAGCCGTGCTCTCCGTGAGCGACCACTGGGAGCAGGATCTGACCCAGGTTAGCGGCCTGGTAGAGCAGGTCTCTCTGGATCTGGATGCTATCCTGCTGCGCGGCATGCGCGAGGCCGTCAAGCCGCTCTGCTAATTGGTATGTCTATGTAAACGCCGGGCGGCGCGTTGCTTGCACCGGCCTACGGTCTGACACGATCTGTAGGCTGGGCAAGCGCAGCGCCGCCCGGCATTCATTTACCACACCAATAGTTACAACATACACATATCATCCTGATTTATTAAACCTCGGCACCTGTACCCTCAATCGCTTACCAGTTAAGAATTTCCACAACATTTTTGCATCAAACTTGCAACCGTGAGGGCGATCACGTTTAATAATCGCGACTCTCCTTTATGCCTGAATATAACCATGATTGTTCGTCCTCATCAGCACTGGCTTGCGCGTATCTTCGTCTGGCATGGCTCGGTGCTACCCAAAATCTACTCCCGTCTACTGCTTAACTTTATCCTGTCGGTAGCGGTGATTTTAATGCTGCCCTGGTATAGCTCGCTGGGCTTCAAGCTTACCGTGGCGCCGTTTAGCATTTTGGGCATTGCCGTTGCTATCTTCCTGGGTTTTCGCAATAACGCCTGTTATAGCCGCTATACCGAAGCGCGGGTGCTGTGGGGACAGCTAATGATCGCCTCACGCTCGCTGCTGCGGGAGGTCAAAACAACGCTGCCGGCGGGGGAAGGGCGTCACCACTTTGTGCTGCTGCTGATTGCTTTCGCCCACTGCCTGCGCCTGACCCTGCGCCGAAAACCGCTGGAGGGGACGCTGGCCAACTATCTCTCGCCAGGCGAACTGGCACGGGTAATGAAAGCGCATTCTCCAGCAAACCAGCTTCTGTTAATGATGGGCGAGTGGCTGGCTGCCCAGCGCGGGCCGAACGGGCTCTCTGATATTCTCTACCACAGCATGAACAACCGGCTGAATGACATCTCGGCGGTGCTCTCCGGCTGTGAACGTATCGCCTTTACGCCGGTGCCTTTTGCCTATTCGCTCATTTTGCACCGTACGGTCTACATGTTCTGTATTATGCTGCCCTTTGCGCTGGTTGTAGATTTGCATTACATGACGCCTTTCGTCTCAGTACTTATCTCCTATACTTTTATAGCTCTTGATACCTTAGCCGAAGAGCTTGAAGATCCGTTTGGCGTGGAAGATAACGATTTGCCGCTGGATGCCATCTGCAATGCACTTGAGATAGATCTGCTGCAGATGAATGATGAAAACGTTGTGCCCGCGAAGATACTGCCTGATAAGTATTACCAGCTCACGTAACGAAAGCCGGATGCGCCCGTTACTGGCTGGTTAAACCGCCAGGAGGGAAACACGATGGAAAGAGTAATTCAGATGGTTGTTGTGGTGATTGCCTGCGTTGCGCTGTTTGCAACTGCCTACGATCTCTCGTTTGTGAGCGAGCTTCCGTAACCTCTATTCGTAACGATGGCCTGCCGCAAACCAGAGCCTTCTCAGGGGCCTTGCTGCCCCTGAGGGTGAGGCTCTGAAGCCGTTAACTTACACGTAGCTGAAAGAAACGCACCGAGTCGCGCAGGTGTTCACTCTGCTCGGTCATTGAGGTCGCGGCCACCGCAGCCTGCTCTACCAATGCCGCGTTCTGCTGGGTAACCTGATCCATCTGCTCAATCGCGACGCTAATTTCCCGGATCCCCTGGTGCTGCTCGTTGGAGGCTGTGGAGATCTCCGCCACGATATCCGTAACTTTATTCACCGAGCTAACAATTTCCTCCATCGCCCGGCTGGCAGTATCGGCGTAGCGGGAACCTTCGGTAATCTTATCTACCGTACCGTCGATCAGCGCTTTGATCTCTTTCGCCGCATCGGCGCTCTTCTGCGCCAGGTTGCGCACTTCACCCGCCACAACGGCAAAGCCCTTACCCTGTTCACCGGCGCGTGCTGCCTCAACCGCCGCATTCAGCGCCAGGATATTGGTCTGGAAGGCGATACCTTCAATTACCGCAATGATGTCGACAATCTTCTGCGAGCTGTCGGAAATGTCGTGCATTCGCATAAGCATATCGTGCACCTCTTTACCGCCTTTCACCGCCGTTTGCGAGGTCTGACGGGCCAGCTCGCTGGCCTTATGCGCATTCTCAGCGTTGCTCTTCACGTTCTGCGTAATCTGCTGCATGTTAGCTGAGGTCTCCACCAGCGAGGCGGCCTGCTCTTCGGTACGCTGGGAGAGATCGCTGTTGCCCATCGCAATTTCGCTGGCCGCCAGTGAGATAGACTCGCTGCCGTGAATAATACCGTGAATAATTTCGGCCAGCCTGCCGTTCATGAACTTGATAGTGGCCAGCAGGCTGTTGTGGTCGTTGGCGTTAAGCGCAATGTCGGTATTCAGCTTGCCTGCGGCAATCTGCTGCATAATATTTACCGCGTAGGCCGGTTCGCCCCCCAGCTGACGGGAGAGGTTGCGCGAGATAAACAGGGCGATGATGCCGGTCGCAATCAGCGCCAGCACCAGCAGACCAGAGAGCAGGTATAGCGCCCGCTGATACCCCTGGGCAGAAGCCTCACCCGCACGGTTTCCGATAGCCACCTCCATATCCACCAGCGTAGCGAGATCCTTCATCAGCTGGGTGCGGTATTTCGCGGAGACTGCACCACTGATTTTGGCTGCCTCATCAAGCCGCTCATCGTTTACCGCTTCAATGACTTTGCCGTTAACGTCCACAAAGTGAGTGAAGTTTTCTACGACCTGGCCAAACAGGCCTTGCATCTCTTCCGGCAGGTCGCTGGCAATGGCGGCGTAGTGCTTCTGCGCATTGAGGAAGATATCCTGGTTCTGCAGTAGCTCCAGGCGGTGTTTTTCACGCTCCGGCATGGTCGGCGAGTTGATGTACTGGATCTGTTGTAGGCGCATTTCCGACAGCACACCGCGCATCTCTAGCGAGTAGCGCACGCCAGGCAGGCGATTTTCACGATATTTATCGATGTGCTGGTTGCTGATGTTGAGCTGATAGATAGCGACCACGCCCAGCAGCAGCATCATAGCGATGAGAATAGAGAAACCGCTTAAGAGTTTGGTTAAAACCGTAGAGTGTGCAAATTTTTTCATAGTGAAGACTTAGAAGAGAAAGGTATGACTAATAACGGCAGATATCGGAAAAGTATTGATCTAAATAGTTGATCGGTATCACATAAATGAATGTTTCTCATTTTTTGAAATGGTTTTTTAATTTTATTTTACATTGTTATGAATGAGGTGTTGAATTGTCGTAAACAATTTGCAATAGGGCATACGTCTTAATCTGCCCATTGGCTATAGCATTATGTGCTTTACTGAAGGAAAGGAACCTGGGAGGAGTGACAATGAAAGTCGGTAAACATATATCCAACGCGCTGGCGTTAAACTCCTCTCTTGGACGCAGTATCTCTCTTTTTATGGCGGGTCTGCTGATCGCTGGCGTGGCTACCAGCGCATGGACATTAAACCGCTCGTGGGAGCGAACCGTAGAGGAGAGTGAACGCAACGCCATCAACCTGTCGGTTTCCCAGGCGCGCCAGGCGGAAGATACCTTTTTGCAATCCGAGCTGGCGCTGCGTGATATCCGCCGCAACGTGCCGCAGGGTGGCGTCTCGGTTATCGATGAGGCCAGCTTCAATCTCTATCTCAGTGAGATCAAAGAGCGCCTGCCGCAGCTGCATGGCCTGTTTGTCTATGATGCCCAGGGCAATATGAAGGCCACATCGTTTGGCCGTCAGCCAGCCATTGCCAATAACGTTGACCGGGAATATTTTGCCTATCACCGTAAGAACGGTCATGGAAGCGTCCATATTGGACATGTGATCCGTAGCCGTTCGACGGGCGATCTGGTTATTCCCGTCTCGCTGCGTCTGAACGATGCCGCTGGCGGCTTTGCGGGCGTGGGACTGGCTACGGTGAAAATTGACTACTTCCGTCATTTCTATAACTACTTTGAGCTGGGCAGCCGCGATCTGCTTGCCATTCTAAGCACCGATGCCACGGTACTCTACGCACGGCCGTTTAACGATGATGTCATTAACCGCAATCTCTCCCGCAGCCCGCTGTTTACGCAAGAGCTAATTCGCCAGGATCGCGGTAATGCAACCTGGAATTCAGCTATCGATCGCGTTGAGCGGATATTTGGTTTCGCTCGTCTTGAGCGTTACCCGCTGGTCGTGGCCGCAGGCTATGATAAGCCTGCGCTATGGCATGCCTGGCTGCGTGAAAGCCTGCCGGATATTGTCCTCAACGCCATGCTGCTGTTAGGCACGTTGGTGATGGGCGCGCTCATTTTCCGCGTAGTGAGGGTAAACGTCAGAGATCAGACTGAATTAACGATGCTGCGTGATGAGCTAACCAGTATTAACCACACGCTACAGACGATGGCGCTGGCTGACGGCCTGACAGGGCTGGCAAACCGTCGGCAGTTCGATCTGTTCCTCTCTCAGACGCTAAAAACCGCCGCGCTGACCGGCAGGTCGGTGTCGTTGATTATGCTTGATATCGATTACTTCAAGCGTTACAACGACTTTTATGGTCATGTTGCCGGGGATAACTGCCTGCGCCACGTGGGTGAGGTATTACATAAGCTTAATCTACGGCAGTCCGATTTGATCGCCCGCTACGGCGGAGAGGAGTTTGCCATCGTTCTGCCCGATACCGATCGCGGCGCGGCGTTTAACATTGCTCAGCGTGCCGTAGCCGCTGTACGCGCCGCCCAACTCCCGCACAACGAATCGCTTACAGGTGTAAAAGTGGTGACGCTTAGCGCAGGTTGCTATAGCCTGGTACCCCGTGGCAACGATGACGATGCGCGTTTGCTAAAAGAGGGGGCCGATGCCGCACTCTATAGTGCGAAAATGGCGGGACGTAATCGCGCCATTGTTTCCGAGAGCTAATGTTTCCGAGAGCTAATTAACGCTTTAACTTTGAGATGAAGGGAATATTACGGAATTTATTCTCCCACGGCAGGCCATAACCAATAAGCAGATCGTCGTTCTCCATCTCCCAGGCGTAAAACTGCCGGAAGGGAATATCGACTCTGCCGGGCTTAACGAACAGCGTGGCAATGGCTAATGATTTCGGTGAATAAGTGGTGCTGAGATACTCCACCAGCCGCTTCATCGTGCCGCCGGATTCAATGGCATCATCGACAACAATGACATCTTTGCCGTTAATATCGACATTGTTATGAAAAACAATTGCTGACTGATTGCTGCGATCGCCGGGCGTATGCGGGCAGGAGATGGTGTCCATCGCGATAGTGAAATTTAACTTTCTGACTAGATCGGCAGTAAACAGAATACCGCCCGGCACCACGGTAATCACCACGGCATCCTGATAGCTATCGTTAAGTAACGCTGCAACGTGCGCAACGCCCGTGGCGATGGCGGCCTCATCAAGTACAAGCTCACCTATGTAGCGGTTATCCATCGTTTTTCTCCTCTCAACTGTAAGGTTAAGCATACATTGACTTTGCCCAGACCCGCTAATAGGATTCCCGGCTGATTTGAGCGCTGGTTCAAATTTTTATCCGAAGTGCGGAGCAAAAATGTCACGGTCCTGGTTCTTTTTATCCCTTGCTATCGTCTCTGAAATAGTCAGCGTAGTCATAATGAAGCTGGTTGCAGAGAGTGATAGCTGGGGCGCATTAATCTTTATGTATTTTACTATTGGTCTCTCATTTACCTGCATGGCCTTCGCCCTTAAAGAGATATCACTATCCGTCGCCTATGCGACCTGGGAATCGTTGGGGCTGATTGCCGTCGCCGTTATCGGTAGCTTCTTCTTTCATGAGTACATCACGCTGCCTAAGCTTATTGCCATCCTGATGCTGCTCGCCGGGGTAATACTGGTCAACTTCGGTGAGAACGAGAGTAAGGGGGAGATATGACGCTGGTTCCTTATCTCTCTCTGTCGATGGCCATCGTTCTGGAGGTTGTGGCGAATTTTTTCCTCAAACGTTCCGACGGCATGTCACGGAAACTGCCGGGCGCGGCAGGGCTGCTTTGCATTTTTGCTTCATTCACGTCGCTATCCCTGGCCCTGAAGGGTATTGATATGGCTACGGCCTATGCCACCTGGGGTGGGAGTGGTATTCTGCTTACCGCATTCATCGAGAGGGTGATTTTTCGACAGGCGCTCTCAACAAAAGCCTGGCTGGGACTGATTTTGATTGCCGCCGGGATCGTGCTCTTAGAAATGGTATAAGGATCGATCATGAACACGCTTGAAAAATTAAAAGCTAAATACCCGAAGGCGCTAGCGTGGTCTATTGGCGACAGCGCCGAGCTGGCAAACGAGCTGGCTGGTCTGGTCGTTAAGGGAAAAAAGACCGCATCGTGCGGCTCGCTAGCGGCTTACCAGTCGGAAAGCGCACCGCCCGCGGTGGGCAGCTACCATATTATTCTCAACGGCCAGCAGGAGCCGGTGTGCGTCATTCGCATCACATCGCTGCGCCTGGTCAGGTTCTGCGATGTCGACGAAGATTTTGCCCGTAAAGAGGGGGAAGGCGACCTGAGCCTGACGTACTGGCGCACGGAGCATCAACGCTTCTTTACGCAGGCAGGAGGCTTTTCGGAAGAGATGGAGCTGGTTGCCGAAGAGTTTGAAGTGGTTGAGGTGGTCTGATATGTAGGCCCGTGCAAGCATAGCGCCGCCGGGCAAGCCGCTACGTGTTAGTCTGTAAACGCCTTCAGATCGTTAAACACCTCGTCCCAGAACGCCGATTCGCTTTCATAACCGACCATGTTCCGCATCATGAACGCCCCTTCGGTAGCGAGGTAGGCGATCCGGCGCTTTCTTGACTCTTCATCATTTGCGGTGAGGTCGCCGAACCGCTCTCTATACCAGTTAACCATGCTTTCGCTTTGCGTACCGGCCTGGGCGGCCAGCAGGGTCAGCGTTCTGATCCCGGCCTCTGAGGTCTCTTCCTGGGTGGCGCTGATATGGGTCAGCAGTCGGGCTTTGGCATCGGCATTCGGTGGCAGCAGCATGTGATAACGATCCTGCTCTTTCTTTAACCAGCGATCCAGCAGGGCATCCAGAACCTTCTCCCGCGATCCAAAAACCGACTGCACGCTAGCCTTGGAGATGCCTGACTCCGTCGCAATAGCGCCAAACGACAGGGCGGCAGCACCCTCGCGGCCCAGCACGTTCTCCGCTGCATCCAGCAGGCTTTCCCGGTCTATGGTTTTTGGTCGTGCCACGGGCATCTCCCCAACATTGATTTAAATACGGTCGTATGTTAATTTGCCAGCCAGTTAATCACAGGTTTGAAATCAACGCAATTTCAGCCATATCATCGCACATGAGGTTTACAATGTTCTATCTCAAACCGGTTCCCCGCCGGCTCACCTATGTCGCTCTCTTTGAGCTGATCGCCATCTTCTTCTCCTCACTGCTACTGTCAGGCATGAGCGACGGTGACGTGGCAAGCTCTCTGCCGGTGGCAGTGACCACCTCCGTTGTGGCCGTCGTCTGGAACTACATTTACAACACCCTGTTTGAGCGCTGGGAAAGAAAGAACAACATCCAGAAACGCACGCTTCTCATCAGGATCGTGCACACCACGCTTTTCGAAGCGATGTTTATTATCCTGATCGTGCCGTTCTTTATGTGGTTCTATAACGTCGGCATTATTAAGGCTTTCATGATGGAAGTTGGCCTGCTTACCTTCTTCTTTGTCTATGCCTTTGTGTTCACCTGGCTTTTTGATCGCGTGTTCCTGCGCGAGCCCGTTCCGGCTATCTAAGCGTCAGCGGGCAGCAATAATAGGCACATGTGGCGCAGCGTCCAGCGGCAAATGGCCGCTGAGGCGCGGGTCGGCCTGCACCTCTACTCGCCGTTCGTAAGGTTCGAAACCAGAACGAATATAGAACCCAAGCGCGGAAGGGTGATCGAAGGTGCAGGTATGTACCCAGAAACGCCTCACAGGCTTTGCCCAGGCCAGCTCCGTTGCCGCGCTCATTACCGCCCGGCCAATACCCTTACCGGTGACGTCCGACGTCAGTCCGAGAAAGACCAGTTCAACTTCACCAGGTTCGCTGAAGTCCAGCTCCATCAGTCCCGCATCCTCGCTGTTATGACGGATAACGTAGATCTCCCGCCTGGAATTTTGCAGCACGCTAATAAGCGTCTCATCGCTCATGATGAGACGTGAAAACCAGAGCCAGTTCGCGCCCACCTTGCGAAACAAATTGCGGTAAGCGTCAGGATTGCGATCCGCTAACGGCTGCAGCGAAAACCCTTCCGGCAGAGGGACCGGAGCGCCGACGGGCTTCTCACGCATTTCAAGGCAGGTGACGACCGAAGCGATATAGCCTGGCGCGATGTTGGAGTATCCGGCAGGAACGGCACGTGAGTTGTCTTTCATTTTCTCTCCAGAGCATTTAAGAATTATTATTGAACCCATCATCCCAAAAGGACGACATGCTTTCAAAGTGAATATGAGCTTTATTTTTCAGAAACAGGAGTGATATAACTTCATAAAATTTAAAGAAAAAGAGGTCATAAGAAAAATGTTTGATGTGATAGAAATTGAAAAGGATTCAGAAGAGTTAGCTATATTAGTCGGCGAGCTGGATGCATTTCAAAGTACGCTTTATCCTGCCGAGAGTAATCACTGTCTCGATTTTTCTACGGTTAAAGAAGAGGATATTCGCTGCATTATCGTGCGTGACGGTGAGGGTAACGCTATTGGCTGCGGCGCGATTTTTCTGCAGGGGGACAATGCTGCGGAGATCAAGCGCGTCTATATTCGCCCGCAGTATCGGGGCAACAGAATAGGTGAGCGGATTGTGGCCAGCCTGGAGACGCTTGCTGCTGAATCTGCCTGTCATGTTCTTCGGCTTGAGACGGGCATTCATCAGCAGCCTGCGATTACGCTATACCAACGCTGCGGATATCAGCGGTGCGATCCATTCCCTCCCTATATTGAGGATCCGCTGAGCGTATTTATGTATAAGACCTTATAAAATCCCCTTCAGGGCAACGTTATAGAGCAGCATAATGGTTTTACCATCAACGATAAGGCCGCTTTCAATAGCGGCTAATGCCTCATCAAGCGTCATTTCCAGTACTTCAATATCTTCGCCTTCAGCTTCGATACCGCCACCAGCGCCGGTACGATCGTCGGCCTGGTACTCGGCGATATAGAAGTAGAGTTTCTCCGTCACGGAGCCGGGACTCATATAGGCTTCGAATACCTTCTCAACGTGCGAAACGCTAAACCCTGTCTCTTCTTCCGCCTCGGCTTTGATGCGGTTTTCTGGATCCATGTTGTCCAGCAGGCCAGCGGCCGCTTCGATCAGCAAGCCGTTATGCCCATTCACATAGACGGGAAAGCGGAACTGACGGGTAAGGATCACCGTCCGTCTTTGGCGGTTATAGAGCAGGATAGTGGCACCGTTGCCCCGGTCATAGACCTCACGGTTTTGCTGCTGCCAGTTGCCATTCTGGCGCTGTAGCGCAAAGGTATATTTTTTTAACGTGTACCAGTTATCGGAAAGGACCTGGCTGTTGATGATACGTACTTCTGCATGTTTTGATTGCATGATAGCGCTCCAATACGTAGAGTAGCCATCATAAACAGCAATATCGTGCACGTTCAAGACGTTTCGTGCAAATACAGAGAACCTTATGCTTACCAGTCAACGCAAACAATTGATACTTGAAAAACTTGCCGCCGAGGGCCAGGTCCTGTCAAAAGATTTGAGCGCCCATTTTGACGTATCGGAGGATACGATTCGTCGTGACTTACGCGAGCTTGCGGCAGAAGGGTATTTGCAACGGGTACACGGCGGCGCGCTGCCATCGTCATCGGCCGCCGCCACATTTTCAGAGCGAAAATCGCTAAAAATAGACGCTAAACAGCGTGTTGCCCGCAAAGGCGTCGAGCTGATTTCCGACGGGCAGGTGGTGATTATTGATGGTGGAACCACAACGTCTGAGCTGATTACGCTGCTGCCTGCGGACCTGCGCATTACCGTGGTCACCCACAGCCCGAGCATCGCCCTGGGACTGGCGGCCCATCCGGCCATTGAGGTCATCCTGATTGGCGGACGTCTCTATAAGCACTCCATTGTCACCGTTGGTGCTGCCACAATCGAGGGCATAAGTAATATCCATGCCGATCTGTTCTTTATGGGTGTGACCGGTATTCACCCGGAAGCAGGTTTAACCACCGGTGATTATGAGGAAGCGTGCATCAAACGTGCATTTTCCGGCAGAGCCGCCGAAACGGTAGTTCTGGCGTCACCGGAGAAGATCAATACGGCATCGCCCTTTGTGATAGGCGACCTGTCGCTTATCAATACGCTGGTGGTAGAGGATGAGACCCATGTCGACTGGATTAAGGCGATAGAGGCGCAGGGCGTAACCGTGGTAAAAGCCTGAAGCTGACGCTTCCACAGGCAAGCCCGCAGCCTTGCCGTTTATAAGCTAACCTTACTCCTTAACAAAGAGGAGAAAACGATGGCTGATTCAACCCTGATCGACACCCTGCAGTTTGGCCCTGAAGGTGCACCTACGCAAAAATATGAGATTTATGGCGACGATGAGAAGACGCCAACCTATGCGTTGATATACCAGCAGCGGGACGGCAGCTGGCAAAAGCTGGATGAGACTCTGAGCTTTGCCGCGAAAGAGGAGCAGGAAGAGGCCACCAACACCCTGGACTATGGCTCCGGCGATCCGCTACCGGATCTGCGCGACCTGGTTACCGAGGCTAAAGAGCGTTGCGAGCAGCACTGGCACAACAGCCCCCGCGGTTAACGACCCCAACGCCGGGAATAATCCCGGCGTTTCTCTTCTACAGCTTATTCATGAGAGCTTGCGTAACTGGCTGGCATGCCTGGCGGGTGACACACCGAAGATGCGCACGTAGTCACGGCTGAACTGGGACGGACTCTCATACCCGACGTGAAACCCCGCGCTGGCTGCATCTACCGCATCGCTCACCATCAGCCTTCGTGCCTCCTGCATGCGCAGATGGGTGCGGAACGCAATAGGGCTCATGGTAGTGACAGCCTTGAAATGATGATGGAACGTTGAGCGGCTCATTCCGGCAACGCTGGCTGCCTGCTCGATGCGGCACGCTTCACGGAAGTGCGTCCTGATCCAGATAATCGCCCGGGCAATCTGATTAAGCCGACTCTCGGCCTGGGCCATATGGCGGATAATATTACCCTGTGGCCCCGTCAGCAGGCGGTAAAGAATTTCACGGAGGGTAAGCGGGGCGAGGGCATCAATATCGTGCGGCGTATCCAGCAGGCTGGCAAGACGTACGGCAGCATCGAGCAGCTCTGGTGTCGTCTTATTTAACATAATGCCAGTGGGCGGATCCTGCGTTTCGGTTAACGGATCAGGATAACAGATAGCCAGCTCTGACAGCTCGGCCATATCAAGATCGAGCTGCAGACAGAGGTAAGGGCGCTCCTCTGTAGCCTCAATGACCGAGCCCATGACCGGCAGCTCGACCGAGGCGATCAGATAGTTTTCAGCATTGTAACGGTAGGTTGTCTCCCCGAGACGCGCCTCTTTAGTCCCCTGCGCAACGAGGCAGAGCGTTGGGGTATAGATCACCGGCATCGGCATGGTCGGTGAAGACGCCCGTATCAGCGTCACCCCGGGCAGGGTGCTGGGGTAGGTCCCATCCTCCGGAGTATGGCGGTCGATAATTTCCACGAGAGCATTTAGTCTGTTCATAAGCAGGCATGTTATCCCTGAATAGCAACCCCGAAAAGAGAGCATCGCCCAGGCTGGACGATCGTGCAATCATCGCGGACATCCCATCTATCCCGTAAAGCGCGTTCTGTTAGAGGATGATAGTCGCAATCAACACTTTTAGGAGATTGGACATCATGACGACACCACAGGCGCTTGACCACTACCGCTTACTTGGCCGTTCCGGATTACGTGTTTCACCCCTTTCGCTGGGCACCATGACCTTTGGCTCGGACTGGGGATGGGGTGCGGATGACGCGGAAGCGCAACGCATTTTTGATGCCTATGTTGAACGCGGCGGCAACTTTATCGACACTGCGGTCAACTATACCAACGGCAGCGCAGAGAAGATCCTTGGACAGATGATCAAGGCGAAGCGCGATCGCATCGTGCTGGCCACCAAGTTCACTATGTCACGGGAGGCGGGTAACCCCAATGCGGGGGGAAACCACCGTTACAATCTTGTCCGTTCCGTCGAAACCAGCCTGCGACAGCTTGATACGGACCGCATCGATCTGCTCTATCTGCACGCCTGGGATTTTACCACCTCGCCGGAAGAGGTGATGCGCGCGCTCGACGATCTCGTTCGCGATGGCAAAATTCTCTACCTCGGTATCTGTAACACGCCCGCATGGCGTATAGCCCAGATGCAGACCCTGGCCGACCTACGCGGATGGTCGCCTTTCGTCGCATTGCAGATTGAGTACAGCCTGGTTGAACGCACGGTAGAGCATGAGCTGATCCCGATGGCGCAGGCGATGGGACTGGGTGTCCTGCCGTGGTCGCCCCTTGGCGGTGGGATCCTCACTGGGAAATACAGTCGGGCCGATCTTTCTGATGAGAACGGTGCCGATGTTGCTTCCACGCGTAAAGGGATTATTGCGTCGACCGGCCATCTGAACGAGCGAGCGCTGGCTATTGCAGAGGTGGTCAGCAGCATCGCCCACGAGACCGGGGCGACATCGTCCCAGGTTGCGCTGGCATGGACGCTACGTAACGCCGCCGTCGCGTCCACCATTCTCGGGGCGCGGACTCTCGCTCAGGCTGAGAACAACTTTGCTGCGCTGGAGATTGTACTCACCGATGAGCAACTCCAGCGTCTGGAGGAGGCCAGTGCAGTAGAACCGATCTTCCCGGCGCGCTTTATTTCCCGGCCAATGGCGCAGCAGCTGATCACCGGCGGGGCGGTTGTCAGGGGGCGCTAGTTACCTGTTGCCCAGCTTTGTAGGCTGGGCAAGCGTAGCGCTGCCCGGCATTACATATGGTATAAACGGATACAGGGATAGAGCACCCTTTAATAAGGAGAAGAAATGAACCGCTATTTTCAGGAAGTTATTGATGCCCACGTGCTGATAAGTCACTGGCTGGGCGATGAAACCGCTGCAACCGAGGTATGCGAAACGCTGTTAGCGCGTTTCAGACCTGCGTACTCAATGGTTACGCCCGGGGGAGCCATGCTTGATTTCACCGCGCTCGCCTCTTTCTTCCGTACCCAGCGCGGTGCGAAGAAAGGACTGCACATCAATATTGAGAATATGCAGCTGGTTGCAGAGAGTGTGGATGGCGCAACCGTGACCTATCAGGAGCGTCAGCAGTTGCCCGGTCAAAGCGCGACGTTACGTTTCTCAACCGTGGTATTTGAATCAGAGCAGGATGGCACGGTCCGCTGGCGCCATCTTCATGAAACGTTTCTGCTGACGTCTTAATGATTATTCAGTTTATACATATAGGTTGTGGCATCCAGGCGTCCTTCAATGGACTCTGCATAAGCGGGTATCTCCCCAGCGATCTGCCAGCCTAAGGAGAGATAGAGCTGGCTTGCCACATCGCCGCTGCGCGTATCCAGAACCAGCAGCGTAATGCCTTTATCCCATGCGTGTTGCTCAGCCAGTGTCATCAGCTGGCGGGCAATCCCCCGTTGCCGAGCGGCAGGATGCACAAGCAGTTTACAAATCTCAGCGCGATGGCGGCCATTAGGCTTACCGCAGTAGTCTATCATGACCGTAGCGACAACAGCATCATTATCACGGGCAATTAAAAGGTCACACTCGTTACCGTCAAGGCTATCAACTGTGCCCTGCCAGAAATTGTCTATCGCAGCCCGGTCAGCCGGGTCGGTAAAACCCACGCTGGCACCGTCTGCGACGCAGGCCTGAAGAACATCCCCTAAATCTGGTAAAACCTGGTGGGCTTGTGCTGTGTTAAGCTGTTTATAAGTAATCATTATCTGGTTGTCTCACAGTGATGCCGCCGCCCGGGCGGCTGTGTCATATAAGGACGAAATCGTGCGCAGCAGCTGCGCGGTATCACCGATTGACGCCCCCGAAATCCCACTTTCCGCATGAATATTGATAAGGCAGGCTTCACGCACATCGCGGTATTTCATGCATAGCGCTTTGCCTTGCTCTGTTGTTGAGAAAAAAAGCTCTTTACCGACTTTTTCACTCGTCACGTAGCCCGCCTTGACCAGTTTTTTCAATGCGTAAGTTACTACATGGGTATCTTCTACGTTAAGAACGAAACAGATATCGGCCAGCTTTTTCTTACGGTTGCGATGGTTTACATGATGCAGAAGCGAGACGTCAAAGGCCCCCATATCGGGTTCCCCAGCGGCGGTCATGCAGCGCACCATCCATTTATTGAACGCGTTGCTGGTCATGATCAGCGCGTATTCCAGCTCCGATAACTCGGCACAGCGCTCAGACACCAGATGGCGGGAAGAGACGATCCGTCCATCCGTTATATCGTCATTTTTTGATGAAGCACGTGTTTTTAAGGTCATAACGTTCCTTACGGGAGTGTGACTCTTAGCCAAAATGTAAACTTGAATCGATAAAATAAGAACATTTTATTGATAAATTGTTTACATGTTTTTGTGGTTCAGATATAGCTTTTTAGTGCTGGTTCTGTGGAGCCAGGCGCAAAACACAACATCGCTCGCCGGAATGCATCACGCTTCGTCCTGATACGAAGTATTAAAAAAATAGCCGTCGGCGCGCAACACTCACTTTGGATAGGGTAAACGTTTATGGACGGTTCGACATTATTGCCGCTGATCGGGATACCAATCGTGGTTATCGGCTTTGCACTACGCTTCAACCCGCTGCTGGTCGTCGTGGTGGCAGGGCTGGCGACGGGTCTGCTGGTCGGCATGGATTTTGGTATGTTGCTGGAGACATTTGGCGAAAAGTTCGTTAATAGCCGTTCGCTGGCAACCTTTATCCTGATCCTGCCTGTTATTGGTCTGCTGGAATATTACGGGCTTAAAGAGCGAGCGCAGGCCTGGGTAGCGAAGATCGCTAGCGCCACCTCGGCACGTATTCTAATGCTCTACTTTGTGGCGCGTGAAGGGACGGCAGCGCTGGGACTGATGTCGCTTGGCGGTCATGCTCAGACGGTGCGTCCGCTGCTGGCGCCGATGGCTGAAGGGGCGGCGCTGAATGAATATGGCGAACTACCGCAACATATCCGCGACAAAATCAAAGCGCATGCCGCTGCATGCGACAACATTGCAGTCTTCTTTGGGGAGGATATCTTTATCGCCTTTGGGGCAGTGCTGCTGATTGATGCCTTCCTGAAAGAGAGCGGTATTGAAGGAATTGAACCGCTGCATATCGGCCTGTGGGCCATTCCGACCGCCATCGCGGCATTGATTATTCATATGACGCGCCTGCTGCGCCTGGATGCAAGCATTCGTCGCGATGTGATGGCCTGGAGAGCAGAGCAGGGTACACAGGAGATCGCACCATGATGACGCTAATCACTATTAACCGCGTGTACTATCTGATTGGTTTCGTCGTAATGCTGCTGGTTGTGATGACCCTGCGGGATCGCGCCAATCCTAAGCGCTTTACCACCGCGCTGTTCTGGTTTTTATTTGGCGGGATCTTCCTGTTTGGCGATCTCATGGTGCAGGAGCTGGGCAAGTCTCTGGCGTACCGGATTATTGGCTGCTGCGTCATTCTCATTGCGCTGCTTGCAGGGTTCGGGCTGGTGGGTAAAGGGCACTATAAAATGTCCACCGAGCCAGAGCGCATCGCTTCAGCAAATCGATTGAAAAACTGGCTGTTCCTGCCAGCGCTGATGATCCCGGTGGTTACGGTAATCGGGACCTTGTTCCTGAAAGGGGTTTCAGTAGGCGGGGTCTATCTGCTTGACCAGAAACAGCTTACGCTCGCGGCCCTGTGCGTGGCATGCGTGGCCGCAATCCTCACCGGCTGGTGGCTAACGAAGGGGACGCCGCTGCATGCGGTCCGCCAGTCTCGTCGCCTTGTTGATACCATCGGCTGGGCGGTGATCCTGCCGCAGATGCTTGCCATGCTGGGCGGTGTGTTTGTGGTGGCGAATACCGGCGAATCGGTACAAAAGGTGGTGAGCCTGTTTGTGAACCCGGATAACCGTTTCATGCTGGTGGTGATTTACTGCGTGGGCATGGCGCTCTTCACCATGATCATGGGCAATGCCTTTGCCGCTTTCCCGGTGCTAAGTGCGGGGATCGCTTTACCCTTCTTGATCAACGTACATCACGGTAACCCGGCTCCGCTGCTGGCGATTGGCATGTATGCGGGTTATTGCGGCACCCTGATGACGCCGATGGCTGCCAATTTCAATATCGTTCCTGCGGCTCTGTTAGAGCTTAAAGATAAGTACCAAGTGATCAAGATCCAGATCCCGACTGCGTTAACCCTGCTGGTGGTCAACGTTTTCTTAATGTATTTCCTCGTATTTCGCTAAGCATAGCAATGGCTTAAGGAGCTGTTATGGAATTAACTCAACATCAGGCTGACGCGTTTGCCAGAATGCCATTGACCTATTTGCGCCAGGAATACCCAAACCACATCATGCATCTGCTTAATGATGATGGCGACGTATTGCCGCCCCGCGAGCTGCATCCCATTTTTTACGGCTGTTTTGACTGGCATTCGGCGGTGCATGGTTACTGGCTGCTGCTGCGCTGCGTGCGCCGCTATCCTGAACTGCCGTGCCGGGACGAGATCGTCGCGCTGTTTAATGAACACCTGACGCAAGAGAAGGTTGCGCAGGAACTGGCCTATTTTAATGCGCCGTTTCGGGCCTCTTTTGAGCGCCCTTACGGATACGGCTGGTTGCTGGCGCTGGCTCAGGAGCTGAAGCAGTCCTCTTTACCTCAGGCCGCGGGCTGGTATCAGACGCTTCAGCCATTAACGCAGGATATTCGTGGCAGGCTGATGGATTATCTCAGTAAGTTAACGTACCCCATCCGGGTCGGTACCCATTACAACACCGCTTTTGCGCTGGCGCTGGGCCTGGACTATGCCCGTGCAGTGGAGGATGGCGCGCTTGAGCAATCGATTGTGGCGGCGGCAAACCGATTCTATCTTGCTGACACGCGCTATCCGGCTCACTATGAGCCAGGTGGGGATGAGTATATTTCCGGGGCGCTCACTGAAGCACTGCTAATGAGTAAGGTGACGGATCGTTTCCCTGCATGGTTCGATGCATTTCTTCCTGATGTGGGTGCAGTATCGGCGCTGATGAATCCGGCGGAAGTTAGCGACCGGACCGACCCCAAAATTGCCCACCTTGATGGATTAAACCTCAGCCGCGCATGGTGCATGAAGCATATTGCGCAAGCGTTGCCGGAAAATCATGTGGCGCAGCAGGCGCTGAGCGAGGCGGTTGAACGCCACCTTGCTAACAGCGTGGAGCATGTGGTGGGAAGCCACTACAGCGGCGGGCACTGGCTGGCCAGTTTCGCGCTGCTGGCGCTGGAGTAAAGGGAAGTTAAAAAAGACAAGGAATTAAGCATGCGGTAAAGGCGTGTTCATTTCACCGCTGCTTTCAACAGCCCCATTATTGGGGCTTTTTTATGCCTATAAGCCAGCGCCCTTTATACAAATCACCCTTACATGGTTATTTATTGAGCGAACATGCGACTCGTATATCAACTGTTGATATAGCTCAGTGCACTATTTTCAAACTGACAGATTCAGTTTTATAGGCAAGAGTAAAAAAACTATCATGAAAAAAGAGATTGTATTGACCGATGACTATTTACTGGCAAAAGGTAACGATCGTTACGTATTCCAGCATCCGCATGATAGTAACCTGCTGATCAAAATTGTTATTCCTGGCATTGCGAAATACAAAAGCAAGCTGCGTGAAGTCTATCGGGATGTCAAAGAGTGCAAGCCGAATACCCAAACAGATTCGCTTTATATGCAAAGGCTTGAAGGGCTTGTTGAAACAAACAAAGGAGTAGGGCAAGTTATTGTGAAAGAGTGCGATGAACATAGCCGCATCGCGCAAACTCTTTATCAGCTTGCTCTTAACAAAGAGCTTGATGCCAGCAAGATGCAAAAGCTGAATGCTTTTTTAGCATGGTTTGTTAATACCCGCGTCATTATTAACTCCCTGCATTGTAAAAACATCGTCTACGCCTGGGACAGCGCTCGTCAGGAATATCGCTTTAAGGTCATTGATGGTTTCGGTGACAAAACGCTTTTTCAGGTCAGTAAGCTTTCAGAGTCAATACGCGATAGAAATAAAATCAAATGCCTCAAACGGATGCTCAGCGATTTGAACCGTCTGCAACAAGCGTGATCGCATTAGCAGGTAATCCGACCGGCCATCCTGGGATGGCCGTCGTGTCATCTCTTAAACCTGCGCCATTCCACCATCAACACAAATCTCTGCGCCCGCGATATAGCTGCTCTCGTCGCTTGCGAGGAAAAACGCAACGTTGGCTACTTCTTCAGGTTGGCCCATTCTGCCCAGGGGTATGGCGCTCATTATCCCGTTACGCACTTCATCAGACACTGCGGCCATCATTTCAGTATCAACAGGGCCGGGCGCAACAACGTTAACACGGATGCCGCGCGGGGCAAGTTCACGTGTCCAGGTGCGAGCAAAAGAGCGCAGCGCAGCTTTGCTGGCCCCATACACGCCATATCCCGGAGTACCTATCACATCAGCAATTGAACCGATGAGGACTACACTGCTGCCGGGTTTCAGCAAAGGCAGTGCTGTTTGCAGGGCAAACACAGGGGAGCGAACATTCAGGCCAAACGTCTGGTCAAAATGCGCCTCATTTATCTCCTCAAGCGTGGCGTACTCCGACATTCCAGCATTGATTACCAGAACGTCTATCCGTCCTGATTTTTCTGAGATGGTCTCTATTATGCGGCTCAGCTCGCTCTTCTGACTGACATCTGCCCGCAGTGGCATAGCGGTCCCTGATATTTTGCTTCTGGCTGTCTCAAGATCCTCTTCCCGTCGCGAAGTAAACCAGGTGACCGCCCCCTCGGTTGCTAAACGCTGGCTAATAGCCAACCCAATCCCTTTAGCGCCACCCAGAACCACCGCGACTTTTTTCTCTAATTTGCTCATCTGATTTCTCCCGTTTTGGTAGAAAACAGATGATATAAATTTTATACTTAATATCAATTACGCACTTTTACCATACCAAATATAAGTGACTATATCGCTATGCAGGCAGATAACGACAACTCTCTGATAGAAGTAGGAAAAACCCGACCAGTGCTAGAAAACATCACCAATAAATGGTCGATATTAATTCTCACGGTGCTGTGTACAAAACCTTCCCGGTTCAATGAAATTCGCAGACGGCTGGATGGTATTACCCATAAGGCGCTGGCAGATGCGTTGAAACGGCTGGAGCGAAACGGTTTAGTCCATCGTCAGGTTCTGCCCACGTCGCCTGTAAGCGTGGAATACACGATTACGCCGCTGGCGCAGTCACTACAGCAACCTTTTGTTGCTCTGGCGAATTGGGCGTTGGAATTCGGTCCGGCTATTGAATTAGCTCAGGCTGAGTACGATCGTGCTCATGCCGGTAAATTACGGACGCCTGCATAGGGCAAACGTCCGTGACGGTCAGGAACCCTTAGTCAGCCGATCGCCGGCGCGTTTTTTTAAGCTGGCCGACAGATAAGGGGCGGTAAGGCTGCGTTCTGCGCGGCTGACCTCCTCCGGCGTGCCGGATGCGACGATACGCCCGCCGTTCTCGCCCGAGCCCGGCCCGAGATCAATGACCCAGTCGGCTTCTGCAGCGATCCGCATATCGTGCTCCGCCATAACCACCGTATCACCGCGTTGGACCATTCTGTCGAGGACTCGCATCAGCTTATCCATATCCGCCGGATGCAGCCCGGTAGAGGGCTCGTCCAGCAGATAGAGTGTTTTACCTCGCTGCACGCGCTGCAGCTCCCAGGCAAGCTTAATGCGCTGGCATTCACCGCCGGACAGTTCGGTCGCAGGCTGGCCCAGCGTCAGGTAGCCAAGACCGAGCGAGGCAAGCGCGGCAAGAGAGCGCTGGATAGTGTCATTATCTTCAAATACCAAAATGGCCTCGTCGACGGTAAGATCCAGCACGTCCGCTATCGTTCTGTTATGCCACCGCACCTCAAGGGTTTCATCATTATAGCGACGTCCGCCGCAGGCAGAGCAAGGTGCGCTTGCCTCGGGCATGAACAGCAGCTCAATAGTGATCTGCCCCTGGCCCTCGCAGGCGGGGCAGCGACCCGCAGGCAGGTTGAAGGAAAACCGGCTGGCGTTAAAGCCGCGTTTTTTTGCCTCGTCCGTTTCGGCAAAAAGCTTGCGCACGGTGTCAAAAAAGCCGGTATAGGTCGCCAGATTGGATCGCGGCGTCCGCCCGATGGGCCGCTGATCGATGCGAACCAGACGCTTAAGAGACGTTCCCTCCGCCGTGATCTTACCCTGCACGTCCGGAACCACGTTGTCCTCCTCAGTACCTTCCTCCTCCGGCGTTTTGTCGAGCCGTTGAAGCAGCGCGGGGAGCACCCGGGCGAGAAGCGTGGTCTTGCCCGAGCCGGACACGCCGGTGATGGCGGTCATCCGTTCAAGAGGGATTCGGACATCCATTTCGTGAATATTATTACAGGTTATCTGCTCTAGCTTCAGCCAGCGTTCGGGAAGCTGCCGCTGACGCAGGCCCGGACGATGCTTGTCAAACAGGTAGCCTGCGGTAGGGGAGCAGGACACCTGTTTAAGACCTGATGGCGTGCCGTTATAGACGATCTCACCGCCCAAACGCCCTGGGCCCGGTCCCACTTCCGTCAGCCAGTCGGCTTCAGCGATAACGTCCAGATTGTGCTCGACGATGACCAGTGAGTTGCCCGCCGCCAGAAGCAGGCGCAGAGAGTGGAGGAGGGCGCGGACGTCTTCCGGATGCAGGCCAGCCGCAGGCTCATCAAGCACGTAAATCACGCCAAAGAGCCGGGAAATAAGCTGCGTAGCCAGCCGGATCCGCTGCAGTTCCCCGGAGGAGAGCATCGTAGTCCGGCGGCTGAGAGACAGGTGCCCGAGGCCCAGTTTTTCGAGCTGGTCGAGGCGGCCGCAGATATCGGTCGCCATCCTGATAACGGCTTCACGCAGCGCGGCTTCGTCAGGCAGCTGCTGAGGACGGCCTTCGGCAAAGGGTAAAAGCAGCGCCTTCAGCTGCGTGATCGTCAGATCGCCCATCTCGGCAATATCGAGGCCCGCAAACCTGTAGGCCAGCGCATTCTGATTAAGCCGCTTGCCGTGGCATTCGGTGCAGGGCGCGACGGTAATGAAGCGGGAGAGCCGTTTTTTCACCGACTCCTTTCCACCCGAGTAGCTTTGCAGCAGGTATTTTCTGACGCTGGTGTAGGTTCCGGTATAGGCAGGTTCGGTGCCTGCCGCGATGGCCTCCTGGCGCTGCTCTGCATTCAGTCCCAAAAAGATGGGTACCGAGGGCTGTTCGTCGGTGAAGATGATCCACTCGCGATCTTTCTCAGCCAGCGTCTTCCACGGCGCATCAATGTCGTAGCCCAGCGTTTCCAGAATTGAACGCAGGTTTTTTGCCTGCCAGCCAGCGGGCCAGGAGGCTATAGCCCCTTCACGAATGCTTAGCGAATCGTCCGGTACCAGCGCGTCGGCTTTAACTTCATGTACCATGCCCATGCCCTGGCAAGCCGGACAGGCGCCCTGCGGGTTATTGGGCGAGAAAGATTCCGCTGCCAGAAACGGGACGTCGGCAGGATGGCTACCGGCGCGAGAAAACAGCAGCCTGAGGGTTACGGAGATCCGCGTCAGGCTCCCGACCGTTGAGCGCTCCTGCGCACCGGCCCGGCTCTGTTGTAGGGCAACGGCGGGCGGCAAACCGTCTATCGTGTCCACGTCCGGCGCAGCCGCTTGCTCAATCAGACGCCGCGCGTGGGGTGCGATAGATTCCATAAACCGTCGCTGCGCCTCGGCATAGAGCGTGTCAAACGCCAGGGAAGATTTACCCGATCCGGATATCCCGGTAAACACCACCATGGCATCGCGGGGAAAGGTAAAGGAAACATCCTTGAGATTATGCGTTCTTGCCCCATGTACGCTTACGCCAGGGCTGATATCGTGAGTCCTGGCGCTTATCTTTTTTGACGGTTTTGCTGATGACATAGTTTCTCCTGAGAATGCGTCAGGCTATCGATAGAACTGATTTGCCTTCTGCGTAGAACTCCCTTCTGACTGAAAAAAAGTCGTGCTGCTGCCGGGAGGCGACAGATTTCCCCGCAGAAAAATTCAATCTAAAAGATTCGTTACCTGTACCCTATACGGGCAACGAATCCATGAATGCACATATTCAACAGGCAGGGTTAATTGCTTATAAATGCCAGAAGATCGGCGTTAATCTGATCGGCATGTGTCGTAGGTAGACCGTGGGGAGCACCTTTATAAGTATTCAGTTTCCCGTCTTTGACCAGTTCGACCGTTAGCTGAGCAGAGTCCGCAAACGGTACAACCTGATCATCATCTCCATGTATCACAAGCACAGGGATGGATATCCCCTTCAGATCTTCAGTGAAGTCGGTTTGCGAAAAAGCAACGATCCCATCGTAATGCGCTTTGGCACTTCCCATCATACCCTGTCGCCACCAGTTATAAATGACAGCTTCGGAAGGAGCAGATCCAGGGCGGTTAAATCCATAGAATGGTCCAGCGGGCACGTCGTAATAGAACTGAGTGCGATTAGCAGCCAGTTGCGCCTGCAGGTCATCAAATACTGATTTCGGCGTTCCCTGTGGGTTACTGTCGGTCTTCACCATCAATGGCGGTACGGCACTGATTAACACGGCTTTTGAAACTTTGTCTTCACCATGTCTGGCAATATAACGCACAACTTCGCCGCCGCCGGTTGAATGGCCAACATGCATTGCGCTCGCTATACCAAGGTGTTCCACAACAGCTGCAACATCATCTGCGTAGTGATCCATATCATGCCCGTCCCACACCTGGCTTGAACGACCATGTCCGCGCCGGTCACTCGCTACAACGCGGAAGCCTTTGTTTACGAAGAATAACATCTGGGCATCCCAGTCATCACTGCTCAGAGGCCAGCCGTGATGGAAAAAAATGACCTTACCGTCCTTTGGCCCCCAGTCCTTGTAGAAAATTTCAACACCGTCGCGAGTTGTTACATAACCCATACCATTTTCTCCACTCAGATAGACTGTCAATGGACGGTGCTTATCCTGCTCAAGTCTTCATGAAGGGCAGAACGAAACGATAAGAACCGTTCCTGTTTGCGGCCCTGAATCAACCGTGTCTGTAGTATAGATTTAAAGTTAATTCTATGGCTCTCAACTGGGTGCATGAAGTGGACAGCCGGAGCGATCCGGTCCTATATGTTCTGGTCGCAGGCCAGATAGGCAGTTTACGCGATTCGGTCAACCCGGATTTTCTAAACTAGCGCCTCGGATTATGCTGTTTTGTTTGTGACACGCGGGAATGTATACCTTGCGAGGAACCCCTTTTCTCAGCAGGCAAATATGAGCACACATACCCGCATTCGCAAATTCAATACAAAAGAGACCTACCCGAACCAGTCGCTGGACAACGATCTTTGCCAGGCCGTTCGCGCTGGCAATACCGTTTACGTTCGCGGTCAGATTGGTACCGACTTCGACGGCAACCTGGTAGGTCTTGGCGATCCGGCCGCGCAGGCCGAACAGGCGATGAAGAACGTGAAACAGCTGCTGGAAGAAGCGGGCAGCGATCTGTCGCACATCGTTAAAACCACCACCTATATCATCGACCCCCGCTATCGCGAGCCGGTCTATCAGGTCGTCGGCAAATGGCTGAAAGGCGTATTTCCCATCTCTACCGGGCTGGTTATTTCCGGGCTGGGTCAGCCGCAGTGGCTGATGGAGATTGATGTTATCGCCGTGATCCCGGACGACTGGCAGCCGCAGGCGGGGGCATAGATCATGACCTTATCGATTATTGGCCGCTGCGCGCAAACTGGTCAGATGGGCATCGCCATCAGCTCGTCCAGCATCGCGGTGGGCGCGCGTTGTCCCTGGCTGCGCAGCCAGGTTGGCGCGGTATCAACCCAAAACATCACCTTACCGGCGCTCGGGCCGCGCATTCTTGACAGGCTGGAGCAGGGCGATGCTGTCGACACCGCGCTAAAAGCCGGGCTCGACACCGATGAGTACGCCATCTATCGGCAGGTTACGGTGCTGACGGCCGAGGGACAAAGCGCGTTTTATAGCGGCGAAAAGACGCTCGGTGTTAACAATGCCCTGAGCGGCGAAAACTGCGTGGCGGCGGGTAATCTGCTGGCAAATACGGATGTCATTATCGCGATGGTCAACGCCTTCGAACAATGCGCAGGCCATCTTGCCGACAGGCTCATCGCCGCGATGCAGGCGGGCATGCAAGCGGGCGGAGAGGCAGGGCCTGTGCATTCAGCGGCACTGTCGATTGTGGATGCGCCCGTCTGGCCGGTTGTCGATTTACGTGTCGACTGGACGGACGGCGATCCCATAGATGAGCTCAATCAGCTCTGGCAGGCGTATAAGCCGCAGATGCAGGACTATATCACGCGCGCGCTCGATCCCCGCAGCGCGCCTGGCTACGGCGTGCCGGGCGACGAATAACGCAAGGAGAGGCGATGATTACCAGTCGTAAACTGCTGGCGCAGCTGGTGGCGTTTGACACCACCAGCCGCGAATCCAACCTGGCGCTGATCGACTTTGTCTGGCGCTACTTAACCGATCTCGGCGTCCACTGTGAGCTGATTCATAATACCGAGCGCAGCAAAGCCAATCTCTATGCGCGGCTGGGTCCGGCAGGCAGCGGCGGCGTGATGCTCTCCGGCCACAGCGATGTGGTGCCAGTGGACGGGCAGAGCTGGAGCGTACCGCCGTTTGCACTCACTGAGCGAGACGGCAAGCTCTACGGCCGCGGCACGGCGGACATGAAAGGCTTTATCGCCTGCATGCTGGCGGCGGTGCCGTATTTTCTTGCACAGCCGCTGGCGCAACCGCTGCATCTGGCGATCTCCTATGATGAGGAGGTCGGATGCCTGGGCGTGCGCACCTTGCTGAATGCACTGGCGAGCCGCCCGGACAGGCCCGACATCTGCCTGATTGGCGAACCCACCGGACTACAGCCGGTGCTCGGCCACAAAGGCAAGCTCGCCGTTCGTTGTGAAGTGCAGGGCGCAGCCTGCCATTCGGCCTATGCGCCGCAGGGGGTCAATGCCATTGAATACGCCGCAAAGCTTATTCAGCGCCTTACGGAGATAGGCCAGCGGCTGGCCGCGCCGGAACGGCAGGATGCGCGTTTCGATCCGCCGTTTACGACGGTGCAAACCGGCGTGATTCAGGGCGGGCGGGCGCTGAATATCGTGCCTGCCGACTGTACGTTTGACTTCGAAGTGCGCACGTTGCCGCAGGATGACGCGCAGCAGGTGCCGCTGGAGCTGGAGGATTACGCGCAGCGGGAGCTGCTGCCGCAGATGCACGCCGTAAATACCGACGCCGCCATCCGCTTTTATCCCATCAGCGGCTATCCCGGTTTGGATACCGCACCGCATAGCGCCGCCGCGCGGCTGATTGCTCATCTCACCGGTTCTGACCTCTTCAGCACTGTGGCATTCGGTACGGAAGGCGGACTGTTCCATCAGGCCGGCATCCCCAGCGTGATCTGCGGGCCGGGCAGTATGGCGCAGGGCCATAAGCCCGATGAGTTTATCACTGTCGAACAGATAGCCGCCTGCGATGCCATGCTGCGCCGTCTTGCCGCATGGATGTGTCAAAAAAGGTGACGTTGTCACCTTTTTCTCTGCTTTACCTTTTCCAAACGCCAGCTTCAGGAAGCACTAACCGCGTGATGCGCGCTTAACCCGTATGCTGGTGACACGCATCTGATAGCCCGTTTCTGGAGAGTCCATGGTAAGTGCCGAAGTCACCACATTCCCGCAGCCCGAAACGCTGCATCCCGTCGCCAACAAAGCCAATGTCGCCGTACAGCTTGACGGCGTACTGAAACGCTTTGGCGACGCCATCGCCCTACACAAAATTTCCCTGACTATAGATGAAGGGGAGTTTATTACGCTGCTCGGCCCCTCCGGCTGCGGCAAGACTACGCTGCTGAACCTGATGGCGGGTTTCGCCGAGGCGGATGGCGGCGAAATTTTTATTGATGGCGATCTGGTTACCGAGATACCGCCGTATCAGCGTGAAATCGGCATTGTGTTTCAGAACTACGCGCTGTTTCCGCACATGACGGTGGAGAAAAACGTCGGCTACGGCCTGCGTATGCGCGGTGTGCCAAAAGCCGAAATCGCCGAGCGGGTTGAGCAGGCGCTGGCGCTGGTGAAGCTGTCCGGTTACGGTCATCGCAAACCGCGTGAACTCTCAGGCGGGCAGCAGCAGCGTGTGGCGCTGGCGCGAGCGCTGGTCATCCGCCCCAAAGTATTGCTGCTGGATGAGCCTTTCTCGGCGCTGGATAAAAACCTGCGTCTGTCGATGCAGGTAGAGCTGAAGGCGATTCAACGCAAACTTGGCGTCACCACGGTGTTTGTGACTCACGATCAGGGGGAAGCGCTGAGTATGAGCGACCGCGTGGTAGTGATGTCGGCAGGACATGTACGCCAGATTGGTACGCCGGATGAGATCTATCGTCGTCCGCAGGATCCGTTTGTCGCAGGTTTTGTGGGCGATGTGAATATTTTGCCGGGGCGTTATGCCGGTCGTGACGGCATGGCGATGCTGGAGTTAGGCGGCAATACGCTGCGCCTGCCGACAGAACGCGTGCACGCCACGATGGGCGAACGCCTTGATGTCTACGTGCGTCCAGAAAACCTGCAGCTGGCACCGCTTGGCCCGCATTCGCTGTTCAGCGCCACGGTGATCGCCCATGTCTTTCAGGGCGATCATGTGGATGTGCATCTCGATGTCCCGGCGCTGGGTAGCGCCTCGCTGTTTGCCCGCCAGTCCGGGTTGAACTCACTGACGCGCTGGCCCATCGGCAGCCTGGCGGGGGTGAGCGTGGATGATGAAGGCGTATGCGCGTTTAGCGCAGCGAAACAGGGATAGCGACGATGGTACCTGAAATGATGAACGCCATAATCGCCCGCCAGCCGGGCGGTCCTGAGATGTTGACCCAGGTAGAGCGTAACGTGCCGCAGCCTGGCCCGGGTGAAGTCGTGATTCGTGTCGCCAGTGCGGGTGTGAACCGACCCGATATCCTACAGCGCAACGGCATGCCGTTGCCGCCGGGGGTCACCGATGTGCTGGGGCTGGAAGTCTCCGGCACCGTTGCGGCGCTGGGTACGGGCGTTGACGCCCTCGCGCCCAGCGCGCCGGTCATGGCGCTGCTCAACGGCGGCGGCTATGCCGGGTATTGCGTGGCGCGCGCCGAACTCTGTTTACCCGTGCCGGAAAACCTGCCGCTCGCCCAGGCAGCGGGCGTGCCCGAGGCGGCCTTTACCGTGTGGCATAACCTGTTTGAACTGGGGCGTTTGCAGCCTGGCGAAACCGTGCTGATCCACGGGGCGGCCAGCGGCGTTGGGACGTTCGCCATTCAGTGTGCCCAAGCGTGCGGGGCGCGGGTCGTGGCGACGGCAGGCGGCGCTGAAAAGGTAGCAGCGCTGCGACGGCTCGGCGTCTGGCGCGCCATTGACCGCCACAGCGAAGATTTCGTCGCGGTTATTCTTGAGGAAACCCAGGGGCGGGGCGTGGATGTGGTACTGGATAACGTTGGCGGCGATTACGTTGCGCGCAACCTGAGCGTGTTAGCATCGGGCGGACGTCATGTCAGCCTGTCGTTTATGCAGGGCGCGAAGATTGAACTCGACCTGCAACAGGTGATGCGTAAAGGGCTGATCCTCACCTCCTCAACCCTGCGTCCAAAGAGTGATGCCGAGAAGGCGCGGCTGGCGCAGCGCATCAGCAAACATCTGCTGCCGCTCATCACCGCTGGCAAAATCGCGCCAATTATTTATCAAACCGTGCCGTTAGCGCAGGCCGCCGATGGGCATCGCATTCTGGAGGCCAACGCCAACATCGGCAAAGTGCTGCTGGCGGTGGCGTCATGATGCAACTCTATTTCGCTGCGACGTCCGCATACGTCCGTAAAGTGATGGTGTGCGCGACGGTATTGGATCTTGCTGAAGAGATACACCGGCTGGATTCCGCTGCGCACCCCATTGAACGCGACGAGCGTATCGCCGCATTTAATCCGCTGGCAAAAGTTCCGGCGCTACGTACCGAAAGCGGGATCTGCCTCTACGACAGCCGGGTCATTTGTGAATACCTCAACGCACGCGCGCACGGCGGTTTGTTCCCGCAAGAGGGTGATGCACGCTGGCAGAGCCTTGCGCGTCAAGCGTTGGGCGATGGCGTTATTGATGCCGCGTTGCTGGCACGCTATGAGTTCAGCGCTCGCCCGCCTGAGAAACAGTGGCAGGGCTGGGCCGACGCGCAGCTGAAAAAAGTTGCCGCCGCACTGGCGGAAATAGAGCGTCAGGCCAGCGGTTTTAGCGATCATCCCCACGATATCGGGCTGATTGCCATCGGTTGCGCGCTGGGGTATCTCGACTTCCGCTTTGCCGAACTCGACTGGCGCGCCGGCCACCCGTTGACCGCCGCATGGTTCACCGTTTTCGATGCGCATCCGGCGATGGTCGCTACGCGTCCGTATGTTTAATCAGGAGCTTGCATGTCACAACAGATCTATTTTCTCAACGGGCCGAACGCCAATCTGTATGGGCTGGATAAAAACGGCACCTACGGCAGCGAAAGTTTTGTCAGCATCGGCGAGCGCTGTCAGCGTCGCGCCGAATCGCACGGGGTGATAGTGCATTTTCGCCAGAGCAACCATGAGGGCGTACTGGTCGACTGGATTCAGGAGGCACGACAGAACGCGGCGGGATTGATTATCAACGCGGCGGGGTTGACCTACACGTCCGTGCCGATCCTTGATGCGCTGCTGATGTTTGACGGCCCGATCGTCGAAGCGCATATGAGCAACATCTGGAAGCGTGAGCCGTTCCGTCACCGCTCCATGGTGTCGAAAGCGGCAACCGGCGTGATCGCCGGGCTGGGCGCGATGGGGTACGAGCTGGCGATTGATGCGGTGGTCAACCTGATGGAGGCGCGCGTCGCATGAGCACCCTTGTGTTTTACAGCGAATTTGACAGCTTCGACGAGTGGTCAGCTTTACTTGCACCCTATTTGCCCGGCGTGACGATTTGCCGCGCTGAAACGGTGCAAGAACCTGATGACGTGCACTATGCGCTGGCATGGCAACCGCCGCAGGGTTTCTTTGCGCCATACCGCAATCTCAGGCTGCTGGTGAATCTCGGCGCGGGCGTCGACTCCCTGGTCGGGCGTGACGATCTGCCGGATATCCCAATTATTCGTCTGTCCGACCCAGATATGGCGCGCATGATGGCCGGTTATGTGCTTTTTGCGGTGCTGCGCTATGCGCGCGACATTCCGGCCTTCGAACGCGCGCAGCGTGAATCGCGCTGGCACTATGTGCATCCCCGCACGCCCTCCAGCGTCCGTGTCGGCGTGCTGGGGTTGGGGGAGTTGGGTGGGTATGCGGCGCAGGAGCTGGCGCGACAGGGTTTCGACGTGCGCGGCTGGTCGCGTTCGCAAAAAGCGATTGCGGATGTTCGCTGTAGCAGCGGACTGGAATCACTGAATGATTTTCTCAGTCAAAGCGACATTTTAGTGGTAATGCTGCCTCTCACGCCGCACACGACTGGCCTGCTGAGCGCAGAACGGCTGGCGCGCCTGCCGCCTGGCGCGGCGTTCATCAATGTATCGCGCGGGGCGATTGTCGACCAGGCGGCGCTGACGGATGCATTACGCACCGGACGGATTGCGGAAGCCACGCTGGATGTGTTTGACCGCGAACCGCTGCCGCCGGACGATCCGCTGTGGTGCATGGAAAATGTACTGATCACGCCGCATCTGGCGTCTGTCGCCATTCCCACCAGTGCCGCGCAGCAGGTCGCAGAGAATATCCAGCGCGCCGCACGCGGCGAACCGGTAACCAATCAAGTGTTCCCGGCGCGCGGGTATTAACATCCATAACCGCGCCGTGCCGGGACGAGATGTAACGGCGTCACGCCACCCGTACCACCTGCGGATCGAAATAGCTGGGCGCCGCCATGCCAGGGATATACTGGTCGGAGATAAACATGCGGCAGCGCTCGGCGAAAGCGTTCACCACCATAGAGTGCTGCGCGTGGGCCACGGTGGCGTAACCCAGCTGCATCGGCTTGTTCACCCCCGCCAGCCGCACGCGAATCAGGCGTTTGCCATCCTGGGAGAGATGCGCTTTCGGCCGTACGTTAGCGATACCAAACCCAACGCCGTTGGCCACCATGGCACGTACCACCTCCATATTGCCGGAGCGCATGACCACATTCGGCGTGACGCCCGCCTCACTAAACAGCCCGAGGAAATATTCGCGGCTCCACGGCATATCCAGCAGCACCATCGGCATCGTTGCCAGATCCTGAATCGTCACCGCCGATTGCGTTGCCAGCGGATGATGTTCACCCACCATCACATAGGGCGGCAGCTGTGCCAGTGAGGTGAATGCGATGTCGTTAGTGGGCACTAAATCGTAAGTCAGGGCGATGTCGATATCGGCAGTGCGCAGCTGTTTCAGCAGCTGTTCATGGTGGCCTTCCTCGAGCGTAATGCGCACGCCCGGAAACGCGCGACCAAAGCCGAACACCAGTTCCGGCGTCAGCATGGGTGCCAGCGTATCGAGACAGCCCACGCGCAGCGGGCCGCGCACATTGTTCATGGATTCCGACGCAATGGTATAGAGGTTCATCATCTGCTCCAGAATGAGCTTCGCCTCCTTCAGTACCTGATGACCGATGGCGGTCAGCGACACGCCCTGCGCGTGATGCCGCACGAACAGCTGTACGCCCAGTTCAGATTCAATGTGGGTGATAGCGGCAGAGATTGACGGCGATGAAACGTGGATACGTTCCGATGCGCCGATGATGCTGCCAGCCTCTCCGGAAGCGACAAAATATTCCAGCTGACGCTGGGTAATGCGACTGAGCATGCAGGTTCTCCTGAGATCGCTGACGCAATCATGTCGCGCCAGTCATTCTAATAGTGCAGGTTTCTTGCATTTCTCATGCCAAAACAGGGTCATTTTTATTGCGTCAGAAATCCTGACGCAACGACGAGGAAAAGGCTGTTTTACCGAATCGGCTCGCAACGGCATAGTGATTTCACACCAGGGAACACCGTTCGCACCGCATTGGCGCGCCGGGTTTCAGATTGCTACAACAGCCATTTCATGCATTGGGGATGAGAATATGTTGCGTAAGATTTGTGCCTTAACGTTGTTGACCACGAGCGTGTTGTCCGCAGGTAATGCGATGGCCGCTGACAAGCTGATTGTCAGCACCTGGGGCGGCGGTTTTAAAGATCTGATTGATGAGACCATTGCCAAAGAATTTACCAAAGAGACCGGCGTGGAGGTGCAGTTTGTCACGGGTGGCACTATCGATCGCCTGAACAAAGCCAAACTGGCGGGCGGCTCGCCGGAAACGGACGTGACCTTTACTACGGCACATGTGGGCTATCTGTACGCCAACTCAGGCCTGTTTGAACAACTCGATATGAGCAAAATCCCGAACGCGGCGAACCTGGTGCAGCAGGCGAAAGTCAGCCCTTATCACCTCGGCGTATGGGGCTACGTTTACACTATCGGCTATCGTCCAGATATGGTGGCAAAAGGCGAGACCTTTGAGAGCTGGAACGATCTGTGGAAGCCTGAGCTGAAAGGGACGCTGGCGCTGCCTGACTGGGATCCGAGCCATATCATTGCGGTTTCCGCCAAACTCTCCGGTACCGATGCGGCGCACTGGGAGCAGGGCCAGGCGAAGTTAAAAGCACTTATCCCGAACATCAAATCCTTCTATACCGATGACGCTAATAGCCAGCAGCTGATCTCCACCGGCGAAACGCCTGTGCAGGTGATGCTGTCGATGAACGCCTACCACATGATTGCCGAAGGGGTAAACATCAAGCTGGCGATGCCGAAAGAGGGCGCGGTTCTGGGCGTCGACACCATTGGCATTAACAAAGGCACCCGCAAGGCCGACCTCGCGTATAAGTTCATCAACATCGCCCTGAAGCCGGAGATCCAGCAGCAGGTGGCGAAGATTTATCACGGCAGCCCAACGGTGACCAACGCCCATATCGACCCCGAGCTGGCGAAGCTGCCGGGCATGTTGACCACGCCCGAGCAGTGGAACGCCACCATCAATACCGATCCGCAGCTGCGCGCCGAGAAGACCGCAGAGTGGCGTCAGTGGTTCTCTGAAAACATCATGTCTCATTGATTGACCTGGCGGCTTACGGGCCGCCCCGTTTCTACCGGCAACACACTACTCAGGCAGCAACGTCTATGACGAGAAAACCGACATTTTTACCCTGGTTTATTATTCCCGCCACGCTGACCGCGTTTGGGCTGGTTATCGCGATGTTCGCGGTGATGCAATATAGCGTACGCGCCTATATTCCCGGCTCGCTCGACGTGGGCGGATTTACGCTGGCGAACTTTAACGGCCTGCTTAAAAGCATCTATGCCGATGCCTTTATCAACACGGTCATGCTTAGCGCTAAAACCGCTATTTTTGGCCTGCTGATGAGTTATCCGCTGGCGTACGCCCTGGTACGCACCCGCACTACGTGGATCAAATCCACTATTCTTATTATCGCCATTACGCCGCTGTTTCTTGGCGAAGTGGTGCGCACCTATTCATGGATCATCGTGTTGGGCAACAGCGGCTTCCTGAATAGCCTGTTGCTGGCGATGGGCCTCATCTCAACGCCTATTCAGTTTATGTTTACGCAAACTGGCGTAGTGGTGGCGCTGGTGCATGTCACTATGCCGATCATGGTGCTGATGTTGGCCACCGCGCTATCGCACATTAACCCCGATTATGAGAAAGCTGCCACCAGTCTCGGGGCAGGCCCGCTCCGCACCTTGCTGACGGTAACCATTCCGCTCTCTATCCCCGGCATTGTCTCCAGCCTGACCACCGCGTTCGCCTGGACCTTCAGCGCCTTCGCCACGCCGCAACTGATTGGCGGAGGACGCGTCAGCACCGTGGCGACCATGGTCTACCAGCTGGGTTTCTCATCAATGAACTTCCCGTTTGCCGCCGCGTTAAGCATTGCCGGCTTGATCCTGACGATCCTGTTACTGATGGCGCTGAAACGCATGACCCGATTCCTGCACGCGATGGGAGAGCATTAATATGACCCGTTCGATGAACGACAAACTGATGACGCTGGCGGGCCGCCTGCTGGTCGCCGCTATTCTTATCTTTGTGCTGCTGCCGACCATCGTGGTGTTTATCTCCGCATTCAGCAGCACCTCGGTGCTGTTCTTCCCGCCGAAAGGCTGGTCGCTGCGCTGGTTCGAACGAGCGGTGAATTACGATGATTTTCGTCACGGCTTCTGGTCCGGGCTGATTGTCACCGCATGGGCATCGTCGCTGGCGGTGATCGTGGGTGCCGCGCTGGCGATTGCCATTGAGCGCTACTCATTCCCGTGCAAGCAGGTGCTGGAAGGCATTCTGCTGTCGCCACTGTTTATCCCGCATTTCACTATAGGTCTGGGCCTGCTGATGCTGGTGTCACAGCTCAACCTGGGACGCGGCTATCCGCTGGTGATCTTCTGCCACGTCGTGCTGGTGCTGCCGTTTGTGCTGCGCAGCGTCTATGTGTCGCTAAAAAACCTCGAACAGCGGATTGAGCTGGCGGCGGCAAGCCTTGGCGCATCGCCGCTGCGCGTCGTAATGACCATCACCGTGCCGCTGATATTGCCGGGCCTGTTCGGCGGCTGGCTGTTTGCCGCCATTCTCTCCTTTAATGAATTTACCGCATCGCTGTTTATTACCACCCAGGCGACGCAGACCTTACCGGTGGCGATGTACAACTATGTGCGTGAATTCGCCGACCCGACGTTGGCGGCCCTGTCGGTCATCTATATTGCCATCACCGCCACGCTGTTAATTATTGCTAATAAGTTTTTAGGGCTTGGCAAAGTATTAAACGTTGAAGCCAGCCATTAATAAACTGTCAATTTTTGGGGATGTATTATGTCAGTAGAAAAAATTAATACGGTTATTGTAGGTGCCGGGCAGGCCGGTATTGCCATGAGTGAACATCTGGCGCTGATGGGCGTGCCGCATGTTGTTCTTGAGCGCAGCCGCATCGCTGAACGCTGGCGCTCCGAGCGCTGGGATTCGCTGGTGGCGAACGGACCTGCCTGGCATGACCGTTTTCCGTCGCTTAGATTCGACAATATTTCCCAGGAAGCCTTTCCGCCGAAAGAGCGCATGGCGCAGTATTTCGAAGATTACGTGACGATGCTTGAGGCACCAGTCCGCACCGGCGTCGAGGTGCATCAGGTGGCGCGCCTGACAGGGCGGAGCGGGTTCAGCGTGGTGACGTCAGCCGGTGAATTCGAAGCCGACAACGTGGTTGCCGCAACGGGGCCATTCCAGAAGCCGTCATTCCCGCAGATTGTACCGGAGAGCGCCGGGGTGCAGCAGATCCACTCTTCCGTCTATAAAAATCCGCAGCAGTTGCCCGCCGGCGGCGTAATGGTGGTGGGGGCAGGGGCATCCGGTACGCAAATCGCTGAAGAGCTGCGTAAGGCAGGGCGCGAGGTTTATCTGTCGGTTGGCGAACATTACCGTCCGCCGCGCGCCTATCGCGACCGTGATTACTGCTGGTGGCTCGGTGCGCTCGGCCTGTGGGATGAAGTTAAAATCAAGCCGAAGAGAGAGCACGTGGCCTTTGCGGTGAGTGGTTATGAGGGTGGCAAAACCGTTGATTTCCGCCGCCTGGCGCATATGGGCATTACGCTTGTCGGCATTACCAAAAGCTGGGATAACGGCGTGCTGCACTTCGCCGAAGGCCTGGCTGAGAATATCGCCGAGGGTGATAAAGCTTATTTCGACGTACTACGCGATGCCGATGCCTACATTGAGCGCAACGGGCTGGATCTGCCCCCGGAGCCACAGGCATGGGAGCTGTTGCCCGATCCGGCGTGCCTGCTCAGTCCGCTTACGCAACTGGATATTGCCGCAGCGGGCATTACGACAATTATCTGGGCGACCGGCTTTAAATTTGATTTCAGCTGGCTGCAGGTTGAAGCATTCGACGAGAAAGGGGTGCCGTTTCATAAGCGCGGTATTTCCGCCGAGCGGGGCATCTATTTCATTGGTCTGCCTAACCTGGTGAATCGCGCCTCATCGTTTATCTATGGCGTATGGCATGACGCTAAATACATTGCCGATCACATTGCGTTGCAGAACGCCTATACCGATTACGTTAAATCGTAATTTATTGGGAAACGGATATGACCATAACCTGCATCGAAGAGTTACGGCAGCTGGCGCGTAAGCGGGTACCAAAAATGTTTTACGATTATGTGGATGCAGGCTCATGGACCGAATACAGCTATCGCGCCAACGAAGCCGATTTACGCCGTCTTGAGTTTCGTCAGCGCGTGGCGGTCGATATTGCCGGGCGCAGCACCGCCAGCGCGATGCTCGGCCAGACCGTGGCGATGCCGGTGGCCATTGCGCCCACCGGCTTAACCGGCATGATCCATCCTGACGGTGAAATCCTTGCGGCGCGGGCGGCAAAAAAGTTTGGCGTTCCGTTTACCCTCTCCACAATGAGTATTTGTTCGATTGAAGCGGTGGCGCAGGCGACGGATTACCATCCATTCTGGTTCCAGCTCTACGTCATGCGCGATCGCCAGTTCGTCGCGAACCTTATCGATCGCGCAAAAGCCGCAAATTGCGGCGCGTTGGTCGTCACCATGGACTTACAGGTGTTTGGTCAACGCCATAAAGACATCAAAAATGGCCTGTCGACACCGCCAAAAATGACGCTGCGCAACCTGCTTAATATTGCCGGCAAACCGCGCTGGTGTCGCAGTATGCTCGCCACGCGCCACCGTAACTTCGGCAATATCATTGGCCACGCCAGCGGGGTTGAGAATATCGACGCGATGGTAGAGTGGACGGCCCAGCAGTTCGACCCGCAGCTCTCCTGGCAGGATATTGAGTGGATAAAGCAGCGCTGGGGCGGCAAGCTTGTCGTGAAAGGTATTATGGATGCAGACGATGCGCGTCTGGCGGTAGAGGCGGGCGCGGATGCGCTGATTGTCTCCAATCACGGCGGGCGTCAGCTGGATGGCGTGTCCTCATCGATTACAGTATTGCCGGAGATTGTCGCAGCGGTAGGCGATCGCATAGAAGTGCATTTCGACGGCGGGATACGTTCCGGACAGGATGTGCTCAAAGCGATTGCGCTCGGTGCAAAAGGAACCTATATCGGGCGTAGTATGCTGTATGGATTAGGGGCGCTGGGGGAGGAGGGCGTTACACTGGCGCTCAACATCATTCGTAATGAGTTCGATTTGTCGATGGCGTTCTGCGGCAAGACGCATGTCGCATCGATTGATGCCGGGATCCTGCGGCACAGCGTATCCAGTAGAATGAAGTATTAGAAAGATGACGCATGCTGTTTATTTTTGTATGGTAAATGATGATCTTAACAATACTAAGGTGTGGGCATGGGCAGTATTCAAGGAAGGTTAAAAATCGCAGCTGCACAATTTGCTCCGATGCGCGGCTGTATTGAAGAGAATATGCGCTATCACGAATTACTGATCGCGTCAGCAGCATCGGCTGGCGTTAACGTCATCTTTTTTCCGGAACTCTCTTTAACAGGTTATGAACCAGAGATGGCTGAACAATTGGCTCTCGCCGATAAGAGCTGCCTCCGGCCTCTTCAGAGGTTAGCCGATCGGCATGATATGGTGATTATTGCGGGTGCGCCTTTGAACGTTAAAGACCGCAAGCCAGCCATTGGCGCATGTGTAATTTCTTCAAAGCAGCCTATTTCCTTTTACCGAAAAATGTATCTTCACCCTGGAGAGTCTGATTACTTTTCAGCCGGTGAAACGGAGTGTGTTTTTACGGCACGGACGTTTAATGTCGGTGTGGCTATATGTGCAGATGCAGGGCAGCCGATGCATGCAGAGCGAACGGTACATATGGGGGCTGAAATTTATCTTAATTCAGTTTTGAGCGCAGGTGGTTACGATAAAGATGCAGGTCTGCTGCAAAGTTACGCCAAACGTTACGGAATGCCTACGTTGATGGCTAATTACTGTGGCCCGTCAGGCGGGTGGAAGCCGGTCGGAAAAAGCGCTGCATGGAATGAAAAGGGTGAACTTATTGCTCAGGCTCCAGAGGATCGTGCCGCCCTGGTCATTATGGATTTACAGGATGGTAAGTGCTCCGGGGAAGTGTTCTGCCTGAGTAAATAAAAAAATATCGATAAGTTTATCATAGGCATCGCACGACCAGGCTGAGTATGGGACTGAGCCGCAAATAGACATTAGCATTGAGCCCATACTTGTCAAAGCTAAGTTCAGGTGTCCGGGGCAGGGCAAAGATGAAATGTCCGCTTCGTGCCAACAGCGGACATGGCCAACCCCACCGGGTATTAATCAATGGGTGACAGGTCAGCATTACAAACCAAGAATCTGGAATAGCGCTGTTGCAGCCGCAGACAATGCCGCAAATGAATTGTACTTTGATTGAAGCCGCGCGGTGGCAAAGAAATCATGGAGATTTACATTAAGTTCGGGATTTTCATATGTGACCATGACAATTTTTTTGCCTAACTCAACTTTTGCTGTGGCAGATTTAATCCATAAAATTGCGGATAAAACTCCAAAAGTTAATGACACAACATGATGATCTTTAATCCAGCTCATCACAAAAAGTATATCTTCCACTCATCACCTTCCTGATAAAGAACAATGGCATCGCTGACGAACAAGAAATCTCCTGTCGCGAGTATCTCGTCGATTTAAACCCTACACAAGTGGCTGACTATTCGAGCGGGATACAGCGGTAAGGCTAACTGTACCGTACCCGTAAACAGTGTGGGGCCAAAATCGGCGAGCGTTCTCGAATGATATTTAATGCCAACTCAGTCAGTGATGCGGGCAGCAGGCGGTTTCTGGCACGGCCGCGACTCTGGTTATTCATGCCAGGCGGCCGCCAGGGCTGGAGATAACGTTTTAGCAGGCGACTGCAATGACGCGGCGTGATACCGAGCATGTCGGTAGCCTGACCAGGCCGCAGATTGCGATCGATGACATCCTGAAGGATTTCTAGGCGGTTGATTTCTTTCACGGTGAACATCCCGGCGGCATGTACAGACATAGAAAACTCCTCATCAGGAAAAGTGAGTCGTTGTCTAGTCAAGCAGCTTTGAAGCTATAACCCGGACATTCCTAATGAGCCACAAATAGACATTAGCATTAAGCCTCTACAACCTTGGTGCGCATAATGTATATTATGTTAAATTGGATATTGAGTTCCCATAGGCTACTTATCATTCCCGGTGAATTCTTTAAAATCAGCATTCTTCCCCTTCTCTTCGGCAGCCCAACATGACTATCATCTCCTTTCTTTGCCATGACTCGAACGAACTATAACGACAAGCCTGAGGAAAGATCTATGCCGAAAGATTTGAAAGTTATTGATATCACTGTCCTCGCACAACAGCTCAACGCTATCGCCCAGACTGGACTCACTTATGCAAAAGATGTTTTCGATCGTGAACGTTATGAAACCCTTCAGCAAATGGCCGTTGAGCTGATCGGCTCCCGCTTTGATATTGACGCTAAGACGTGGAATCACGTTTCTGAAGTTGGCTACGCAACGCCGAAAACGGATGTTCGCGCATTCATCCTTCGCGAAGGCAAAGTTCTGATGGTTCGCGAAGCTGACGATGGTTTATGGAGTTTGCCCGGCGGTTGGGCCGATGTGGGCGATACGCCATCTATCGCCGTGAGCCGGGAAGTTAAAGAAGAGACCGGGCTCAGCGTAAAAGTGACAAAACTGCTGGGCGTGTGGGATCGCAACCTTAATGGACATCCACCCTACCCCTGGCATGTTTACAAACATATCTTCCTGTGTGAGGAAACCGGCGGTAGCCTAGCCTTAAGCCACGAATCCACCGATATTGGCTTTTTTGATATTAACGAGCTGCCGGAGCTGTCGCTAACAAGGATCGTTCCTGAACAAATTAAAACGAGTATGGAGATTGCAATGTCAGACCGTCCGACGTGGTTCGACTAGCAAATGTGCCGGCATTAAGAGTACACCGCCATAACATCTTTTGACGGTGTACTCTATTCTCTTCCAGTAAACGGTTAGTCTATGCGTTTAAACTTTGTTCCAGGCGCCTGTTAGTTTAACATTGCCTGGGATTTTGATTTCAAGAGTATTACCAAACGCTGCATCTATTCTACTTAGCAGCGCTTTCGCATCTAGCCTTCCAATCTCTACCGGAGAAATTCCTGCCGCTGCTGCAAGCAGCGATTTTAAATTACCTACTTTACCTTTTATTGCCTTGACATTACTGAGAGGACCCGCATGGAGTAAATCTGCGCTGGCAAAAAACTCCGTGTCCGGACCAAGCGCTTGAATAAGTTCATCAATACTGAATTCTGCATAGTGCGTTGAATTAGCAAGGAACTTTCTGTTGGCCACCTCTCCATTTATTGATAGAAGGAAAAATGTAAACCCGGTATTCCCCAGTCTGCGCCAGTCATCCTCGTTGGTATTACTAGTACTCGATCGTGAAAGAGATTTAACCCCTTTTTTTACCAGGTCCATATTGGTGGCAATTTCATTAAAGGACGGTGCCTGCCCCGTTGGGGCTGATGTATAATGCCGAAGCGTAAACTTCATGTTAGCTATTTTTTCAAGGCTTTTTGCTGGTAAAGATGCATTTGAATACTTAAGTTGATTTTGAGTAATTTCATCCATCATCTCAAAAGGATATGTTCTGTTTTCAGCGTCATAACCGGGCCCGTACCTGTCAAAAACGTCCTCCGCCGATTTAGGCTGACTTCTTAGGCTTCTGGCAGGCGCCGATGATGGGCCAGGGAGCGGCTCATCAGCTGTGTCGGCAGGCATTACCGGTGGGGCTGACTGTTGTACCGGTATAGCCGCTGATGGCGTTGATGTTGATGCTTTTACAGGACGCGGAGGGACTTTGGGCCGTACCGATGGGCCTGATGCCCCCCCTCCGTTGCCACCTTGTTGTTGAAACATTGCAAGCCTGTCACTAAAGCTCTTTCCATCTGCATTCTCATCAACTACAGGAACCATCCCACCAATATCTTTCAGGCTGACCGGATTATTTCTTACCATCCGGTACAGATTCAACCCGTCCACCTCGCCTGCCGGGTCAGCGCTCACCCAGCGGCACAGCCACGGGGCATAGTAGCGGTGGCCGTAGTAGTACATCCCGGTACCGTCCCGCTCCTTGCCCGAGTAGCGCACGGTCTTGTAGCTGGCCTCCACCTCGTTGCGCCCCGCCCACACCGCCGTGCCGCCGAAGGGATAGTACTCCTCCCGGCTGATAAGCTGCCCTTCACTGTCCAGCTCCAGCGCCAGCGAGCCGATATTGTCGTCCACGCTCCAGCGCACCTGGTCGTTGGCCGCAATCTCCTGTGGTCTGCCCGTCTCCCAGTGCAGCACCCGGATACCCGCCCGGCCCGCCTGGCCGGTGATGACGTGCAGATCCTCCGTCAGCGACGGCGCGGCGCTGCTGCCCGCGGTCTCCTGCCAGCTTTTGCGCAGCTCCAGCCCCGGCAGGTAGCGCACCTCGTCCACATTCCACAGCCCGCTACCGCTGTTCACCAGGGTCCGGGTCTGCCTGCGTACCCGGCGGCTGCCGCTGTACTGGTAGATTTCCCGGTCGTTGTCGTCGCTGCTGCGGCTCACAATAGTTACCCGCCGTAAGTTATTGCTGCCGTCCCAGGTCAGTGGGGTGCTTCCCGACGCGCTGGGCTGGAGCGTCAGCAGGTTGCCGTTAGCGTCGAACCAGTCTGCCACCTCATCCGGCGTCTGCGCTCCGCCATCGTTCTGCTGCACGCTGCGGTTGGAGATGCTCTCCGTGGTCATGGTGCGGGTGAAGCTGGCTGCCCCGGTGTGCGCCAGGGTGGCGAGGTTGCCGCTGTCATCATACGTATAGCTGCGGGTATAGTTCACGTACTGGCTGTCGTCTGACATCACGGGCAGACTGCTGTACTGCATCCCGGTGTTGCTCGCGTTCTCGCGTCCGGTGGCACTCAGCAGCTGGTAGAGCGCATCGTAGGTAAACTGCCGGGTGCCAGTCGTGGCCTGGTTGCGGTAGTAGTGCGATGCCACGCTGCCGTCGCTTAGGGAGGTGACGTTGCCGGTATTATCATAACCGTAGCTGAGGGCCTGCAGCATGGTGCTGTCCCCACGCTGTGCCGTGATCGTGGCAAGCCACTGGTTCTGCGGGTCGTAGCCGTAAGTGGTGGTCACGCCGTTGCCGGCAGACTCGGCCAGCACCTGGCCTGCCGCGCTCCAGGTGACGCTGTCAAGCAGGGTCTGCGCCTTCCCGCCTGACGGGGTCACCGTCTGGTGACAGACCGCGCCGCTGACGTTATAGCGCCAGGCCTGCAGATGGTCCTTCGCATCCGTCTGCTTCAGCACCGCGCCACGGGCGTCGGCGGTGACGGACGTAGTATACGTCTCCGCCTCCAGCAGCGCCTCCCGCCCGGCCTCATCCTCCGGCCAGTCCGGTAACGCTTCTGCCGACGCCAGGAAGCGCTGCCCCTGACTTAGCGGCGCCCCGCTCAGCGCCACCGAGTTCACCTGAACCACGCCGCCATTGTCATACTGCGCCACGCAGACGCCACGCAGGTTGTTCCCCTGCGAGCCGTCATCTGCTGGACCGCTGTCACCGTAGTCGCTGCGCCAGCTGACGCGGATTTCACTCCCGCTCAGTTGCTCACTGCCGAATGAAGGACGGCCCGGCTCGTCATACGCTACGGTCTGCACCGTGCCGCGTCCGTCCCGGCTCCACACCGGACGGCCTGCGGCATCAAACAGCATCACCTGCCCGCCGCTGTCGGTGCTTTCGCGACGCAGTACCTGGCCTGCCAGCGAGGAAATGCTGCGCAGGTTTGCCGGAGCCGTATTGTCTGCCGCCCAGGCGGTAAAAAGGCGCGGGTCACGGTTTTGTAATACCCGGCTGTCATCGCTAATGTGATTGTGGTTAACCAGCAAAGAGAGCGGATCGGTTGCCAGTTTACGATTCCAGTTTAGGGTGCGTACCATTACACCCCGATTATCGGTGACGCTGACCACCGGCGTACCGGTGGCAAGAGTTGTACTACTCATAGCTTACTCCTTCAGATAAGCCTTATTGGTTATTTTATTTGCTGCCAATACTATTCGTGGCTAAAAGTCTGGCACAATCTTCAATCTTAATAATTATTTGATTTTTATGTTTTTTATAATATCAACAGTCTGCAAGAGAGATGAGTTATAAGAGCGTACCAATGACCGTTTATTGTGAAATTAGGTGCACTGAGATGTGATATCTACGGATATATAGAAAGATAATGGCAAAAATATAAGAGGGATATGTGCTCTTTTTATTGGTGGCATAATAAAAAGAGCACGCTGAAGCCATAAATACTTACGACACTCCGCGCATAGCCGCGCGCGCTCTCCTGACCCGAACCTTGACGCTAATAATCGACAGCGCAGCAATCGCCATCAGCAACACACCTACTGCCGACATGGCCGTAAAGCCAAACCATCTGAACAGGAACAGGCCCGCAATGCCGCCGGTTAGAAATGAGAAGATCGTTGTGAGATGAGTCTTAAGCTGGCTTTTCTGCGCGGCGCTATCTTTAGAGAAATCCCGGCGCAGCATGGCTGCCAGCACCGACGCCAGCGAGATCCCCGCATCGGTTAATGTCCCGGTAATATGTGTCGATCTGACCCGGCCACCGGAGAGCTGCGTGGAGGTCGAGTTATGCAGGCCCATCAGGCCACAAAGAACAACGACGATTTCCCGGTTCGATGAGAATGTATGAAAGTAGATCTCATAGAGCGATATCCCGGTCAGGAGGATGCCCTCGACGAATAGAATCTGACAGAAAATCAGTCGGCAGTTATGCACGATCCCCCATAGCACAATGATGCGGGCAAGCACCGCCCCGCTGACAAAGGCGATGATGATAGCGCTAAAAAACAGCACGTCCCGTAAATCCGTATTGGAGACTTCGCTGGAGAGCTGCGAGGTATTACCGGTCATGTGGGAGGGAAAGAAGCCAAAGGCACCCAGTGCGATAGCATTCAGCAGGCCTGCCGCTGTAGCCAACCACAGGGCTAACTTGCGGTCCTCATTATGCGAGCGTGTTCTTTTCAGTTTAATCAGCAAAGATAACCTCCGGTTACCAACCTCAGCTAAATCATTAAGCTAGCAGAACTACAGCCTCTCACGACTAAGACATACCTGAATTCAAAGAGATCTGTTCAGCGAGAATTTTCTTCAGCTCTGGAATACAGGAGCCACAGTTAGTCCCACACTTTAGCTTGGCGCCGAGCTGCTGCACGCTGCCGCACCCCTGGCGCACGGCGTCAGCAATGGTCACTTCACCTACTGCAAAGCAGCTGCAGATCGTTGCCCCGGCTGAAGCCTTGCCGTTTTCAGCCCTACCGGCCAGCAGAGCCAGACGCTGCTGCGCAGTCTGCGGAGACTGGCTGAACGCAGCCACTACCGCCTGCCGTTCCAGTTCAGGGCGTTCGCGGTGCGCGTAAAACGCCAGCTGTAGCTCGCCGTCCGCCCACGCCAGCAGGTTAAAACCGTCATCGCCCAGACGGGCTGACTGACAGGTCCACTGCCCGGTATCAACGTACTCGTTGAGCCACGCCAACCACTCCTGAGGCGTGGAGGAGTCTGCCAGCACGTAATGCGTGATGCCTGGCTGCGCGATCCGGCTCCAGTAGGCTGTGGCGGGCGGCGTAAGATGGCTGCCACGCATCAACAGTTCGCCTTGCCATACGGCCCGCCATTGACGCAGGCTAACCGGCATGTGTTTACTCTCCGGCTGACCGGAGAGCGGATCGGTGTGCGCCTCAACGAGCGCGTCCACCCTCGCCTGCTGGCTAAACTGACTGTTCCAGTGCATCGGCACAAATACGCTGCCGCGCGGTTGCAGGCTATCAGGCTGGGCGCGCAGCAGCAGCCAGCCGTGGGATGATGAAACACGCACCAGATCCCCGGCGCGAATGTGCGGCGCATCATCAGGATGGAACTGACAATACGGCTCGCTGATATGTTGCATCAGGCGTGCAGATTTGCCGGTGCGGGTCATCGTATGCCATTGATCGCGGATCCTGCCGGTGTTCATGACCAGCGGATAAACATCCGTCGGCTGATTGAGCGGCAGCCGCGGCGTAATAGCGATCAGCCGCGCTTTTCCATCAGCATGGAAGAACCACCCGTCGGTAAATAGTCGCTCCCTGCCCTGTGGGTTTGCCGCGTTGACCGGCCACTGCACCGGGCACAGCTCATCCCACTGCCGATCGGAGATCTGCGCGAGGCCGCTGATATCAAATGCCCGCGTGCCGTCGTTTTCAAAGCCGGACAGTGCCGCATGCTCGCGAAATATCTCCGCCGGATGTTGATACGCAAACGCCTCACCAAACCCCAGCCGCTGTGCAACCTGAGTGAGGATCCACCAGTCCGGTTTCGCCTCACCCGGCGCAGGCAGGAAAGCGCGCTGTCGTGAGATACAGCGTTCAGAGTTGGTCACGGTGCCATTTTTCTCGCCCCAGGCCTGAGCAGGCAGGCAGATATGGGCCGCACGGGTGGTGTCGGTATCGCGCATGACGTCGGAGACAATTACCAGCGGGCAGCGCGCCAGCCCGGCACGTACCCGATCTGCGTCCGGCAACGAGACCAGCGGATTAGTACCCATGATCCACACTGCCTTTATCTGCCCCTTCTCAATAGCACGGAACAGCTCAACGGCGTTAAGACCGGCGTTTTTTGTGACGTTGTCACTCTTCCAGAAGCGCCCTACGCGCTCGATATCGTTGGCAGTAAACCCCATATGCGATGCCAGCTGGTTCGCCAGCCCGCCTACCTCCCGGCCGCCCATCGCATTTGGTTGACCGGTTATCGAAAATGGACCGCACCCCTCGCGCCCTATTTTACCCGTCGCTAAATGCAGGTTTATGATGGCGTTACACTTATCCACGCCCGAGCTGGACTGATTGATGCCCATCGAATAGAGCGTTACCAGGCGATCGCTATCGGCAATCATTTGATAAAACGCCCGCAGCTGCGCCAGCGGCAGGCCACAGAACTCAGCGGTTTTTGCCTCCGTCCAGTGACCTGCCGCCGCAAGCGTTTCATTGGCACCCTGGGTGTGATGCGCCAGGAAGTCACTGTCCAGCCTGCCACGCTCTGCCATTGCGTTCAGCGCCCCGCAAAACAGCGCGGCATCGCTGCCGGGACGCAGCGGCAGATGCAGGTCGGCGACGTCGCAGGTAGCGGTCTGGCGCGGATCGATGACAATAATACGCATCTCTGGCCGCGCTTTTTTGGCCTGCACCAGTCGCTGATAGACCACCGGGTGAGCCCAGGCAGTGTTCGATCCGGTGAGGATCACGCAGTCGGCCAGCTCCAAATCCCGATAGCTGCACGGCACGGCATCGGCCCCAAAGGCCCGTTTATAGCCCACCACCGCCGAGGCCATACAGAGCCGCGAATTGGTATCCATATTCCCCGCGCCGATAAATCCCTTCATCAGCTTGTTAGCGACGTAATAGTCCTCCGTCAGCAGCTGGCCGGAGCCGTAAAATGCCACCGCCTGCGGGCCATACTCATGAATGATGTTCTGCAATCCCTGAGCCACCGCATCTAAAGCCTGCGGCCAGCTTACCGGTTGGCGCTCGATCTCCGGATGCAGCAGACGCCCCGCCAGATCCAGCGTCTCCCCCAGGGCGCTGCCTTTAACGCATAGCCGCCCGAGATTGGCGGGATGCGCACCGTCGCCGCTGGAGGTAAAACCCTCTTGCTGTGGCTGCATCTTTACGCCACACCCTACGCCGCAGTAGGCGCAGGTAGTTGAAACCGGCGCGCTGCTCATAGGCTGACCGTCTCGATTATCTCGGTGGGCCGGGCCGTGTGGCTCGCAGGCTGCTCCTGCACCCAGACGCGTCCGCCCTCCACTTTCACCGGCCAGACGCTGAGCGTGCTTTGCTCATCGTCTACGCTGCGGCCATCCCGCAAACGGAACCGCTGCTTATACAGAGGAGAAATCACTACCGGCTCACCCTTCACATCACCTAGCATGCCGCGAGCCAGCACGTTGGCGTCGCTATTTGGCTCATGGTTGCTGAGAGCAAACACCTGCTGAGGATGATCCGGCAGATGGAACAGCGCAATCTGCTGATTGCTTAGCCGGGCCGCCATGCCTGCATTGGCCGGGATCGCACTCAGGTCGCAGATCTCCACCCAGCCCTGCGCCGTCCGTACTTGTTCATCACTGTTAACAAAGGCTTTAAACAGCGCGAGACGGTCGGGCGTCGCTAGCGTGGTCTGCCATTCGCACTGATAGGTCTCGACCACGACCTGCATCTCGCTTTCAAGTTCGGCGGCGATATTCAGGCTATCTTCCAGTACCACCTGACGCAGGTACTCCATACCGCCTTCAAGATTATCCATCCAGGTACTGGTACGCTGCAGACGGTCGGCAGTGCGAATATAGAACATCAGAAAACGATCCACGGTGCGGATCAGCGCCTCCGTGCTCAGGTCCTGGGCCAGCAGATCCGCGTGTCGCGGCTTCATGCCGCCGTTGCCGCAGACGTAGAGGTTCCAGCCCTTGTCAGTGGCAATCACGCCGACGTCTTTGCTCTGCGCTTCGGCACACTCCCGCGTGCAGCCCGAGACGGCCATCTTGATTTTGTGCGGCGATCGCAGCCCTTTGTAGCGGTTCTCCAGGTGTAGCGCCAGTGCGGTAGAGTCCTGTACGCCGTAGCGGCACCAGTTCGATCCGACGCAGGACTTCACCGTTCTTAGCGACTTACCGTAGGCATGACCGGTTTCAAATCCGGCATCGACGAGCAACTGCCAGATCTCCGGCAGCTGCTCTACCCGTGCACCAAAGAGATCGACCCGCTGCCCGCCGGTGATTTTGGTGTAGAGATTGTAGCGTTTGGCTACCTGACCGATGGCGATCAGCCCGTCCGGCGTGATCTCCCCGGCCGGAATGCGTGGCACTATTGAGTAGGTGCCATCTTTCTGGATATTGGCAAAAAAGCGATCGTTGGTGTCCTGCAACGGGAGGTGCTGCGGCTTGAGCAGGTAATCATTCCAGCACGACGCCAGCACCGAACCCACCAACGGCTTACAGATCTCACACCCGTGGCCCTGACCATGCTTGCTGATAAGTTCATCGAAGCTGCGGATGTTGCCCACGCGCACCAGGTGATAGATCTCCTGACGTGAATAAGCGAAGTGCTCGCAAATATCCTTTTTCACCTCGACACCCATCTCGCTCAGCGCGAACTCCATCACCTGTTTGGTCAGCGCCGCACAGCCGCCGCAGCCGGTGGCCGCCCTGGTGCAGGACTTAATCCCGGCCATGTCGCCGCAGCCGCCCTTTACGGCGTTGCAGATGTCGGATTTGCTGACGTTATGGCAGGAGCAGATCTGTGCCCCGTCCGGCAGCGCCGCGACACCCAACGCCTGGGGCGCACCGCCCGCGCTGACGGGCAGAATTAGCCCTTCCGGACTGGCAGGCAGCGGCATATCGTTGAGCATCATCTGCAACAGAGTGCTGTATTCACTGCTGTCGCCCACCAGCACCGCGCCCAACAGGCGCTTGCGATCCGCTGATACCACAATCTTTTTGTAGATCTCTGCCGGGCCATCCACCCAGCTGTAGCTTTCGCTGCCCGGCGTGCGGCCATGAGCATCGCCCACCGATGCCACTTCGACACCAAGCAGTTTCAATTTGGTGCTCATATCCGCGCCCTTAAAGGCCGCCTCGCCGCCGGCAAGCGTCTCCGCCAGGGTACGCGCCATCTGATAACCTGGCGCCACCAGCCCAAAAATCTGTCCGTTCCACAGGGCGCACTCCCCGACGGCGAATATAGCCGGATCGGACGTACGACACCGATCGTCAATCACAATCCCGCCGCGCGGGCCAACCTCCAGGCCGCACTCTCTTGCCAGCTGGTCTCGCGGGCGGATCCCGGCAGAGAAGAGCACCAGATCGGTCTCCAGATGGCTGCCATCAGCGAAGACCATCCGATAGTGGCTCTCCTCCCCCTGAATAATTTCACGGGTCTCTTTACTGGTATGTACCTGCACGCCGAGGGCTTCAATTTTACGGCGCAGCATTGCCGCCCCGCCTTCATCAAGCTGAACACCCATCAGCCGCGGCGCGAACTCCACGACGTGGGTTTCCAGACCAAGATGCTTCAGCGCATTAGCGGCTTCCAGCCCGAGCAGGCCTCCGCCGACAACCACGCCGACGCGACCTTTCTCCGCGCAGGCCTGAATCGCATCAAGATCGTCGATAGTGCGATAGACAAGGCAGCCTGGCATATCATTACCAGGAATGGGCGGCACAAACGGATAAGAGCCGGTCGCCAGAACCAGCACGTCATAGGCCGTCTGCCGCCCCTGCTTATCCACCACAAAACGGTGGTTGCGATCGACATGTTCAATGCCGTGTCCAAGGCGCAGCTCAATACCGGTTGACGCGAAGAAGTCGCTCTCTACCATCGACAGCGACTCAGCGCTGCGGCCGGAGAAGTATTCCGAGAGATGCACCCGGTCGTAGGCTGGCCTGGTCTCTTCGGCGAAGACAATGATTTGATAGTGAAGATGCAGTTCGCGCTCGACCAGCTGTTGCAGAAGATGGTGGCCTACCATGCCGTGTCCGGCCATCACTAATACGGGTTTTGACATAACATTGCTCCTCGCTATCTCAAGGGATAACGGCTCTTTCAGGGAAATGGGCTTTTCAGGGGTAAACAGGCTTGACTGGGGATGGCCAAGGCGGGCGAAATACGCTGGTCCATCGTTGATGTCTCCCCACAGCAGCACGCCTTTTAGCTGGTTATTCTGTATAAGCAGGCGGCGATAGTGGCCGTCGAAGGGGTCGAAGGTGGTGTGGATCTCAGCGTCATGCCCGGCATGCAGCGTCCCGGCGCAGAAGAGATGAATACCGGTAACCTTGAGCCGCAGCGGTACGTCATGGACGGCAAGCAGAGGTGCGCTAACGCCAGCCAGTCTGGCCGCCAGGGTCTCTGCTTGCTGCCAGCAGGGGGCCACCAGCCCGAACGTCTGCTCACCTAGCTGACAACATTCGCCCATAGCCGAGATGTGCGGATCGGAGGTTTGCAGCTGGTCATTAACCAGAATGCCGCGGGCGCAATCCAGCCCGGCCGCCTGCGCCAGGGCGATATTCGGACGCACACCGGCGGCAACGATGACCCGCCGGGCAGGGATCGCACGCCCATCGCGGAGCTTAACGGTCTGAACGCGTCCCGTTTCGTCCGCGCCATAGGCTATCGTTTCCGCTGCCAGTATCGTCTCAATACCCCGTGCCACTAGCTTCTCGCGCAGCAACTCTGCTGCCTGGGAGTCAAGATGCTGATCCATCAGATGCGGCCCACGATGAAGAAGAGTGACCTGCATACTGCGCAGCGCCAGCGCCGCAGCGGCCTCGATGCCAAGTACCCCACCGCCAATCACTACCACCGGTTGCCCTGCAACAAGCTCGTGCAGAATACTCTCTACGTCCTGCTGATTGCGGAAGCCGTGAATACCCGGCAGATCCGCCCCCGGCAGCGGCGGCATATAAGGTAGCGACCCGGTAGCAATAACCAGACGATCGTAACCCAGCAGCTGTCCGTTAACGCTTAAGGTGCGTGTCTCGCGGTCAATAGCGGTCACCGGAGAATCGGCAATCATCGTGACGTTGTAACGTTCATACCATGCGCTGTCGTGGGTAATGATGTCAGCAAAGCGTTTCTCACCCGCCAGCACTGGCGTAAGCATGATCCGGTTATAGGCGGGCCGCGCTTCGTTACCAATGACCACGATCCGATAACGCGCCGGGGCTAGCTCGCACAGCTTCTCCACCAGCCGCACGCCCGCCATACCGTTGCCGATCACGACCAGAACAGGTTTATCCATTCTGCTTACCTCGCCCGCTCTCTCAGGCCACGGCCCGGTGTTTTTCATGCAGGAAATGCAGCACCTGCTGGCGGTAGTGATGGAATCGCGAGTCGTTGGCTAGCGTCAGCCGCGAACGCGGACGCTCCAGCTCGACATGGAGCACCTCGCCGACCTTCGCCGCAGGCCCGTTGGTCATCATCATTACCCGGTCAGAGAGCAGCACCGCCTCATCAACGTCGTGGGTGATCAGCAGAATGGTGGTATTCAGACGGGACTGGATCTCCATCACCGCATCCTGCAGATGGGCGCGGGTCAAGGCATCCAGCGCGCCAAAGGGTTCGTCCATTAGCAGCACCTTCGGCTTCATAGCCAATGCCCGGGCAATACCCACCCGCTGCTTCATGCCGCCGGAGATCTCCCCAGGACGTTTGTGCATCGCATGCCCCATGTGCACTAGCTCGAGATTGTGTTCGATCCACGCCTGCATCTCGCTCTTGCTCATCTTGCCTTTGAAGACCTGCTCTACTGCCAGGGCAACGTTCTCAAACGCGGTCAGCCACGGCAGCAGCGAGTGGTTCTGAAACACCACGCCGCGATCCGGACCGGGACCGCTAATCTCCTGGTTATCACAGAGCAGAATGCCTTCTGTGGGATGGCTTAGCCCGGCGATCAGGTTCAACAGCGTGGATTTCCCACAGCCGGAGTGACCAATCAGGCTGACTGTTTCCCCGCGGGCAAGCTCAAAGCTGACGTTGTCCAGCGCCAGAAATGGCCCCGTTGCGGTTTGAAAGCGTTGGGTAACATTTTCTACGTGGATAATGGCTTTCTCATGTTTCATATCTGGCTCCTGACTGTTCTTATGACTAGTTGCCGTAGCTAAAACGGCGGGCAATGGCCATCAGCCCCTGTTCCAGGAGCATCCCCACTACGCCGATCAGCAGGATGGCGATGATGATGTTTTCCACATTGAGGTTGTTCCACTCGTTCCAGATCCAGAAGCCGATCCCGACGCCGCCGGTCAGCATCTCTGCCGCGACGATCACCAGCCACGCAATACCAATCGACAGGCGAACCCCGGTCAGAATGTGCGGCAGCACGGCGGGAAAGAGGATTTTGCGCATAACGGTGAACTCGCTCAGCTTTAGCACCCGCGCCACGTTGAGGTAGTCCTGCGGAATACGCATCACCCCCTCGGCGGTGTTGAGGATCATTGGCCAGATTGAACAGATGAAGATGGTCCACGCCGAGGCAGGCTCTGCCCGCTGGAACAGCAGCAGGCCAATCGGCAGCCAGGCCAGCGGACTGACCGGACGCAGCAAGGCGATGACCGGGTTGAGCATGTTAGCGATAAAGCTAAAGCGGCCGATGAGAAAGCCGAGAGGAATACCTACCAGTGCCGCCAGACCAAAGCCCAGCGCCACGCGTTTGAGCGAGGCCAGCACGTTCCAGCCGATGCCCATATCATTAGGCCCGGCGATATAAAACGGCTCGGCGAAGATGAGCCTTGCCGCTTCCCAGGTTTTCAGCGGCGTAGGAAAACCGCTGCTGCTGAGGGCGGCGATCTGCCAGAGGGTAATCAGCACAACTGCCCCCAGCACACCGGGCACCGCTTTTTGTAGTCCACCGCGTAGTGCTTCACGAAATTTATTCGCAGGTGCGGATTTCGTTATCTCCGGCTGCGGCGTCGGGCTCGCCGTCTTCAGGGGCAGGATCTCAGCGCTCTCCGGCTCGGTGGCCAGCGCAACAACGTTAGTTTTTGTGTTCATAGTCTTAGCCTCACTTAGCGTTTCATGGCAAAACTGTTGGCGTACTCAGCGGGGTTGCTGCCGTCCCACACCTTGCCGTCAAATAGGGTGCTGCTGCGCATATCGCTGGTGGGCAGATTGATGCCCCCTGCTGCTGCTGCCTGCTTATAGATGTCGGTGCGGTTGATCTTCTTAGCGATGGCCAGATAGTCCGGGTCGCTATCGATAAGTCCCCAGCGTTTGTGCTGGGTCAGGAACCACATGCCGTCTGAGAGATACGGATAGTTCACCGCGCCGTCGTTGAAGAAGCGCATACCGTGGGCGTCTTTCCACTTTTTGCCCAGCCCGTTGTCATAGTCGCCGAGCATCCGCCCCTGAATGGTCTCTGGCGAGGTATTGACGTAGGCGCGTCCTGCTATGGCTTTCGCCGTTTCCATCCGGTTTGCGTCGGAGGTGTCGATCCAGCGGGAAGCCTCCAGCACCGCCGCAGTCAGGGCGCGGGCCGTATTGGGGTTAGCGGCCACCCACGCAGAGGTGGTGCCAAGAATTTTCTCCGGATGATCGGGCCAGATCTCCTGGGTTGTCGCGGCGGTGAAGCCAATCCCGTCGAGAATGGCGCGCTGATTCCAGGGTTCACCAACGCAGTAGCCGCTCATGTTGCCGATCTTCATATTCATCACCATCTGCGGCGGCGGCACTACAACGTTGCGGACGTCGTTGAACGGATGGATCCCGGCGTTAGCCAGCCAGTAGTAGAGCCACATAGCGTGCGTGCCGGTGGGAAACGTCTGGGCAAAGGTGTAGGTCCCCTTCGGACTGCCATCGACGGTTTTTTTCAGCGAGGCCGCATCGGTCACGCCCGCCTCTTTCAGCTGGTTTGAGAGGGTGATCGCCTGGCCGTTATTGTTAAGGGTCATCAGCATCGCCATATCGTGCTGCGGGCCGGAGACGCCGAGCTGAAGGCCGTAGACCAGCCCATACAGCACGTGGGCGGCATCCAGCTCGCCGGAGACCAGTTTGTCGCGCACCGACGCCCAGCTGGACTCTTTGCTGAGGGTGATTTTGATCCCGTACTTCTCATCAAACTTCTTCACCGCCGCCATCACCACCGAGGCGCAGTCCGTTAAGGGAATAAAGCCTACGCGGATCTCTTTTTTCTCTGGTGCATCAGAACCCGCCGCCCAGACGCTATTCATAAAGCCCGGTAACATCATGCTGCCGCCCAGCAGCGCGCTGCTCGCCAGAAATCGGCGACGGGAGAGACTCACCACGGTGTTGTTATCGTCTTGCTTCATTGCGGCTTCCTGTATGGTGAAAAAATGCGCAAAAAAAAGCGTCCAGTTAGCGCTCAGTCTCCTGAACGCTAACGGACGCCTTTATCCGAAATGCTAACTAAACCGCCGTTGGCTTAGTCACTATGTGCTTTTTAGTAATGCAGCTTGTGTGCCAACTTCTGTTGCCCTTTAAAATCAGGGAAATAAGTCAAACTCGACGGCGGATAGGGATCACTCTGCACCGCAACGGTTTGTGACTTGCACACCGTCGGTGCAGCTACTCCTTAAGTGTTATGATGCGGATTTACTCATCACTGCCGCGACGGAGAGCATCGCTTCCGCAATCTCCGCCAGCTTCTTATTCTGTTTCATCGCCATGTCTCGCAGGGTTTTGTGAGCCTGTGGCTCGCTCATGCCGTGGTGCTGCATCAGCAGGCCTTTGGCGCGCTCCACCAGCTTCCGGTCAGCTAGCGTGGCGCGCAGCGCGGCCAACTCGGCATCCTGGGCCTGGAGCTGGCGAGACTGCTGCTCAATAAGCTCAAGCACGGAACGACTGAGCTGGGGTGGGATCAGCGCCGCGTAGTGGTTATCCTGCTGCGGCAGCTGCTCAATCTCCTGCTGCTGACGTGCGCCGAAGCGTTGAGCATCGCAGATCCGCTGCTCGCAGCAGGTCATCAACCACTCTTCCAGCCGATCCTCAATGAGTTTCATGCCGTCAATGCGTGCCGTGGTGATGTCAAACCAGCGCAGTGCGATGTCATTGCTTTCGCCTGAGGGAGAGGTACAGGTGCAGGCAATACGGCGGAAACGCTCCAGCTCACTGCTGTCGGCGCGCTGCTGCTGTTGCCACAGCGTGAGAGAGCGCTCATCGGCGAACTCCATAAAGGTGTTAAAGCAGCGCTCCTGCCCCTCAATCAACGTCAGCAGCTGCTGATGCGCACTATTATCGAAGTGATGTGCGGCAAAGCCTGCCGCGGCCAGGGCGCGTTCCTGGCCGGCCAGCTCTTTACCCTGCATAAAGCTGAACATGGCCAGCAGCGCCCGTGACACCGTGGGATCCCCGGAGGTATCGGCGGCTTCGAATACCAGCGCCAGATGGGTGCGTATTACCTCGCTATAGCGGCTCATGGCTTCGGGCTGCTGAATATTCTGCGCTGCAACCTGCTCCCGTAGCGCGGGCAAACTGCTCAGGCTGTGCAGGGCAGTGGCAATACGGCTAAACAGTCGCGATGCGTTAGCCATTGGCTGCCCGGCGAGATCCAGAGCCAGAAGCTGCTTGTCTACCGCCTGTACGGCCTGCTGAACCTGATGCGTGCGCTCGTTCAGCCTCTCGCCCCAGATAGTGCCTTGGGAACAGAGATAGATGTTGGCCGTGCCCCGCTCGCGCTGCAGGACATGGATAAGCTGGCTGATTGCACCCACCAGCTTGCTCATTTGCAGTAGCTGTTGCAGGCCAATAATTTCACTTTTTCTGGCGGCCAGCACGAAATCAAGAGCAGAAAGAGGCATGTTAGTACCTGCGCTAAGGAAACATACCGGAATAAAGCAAGATGCGTGCCGCATTTCCCCCTTTCCTTTTACTCCGCGCCCGCTATCCTAATCACCACATCCCAAACCATCGGACTGGTTATGACTGCACACGTATCCAAAGACCCTTTGCACGGCGTAACGCTTGAAATGCAGGTGAATGCCCTCGTGGCGCGCTATGGCTGGAGCGAACTAAGCAAGCTTATTAATATCAACTGCTTTAAAAACGATCCCAGCGTAAAATCGAGCCTCAAGTTTTTGCGCCGTACGCCGTGGGCGCGTGCGGAGGTCGAAGCACTCTACTTAGATTCACTGGACAGGGATTCACTGGACAGGGATTCACTGGATGATGCCGTCCCGGTAAAACAGGACGAGCCTGCTTTTAACCCATGGGCTAATAGCCGCCTGAATAAGAGCTGAAACAGAGATGGCGCGACACATTACACGGTTAGGCGCACTGGTTGGCTGCGCGCTTTTACTTGCCAGCTGCTCTTCTAAACCACCGAAATCACTGGTTACCCCGCTTCCGCCCGTAACGAAGCAGCCTCTGCCGGATAGCGCTGCCCGGAGTAATGAGCCGGTGCGCGGCGTCTGGCTGACGACGGTCTCTCGTCTCGACTGGCCGCCGGCGTCGTCGGTTACCGCCAGCCCTGCGCTGCGCATCAGCCAGCAGCAGAAAGCGTTAACGGATAAGCTGGACAACCTGAAGCGCCTTGGGGTCAATACCGTCTTTTTCCAGGTGAAGCCTGACGGTACGGCTCTCTGGCCCTCTAAGATCCTGCCGTGGTCGGATATGCTTACCGGCACTATCGGCACCGATCCCGGCTACGATCCGCTGCAGTTCATGCTGGATGAGGCCCACAAGCGTGGCATGAAGGTTCACGCCTGGTTTAACCCCTACCGCGTCTCCACTAATACGAAACCCGGTACCGTGGCCGAGCTGAACCGTACCCTGCCGCTCAACCCGGCCAGCGTCTTTGTGCTGCACCGCGACTGGATCCGTACCTCCAGCGATCGCTACGTGCTTGACCCTGGCATTCCGGAAGCCCGGGACTGGATCACCAGCATCGTGGCCGAGGTAGTAGCCCATTATCCGATAGACGGCGTGCAGTTTGATGACTACTTCTATACGGAGTCGCCCGGCTCGACCCTTAACGATAATCAAACCTACCAGAAATATGGCAGCGGATTTGCCTCAAAGGCGGACTGGCGGCGCAACAACACGCAGCAGCTGATTGAGCAGGTGTCGCGCACCATTAAGCAGCTGAACCCTAACGTGGAGTTTGGCGTAAGCCCCAGCGGCGTCTGGCGCAACCGCTCCCACGATCCCGCCGGGTCCGATACGCGTGGCGCGGCGGCCTATGATGAGTCCTATGCCGATACGCGTCTGTGGGTGCAAAAAGGTCTGGTGGATTATATCGCCCCGCAGATCTACTGGCCCTTCTCCAGAGACGCAGCGCGTTATGATGTGCTGGCAAAATGGTGGGCGGACGTGGTGAAACCCACCCATACGCGCCTCTATATTGGCGTGGCGCTGTATAAGGTGGGTGAACCATCGAAAACCGAGCCGGACTGGACGGTTAACGGCGGCGTGCCGGAGCTGAAAAAGCAGCTTGATCTCAACGATGCTCTGCCAGAGATCGGCGGCACCATTCTGTTCCGGGAGAACAACCTCAATCAGCCCCAGGCTCAGCAGGCGGTGAACTACCTGCGGAGCCGCTGGGGCAGTTGATTAGCGAACGTTGATTAGCGAAGCGCGCCGGAGGTGGCAACCGCCTCCACGCGCTCCATCGCTATTGGGATGCTCTTATAAGCCGGGATCCCGCTTTTGGTATCGTGGCTGTCAAGCGGTACCATAACGTTGGCTTCAGGATAGTAGGCGCCTACTGAACCCGGGGCCATATCGATCACCACGATAGTCAGGTTGTGCATACGCCGCTCGGTGGCGTTGCCTTCGTGATCCAGCGCGACGATGTTGACCTGATCGCCCACCCGCAGGTTACGCTTCTCGGCCTCGTCAGGATTGATAAACAGCACGTCCCGCCTGCCGGTAACGCCGCGATAGCGGTCATTCAGGCCATACAGCGTGGTATTGTACTGGTCGTGGCTGCGCAGCGTGGTCAGCACCAGATCGTGGCACTTAAGCGAGCGCGGATCTTCATTAATGCCCTGCATAATTTTGAACTCGGCTTTACCGGAGGGCGTATTCCATACCCGCTCCGATGCGGTATTGCGCAAGCGGAAACCGCCCGGCTTTTTCACCCGTTCATTGAAGTTGTCGAAACCGGGAATGGTCGCCTCAATGGCATCGCGGATGAAGCTGTAGTCCCCGATCATTCTGTCCCAGTTGACGACGGTGTTCGGCAGCGTTGCTTTCGCCAACGCGGCGACCAGCGCAGGCTCTGATTTCAGGTGCGGTGAGGCCGGATTGAGCGAGCCGTGAGAAGCATGCACCATTGACATGGAGTCCTCAACGGTAATGCTCTGCTCACCGGAGGCCTGAACATCCCGCTCGGTACGACCCAGTACCGGAAGAAGATAGTTATGCTTGCCCAGCAGCAGGTGGGAGCGGTTGAGCTTGGTCGCCATATGCACAACCAGATCGAGCTTGCGCATCGCCGGGAAGGTCACCTGCGGATCGGAGATCGCCTCCGCCAGGTTACCGCCCAGACAGAGCAGCGCTTTAGCCTGGCCGTCGCGCATCGCCTGAATGGCTGCTACAGCGCCATGACCGTGCTTTTGCGGCGGCTTGAAGCCAAAGACCTTCTCAATGCTGTCCAACAGCGACTGGGAGGGGATCTCAGTAATACCCACGGTGCGATCGCCCTGCACGTTGGAGTGGCCGCGCAGCGGGCAGATGCCAGCCCCCTTTTTACCGATGTTGCCGCGCATCAGCAGCAGGTTAGCGATCTGCTGAACGTTCTGCGTGCCGTACTGATGCTGGGTGATGCCCATACCGTAGCAGACGATCGTCCGCTCGGCGTTGGCATACAGTCGGGCAACGTGCTGGATCTCCTTGCGCTCCATACCGGAGACCTTCAGGATATGCGCCCACTCGGTAGCATTGAGGTCAGCTTTAAGCGCCTCAAATCCCTGGGTGTGCTCGCGAATAAATTCCTCGTCAATCACCCCCGGCTCGCCTTTGGCTTTCGCCTCCTCATGCATCGCCAGCAGGATTTTCATCACCCCTTTTAGCATCGCCGCGTCGCCGCCGACCCGTACCTTGTAGTAGGTCGACGCCAGTTCGGTGGAGCTAAGGGACAGCATCTCGATAGGGCTTTGCGGAGAGGTAAAGCGCTCCAGACCTCGCTCGCGCAGCGGGTTGATAGCAACGATGGTCGCGCCACGTCTGGAGACCTCCCGCAGCGTGCCGAGCATACGCGGATGGTTGGTGCCGGGGTTATGACCGATACAGAGTACCAGGTCGCAGTGGTCAAAATCCTCCAGCTCAACGGTTCCCTTGCCTACGCCGATGGACTCCGGCAGGCCGACGCTGGTGGGCTCATGGCACATGTTCGAGCAGTCCGGGAAGTTATTGGTACCATACTCGCGGGCAAAGAGCTGCCAGAGAAATGCGGCTTCGTTGGAGGCGCGGCCAGAGGTATAAAATTCGACGCTGTCGGGATCGTCATAGCGACGCAGATGCTCGCCAATCTCCCGGAAGGCGGTCTCCCATTCAATGGGCTGGTAGGTATCGCTGGCGGGGTCGTATTTCATCGGGTGGGTCAACCTACCCTCGCCCTCAAGCTCAAAGGCGTTACGCTCCCATAGCTCGCTGACGGTATGGGCGGCAAAGAATTCCGGGGTGGTACGTTTGCTGGTGGCTTCCCAGGAGACGGCTTTCGCGCCGTTTTCACAAAACTCAAACGAGGAGGAGTGCTGCGGATCGGGCCACGCACAGCCTGGGCAGTCGAAGCCTTGTGGCTGATTAACTTTGAACAGGGCAATGACGTCCTGCTTCACCGACATCTGGCCGCGTATTGCGTCGGCGACGGCTTTTAATGCTCCCCAACCGCCTGCTGAACCGCCATAGGGTTTGATACCGATAGTACGATTTTGCTCTTTCATAATGCTCCACAATTGCTATCGCCTTTTCTGTAAGCCTGGTACAGGAATTGTGGGTAAGTGAACTAATCAGAACAAAAATCCATATTTGGATCGGTTAGGGATCGTGAAAACTCATGGTAAAGCCCTGCTCGCGCCAGTGTTCCAGCTGCTCCTGCTGACGATGCGTCAGCGCTTTGCCGGTCCACAAAAAGATATGCTGGCCGGGGAACAGCTCCGGGCGCGGCACCTCCAGCGGCTCTGCCAGCAGGTCAATATGCCAGCCCCGCTGCGACAGTCGCCATGCCTCCAGCCACAGTCGGGTGCGATCCTCGCTGCCCCAGCCAATCAGCAGCGCTTCCCTGCCCGCTTTTTTCCGCGCGTTAACCACGCATGAGACAGCATACTCGGTGATCGCACCATCCAGCAGGCTGGACATGGTGCGAGCCGTGTTTTGATCAAGAGTGAGACGTTTGCGTACGGGGACGAAGATATGGTCGATGAGGACGTCTACGGCGTGGTCACGCCCGAGCGCGACAATGGCCGCGCGCAGCTTAGCCGGGCGGACCTGACGCAGCACGGCCATCATCTCTTCCTGCAGAGATGCCCAGTCATCGTGAGCAAGAACCTTATTATCTTCCAGCAGCGCCTTAACCTTACTCACCGGGACGCCGCTCTCAATCCAGCGTTTAATCTCTTTGATCCGCTGAATATCTTCCTCATCGAACTGACGATGTCCGCCCTCGCTGCGCTGCGGTTTCAGCAAGCCATAGCGCCGCTGCCAGGCACGGAGCGTGACCGGGTTTATCCCGCATCTTTCAGCTACATCGCCAATACTATAAAAGGCCATCAACTCCCCTAAACTTAACGCTGCTACGCTCATGTTCAAATATTAGTATCTCATAAACCCGTTCTTTTTTCTGGCCAGGCCACGGCAGGAATACCAGCAAAATCGGGACGGGCAAACAGGTAGCCCTGGAACTGAGAGATGCCAGCTGACTCGAGCCACATCCACTCCTCAGGCTGCTCAACGCCCACGGCAGAAACCAGGATCTCCAGCGAACTACAACACTTAATAATGGCCTGGATAATCGCCTGCCGGGGTCCACTTTTATGTACATCTCTGATCAGGTCGCGGTTAATTTTAATCCTGTCCGGCTGGAACTGCGCCAGCAATAGCAGACCGGCAAAGCCCGCGCCAAAGTGATCGATAGCGACGCGAATACCCGCTGCCTTTAGCTGCCTTACCGCGTCGGTAAACTCTTCGAGGCGAGAGATCACCTCGCTTTCGGTAAACTCCACGATGACCTGCTCCGGCACCAGTCCGTTGGCCTGAATCTCCTGCAGGAGGAAATCGACCGCACCTGGGACTTTCACCAGCGTCATCGGCAGCAGGTTCACCGACAGCGTCTGCCCACCGATGTTTAGCCCGGCCGCCATGGCAAAGGCCACTTTTTTGCTGCGCAGGTCGGCCTCGTAGACCTCATCTCCCGTCAGCCCTGCAAACCAGGCCTCCGGAAAGTCTCCGCCCGGCGTACGCAGCAGAGCTTCAATAGAGACCACCTCACGGGCAAAGGGATCGATCATCGGTTGAAAAGCGAAGCTACACTCTGCGGTTTCATCCGCTGCCTGCGCTTCAGCACGGGTAGCGTTGTTATCAGAGATGAAATCCCAGGCATCTGCCGGTGGAATTTCATAGTAGTTCTCTTTTTCCCGCTCCTCGACGAAGGTACGAAAGAACTGTAGCGCACGGTCGTCATAGGTCAGCTGATACTTAGAGGTGCCCTTATCCAGCACGCGCTGGAGCACATCGTCCCGGTCATACTCTCTTAAGTTAAAGAGCTCCATGCCCGACTTGCCAAAGCGACGTGAGGGAGCATAGTCACACAGCAGCTCAACGAGGTTGTAGTGACGCGTGTCCTTGCAAATATCGCGGTAAATTTTAAACACGCTCTCTTCCGGCCCTTCAAGCAGCTGGAAGAAATGGGTACCGTTAAAAAGCAGAATACCTGTTACTTCGGCCTCGCCATTCTTTTGGTTTGCTGCATCTACCATCTCTTCCAACATTTTAACCGGTACATCGTCGCAGAGATGGCTGCGGTAAATAATGGTTGTAAGCATAGTTTTTCCGGGAAGATAAGTGTGTGGAGAGCCACAGTAGCAAATGACGGCACGCAGATCTTGTAATGATTGTGCCTGATTTTAAAGACAATCTTTCCCGTGTATAAGTATGCTGCTCAATACAGGGTACAGCTTTTTGCTATACCTGTACAAGTATTCTGAAGTTCTGGCGAATCACCATCATAACTCATTGAAAATAAGCATATATCAAAAATATCTAAAATAAATTACGAAAATTTGTACAGTTTCTATGTACAAGTTTGCCGAGTTTGTATAACTTTGTACTCGTTATCACAAATTACTGAATTTTACAGGAGTGACATATGCAGCAGAACGGTTATGTTCCGAATACAGCTAATGCCATTACCCGGTACTTCAATAAAGCTGCACTGCCAAGCCAGCAGGAGACGCTGGGTCAGATTGTGGTTGAAATCCTCAGTAGTGGCCAGAGCCTGAACCGTAAGGCAATCTGCACTAAGCTGCTTAGTCGCCTTGAAACAGCGTCCGATGCGGACGAAGAGAGCCATTACCATACGCTGATTGGCCTGCTGTTTGATCGCTAAGGACGTGCAAATGCACAGCAACTGATAGTTAAGTTTTTAAAGTCGCTTTTGGTGGGCTGGTATTCATGGAAGAAACGACGCCTTCACCAGGCGCAAACTCATGTCGCGTTTCCATTGCGGAACAGCGTGGCAGCAGAGACGCAGTTATGAACAGAAGTGAAGTTGAAAAATTAACAGATGAGCTGATTGGAGAAGCCGTCTTATCCCTCCTCAGTGAGAATGGGCCTGTCAACACCAGGGCACTTATCACGAGGCTGCGGTCTATGGAAGCAAAAGAGGCGGACGGCCGACGACGTGAGATACTCGGGCGTGTTATCGCCGAAATCAACAACAATACAAAAGTATCGATGCGCCATCAGGCCGGACGTGAGCAGAAGGACGCTGATAGCGAACAGAACGACAACGTGTTTCAACTGTTTGGCAATAGCCAGCAGCAGGGCACCAGTAAAAAACACTGACTGCACACATTTATCTAACTTTAACGGTACAACTTTATGCTTCAGGCTATGCTCCAGCAATCATCAGACGCTTTTGAAGCGCTGCCCGATACAGCCCTCTCCGCCTATTTCCGCAATGCGGGTGACGTTCTGGCGGATGAATCTACGGTACTGGGTGCAGTCGTCCGTTCGATCCTTGCTTCCGGCGGACATCTCACCAATAAAGCGATTATCCTGCATCTCATCCAGGCAATTGAATCCACTGACGACGTAGTGAAGAGCGATATCATTCGTAAAACGCTGGAGATTGTCGTCGACCATACGATGGATGACATCTGAGCTTAAGTTTAGTGATGTAGGCCTGATAAGCGCAGCGCCATCAGGCGTTGCTGGCTCTGCCGGGTGGCGGCTCCGCCTTACCCGGCCTACCAGAACAGCCCGAGCCGATTCCAAATCGTTCCAGTACCTCTCTCATCTCCTTAAGTTGCGGCTCTCTTCCCACTGTAGCCGTGAGCCTTGCTGCTACCGCCGCGATTTTGTCTTCGATTGTTAGGGTAATCTTGGTCAGCGTCAGGCTTTCCTGTCCCTCAGCATCAACACCGCTGATATAGGTGACGTTGTCACATCTGGCGATGGCCTGATAGTAAGAGACATCCGCCACGGCATCGGACTTATCAGGCTCATTACCGCTATGCCGCTCCTGCTGCCACAGTGGATCCGCCGCATAGCACTGCTGATTGAGCTGAATAGCGGAGGCCACATTCCCCTGCTCTCTGAGCAAGCGTGCCTGCGTGTTTTCGTAATTTTTTCGGGCAACTTCATGATCGAAAATAGTGGCGAGAGAAGTCTCCGGACTACAGTTAACTCTCCTTAACTGTTGGCCCCTGAAGTTATAGATCCGCATCTCCCCATCCTGTTGATGGTAGTAAAAATTAAGATAGGGATGAAACACGGTACCAGCAGGAAGAGGCAATGCCTGTTGAGGGCTTTTCTTATCAATAATTAGCCAGCGGGTGCCGGTATGACGCTGGTGACGACGCTGATTTTCAAAATAGATCAATGCGGTATGCGCCACGATGCCGTTAGCCTTCGCAACGAACTGTGCCGCCTGTCTATTCTGCCCGCTGTAGTGCATCACCAGCGTCTCCTGGGGAATGATGTGCTCCCAGTTATTAGCGCAATCGGCAAAATAGTCGTTGACGGTGGCGCGGTACGCAGCGATCTCCAGGTTCTGCTGACGAGCTACCTGCCCGAGCTCTGGCCCGGTAAGCGGCTTTTCGCTCAGGGCTAATGCCTTAGCATCATTGACTGACATCGGGGGATGATGCCCCGTCAAATATTGATAGATCGCCCTTCTCTTTTCTTCCTGGTTCAACGTATCAGCGATGCCGCAAAACTGTTCAACCCTTTTTAACTGTTCTGCGGTATCGGGATTACCCGCAAGTGAAATCTCACAGGTTTGAATTTCACGCCCGGCAGGGAGATTAACGTTGGTTAAAAGAGGCATAGCAGCGAACATAGTGCATAAATTTTCCCATAAATGTACCCGCGAAAACGCCGCCGGAAACAATTGCAAATCCGTTGAGTCCCGGCTGCGCCATCGCGGCGGGCGAGATAGCGGTCAGTACGGCAAAGAGATATTTGGTCAAAAAAGCGATCATCATCATCGGCAGTACAGTGTAGTCGGCAGGACGTTGCAGCGTGCGGGGTTCATTCCCAGGTTGAATGCGCTTTGGATTGATAAACTGGTAGCCAATGGCGGCACCTACTAATAGACCCACTACCCAGAGGGTCCATGTGCCCACCGTCGGAGGACGAAAGGCGATTAAATCGTAGAGATCCCATACAAGGAAAATAGCGGGCACGATCAGCAGCTTCTCTAGCTTTACGGTCGCGGGCTGACGCGCCTTGATGCCGCGTATGAGCAGGTAGATAAATAGCGCCCACACCCAGAGCGGCGTGTGTACGATAATTCCGGAGAGGTAATCCATCGTTATGCATGCTCCAGGTTACTCAGGCGATCTCAACTCTACTCCCATCAATGCCAGACACGATACGCCAATCTTACGACTCTGTGTAACAACCCACACTGTTTTCCTGCCTATTTCCTCTGTGATTCAGCCCACATTTTAGCCATGAAACCGGTTGCAAGGCCCTCTTTCACTGCTAGCATGAAACCGGTTTCAAATTAAAGTCACACACTCTATAACCCATAAAAAAGGTACATCAGAATGGCCATTATTAGGGATTACAATAAGTTAGCCAGTGACATTCTTCAGGAGGTGGGCGGCGAAGCGAACATCAATAGCTTTACACGCTGCGCCACCCGTTTACGCCTGGTTTTAAACGATACCCCTGCCGAGGCGAAAAGCCGGATCCAAAATCTGCCCGGCGTGATTGCCGTGGTAGAGAGCGGCGGCCAGTTCCAGGTGGTTATTGGCACTCACGTTGCCGACGTGTTTAACGCCCTCTCGGCCCTGATCGGTGAGGACCATGCCGGAGCGACCAACAAGCCGAAAACCCGCTGGCTGGATGCGGTGATTGCCACTATGTCTGCGGTGTTCGCTCCTATCGTTTACATTCTGGCCGCTGCCGGGATCCTCCAGGGGCTGCTGATTGTTGTCGGGCTGATTGATGCCGATATCAAAACCACCGGCACCTTCGCCATCCTCAACTTCATGTCGTGGACGCCGTTTGCCTTCCTGCCGGTGTTTATCGCCATCACCGCCGCGCGCCACTTCAAATGTAATCCGTTTATCGCCGTACTCTGCTGCTGCGCACTGATCAATCCCGAGTGGTCTGCCATGGCGGGTCGCATTGCTAACGGGGAGACTATTACCTTCCTGTTTATTCCGCTGGCGAAGACGGTCTACACCTCATCGGTACTGCCGCCGCTGTTCCTGGTCTGGGCGCTCTCCTGGCTTGAAAAGCGAGTAGAGAAGATCCTGCCGGACGTGGTTAGCGCCCTGTTCACTCCGCTGATCTGCTTTGTGATTATTGTTCCCCTGACCCTGATTGTTATCGGGCCGATTACCACTTGGGCCGCAATGGGTATCGCCAGCGGCTACAACGCCCTGTTCGCCGCCGCGCCTGCGGTCGCTGCTGCGCTCATCGGCGGCATCTGGCAGATTATCGTTATTTTCGGCGTACATTGGGGCATTACGCCGGTGATCATGGCCAACTTTGACACCCAGGGTTATGACTCCTTCCAGGCCTATCAGACCATTGCGGTAATCGGCCAGATGGCCGCCGTGTTTGGCGTATTCCTGAAGAGCCGCAATCGCGAGCTGAAAACTACCTCCCTGTCGGCGGGCGTAACCGCCATCTTTGGCATTACCGAACCGGCAATCTATGGCGTGACGCTGCGCTTTAAAAAGCCGTTTATCTGCGGCTGTATCGGCGGCGCGGTAGGTGCTGTGGTAGCCAGCCTGTTTGGCTCCCTCTACTACGCCTACGCGGCACTGCCGGGCCTGTTTACCCTGGTCAACGCCATTAGCCCGGATGCGCCGATGTCCTTCATCGGTGAACTTGCCGGTAGCGCAACGGCTGTCGTCCTGACTATTATACTGGTGCAGTTCGTTGGCTTTGACGATCCGGTAGCGGAAGAGACGCTCACCGACACGCCAGAAACCGCCCCGGTCAGGAGTACCTCAACCGCTGCGGCGAAGACTAGCCTGGCGCTGAACAGCCCGCTCAGCGGGGATGTCATCGCGCTGGAAGAGGTCGCAGACGAAGCGTTCTCGCAAAAGGTCCTGGGCGACGGCGTTGCTATTCGGCCCCATGAGGGTAAAGTGGTTGCGCCCTGCGACGCCCGGGTCGAAACAGTGATCGAGTCACGCCACGCCATTGGCCTTGCCTGCGACAACGGCGCGGAGCTGCTGATCCACGTGGGGTTGAACACCGTGAATTTACAGGGTGCGCACTTCCGTCCGCTGGTGAAGGAAGGCGACGTCGTTAAAGCCGGTACGCCGCTGCTGGAGTTTGATAAAGAGGCCATCGAGCGTGCCGGATACGATCTCACTACGCCGGTGCTGGTGATCAATAGCGATGAGTTTGAGCTGACGAAGCTCCAGTCCGGGGGCACCATTCGTCAGGAGATGCCGTTGATGACCGTCTCCTGATACGCTGTTAAACAATTGGGGAGTGTTATGGTCACGATACTGGATGTCGCCAGGCGGGCGGGCGTCTCAAAAGCAACGGTCTCTCGTGCGCTAAACGGTAAGGTAGTGGTCAGCGAAGAGGTAAAAGCCCGTATCTTTAAGGCCATTGAGGAGACGGGATACCGCCCTAACCTGCTGGCGCGCACGCTGGCGACCAGCCGTTCCAATTCGGTGGGATTGGTGATCACTAACGGCCTGTATAACGGGCCGTTCTTCTCCGCCATGATCTACCAGGCGGCGACCTGCAGTGAAGATCTCCAGCGCCAGCTGGTGCTGGCCGATGGCAAGCACAGCCGGGAGGACGAGCGTAACGCCATCAACTTCCTGGTGCAGCTGCGCTGTGAAGCGATCATGATCTACCCCAAATACCTCAACGTTGATGAGCTTGATGACATTATTGACGAGAGCAGCGTGCCCATTGTGGTGATCAACCGTGAGCTGAAGCGCAACCGCAGCAGCTCGGTGTTTGTTGATCACTACCGGGGCAGCGTGCGCATGGTGGAGTATCTGCTTGCTCAGGGGCACCGCGATATTGCTTTTGTGGCTGGCAGTGAAGGATCGCCCACGGGCGACAGCCGCCTCGCCGGCTACCGCGATGCGTTTCATGCTGCCGGATTGACGCCTGACGACACGCTGATTGTGCGCGGCAGCTGGAGTACCGAGAGCGGCTATGAGGCGGGCAGCGCCCTGCTGAAAAAGGACCGGCCCATGAGCTGCATCCTGGCCGCTAACGATGACATGGCCATCGGCGTGACGAAAGCCATGATCGACAACGGCCTGCGGGTGCCGGAGGAGATCTCCGTCGCCGGATTTGATGACTCCATCATCGGCCGCTACTTCACCCCCACCCTGACCACTGTGCACATCCCAATGGATGAGATGATCCGCGATGCGGTACGCATTTTATTATCTCCTGATAGCGCCACACAGTCGCTGCATGAAGGCTCGCTGATCGTCAGAGACTCCGTGGCTAAGCGGAAGCCGTAAAAAAAGCTGCCAAACGGCAGCTTTTTAATGTCAGCTACTGTGTAGCGCTGACTCGCCAGACGGCGTCGCCGGCATCGTCGGCAATAATCAACCCGCCCTGGGCATCCATCCCCAGCCCCACCGGCAGGCCGCGAACCTGCTTCTGATCGTCAGTCAAAAAGCCGGTGACCACCGGCTGCGGTAGCCCCACCGGCTGACCGTTCTCAAACTTGACCCACATCACCTGGTAGCCGTTGAGCGGCTTACGGTTCCAGCTGCCGTGCTCGCTTACAAACGCGCCACCGCGATACTGCGGCATGTTGTCCCCGGTATAGAACAGCAGACCGAGCGGGGCCACGTGCGAGCTAATGGCGTAGTCGGGCTTGATGGCCTTCTCGACCAGATCCGGCCGCTGCGGCTGGGCGCGTTCATCAACGTGCTGGCCAAAATAGCTGTAGGGCCAGCCGTAGAAGCCATTCTCCTGCACCGAGGTCATATAATCCGGCACCAGATCGGAGCCAATCTCATCCCGTTCGTTGACGATAGCCCACAGCTTGCCGCTTTGCGGCTCCCATCCCATTCCGGTGGGGTTACGCAGTCCGCTGGCGTAGATGCGGCTCGCCCCGTTGGCGGCGTCTACCTCAAGGATGGCCGCCCGGCGGTATTCCGCCCCGATGCCGTTCTCGGTGATATTGCTGTTCGATCCCACGCCGACATACAGCTTGCTGCCGTCGGGGCTGGCGAGCAGGGATTTGGTCCAGTGGTGATTGATCGGCCCGCCGGGCAGCTCGGTCACCTCCTGAGCCGGCGCGCTGATAGAGGTCTGCCCCGTCTCATAGGGGAACTTCACCAGGCTATCAGCATTGGCAACCCACAGCGTATTGCCAATCAGCTGGATACCAAACGGCGAGTGCAGATTCTCAATAAAAGTGTGCTTCTCCCATTTGCCGTTAACGTTGCGCAGCAGGGTAATGCTGTCGCCCCCTTTTCCGGCCTTGCCGGAGGCACTCTGTACCACTCCCATGATCAGCTGCTTGGGTCGGGTGGTGGGTTTCGGCGTACTGTTTGACTCCGCCACCAGCACGTCATTATTCGGTAAAACGTAGATTTGACGCGGGTGCTTCAGGCCATCGGCAATTTTTTCAATCTGCAGTCCGGCGGGTACGGTGGGCTTCTCGCCCTCTTTCCACGGCACCCCTTCGGGCACCTGCATCGGCGGCAGCAGAAAGTTTTGCGCCTGCGGCAGCTCCGGATTCGGCCCCATCTGCTTCTGCGGATCGACAGATGCGCCGTTATCACAGGCGCTGAGTAGCGCGACAATTGCCACGCTGAGTAACGCTCGGTTATCTCTTTTCATACGGCTTCTCCTTAAGCGTTACGCTGGCGCAGCGCGAGTTGAACATTAGCCAACAGCAGCATGATCACCACCAGGGTAGAGAGCGTTACGCCCAGCGGGACAACGGCGTAAGCATCGCGGCTATGGATAAAGGCATTCACTATCGCCAGCAAGATGGCGACCAGGTTAAGCCAGAAGTGCAGCTTAACGGGGGAGCTAAAAGCGTACCGATGCCCTACCCAGATCTGCACGAGGTTTATGATACGGGGAATGATGGCAATCACCAGACCGATAACAATTAGCCAGCTGGCGGCATCGGTCCACATAATCTGCATGCTTTTGATATAGAGAATGTCAAAGATCCAGGCGGCGGTAAAAAAGCCGAGTGGAATGGGATTAAATAGCTCATACAGCGCTACGGCAAAGCTCGAACGTCCTGAAGCGTGAGGGGTGTGCATGTCCATCTCCTGAACCTGTCCAGCGATTAAAGGTACCTGTAAAGGTTAGATTATTTTCACGATATAGCACGAAGCCCTCTCTATTTGCGTTAAGGTTTTGCTGAGCGCCAAGGTATTAACAACGTCTAATTAATCTATTTTCATTTTTATAACCTTCGCCCGGGTCATATTTTAGCGTGACTAAAAAATATTCCCTGAAGCCACTTTCCGTTATTGCGTTCATAGTGGAAAATGCGCGAGCTATAAGAAAAATACAATTCCTTTTTTATTTATTGCAAGTCGCTTGATTATGGGGTTATTGATGAAGCGTAACACTCCCGTTACACAGAATGAGTATTTGCTTAAAGACGGCACGACGTTAATGTCGACAACCAATACGCAGAGCCATATTTCTTATGCCAACTCTGCCTTTATTGAGGCCAGCGGTTTCGCAGAGGGGGAGCTGGTCGGCGAGCCGCATAATATTATTCGCCACCCTGATATGCCTCCGGCCGCGTTTGCCGATATGTGGTTTACCATCCAGCAGGGAGAGAGCTGGACGGGGCTGGTGAAGAACCGGCGTCAAAATGGCGATCACTACTGGGTGCGGGCTAACGTCACCCCGGTTTATCAGCAGGAAAAGCTGACTGGCTATATCTCGGTCAGGAATATTCCGCCACGGGAAGAGATTGATGCCAGTGAAAACCTCTACGCACAAATAAACAACAATAAACTAAAAGGGTATCGCTTCTATAAAGGCGTACTGGTGCGTCGTGGGCCGCTCTCTCTATTATCCCTGTTTAAGTGGCTAAGTATTTCTCAACGTATTAACCTGGTGCTGGGTATTACCGCAATGCTGATCGCCATCTTACCCTTTATTAATCTTCCGGCGCTGGTGCTATCCGGCGCGACGCTGATTCTGTTTTTATTTGCTGGGATCTTTTTACAGGTTCAGGTTTCGCATCCGTTAAAATTAATCTTAACGCAAATGCAGAAGGTGGTCTCTGGAAGACGAGCCGACTATTTTCAGTTTAACCGCGTCGATGAGGTCGGCATGCTGCTGCGCCTGGTGAATCAGTCCGGGCTGAATCTTAACTCTCTGGTTGGGGATGTTACCACCCAACTGGATGGGATCCGTAAAATCAGCCATCGCATATCTGAAGAGGGGAAATCGCTACAGCAGCGTACCGAAGAGACCTCGACGGATCTGCACCAGACGGCGGCGGCAGTTGAGGAGATAGCCAGCGCGGTGAAGCAGACGGCGGAGACTGCTGCTGACGCGATGATCCGTGCAGACGAGACCAGCAGTAATGCAGTGAACAGCGGCAGCGTCATGAAGCAGACCATCACCATGATGCAGTCCATCTCTCGTGATAATAAGCAGATCGTCGACATTATTGGCGTCATTGACCGCATCGCCTTTCAAACTAACATTCTGGCACTCAACGCCGCCGTAGAGGCCGCTCGCGCCGGTGAGGCTGGCTGTGGCTTTGCGGTGGTGGCGGCCGAAGTGCGTCATCTGGCCCAGCACTCTGCTTCTGCCGCGAAGGAGATCAAAACGCTGATAGAGCAAAGTGTCGCAAACGTCAGCAACGGCGTAAAGATGGTTGAGAATACCGAAACGCACCTGACGGCGATGATCGACAACGTTATTCAGATGTCGACCATGATCAACGAGATTGGCACCGCCACCCAGGAGCAGACCCAGGCGTTGGCGTTACTCAACGAGTCCATATCGCGCATCGGCGTGATGACCCACAACAATACTGGCATGGTTGAGCGGGTCACCGACGCCGCCTGCGACCTCTCCTCCCGCGCCGCACGTCTACAACGCGCCGTCCAGGTTTTTGGCGGAGGGAGTTGAGATGACGGCCTGTTGCCCGGCGGCGCTTCGCTTGCACGGGCCTACAGCCTGGTGCTTTTTGTAGGCTGGGCAAGCGCAGCGCCGCCCGGCATTAAAAATAGTCAAATCTTGAGCGCAGAGCGCATTTTTTATCCACTATAAGAGATATGCTACTTCAGCTATGGGGTACGCTTTGCCCTGCTCGCCGCTGCGGGCTGGTCCTTGAAACTATGAACAGAATTAAGGAGTTAGCATGAAATCGAATCGTCAGGCACGTCATATTTTAGGTCTGGACTATAAGCTGTCGAATCAGAGAAAGGTCGTGCGTAGTGAAGATGGCAGCGAAAAAGTAGTTACCCACCGACATGGTCGCCATCGTCGCGCCCAGTGATGCATTAACCGCCACTGATAATTCAGTCCCGCGCCACCGCTCCGGTGGCGTTTCTCTTTATGAATATGTTTCATCGAAGTAACAAGAAATTGCACTACGCATGCTTTATACTCCCCCCGCCGTACTACCCACCCCGTTTGCACGCAGGTAACCGTGCCATCGCCGGGATCCGTTTACCCAGGAGTTTTTGAGATGTTGCTGAAGTACAAGAAAAACCGTTCGCTGTACATCCCCTATGCTGGCCCCGTGCTGTTAGAGTTTCCCCTGCTGAATAAAGGCAGCGCCTTTAGCCTGGAAGAGCGACGTAACTTTAACCTGCTCGGCCTGCTCCCCGAAGTGGTGGAGACCATTGAAGAGCAAGCCGAACGCGCCTGGCTACAGTATCAGGGGTTCAAAACGGATATCGATAAGCACATCTATCTGCGTAACATTCAGGACACTAACGAAACCCTCTTCTACCGTCTGGTAGGAAACCATCTTGATGAGATGATGCCGGTTATCTACACCCCGACGGTCGGCTCTGCCTGCGAACGCTTCTCTGAGATCTACCGCCGCGCGCGCGGAGTGTTTATCTCTTACGAGAATCGCCACATGATGGATGACATTTTACAGAACGTCCCGGCGCACAATATTAAAGTGATCGTCGTAACCGACGGCGAACGTATTCTGGGTCTCGGCGATCAGGGCATTGGCGGCATGGGCATTCCTATCGGCAAGCTGTCGCTCTACACCGCCTGCGGCGGTATCAGCCCGGCTTATACGCTGCCGGTGGTATTGGATGTCGGCACCAACAACCAGCAGTTGCTCAACGATCCGCTCTATATGGGCTGGCGTCATCCGCGTATCAGCGGCGACGAATATTATGAGTTTGTGGATGAGTTTATCCAGGCAGTGAAGCAGCGCTGGCCGGACGTGCTTTTACAGTTTGAAGACTTCGCTCAGAAAAACGCCATGCCGCTGCTCAACCGTTACCGGAACGAGATCTGCTCCTTTAATGACGATATTCAGGGTACCGCGGCGGTGACGGTGGGTACGCTTATCGCTGCCAGCCGTGCCGCAGGCAGCCAGCTGAGCAACCAGAAGATTGTCTTCCTCGGTGCAGGCTCTGCCGGGTGCGGTATCGCCGAGCAGATCGTCGCCCAGACCCAGCGCGAAGGGCTGAGCGAAGCGGCCGCGCGACAAAAAGTGTACATGGTCGATCGTTTCGGTCTGCTAACGGATCAGATGCCTAACCTGCTGCCGTTCCAGAGCAAGCTGGTGCAGAAGCAGGAGAATATCCAGAACTGGGAGACCAGCGGCGACGCCATCTCTCTGCTAGACGTGGTGCGCAACGTCAAGCCGGACATCCTGATCGGCGTTTCGGGTCAGACCGGGCTGTTCACGGAGGAGATTATCCGTGAGATGCATAAGTACTGTCCGCGCCCGATTGTCATGCCGCTCTCGAACCCGACCTCCCGCGTAGAGGCGACGCCGCAGGATATTATCAGCTGGACCGACGGTAACGCACTGGTGGCAACCGGCAGCCCCTTCCCGCCGGTACAGTGGAAAGATAAGCTCTACCCGATTGCCCAGTGCAACAATGCCTATATTTTCCCCGGCGTCGGGCTGGGCGTTATCGCCGCTGGCGCGTCGCGCATTACCGACGAGATGCTGATGGCTGCAAGCGAAACCCTGGCAGAGCACTCCCCGCTGCGGACCAACGACAACGGCATGGTGCTGCCGGGCCTTGATGAGATCCAGCACGTCTCCCGTGCCATCGCCTTTGCGGTAGGTAAAGTCGCCCAGGAGGAAGGCGTGGCGGTGAAAACCTCCGCCGAGGCGTTACAGCAGGCGATTGACGATAACTTCTGGCGGCCTGAGTACCGCAGCTATCGCCGAACCTCAATCTGAGGCAGATAAACTAACGGGCATCTTCTGATGCCCGTTTTTGTTTAGTTCTGCTGCGGGTGCTTCTCTTTCCAGGCATCCCATGCCGCTTTGATCTCCTGCTTCGCGGTAGCTGCATCATTAAAACCGTTCAGCTCCACAGTTTTCCGCCCTGCCGGAAGCTGTTTATAGACGCGGAAGAAAGCCTCTAAACGCTCCTGCTCGATTTTTGGCAAATCGCTCAGGCTTTGAATCTCATCATAGGTGGGGTCGATTTTGCTCGCAGGTACAGCAACGATTTTGTCATCTTTCTCGCCGCCGTCGATCATCTTCAGGACGCCAATTGCGCGCAGCTTGATCAGCGTACCGGGAGCCATCGGCGCACGGGTATAAAAAATCACATCCAGCGGATCGCCATCGCCTGCCAGCGACTGTGTCAGCGAGCCATAGTTTGCCGGATAGGCCACCGGCATCGACTGGAAACGATCGGCAATAATAAAGCCGGTTTTTGCATCGGTCTCATACTTAATAATACCGCCTGCGGGGATCTCCGTTACCGCATAGAACTCCTCAGGATTGTTCTCCGGCTGTGGGAATTCCAGAATGTTTTGCGCCTGAACCGACGCCGACAGAAGCAGACTCACCGCAAGAAGTTTTTTCACCAGAAGCATTGCTAAGACTCATATTGTTGAGAGAAGCCAGTAACTTACGCTGTGTTTATGACCTCTGGATGACAATGTTTAAAAAAGGTTACCCGCGTGTTAGCTGAATTGCTACCTGACCAGCAAAAATGCGAATGATTCTCATAAAGTATTGCAGAATGTTTCGGTGTGGTTGCATACTGAACAGAAGTTATTAATCCTAAAGGAGTAATTGCGTTCTCTTATCACGCGTTGCGTTATGCACCATCCAACTGCATACCCATAAGGAGATAAAAATGAAAGCTGCTGTTGTCACTCACGATCATCAAGTAGAAATCAAAGAAAAAACCTTACGCGCTCTTCGTCACGGCGAGGCGCGGTTAAAGATGGAGTGCTGTGGGGTTTGCCATACCGATCTTCACGTTAAAAACGGCGATTTCGGTGACAAGACCGGCGTTATTCTGGGCCACGAAGGCATTGGCGTGGTAGAGGAAGTGGGACCTGGCGTCACCTCGCTGAAGCCGGGCGATCGCGCCAGCGTGGCCTGGTTCTATGAAGGATGCGGGCACTGTGAATACTGTAACAGCGGGAACGAAACCCTCTGCCGCGAGGTGAAAAACGCAGGTTATAGCGTCGATGGTGGCATGGCCGAAGGGTGCATTGTGGTCGCGGACTACGCGGTTAAAGTCCCGGATGGGCTGGATCCCGCCGCAGCCAGCAGCATTACCTGCGCAGGCGTGACGACCTACAAGTCGATCAAGATCTCCCACATCAAGCCCGGGCAGTGGATTGCCATCTACGGTCTTGGCGGCCTTGGCAACCTCGCGATGCAGTATGCGAAAAACGTCTTCAACGCCAAGGTGATCGCTATCGACGTCAACGATGAACAGCTCAGCCTGGCATCTGAGATGGGGGCCGATCTGACTATCAACTCCCGTAACGAGAACGCCGCACAGATCATCCAGCAGAAAACCGGCGGTGCGCATGCTGCGGTAGTCACCGCTGTCGCTAAAGCGGCGTTTAACTCCGCCGTGGATGCGGTGCGCGCCGGTGGCCGCGTGGTGGCTGTCGGCCTGCCGCCGGAGTCAATGAGCCTCGATATCCCGCGTCTGGTGCTGGACGGCATTCAGGTCGTCGGTTCGCTGGTGGGCACCCGTCAGGATCTGACCGAAGCCTTCCAGTTTGCCGCCGAAGGTAAAGTGGTGCCGAAAGTCGCCTCCCGACCTCTGGAAGATATCAATGCTATTTTCCAGGAGATGGAGCAAGGCAAGATCCGTGGCCGTATGGTGATCGATTTCCGTCGTTAAAGGCATAACATTTATTGAACCTCCTGTTCATTTGAACTAAAATATATATCAAATGAACAGGAGGCGTGATGACCATGCAACTTTTTACTCCAAAAGCAGCGGCCCTTCCCCGTGACTTGCTTAGCACGCTGGGTCTGCCTGCCGCGGCGATTGCCGCTCACGACAGCATCAACATCGGCCTGAGCGCGACTATCTTACGTAGCATTGCTGACGCAACCCTACTTGACGAGGCGTCTCTGCTGCGAATGGCCGGTATCGATCGTAATACCTACAGCCGGAGACTGAACAGCGAGGAACAGCGTTTCTCACCTGAACAGAGCGCCCGCGTCTATACCCTGGCTCGGGTAATCAGCGCGGCGCGTGAGCTATTCAACGACGATAACGTCCGGCTGGCTCAATGGCTTAATAAACCGGCTAAAGGCCTGGGGGGCAAAAAACCGGCAGAACTGCTCTCTACTCCCGCCGGGGCCGAAGCGGTACTCACTCTCGTTGGCAGGCTTGAACATGGCGTGCTGAGTTAATGGAAACGCAGCTTTTTTGGCGACTGGTAAAGTCGCGTTACGTCGCGACCGCATTTGATGGTTATGGTGCACGCACCTTTGGTGGCCGCTGGAACTCTCGCGGACGAGAGTGTGTCTATCTTGGTTCATCTAAGGCGCTTTGCGTGCTTGAAACGCTGGTGCATCTGGAAATCGAGGACATTGCTGAAGGCTATAGCTTTCTGACTATTGAGATCCCAACAGAGCTGATCGCTACACTCGATCTTGCTACGCTACCGAAAGATTGGCAGGCCGATCCAGCCCCGATCTCCACCCAGCAAATTGGCGATCAGTGGCTGGCCGACGTAAACAATGGTTTGCTGCTGCGTGTCCCAAGCACCATTACCGGCGAGTGGAACGCACTGTTTAACCCGGAACATCCTGATGCAAAAACGGCTCTGCTGAGTGTAAAAGCAGAGCCGTTTATTATCGATCCGCGCCTGGGCAAGCGCTGCTAACTATTACCTTCTGATTACGGTCTTCTGAACAGCGCAATGCTGCGCCCTTCCAGAGTGAAATCCGTTTCGCTATCAATAACAATACCGCGCGGTTCCGTATCAAAGGTGGTCAGCTCCAGCACCCAGCCGCTTTCGCCAGGCTGTGGAATACGGAACTCCATACTCTCTTCAAACGGATTGAACAGCATCAGCACATCATGCCAGATCCCCTCCTCAGGTTTTAAATCCGGCCGGCTGATATAAACCACCAGGGCCGAACCCTCATGCCAGTGCTCTGGCTGCTGAACGCCACCCTCGGCGTTGAACCACTCGATAAGCAGGCCATCGCGCCAGCTTTCGCGGCGCAGCAGCGGTTGCTCCTTACGCAGCTTGATAATCTGGCGGGTGAACTCGCACAGCGCCTCGCTGGAGTCCGGCAGATCGTCCCAGTGAATCCAGGAGATCTCGCTGTCCTGACAGTAGCCGTTGTTGTTACCCATCTGGCTGCGGCCAAACTCGTCCCCGGCCAACAGCATCGGCGTGCCGTGGGAGAAGAGCAGCGTAGCGAGAAAGTTACGTTTCTGCCGCTCGCGGATCGTATTGATGTTTTCGTCGTCGGTCGGGCCTTCTGCGCCGTAGTTATACGAGCGATTGTCGTTATGACCGTCGTTGTTGTCTTCGCCGTTCTCTTCGTTGTGCTTATCGTTGTACGACACCAGATCGTTCAGCGTGAAGCCGTCGTGAGCGGTAATAAAGTTAACGCTGGCCCATGGGCGTCGGCCGCGGATGTCGTAGAGATCGCCAGAGCCAAGCAGACGGGAGGCAAAATCAGATGCCACGTTATCGCCCTTCCAGTATTCACGCACCGTGTCACGATACTTATCGTTCCACTCCGCCCAGCCCGGCGGGAAACCACCTACCTGATAGCCGCCCGGGCCGATATCCCAGGGTTCACCAATCAGCTTCAGTTTCGACAGCACCGGATCCTGCGTCATGGCATCAAAGAAGCCGCCGCGCTGGTCGAAACCTTCCGGCTCACGGCCAAGGATTGTACCGAGGTCGAAGCGGAAGCCGTCGATATGCATCGACTCCGCCCAGTAGCGCAGGGAGTCCATCACCATCTGCAGTACGCGCGGATGGGAGGTGTTAACGGTGTTCCCTGTGCCGGTATCGTTAATGTAGTAGCGGTGCTGGTCAGGCAGCGTGCGGTAATAGGAGAAGTTATCGATCCCCTTAAACGACAGCGTTGGACCAAGCTCGTTACCTTCCGCCGTGTGGTTATAGACCACGTCGAGGATAACCTCGATACCCGCGTCGTGGAACGCGCGCACCATATCGCGGAAGCCCTGAATACCCTTCGGCCCGAAGTAGCGCGACGCTGGCGCAAAGAAGCCAAGCGTATTGTAGCCCCAGAAGTTTTTCAGACCTCTGTCTAGCAGATGCTGGTCGTCCGGGAACCAGTGAACCGGCAGCAGCTCGACCGAGGTAATGCCCAGGTTTTTGATGTAGTCCACGGTAGCCTTGTGGCCCATTCCCTCAAAGTTACCGCGCAGCTCTTGCGGCAGCGCAGAGTTGAGCTGGGTGAAGCCCTTCACATGGGTTTCATAAATAATCGCCTGCGACCATGGAATGTTCGGACGATTATTGTCCTGCCAGTCAAACTCGTGAGGATCGATCACCCGGCACTTCGGCATAAACGGTGCGCTGTCCCGCTTATCGAAGGTCAGATCCTTATCTTCATGCTGCATGTCGTAGGCAAAATGTGCTTCGTTCCACTCTATGTCGCCAACCAGGTCGCGGGCATAGGGATCGATAACCAGCTTGTTGGGGTTGAAGCGATGACCGTTCTCCGGATCAAAAGGTCCGTGAACGCGGAAGCCGTAAAGCGCACCCGGCTTCAGACCTGGCACGTAGCCATGCCAGACTTCATGGGTATTTTCCGGTAGCTCAAGGCGGGCAATTTCGTTCTTGCCGCTTGGGTCATAGAGGCAAAGCTCAACGCGCTCTGCGTGCGCCGAGAAAAGGGCAAAATTCACGCCCTTACCATCGTAGTTTGCGCCAAGAAGATGATAATCCCCTGGCAGGATTTGGTATGTATTATGGTGTTTCATTTATTCTTCTCCGTAGAATGTGGACATCAGAGGACACATTCCTTCAGGCAATAAGCAACCAGGCGCGTTTAAGCGCTGCAAATTTTCAGGATTCAAATCAATCAGCTATCAATATTTGCGGTACATCTCCAGTGATATTGGTTAAATCAAGGCGTTCGTTCAGGGAGATCACTTCTCCGCTGAGAATGTTGCGGTAGCGTCGGCCTGCGAGTTCTTCAGGCAACGCAATCGTGGTATCGGTAAACCATGTCGCTTCAGCATCGTCAGGCAGGCGCAGCGCGAGGCGCGGCGCAATGACGATCAGCGCGTCACCACCTCGAATCCGAGGAGTCACTCGGGCATAGGCAATAACGTGATCCGCCCGCTCCCCGGTTACCGTTAGCGGCAGATAGTCGCCATAACGGAACAGCGCGGGCTTCTTCTGACGCAGGCGCAGGCTCTTCGCGATAACCTGCTGCTTCAGCAGGCCGCTCTGCCAACTCTCTTCGCTTATCGCAACAGGCCGATCGTCTTCGTCAAGCTGCTGAGTCAAAGTGGCAAAATCGGGTTCCCGACGGTTGTCAGGATCGACAAGGCTGAAGTTAAGCGCCTCGCTGCCCTGGTAGATATCCGGCACGCCCGGCGCGGTAAGCTTGATCACCGTCTGGGTAAGGCTGTTAACCAGCCCTGCCCGAATAAACGGCTGCAGCGAGCTAACGAAATCCTGCAGGAAGGCCTGATTATCCGGCGAAAGCAGATGCCGGGCGTAGTCGAGCATCGCTTTTTCAAAGGGATCGTTGCTGTCGACCCAGTCGGTGCGCAATTTCGCTTCCCGCAGCGCTTTTTCAACGAAGTCCAGGAAGCGCTCCTCTAATGCCTTCAGGCCTTCCGCGTCGTCTGGCTGAAGCGTCACGGGCCATACGCCTGCCAGCGCCTGATAGAGCATCCACGCCCCGGCGGGTTTTGGCGCCGGGCCATCCTCAAGCTCGACCACCTTATGCTGGTTAATCTCCTGCCAGCGGGCAACGCATACCGCCCAGCGCGCCGGGGCTTCCGTCAGGGTGTAGAGCCGCGCCCGCGTATCCTCGCCGCGTTTGGTATCGTGCGTCGAAGTACCAGACAGCGCGTCAGGCTGCTTCTCCAGCCGGATCTTCATCTCAGCGTGGAAACGATCGAGAGAGAAGGCGCGTCGTAGCGGCTCGGCCCCTACTTCGTTAAGCGCCAGGCCCATGTTCTGACGGAAGAAGAGCGTATCCTCAACTGATTTAGCCATCAGCGGTCCGGTGAGCTGCTGAAAACGGGTGCGGAAAAGCGCCGCCTGGTCAGAAACGGAGTCAGAAAGCGAACCGGCGAGAATAGCGGTGATGAAATCGAGCGCATCAGGATCCGGCGCTGTGGCGCTGGCCTTCACCTTCACCACGATTTTTTGCAGCAGCTCAGCATCGGCTGGTGGTAGCCCCTCTTTTGTGCCATAGGTGCGATAGACCGGGAAAGCAACCAAAAGTTCTCGTAAAGCGGCGCGGATCGTCGCTTCCTGAGCCGGGATCCCTTCTCGCTCCGCAATACCGAGTGCCAGCTTCAGCAAGGTGGTAAATTCACCTTCGAAATTTCTGTCAGCCATCAGCAGCTTCGCCGCACGCAGCTCCGCCTTCATATCAGCCGGCTTGCTCAGGGTCTTATCGTAGGCCTTGCGCAGCGCGGCAAGCCTGTCGTCGTCTACCAGGGCGTCCGAGATCGCGGCAATAAATTCGTATCCGGTGGTACCAGACACTGGCCAGTCGTCCGGCAGATGCTCGCCCTTACCAAGGATCTTCTCAACGGTGATGTAGCAGTCGGATCCAGCCTCTTTGCGCAGACGCTGAAGATACCCTTTGGGATCGGCAAGGCCGTCTACGTGGTCTACACGCAAACCGTCTACCGCCCCGCTGCGCACCAGCTCGAGGATCAGCCGGTGGCTATCATCAAAGACGGCATCGTCCTCAACGCGAACGCCCGCAAGGCCGGTAATTTCAAAGAAGCGGCGATAAGAGAGATCGCGCGGCGCATCCCGCCACGTCATCAGCCGGTAGGGCTGGCGCTCGTGAAGCGCGATAAGCTCGGCTTTATCGGTAAGCTTCAGCACCTCCTCTTCACGGCCCTGATAGCTCTCCGGACAAAGCGGGTAAACGCTTTCAAAATAGGCGAAAGCAGGTTTGCCGGTCTGCGGATCGGCCTGCACGCTGATATCGCCCTTCTCCAGCTCAGCCTCAAAGGTGTCCCCCAGGAACGGCAGGGTCAGGCGTCGCGACCAGTCGATATCGAAATAGCGGGCGTAGCGGCTCTTTTCACCGTTTTCGACTACGTCACGCCACCACGGATTCTCCAGCGAGGCCGCCATATGGTTCGGCACGATATCCAAAATCAGACCGAGGCCCGCCTCTTTCAATGCCTTCACCATGCGGTCAAAGCCCTCACGGCCGCCGATGGCAGGCTCGATCTCATTGGCATCCGTCACGTCATAGCCATGCGTGGAGCCAGACGTAGCGGTAAAGATTGGCGAGGCGTAGAGGTGGCTAATGCCAAGCTGCTGCATGTAGGGCACAAGGCCAGCGGCACGGTCAAAGGTCATGCCGTTACGAAATTGAATCCGATAAGTCGCGGTTGGGATCTTCACTTTGCTTCTCCTGATGCAAGGCGAACAACAATTGAGTTTTGCGACAGTTCATCTGTCGCATTCGGCCAGGCAAGAACGGTTTCGCCGGGCATGTCCGGCAGGGTCTGGTTACGTTCGCCAATATTCAGTGCCAGCGAGAGCGTGCCTTTCGGGAAGGTCCAGGTCACGGCGAGAAAACCGTCGGCGGTGTTGACTACCCGCCCTGAATTGCCCCCGGCGGTAGCCAGCAGCGGTACGATATGCTGCTGGCGCAGGCGCAGCAGCGCTCGGGTCAGCTCCAGCCAGGCGCGCCCTTCGTGACCTTCCAGCTTTTTCCAGTCCAGCTTAGACTGCATAAAGGTGCTCTCAGCGTTGGGATCGGGCACGCTGTCACCTTCGTAGCCACTATGCCCCTTAAACTCTTTGGCCCGCCCTTCGCGCACGGCTTTGGCGAGATCGCCATGAAAATCGGTAAAGAACAGGAAAGGATTACTCTCGCCGTACTCCTCGCCCATAAACAGCAGCGGGATGTGCGGAGAGAGAAGCAGCGCGGCCAGCATCACCTTTGTGCGCTCGGCGCCCGCCAGGGAGATCAATCGCTCGCCCTGGGCACGGTTACCCGTCTGGTCGTGGTTCTGGATGAAGTCGACGAAGGCCACCGGTGGCTGCCCGGTACTGTTCACGCCGCGCGCCTCGCCAGCGTGAGCTGAAACCTCTCCCTGATACGCAAATCCCTCGGCCAGCGCCCGCGCCACGTGTTTTTCCGGCTGGTCAGCAAAATCCTGGTAGTAAGCATGGGTTTCACCAGTAGCAAAAACGTGTACGGCATTGTGGAAGTCGTCGTTCCATTCGCCGCTAAACAGCGGGGCCGAGCCGTCTTCCTCACGCGGATGTAAAAAGATAACGTTGCGGCTATCTTCCGTAGTCAGGTGCGCAGGACGGTCGGTAATCTCAGCGCGAATGCGCTCGGCGATCTCAATCAGGACGTGCTTCTCAGCGCTATCCTCAATCTGGTCAATGGCATCAAAGCGCAGGCCATCGAGGCTGTACTCTTTCAGCCAGTAGAGCGGTGCTTCGGCAATATAGCGGCGCACGGCGTCAACATCATAGGCGATACCGGGCCCCCAGGGGGTCATTCGCTCCTTGTGGAAGAAGTCTGGCGAGATCAGCGGCAGATAGTTACCTTCCGGGCCGAAATGATTCAGCACAATGTCGAGCACAACCGATATGCCGTGGCCGTGAGCGGCATCGATAAAGGCTTTAAAGTCATCCGGCGTACCATAAGCAGAGTGCGGCGCGTAGAGCAGCACGCCATCGTAGCCCCATCCCCGGTTACCGCCAAATTGCGACACGGGTAGAATTTCAATAGCGGTAATACCGAGGTCAGCCAGATAGGGAAGTTTTTCAATGGCGGCTTTAAATGTTCCTTCTGGCGTAAAGGTGCCCACGTGCAGCTCATAAAAAACGGTCTCTTCCCAGGGGCGTCCCTGCCACTGCGTATTTTGCCAGCGATAGCTATCCGGATTTATGACCAGGGAGGGGCCGCTGACGTCAGATTGCTGCCCACGGGACGCTGGATCCGGCAGAACGGTACCATCAGCCAGAACGTAATTATATTCCGTACCAGGCGAGATCCCGCCTGCGGAAAATTCGAACCAGCCATCTCCAGCTGGATTCATCTTAAATTCCTTGCCCGAGAGCCTGAGCATTAAACTTTCCTGGCCGCTCGCCCAAACACGAAAACGCACTGTGTCGGCGGCCACGAACTCGGCCCCCCAGCTTTTAAGAAAAGAACTGGACTCCATGCAGATACCTCAATAAACGCAGACGTGACGAAAGGGTGTAAAACGGTGTTTGGGGTGTTACCTCTCCTGACCGTATGTACATAAAATCATAGCCTATGATGCAGATTGTGAAGTGCAGCTGTACTTAAGGAAGGTTTACGTACAAAAAATCGGAAAATATATCTTTTTAAAATAAGTCACTTACAGTAACGCGTAGTTAAGGTAAGGTTAAAAAAATATTGCTACTATTTTCTTTTGCCGTTTCTTGCCGATATTATTAGTCAACAAAATAGTTGTGAGTTAACTGGCAGTCGCTGAAGAGTAACCGCCAGTAGGGCAAAGGTCTTAACCCGAACGGAAACGCAGACGTGTGTGAAAAAGATGTAAATAAAAAGCATGAAAAAGATTTAAGTGTTACTGTGTCTGAAACTATGAGCGGTGTACCTTCCCGTGAAGAGACATTAGGCAGCATAGTGATTGAGATTTTACGTGCCGGTGAAAGCGTTACCCGACGTACTGTCTGCCTTAAGCTGGCGGCCAGATTGAGCAAAACCGACGATCCGATCGTTGAAGCCCATTTAGGGGAGCTAATTGGTCTGCTGTTACCCAGTTGCCGCAATAATGATGAATAAATATCCTGGATGCATATCTATTCTCATCATTCACATGCATAATTATTTAGACGAGCGGTCCGTCGCATTAAAAAAAGAGAGGCTCAATGAGCAAAAATGATAAAGACAGACTGGTTGATAAGGTTATGGGCGAAGCGGTAATGACGCTTCTTGAAGCCGATGACAATGTCTCTTTTGATGCGCTCATCGGTCAACTGCAGGATAATCTGCATGATGAAACCGACTATGGTCGACGCGAAGCATTTCATACCGCAATCAATGGGGTACACCACTTCAGGACGCGCCCTGATGAAGCGGAAGCCCCTTCCCGCTCGCTTAAGTTAAACAGGCGTGATTCTATGCTTTATCACGCTAAATCAGATTACAAACACTAATCATTGATACCTGTTTAATCGGTACGGTTAACAGGTTCCTTTCCACATGAAGTTTCACCCTTCTAATCAGACTTGCCTTCAGCATGTTCCCCTAAATGCTCTCTGTGAATTTGATCTTGGCTGATAAGCCTGGAAGATAAACTCCTACAGCATTGAGAGTGCAATTGAACGAAGATGAACAGGTTCGACTTGAGAATATTCAAGAGGTAGTTGGCGAGGCCGCGGCATGGTTGATGAACTCACATCTACCTGTAAATGCCGACAATCTGATGATGGTGCTTCGCGCCCGGCGCATCATGGTAAAAGATCCGCAGCAAAAGCGCACTCTGGATGCCTGTGTGGCTTATCTGCGGGCGCGTATAATGAAGCCAGCATAAGCCAGCGCCCTGCCTCTGAATAACCCGAGACAGGGCGAGGTTATTATAATTACAGATCGTCCGGTGTTTTCTGCACGATCAGCTCAAGAGCGCTGCGATAAACGTCGAGTTTGACAACGTCATCTTCTGTTTCGAGCATCCTGATGAGAGCCAGAATCAGATTTTTATTATTCACCTCGACTCGGTTGCTTTTGAGATTGTGCGCGAGCTCTTTAATAAGTGCACGTTCAGCTTCAAAAGCCTGGATACCCTGGTCGAAGTAGGTGTTTAGATGGTCTTCCGTTGTTGCGCTGTGCATCGATATGCCTTCAATTATAAGTTACTGGCCTCTCGACATATCGAGAGAAAATTATTGCAGGAATAAACGTAGACAGCATTTTACGCCTGCGCAATATCTCCTATTTCGATCGGCTAAAATTCAAACTACCGCTGCATAAATAACTATCAACCACGCCCTTTGCCCTGCATTATCGCCAGTGCGGTAAGCATCAAAATAAGCCCGGTAAGCAGCGTCAGAGTCGCCATCGCCATCCCCTGCCCGACCGATCCCTGCTCAAATTGCCGCCAGATAAATACTGCCACGGTCTGGGTCCCTGCCGGAGAGAGCAGCAGCGACGTGACCAGCTCACGTGAGGCGATAGCAAATACCATCAGCATTGCCGCCAGCATAGCCGGAAAGACCAGCGGCATGACGATAAACCGCAGCGCCTGTAGCGCGCTTGCGCCGTGAACGCGGGCGGCTGGCTCAAGGTTACCGCCGAGCTGGCGCAGCGCGCTGGTGATATAGCGTACCGGCCAGGGCATCAGCAGGCAGCAGTAGGAGAGCAGCAGTATCGCCCAGGTATTGTAGGGCGAGACGGGCCAGAAGGTACGGTTCCACAGCAGAATCAGCCCTACGCCAACGACAATACCCGGCAGCGCTGCGGGCAGCAACGACAGCGCGTCCAGCACGCTGCGGCCTTTAATCTGCCTGACCACAACCAGCCACGAGACCAGTAGCCCAAGCAGCCCGGTAATGACCGACGCGCCGAGCGCCAGCGACAGACTGGTGCCCAGCGCTGACAACGCATCCCCCTGCTGGGAAAAGAGTGCAAGATAATGCTGAAACGTTACGTTATTCCAGGCCAGTCCGCCCGAGAGCGTTGACATTACTCCGGTAACCGCCATAGATAAACCCGGCAGCCCTACCGCCAGCAAACCGGTAAGAGCCATGACCATCACCACCGGCACGGCGGCGATACCAAGCGCGGCTCCCTGATTCTCCGTAGGCTTCCCGGTTACGCTGGTCACCTCTTTATCCCCTACCAGGCGACGCTGGAACCACCACCCTGCTAAGGCAATAACAATTAACACCATGGAGAGCAGAGACGCACCGGGCAGATCGATTGGCCAGTCGGCGAGCTTCTTCTCAATGCCTACCGTCATCATTACCACCCCCGAGCGTGAACCCAGCGCTGCCGGGACGCCATACTCTTCAATGGCCAGAGTAAAGGCCAACAGCATGCCTGCCGCCAGCGCAGGTGCGACCATCGGTAGCGTGATATGCCAGAATGCCCGCCAGGCCGTGGCACCATGCACCCGGGCAACCAGCGCCAGCCTCTGCCCGCTGGCCAGCAGGCTGCGCGAGACAGCAAAATAGACTACCGGGAAGATATTCAGGGTCATGACCAGCACAATGCCGCTGCGGCTAAAAAGCAGATCGTTAAGGTCGATACCCGTCAGCTGATCCAGGTAGCCATTGGTCTGTAAAACCAGCATCCACGAGAGCGCGGCAATATAGGGCGGCGTCAGAAACGGGATTAGGAAGATGAGATCCCATAGCCTTGGGGCCGGAAGATTAAACAGCCCGCGCATGACGCCGAGCGGCAGACCGATCAGGGCGCTAAGCAGCGCAACGCCAGCGGCGATCCACAGCGTACCGCCCAGCATGGCGGGCAGCTGCGGGTCCTGAAACTGCGGCGCAATGCCGCTAAACGCGCCGCTCAGAGAGCCAGCGCTAAACTGCGGGAAGATGGCCTGGAGGGTAATAAAAAGCAACGGTAGCGCGACCAGGATCGCCAGCAGCGCCACGGTAGTAAGCGTAATAAGTTTCTGTTTCACAACGGCTATCCTGAAAGCGGGGTTGCCCCCGCCGGGTGATTACTGTGCGAAAAGCGTATTAAAGCGTTTTAGCACGTCGCTGCGCTCGCTGTTGCCGTCGTTGGTGGTCGGCAGAATTTTCAGTTCATTAAGCAGCGGGCGCTTAGCGGCAACGTCGGTGCGGGCCGGCATCAGCCAGGCTTCGGCTACCAGCGCCTGCCCTTCCGGAGAGAGCACGTAGTCCACAAATGCTTTTGCATCGTCGGCATGCTGGGTGGTTTTCAGGATCATCATAGGACGCGGAGCAATCACCGTCCCGCTGGCCGGAAAGATCACCTTCAGGGATTCGCCCTGGGCGATATTGCCGTAAGAGACATAGTCAACTGCGCCGAACACCGCGGCTTTTGCCCCCTGCATTACCGGCGTTACCGCCTGGGCATTTGGCCCGCTGACTACCATGCCGTTCTGCTTCAGCTGCTCAAACAGTTTCCACGCTTCGTCGCTCATCCCGTTTTGCAGGCCGATCAGCAGATCGAGCGAAGCGCCGGAGAGCGCCGGGTCAGGCGTGGTGACTTTATCTTTAAAGTCGGCTGAGGTGAGATCACGCCACTCTTTTGGTTCAGGCGTGCCGCTCTTGCTGTTCCAGACGATACCCAGCGCCGAGATACCCTGGGCGACATAATCGTCGGTTTTCAGATTAGCAGGCACCTTTTCAGCGTTTGCGCTTTGGTAAGGCAGCAGCCAGCCGCGATTATGCAGGTCTTCCGCCGTATCCCAGGAAGCGGAGATAAGAATATCCGCTTGCGGATTGGCCTGCTCGGCCTCCAGACGCGCCATTACCTTTCCTGTCGTCGCCTGGAAAATATTGACCTTGACGCCGGTTTTCTTCTCATAGCCCGCTGCCAGCCCTTTTGCCAGCGATCCCGGCCCTGCGGTATAGACGGTTAGCGCCTGTGCGCTGGATACGCTTATTGCAGACAATGCCATAGTTAATGCAACTCCTTTTATTACAGACGTCACTGCTTTCATGATAAAACTCCATTGTATGTTGTAACTAATTTAGGGGTAACCGAGTCGGATGCAGCCACGCGCCCCGCTGAAAGGTGCACAATACGGTCGGCAATAAGCTCTGCCTCCCGACGATCGTGAGTAACGTAAACTGCCGTCGTGCCGGACTGGCGCAGGATGCGCGACATCTCCAGGCACAGCGACTCACGCAGCTCGCTATCGAGATTGGAGAGCGGCTCATCAAATAGCAGCACCCGAGGTTGGGCAACGATGGCCCGTGCCAGAGCCACCCTCTGCTGCTGTCCGCCGGAGAGACCGGAGGGTTTGCGATCGGCAAAGTCCGACAGCCCTACCCGCGCCAGCGCCTCGGCGACGCGAACCTCCCGTTCGCCGCGCGGCAGGTTGCGCATTTTGAGCGGGAAAGCTACGTTTTGCGCCACGGACATATGCGGCCAGAGCGCATAGTCCTGAAAGACCATGCCAATATCGCGCGCTTCGGGCGGCAGCGCCCAGCCAGCCTTAGCCACCCGGCGTTCACCAAACCAGATCTCCCCTTCTCCCGGCTGCGTCAGCCCGGCGAGCAGGCGGAGCAGCGTGCTTTTCCCGCAGCCGGACGGCCCCAGCAGGGCCACAATGCTGCCGGGTTCGATATGCAGATCGATCTGATGAAGAACGGTATGGGTGGCAAAGGCGTACGAGACACCTTCGAGACGGATACGAGTAAGTGCGTGCATCATCGCCCTCCTGCAGCAGGAAGCCGACAACGTCCCGTCGCCAGATAATGACGGGGCGCACTCACCTGTACAAAAGACAGGGGAGCAAACATATTGTTATCCTCTTTGGGACTTGGTTGCTGGCGACTATAGGCAGGCTTTATTACGGCGCGATGACGCTAATGTTGCGGCTTGATTTAATTGGCTATGCAGCCTTTAATGCAGCAAGGTCACCATAAGGAGTCACAATGAGCTATTTCCGCCCCGTTGCCCTGGAGCACGCCAGCCGCCTGCTTAACCACGGTCCAACCGTATTGATCACCAGCCGGGACGAGCAGATCGATCGCCGCAATATTATGGCGGCAGCCTGGTCGATGCCGGTGGAGTTCTCCCCGCCGCGCATCGCTATCGTGATCGATAAGAGCGCCTGGTCGCGGGAGCTGATTGAGCGCAGCGGCATGTTCGGCATCGTGGTTCCCGGCGTAGCCGCTAAAAACTGGACCTATGCGGTAGGGAGCGTCACCGGGCGCGATGAGGATAAGTTTAACTGCTACGGTATACCGGTCATATCCGGCCCGGTGTTAGGTCTGCCGGTGGTTGAGGAGCGCTGTCTGGCGTGGATGGAGTGCCGCCTGCTGCCGGCCACTGCCGCGCAGGAGAAGTACGATACCCTGTTTGGCGAGGTGGTTGCCGCTGCGGCCGACGAGCGGGCGTTTATAAACGGCCGCTGGCAGTTTGATGATGACAAGCTCAATACCCTGCACCACCTTGGCGGCGGAACCTTTGTCACCAGCGGTAAACAGATGAGCGTTATCGATAAATAGCCGTGTTCCCTGCCGCTAACGGCAGGGAGAGCAAACTACATGTCGTAGCCCGGCTTTTTAATCAGCTCTGCCATCTGCGGGGCGATCTCCCTATCCCACACCTGCGCCTTCCAGTCTTCCGGCTGGACCTGGCTCAGGGCAACGCTCACCGAACTCACTTTGCTGTTGAGATGGCGGACAATCGCGGCGGTAATATCATCCGCCAGCGCGGTTTTCTGCTCGTCGGTCAGGTCGCGTGGGAAACATTTAATATCGATATGCGGCATAGCAAACTCCTCGTTTATTAAGCGTCTGGCTGGGCTGTTAGCCCAGCACTTTATTCATATTGATGCCGGTTACGTTAAAACCGTTATTCTCATAAACCCGTCTGGCCTGCAAATTTCCAGCAGCCACCCGCAGTTTAATCTGCTTACAGCCCTCTTCCATCAGGCGCACCTCAAGCTGCTTCATCGCTTCGCTGCCAAAACCTTTTCCCCGGAACGCAGGGAAAAGGTAGAAGTCATTGATCCAGGCTGAATGTAACTGCGTATCCGGCTTGTACCAGAGATAACCGATGTGGTGTTCTTTCTCAGGCGCACTCAGAATAATGCAGAGGAGTACCTGCCCCGCACTCTTCTCGCCGTCAGGGAAACTGGCTTCCAGCTCGCGACGCGCCTGCTCAACAGCATCCACTTCTGAGAGGCGATAGTTGCTGACGATCTCGGCGGCATAATCCGGGATAAAATAGTCAACAAAAGCCGAAAACTCACGGCTGGTTGGGACTCGGAACGTTACCACTTATCCTCCTGCATTTTGTTTAAGCCGACTCGCGCTCAGCCCGGCTGACGGTCATCGAGGACAATCCAGCAACGCGAGCAACGTCATCAAGAGTGGGTGCCCGAGGCGGCTGCGGGCGAGAGATTTTAGGCGTGGTCACGCAGTATCAACCTGTTCTCAAAAGCATTTCTACCATTATTCATCATGCTGCTCACTTAATCCACACGCTAATGTGAACCGGGCGGGAAGACCTTGTGATCGACTGTACAAATTATCTTCTCCTCTATAGCAACGGCCATAGCGCCTTGAGCCGGGGAGCTTTTCATCAGTAAACAATCCCCGGCGGGTTTACTACGGAGGCGGTAACCGCCTCCCCCTCCTCCCCCCAGCGGGCAAGCACTTTCTGATACTCGCCGCGGGCTATTGCTCCGTTAAGCGCCGCCTGTAGCGCTGTAGCGAGGCCGTTGCCCTTTTTGGTTGTTGTCGCGACATAGGCTTTTTTAGGGCCGAGACCGACCACTTTCGTATTGCCGTTTAGCGCTGCTTTATAAGAGGCCACCGACTGCGGACCAAAGAAGACGTCGGCCCGGCCCGACTGGATAAACAGGTTGGCAGAGGCATCATCGGTAAGATAGACCGGCAGCGCCGGTTGGCGTCCGGCCGCCCGGTTCTCTTCATTCCAGCCGAGCAGGATTTTCTCCTGATTGGTGCCGGAACCGACAATCACCTTCAACCCGGCCAGATCCGCCGCCTTGTTTACCGCCGCAATCTTGCTGGTAGACTTCACTGAAAAAGCCAGCGAGTCGACGCGGTAGGTCGCGAAATCGAACTTCTCTTTGCGCTGCTCGGTAACGGCAATATTGACCAGCGCCACGTCGTAACGTCCAGACGAAATACCGAGCGGCCAGTCCTCCCAGGCAGTGGGAATGATTTTAACTTTTAGCCCAAGGCTGTCGGCCAGCAGTCTGGCGATATCCGGATCGCTCCCTACCCGGGTGCGGTTATCGCTGGCCAGCAGCGCCAGAGGCGGCGAGTTAAGCGCGGAGACGGCCACCGTCAACGTCCCTGGCTCCACAAATCGATAGTTAGCGGGGATCTTCGCTACCGCCGCCTCGTCACGCTCGGCGTGGAGCGGTTTTTCATTTGCCGTAAGGTCGATGGTTCCCTGAGCATAGCTCCCGGCGCTCACCAGCAGCAGCACCAATAGTCCCTGTTTCATACTGGCTCCTTAAAGCACTTTTGATAAGAACTGCTGGGTGCGAGGATGCTGCGGGCGGTTTAACACCGCCTCACTGCTGCCCTGCTCGACGATCTTTCCGTCCACCATAAACACCACCTTGTCCGCCACTTCCCGGGCAAAGCCAATCTCATGGGTGACCACCACCAGAGTGGTACCGGAGCGGGCCAGGGTTTTGATAACGTCCAGCACCTCGCCCACCAGCTCGGGATCGAGGGCCGAGGTCGGCTCATCAAACAGCATAACCCGTGGACGCAGCGCCAGCGCCCGGGCGATGGCGATCCGCTGCTGCTGCCCCCCGGAGAGATGGCGCGACCAGGCGTCAGCCTTGTTGCGCAGGCCCACCACGTCCAGCAACTCGTAGGCCCGCTCGACGGCGGCTTTGCGGCTGAGCTGCTTATGGGCGATGGGCGCTTCAATCAAATTTTCCAGCACCGTCAGATGCGGAAAGAGATTGAAGTTCTGAAAGACGTAGCCAACGTTGATGCGCTGGCGCAGGATCTCTTTCTCTTTCAGCTCGTAGAGGCGGTCACCTTCCCGTCGGTAGCCGATGTAATCCCCGTCGATCTGGATAAAGCCCTCATCCACCCGCTCCAGATGGTTGATAGCCCGCAGCAGCGTCGACTTTCCCGAGCCGGAGGGGCCAAGGATCACCGTTACCGATCCGGGAGGCAGCTCCAGCGAGATGCCATCCAACGCCTTGTGGCGACCAAAGTATTTGCTGACGCCGGTAATTGAGATATGACCATTATGAGAGGTGGGCATGAACAGGCTCCTGGGCGTTAACGTGGGTTGCTGGAGAGGCCACACGGGAGGCGCGCGGCGCGGCGTTGATAGCCGAACGGCGCTCGCTGCGGGCCAGGGCGCGCTCCACAAGGTGTTGAATAATCGACAGCACACTGGTGATCGCCAGATACCACACCGCGCCGACCATCAGCAGGGGGATCACCTCCTGGGTACGGTTGTAGATCATCTGGATGGTATAAAACAGCTCCGGCATCGCCAACACGTAAACCATCGCCGTTCCCTTAGCGAGGCTGATGATCTCGTTAAAGCCCGACGGCAGAATGGTGCGCAGCGCCTGGGGCAAAATGATGCGCAGAGTGCGCCGCCACGCCGGTAAGCCCAGGGCAGCAGCGGCCTCGTACTGACCGTGATCGACGCCTAAAAACCCACCGCGAATAATCTCAGCGGTATAGGCGCTCTGGACCAGCGTCAGCCCCACCACCGCCGTTGAGAACTGTCCCAGTACATTGATGGTCTCAAACTGCCCCCAGCTAATGGCGGTAAAGGGAATGCCGATAGTCAGCGTGTCGTAGAGATAGGAGAAGTTATAGAGAATAATCAGCACCACAATCAGCGGCAGGGAGCGAAACAGCCAGATGTAGCCCCAGGCAAGACTGCTTAGCAGCCACGAGGATGAGAGGCGCGCCAGTGCCAGCAGACCACCGATAATCACGCTGAGCACCGTTCCCAGCAGGGTCAGCAGCAGCGTCTGGCCGACGCCATAGAGGATCGCCGGATCAAAGAACCAGCGGGCAAACACGCTCCACTCCCAGCGCGGGTTAAAGGCAACGGACTGGACCACTACTGCCAGTACGAATAGCGCCACGAGCGCGCCCACGGTGCGCAGCGGATAGCGGGCAGGGATCACTTTAATGGTTTCAGGTGTGGTCATCTTTTTTCCTCAGGCAGAATGGCGCAGAGCAACATCCAGCGTTTTGGTAAAGCGCAGCCGTCCGTCATAGGGCGGCAGGCTATACTCCTCGGGATCGCGGTGGAGATCGAAGTGGGCCTCATACCCCAGGCTCAGGTAGAGCTTTACCGCCTCCGGCTGGCGGAAGCCGGTGGTAAGAAAGATCTGCCGATAGCCTGCAAGGGACGCTCGCTGTTCCAGGGCCTGCATCATGCGTCCGGCCAGCCCCTGCTGACGCAGGGTGCGCTGGGTCCAGATACGCTTGATCTCCGCCGTCTGCTCATCGAACGGCTTGTAGGCCCCGGTGGCGATAATCTCCCCATCGCGCTCGAGTACCAGAAACAGCCCCTGCGGCGGCAGATACCACTCATTCAGCTCCACCTCTGCATCTTTGGAGAAGTAATCTCCATAGCGGGCGGCGTATTCGCCAAACAGCCCCTCAATGATCGGTTGCAGCTCGGGAGCATCCATCGGGAGATCACGAAAACGTTCGCGCATGGCTCTCTCCTTAGTCGCCCAGGCCAGCCGGGTTGATCTCCGAGGTGGATATACGCTCCACCCCCTCACCCCAGCGGGCCAGCACCTTGTCGTAGTCGCCGCTTTTGATCGCGCCGTTAAGCGCAGTCTGCACCGGCTCCACCAGCCCGCTGCCCTTTTTCAACGTTACCGCAATGTGTGCCGCCTTTGGCCAGCCGCCGTCAACGCTTCCCACTAGCCTGGTCTTGTTAGTCAGCGCCGCCTTCCATGCGCCAATCACGTTCGGTCCGAAAAAGGCATCGGCGCGGCCGGACTGGATCGCCAGCGTCTGGGCGGCATCATCCTTGGTGTATACCGGGGTAAACGGCTTGAGCCCCTTCTGCTGGTTAGCCTTATCCCACGCCAGCAGGATCGCCTCCTGGTTGGTTCCCGATCCCACAATGATCCGCAGCCCGGCGATATCTTCGGCTTTCTCAATAGATTTGATCGAACTGGTGAACTTCACGTAGAAACCCAGCGAATCTTTGCGGTAGGTGGCGAAGTCGAACTTCTCTTTACGCTCTTTGGTAACCGTAATATTGCTGATGGCGGCGTCATACTTGCCGGACGAGACCCCAAGGGGCCAGTCCTCCCATGAGGTCGGCACTACGTTCAGCTCAAGGCCAAGGCTGTCAGCGACCAGCCGGGCAATATCCACCTCGCTGCCCAACAGCGTCTTGTTGTCATCGGAGAAGACCGTCAGCGGAGGAGAATTCAACGCGGCCACTGCCACGGTAAACTTGCCCGGCTGGGCGAAGCGGTAGCCCTGAGGCAGCTCCGCCACCGCCTGGGCATTTTTGGCCGTATTGATGGGCGCTTTGTTAGCTTCAAGGCTAACGCCGGTGCCGTTAATGTTGACGCTGTCAGCCCACGCCAACGGGGCAACGGCGAGCGAAATGGCCAGGAGTAGCGTTGATCTCTGCATAGCGTATTCCCTTATTAAATTATTATTTTATAAATTGATTATCAGGTATGGATAAACCCAGCGTTTCGCGCAGCGTGGTGCCGGGATAGTCGGTGCGGAATAATCCTCGCGTCTGAAGGATCGGCACCACGCGATCCACCACGTGGGCAAAACTCTCCGGCGTACCGCCCTGGATGATAAATCCGTCGGCAGCCCGCTCTTCAAACCAGCGCTGGAGGCCGTCGGCAACCTGCTCCGGCGTGCCGGCAAAGCGCGGACGTGGCGAGGCGCTCTCCAGCGCCACCTGACGCAGGGTCAGATTGCGCTCCCGGGCGTTACGCTTAATCTCATCGGTGGTACTGCGAAAGCTGTTCTGGCCCAAATCGCCTACGTCCGGGAAAGGCTCGTCGAGGGGATACTGGCTAAAATCATGGTGCTCAAAGTAGCGGCCAAGGTAGTTCAGGGCATCGTTTATCGACACCAGCGCGGCAGTAGTCTGATACTGCGCCTCGACGTCGGTGTCGTTGTCCCCGACGATAATGCTCACGCCCTGGAATATCTTGAGGTCCTCAGGCAGGCGATGGTTAGCTTCCAGCTGCTGCTTCACGTCGCGATAGAAGGCTTTGGCCTCCTCCAGAGTGTCATGGTGGGTAAAAATGGCGTCGGCGTGGCGGGCGGCGAGCTTTTTGCCATCGTCTGAGGCCCCGGCCTGGAAAATAATGGGACGATGCTGCGGCGTGCGGCCAATGTTGAGCGGCCCGGCCACCTGGAAAAACTCCCCGCTGTGATTGAGGGTGTGCAGCTTTTGCGGCTCAAAAAATTGTCCGCTCTCTTTGTTACGAACAAAGGCGTCCTCTTCCCAGGAGTTCCACAGCCCTTTCACCACATCCAGATACTCATCGGCGATGCGGTAGCGCAGCGCGTGATCGGGGTGCTTGTTCCGGGAGAAGTTCTTCGCCGAACCTTCCAGAGGTGAGGTCACCACGTTCCACCCTGCCCGGCCATTGCTGAGGTGATCGAGGCTGGCAAACTGGCGTGCGACGGTAAACGGTTCGCTGTAGGAGGTAGAGAGCGTCCCCACCAGCCCAAGATGAGTGGTCAGGCTGGCCAGCGCGGAGAGCACCGTCAGCGGCTCGAAACGGTTCAAGAAATGCGGAATTGATTTCTCATTGATGTACAACCCATCGGCTACAAACAGGAAGTCCAGCTTTCCCTGCTCGGCCTTGCGGGCGGTCTCTTTCACAAACGCAAAGTTGATGCTGGCATCGGCCACCGCTGCCGGATGACGCCAGGCAGACATGTTTCCCGATGCGCCCTGCAAAATCGTGCCCAGCCTTAGCTGTCGTGTCGTCGTCAGTTTTTCAGTCGCCATAAATCATCCTGTTAGGGTTGCAGTAACGCTTCTTCAGCCAGTAGCGCAAAGTAGCGCGCCGCGCCTTCGATCGATGCTTCGTCAGGGTTAAACGCCGGGTGATGCAGGCCAAATTCGCTGGCGCTGCCGATGCTGACAAAAGCGCCAGGGATATGCTGGAGATAGACGGCAAAATCCTCCCCACCCATATGCAGCCCGGCGTGTTGGGTCTCATAGCCGTACCGGTCGGCGACGTCGTGCGCAAAGGCCGCCCAGCGCTCGTCGTTAACCAGCGCGGTGGGACCGTCGTACCAGCTGACAGCGATCTCCGCGCCAAATGCCTGCCCCAGCCCGGCGGCAATCTCGTTTACACGCGTCTTTACCTGCTGCTGAACCTCTACGTCATGGGTGCGCAGGGTGCCTTCCAGCTCCACCGTCTCTGGCAGCACGTTCCAGGTATTTCCGCCAGCAATTCGCGTCACGCTGAGTACCACCGAGTCGAGGGTGTTAACGTTGCGGCTGGCGACGCTCTGCAGGGCGTTAACCAGCTGACTCGCCAGCAGGATGGCGTCGTTGCCTTCATGGGGCCGGGCGGCGTGCGCCCCCTTGCCCTTAACGCCAATGACAAAGCGATCGACGTTGGCGTAGAACGGGCCGCCGCGTGTCGCAAAGACGCCCACCGGCAGGCCGGGTTCGTTATGCATGCCGAAGATTGCGCTGACGCCATTCAGAACGCCTGCGTTAATCAGCCTTTTCGCGCCGCCAAAATTCTCTTCAGCTGGCTGGAACAGAATGCGCACCCTGCCCGCCAGCCGGTGCTCGTTCTCCTTGAGCAGCAGCGCTGCGCCAAGCATCACGGTGGTGTGCACGTCATGTCCGCAGGCATGCATGATCCCGGCGTTTTTCGAGCTAAACGGCACGCTGCTGGCCTCGTCGATAGGCAGCGCATCGATATCACCGCGCAACGCAATAATCTTTTCGCCGCTGCCGATCTCTACTACCACGCCGGTGGGCAGATCGTAAGGCAACAGCCGTAGCCCGGCGTTTTCCAGCCACTGGCGGATCCGTCGCGTTGTCTCAAACTCCTGCAGCGACAGCTCCGGGTACTGATGAAGCTCACGTCGCCACTCAATCAGCTGTTGTGCAAACTGCATTCTGCCTCCTCCGTCACCTGCTTCTCCTGCGACCACGCCTCCGCCAGCAGGCGCAGGGAGTTAATTCGCGCCGCGCCGCCGGTAATCGGCGTGTCGATAATAAATTCGTCAATGCCCCACGCATGGTGCAGCGCGTTCAGCCCGGCCAGCACTGTCTGCGCCGTGCCCACCAGCGCCGAGGATTCACGGCGAGCAATCTGCTTCGCCGGGCTGCCCGCCTGACGGGCAAACGCCTGGGCCTGCTCCTGGCTGGCTACCGTGACGCGCTGGCCGTTCTCCAGCTCCACGCCCCATAGCTCAATCTCCTGAGCCAGCGCCTGCGCTTCGGCATCGCTGTCGGCCACAATCGCCTGCACCGCCACTATCGTGCTGCGTTGGCTATGGGCCTGCCAGGCCGTGAGCACGTCGCGCAACAGAGCCTTATCCCCGTTCAGATGTGCGGCAAAGACAAAATTCCAGTCAAGGCTGGCCGCCAGGCGGGCGCTCTCTACGCTCGCACCCAGCAGAAAACCGTCGGCGCGGTGGGACGGAACCGGCGTTGCCAGCAGGCTCTCCTGCTGCCGATCGTTAACCGAGAGAGAAAGCCAGTTGTCGAGCTGGGCCAGCTTGTCGGCAAAGGTGCCCGCGCGCTCCGGATCCAATCCCTGCTGAAGCGCACGGGTTGAGAGCGGCAGGCCGCCAGGCGCTTTGCCTACCCCGAGATCGATACGTCCCGGTGCCAGCGTGGCGAGAAGGTTAAAATTTTCCGCCACCTTGTAGGGACTGTAGTGTTGCAGCATGACGCCGCCGGAGCCGACGCGGATACGTCGGGTCTGCCCGATGATCCACGCGATAACCAGCTCCGGTGATGGGCTGGCCAGTTGGGAGGTATTGTGATGTTCAGCGATCCAGAAGCGGTGATAGCCCCACTCCTCGGCCAGCTGCGCCAGCTGCAAGGTACGGGCCAGCGCTTCCGTTGCCGTTTCGCCATCGGCGATGGGGCTTTTATCCAGCAGACTAATTCGATATGACATGCGTACGCTCAGATGAGGAAACATGTCCCTATTAGTAAAAGGTCAGGAAACGTCTGTGAAACAATTAATTTACATTTAATTAGCTAAAAAGTGGCTAAGTCGCGGCCATCCTGCGCGCGCTCTGACAAAGTCACTCCTGCGGCGCTGAATCGTATCGACATGGCCTCTCCTCTGACCACACAAATTCACGCGACAGCTCTCATTTTTTCGCTGGGTATCTTTTGCGTCGCTAATCAATTGCGGGTAGGATGCTGCGCCATGTTTCGTCTTATCCATCCGCAAAATAGCGGGAAAGACAGCATATTTATTCGCCAGGGCAAACGTTTGTTTCGCCCTGGCCGGATGAAAACATCCTCGATGATTCAGACAGGTCAACAGGTAACGCAATGAAAAACAGCAACAACAGCGCAGCAGAGCATCAGGCTGCAAAACGCCGCTGGCTTAACTCTCATGAAGAGGGTTACAAGCAGGCGATGGGTAACCGCCAGGTGCAGATGATCGCTATCGGCGGCGCAATTGGTACCGGGTTATTTCTCGGTGCGGGCGCACGCCTGCAGATGGCAGGCCCCTCCCTCGCCATCGTCTATCTGGTGTGTGGCATCTTCTCTTTCTTTATTCTGCGCGCGCTGGGCGAGCTGGTACTGCATCGCCCCTCCAGCGGGAGCTTCGTCTCCTACGCCCGTGAGTTCCTCGGTGAGAAAGCGGCGTTCGTCGCAGGATGGATGTACTTTATCAACTGGGCAATGACCGGCATCGTAGATATCACCGCCGTTGCGCTCTATATGCACTACTGGGGCGCGTTTGGTGACGTGCCGCAGTGGGTGTTTGCCCTCGGTGCACTGGCGATCGTCGGTACCATGAACATGATTGGCGTAAAGTGGTTCGCCGAGATGGAGTTCTGGTTTGCGCTGGTTAAGGTGCTGGCTATCGTGGTCTTCCTGGTCGTGGGGACCATCTTCCTCGGCACCGGCAAGCCACTGGACGGCGGCACAACCGGTTTCCACCTGATTACCGATAACGGCGGCTTCTTCCCGCACGGCCTGCTGCCAGCGCTGGTACTGGTGCAGGGCGTAGTCTTCGCCTTCGCCTCTATTGAACTGGTGGGTACGGCGGCGGGCGAGTGTAAAGATCCGCAGACCATGGTGCCAAAAGCCATCAACAGCGTGATCTGGCGTATCGGCCTGTTCTACGTTGGCTCTGTGGTCCTGCTGGTACTGCTGCTGCCGTGGAACGCCTACCAGGCCGGGCAGAGTCCGTTCGTGACCTTCTTCAGCAAGCTGGGCGTGCCGTACATCGGCGACGTGATGAACATGGTGGTGCTGACCGCCGCGCTCTCCAGCCTGAACTCGGGCCTCTACTCGACGGGCCGTATTCTGCGCTCCATGTCGATGGGTGGCTCTGCACCGAAGTTCATGTCCAAAATGAGCAAGCAGCATGTTCCCTACGCGGGCATCCTGGCGACGCTGGCGATCTACGTCTTTGGCGTAGTGCTGAACTATCTGGTTCCGGCCAGCGTGTTTGAGATCGTATTGAACGTAGCCGCGCTGGGCATTATCGCCTCGTGGGCCTTCATTGTGGTATGCCAGATGCGCCTGCGTAAAGCCATTAAAGAGGGCAAAGCCGCTGACGTGAGCTTCAAGCTGCCGGGTGCGCCGGTGACCTCCTGGCTGACGCTGCTGTTCCTGCTGAGCGTGCTGGTGCTGATGGCGTTCGATTACCCGAACGGGACCTATACCATTGCCTCGATTCCGGTACTGGCGGTACTGCTGGTGGCAGGTTGGTATGGCGTGCGCAAGCGGGTGCATGAGATCCAAAGCACCGCACCGGTGCACGTGGAAGAGACGGTAGAAAGCGCCGTGCTGGTTGAGAAAACATCCAGCTAATCCTGGCAAAGCTCTTTTTTAAACAATGCCCGGCAATCCTGTCGGGCATTTTTCATTAGACGTTACAGCGCAATACGGATCACATCATCCGGATCGGTGGCCTCTTTCTCGCGGGTCGACGCCTGCTTCACGCTCACGTACAGCGTTTTGCCATCGGCGGAGAGCGCCAGGCTGTTCGGGTAGGTCGGCGTATCAAAGCTCTTCACCACCTTATAGCTCTTCGCATCGATCACGCTCACCTTACCTGCCTTGCGGTGGGTGACGTAGGCTTCATTGCGAGCCGGGTTAAACAGCACGGCCAGCGACTCCGGCGCAGCAACCTTCGCCAGCACCTTGCCATCGCGCAGATTGACAACCAGCACCTCAGCCTGCTTCGAGTCGGTGATGAACGCGCGCTGACCGGCGGTGTCGAGGCTCAGGTTGAGATAGAAGTGCTCTTTGCCATCGTCAAGCACCTTCTGACGGGAGAGGATCTTATTGCTGACGGTATCGATGGTAATCAGCTCGCCGTCACCGTTAGTGGTGTAGAGGCGTTTCGCCGCGGCATCAATCGCCAGCCCGGTGCTGAAAGTGCCCGTGCCGGTAATCGTATTTTTCAGCTTCAGCGTTTCGCCATCCACGGCCCAGATCACGCTCTCCTTGCCAATGCCGGTGATGTAAACGGTATTGGTGGTCTCATCCACCGCCAGCTCACGCGGCTGCAGCGGGCGCACCGTCTCAGAGCGCTGGCGATCGTCCAGCACCAGACGGCCTTTTACTTCGCCAGTTTTCGCGTCGACGGCCGTCACCGCGCTGTTAGTGGTGTTGCCGAACCACAGCGTCTGGGTTTGATTATTGATGGTCGCGCCGAACGGCTTCAGATCGTTGTGGATGGCCTGAGTGATATTCAGCGTAGCGGGATCGAGACGGTAGATCACCCCGCCCTTATCCATCTTACGGCTCTGAGTGGTAGCGACCCACAGCGCGTTCTCCTGCTGGCTGAAAGCCATTTCGTATGCGCCCTTACCCACCGGCTTACGCAGCATCTCTTCCGCCGCGCTGGCATTGAACGTACCTGCCAGCAGCAGTGAACCGAGGAACAGTGAACCACGCAGGCGCGGCGAGCTTAATTGACGTAAAAACATGACGACTCCCTTTGATTAACTAACCCATTCGTATGTTACAAATGCGAATAATAATCATTAATTGATGAAATGTAGAGTCTTTCTTGCGAGGTTGGCCATAATCTCCATAATTTCTCCATACACACCCTGATACATCGCTTAACACTACGTGCCGTTATCGTTTTCATAATTTTTACAAAAACAGTAACATGTGCACACATGTTCCATTTGGTTCGTTTATTTAACCGGTTCCTTTAATGAAAATCACTCCTATTACACGCGCTACACTTCCGATTCTGCTGCTGCCCACCGCCTGCGGCTACGCTTTCGCCGCAGAAGAGCAGACCCTGATCGTCAGCGCCACGCCGCAAACCGTATCCGAACTGGATACGCCCGCTGCCGTCAGCGTGGTTAACGGGGAGGAGATGCGTCATGCCGCTCCACGCGTTAACCTCTCTGAGTCATTGACCGGCGTGCCAGGGTTGCAGATCCAGAACCGTCAGAACTACGCTCAGGATCTCCAGCTCTCTATGCGTGGCTTTGGCTCCCGCTCCACCTATGGCGTGCGCGGCATCCGTATGTATGTCGATGGCATCCCGGCAACCATGCCGGACGGCCAGGGTCAGACCTCCAATATCGATCTCAATAGCGTCGAGAGCGTGGAAGTCCTGCGCGGCCCTTTCTCCGCCCTGTACGGTAACGCCTCCGGCGGCGTGGTTAACGTCACCACCGAAACCGGCCAGCAGCCCACAACTATTGAAGCCAGCAGCTACTACGGCAGCTACGGTAGCTGGCGCTACGGCCTGAAGGCCACCGGTGCAACCGGAGACGGTACCCAGGCAGGCGACGTGGACTATACCGTCTCCTCTACCCGCTTCATTACCAGCGGCTATCGCGACCACAGCGGCGCACGTAAGAACCTCGCTAACGCCAAGCTCGGCGTGCGTATCGATGACGTCAGCAAGCTGAGCCTGATCTTTAACAGCGTCGATATCAAAGCGGACGATCCGGGCGGCCTGACCGAGCAGGAGTGGAAGCAGGATCCGCACCAGGCTCCGCGTGCCGACCAGTACAACACCCGCAAAACCATCAAGCAGACCCAGGCTGGCCTGCGCTACGAGCGTCAGCTGAGCGAGCAGGATGACTTAAGCGTGATGATGTACGCTGGCGAGCGCGAAACCACCCAGTACCAGTCGATTCCGCGCGCGCCGCAGCTCAATCCGACCCATGCGGGCGGAGTAATCGACCTAAGCCGCCACTATCAGGGGATCGATACCCGCTGGACCCACCGTGGCGAGCTGCTGGTGCCGGTAACCATTACTACCGGTCTGAACTACGAAAACATGAGCGAAGATCGTAAAGGTTATGAAAACTTCGTGATGGATGGCAGCACGCCAGCGTATGGTCAAAAAGGTAACCTGCGTCGTAACGAACGTAACCTGATGTGGAACGCCGATCCCTACATGCAGTCCCGCTGGCAGCTGACTGACAAACTCTCGCTGGATGCCGGGGTACGCTACAGCTCGGTGTGGTTTGACTCCAACGATCGCTACGTAACCGCTGGTAACGGCGACGACAGCGGCGAAGCGAGCTACCACGAGTGGCTCCCGGCCGGTGCACTGAAGTATGCCGTGACCGATGCCTGGAACGTCTACGCCGCCGCAGGTCGTGGCTTTGAGACGCCAACCATCAACGAGCTCTCCTACCGCTCGAACAACCAGAGCGGTCTGAACTTTAACCTCAAGCCGTCGACCAACGACACCTATGAGATCGGCAGCAAGACCCGAGTCGGCAACGGCCTGTTCACCGCAGCGCTGTTCCAGACCATGACTAATGACGAGATCGTGACCGATACCAGCAGCGGCGGACGCACCACCTATAAAAACGCCGGGAAAACCCGTCGTCAGGGTGCGGAGCTCTCTCTCGATCAGCAGTTTGCCGGCGACTGGCGGGTGAAGATGGCGTGGACCTATCTGGATGCCACCTACCGCACCAACGTCTGCGGGGATGACGACTGCAACGGTAACCGGATGCCGGGCATTGCTCGTAACATGGGCTTTGCTTCTCTCGGCTACGTGCCGGAGAGCGGCTGGTATGCGGGGGCTGATATGCGCTACATGAGCGACATCGAAGCCAACGATGAGAACACGGCGAAAGCGCCGTCCTACACCACCGTGGGTCTGAACACCGGGTATAAGTTCAACTACAACAACTGGATGCTGGACGTGTTTGGCCGTGTTGATAACCTGTTCGACAAAGAGTATGTCGGGTCGGTAATCGTTAACGAATCTAACGGTCGCTACTACGAACCGGCTCCGGGTCGTAACTACGGCGTAGGCCTCTCCGTGGCGTACCGCTTCGAATAACGCTTATTAGTCCCTGCTGATGCCCGGTAGCTAAAATGCTGCCGGGCATTTTTTTTAGGCTGTCACCGGCCGATCCAGACGGAACGCCGCCACCAGCTGGGCCAGCAGCTGCGCCTGCTCCTCCAGGGATCCCGCCGCCAGCGACGAGGCGCTGACCAGGGTGGCATTCTGCTGGGTAGTGCTGTCCAGTTCGCCTACCGCACGGGCAATCTGCTCAATACCCCGGCTCTGCTCTTCCGACGCGGAGGAGATCTCGCCCATAATATCGTTTACCCGGGTCACCGCGTCGACCACCTGCTCCATGGTCTGCCCCGCCTTCGCCACCAGCTCGCTGCCGGTGCTGATGCGGGATACCGACTCGCCAATCAGCTGTTCAATATCTTTTGCCGCCTGGGAGCTGCGCTGGGAGAGGCTGCGCACCTCGCTGGCCACCACCGCAAAGCCCCGCCCCTGTTCACCCGCCCGCGCAGCTTCCACCGCCGCGTTCAGCGCCAGAATATTGGTCTGGAAGGCAATGCTGTTGATCACCGCCGTAATATCAGCAATTTTTTGCGAGCTGGCGTGAATATCGCCCATGGTATTGACCACGTCGCGCATGACGCTGCCGCCCTGGCTGGCAGTGCTGGAGGCCTCGGCGGCCAGCTTGCTGGCATGGCGGGCGTTATCGGCATTGTTCCTCACCGTCGCCGTTAGCTCCTCCATGCTGGCGGCAGTCTGCACCACCGCTGCCGCCTGCTGCTCGGTACGGGAGGAGAGATCGGTATTGCCGTCGGCTATCTCGCTGGCCGCGTGGGAGACCTGGGCAACGCTGCTGCGCACCTCGTGGATCATCTCCCGCAGGCGGAGATTCATCTTCGCCATCGCCCCGGTGAGTTTACCCAGCTCGTCGCCGCCCTGAGCCTCTATCATCGAGCTGAGATCGCCGCTGGCAATGCGCTCTGCCAGTCTCAGGTTGTGTTGCACCGGCCGGGTAATCTGGCGGATCACCCACCAGGAAACAATAATACCGATCAGAATGGCGACGCCGCCAATCACGGCGGTCACGGTGCTTGAGCTGTAGGCCAGCTCATCGTTATGGGCCTTAACCGAGGCGATAATGAGTTTGATATCGGCGCTGCTGTTATCCCCGGCAACTTTGACCCGATCCTCAGCGGCCTGAAGCTGCTGCATCTCTGCGCTGCCCGCCTGGTTTCCGTCGGCACGGAGCGGATTGAGCGCGGCAGTTGCGCTCTGCATAGCGCTTACGCTGGTCTGAAAGTCGCCAAGATGCGCCTCAAGGGTATGGAGCAACGCTGTTTCAGCCTCGGTCCAGGCAAGATCTTTCGCGGAGGCGGTAAGCTCAGCGGCGTGGTTAACATAGCTTGCCAGCGCCTGACCCGATTTTTCATCGCCGCTATAAAAGTATTTCAGCCGATTTATCTTGGCCTGAAATACTTCAATATTAATATTATAAATCAGGTTAGTTTTATCATAAACGCTGCGGATCTCTTTAAAACGCATAACGCTGAGGATCGTGGCAATTGCCACCAGCAGCAGAACCAGACCAAATCCCACCGACAGTTTTTTGCTGATGGTGATATCGCGTAATCGTCGGTTTAAAAACATACCCTCTCCTTGCCCAAGCATAATGTTAGCGCCCAACTGCGCATAAAAGGGTTATCGGCAATGGTGGAGGGTAATTAACGCGATCGGCAGAGAGAATAGTAAAAATGTGATGGTGATGCTTCCCTGATGCAAACTCCTCAGGGAAGCTGTTACAAAGCAATCTTAACAGAGGAGCTAAGGTGCACCTTTAAATTGCGGTTGAACAATGTTCACGCCCATATCAATGACGCAGAGAATAGACTTCTGGCTGGCATCGCTATCGCCCCTCTCCAGGGCATCTAACAGATCAACATAATCATGATGACCGTGAGCCAGCTCTTCAGAGACCGGATAGAGGTGATTAAAGCAAGGCCCAATGCGCACCCACAGCTGCTCGATCAGCGATAGCAGCGTCGGCATCTCAGCATATTCGTAAAGGCGAAAGCGAAAGCTTCGGTTGGCCTGCAACGCCTGTTCCACGTTCCCGCCCAGTCTGGCTTCGTTAAAGGTATTAGCCAGCAGCCGCAGCTGTCCAAGTTTATCATCGGTCATTTTACTGCAGGCAGCACTGACGGCCATTGATTCAAGCTGCTTACGTATTTCGGTTATCTCACGGTGGGTCTGCTGGCTCACTTCCGGAACCAAAAAAGCCTGCGCTGGAGTGGCATGCAGCGCGCCCGAGGAGACTAAACGTAATAACGCCTCGCGCACGGGGGTAATACTGGTTCCGAGCTGGTCAGCAATTTCTTTTGTAATCAGCCGTGCGCCTGGCTTGAGCGCACCGACGATTAATGCATTTTTTAAACTAACTTCAACCTGCTGAGTGAGGCTCAGACGCTGCGCTTTTTCCAAATCAAGCATATTCATGTCCTGTCGAATACTTATTACTTTTCACCCAATCGTGTGATTATTCGCACACGAACCATAAGATATAGTAGGTATAGAGATGCCTGGTATTGGATTAACGCAAAACGTTAGAACTAAAAGTTATTAATTATGCATATTAATATACATCAGCGAAACTTACGCTTCGCTGATGTAGCTATGCTTAATTAAAGACAATAATTAATAAAATTGCCTGATTTTTTATTAAGCATTTTAGTGCTGCTTAACTTTATTTCTCGCTGGCTACACGAATGACAACCTTGCCAAAGTTCCTGCCCTCCAGCAGACCGATAAATGCTTCCGGCGCATTTTCCAGACCATCAACGATCTGCTCGCGATAGTGAATTTTGCCCTCCTGAACCCATTTACCCATCTCCTGTTGAAACTCGTCGATACGGTCGCCGTAATCCTGGGTAATGATAAATCCCTGCATCCGGATACGCTTCTTCAAAATCGTGCCCATCAGCAGCGGTAGGCGATCAGGCCCCGGCGGCAGATCGGTGGCGTTATAGCCGCTCACCAGGCCACAGACCGGCACCCGGGCGGCGGTATTCAGCAGCGGCAGCACCGCATCAAACACTTTACCACCGACGTTTTCATAATAGACATCGATTCCCTGCGGGCAGGCGTGTTTTAGCTGTTCGGCAAAGTCATCGGCGTGATGATCGATACAGGCGTCGAAGCCCAGCGTCTCGACGGCGTGACGGCACTTCTCTTCGCCGCCCGCGACGCCCACCACCCGCAGGCCTTTGATCTTGCCAATCTGCCCGACCGTCGCCCCGACCGGACCGGTTGCCGCCGCAACGACCAGCGTCTCACCTGACTTAGGCTGACCAATGTCCAGCAGCCCCATGTAGGCGGTAAAGCCGGGCATTCCCAGCACGCCCAACGCCCAGGAGGGGTGCTCAAGGCTCTTGTCCAGCTTGACCAGCCCCTCGCCGTTCGATATGGCATACGCCTGCCAGCCGTCGTAGCCTAACACCCACTCCCCTTCGGCATAGTCCGGATGCTCAGAAGTGACCACCTGGCTCACCGTACCCCCGCACATCACATCCCCAATATTGACCGGATCGGCATAGGAGGGTTCATCACTCATGCGACCGCGCATGTAAGGATCGAGGGAGAGATAGACGGTGCGCAGCAGTAGCTGGCCGGATTTTGGCGAAGGAATATCGCTCTCTTCGAGGCGAAAGTTTTCAGCAACCGGCGCGCCATGCGGGCGGGAAGCCAGTAGCCACTGGCGGTTACGCTGTTGTTCTTGACTCACGTTAGTCTCCTTCGACGGTTAAACATCCTTTCAGCGTAGCGTCTTACGCCTCTCTTTGCTTTGACATTCTGCGTCATGTAATAGTATTCATAACAGACTATTCCGTGCATATTCTCTGAGGTTTTAAGCATGACCATTCGCTACGCGGACAAAGACGACTGCGCCGCTATCGCCGCTATCTACAACCACGCCGTACTGCATACCGCCGCTATCTGGAACGACCAGACCGTTGACGCTGACAACCGCATTGCCTGGTTTGAGGCCCGTACCCTCATGGGCTATCCGGTGCTGGTCAGCGAAGAGAACGGTGAGATCACCGGCTACGCGGCTTTCGGCGACTGGCGCGCCTTTGACGGCTTCCGCCACACGGTAGAGCACTCGGTCTATATTCACCCGGATCATCAGGGGAAAGGCCTGGGCCAGGCGCTAATGGTCCGCCTGATTGAGGAGGCAAAACGCATCGGTAAGCACGTGATGGTTGCCGGGATCGAATCGCAGAACGCAGCCTCTATTCATCTGCATGAGAAGCTAGGCTTTGTGACCACCGCCCAAATGCCGCAGGTCGGCACCAAGTTTGGCCGCTGGCTTGATCTCACCTTTATGCATCTGCAGCTGGACGATCGCAGTGAACCGGATGCTATTGCATGAACCAGTCGTTGACCCTGCTGTTCCTGGCAGCGGCGGGTATCGGGCTGGTGGTGCAAAATACGCTTATGGTGCGCATCACCCAGTCCTCTTCCACCGTGCTGATTGCGATGCTGCTCAACTCGCTGGTGGGTATCGTTCTGTTTGTCTCGATTCTGCTGATGAAATATGGGCTGGCTGGATTTAGCGAGCTGGCAGCAACGGTGCGCTGGTGGACGCTGATCCCCGGTCTGCTCGGGTCGTTCTTTGTTTTTGCCAGCATCAGCGGCTATCAGTATGTCGGCGCGGCAACCACTATCGCGGTGCTGGTCGCCAGTCAACTGATCGGCGGGCTGGTGATGGATCTGGTAAAAAGCCACGGCGTACCGCTGAGGGCGCTGATCGGCCCGGTATGCGGAGCGGTATTGCTGGTGATTGGCGCGTGGTTAGTGGCCAGACGCCAGTGGTAGCGGCGCAAGCCGGGCAAGCGTGAGCGCCGCCCGGCGTTTACGGTTAGAGTATAACGCCATCTTTGGTGAGCTGTTCGCGACGCGCTTCCATCTCTTCCTTGTGGTGGCGCCCGTGGTGGGCGATGGCGTTGCGCAGACGCTGCTGCTGGGCGTAGCGATCCTCCCGGCTCAGCTCTGCGTCATCGCTGAGCGCGACCAGCAGCTCGTTCATATGCGCAATCACGCTCTCCTTGATAACGTCATCCACATGTGCGACCACCTCTTCCAAATGCGACATATCCTCTCCTGTGTCTGTTAGTTGATTTTGGCTTTTGAGAAATCACTGCCCATCAGGCTAACACTATACCCGGTTACGTTGCTGCGGGTGGCATAGAAGGTTTTACCGTTTGCCAGGGCGATCCACGGCGCCTGCTGATAGAACACCTCCTGCGCCTGAGAGTAAAGCTTAGCCCGATCCTCCGGCACGGAGGTCAGCTTCGCTTTTTTCACTAGCCCATCGTAGGTTTTATCACACCAGCGTGCGGCGTTGGAGCCGGTTTCAATGCTGTCGCAGCCCAGCAGCACGTCGGCAAAGTTGTCTGGATCGCCGTTGTCGGACATCCAGCCAAACAGCGCTGAGTCATGCTCGCCTTTGCGCATCCCGGAGAGGTATTCGCCCCACTCGTAGGAGACGATTTTGGCCTTCACGCCCACCTTCGCCCAGTCGCTCTGGATCATCTCTGCAATACGCTTCGAGTTCGGGTTGTAGGGACGCTGGACCGGCATTGACCACAGCGTGACCTCCGCGCCCTGCTCCAGACCCGCCTGTTTCAGTAGCGCTTTGGCCTTCTCTGGATCGTAAGGGTAATCCTTCAGGTCTTTGTTAAAGCCAAGCATATTTGGCGGCAGCGGCGATTTTGCTACCGTGCCGGAGCCTAAGAAGACGGCGTTGACAATGGCCTTTTTGTCAGTGGCATAGTTCAGGGCCTGGCGCACCAGCGCGTTATCGAACGGTTTTTTCTCAGTGTTAAATGCCAGATAGCCGACGTTCAGCGCATCAACCGAGTGCAGGGCCAGATCCTTGTTCTTTTTGATCACGTCGAACTGAACCGGAGACGGCGCGGGAATGATCTGGCACTCGTTGGTTTGCAGCTTCGCCAGCCGCGTCTCAACGTTTGGCGTGATAGAGAAGATCAGATGCTTCGTCGGCACCTCACCGTCCCAGTAATTCGGGTTGGCGATATAGCGAATCAGTGCGTCACGATTGTACTGCTGCAGGGCATAAGGTCCGGTACCGATTGGCCAGGTGTCAACGTTCTCCGGCGTGCCCTTTTTCAGCATCGCATCCGCATACTCCGCAGAGAGGATCGAGGCGAAGTCCATGCCCCAGTCGGCAAGGAACGCAGCGTTCGGTTCGTTCAGTACAAACTGGACGTGGTAGTCATCGACCTTCTTCACCTCTTTGATCAGCTTGTCGAGGCCGACATCGTTGAAGTATTCGTAGTTGCCCTGAGAGACGTTGTGGTACGGGTGATTAGCATCTTTCTGCCGCAGCACCGAGAAGATCACGTCGTCGGCGTTAAAGTCGCGGGTCGGCTTGAAGAATTTATTGCTGTTGAATTTAACGCCCTGGCGCAGGGTAAAAGTATAGGTTTTACCGTCCGGGGAGATAGTCCAACTGGTGGCCAGCGACGGCACCGGGGTATTCTTTACCGGATCGAAGTTGATCAGGCGGTTATAGAGCGTCTGCGAGCTGGCGACAAAGCTGGGGCCAGAGCTGGCGATCTGCGGGTTGAAGGATTCCGGAGAGGCTTCGGAGCAGTAAATGATGGTATCTTTTGCCGCCGCCCATGCCGCGCTGGTGGGTAGAAACGTGCTGAGCGCCAGCGCGAGCAGCGTTTTGCCGGTAGACAAATTTCCTGAAAACATAATTAAAACCTTATTATTTTATTAAAACGTGATCTCAGCATAGCAGCCGAAATGAGGCAAATAACGAATCACTATCAGGTTATGCCAAAGCAGCTGATTTTGCTGATTTCTTCACCTTTCTCCGCTGTTTAGTTTGCCTTAAGTCATTCCGCAAACGTCAAGCGAAAAGCGTCTGCGCAATGCCACGAGAATTCACCGCTTTTAGCCTCTCTTCCACCGTTTGCTTGCTATTACATCTCGTAAAGTAGAGGCGTGAAGAAGTCTATGGGATGAAAACGTGGCAAAAACTCTCTTGCGTAGCGGCGATCTGGATGATTTTCAGGCCGTTGGCGGCGGCGGCCAGGCCGTCTTTGATTCGGCATTGCAAATTCGTGAAGCGTTACGCCTGCGCAAGCAGCAGGCGATGGTGGACTGCCTCGCTATACCGCAGATCAACGACGACGGCGATCGCGTGGACTGGTACTCGCCGGTTGAAGGCCGGGCGGTAAGCTGGAAGGCGGCGGACGACGAGTCTCGCTTCCGCGCCCTGCGCTTTCTGGAGAGCACCCTCGACAGCGCGGCGGCCCTGAGCCGGAAAAGCCTGCAGTCGCCGAAAACGGCCCAGCAGCTGTTTGGCTCCCTGCTGGCGAAAGCGCTGCAGTTTCCTGGCGTGAACCACGTCTTTCTGGTGGATGGCAAACCGGTTATTACCTTCTGGGGCTTTGTTGACCTCAATGAGAGCGCACGCGAGGACGTTCTTGCCTGTCTGCGGGAAGAGGAGCCGCCCGCCCCGCCTATCGTTATGCCGGAAGAGAGCGAAGAGGAAGAGGAAGCGCCTGCCGTGGCAACCTTTAGTAGAGCCGATGAGCCGCTGCTGGTCGCCGTGCCGGAGATAACTACCCAGCAACCTCCCGAACCGCCGCAGCCTGAGCCGCAGCCTGTATCGGTTGCTCCCGCTGCTGCCGTTGAGGCTACCCCTGCACCTAACAAGCGCCGTTATGGCCGGTGGGCGCTGCCGGTGGCCGCCGTGGTGGTCGCCGTCGTTGCCGCCCCGCTGCTCTGGCCGTACCAGCCTGCGGTGAGCGAAACGTCATCCACTGAAAAAACAGCCGCTGCGGCTCCGCAGGCCATCGCGCCTGCGCCTGTCAGCGTGGAACCCGCTCCGGCGCTCACGGCGGCACTGCCGCTGCATCAGGCTGAAGTGGTCGAGGCCAAAGCACCACCTAAGCCAGCGGAGGAGAAACCCAGCGAGCCGACTATTACCGCTATTCCTAAAGATGCGCTGGTGATGGATGCCGGTCAGGTAAAAGCGGGCAGCACCCGTTTTCTCAACGGCAGCTGGCGCGTGATGCTGGATATTAAAGACGAAGTCACTGGCAAGCCGCCTGTGCTGCGCTTCCAGATCCAGAATAACAAAGGCACGGCTCGCCTCGTACAGGGTAAAAACATCGTCTGCCGATCCGAGATCTTCTCTGGCCTGCACGACACCGGCGTATTGATGATTAAAAGCCGCGGTCACGCGCGCTGCAGCGACGGTACTCGCTACCCGATGCCGGAGATCGCCTGCACCGCAGGCACCAGCGACATTGCCGAGTGCACCGCCCGGTATGATGCCAAAACCATTGTTCCGTTGACGTTCAGAAAAACAGGTTCCTGATCTTATGCTGGTTAATCTTTGCGATTACAAACAGAGCGTCACGCTGATTGCCAACAGCGGCGTGCAGTTCCTCGACTTTGGCCTGACGCCGCAGGCCTCGTTACAGAGCGGACGCTTTGTGCGAAAGACCGCTAACGGGCCGCTGCTGCGCCTCGATTACGATCTGATTAACAACCGCTATACGCTGCCTGGGCGCGACGGCGGCCAGCCGGAGGTGGTGAAGCCGGAGAGTACCCTGCCGCTGCTTGAGTCGCTGGCGGTACTGGACGGCGTCTGGCTGCCCATACCTTTCTTACGCTTTAACCCGCCGCGTACCTTTGTGGAGGGTCCGGACAACTGGGCCAGGGTGCAGATCCGCAAGCTGGCCGAGCCGGACAGCGCAGGCAACACCCACCGCGTTACCCTGGCACTGGACAGCCAGATCAACGATCTCTCGCCTGGAGTACTGGCTCCGGCCACCAATGACATCCTGAACGGCACCCGTTTTGCGCTGGCGTGGCGCGACGATGAGGTGTTTGATTTTCTCGACCAGACCTGGATTGATGGCTGGCTGCGCGAGGCGTTCCTGCACTACGTCACCAGCGTAGAGAACCGCAGCGAGCGGGATATTGCTCAGGCCCTGCGCGGCTTTGAGTACCAGGCCCACTGGCTCAACCTGCTCACGCTGTTGGGCGAGCAGCTGACCGTACCAGAAGTTAAAATCGTTACCCATACTCTGAGCACTCCGGCCATTCCGGTGGATCTGATCCTCGACGTCGGCAACACCCACACCTGCGGCGTCATTATTGAGGATCAGGGTGATGCTAACGATGGCCTGCGCCAGACGGCGGAGTTGCAGGTGCGCTCCCTGAGCGAGCCGCAATTTTTGAACGAGCCGATGTTTACCAGCCGGCTGGAGTTCTCCGAGGCGCGCTTCGGCAAACAGCACTTTTCCGTTGAAAGTGGTCGTGAAGATGCTTTCGTCTGGCCCTCTATCGTCCGCGTCGGCGACGAGGCCCGCAAGCTGGCGATGCAGCGTCTGGGCACCGAAGGTAACAGCGGCATCTCCAGCCCGCGCCGCTACCTGTGGGATGAGACCCCGGTACTACAGGACTGGCGCTTTAGCCAGATGAACAGCAAGTCCCAGCGCGAGCCGTTAGCGACCGCTTTTCCGCTGATGAACCTGATGAACGACGACGGCCAGCCGCTCTACACCCTGCCGCTGGATGAGCGTCTGCCGGTCTTCTCCCCGCAGTACAGTCGCAGCACGCTGATGACCCACATGCTGTGCGAGCTGCTGGCCCAGGCCCTGGGACAGATCAACAGCGTGGCGACGCGCCTGCGGCTGGGCTTCCCGGCCTCACCACGCCAGCTGCGTACCATTATCCTGACCCTGCCATCGGCGATGCCGAAGCAGGAGCGAGAGATCTTCCGCCGCCGTATGTTTGAAGCCATCGCCCTGGTATGGAAAGCGATGGGCTGGCATCCGCAGGATGACGATTTCTCCAGCAGCAAACAGCGCGAGAAGAGCGTGGTGCCCGTCCCGCAGATCCAGATGGAGTGGGACGAAGCCAGCTGCGGTCAGCTGGTCTGGCTCTATAATGAAGCGATCTCCCACTACGCCGGGCAGACGGAGACCTTTTTCGCCTCCCTCGCCCGCCCGGACCGCACCGGCGCGCCGGACGAAACGCCGGGTCGCGCTCTGCGGGTGGCATCGATTGATATCGGCGGCGGTACTACCGACATGGCCATCGTCCACTACCAGCTGGATGACGGCACCGGCAGCAACGTCAAGATCACCCCACACCTGCTATTCCGGGAAGGTTTTAAGGTGGCAGGAGACGACATTCTTCTGGATGTTATCCAGCGCTGCGTGCTGCCCGCCCTGCAAACCCAGCTGCAAAAGTCGGGCATTACCGACGCCGCCGCGCTGATGGCGACGCTGTTCGGCGACTCCGGCCGCATCGACACCCAGGCGGTACTGCGCCAGCAGACGACGCTCCAGCTCTTTATGCCGATTGGTCATGCAATCCTCTCGGCCTGGGAGCGGAGCGATATCAACGATCCGCTGGCGGGGCTGCACGCTACCTTTGGCGAACTGCTTACCCAGCAGCCGACACGCAACGTCATGAGCTATCTGAAGCAGGCGATCGATCACGCTCTGCCTGCCGGTTCTGCTGAGTTCGACCTCTTCGCCGTGCCGTTGCAGGTTAACTTTAGCGATCTGCAGGCGGCGATGCTCGGCGGGCAGTTTACCCTCACCGCGCCGATCCATGCGGTGTGTGAAGCCATCTCCCACTACGCCTGTGACGTGCTGCTGGTTACCGGACGTCCGGGCTGCCTGCCGGGCGTACAGGCGCTGATCCGCCATCTACAGCCGGTGCCGGTTAACCGTATGGTGTGGCTCGATAAGTACCGGGTGCATGAGTGGTATCCCTTTAACCAGCAGGGGCGGATCGGCAACCCGAAATCCACCGCCGCCGTCGGGGCGATGCTGTGCAGCCTGGCGCTGGATCTGCGCCTGCCGCGCTTCAACTTTAAAGCGGCGGATATCGGGGCCTACTCCACCGTGCGCTATCTTGGCGTGCTGGATAACGTGGTCAATACCCTGCGCGAAGAGAACGTCTGGTACGAGGATATCGACCTGGACAGGTCAGGGGCGAAGCTGGATGCCCGCCTGCACTTCCCGCTGCGTGGCAACGTCACGCTGGGCTTCCGTCAGCTCGCCAACGCCCGCTGGCCCGCTACGCCGCTCTATACCCTGAGCATCAACTCGCCGGAGCTGGCGAAAGCCATCGCCGGAGACGGGGTGCTTAACGTGCGGCTGGCCCTTACCGGCGGCAGTAAAGCGCTTGGGCCGGAAGCCTTCACCCTGAGCGAAGCCTGGCTGCAGGACGGTACGCCGGTAGCTGCCGATGCATTAACATTTAAACTGAATACCCTGGCCGATCGCCGCCACAGCGGCAGCCACTACTGGATTGACAGCGGGAGCGTGTACCTGAAATGAGAGATCTGAGCAAAACCTCCCAGGCATTAATGGCATGGATAGATGAGACCCGCCAGCACGCCCCGCTGCTTGACGATGACGCCGACGCCCTGCTGCTGCGCCTGACCGCCGCCGCCGCGCATGAGAGCGTGCTGGCGCGCGCGACTAACCAGCACCGCACCGTAGGCCTCTACGGCCACGCCCAGGCGGCGAAAGCCCACCTGCTTACCGCCCTGTGCAGCAGCGGTAGCGGCCGGGTGAACGTTAAGGCGGGAGAGAAGAGCTTTGACTACCTGAGCCATATCAATCCTGGCCATGCCCTGACCGGCATGGCGCTACGCTTCACGACCCAAGCCCAAAGCGTTGACGATGCGTTTCCCCTGCGTCTGCGCCTGATTAGCGAGGCCGAGCTGGTACAGGTGTTTATCGCCCATGCCGCCGGAGAGCATGAGCGTCACCTCGTCGACCGGGCAGTAATTGAAGATCGCCTTAGCCGCTGGCGCGGGCTGCGTCAGCCGCACCCGGTGGCGGGCATCACCGCTGAAGAGGTGGCCTCTATCGCCGCGTTCTGGCGTACCACCGTTCCCGCGGCGCAGCAGCAGATCGATGATAGCCTCTGGTACCAGTTCGCCACCCTGATCCCCTCTCTGGATCTGCGCGCCCGGGCCAGCGCCTGGTCGCTGCTGTGGGGTGAGCAGCAGGATCTGACCGAGCAGTGGCTGACTCTGGCGCACGTTCTGCACCAGACCGGCAACGCCGCCGAGCTGGCCGCGCCGTTAAGCCTGCTGGTAGATAACTTTGCCTTGCCGACCGAGGGCTTTTTAAATCCGCTGGCGGCAGGGAGCATTGAAGCGCAGGCTGAAGTGGTGGTTCATCCTCTGTCAAAAGACGCACTGCAAAACGCGGTGAGTATTCCTCTTGCCACCTTGTCGCTGCTGGCCTGCGAGCTGGTGCTCTGCATCGAAAACGGCGTGCTGAACGGGGTCGATATTGTGGATATCCCCTGCCCGGCGGCACTGCCTGAGCGCCCCCTGTGGTATAGCAAATGCCGCTGGCTGCTGGAGCGCTATCGTCAGCATCTGCAGCCGGACGTGCTGATGATCTGCAACGCCACGCCGCAGCGCAGCGAAACCGCCGCTACGGCCAAAGCTCTGCTGAACTGGGTGCAGGATACGCAGTCGGGCCAGGAGACAGCGTTGCCGGGGCTGGTATGGGCGATTACGCCGCAAGATGCGCGGTTTAACACCTCGTCGAATCTGGACGAAACCGTCCAGCAGCTGCTGGGCAAGCCAGGCCAGCGCTGGGGAACTCTGCAGGCGCTGGACGCCAGCAGTTTGCAACGGCTGATTGAGTGGCTCTCTCAGGCCACCGCGCCGTCGTTGCGTGTTAGCCGTCTGAATGCCCTCCGCGAGCGCCATCACCAGACGCTGCGCGATCTGATGCAGCCCCTGCTCTCGCCGCTGATGGAAGATACTGATGCCCGCCGCGCCCGCGCTGAGGCGACTATTCGTGAGTTACAGGTTCAGGCCGGACGTCACGGAGAGCTGTTAGAGGGCTTGCTGCCGGAGATGAAACAGTTTGATGCCCTGTGGAAGGTGCAACTGCCGCGCGAGGAGAAGGTGAGCGGCCTGTTTAACGAGGCGATCGATCTCTTTGCCGATGCGCAGGAGACGCCGGAGCGCGCCAGCGCTGCGCGGGATGCGGGTCAGCAGGCGCACGCCATGTGGGTAAACCACCTGCGCCAGTGGAGCCGCAGCGCGGAGAGCGCAACCCGGCTGGGCATTACCCCTTCTGCGCTGCGCCAGGTGGCGGACACTATCATTACCACCAGTTACCGCCTCGACCTTGCCGGACAGCTGCAAATGCTGATGCAGCGGGATAACGCCTGCGCAGCGCAGCTGCATGCGGCCATTGGCAACCTGATTGCCTGGCTTGGCTATGCCGACGTCGCGGTAAGCCAGCGCCCGGCCAGCCGCATCCAGAAAGGCAGCGCGATCTTCAGCACCGACGCGCCAGCCCACACCGAAGGCAGACTGACCAGGCTGGGGGAGCAGCCGGTTCATGCTGCGACCCGCTACGTCTATGACTGGCTGGTAGCGCTCTATACCCGCAGCAACGAGAACATTGGTTATCAGCACCCGGCTGACGTGACGGATGCCCAGCGCAAAACGCTGCGGGCGCTTCTGCCCTGACAGCCTGTCCCCCGGTGGCGCAGCGCGCGCCGGGGAAACCTCTTTAAATCTGTTCGCTTAGAACAGTGAAATCAGCAGCGCCACCGGGAAGCTCATCGGCCAGGTCGAGCCGATCAGAAACGCGCACAGGAAGCGGATCCGCTTGCGATCCTTTGACAGAAACCAGGTGATAAGTGCACAGATAGTCGCCATTACGGCGTAGAAGACCAGCATTTTTTGGTATAGGGTCATAGCCGACATTTGCTCAAAATAGAATAAAACGCGCGCAATATGCATTTTTTATTGATGTAAATCAAGCTTTATCCCTGCGAAAGTGAGGGAAACCGGACCTGTCGATTATGTCGAGAGTGAAAGGTGAAAAGAAGAGCAAAGCAGGAAGGCGGCGGTGCAGTTTTGTACCGCTAGCAAGTAATTCGACTTTATTTAACTAAAATCTCGAGCAACGCCCTTGTTTACACAGATCAGCTTGCGCTAATTTAAATAAACCCTATCATCGGCACAGTGATGACGGTGAGGCTCTAAAATATATAACCCTCCTGAATACCAGCGACCTCAGCCTGCCAATTACATTCATTTAAATAATATTTATATTCATATTATTTGCGGAGAGTATTTTGAGCAATATAGATGACACAATTGAAGGCTTTATCGCTTTTAAAATTGATGAATTAAAAAACGTTCACTTTCCAGACTCAGATGTCATTGTGTACTATGGAGGAATCACAGAGTGGGCTAAACAGATCTATCAACCGGTACTTGAAGGCATTGGTCGGACAGCAAAAAGGAAACAGAGAAGCTCTCTTGTCATAATACTTTCTACCGGCGGTGGCTCCGTCGAGTCTGTAGAAAAAATGGTTGAAATAACCAGGCATTTTTATCAAGAGGTCTATTTTATTGTCCCTAACTATGCCATGTCTGCCGGTACGATTTGGTGCATGTCTGGTGATAAAATTTATATGGATTATGCTTCTTCGCTGGGTCCGATTGATCCACAGGTCCAGTCACCTGACGGCAAGTGGGTACCTGCTCTTGGATACCTGGATAAAGTCGAGGAAGTTATTAACAAATCGCATACCGGACAGGTTACGCAGGCTGAATTAATGATGCTTAATAACTTAGATTTAGCCCAGCTCAGACGCTATGAGCAAGCCAGGGAGCTGTCTAAAGATCTGTTAAAGAAATGGCTTGTTGAATACAAATTTCGTAACTGGAACGTACGAGAAACCACTCAAGCACCTGTAACCCCGGAAGATAAAATCGCCAGGGCCGAAGATATCGCAGTGGCTCTTAGCGATAACAGACGTTGGCATTCACATGGGCGATTTATAGGTATTAATACGCTTAGAAACGATCTCAATCTTCAAATAGAGGACTTTACGGATAACGTACAACTAACAGAAGATCTTAGAGAAATAGATAAGATGTTGACGGAATTTAGATTCAAGGTACAAAAAGAGATAATCGTAATGTCATCTTTGGCTGATGACATTGCCGCACAAGAGTGATAGCGTGGAGCTACTCTTACAGGGGGAATAACAACATGCCCAATTCAAGATTGATTGAACAGGTTATATCTTTGTCGACTATGGTTTGCTCACCACGGCAGAAATCCATGATTAACGACCTAAAAAGCAAGAACTTATTGAATCCTCCGAAGTTTAATCTTGCCTATGGCCCACTGTCGTCCGTTAGCGGCCAGAATAAAAGATAAACTATGGCTGGAACGGCATCCCTTGCTGTTTCAGCCACCTGAACCTACCTTAGTGTTTTATCATGACATGGCGAATCACGGTGTAGTCCTCAATGCCGTAGACTGACATATCCTTGCCGTAGCCAGACATCTTTTGCCCGCCGTGCGGCATCTCGCTCACCAGCATAAAGTGGGTGTTGACCCAGGTGCAGCCGTACTGCAGACGGGCGCTTAGCCGGTGCGCCCGGCCCACGTCGCGGGTCCAGACCGATGAGGCCAGCCCATATCGGGAGTCGTTAGCCCACCCCAGCACCTGCTCTTCATCATCAAACGCGGTCACGCTTACCACCGGACCAAACACTTCATGCTGGACGATGTCATCCTCCTGCTTAGCCCCTGCCAGCAGCGTCGGTTGGAAATAGTAGCCCGCGCCGTCGCGTTTCGCGCCGCCGGTTACTACGCTGATATGCCCCAGTGCTTTCGCCGCTTCGACGGCATTGGTTACCCGCTCAAGATGCGCTGCGGAGCTGAGCGGTCCCAGCTCGGTGCTCTCATCATCCGGCGCGCCCATCTTCAGGCTTGCCACCGCCGCGCCCAGCTTCTCTACCAGCGCATCGTAGATGCCCTTCTGAGCATAGATACGGCAGGCGGCGGTACAGTCCTGGCCCGCGTTGTAGTAGCCAAAGGTGCGCACCCCTTCCACCACCGCATCGAGGTCAGCGTCGTCAAAGACAATCACAGGCGCTTTGCCGCCCAGCTCCATATGGGTGCGCTTCACCGAGGAGGCGGTATGGCCGATGATATGCTCCCCGGTGGCAATCGAGCCGGTCAGTGAGACCATCCGCACCTTCTCGTGGCCGGTGAGCGGATCGCCGACGGTTTTACCCCGGCCAAACAGCACGTTGAGTACGCCAGCCGGGAAGATATCCTTCGCCAGCTCTGCCAGCTTCAGGGCGGTAAGCGGGGTAATTTCCGAGGGCTTAATCACCACGCAGTTGCCCGCCGCCAGCGCCGGAGCCAGTTTCCAGGCGGCCATCATCAGCGGATAGTTCCAGGGCGCAATCGACGCCACTACGCCCACCGGATCGCGGCGGATCATCGAGGTGTGCCCCTCCAGATATTCACCCGCCGCCAGGCCATTGAGAGTGCGCGCCGCCCCGGCAAAGAAGCGGAACACGTCGACTACGGCGGGGATCTCATCCCCGATCACACAGTGCAGCGGCTTGCCACAGTTGAGAGACTCGAGCTGAGCCAGCGCCTCGGCGTTATCTTCAATGGCCTGGGCGAGATCGAGCAGCGCCTGGGCGCGGACTTTTGGCGTCGCATAGCCCCACTCGGCAAAGGCGCGATCCGCGGCCTGCACGGCGGCATCCACCTGAGCAGCAGAGGCTTCGGCAATCTCCAGCAGCACCTCCCCGGTGGCGGGATTGTAGACCGCCTGCTTTTCACCTTCGCCGCTTACCAGTTCGCCATTAATTAACAGTTGAGCTTGCATAATCATATCCTGTTTGAGGGTCAATTATTTCTCATTGCCAAAGGCGTTCTCGCCTCTGCGGGTCAGCCACCAGGCACCCAAAATGGGCAGGGTTGTCACCAGCATCACCAGCAGAGCCACCACGTTGGTGACCGGCACCTCGCGCGGCCTGCCCAGCTGGTTCAGCAGCCACAGCGGCAGGGTGCGTTCGTGTCCGGCGGTAAAGGTGGTGACGATAATCTCGTCAAACGACAGGGCAAAGGCCAGCATCCCGCCTGCCAGCAGCGCCGAGCCAAGGTTTGGCAGCACCACATAGCGAAAGGTCTGCCAGCCGTTGGCCCCGAGATCCATCGACGCCTCCACCATGCTCCAGGCGGTACGCCTGAAGCGGGCAATAACGTTATTAAAGACAACCACCACACAGAAGGTGGCATGACCAATCACGATGGTCAGAAACCCCGGCTCCAGCCCCACCGTTTTAAACGCCGTCAGCAGCGCCAGCCCGGTAACGATGCCCGGCAGCGCAATGGGCAGAAGAAGCAGCAGCGAGATAGCACTTTTGCCAAAAAACTGGCTGCGCCAGAGAGCACAAGCAGCAAGCGTGCCAAGAATTAGCGCCACCAGCGTTGCCAGCGCCGCCACTTTAAGTGACAGTGTCACTGCATCAAGAATATCGCTTCGTGACGCGGCCACTGTAAACCAGCGCAGCGTCAGGCCCTGCGGGGGAAAGCTGAAGGCGGCATCTTCGGTATTAAAGGCATAGATAGCGATGATTAGCAGCGGGAAGTGCAGAAAAACCACCCCGCCCCAGGCAGCCAGTTTTAACAGCAGCGGTGCGCGATCAGAGTGCATCGAACGCTCCCAGGCGCTTCACGAACGCCAGGTAGAGGGCAATCAAAACGATGGGAACCAGAGTAAAGGCCGCCGCCATCGGCATGTTGCCAATCGCCCCCTGCTGGGAGTACACCATGTTGCCAATGAAGAAGCCGGGCGGACCAACCAGCTGCGGAACAATAAAGTCGCCAAGGGTCAGGGAGAAGGTGAAGATTGACCCTGCCGCCACGCCGGGGATCGCCAGGGGGAGCACCACATGGCGGAAGGTCTGTGCCGGACGCGCGCCCAGATCCGCCGAGGCCTGTAGCAGCGACGGCGGAAGCCGCTCCAGCGCCGCCTGCACCGGCAGGATCATAAACGGCAGCCAGATGTAGACAAAGACCAGGAAGCGCCCGAGGCCGGAAGTCGAGAGCGTGCTTCCACCTACCGCAGGCAGGGTTAGCACGCTCTCCAGCAGCGGCTGCAAACCCAGGTGGAGTAAAAACCACTGCGCCACGCCGTCCCGCGCCAGCAGCAGCGTCCAGGCGTAGGCCTTGACGATATAGCTCGCCCACATCGGCAACATCACCGCAATGTAGAAAAAGGCTTTCAGCTTGCCCTGGGTATAGCGGGCCATAAACCATGCCAGCGGAAAAGCGAGGATCGCGCTGGCAATGGTTACCGCAATCGCCATGGTCAACGTGCGCAGGATAATGTCGTAGTTAGCGGGTTGAAAGAGCGCCTGCAAATTCGCCAGGGTTAAATCAGGCGTCACCGACATGGTGAAGTCATCGAAGGTATAGAGTCCCTGCCAGAGCAGGGTCAGCAGCGATCCAAGATAGACAATGCCGAACCACATCAGCGGGGCAATCAGCAGCAGAAAGAGGCCCAGCGTCGGCCTGCGCCAGAACAGCCCGCTCAGGCGACCGTGCGCCGACGGGCGCGGGGCTGGAACAACGCTCATCGCCATCTACTCCTCCTGCAGCGGGACCATTGCCGCTCGCGACCAGGAGAGCTGTACGGTCTGCCCCGGCTGGAGCGAGGCAGGCTGACGGGCATCAAGCAAATTGGCCAGGCTAACCAGCAGCCGTTCCCCATCTGCCAGATTCAGCTCAATGCGGGTCGCCGCCCCCTGATACTGCACCGTCTGCACTACGCCCTCGGTTTGCACCTCATCCGACCAATCAAGGCGGATGTGTTCCGGTCGCAGGGAGTAGTTGCCGGCCATGCCGCACAGCGTCTGCGCCCTCGCGGTGCTAAAGACGTTGGAAGTACCCACAAAGCCCGCCACGAAGGGCGTTCGCGGACGCAAATAGAGATCGCGCGGGGCATCAACCTGCTCGATCTTCCCGTTGTTGAACACCGCCACCCGATCGGACATCGACAGCGCTTCGCCCTGATCGTGAGTAACGAAAATAAAGGTGATGCCCAGATCCTGCTGGAGCTTCTTCAGCTCGAATTGCATCTGCTCCCGCAGCTTGAGATCCAGCGCACCGAGCGGCTCGTCCAGCAGCAGCACCCTCGGCTGATTGACCAGCGCCCGGGCGATAGCGACCCGCTGCCGCTGGCCCCCGGAGAGCTGGGACGGTCTACGCGCGTGGGCAAACCCCAGCGCCACCCGCTCCAGTGTTTCGTGGGCTTGAGCATGCCGCGCTTTTTTGCCGATGCCTTTGACCATCAGCCCATAGGCGACGTTATCCAGAATCGACATATGCGGAAAAAGTGCGTAGTCCTGAAACACGGTATTGACGTCCCGCTCCCACGGCGGCAGCGTGCTGGCCTCTTTGCCAAAAATGCGCACCGCGCCGCCGGAGAGCTGTTCAAACCCGGCGATTAGCCGCAGGCAGGTGGTTTTGCCGGAGCCGGACGGCCCCAGCATAGAGAAGAATTCCCCGTCGTTAACGGCCAGACTAACGCCATCCACCGCCCGAACGTCACCGTAGATCCGGGATACATCATCAAACTCAACGGCATAGGTCATGCGTCACTCCTGACGATCAGCGGCCGCCCATAATGGCGATGTAATCCTGGGTCCAGCGGCTGTAGGGCACGAATTTGCCCCCTTCAGCAACCGGCGTTTTCCAGAAGGCGATCTTGTCAAAGAAGCCGTAGCCGTTGGTTTCGCAGCCCTTCTCGCCCAGCAGAGTGCTGGCCTTACAGCCCTCCGCCACTACCGGTAAGGATCCAAACCAGGCCGCCACGTCGCCCTGCACCTTCGGTGTCAGGGACCAGTCCATCCATTTATAGGCACAGTTTGGGTGTTTAGCATCGGTGTGGAGCATGGTGGTATCCGCCCAGCCGGTCACCCCCTCCTTCGGGAAAACCGTGGCGATGGGCTGGCCCTCGGCCTTAAGCGCGTTGGCCTGATAAGGCCAGGCGCTGGAGGCCACTACGCCCTCATTTTTGAAATCGCTCATCTGCACGGTGGTATCGTGCCAGTAGCGGTGGATCAGCCCGTGCTGCTCCCGCAGTACCTTCAGCACCGCCTGATACTGCTCCTCGGTGAGCTGATAGGGATCGCTGATGCCCAGCTGCGGCTGGGTGGCCTTCACAAACAGCGCGGCATCGGCAATATAGATCGGGCCGTCGTAGGCCTGGACGCGGCCCTGGTTGCTCTTGCCGTCCGGCAGGTTCTGCTTAGCGAAGATCACCGCCCAGCTGTCCGGCGGCGTAGGGAAGGTTTTGCTGTTATACATCAGCAGGTTAGGCCCCCACTGATAGGGCGTGCCGTAGACTTTGCCGCCGACGTTAAACCAGTCGCCCTTCGCCACGCGCGGGTCAACGTTTTTCCAGTTGGGGATCAGGGCGGTATTGATGGGCTGGACGCGTTTGCCCATGATCAGCCGCAGGGAGGCGTCGCCGGAGGCGGTAACCAGGTCATAGCCGCCCTTCGCCATCAGGCTCACCATCTCGTCCGAGGTGGCGGCGGTCTTCACGTTCACCTGGCAGCCAGAGGCTTTTTCGAACTCGCTAACCCAGTCGTACTGCTTATCGGTCTGGCCGCGTTCGATGTATCCCGGCCAGGCGATGATATCAAGACGCCCCTCTCCTTTACCGACTTCCGTTGGCTCGGCTGCCTGCGCGGTGACGATTGTCATACCGAGCGCGTACAGCGTGCTGCGAGCAAATGTTTTACTCATAAGCCATTACTCCTGTCGCAATCAAATGTGCGGCAGCCGTGCCGTAAAAATATCTCCCACAGTAAAGGTAGACGGCGTGTTGCGGCCCCACATAGGGCGCAAAAGAAATTTGCTTAGGTTGTGACAGATAACGCACTCCACCATCTTCTGGAGCAGAGACAACAGGTTAATGCCGGTGCGTCAGGCCATCGCCTGGCGGATTAACAACCCCAGCGTTTTAGCTGCCTGCTCCTCCCGCTCGCCCCACGCCCATGAGGTGTTAAAGCGGAAGAACGGTGTCCAGGTGTTGGAGGTTGAGAACATTTTTCCCGGCGCAATACTGATATGGTGCGCCAGGGCCTGCTCGCTCAGCTGTCCGGCATCCAGCGGCGTGGGCAGCTCAAGCCAAAGAAAGTAGCCGCTGTCGCTGGGGTGGATCTTCACCTCAGTTGGGAGATGGCGCAGCAGCGCCTGTCTGGCCTGCTGTTTACGCTCCGCCAGGGTGCGGCGCAGCCGACGCAGGTGGGCGTCGTAGCGTTTGGTAGAGAGATAGTCCACCAGCGCCAGCTGCATCGGCGAGCTGGTCGAGAGGGTGCTCATCAGCTGCAACTGCTGGATGCGGCGGGCGTGTTTCCCGGCAGCTACCCAGCCGATGCGAAATCCGGCAACCAGACACTTTGAGAATGAGGAGCAGTGGAGGGTCATCTCTTGCGTATCCCACGCTTTGGCCGGAAGCGGTTTTTCACGGCCAAAATAGAGCTCGCTGTAGACGTCGTCCTCAATCAGGGTGACGTTGTGCTCTGCCAGCAGGGCCACCAGCCGCGCCTTTTTCTCATTGCTCAGGGTAAAGCCTAGCGGGTTCTGACTGTTAGTCATCAGCCAGCAGGCCTTCACCGGATAGTCGTTCAGCGCCAGGGCCAGCGCGTCGAGATCGATCCCCTCTTCAACGTCGGTAGCCACCGCCAGCGCCTTCAGCTTCAGGCGCTCCAGCGCCTGTAACGCGCCGTAAAAGCAGGGGTTCTCGACGATCACCCAGTCGCCAGGCTCGGTCACCGCCTGCAGGCTGAGGTTGAGCGCCTCCAGCGCACCGGCGGTGATCACCACCTCATCGGGGGAGACGTTCATCCCCTGCTGGGCATAGCGGCGGGCGATAGCGTGGCGCAGATCGGCGTTGCCCGGCGGCAGGTTCTCAATCACGCTCATAGCGTTAGCGGTTTTGCTGACGTTGGCGAGGGAGCGGTTAAGCTGCTGGAGCGGAAACAGGCGTGGATCGGGAAACGCCGAGCCAAAGGGCAGTACCGAGGCGTCGCAGCTCGCCTGCAATACCTCAAAGATATAGGTATTGATATCCACAGCCTCGTCCTGCATCACCTGCGCGGGGGGCCCGGGTGGCTTTTGGGAGGGCGGCGATGCGACATAGTAGCCGGACTGCGGCCTGGCGATAATGCGGCCCTGGCTCTCCAGCATCTGGTAGGCGTGGCTGACGGTCATAAAGCTGACGTGGCTGATAGTGACCTGCTCGCGCAGCGACGGCAGCCGATCGCCAGGTTGCCAGACGCCAAGATTAATCTGGTCAATGATCTGCTGCGCCAGCCGCTGATATTTTTTCATTACTCGATCCCGTTAATCCATCCTGACCCCATTCTATAACAGACAGCGTGAGATGACGTTAATGGTTTAACAAAGCGAAACTGTTATGCTTTTAAGTTCGGGCGCTGTTTCTGCCCGCATTCATTGACATCGCCTATACTTTCGCTGACATAACTTAAATTATGCGCGGAGTCCTGCATGTTTGATCTAGACGCGTTTCATCTGGCGCGAATCCAGTTCGCCTTTACCGTCTCATTCCATATTTTATTTCCTGCTATCACTATCGGGCTGGCCAGCTATTTGGCGGTGCTTGAGGCTCTCTGGCTCAAGACGCAAAATCAGGTCTGGCGCACGCTCTATCTCTTCTGGGTGAAAATTTTCGCCGTTAACTTTGGGATGGGCGTCGTCTCGGGTCTGGTGATGGCCTATCAGTTCGGTACTAACTGGAGCGGCTTCTCGGAATTTGCCGGGAGCATTACCGGGCCGTTGCTCACCTATGAGGTGCTGACGGCCTTCTTCCTCGAGGCTGGCTTCCTTGGCGTCATGCTGTTCGGCTGGAACAAAGTCGGGCCCGGCCTGCACTTTTTCTCTACCTGCATGGTGGCCCTCGGTACGCTGATGTCTACCTTCTGGATCCTTGCCTCCAACAGCTGGATGCACACCCCGCAGGGGCATGAGATTGTCAATGGCCAGGTGATCCCGGTTGACTGGTTCAAGGTCATCTTTAACCCGTCATTCCCCTACCGCCTGCTGCATATGTCTATCGCGGCGTTCCTGAGCAGCGCGCTGTTTGTGGGTGCCTCCGGTGCCTGGCATCTTCTTAAAGGCAACAATACCCCCGCCATCCGCAGGATGTTCTCTATGGCATTGTGGATGGCGCTGGTGGTGGCTCCGATCCAGGCCGTAGTGGGCGATATGCATGGCCTGAATACCCTGGAGCATCAGCCAGCGAAGATTGCCGCCATCGAAGGCCACTGGGAGAACCCGCCCGGTGAGCCGACCCCGCTGCTGCTGTTTGGCTGGCCGGATATGGAGCAGGAGCGCACCCGCTACGGGCTGGAGATCCCGGCGCTGGGCAGCCTGATCCTGACACACAGCCTGGATAAACAGGTTCCGGCCCTCAAGTCGTTCCCGAAAGAGGATCGCCCTAACTCCACCATTGTCTTCTGGTCGTTCCGCATAATGGTGGCGATGGGCCTGCTAATGATCCTGCTGGGCGTGGTCGGGCTGTGGCTGCGTTATAAAGGGCGTCTCTATACCTCGCGTCCGTTTCATCACTTCGCCCTGTGGATGGGACCTGCCGGGCTGATTGCTCTGCTGGCGGGCTGGGTGACTACCGAGGTGGGACGCCAGCCGTGGGTGGTTTATGGCCAACTGCGCACCATTGATGCCGTCTCGCAGCACAGTACCTTGCAGATGAGTCTGACCCTGCTGGGATTCTTTGTGGTCTACTCCGCCGTCTTTGGCGTGGGATATGTCTATATCGGCAGGCTGATCAAGCACGGTCCGCAGCCTGAAGATCGTCACCCGACAGAGGGCCGTCCGGCGCGTCCGCTCTCTGCGGCCGGAGAGTCGTTAGAGACAGAGGAGAACAAGTAATGGGTATCGATCTGTCAGTTATCTGGTTTGTGATAATCGTCTTCGCCACGCTGATGTATATCGTGATGGACGGCTTCGATCTTGGGATCGGTATTCTGTTTCCCCTCATTCGCAACGGTGAAGATCGTGACGTGATGGTAAACAGCGTTGCGCCGGTCTGGGATGGTAACGAAACCTGGCTGGTAATGGGTGGCGCAGGGCTGTTTGGCGCGTTCCCGCTGGCCTACGCGGTCATTGCCGACGCGCTGACTATTCCGCTGACCATCATGCTGGCCGGACTGATCTTCCGCGGGGTAGCGTTTGAGTTTCGCTTCAAAGCGACTCCGGCGCACCGTCCGTTCTGGGACAAGTCGTTTATTTTCGGATCGATTGTCGCCACCTTTGCCCAGGGCGTGGTGGTCGGCGCGGTATTAAACGGCTTTGAGGTGACTGGTCGCCGTTTTAGCGGTGGCGCGCTTGACTGGCTCACGGCGTTTAACCTCTTCTGCGGCTTAGGGCTGACCATTGCCTACGCCCTGCTCGGTGCAACCTGGATGGTAATGAAGAGCGGCGGGCCGCTACAGGAGAAGATGCGACACAGCGCGAAACAGCTGCTGCTGGCACTGCTGGTGACTATAGGCGTGATCAGCCTCTGGACGCCCCTGACCCACCAGGGGATCGCCGATCGCTGGTTCAGCATGCCGAACCTCTTCTTCTTCCTGCCGGTGCCGCTGCTGGTGCTCCTTTTCAGCTTCTGGCAGTGGCGCAGCCTGAGCAACGTACATCATCATACGTTACCGTTTATCCTCACCCTCGGGCTGGTATTCCTTGGCTTTAGCGGCCTCGGGATCAGCATCTGGCCGAATATCATCCCGCCCAGTATCTCCCTGTGGGATGCCGCCTCCCCGCCGCAAAGTCAGGGCTTTATGCTGGTGGGCGCGCTGCTGATTATTCCGCTGATTCTGGTCTATACCGCGTGGAGCTACTACGTATTCCGCGGCAAAGTTCAGCCTGGGGAGGGATATCACTGATGGCGGCACCGCGTTTTGTAAAGCGTCTGTTCTGGCTAATTGCTATCTGGGTCGCCAGCGTACTGGCGCTCACTGCGGTCAGCATGGCGTTTCGCCTGCTGATGTCGGCGGCAGGCTTTAAATCGCACTAACCGTTCTGCCCGGCGGCGCGTCGCTTGCCGGGCCTACAAGCTGGTACGATATGTAGGCCGGGTAAGCGCAGCGCCACCCGGCGTGTCGGGTTTATGGTTTAGCGCGTTTTGGCATGGTCTTCATCAGCTCATCCGGGCTGATGGAGGCCACAACGCTACCCGGTTGGGGCATCTTGAGGATGTGATTTTTCATTTTGCCAATCACGTGCATCTCGCAGGGACGGCAGTCAAACTTCAGGGTCAGCACTTCGTCGCCGTGTACCAGCTGCATCGGCGTCGCCTTCCAGCTCTTAATCGAGCCTTTGGCCTGCTTCGGACAGAGATTAAAGGCAAAGCGCAGGCAGTGCTTAGTGATCATCACCGGAACGTCGCCCTTCTCCTCATGCGCCTCATAGGCGGCATCAATCAGCTGCACGCCATAGCGGTGATAGAAAGTACGCGCCTTCTCGTTGTAAACGTTAGCCAGGAACGAGAGATGGGTATCCGGGTAGACCGGGGCTGGCGTCGCCACGGCTTTGCGGCTGCCACGCGGGTAGTTTGCCAGACGGGCGCTATCGAGCATCTCCACGGCCTCACGGCGCAGTTGGTTCAGCTGGCTGGCGGGGACAAACAGTGCCCCCGGCAGATTGACGCGAATATCGCGCGCATAATAGATAGTCTGCCCCAGCTTGCCCAGGCCATCTTGCAGCTGGCTAAGCGCCTTTTCGGCGTTGGTGGCCTCAGCAAACTCACCCTCCAGCGTATGGGTAATGCTCACCCCCTCCTCGCTGGTCATCGTCAGGATCAGCTGCTCCTGCCAGCCGCCCAGTTCGATATCCACGCCGACACGACGCTCGCTGGAGGTTTTGGTCAACGCCTGCTGCCAGTTGTGGTCGAGGTTACGGTTCAGGGGGTGATTCGGGCGCACCTTGTAGAGATCGGCAGGCATCTCGTTCGGCCATACGCGATAGCGGTTTTCCCCGGTTTTTTCCACCGTATTAGCGCGGAAGCCGACAATCTCACGCTTAATCAACACGTTTAATCCATCACCATTGGCTAAGGACTCGCTGGCGTCAACGTCGAGGTAATCTTTACCTACCTTCAGCACTTCACCCACCGGCAGGCCGATAAACTTAGGTGAATCAAACGCGCCGATGTCGATCTTACGGGCATTAACGAAGTAGTCGGTGCTGCCGCGATGGAACGTTTTGTCCGTCGATGGGATAAAGAAGTGCTCGGTGCGCCCCGCCGACGAGCGCGCCAGATCGCCCCGCTCTTCAATAATGGCGTCCAGCATCTGCCGGTAGTGAGCGGTGATGTTTTTCACATAACTCATGTCTTTGTAGCGCCCCTCAATCTTAAAGGAGCGCACTCCGGCGTCGATCAGCGCCCCAAGATTGGCGGTCTGATCGTTGTCTTTCATCGACAGCAGATGCTTCTCAAACGATACCACCCGGCCCTGATCGTCTTTCAGGGTATAGGGAAGACGGCAGGCCTGGGAGCAGTCGCCCCGGTTAGCGCTGCGCCCGGTCTGGGCGTGAGAAATGTTGCACTGCCCGGAGTAGGCCACGCACAGCGCGCCGTGGATAAAGAACTCAATGGTGGCGTCGGTGCTCTCATGAATAGCACGGATCTGCTGTAAATTGAGTTCCCGGGCCAGAACAATCTGCGAGAAACCGACGTCGGAGAGGAACTTCGCCTTCTCGACGCTACGGATGTCACACTGGGTGCTGGCGTGCAGCTCGATAGGCGGAATATCCAGCTCCAGCACGCCCATATCCTGTACAATCAGCGCATCGACGCCGGTCTCATAGAGATCGGTGATCAGGCGCTGGGCCGGCTCAAGCTCATCATCATGCAGAATGGTATTCAGGGTGATAAAGATTTTTGCCCCATAGCGATGGGCAAACGGCACCAGCTCGGCGATATCGCGTAGGCTGTTGCTGGCGTTGTGGCGTGCACCAAAGCCAGGGCCACCGATATAGACAGCATCGGCCCCGTGCAGGATAGCTTCGCGGGCGATGGCGGTGTCGCGGGCCGGGCTTAACAGTTCAAGATGATGAGTGGGCAGGCGCATACTGTCGTTATTATCCATGATCAACTAAATGGCCGCTATTGTAGTGAGAAGCTGGCCCGGACGAAAACATTTTCGCTATGCCTGCGACGCCCTTAATACATTAATTAGCAATGCATTGAAATAATGCGCATTTCTCCCGGCACGCCGAAGGGGGTACAGTGGCTGCGTATTCCGGACATTCCTCGTCATGTGTGCGTTATTGTTTATTCGTCGTCGTGTTTAGCCGCAGGCTCGCCTGCGGCTTTTTCTTTTGGATAGTGGATTAGAGAATGAAAATGGGTCGTCTGGCCGCTGCTGTTGCGGTAGGCATGGGTTTTATCCCCGGCAAATCTGACCCCGTTTCCCGCCTGTAGCGTCTGCCACTCGCCGTCAATCTGCATCTCCAGCGTGCCGGAAATCACCACTACGTGCTCAATGACGCCGCGTTCGTGCGGGGTGGACTCGCTGAACGCGCCGGGGGCAAGCGTTACCGAGAAGTGATCGAAATGTAGCTCGTTATCCCAGGGAAAGACCGGCGTAATGGTCATCGCCTGCTGGTCGGGATCGTAGGCCTGCGGTGTGCTGGCGTCCGTCGCGGTGATAAAGGTAGAGAGCGGGACGTTAAGCCCGGTAGCGATTTTCCACAGCGTGGCCACCGTGGGGCTGGATTCATTGCGCTCGATCTGGCCGAGCATCGCTTTAGAGACGCCGGTTTCTGTAGCGAGTCGTGACAGACTCCAGCCCCGCGTCTGGCGCAGCGTTTTCAGTGTGGCTGACAGATACTGTGGCAGATCCATACTCCCTTCTCCCTTGTAGCGTGAATGGCGCATTGTGCGTTATAACGCACAATGCTATGTTTACCTACCAAAACAGTGTACACGGAGTCGTTATGCCCCTGCGTCCCTTCCCTTTTTCCACTCTGCTGGCGGGCTTTGTAGCGGTGCTGGTGGGCTATGCCAGTTCGGCAGCCATTATCTGGCAGGCCGCACGCGTCGCCGGAGCCAGCAACGTGCAAATCGCCGGCTGGATGACGGCGCTGGGGCTGGCAATGGGGATCAGCACCCTCGTATTGAGCCTGCGCTACCGGGTACCGGTGCTTACCGCCTGGTCAACGCCAGGCGCAGCACTGCTCGCCACCAGCCTGGAGGGAGCCACCCTTAACGAGGCCGTCGGCGTTTTCATCTTTGCCAACGCCCTGATCCTGCTCTGTGGCCTTACCGGCCTGTTTGCCCGCCTGATGAAGATTGTGCCGCATTCGCTGGCGGCGGCGATGCTGGCCGGTATCTTACTGCGTTTTGGGTTACAGACCTTTATTAATTTGAAAAGTGATTTCATTTTATGTTTCAGCATGTTGCTGGCGTGGCTGATCTGCAAAGCGCTGGCTCCGCGCTATGCCATCATTGCTACCCTAATCGCAGGGGGAATAGTGGCATGGCTGGGAGGTGACGTTGTCACTTCCTCGCTGCATTTTTCTGTAGTGATGCCCGAAATGATTACCCCCCATTTCACCCTGACCACCTTAATCAGCGTTGGGCTGCCTTTCTTCCTGGCGACGATGGCCTCACAAAATGCCCCTGGCTTCGCCACGATGCAGGCCGCGGGCTACCACGTTCCCGCCTCGCCGCTAATGATCTTTACTGGCGGACTGGCGCTGCTCGGCAGCGTGTTTGGCGTCTACTCAGTCTGTATCGCCGCCATCACCGCAGCTATTTGTCAAAGCCCGGATGCGCACCCGGATCCGGATAAACGCTGGCAGGCCTCCGCCGCCGCAGGTTTTTTCTATCTGCTGGCAGGCGTCTTTGGCGGCTCGATAAGCGGACTGATGGCCGCCCTGCCGCTGAGCTGGATCCAGACCCTGGCAGGCCTGGCGCTGCTGGGCACGATTGGCGGCAGCCTGCATCAGGCGCTGTGGAACGAGCACGAGCGCGATGCCGCCGTGGTGACCTTTCTCGTTACCGCCAGCGGCGTGACGCTGCTGGGCATCGGCTCAGCATTCTGGGGACTACTGGTGGGTGGGCTCTGTTTTGCCGTGCTGTCAGGCATGCGCCGCACGCATCTGTGACGGTGTAACGCCAAACACGCTTTTGAATCGGTTGCTGAAGTGGCTGGCGGAGCTGAATCCGCACCCGAACGCAATCTCGGTCAGAGGAAGTGCCGTATGGCATACCCTATCCCGGGCCTGGTGCATCCGCCGCTGCATCACGTACTGATGCGGTGCCAGACCGGATGAGTGACGAAACATGCGGGCAAAATGGTATTCGCTCAAGGACGCCTGGCTGGCAAGATCGGCGAGCGTCAGCGGCTGGGCAAGATTGGCGTCAATATACTCCAGCACATTGCGCAGCACCGAGGGAGCCAGCCCGCCGGTAACGTTGGGTACCCGCCACTGCACGCTGCTATAGCGCTGAATGATATGGGTCAGCAGCAGCGTTGACGCCGTGCTTAGGGTGAGCTGGTTAGCCTGCTGCTGCCAGTCGCAGTCAAGCAAGAACTGGCGATAGAGGGCGGTTATCTGCGCGTCCTGACCAAATGTCTTCTCATCCAGGGTCAGGGAGGCCGGGCTGCGATCCCAGATCTGCTCCCCCACGCTGCGCAGGTGCGCATCGGTGCAGTAGAGATGTACGAAGGAGAGATCGTCGCGAATATCCCAACTCGATTCGCTCTCTTTCGGCAGAAGACAAAACCGATCTGGCCCGCCGCCGTTCTGCCAGCCGCTGCGGGTCTTGTGATAGCTCTCATAGCCATCAGCAACGTAGAGGCTCAGGGTGTGGTGATCGCAGTACTGGGTGATCCGGTCGCGCTTGTTGGACCAGGCGGCCAGCTGCATACCGTTATTTAGCGCAACGGAATTATGCAGCACCGCGCTGTGCCTGCGAAGGTTTTCAAAAGCACCGTAGGAATCCGCCATAGTCACATTAACAAGTGATTAACCAGACCCTTAGTGTATGAAGAGTGCCGCACGGATGAAAGCGTTACGACACCCGCCGGCAAAAAAACCGCAAGATTTTGCAAGTCCACCGCAATCTGCTGCAAGCGATGTTGCCCGTCACGATAAACAATAGCGTTTTCAGTAACGGAGTAGCGCGATGAATGCATTAATGTACGGTCTGGTGGTGGTGATTTGGGGAACAACGTGGATTGCGATCCATCTGCAACAGGGGCCGGTCTCCGCGCCAGTCTCCATCTTCTGGCGCTTTGCGCTGGCGACTGCAATCATGATGCTGACTCTGCTGGCGCTTAAGCGACTGCGGGCGCTGACGCTCAGGGACCACCTGATGTGTATGGTGCAGGGCGGCTGCGTTTTCGGCTTTAACTTCCTCTGTTTTTACACCGCAGCAGCGTGGATCAATACCGGCCTGGAGTCGGTTATCTTCTCCATGGCGGTGCTGTTTAATGCGGTAAACAGCTTTATCTTCTTTGGTCAGCGCCCTCCGGCTCGCTTCTTTCTGGCCGCCGCGCTGGGTCTGACCGGCATCGTCGCCCTCTTCTGGCAGGATCTGCTGGCGAAGGAGCTGAACCTTAACCTGCTGCTGGGCATTGGCCTCTCGGCGCTGGGCACTCTGGGCTTCTCTCTGGGCAATATGATCAGCCTGCGCCACCAGCGTAAAGGCCTGGAGACGATGACCACTAACGGCTGGGCAATGCTCTACGGCACGCTGATTATGGGCTTCATCGCCCTGGTGCGTGGAGACAGCTTTGTCCCCGAGTGGACGGTGAGCTATCTGGGGGCGCTGGTCTACCTGTCCGTGTTTGGCTCGGTCATTGCCTTTGGGGTCTATTTCTCGCTGGTGGGTCGTATCGGGGCAAGCAATGCCGCTTACAGTACCCTGCTCTTTCCGCTGGTAGCATTAACGCTTTCAACCCTGTTCGAGGGATACCGCTGGGAGAGCAATGCCGTGGTGGGCCTGGTGCTGATTCTGGTGGGCAATATGGTGATGTTTACCCGTCCTGAAAATCTGCTGCGGGTATGGCAGTGGCGTCAGCGCTCTGCCTGAGGGGAAAGAGAAGCGCCATCGTCATGATGGCGCTTTGAAGATTACGGTTTTTTAACCTGGAACAGCGCCGCGTCGCTGGCCATATCGTCAACCACCTGTTTCAGGGTGTCGACGGTGAGCGGCGTATTCTGGTTGTTGAGATCCTTGCCTTCGCCTTTACGCACCACTTTGATCACCGGTTTGTTGGTGGCAGCGTCAATCAGCTCACCCTCAAAGTAGAGCGCGGTATCCATGGTCCGGTGGCCAGTGGCGGCCTGGGTGCCCGCTACCACCATCGCAATCGGGATCACCTCATAGAATTGCAGTCCCTGTTTGCTGGAGTCGACGCCGGTGATCGCCCCACGGAAGATCAGGCTGCGCGGGCCAGGTGTGGCCACCAGCGGTTTGCGCTGGGCAGCGGCAGCTTTCAGCTTAGTATTGGTGTAGGTCAGCAGGCCGTTAAGGGTATCCTGGCCGATCTGAGTGGTAGGTCTGGGCGTTGGATAGTAGACAACAGGGTTATAGACAATGCTGTCATACTTGCTGTCATCAAACGACGGGTCAACCCAGCGCAGTACCGGTTTACCCGAGGCAGAGGTCGCCTGTTGCAAATTTGAATAGTCTTTTAAAAAACCTGAATACTTTTCCGGCTGTGTAACTTTTGACGCACAACCTGTCAGTGCCAGCAGCCCCGACAGTACCGCGACCTGAATCAATGAGTGAGTACGCATGTATTTATTCCTGGAATTATGACTATGCATACGGAGTTATAGCAAAACTCAGTTACGGTTGTTGTGACTAAAAGAGTGCTGGATCACCCTTTTACGAAAAAATCATGCCTGCGTATTACCGCAGGCATGGAATGATTATTTTTTCAAATCGACCTGATAAAAAATATGTTTGCCAAAGGGATCGATCTCATATCCCACTACCTCTTTGCGCACCGGCTCGAAAATCGTCGAGTGGGCGATCATCACGGCGGGCATCTGGTCATGCATCATCTGCTGCGCCTGCTTATAGAGGGCGGTACGCTGGGATTGATCGGTAATGGCTTTCGCCTCGGCAATCAGCTTATCAAACGGCTGATTGCACCACTTAGCCGAGTTGGAGCCGCCGTCCGCCGACTGGCAGGTAAAGAGCGGGCCGAAGAAGTTATCCGGATCGCCAGTGGCGGTGGTCCAGCCCATCAGCGCCGCCTGGTGTTCGCCACCCTTCACACGCTTGAGGTACTCGCCCCACTCATAGGTGACAACCTTCGCCTGCACGCCAATCTTCGCCCAGTCGGCCTGGATCATCTCCGCCATGCGCTTCGCGTTCGGGTTATAGGGACGCTGCACCGGCATCGCCCACAGGTCGATGCTCAAGCCGTTGGCAAAGCCCGCCTCGGCCAGTAACGCTTTGGCCTGCTCCGGGTTGTAGTCGTAATCTTTCAGGTCGCCGTCGGCGCTCCAGACGCCTGGCGGCAGCAGGTTTTTCGCCGCCGTACCGGTGCCCTGGAAGACCGCGTCGATAATCGCTGGCTTGTTAATCGCCATCGCCAGCGCCTGCCGTACCTTAACGTTATCCGTCGGCGCTTTCTGCGTGTTGAGGGCAAGGAATCCGGTATTCAGCCCGGCCTTGCTCATCAGATTGATATTGGGATTCTCACGCATCCGCGGCAGATCCGCCGGGTTCGGGAAGGCCATCACCTGACACTCGTTCTTCTCCAGCTTGGCATAGCGTACCGAGGCGTCTGGCGTGATGCTGAATACCAACCGGTCCAGCTTGGCCTTGCCCTGCCAGTACTCCGGGAAGGCGGTAAAGAGGATGCGCGAATCCTTCTGGTACTGCGCCAGCCGGAACGGGCCGGTGCCGACAGGGTCCATATCAACGCGCGTCGGCGTGCCCGCCTTCAGCATGGCATCGCCATACTCAGCCGAGAGGATCGAGGCGAAATACCACGCCAGATCGGCCACAAATGGCGCTTCCGGGTGCGCAAGGGTAAAGCGCACGGTGTGATCATCGATCTTATCGATGCTGGTGATCAGCTTGCCAAACTCCAGGCTCTCAAAGTTGGAGTAGTTGCCGTTAGAGACGTTGTGATAGGGATGATTCGGATCTTTCTGCCGCATAAACGAGAAGATAACGTCATCGGCGTTGAAGTCCCGCGTCGGGGTAAAGTATTTATTGCTCTGGAACTTTACTCCCTTGCGCAGATGGAAGGTGTAGGTTTTACCATCTTCGCTAACGTCCCAGCTCTCGGCCAGGCTCGGCTCCAGCTCTGTGGTGCCGACCTTGAACTCCACCAGCCGATTGTAGACCGGTACGGCGCTGGCATCGACGCTGGTTCCCGAGGTATAGAGCTGAGGGTTAAAGTTTTCAGGCGATCCTTCCGAACAGTAAACCAGCGTCTTCGCTGCCACGGTAGAACTGACCGTGAGCGCGGCCAACGCCAGTGCAAGTGTTGTGGGTTTGCTTATCATCTTTATCCTGTCGTTTATCCGGCTATCTTAGCGTGCTATCAATTAGTGCTTGTTGTTTGCCTGTTAATACATAACATTAAAGTCACACCGTAAGCACCTGATAAAACAAATAAAGAAGGATCCACTATGTCATCGCCACTCGCCAGACAATTAACCCAACGCTTTTTTAACTACCTCGCCATCACCAGCCAGAGCGATGCCGCCGCTACCACGCTGCCCACCACAGCAGGCCAGTATGAGATGGCCCGCGTCCTCGCCGACGAGCTAAAAACGCTGGGATTAGAAGAGATTGTGATCGACGAGCATGCTACCGTTACGGCGGTTAAAAAAGGCAACGTGCCGGGCGCACCGCGCGTCGGTTTTATCACCCATATCGATACCGTAGACGTCGGCTTGTCGCCGGATATTCATCCACAGATCCTGCAGTTTACCGGCACAGATCTCTGTCTGAACGCCCAGCAGGATATCTGGCTGCGCACCGCCGAGCATCCGGAAATCCAGGCCTACCCGGGCGAGGAGATTATCTTCAGCGACGGCACCAGCGTGCTGGGCGCAGACAACAAGGCGGCGGTGACGGTGGTCATGACCCTGCTGGAGAACCTGACCGCGGAACATCAACATGGCGATATCGTGGTGGCCTTTGTACCGGATGAAGAGGTTGGCCTGCGCGGGGCGAAGGCACTGGATCTTGCGCGCTTTGACGTCGAGTTTGCGTGGACCATCGACTGCTGCGAGCTGGGGGAGATTGTCTACGAGAACTTTAACGCTGCCCAGGCGAAAATCCGTTTTACCGGCGTGACGGCGCACCCGATGTCGGCCAAGGGCGTACTGGTGAACCCCCTGCTGATGGCAACGGACTACATCAGCCATTTCGATCGCCAGCAGACGCCGGAGCATACCGCAGGTCGCGAGGGCTACACCTGGTTCAACGGTATGGAGGCGGTACAGGGCCACGCCGTGCTCAGCGCCAGCATCCGCGATTTTGATAAAGCAGGTTTCGAGCAACGCAAGCAGCAGATTGGCGAGGTGGCGCAGCGTATCGCCGCGCAGCACCCCACCGCGAAGGTAGAGTATGAGATTGAGGACGTCTACAGCAACATCAGTAACGCTGTCGGGGAGGATCGCCGCGCCATCGACCTGATGTTTGAGGCGATGGAGTCCCTGGGCATCACGCCGAAGCCAACCCCGATGCGCGGCGGCACCGACGGCGCGGCGCTCTCGGCAAAGGGGCTGCTAACCCCGAACTTCTTCACCGGCGCGCACAACTTCCACTCGCGCTTTGAGTTCCTGCCGCTGAAATCCTTCGAGGCGTCCTATAACGTCGCCCTTCAGCTCTGTCTGCTGGCGGCTCGCTAAGCGGGTTTGCGGGCCAGCAGCGTGGCAAAGCGCAGCTTGATGCGGTTGCCATTGGCGTCGGTGCGGTGTAGCTCACCGACGTCTTCATTGTATTTCACCACTTCCCAGCCGCTGTAGTACTCCGCCAGCTCTCCGGCCTTAAAGGCAAATGGGAAGCCGACCGTGCAGGGAAAATCCTCGGTATCCATCGCGGCAACAATCAGGTTATAGCCCCCCGGCACGGTGGTACGCTGCATATTGGCAATCAGGCCAGGGATGGTCTGCGCCTCAAGGAACATCATCACCACGGTGGAGAGAATAAAGTCATACTCTCCTTCAAAAGTCAGCGCGTTGAGATCGACAGTAGCTATCTCAAGGTTTTCCAGCCCCTCAGCCTCTTTGATACGCTCGATATTGGCGATGCTCAGCGGGTTTTTGTCCCACGCCGTGACACTGTAACCATTTGCGGCAAGGTAGAGGCTATTGCGACCGTTTCCGCAGCCGAGATCGAGCGTTTTGCCCGGCGGAACCAGCGCCGTCGTAGCCAGCACCTCAGAATGGGTACGAGTCAGACCATATTTTTCAGTGAAGTAGTTCTCATCAACCAGGGCCATGGGACATCCTTACTAAGAGGAAAAAATTGAAATGATATTTTAAATGCATTTTATGGAAATTCCTTTGCAATAGCCAGAGCGACAAAGTTTGCTACGTTTAACAGAGGCCATTCGCGGAAAACCAATAATGAACAAGTATCGCCTGAGCGATGCCAGCCGCTCATTCAGCTATCAGGATAATGGTGAGAAGAAGTACGTTACCCTGCGCCAGATCGTCGCCCTTAAAGATTTTCACGATATCCGGGCCGGCACGCTGGGCGGCTGGGTAGAAAATGAGCAGGTGCTGAGCCAGCAGGGTAGCTGCTGGATCTACGATGAGAACAGCATGGTGTTTGGCGGCAGCCGGATACGCGACAGCGCGCGCATCAGCCAGCCCTGCACCATCTATGACGGCGTGGAGATAAGCGACAATGCCTGGGTGGACGGATCGGATATCTGCCGGGGTGCCCGTCTCAGCGGCAACGTGCTGGTGCAGCGGTCGCGGGTCAGCGGCGAATGTGTGCTGAGTGACGACGCCCGGATCCTCAACGGCAGCGAGATTATTGCCGCCCGCGGGCTCACCCTTGATAACGATGCCACCCTGCGCATCTACGACCGGGCCACGGTTAACCACTCTCGCATCCTGCACCAGGCGCAGATTTACGGCGATGCCATCGTCAACTACGCCTTTGTCGAGCATCGGGCTGAAGTGTTTGACTTTGCGCTGCTGGAGGGCAACGAGGAGAATGACGTCTGGGTCTGCGACTGCGCCAAGGTCTACGATCGCGCTCGTATTGTGGCTGGCCGTGGCGAGGATGCCATACCCACCCTACGCTACAGCGCGCAGGTGGCGGAGAATGCAGTCGTGGAAGGCAACTGCGTGCTTAAGCACCACGTGCGGGTCGGTGGCGAGGCGCGGCTCAGCGGCGGGCCGCTAGTGCTGGACGACTTTGTTCTCGTTTATGGGAGGGCGCAGCTCAGCGGTAATCTGCTGATCGAGGCGCATATTGAGATTGGCGGCGACGCGGCGGTGATTGCTTTCGAAGAGGAGTATATTCATCTGCGCGGTCCGAAGGTGATGAGCGGCGCGGAGCGTATCACCCGCACGCCGCTGCTGGGATCGCACTAGCCGTCGATAATCCGCGCGTAGAGGTTTTGATCGTCATAGCGCCCGTTAAGGAACTCCGCCTCTTTCAGGCAGCCCTCAAGCACAAAACCGCTGCGCTGGGCCACCCGGTTGCTGGCGGCGTTATCCACCCGGCACTTGATCACAAAGCGCCGGATTTCACCGCTGCGGGCGTAGTGCTGAATAAACGCCTCCAGCGACTGGGAAAGGATGCCCTGCCCCTGATGCGCCTCATCCAGCCAGTAGCCGATATAGGCGGTCTTGTTCAGAGGTTCGATGGCATTGAACGACAGCACGCCTACAATGGTATCCTGCTGCATGATCAGGAACATTTTGGCGTAGCCACGCTGATGCAGCATCATGTTACTCTGGGCGTTCTTCAGCGAGTCCTCTTCGCTGGCGACATACTGGGGCCAGTTCAGCGACTGCTGGAGCCACTCCCGGTTCTTCACCACCAGCTGGTGCAACTCGCTGACGAAGCGCTCATTGATAGCGCACAGCTTCAGCGCGTCGTTAACGGGAATGATCTCATCCGTGCTGGTCTGCATGATTAACTCCTAAAATTTCCTCGTTTAGGAAAACATATTTCCGCTTCGAAACATATTCTAATCTTCATCTCCCCCTTTTATTTGTAGGGTTCAAGACTAAACAGCTGCGTTTTATCTCTCTCATAATGCCAAATACCCGCATTCAACAAACAAAATGTTACGCATTTTTGATTGTAGACCCACCAGGCGGCAGCCCAAAATTTAACCATAACCATATTCTTGGTGAGGGTTATGGTAATACACAACGAAATTTACTTTTCAAAGGAATGAATATGCCAAATCAAACCTGCACCATCTGCCAGAAAACCGGACCGGTGCTGATGCCGCTGCGCTACGCCATCGTCCCGGACACTATTACCCAACAGTTACCTGCCTGGGCCACACCGCAGACTGCGTTTCCGGCGCTCAGCGGCTATCACTACGCCCTGCGTACCGTGCGCCAGGGGTTTATCTACGTGTTCTATAACACGGGCGCGTTACCGGAAAATGCCGGATTTGACTGGGAATGCTGGAGCATGGCGGAAAACGGTGACCTTTATTACCATGGAACAACCGGGCTTGGCGCACAGCCGGTGTTTAACCCGCTGCCGTGCGGAAGACCTGTTCATAAGGCTACCAGCCTGGAGCATATGGCGCTCAGCGAAAAGGCGCTGAAATACGACACCTGGGTGGCGTTTTCCCATGCGCCCTGGGAGGCCGAAGCGCTGGATTTATACACCCGCGATGCTGATGCCCGTGCGAAGCGGATGCAGAACATCACGCCCGCCGAGTGGAACAGCCACATCCTGGCCCAGGAGAACGGGCTGGTGCAGGCGAGCGAAGCGGCGCTGAATACGGTGCTGGATTACCAGACCACGCCGCCCATCCTGCTGCGCGATGAAGAGCGACCGACTTACCGGGTGAGTTCGTTCATTGACGGTCAGTACGGCTTTTATCAGGAGAGCGTGAACCCGCACACCACTTTCCATGCATGGAGCCGTCAGCGTGCCGGGCGGGCTGAACGCTCCATGCAGGCGATGCACTCCCGCTGCCAGGCGAGTTCCGGCAAAGCCATATCGCCGCTGATGCTGGCGCTACAGGACCCTGTGGGCATCACCCATGAGCTGGCCCACTGGGGCGACAGTCTGGCGCTGGCGCATCAGTGCTATCTGGATGAGCTGAGCGTGGAGTTTGCGACCTGGCGCAACATTAACGGCGTGAAGAGTCAGGTGAAGCAGATGACCACCGCGCAGCAGGCTGAATATGCAAAAGCGCACGGTGAAGATGATTTACAGCTGCTGTACCGCACGATGGGCGGAACGTACAGCCGCGGGCAGATTAAGCACTTTTATAACGAGGGAAATGCCTGGGCCAGAAATCAGGGCATTGCTTACGACTGGAGCACTTACACCGCAAAGCTGGTCCCGGGAAAACTGGCGCAGTTCACGGATGCCTACGACAGGCTGTGTAAGGAGCTGGATAAACAGACCCGTGCCCTGACGGGGCTACGTATCGACTGGCTGCGGGACAGCCGCTTTATCACCTGCATTCAGGATCACAACAGCAGCCGGGTGGAAGATAACCTCTACTACCGGGAAATCGTCGGCTACGCCGTGGCATCGCTGAATATAGTGCCTGCGGGCCGCCAGCTGATACAAACCTGGATCAACGCTTACAGCACCAAAGACAAAACCAACCTCTTCTAGCGCAGCCTCTTCTTTAACGATCCGGCATTGATGCGGGAGATGTCACCCGTACTGGATGAAATGAACAAGCTGGCAGCAAAGAAAGACCTGCCCGTAAGGGAATCGGACAAACCGGCGATCCTCACTACGGTTAACAGCTTTATGTCAGCGTTTGGCAAATTTGGCGAATCCTGCGACCGGGCGCTGGAGGTGCTGGAACAACAATCTAATAGCGCTAATCAATCGCTGGTGCGGCGTATTCTGGCGTGGGCCGATCGTCGGCTGACGACGTTTGCCAGCGAAGTCTTTAATAAAACCGTGATGGGCAGGAATCTCGATACCGCAAATGAGCTGTTCTACAAATGGCTGTTTGCCAGAGATGCGGGAGTCGAGGAGAAACAGATCCAGGCGTTGCTCAGCAGCCAGATGGATATAGGGCCGCAGGGAGCGACGAAGTTCAGAAGAGAGATGATTGATAAATATATTAATAATCCAAACGGCACTCTGCGTGAAACGATCAGCAATAAATACGCTCATGAATTTCAAAAAATGCTCCGTTCTCCCAAAGGGCGGCGTCATATCGAGGTATCACGCATCAAGCTGCTGGGCGCATTCCTTAATATGTGGGAATTTTCAAACCAGTCAGAAGAAGCGCTGAAAGGCGAAGGCTCCGCCAGCGGCTTTATGTCTGCGGCGCTGTTTACGGCCAGCGCCGGTATCCAGGTTGCCCTGCCCGGTCTGGACATTATGGCAAAGGTCAGCCAGAGCGGAGCAGCCAGCCTTATCGGCAATATGCCGCCACAGGGGGCAAAATTATCGACATGGAAGCTACGGGCAAACTGTTGTGGCAGTTTTGCGGCTGCGCTGGCGGTGGTATCGGATTTGGGGGAGTTGCTGGAAAGTTTTGATAAGCAGGGGGAGGCTCGCTGGAAAGCAGTGTGGCTGACTGGAGCTAAAGTTGCCTCAGATGGTGCGTTTGCGATTCAGAGCAGTGAAGGTTTGCTTGAGTTATTAGGAAAACGGGGAGCTATGGCTGCGCTGACTCAGATTGTTGAAAAAAAATCTCTTTCTCTTGGTTCCAGGTTTTTATTCAGTACTGTATTACGTGGAATTGGAATATTAGCCAGCTGGGAAGTCATGATTTTGATTGCCATAGCCCCCGTTATTATTGCGATTTTCACCGATAACGATCTCCAGGACTGGTGTGAAAAATGCGTCTTTGGCAGTTCATCAGATATAGAAAATCCGCGCGATATGACGGCTAAAGGTAGGACGCAGGTCTGCCAGGAGCAGGAAGAACAACTGGTCAAAGCCTTACATGAAACATTTGGCCTGCCGCTGACGGAAAAATTGCAGCGGGAAGAGGACGAAAAAAAGCTGAAACAACTGAAGGCTGAAGTTCAGGCCTGGCAGCAGATTCATAATTAGGCATAAAGGGCTAAGCGATGACCACACCTTCAGCAGAAGCATTACGCCGGTTTAAACGGGTTGATCTGGAGGAAATTCTGGAGGATGCCCAACAGCGTCTTAGCCGGGAACCGGAAGAGACGTTACAGCAGTGGCGGGATAATATTTTCAGAGAAACCAGGGGATATAGTGATCTGAAAATCCTGAAATCCTATATGGAGAGCAGTTCTTCCCGACTGATTGATAATTTGAAATCCCATGAGGAGTATCTGGCTTCAAATCGGGAGGAGGAATTCAGTGAAAAAGGGATCTTTTATCACAACAGCTATATTGATGATGAAAGTCTTGAGCTTGTTTTTATGGCGAGCGAAATCGACAAATTCCCGCCAATGCCCGTCCTTCCGCCACCGGAACCACTGATAAAAATCAGCGGTGTGATTGAAGAGGTTGAGTTTATCAAGGCCAGAGCCTGGTTTGACGCACAGGCTTATATGACAACCAACGACTTGCAGGCATTTAAAGCGCAACTGGACAGCAAAGGGATGGTGGGAGCTATGCTTACGAACTCATTTTCTGGCAGCGCCGTAAACAACTCCGTATCGTTGCATAAAGTGAATTGTCTTTACACCAAGGGAAAAATCAACGGTAAAATTTTTTCAGGCTGGTTTGGAATGACCAATATCTGCCCCGGTGATTACGTGGAAATGGCGGTGATGCCAAGTAGTGAGGAGTATCTGACATACGCAATTGCGAATCCTGAACAACGAACGCTCTCGCTTACGCCAAAATGTCATTCAAATGGTTGGCTATATTCTCTTCCTATGTCTTTCGTTGGTTCTTTCGGTGTGTTGTTTATCCCTTCTCTTCTGATAGCCCTTTGTGCTGGCATGTCATGGTTACCCTGGTCAATATTTTGGTATGTACTGCTGTCGACGGCATTTGGAATATCTATTTATCGCAATACCAAAAAAGAGCATGGCGTACATTTTGTACTATATCGCCGTATCGCTATAGCCCTAGAGTTGCCGGGAGGCGATAAGTATGACCTTGGAAAGGTGAGCAGGAAAAAGAAAAAAGAAAATGCCTGGATACCACGAAAAGAGGGGGAAATCCCTATGCCACAGGACCAGTGGAATGAATACGCATATGAATATTTTTATTACTACTGAAGCTAACAGCTACCGGTAAGGGACTACGCGATTTGACCTCACCCCCACTATTTCACGCTTACACCCCTCCCCCCTTTTAACCGAGCGGAGGGGTATTTAACCTAGCGCATCACGCGGTCATCAACGTAGGTCCGTTTGTCCGGTGCAGGCGGGAAGTACTGATAGAGCCATGTTTCGCTCACCGCCTCGCCCTGGCAGCGCAGGAACATGCGCATCTCTACCGGATCGGTGGAGTCGTTGGTGGGATACCAGTCGAACTGAATGCGGTAGCCGTCGAACGGCTCCACGTAGAGGATCTCAACCTGCTTCGCCTCGCCGTTTGAAAGAGTGATCACTGGCTCAATGCCTCGTGGTGCGGCCTCTTTGATGTTGCCTCCGGCAAAGTCGATAGCGAAACGACGGGCCCACACCTGCGGATAGTGCTCACCGGGCGCCCATCCTTCCGGGAAGCCGCCCATACCGGTACGGGTTGCCAGCACGCGGGCCAGCGGTGAGCGTACCGGCGGCTGCGCGCTCCAGTAAAGGCGATACTGAAAAGCAAGCTTGTCCCCGGCCTTGACCGGTTTTTCCGGCTGCCAGAAGCAGACGATGTTATCCAGCGTCTCACCAGTGGTGGGGATCTCCATCAGGTTGACGCTTCCCTTGCCCCAGCTGTTACGCGGCTCGACCCACAGGCTTGGGCGCTTGTTGTACCAGCCCATCACGTCCTGATAGTGGGAGAAATCGCGATCCAATTGCAGCAGGCCAAAGCCCTTCGGGTTGCTATCTTCAAAGGCATTAAACTGTAGCTTCTGCGGGTTATTGAGCGGGCGGCAGATCCACTCCCCGTTGCCCCGCCACATCGCCAGCCGATCGGAGTCGTGGATCTGTGGGTGGATGGTATCGCACATGCGCCGCTCGTTGTTGCCGCAGCTGAACATGCTGGTCATCGGCGAGATCCCGAGCTGCTTGATCTCCTTACGGGCGTACAGGTGGTTATCCACCTCCATGATCACCTGGTCCTGCTCGCAGTGGATCACGAACTTATATGCGCCGGTCAGGCTCGGGCTGTCCAGCAGTGCATAGACGGTGAAGGAGGTATCCGACGGCTTAGCCGTTTCAAACCAGAACGAGGTGAAGTCCGGAAACTCCTCCGGGGTGTCGGTAAAGGTGTCGACCGCTACCCCGCGTGCGGAGAGACCGTACTGATAGGTGCTGTCGACGGCGCGGAAGTAGCTAGCGCCCAGGAACGAGACGATATCCCGACGGGCCAGCTCCGGCTTCTTAAAGACGCGGAAACCGGCGAAGCCGAGATCGCTCTGCCCCTCCAGCTGTTTGGTATCAACACCGGCGTCGTGGTAGTTAAACAGCTCCGGGCGGAAGTGGATCTCACGGGCCTGGTGGGTGCCCGAATCCAACGAGAACATGCGTACCCGGCGGCGGAAACCCATCCCCACGTGGAAGAACTGCACGTCAAGCTGGCGTCCCTCAACGTTGTTCCATAGCGACTGCTTTGCATCGTACTGAATGCTGTTGTAGGCCTGCGGCGTCAGGGTAGCCAGCGTCTCGGGCAGCGCACGCGGCGCGCCGCCCCACGGAGTTTGCGCCAGATCGTGTGCCGTCGCCTGCAAGCTGGAGAAATCAAAACGATGGCTCTGGCCATCGGCGATGCCGGGTTCCGCTGCAAAGGCAGCGCGGGAAAAGAGCGAGGCGAGACCTGATGTCCCGCTCGCAGCGGCCAGTATCATAGAAGATTTTAAAAAACGTCTGCGGTTCATGCCTGAGAAAACGTCCTTTTGGTCGTGTGTAAGCGCTCCGCCCGCAAGCGAAACAGCGGCAATAAAAGCACGCCCACTCTAGACAATATCGCCCAGGAATCCAATGAGAGTTTTACACCAATCCGCAGCGTCGCAGGCTGCGCACCTCCGCCGCCTGGTAGAGGGCGAACTCGTCCAGCACGGGACTTCCCAGCGCCTGCTCAAACGCCTCACGGCTGGCATTGCCATGCTGGCGCTGCTGGGTCTCGTTACCGAGATTAGACTGGAAAATGCCCGCCGCGCTGACCGGAAGAAAATCTTCATAGGTGATGGGCTGCGCGACCACCCAGCCACGCTCGATCAACGGCTGCGGATCGTCCCCCGGCCCAAAGGCATGGCGATGGCCCTCCCCGGTGGGCGTCAGGCGGTAGCGGAAATAGGCCAGCCCCTGGCGGCGCAGCAGCAGCTCGCTGTCGGGAAAGGCTTTGAACTTCTCCTGCAGGTGATGCTGGTGGGTCAGATTATCTTTTCCGGTTCCCGCCTCGGCCAGCAGCCGATCGTAAAGCGCCCGTCCTTTCGGCGTCAGGGCCACGCCCCGCTGCTCGATCTCGCCAAAGCGCGCGCTATGCGTTCCCCGGTGCGCCCCGGCAAACAGCACCGGCTCCTCCAGCGCCTTGAAGCTGGTCTGGCGCAGCAGGAGCGGAACCTCCCGCCGCGGCGGCCCTTCAATAAGGATTTTTGGCTCGATACCGTACTCCGGCATCAGGGCCTGCACCTGGTCGATATCCAACGTGCGTGGCGTCAGGTGGTTGATGTGGCAGCCAGGAAAGCATACCACATCGGCAATCAGCCGATGCTCGGCATGCAGGGCATGGTAGGTGTCGTAGTCAACAGTGGCATGCTGGTGCCAGCGAAAGGTCTCCAGCGCCTGCTGGACAAACTCGTGCGCCTGAGCAGCGGTAAATCCGCCCTGCTTCTCAAAACAATCCAGCAGCTCAAGGCAGCGCGGGGTAAAAATCGATCGTTTGGCCAGGATCGCTTTGGCGCGCTGGCGCAGCGACTCGCTCTCAATCAGCTCGGGCCGCAGGAGCGAGGTGAAGACGCGAAACGGGTTGCGGCACAGCGCCTCATCATCAACCGGACGAAAGGCGGTGGAGTGCACCGGCACCCCCGCCTCGGAGAGATCGTAGTAACCCACCGGCTGCATGCCCATAACGGCGAAGATACGCCGCAGGGTGGATAGCTCCAGCGGCGTACCCACGCGGATAGCGCCGTGGCGCTCAACGTTGAGGCGCGCCAGCTCGTCAGCGTTAGCGAGTTTCTCATGTAGCTTAGGGTTATTTTCAAGCACCGCCAGATTGACATCAGCAACCAGCTCTAACAGCGTGCCGTACTGGGGAACTTCCTGCTGGTACATGGCCGACATGGCCTGTGAAAATTCTTCCCGGATCTCATCAGCCGTGATGGTATACGCCATAATCTCATTTCTCCCCTTCATCTACCTGGAGTGTAGAGAAGGTCCTCACCCGGCGCGGGAAATAATTACAAAATGTGATCAGGGCAAAGAGTGTAAATCTAAGTTACATAACAAATAATTATACATACATTAAGCAGAAAGCCGCAGATGGCTGGGGAAAGCGGTTAAATGTTAATAATATTTTGCTAGCAAGTTATCAAATTTAGATAACTTTTCTTGTCAGCGATTGCGCTCTGTTTTTAACATTGGCTATGGAAAAAAATGGCCTTTTCAGTCAGCGCATTCGCTTGCGCCACTTACATACCTTTGTCGCCGTCGCTCAACAGGGAACGCTGGGGCGTGCGGCTGAAACGCTTAACCTTAGTCAGCCTGCGCTGTCGAAAACCCTTAACGAGCTGGAGCAGCTGACCGGCACCCGGCTGTTCGATCGTGGGCGGATGGGCGCACACCTGACCGTGGTGGGCGAACAGTTCCTGACCCATGCGGTGCGGGTGCTGGACGCGCTGAATACTGCCGGTCAGGCGCTCTACCATAAAGAGGGCGTGAACAGTGACGTGGTGCGCGTCGGTGCGCTGCCTACCGCCGCGCTGGGTATTATGCCCCCAGCGATTGGCGAATTTCATCGCCACCTGCCGCACATTACGCTTCAGGTGGCCACGATGAACAATCCCATGCTGTTGGCTGGGTTGAAGACCGGCGAGCTGGATATCGGTATCGGCCGCATGTCGGACCCGGAGATGATGAGCGGCCTGAACTACGAGCTGCTGTTTCTGGAATCCCTGAAGCTGGTGGTTCATCCTAATCACCCTCTGCTCAAGGATACGGTGACGCTCAGCCGGGTGATGGAGTGGCCGGTCGTCGTCGCCCCGCAGGGCACCGCGCCGCGCCAGCATACCGAGGCGCTGCTCTCCAGTCAGGGTTGCACGCTCCCCTCCGGCTGCATCGAAACCCTGTCGGCCTCCCTCTCCCGCCAGCTTACCGTCGAGTACAACTACGTCTGGTTTGTTCCTTCTGGGGCGGTAAAGGACGATCTCAAACAGGGAGCGCTAACGGCTTTGCCGATCCCGGCCCAGGGGGCGGGCGAGCCGATCGGCATCATTACCCGTATCGATGCCCCGCTCTCAACGGGGGCGCAAACCCTCCTGGGTGCCATCCGGAAATCGATGCCGTTTTAACGCAGCGTGCGCTTAAGCGCTCTTCCGGCGGCCGTTGTTGCGCAAATGGTAAACATAACGTTAATTGTGTGATAAAACCGCGTTATTGATTATGGGTGCAGCAACCCACCGTCTGGAAGCGTTCATGAAATTTAAATCTGCCATCAAGCCTTACCACGCCGCTGCCGGCGGGCTTGGCTCTCTGGAAGCGACTACCCGCTTCGTCATCGACAGCAAAAATGCCCTGAAGAATATGCGCAACCTGTTGCGCATGAACAAGGCCCGGGGCTTTGACTGTCCCGGCTGTGCCTGGGGCGACGACAACAAAAGCACCTTCAGCTTCTGCGAAAACGGGGCCAAGGCCGTGACCTGGGAGGCGACCCGCCGCCAGGTAGACGCCGACTTCTTTGCCAAACACACCGTTAACGCCCTTAACCAGCAGTCGGACTATTTCCTCGAGTACCAGGGACGCCTGACGGAGCCGCTGAGCTATAACCCCTCAACCGATCGCTATGAGCCGATTAGCTGGAACGCCGTCTGGGCTATGATTGCGCAACATATTCAGGCGATGGATAACCCCGACCAGATGGAGCTCTACACCTCCGGGCGTGCCAGCAACGAAGCAGCCTATATTTATCAGCTATTTGGCCGCATGGTTGGGACCAATAATTTTCCCGACTGCTCTAACATGTGCCATGAGGCCAGCGGTGCCGGGCTGAAGCGCAGTATTGGAGTGGGCAAAGGCACAATCCACCTGAATGATTTTGACCTGGCCGACGCAATCTTTGTCTTTGGTCAGAACCCAGGTACCAACCATCCCCGCATGCTCCACAGCCTGCGCCACGCCGCCGATCGCGGTGCCAGCATCGTGACGTTTAATACCCTGCGCGAGCGTGGGTTGGAACGGTTTGCCGATCCGCAGAAGCCGCTGGAGGTGATCACCCCAATGGCGGGCACTATCAGCTCCTCTTACTATCAGCCTAACCTTGGCGGCGATATGGCAGCGGTGCGCGGCATAGCGAAAGCGCTACTGGAGACGCAGCGCCAGCGGCAGGCTGACGGCCAGCCCGGTATTTTCGACGAGGCGTTCATTGCGGAGCATACCCAGGGCCTTGAGGCATGGTTTGCGCAAATCGATGCAACTCCGTGGGCAACGTTGGTTGAGCAGTCTGGCCTGACGGAGCAGCAGCTGCGCGAAGCGGCGGGCATCTGGCAGAGCGCTGAGCGGGTGATCTGCACCTGGGCGATGGGGATTACCCAGCACAAACACTCTCTCGATACCGTACGGGAGATTACCAACCTGCAGCTGCTCGGCGGCCATCTCGGTAAACCCGGCGCGGGACTTTGTCCGGTGCGCGGCCACAGCAACGTGCAGGGTAACCGCACGGTGGGAATTGATGAAAAACCCCCTGCCGCGCTGCTGGATAGCCTCGCCCGTCACTTTAACTTCGAGCCACCGCGCAGGCCGGGCCACCACACCGTTGATGCCATCAATGCTATGCTACGGGACGAGGTTAAGGTGCTGATCGCCCTCGGTGGCAACCTGGCCGCTGCCGCGCCGGATACGCCGCGCACCTGCGAAGCGCTGCGCCGCTGCGGGCTGACGGTCTACATCAGCACCAAGCTCAACCGTAGCCATCTGATGCCGGGTAAAGCCTCGCTGATCCTGCCGACGCTGGGACGCACGGAAGAGGATATGCAGGCCAGCGGTCGGCAGTTTATTACCGTGGAAGACTCCTTCAGCATGGTCCACGCTTCCGAAGGGATCGGCAAACCGCTGGCGGACACCCAGCGTTCAGAGACGGCGATTATCGCCAATATCGCCCACGCTACACTCGGTGATGCCGCCGTTAACTGGCTGGCGCTGGCGAATGACTATAGCCTGATCCGCGATCATATCGCTGCCACCCTCCCCGGCTTCGCCGACTTCAACGCCCGCTGCGATCTGCCGGGTGGATTCTGGCTGGGCAACGCCGCCGCCGCGCTGACGTTTAATACGCCATCCGGCAAGGCGGAGTTTAGCGCCGCGCCGCTGCCGGTTTCCGTGCGCGAGGACGCGCCGTTTATTCTGCAAACCCTGCGCTCTCACGATCAGTACAATACCACCATCTACGGTCTGGACGACCGCTACCGTGGCGTTTACGGCCAGCGTGAAGTGCTGTTTATGCATGCCGACGATATCAAGGCGCTGGGTTTACAGGATGGCGATCGGGTGGATATCACCACCGAAGCCGATGACGGCATTGTACGTCAGGTGAAAGATTTCAAGCTGGTGGCCTATGCCATCCCACGCGGCAACCTTGCGGCCTACTACCCGGAGACAAACCCGCTGGTTCCGCTCTCCCGCATTGGCGAAGGGACAGGCACTCCGACCTCAAAATCGATCCCGGTCCGCGTGACCAGGGCCCAGGCCGAGCCAACGCTGCGCATCGCTTAACCCCTAATTTCCTCTCCTGACGCCCGTCTTTGTGACGGGCTTTTTGTTTGCCGCCCACAAAACGTGCGAAATTATTTTTTAACAATTGCGTAAAACAATTTAACAGATCTATCATGTCGCACAATTCACCATATGGTTCATAAAATTTTATTATGGTGAAGAACTGAACCCATTTTACAAGGCAAAACCTGTTCAAATTACCTTTTTGGTTCACGTGCGTGAGCCAGGGAGGTCTTTTAGGAGAGTGACATGGCAACTGGCAACACGCCGCGCGGGATCGGTCGTATCCTGAAGTGGCTTCTGGTCGGGCTGATGATCATCATCGGTCTGGCTATTGGTATTCCCGGCATCAAACTCGTCTCGCTGGGAGGTAGTTTCTACTTCCTGGTGATGGGCGTAGTGATGCTGATCTCTGCACTGTTAATCATCAAAAACCGCACCAGCGGCATCGTGCTCTACGCACTGGCGTTTATCGCCTCGGCCATTTGGGCCGTCAGCGACGCAGGCTGGGATTTCTGGCCGCTCTTCTCGCGGCTCTTTACCTTCGGCGTGCTGGCTTTCCTCGCCGCCCTGCTCTGGCCGTTCCTGACCGCTTCAGAGAACAAAAAGCCTGCCTTTGGCGTGGCGGCCGTAATTGCCCTCGCGCTGCTGGTCAGCGCGGGCTGGATGTTTAAGCCGCAGACGCTGGTCACCGCCAACGAAGAGGTGCCGGTGCAGCCGGTGGCGAAAGGTAGCCAACAGACCGACTGGAAGCACTGGGGTAATACCACCCACGGCGACCGCTTTGCTGCCCTCGATCAGATTAACAAGCAGAACGTGAACCAGCTGGAAGTGGCGTGGGTAGCGCACACCGGCGATATCCCGCAGAGCAACGGCTCTGGCGCGGAGGATCAGAACACGCCGCTGCAGATCGGCGACACCCTGTTCGTCTGTACGCCGTACAGCAAGGTGCTGGCGCTGGACGTTGACTCCGGGAAAGAGAAGTGGCGCTATGACAGCAAAGCCACTGCGCCAAACTGGCAGCGCTGCCGTGGCCTCGGCTATTACGAAGATGCTCAGGCCGCGGCCGTTCCTGCTGCGCAGCCTGCTGCCTGTCCGCGTCGTCTCTTCCTGCCAACTACCGATGCGCGCCTGATTGCGATCAATGCCGATAACGGCCAGCCGTGCGCGGACTTTGGCGACAACGGCTCGGTCGATCTCAGCGTCGGCATGGGTGAAGTGAAGCCTGGCTACTATCAGCAGACCTCCACGCCGCTGGTAGCCGGTAACGTCGTCGTTGTCGGTGGCCGCGTGGCGGATAACTACTCCACGGGCGAACCGCCGGGCGTGGTGCGTGCCTATGACGTGCATACCGGCAAACTGGCGTGGGCGTGGGATCCGGGTAACCCGGCGATCACCGGCCTGCCGCCGGAAGGTCAGACCTACACCCGTGGGACGCCTAACGTCTGGTCAGCGATGTCTTATGACGCCAAATTGAACCTGGTCTATCTGCCAACCGGCAACGCCACCCCGGACTTCTTCGCCGGAGAGCGTACCGCGCTGGATGACAAGTACAGCTCATCCATTGTGGCCGTCGACGCCACCACCGGTCAGGTGCGCTGGCACTACCAGACCACCCACCACGATCTGTGGGACTTTGACCTGCCCGCGCAGCCGCTGCTCTACGATCTGCCCGATGGCAAAGGCGGCACGACGCCGGTGCTGGTTCAGACCAGCAAGCAGGGCATGATCTTCATGCTCAACCGTGAAACCGGCGAGCCGGTGGCGAAGGTTGAAGAGCGTCCGGTTCCGGCTGGCAACGTGGAGGGCGAGCGTTACTCTCCGACCCAGCCTTACTCCGTTGGCATGCCGATGATTGGCAACCAGACGCTGACTGAATCGGATATGTGGGGCGCCACCCCTATCGACCTGCTGATCTGCCGTATCGAATTTAAAGCGATGCGTCATGAAGGCGTCTTCACCCCGCCGGGCCTCGACCGCTCCCTGCAGTTCCCGGGATCGCTTGGTGGCATGAACTGGGGCAGCGTCTCGGTCGATCCGAATAACGGCCTGATGTTTGTTAACGATATGCGTCTGGGCCTGGCAAACTACATGGTGCCGCGTGCGAAGGTAGCGAAAAACGCCAGCGGCATCGAGATGGGGATCGTACCGATGGAGGGGACACCGTATGGCGCGATGCGCGAGCGCTTCCTCTCTCCGTTGGGTATTCCGTGCCAGAAGCCGCCGTTTGGTACCATGTCCGCAGTGGATCTGAAGTCCGGCAAGCTGGTGTGGCAGGTTCCGGTGGGTACGGTACAGGATACCGGCCCGCTGGGGATCCGCATGCACATGCCGATTCCGATCGGTATGCCGACCCTGGGCGCGTCCCTCTCGACCCAGTCCGGCCTGCTTTTCTTTGCCGGTACCCAGGATTTTTATCTGCGCGCGTTTGATACCGCGACGGGGAACGAGATCTGGAAGGCGCGTCTGCCGGTAGGCAGCCAGTCCGGTCCGATGACCTACGTGTCACCGAAAACCGGTAAGCAGTATATTGTGATCAACGCAGGGGGCGCACGTCAGTCTCCGGATCGCGGGGATTACATCATTGCCTACGCGCTGCCTGACAGCAAGTAAGCGATAAAAAAGGGGGGCCTCGCGGCCCCCAAAGGTTGGTGAAATCAGAACGTTTCCCAGTTATCGCCGCTGGCCAGTGCCGGACGCGATGGCGTAAAGGACTTAGTCGTTGAGGGTTTCTCTTCCCGCGCCTGGCTGCCGTGCTTGAGCCGGAAGGTGCCTACCGCCTCGGTCAGACGTGCCGCCTGCTCTTCCAGCGATGCCGCCGCCGCTGAGGCCTCCTCCACCAGCGAGGCGTTTTGCTGAGTCACGTTATCCATTTCGGTGATGGCCTGGCTAACCTGTTCAATGCCGCGACTCTGCTCGTCAGACGCTGCGGCAATCTCCTGCATGATATCTGTGACGCGTTTTACCGCAGCAACGATATCACCCATCGTATCCCCTGCGGCAACCACTTCCCCGGAACCACGCTCAATCAGCGTGACCGATTCGCTGATTAGCCCCTCAATCTCTTTTGCTGCCTGGGCGCTGCGGCTGGCAAGCGTACGTACCTCGCTGGCGACTACCGCAAAGCCACGACCCTGTTCGCCTGCGCGAGCCGCTTCTACCGCCGCGTTCAGCGCCAGAATATTGGTCTGGAAGGCGATGCTGTTAATCACGGCAGTAATTTCAGAGATCTTCTTCGAGCTGGCGGAGATGTTGCCCATGGTCTGCACGACGCCGGAGACAATCTGCCCGCCTTTGGTCGCTTTGCCGGAAGCATCCCCGGCCAGCTTGCTGGCATGGTGGGCGTTGTCGGCGTTCTGCTTCACGGTAGCGGTCAGCTGCTCCATACTGGCAGCGGTCTCTTCGATGGCTGCCGCCTGCTGTTCGGTGCGCGACGAGAGATCGGTATTACCTGCGGAAATTTCGCTGGTTCCGCGATAGATCTCCTCTGCGCCCTGGCGCACCATGCCCACGGTTTTCACCAGCGAGTGCTGCATTTTTTGCAGGTCGCGGCTCAGAATACCGATTTCGCTGCGTCCTGTAGGCTCGTCGGCATGGGTCAGATCGCCCGAGGCAATCAGCTCGATGCGATGCGCAGCGCGCTGCAGCGGGTTAATCACAATGCGGCGCAGCACAACGAAGGTAATAAGGGTTAAGATCAGCGCCAGCACAAACGCGCCGGCCATAAACATCAGGCCAAGCTGCGCACGCTGGTGTGCCAGTTCGCTGAGTTTGTTGGCCCGCTCGGTACGGATCTGAATCGCTTTCAGCAGCACCTCGTTATACGCGGTATCCAGCCCTCTGGCCTGCTCATTTTCATGGTTGATGATCGCCTCAAACATGCCGTTTTTGGCGTACTTCAGCATCGGCTGTAACCCAGCGATGTAGGCATCAAACCGCGCCTTGAGATCGCCATCCAGCGCCTCATCGGCTGGCGTTTTCACGCTGCGGTTCATGTAGGCGTTGAAGCCCTCCTGCGACTGACCAATACGCTTCTCCGCCTCGGCGATGTTGAGCTTCATGTCATCCATCTCCGCAATGCGGCTGGCCGCCCCGGCATGGATCATATTGATACGGGAGGTGCGCAGGTGGTTAGAGCTGTTGGAGAGCCCCATTCGAATCTGAATCTCTTCAGTGACGTCCTGTTGGTCGCGATCGGCCTGCATCAGGAAGTAGCCTGCCAGCCCCGCACTGAGGGCGAACAGCAGAAGAATACCGCCGAGGATGGCGGAGAAAAGGGGTACTAAGCGGATATGATGTAAAAAGCCAACTGTCTGCGGTTTGTGCATCGCTGCTGTTTTATCCATGGCTATCGACTCTCTTATTGTAAGATGCGTAATTACACGCCTGTCAGATAGTCATCGGCAGACATAAGATTTATCTTATGTCTAAAAGCGCCAACTCGGTCACAGATTCGCATATTAAAAATGCTGCCGACGGCTAAACCGCCGGCAGGGGGATCAGTTATCGCCGAAATGGATAACGGTACGGATAGATTTGCCTTCGTGCATCAGGTCAAAGGCTTCGTTGATCTGATCCAGTGGCAGACGATGGGTAATGAACGGATCGAGGTCAATTTTGCCAACCATCGCATCTTCAACCATGCCTGGCAGCTGAGTACGACCCTTCACGCCGCCAAAGGCGGAGCCGCGCCAGACACGCCCGGTGACCAGTTGGAACGGACGGGTACGGATCTCCTGGCCTGCGCCAGCCACGCCGATGATCACGCTCTCGCCCCAGCCTTTGTGGCAGCACTCCAGCGCCGCACGCATGACGTTAACGTTGCCGATACACTCGAAGCTGAACTCAACCCCGCCGTCGGTCAGCTCAACAATCACATCCTGAACCGGCTTATCGTAGTCGTTCGGGTTGATAAAGTCGGTTGCGCCCATCTCGCCCGCCAGCTTGAACTTCTCTGGATTGGTATCGACGGCGATGATGCGTCCGGCCTTCGCCTGAACCGCACCCTGGATCACCGCCAGACCGATACCACCGAGGCCGAAGACTGCAACATTATCACCCTCTTTTACCTTCGCCGTGTTGTGCACCGCGCCGATGCCGGTGGTGACGCCGCAGCCCAGCAGACATACCTTATCCAGCGGTGCCTGCGGGTTGACCTTCGCCAGCGAGATCTCCGCACAGACGGTGTATTCGCTGAAGGTGCTGGTGCCCATGTAGTGGTAGATCGGCTCGCCGTTGTAGGAGAAACGGGTAGTCCCGTCTGGCATCAGACCTTTGCCCTGGGTAGCGCGAACGGCCTGGCAGAGGTTAGTCTTGCCGGATTTACAGAACTTACACTCGCCGCACTCGGCGGTGTAGAGAGGAATGACGTGGTCGCCAGGTTGCAGACTGGTTACGCCCTCGCCCACTTCCACCACCACGCCGCCGCCTTCATGGCCGAGCACCGCCGGGAAGACGCCTTCCGGATCGTCCCCGGAGAGGGTAAACGCATCGGTATGGCAGACGCCGGTGTGGGTGATCTTAACCAGCACCTCACCTTTCTTCGGTGGCGCTACGTCGATTTCAACAATTTTCAGTGGTTGACCTGGGCCAAAAGCAACAGCCGCACGTGATTTCATAAACTCTCTTCCCTTATGTGAACAGTAGTATTTATTTTAGATAAGAGCGCAGAAGATGGCCGACTTCTGCCATTCTGACTGCCCGCTGATCCGGCGTCGTCTCGCCGCTGACCAGCTCATCTTTGAGGTGAATTTCGACCATCTCGCCCATCAGGCCGTTAGCAGCCCCGCGCACGGCGGCGATCTGCTGCAGAATGGCAATGCAGGGTTCGCCAGACTCCAGCGCCCGCTCCAGAGCGTCGACCTGGCCACGAATACGGCGAACACGGGTAAGGATGCGCTTTTTATCTTCGGGTGAGTGTGGCATACGCCCTCCTATACTGTAGGGGGGTATAGTAACAACTTTCCTATCTTCTTGTAAAATTTATAATTTATTTTATATCATAGAGTTACATATTCGCACTATAGGACATATGGGGACATATACAGCCTTTTTAACGCCCCCAAATCTGCCCCCAGATGACGTTTTGCCCCTAAAACGCCCCCAATACGCCCCCAAAATCCCTGCTAATTAGCTCGTACGATAGGCAGATCTGACCAACGCATTGTGTAGCGTGGCGAGAGTATTTATCATTTTTATCTACCTGCTCGGCATCGAGCTAAGTTTCCTGTCAGCATTGATTTACTGGGATATAAAATGGACTTCCACCCCAGGCAGGAATAGACTGGCATTTTCTCAAGCACAAAAAGTTGATGCTAGTTGGGTTTCCACCCAAAAGGGAGTAAGGTAAGCCCCCTATGCAACCAGCAGTAATATAAACTTTTTCAAACAATTTATTGTGCTTTTTTTCAACTAACCTTAGAATCCCCCTCGGTAAAGTAAAAACTCAACTCTACATAAAATTTAATTTCGGTTAATATATTAAGGTGTATTCATGCGATACAATAAAATAAAAATTGAGGCACATTCTCAGTCTATTAATAAGGTCGTCACTCGATTCGAAGACGAGTTTAATGTTAATGCCCAAGGTGAAAAACCTACTGATAAATTAGAGAGCCTAATTCATCTCCTAAAAATAAAAAATTCAAATAATGCAGAAGACATTGATGCATTAGTAATTCAAGCATTTTCAATTGGAGTGCAGTCGGGATTTGATCGTGCGTTAGATAGATTCAAAGATGGGAAAATTACATCAAGAAAGATGCCTAATGAAGATCAATGGAGATTATCCTCTTATTCTCAAAGGTATCAAATTACAGTAGACTTACCTTCTGCAAAGAATGAGGAAATAAAAACAACCGTTTACTTATATTTATCTGATAGTGGGTTTGAATAAGTCATGCAACTTAAAATTCATTTGCGGTAATAAACTAAATGAATGCGAATTGTTTGTTAACTCTTTTAGCATCCAATTTGAATGTGTGATGAAATGATTTTCTTATTATAATAAAAACACCCAAAATTAACAGGAGTTACTTTATGCTATTACAAACTTTCATTTGCCCATTAGTTATGTATACCATGGATGCTAAAGGAACACCGAAGCTTGGGCAACTAATAGGTACTGTTTTTTTTATAAATGAAAATGGCGTTTTCCTTACTGCCAGGCATGTTATTGATAGTGCACTAAACCTTTCAAAAGAAAATGAAATGAATATCGGTGTAGTTGTTAAAGGTTTAGGTGTTGCATATAAAGATTCGTTTATTGCACCTGTGATTAGCTATGACTTTTATAATGATAATGTGGACATTAGCATTGGTAGGGTAGCTCATAAAACTCCTACCGAATTATTCTTTACCAAAAACAAAACCAATGAAGTCTTTAGGGATGTTATAACGTTCGGATATCCAATAGATGCTGTTTATGACAATGTTTTTTATGAGGATAGAGGTTTAAAAGGATACATACAAAGAGAGATTAAAGCAGACAGAGACAGTGGGTTGGGAAATAGTAACTGTGATAGCTATGAGGTGAATTTTGTAGTATCCAGAGGCATGAGTGGTAGTCCACTGATAAAAGTTAATCGCAATGGAGAATTTATTGTCATAGGCATCTGCACAGGCTTTAACAAGTCGCACACTATTGATTATGAACGAAGAGAAGTTAATGACAATGGCGACACATTCATAGAGTCAGTGCAAAAGGTAATCGAGTATACACGCGCACCAATTATTCATACTTTTTTAGAATGGCAACCAAAAATGCTTAACGGAAAAAGCCTTTTTGAATGCTGCCAATTTAAATTTTAATCAAATGAATTAGCTCAAAACCGAATTGACATTTAGAAACCCTATAGCTTCAGCTGAAACAACTGAAGCTATATATGAAAAAGCGATTGTGACAAGTTGCGGAATCGCTAATTCCGAAACTTTACTAAAGCCCAACAATCTCAGGCTAGAGCAACAATCCACCCAGTTAAACTCGACCACTTTATTTCTTCAAAACCTTCGTATGCGAAAGATTACTGAAGTGTGAATACATAAAATATATTGAATTAGCTGACAAAGTCGCAACAATTACCACCGGTAATTACACAAAGCATCTCATTAATGGTTGGGAATTATTGCAGCTTCTGCTGCCAAGTATTTCCGGTTATACACGGAATTTTCAGGCATCTCTACGCGTACAGATAAAAACTGGCCCGCCGGGATATCGATCGGATCGCCGCTGGCATAGCCCTCCCGCTCATTACGCGCAAACTCTGGCGCATCCGGATGCGTGCGGTGATACGTTTTGACCAGCACAGAGCCGTCCGCACGGACTTTGTAATCTATCCAGATAAGCGGCTGCTTGTTCCGATCAGTGGGGATCTCAAAGCCGCCATCCGGACCGCCCCAGGCAGCATCTGAGTTCAGCCCCATACAGCCATCAATAAGGTAGACGCCCTCCGTCTGGCGCGTGACCGTTACACCTTCCGACTCTTCGTTTACGTCAAATTGCCCGCCTCCGAAAAGCTTCACGACGGGTGAAGACAGTTTTATAAACCCGTTTGCGTCGGCTGTGACTGTTTTACCGATCGCGCAGATTTTAAACGCGTCGGTTAAAGTGCCGTTAATCTTCCCCTGAAAATATGGCGTGCCGCTTGTATCTCCGATCCAACGACTGCCATATGCAGTATTGGACTCAAGGGTGGCGTTAATAATGGTCCCCTGCCCTGTACCAGGGAATGAGGTCGTTTGTTGATAAGTGCCAAGGATACCTGACAGAGTGTTATAGTCGAACACAGAAGATATGCGTATCGCACTCCAATATATGGAGGCCCCTTGCTGCATTACGTTACCCTGGCCCTGCCCGGCATCTAATCTAGCCGCAGAACCTAGCCCCAGATTTTTGCGGGCACCCTCCGCTGTCGGCGCGCCGGTACCGCCAAGAGACACTGGCACCGTTCCGGTCGAATCTTTCTGGACCACGGACTGCAGGCCTGGCACAGTGACGGGTTTACCATTGATAGTGATCGTCACAATGCCGCTGGACTGCACTATGTCAGCAAACCCGCCCATGTAGCGCTGATACATGCCGAACGTCTCAGCAATATCCAGCGCCAGGCCGTCAACGCTAAGTGAATCGCTGAGCAGGATCGCGTAGCGGGTGCCTGCCGGGATTGCCGGGTTAACCGCAGGCGACACAGCCAGCTGCGTGGCGCTGGTCACGCCCGTGATCTGGAATGCCTGCGGCGGGCTGGTCAGTGCGATAACAGTGCAGCCGTTGCGGATCAGCGTGCCCGCTGCTGTGAAATTAGTGCCGGTACCGGTAAGCGTGTTGCCGCTGCCGGCGATCGTGCCAGTGGTGTAAATCATGTTTTCTCCGGGCAATAAAAAACCCGCTCGCGGCGGGTTCTGTGTGGAATATGGGTTGTTCAGGCGTGTTAAACCAGCCCGAGCGCATAGGGGTAATACTGATCGTAGATACTGCAGTCGATAAGGCCCACCCTGCCACTGATGGCCCACGGTTTAAACGCAGCGGCCTCACTGGAAGAGATTATGCGGCTGGAATAGACCACCGCTGAGGACGCCTTCCAGACGCCATTTGAAATACCCGCGCTGGAACAGTTCATGTTCAGGTAGCCGCCATATTGTGGGTTCGATGGGTCCTGGGGAATATAAATCCCGGAGGTGATGCCGGGAGTGACTGCCATTGGGGATCCCGAAGTTGCATCCCCAGCCAAAAGTTGCATATTCAGCGGCAGGCAGTTGCTGTGCCATACCATAGCGCCGTCCCGGTAAACGAAAAAGCCGTGCTTCGGGATGTTGACCAGGTAGTTTGAGAAGATGTACATCCGGCAGCCCGTTTGCGTCATGCCGCCCGTCTGCACAAACGAGAATCCGTAATTGCCCCCCGCATTGTACTGCTGGTAAAAGGAGGTCGGCATCCTTGCATCGCCGTCGCGCGCCCGGATAAATGTCACGATACTCTGACCCAACGGGATTGATGAGGCGATATTCTGGCTACCCGGCGGAACATCAATCACGCTTACCAGACAGAACGGCACAAAATCCGGCGCTAATTTTACCGTCTTGTTCCCGTTGGCATCATATGAGTACAACGAGTGCCCGAAATAACTGCTGTCGGTACCAGTATTTGGCGTGGCCAGCACGACCAGCCGGATCGGCGTGGCAACGTTCCACGAAACAGTATTCCCTGAAATATTAACCTGATACGGATTAGTTGTCGGCATTACCTGCACCACCGACTCAATAATCAACGACGCCTGATAGGTGCATCCCGCAGGATAGCTTTTGCTGCCCGTGCCGGAAATATCCAGAACATCCATCACGTAGTTAACAGCCATCGAGTTGATGGCATCAAAGCTGGTTCCAGCGATAAATGTCTGCATTACAGTCTCTGCCCCATAACCGCAGCCACGCGTCCGTACTGGTCATACGAAATGATCCGGTTATTGGTAATAACCAGCCTGCCCTGGCCCGCTACCCCGCCGTTTATCTCGATAGTCCCGTTTTTATCAATCCTCCATCCCAGCGTGCCGACAACATAGTTCGATGACTGAATGTATGCGCCGATTTTGGCGTTGGTTATCGTGCCGTCCTGGATGAACGAGTCCCGGATGAACGTCTGTCCGTTCTGGATAACAAACGGCAACGTTACCTCGCCACCGGCCTGGGTCATTACAGCAAACCGATCTGCAAGGAAAATAACCTGCGACTGCATCCCACTGGGGCTGTTTTGCACGCCGATCCCCATGCCCGCGGCGTAGAGCTGCCCGTTGCTGTCAACACCGACCTTGATGTTGTACATCGCGTTGATGTTGCCGCTGAGGTCAGCAGTAGCCTGGGCGTTCTGCGTGATCGCCGCCGTCTGCCCGTTCAGGGTCACCGTCATCGAGTTGATTTTCTGCGCCGAGACTGACGAGAAATCAGCCAGCGTTCTGGCCAGGTCGGTGACGTTAGACGTTCCGCCGCCTGCCGCTGCGTCCAGCGTTTTCAGCGACTCACTGACGGCACGGCTGGCATCGGCCATCACGTTGTCAACGCGCGTAATCCCGGCTTTATTATCGCCGTACTGAACGCTCAGGCGCTGCTGCAGGTTGACGTTCGCCAGAGTGCTCTGAATCAACGCGATTGCCGTGTTCTGTACGCCACCGTTGGCAGTATCCGTTTTGCCGGTGATCTCTTCGAACCGTGAGGCAGTGGAACTGTCCAGCGTCGTGACCACCTGATCCAGCTGCGTGATCGCCGCGGTGTTCTGCGCGCTTTTCTCTGCTGCAGCATCGGCTTTATCAGATGCGGTTTTCGTGGCCGCCGTCAGCTGATTCACCGCCGTGGCCCGCGCCTCCTCTTCGGTGGTCAGCGCCTGTCTCACCTCGGTAATGCCCGCTGCGTTAGCCTCGGTTTCCGCATCCAGGCGGGTAACGTCGGTAACACGCGCCTCCGTTTCAGTGGCGATCACTTCACGCAGCTGCTCAAACTGAGCCGAGTTAGCGCCCTGCTGAGCAGACTGCCGGAACGTCACTTCGGCGATGGCCAGCGCGTTCTGGATAACGCCCTCGGCGGTTTCCCGGGTTGCACCGACGGCCACCGCCAGCTGATCTGCATTATCTGCAATAGCTGCAGCCATGTCGGCGATGGTCTGGTTGCTGTTTACGGCATTCTCGATCAGGTCCTTGAAGAGTTCAGTCTCCGCAATCTGATCCAGGATAGCGTCGGTAATATCGCTGAAATCATCGGTTGGTTTACCGGACGCCTCAACAAAATCAGACACGCCAAAGGCGTTGCGGGTGCGGACGTAAACGTAATAGATATGGTCGAACTTCAGCTGCTGGATGGTCCACTGATACCCCCGGCCAAGAAACTGCGTGCTGTTTTCGATATCGACAGTTGGCGGTATCGGCGTTTCCCCGGCGTACCAGAACTCGAAGGAGGTATCCGTAGTGGCAGTGACCGACATAACCGGTACCAGCGTCGCCTGCAGCGGTCCCGGGATCCACTGAACCGAATTAGGCGGGCGCGGCGCGCCGATAATCAGGCTAACCTGCATCTCGGCCCCCTTCATCCCGTTCTCATTGCGTCCACGCACACCCAGTGTGTAGCTCCCGGCATTCAGGCCGTAAAATTCGTAGCGAAACTGGTCGGTTTCGTACTGCACGACGACCGCGGCAGCCTCGTTATAAACGCAGAGCTCAAACACCAACTTTTTGGTGGTGGTGGCCGTTTCCCACGTGGCGGTAACCTGCACGGTCTCGCTGTTGGTATTCAGGATGCGCAGGTTTTCAATGTTCGGTACCCGGTACCCGTTCAGGGTGTCATTCGGGATATCAAACACTGCACCATCGTCAACAATGGCCTGTTTGTTCGGGTCATGCTGCCCAGCGGTGATACTGTAAACGGAGTTGTTCTCCGTCTCGGCGATGCTCAGGATTCGGAATAACCGGACCGATACCTCGCTGGTAGAGATCGCAAAAACGGTGCCGTCACGTACCCAGGCGGGTGCATTGCGCAGGATGATATTGCGCCCGGCGACGTCGGCGATCTCATGCCTGCCCATTTTCCCGGTGCGATCCATAATCGACATGCTGTTGCCCGGCGATACCAGCTCAGAAACGTCGGCATCAACGGTGATCACTTTCCCTGAATGGGCCATGATGCGGCCGCCCAGACGGGTTCCGGCATAATCATTGTCCATGATCTCAACAATATCGCCGGGTGTGAACCCAATGGCGTCTCGCGCCATCTGGAATGTTAAGCGACTGCTCTCACGCTTTGCCGTTTCCAGCAACCACTTCCCGGCGCGCCATGCCTGCCCACGAGAAGTACAGCCAAACGCCTCCAGCGTGGTTTCGTTATAGATGCCCCGGGCGATCTCGTCATCGTCGGAAACATACTCCTTCACCTGCTCCCAGCCGTTATCCGGATCAGTCCATGACACCACCACGGCATTGTATTTTTCGGCACGCTTAACAGAGCTGCGGGTAAATTTACCGTCAACCACACTGGCGTTGGTGATGGTGGCGATCGGATCCTGCGGCGCGTCCAGCATGACCGTCAGCCGCATGCCGTCCCACAGCGCAATGCCCCGGAACATGCCCGCAATTTTATCCAGCAGCTCACGCGCGCTGATTTGCTCGGTCACATAGGCGTTAAGCGTCAGGCGCGGTTCCAGCCCGCCGTAGCCGTCGTTTACCAGCTGGTCGCAATACTGCGACAGGACGTACAGCATGCCGTCATCAACATCGATATAACCAGCACGTCGGGCCAGGCCAAAACGCTCATTTTTCACCAGCTCTCGAAAAAGCCAGGCGGGGTTATTGGTCCAAGCCTTTTTGAAGCCGCCCAGCCACAGCCCGGAATAGGTGCGGGTAACCGGATCGTAATTATCCGGTACATCGACAATCAGCCCGCGCAGATGATAGGTGCGGTTCGGTGTGTCAGTGTACTGGTCACGGTCGATTACGGCCCCGACCATAGCCGAAAACGGGTACGACAGGTTGTCGTCAGTGATTTCGGTGTAGCTGTTCCAGATGGTACCGTTCGCCAGCAGATCGCTGACGCTGTCCGGGGTAATGCGGCGGACACGGATATCGAACGGTTTGATATCCGGGGCATCGATGGTGTGCGCCTCCAGATATTCGCCGGAGATCTTGCCGGTGATGCTTACTGTTTTCTGAATTTCCCACGCACCGTTAGCCGTGCGGGTTTCAATCACCAGGGTAACAGTGCTGTTTTGCTGGTTCCCCTTGGTGTCCTGCTGCACCAGCCCGGTAACACCGATATTCAGGCGCACGCGGGTCACGTCGGAATCGCTGACGGTACGCACCAGCGGCGTATCAAACGTTACATCCGCATTAACGATGGTTGATGCCTGGACTGCAGCGAAGCCATTAATCGGGCTCTGAAACTCTGAGCCAGGCCGCCAGGCAACGCTGATTCCGGGAATGCTGATATTACCGCGGGCATCGGTAACCGGCGTCTTGTTCAGCATAAACGAGGACAGATGCTCCTGATCCACCGGGCCGTAAATCGGCCCCTCGCTGATGAGGTCAAGCACCTGGTAAAACTGTTTGGATTTGAGGTTATCGTCGAGGAGTTTGGGGGTGCTGGCTTTGCCGCCGCCTGAAGACATAACGCCACCTTAGCTAATAGATTCTGTCCAGTCCTGGTTGTTCGACGTATCGATGCCGAGGGATACCACGTTGGGGGCCACCACCATTTCGCCCAGCAGAAGCGCGACCGGATGCCCCTGGCCAACACGGCTCTCGGTGCTGGTGAATGAGTTGTTGGTGATGGTGTTGTTTTCCGCTGCCTCGGCTGAGGTTTTGGTTTTCATGTTGCGGGACATGTACAACGAGTAGGCAACCGAGGCGACCGACATCGTGATGGCTACGATGGCAACAATGGTGCCGGTTTCCAGCCCTGCTCCCTGCACAACCGGGACAAACGTTATGGTGGCTCCGCTGTCCAGCTGGCGGTCCATGTGTAAGCGCGCGTTATCATCGTCCAGCTCATCGCCATCAACGCGGATCTGCACAGGCGACGCCAGAAAAGCTTTCTTGAAGGCGCGATCCTGTGCCAGCAGAAGGCGCAGCCCCTGCGCAGGCGTATCGACGGCTAATTCGATTTCACTGAAATGTCGGCGTAAATGCCCGCTAAATTTAAATCGGAGCATCGTTCGTGCCTCCAGATAGAATGGGTTTGCCTCATAAAGGCCAGGCGGTAATCCTCGCGTCTGCTGAGGTGCCCGGCGCAGTCGTGATGAAGCACCCTGCCGCCTTCAAGCAGGATCATAGCGTGGCAGGGGTCAGCGCCCGGGAATGGCTGGCGGATGATCACATCGCCGGGCTGCGCATCGCTGGCGGGAACCGGGTGGAAGCCATTGGCTGCCATATTTTTGATGTAGAGGTTTTCCCCACGCAGCCACCAGCCATCTGTCCGCTCAAAGTCCGGCAGATCCACACCAGCCAGGTGATAGGCGTCGCGAAAAAGCGTGTAGCAGTCTGTGACGCCATGCTGAAACCGGCGGCCCAGCAGATGCGGTACCGGGCGAAACTTACGTAGCGCGCCGTTGCACGCCAGCCACCAGGGCAGACCTGTCACAACCTGTGCCTGGCGGTCAGCGCCGGACAGTACCGGGGAGTTCATCGGGTGTGAGTGAAATATGGCGGTCACCTCGCCCTCTTTCTCCGCCGCAAGCCAGTCGTCATCGCTGATCCGGAAATGGCTCTCCGGGCTGGGATGAATGTTGCGACAGGGGAAAAGCCGGGTGCCATCAATGATCAGGCCGCACACCTCATCCTGCGACGAGGCCGCATAATTGATTAATTCCTGCATCAGGACACCTTCTGGGAGCCAGGGAAGCTGCTGATTGGCATCGGCTCGGGACGTGGGTAACGGAAGCGGCAGCCGGAGCGGCGGTGTGAGCACTTATCTTTTGCCGGATTGGTGGTGGGGTTATCACGCTCATCTGCAACCGGTGGGCCGTCATAGTTACACCCGGTGCCGCGGTACTGCCACTGGCACACGTCGGCCAGGATGGTGCGCGCCGGGATAATAGCGTTATCGCAGTCCACGGGCGTCGCCAGCTCATACGTCACCTGTTCGAACGTCTCTTCGGTCATTCCTTCTACGACGTAGCGCGAGACCGCCTCCATTGTCGGGTTTGCGTCCGGGTTGCCGTTCGGGAAGTTCACCGCATCCAGGTATTTAACCGGCACCTGCCGGCGGGTGACCACAACGCCGTAGAGATCATTAAAATCATGGTTGATGCCGTAGATCAGCCCGGAAATATTCGCGACCGCCATTGTTGGCCGGGCATAAGTGCCCTCGTTCTTATATTCGAACCCCTCCACGGCGATCGGGTACGCCAGGTAAGCCAGGCCGCGCCAGATGACGTCCCCGAAATAACCGTTCGTGCCGGAATGGAAGCGCAGAACGTCGCCACCGAATGGCTGCAGGTCAACCTCAAAGAGATCGATAAACGCGCCGACTCCGGCATCAACGCTGTCGATAATTAGCTCTGGTGGAATGTCGCGCACGAAAATCTCCCATAAAAAAAGCCACCCGGAGGTGGCTACTGATCGTTTATCAGGATTTTCAATAAAGTGAAGTAAGGTTAGGCTGAACTTTCGACTATAAAAGGAGGTTCAGATGTCCGGACTTGTAAACCCGAAAGACTCACCCGAAGAATCAGCTTATGCGCTATTAATTGAATTAGTCAGGGCTCAGAGAGTGCCTGTTTATTCAGGCGGGGATATTTCTAACCTGTTGTCGATGTATAGCCAGGCGGTACAACACTTTAAGAAAGAAGATGAAGGCAAAAGCTAGCTTTCATCAAACAATTTAAGAAAGCTTTTACGAACGGATTCGGCAACGGCTATCGCCTTCTCCGTTCGTTTATCTTCGTTCCATGTCAGTATGCCCTCGAGTTCGCGAGAAAGAGTTTTAGAAGCCTCCTCAATCACGCGCTCAGGTAATTCAAAAAATTTCATAGCTTTTTCCTTATCGTGGTACCTGTTCAAATGTGGCCGTCAGTTCATACAGCGGCCCGTTTTTAACCATGCCCCAGGAGCGGCAGACAAACAGCGCCTGCACTCCTGTATCGGATGGCGTCCAGTAGAAGGACTCGACCGCCATACGCGCCTGCAGGAAAGCTTCAGCCTCCTTTGCCGCGTTAGCCCTGCATGGCCCGCCTACACCGCGAAACACCAGGCTGTATTTCGCCATCAGCGGATTTATGCCCTTAACCTGTCGCTGCTCGTACCCATCCCCCAGCTTAACAACGGCTACGTTCGGTGTGCGATCAACGCTGTAGCTCCGCTGCGGCGTCCATGTGAATGTTTGTGGCATGAGTCACTCCAAGATTGTAAATTTTGAAAATTGCTTCAATTTATAAATTGACCTGCAATTTTGCAGTCGTAACTCAAGAGGCTTTATGGAAAAGAAATTACCTACAGAGTTAGAAGTAATGGCTCAGAGCAGTCTGCTCTCCTATATCATCTCTGTATTAAGTGATGAGCAAAAACAGAGGCTTGAACAATTGGCAAAATCCAGACCGATTGAGGTTCCAGCCGAAGGTGCAACCCCAGAGCTAATGGATTACATGAGCGGAATGCAAGATTATATTCGCGATATCATTAAGCTGGGTTTGGGACAGAAGTAATGGGGAAATGGCGGAATCCCTCCGCCATTATCTTCCTTTCCGTAGTAGCCCGTTGGGTCGCTGCTCATTGCTTATTGCTCGTAAAGCTGCGCTATACGCAATCTTATCAAACTGTTTTAGCGTTGCCGGATCTTGAGGACTTCCCTCAAAGTGATAATGGTTAACCTGCTGTACAGTTACGTTACTTCCGCCACCAGCCTTATCGGCCGGAATAACCTTCCCTGACTGGTTAGGAATGAACACCTGCTGACCGCCAGCCGTCTGGAATATCTCAGACTCACCGTTTTCATTTATTCGGTAGGCATTACCAGCAGAGACGTTGCCACCGTAACGACGGCCTCCGCTATAAGATATCCCGCTGATTGCACTTACCATCTGCCCACCAGCTGCTACGGCCTGAGCGATAGCAGGAATATTTTCAGGCCAGGGCAAAGCCATTGCGTTACCTATCGCGGTTTGCATGTTCAAAGCAGCCTGCGCTACAGCAAAGCCTTTGCTGACTGCAAACATAGCCTGATATGCCGCGCTAGACTTACCAGCTGCTTGCCCTATCGCATCTGCGACTGCATCGAGAGAATCTGACGTAGCACCAAGTAATTGGCTTAGATTTTGTTGGTAAACGCGTTGCTCATTTACAGCAATAGCCATTCTTTGGTTGGCCGCTTGTTGCTGTATGGCAGTTTTGGCATCTTCATAAAGCTGCGTGTTTTGCTTATCGATCTCCTGATATTTGGCTAGTGCTGCCAGTCTCTGCTGTTCTTGGAGATTAATCTGAGCCAGCGGATCCTCAGCAATGCCAGTAATCGCATCAGGCATAACCTTCGCCGCTGCAATTTCCTGTTCTGCGTATTTTTTACCCTGCTCTGCCTGCTGGCGCTGCTTAACAGCATTAGCAGCGTCCCATTCAGCAGCAGCATATTTCCTTACTTCCTCAATTTCCCCAGCTGTAGCGCTTTTATTAAGCGACTGCTCCGCCCTCAGCATTGCCTGTTCGCGGGACAAGTCCTGAGTTGCCCCGGCAGCGGTCTCTGCGCGCTGCTTGTAATCAGCAATTTTTTGAGCATTAGCTTCCATCTGAGTAGCTGCGCTTTTTCCCTGCTGCTCACTCTGCTGCTGCGCTTTGCGTCGTGCCTCCTCAGCTTCCTGCAGATCGTAATTCTCTGCAGCCAGACGTTCAGCAGACGCGATCTGGTTAGGGTTGTCAGTAACCTTAGACGCCGCCATTCTGGCTTTTGCTACTGCTCGCTGGCGTTCATCCTGTATTTTCAAAAGCTCGTTCTGCTCTTCAAGGTTCAGGATTACTTTATCGCCATCGGCAGTTGGGGGGGCGATCTGCAATGATTTGGGATTGAAGTTCTGACCAGCTTGATTGGCCCGGTTGATTTCATCGGCTGTTTTGCCAAAGGCTCTGGCCACAGCCCCTTGCACCTGCTCAAGAGTGGAGCCTTTCTCTATAAGGCGATCATGTACGCCCATTGAGGAGAGCATATTATTATTGAGAGTGGACTCCATATCGTTTCGGGCTTGCGTTGTTCGTGCCAGCTTATCTTCAATGTCAGCGCGATCTCGTTCTTTTTGATTAATTTCGTCAGTAAGTTTTGCAGCATTTTTAAGAAGACCATTCCCCTGCTCAGCAGTCGTGTTGTACCCGCTCCCTTTTTCTATATAGTCATCGCGTTTAGCCGTGAGATCTTCAATCTCCTTTTTTAAATCAGCAACTGCAGCCCCCTGGCCTCTCATGGCAACGCTAGCATCAGCAATAGCGCCACGAAGCTGAGTGTTGCTCATTGTCTTCATAGAACTATTGAGCTTGTCCAGCCCGTCAGCGAAAGCAACTGCCTCTTCCTTCGCCTGCTTGGCAGTTTGCCACCAATAAAGCAGTGCGGATGCGGCAATCATTGCTACACCCGCTGGGCCGCCGATCAGTGAAAGAGCGCCACGAGCAAGGCCAAATCCCACCGATGCAGCGCGTGCCGCAGCCGCAGCTCTGGCAGAAGCTGCAGCCTGGGCGGTTTCTGCTTCCACCAGCGCTAGCGAAGCAGCCCGGGCGCGGGATTTCGCTGCGCTAAGGTTTTCCAGTGCCGTCATTTCGGCGTTACTTCCACGCGCGACATTCAGCTCAGCCTGAGCCAGCGCAACGGCTGAGAATGCCGCTTCTTTATCAGCAAGGGTTTTTCTTTGCGCTGCGTTAGCCGCAATAAGCAGCGACTGGGCAGACTGGTTCTCTGCCGCTGTCTGCTGACGGGTAGCAGCAATTGATTGCAGCTTCCCGCTGAGAGCATCCTTCAACGATCCGGCGTAACGTCCAGCCATTACCAGGGCGAAAGCTTTGGCAGCGAGTGTTGCGCTGTCGATGTAGCCCGACATAGCCTCGGAGTTCTCAGAGAAACTGAGGATCGTATCGGCGGCGGTAATGATGCTGTTGGTGAAGCCCTGAATCACTCCGGTCTGCCCTTCGACTGCCACCAGCATAGCGGTAACGGCGGTCCGCATCCTGACGCTGGCATCGACCAGATTATTAGACATGCCAGCAGCTGCAGCTGTGTTTGCATCGAGTGATTGTTTCAGACCTTCGGTAAGATCCGAAGCTGTAAGCTTACCTGAAGCTCCAAGGGCGCGGATTGCTGCTGCTGATTTACCACTGGCTGCTGCAATATCGTTAATGACTGTCGGAATGGCAGTGGTGATGGATTCCCACTGGTCGGCAGATACGGTGCCGGTGTTTATCGCTTTGGTGAAGGCACTAATAGCAGAATCAGCACGCTCGGCAGACGCGGCGTTCTTCACGAACGCGTAAGACATGGAGTCCTGAACGTCGATCGCCTGTTCGGTGGAGTACCCCATGCTGCGCAGTCCGTCAGCACTGCGGATATAAAGCTCCTGGGCCTCTGCCAGCGATCGATAAGTGCCGTTAGCAGTATTAAGCAGGCGCTTCTGTACGCGCTCGAACTCATCCTGGCTGGAGGTCGCCATCTGAACACGTTCGGCCATCTCCTGGTAGCTTTGCACCATGCGGGCCATTTCACGCAGTGCAGAAACCGCGATCAACGCTTTGAGGGCAGATGCCAGCTTGCTAAGCCCGGTATTCAGCCCGTCGGCAGCATCATCCGCTCTCTCAAAGCCGCGCTCCATGTTATTGGTGATGGTTTCTACCTGCTTATCAGCCTGTAACAGCGCGTGTGTATCGGCTTTGATCTCGTAATAAATGCCGCCTACGTTTTCCATTTACTTTCTCCAGCCAATAAAAAACCCCGCCGGGGCGAGGTTTGATGTGAGTTCACTATATTTACTACGAAGACTCATTCTTTTTTTGAATATAATCTTGAATATTCCGCGCATTGACACATGACGGTTTCGTTGCAGAATTGCCGCCTGATTCATCAAGTTTGTCACATAGCGCAGCAATATCTCCATTATTTTTCACCATGAGCATTAGCTGAGATGCTAACTTGCTACAGTCACTGGAATGAGGGTTGTCTTTACATATCGAAAAGATAACGCGTTCATATCCTGCTGCATCCATTTCTGCCGCCGCCATTGCCCCGGAGGCAAAGCCTAAAACGAGCGGAGCAACCAACATTATACTTTTCAATTTTTTATCCCCATCAGTAAAAGACGAGACTAATCCTATCAGGTGAGTGCGTCAGCGCAACGTGATGGATGATTTTTTGATTTCAGGTGAGGGATACAAAAAAGCCACCCTGAGGTGGCTTAATTATCAGTTAGCGTTTTCGCAACCCGGCTGGCCACGATCAATAACTTCAGTACCTTCAACGATGAAACCAAACTTACCGACCAGGAAAGAATGGTTAAACTGAGTTACTACAACGTCTGATAACGCAACTGAGCAGCGGTTTCTTTCGATTGCTCTGTCAATGGCAGTTTTCACGTTAGGGATCCCAAGCGGGAAGAGCACTACTGGAGCGGAGTCCTCTGCTTTAACGCGAGCGCCTTTGACAAAATTATTCGAGTTAAGATTATAGTTTTTGGTACTCGCTACGGTTAAATCAGCTACGCGAGAACTACATCCTGCCAACATCATCACTACTGCGGCTAAAGCCAATGCCTTTTTCATTTTATGTTTCCTTTGATTGCAATCAGAAACATCTTAACATCACTTCCCTGCTATTGACGGCCTACCAAAGTTAGTAGAAGTGCTTAGTTCAGTTTGAATTTTAGACGGATGTAAACTAATGGGAATTCCTTTGCCTGTCGATTTCAACCATCTTGTCAGCCCAGTCCATGACCTCATCATAGGCCTCTTCCGTCGGGATCTTGTCCTTTTCTTGCGTTGGAAACTTGGCGTTCATTGCGGCGCGGAAACTGGTCATTGTCATGTTCCAGGCGTCCGCCTCGCTCATGCCGAGGTGAGCAACAGCAGTGTAGACGAATGACCGGGCATCAAATTTATTAGAGTATTCATTATTTCGGCCCTTTAGTTGCTCCGGCGGCTGATCGCCCATGACGCCGTGGCGGATCAGATGCCTCGCCAGCTCTATGACGTCGTGAACTGCCAGCCGGCCGGGTCGATACGACAGTTTGCCTTTTGCGGTAATGATGTACACACCTATTAGCTGGCTGATGTTCTCTGTGCAGCAGGCGGTAACCACCCGGGCCGCTGCCGCTGCCATTTCTGCAAAGCAGCGTGCCAGCACGTCGCGCATAATAGCCGGCTCGCTAATGCGGTGCGTCGGGTAGTGCCCGGCGTGCACGGTGACGAATAGCCTGACGATCTCCTCCGGCGCGCCGATCCGCGACATCGCCAGAAAAGAGGGGTTGAGGAATATCTCGCGGCCACCAGCGCGGATCACCGCCTGGCCGATATCAGTGATGACCTGCATAAAACCTCAAGGGGGCCGAAGCCCCGTAATTAAGCAGTGACTACGACGTTCGCGAAACCAGACGATACGCTGCTGGCCGTTGGGGATGATACGACGCAGGCGTAAGTGCCATCGTCTGCCGCAGTCACACTAGCTTTGGTGTACGTTGCTGACGTCGCCCCGCCGATATCCTGACCGTCCCGCTGCCACTGATAGCTCAAAGTAGAACTGCCGCTGGTGGTGGCCGCCACGGTCAGTGTCAGCGTGTCGCCCTCTTCGAGCGTGCGGCTCTGTGGCTGGGTCGTGATAGTGATGGTATCGCCCACGTCGCGCACATCGACATTGCCCGCGCTGGAGGCTTCCAGCGACCAGGTAGCGACATCATCGTGGGGCGCTTCGTCCTGCCAGCTCGTGACAAGGAACGGCCCTTCGGTGATATCCAGCGGGGAGATGATCTTCAGCCAGACATACGGCTGGTTGCTGGTTTCCGCTGACGGGCTGTAGACGTGGCGCTTTATGGCCCGCTGGCCGTAGATCGCCTCCTTGCGGCTCACGCCGTCACCTGAGAACGACACGTTCTTATAGGTGGTGACGTTCTCCTGGGTAAACGCCGCGCTCTGGTCGCCCGTTGCGTCGGCAGTCTCCCACTCCACGCCCGTGGTTTTGCCGCGCATCATACCGAGGCGCTTGTACTGGTTCGCTGCTGGCTGAACCTCAGGGCAGCCGATCGCGTAATAAACGGCGACAGCGAGCCCTGTGAAAGCACCTGATTCACATCCGGCCATAAGTTTTTACTCCGTTACTGGGAAATGATGGTTCTGAAGTTGATTTCGAAGGCCACACGGCCCTCTTCGGTTCTGAAGGCGGGAATGCCGCCGACTGGCTGCATCAGGATGATGCATTCGGTCTGATGCTCCAGGCTCATGGCCCGGCGGATGGCATCAGCATTATTTTCCACGGCATCGACACCGGGATCGTTCTGGCCGGCCAGCAGGATGATGCGGAAATAGTCGCGGGAGACCGCCTCCTCGTCACTTCCTCCGCCGTTCTGCTGAATGATGAGGTAGCGCTCGTTCTGTGAATCCGGCCGTTCAGAAAAAAAGCGCTTCTGCACGCGATAGCCCGTATCGAAACCATGCTGCTGGAGCCAGGCGCGCAGGGCGTCATACACCTCGTTGCGGGTCATAGCTTGTACCCTCGCCGTATGGTGGCCCGGATATCGTTTATTCCGTCACGCTCGAAGCCTTTACGCAGGAAGTCGGGCTCGCCGTTCGGATCCCAGTAGTTGCCGTTGCCGTTCGCGCGCGGCTGCCCTTTAAGCGTGCCTGGTGCTGCGTTGACCAGGGCTGCATAGCTGGCAGTAAAGCCAACACGCCCGGTCATGCCGCCGGGGATGGGGCGTAACTCACGAAACTGGCTGTTCACTAGAGTGGAGGTATCCATCGGCGTTATCTGTGCTGAATAACCCATCCCGACTATCATCACCTCGGTGATCACCCGCTCTGTCACCGGCCCGGCAACCTGACCAAGCAGTTTCTTGGCGTTCATTTGTACGCGCTTAATGCCTTTTACGGGCATAGTCACCTCATGTCATGATTTGGTAGTCAGGGTCTTCGCCGAAAAAGCTCATATCATCGCTGCGCACGGCAACAATTTTGTAAGCAAATGCCTTAAGCGGATCTGGCTGACTCCTGGTATCACCATGCGCGATATAATCATCGCGCTGCGGCAGGCGCATCAGCACACCGTTCAGCTTCGACTCGGTATAGATAGTCTGCTGACAGACGAACTCTTTCCCGCTGTCGTCCGTCACGGTTTTAGCCTCGGATTCCCATGTACTCGCTATAAGGTAGGGTTCACCATACTGATAGCTGTTGCTCCAGTCGTCATAACCGTTAAGTGGATAAACAGTGCAGAGGTTGGTGTAGACCCATTCTGATGTGGCGCTCAAGGCTCCTCCCAGCGGATGATTTCCGGGTTTGTGGCGGCGATCTCACGGCAAAAGATGAACCACTCGCCGTTGCTTTTGACGTAGCCGGTCACCCTCCTGCCGCTGTCAGTCAGCACCCAGACTTTCGTAAACGGCTCTGGCAGACGCTGCTTTACGGATATCAGGGCCATCAGCGGCCCCCGTTGCTCATGCATCCGCCCTTGCCGATCCAGATGCCGCCGAACGCAGGTGCAGCAGTCGGATCGGGCGGGATTAGCGCCGTCGCGCAGCCGTGTTTATCCAGCCCGCGCAGCAGGTTCAGCGCGCCTTTCCAGCGATCGGAAAAAGACTGGTAGCGGAACGACCGTGAAGCGCCGTTTGGCGCGGTCTGGCTGGAAAGATATTTATCACCCTGCCCCAGCCCCATCAGCGCCAGCAGATAAAGCTGGATAAGCATCGCTGTGGCGGCCGGATAATGCAGGCTCAGGCACGTTTCGATGCCGTTTACCTGCTCCACCAGCGCCGCCAGCAAGAAATCAGGCAGGGTAATCCCCTGACCGCTTAGGTACTGCTGCGCCTGTTCGGGATTTACCATGGCTGACTCCTGAAATAAGAAGCCCCGCCGGAGCGGGGCATAAAAAACCGCCTGCGCGGCGGCTGTTATTCAGCTGGGAAGAGTGTTTCGAGCTCGCCTTCCGGCAGCAGCTCAGACAGCTTTTCAGCGCCCAGGGTGCCTTTGAACTCGATACCCAGTTCCTTCAGGCGATCGGCGATAATCTCCTTACGGGATTTGCCGTCATTGCCATTGTTGCCCGCGCCGGGCGTTGCCGGGTTGAGCGTGCCACCAGCATCGCCACGCATCAGCCGGACGTTTGGTTTCAACGCCGGGTGAAGGCTTTCAAACTCCACCACATCACCAACCGTCACGCCGTGCCAGGGGCGAATTACTTCGTACTTAGCCATGAATTCTCCTTAGCCCAGGTTCGCGCCGTAAAGCACACCGGAGTGGCCTTCGTCGTCACGTTTGATCTGCAGACCTTCCGCAGACATGATCTGGAAGTTGTAGTTGCTCTGCGGCAGTGGACGCGGCAGCGGAATGACACCGACGGCCATACCAACCAGCGGCGCAACCACATCCTGACGGCGCTCGTAGGCGAGGAACTCGTTACCCTTGAGCGCGTAGGTCATGCGGATATCTTTCACCGGCATAAACTTGCGGATGGCATCCAGAACGGAACCGCTCACGATGGCATTAGCGCCGTTACCGACCTCAATCGTGTACGGCCTGGACAGGTTCGCCATGATTTCCGAGCTCAGCCACAGGACATCATAGGCGGTGACCTGGTTCGCCTGGGCAGTCAGCCCGAACGGGCCAGCAGGACCAAAGAATGCCAGCGCCTGCGCCGGAGTACAGGTGGTGAGATCGATGTTTACGCCACCAGCGCCGGAGCCGAGATTAATTTTCGCGGTGTTGCGGTGGTTACGCAGCCCCTGAGACTGGTAATTCTGCACCTTGATGCTGGCGTTACCGTCCAGGTAGCCCTTAACGCGACGCTTATGGAACTTGCGCATCTTGGCTGCCTGCGAATCCAGCGCGATATCGATACCAACCGTGTTCAGACCAGCAGCAAGACGCCAGTTCACGCCATAACCGGCGGTATAAACCGGCACAGGGTCACCGTCGCTGTCGTAGTCGGTGTGATCGAAGGAGTACGGCGGCTGACCATCCAGGCTGACCTGCACATCATCAGCAATATCGCCGACAACGGTGTACAGCTTCGCGGTTTTGCCGATGTTCAGGACCTGCATAACGCTCATCAGGTCGTTAACGATCTCCATACCGACCTGCTGATCGCGCAACTGAATAACCTGACGATCGATTTCAGCCCAGAACTCACGCCCCAGACCATCACCCGCCAGGGCATTGGCCGCCAGCGTTTCGACATCCATTACGCCGCGGTACTGATTGACCATAAGCCGATGAGAGGTATCCCAGATATTGCGCTGGGACCAGAGGGAGTTCCAGTGCTGGTGCAGGCGACGGTTAGTCGCCAGGGTTTCACGGGAAAAATACATGTGCGTGTGTCCTTAAATTATGCGCCAGCGGCTGCGGCTGCAGTGCCGACACGCATACGAACGCGGATGAAATCGGTAGCGCCTGCCGCAATGGTGGCTTCGTCCTGGCTGTAGCCGACCACCGCATCGGTGTCGTCGGTGGCCAGCGTAAACTGGCCAGCAGCACCAAGCTTGATCGGGCTGTCTTTTTTGTACGCGCCGGGCACGCAAAGCAGAGCCAGCTCGCGCCCTTCTTCCACGTAGTTGCCCACGGCGGAATCGCCTTCCGGAATAGCGTCACGAATGCCCAGACCCTGATGGTAAGCGCAGTCGATAATGTAGAGGCGTCCGGTCAGCGCAGTAGCCTGCGCAAACTCCTCTTCGCCATTGATGATTGCCGCGGTGCCCGGCAACAGGGCAGAAGCAGTGGTACGGGTTTCAGTCCTGAAGAGCGACTGCCCGTCGATATTTACGCGACGATAGCGGGATGCCATGCGCGATCTCCTTTAAAGTTAGTTGCGGGCCGGTTAAGCAGGAAGTTAAGCCGGGAAGTAAGTGGACGGATCCGGAGCGCCGGTTTCGGCAGGCATCTGCGCCGAGTTACCCGCCAGTGGCGCGGCAGTGCCCAGCTTGCTGAACATCTCTTTCAGTGCCGGACCTGACAGGGCATTAGCCACAAGCTCACCGTGTACCGCCTGCACAGCGTCACGCATCGTTTTTTCTTCAGCGTGGGAATTAGCAGTGAGGGTTTCGGCAAGCTGCTGGTGGTTGGTCTGAAGGGCTGTGATTTGCTCGGTTACAGGCTTCAGCGCATCGGCTAAATTAGCGGCCAGGCCCTTGCCGATCTCAGTAATCAGCTCTTGTTTTTCTTCATTGGTTAAAGGCATGTCGCCCTCCGTTTGGTGGTTGGTTGCAGGCTGGTCCTGCGGAGTGAAAAGAGATTTAACTTTGTTGGCTACGACGGTTACCCAGGACTCCTGGCGGGCTACCGGCGTTCCGGTGTCGTCGAAGGTGATCTTCCCGCCCTCTGACGTGTAGCTGAACACCTGGGCATTGCCCCCGTTGCGGATGATGACCACCTGACTGTCGGTGAAGTCGGCCACCCAGGCGTATTCGTTCTCGCCGGGCGCAAACCTGGCCTTAGCCGCACGGTCGAGGCGCTGCTCGCGCTCCCGGTATGATTCACCCACCAGCGCGCCGGAGTTCGCTTTTAACGGCGTGGCAAGGTCTGCGTTGACCATCAGGCCAACGCCCTTCTCCGGTCCCGCTGCGGGTAGCTCGTGAAGCAGGATGGCGTCGTGGTCGATGGCATGGATTTTCACCACCCACTTCGCGCCCTGGTCCTGCAGGTCTTTGGGTGCCGGGGTGCGCTCACGAAAAACGGCGACGCTGGACCAGATCGGATCGGTTGTTTCGCCTTTCTCGATGGCCTCAATACGCTGCAGCAGCTCAACGCCGCCAGGGGACTCCATGGCTTTGTTAACGTCGATCCATTTTTCCGCATAAACGCGGTTGCCCTGCAGGCTGACGTTGCGGTTCCACGCGCCAATAAAGCCCACGTTCAGCCCCTCAGGAGAGAATGCAGAGACGAACTGACCATCCACCATCGGATGCCCCAGCGGAGCCAGTGTGCCTTCCAGGGTCCGGTAGTTCGCGCTGATCTCCGCCTCCGGATAGAACTCTTCGTTCATGATGACGTTGGCAGGCAGGGTATAACTCGGGATCACCACGTGCTCACGGTCGTTGTAGGTTTCGCGGCGAATGGCTTTGTTATCGACCTTATGGTTGATATGAATCTGAGTTGGCATGCTGATTTCTCGCTGTTATGCGGCATGGTGGTGACCGCAGCCGCAATGTAGGTGGTTGGCGACAAGCCCGGCTTTCTGAGCCTTCTCCAGCCGCTTCTTCGCCATGTCGATGACATTCGGGTTTAGCGGTTTGCCGTCGGCATCCACCAGCACCGCTACCTGCGTGCATTTGCAGTTAATGGCGTTACCGTCAACGCTGTACCAGTCCCGCACCTCTTCGGTGGTGTAAAGGTGGGCGTGACGTAGCGCGTGCTTGCGGCGTGTCGTCGGGCTGAGTGCGGAGAGGTGCATCTGCCGCGTCATGATGCCGTACTGGGCCTCGGCCTCATCCGACTCATCCCAGCGGGCGCGACGCAGCGCCGTGGTTATTTCGGTCCGGGCGATACGCTTTGCGCGCCCGATTTCCATCCCGGTCTGCTCAGTAAGTCGCTTGGCAATATCACGGGGGTTTTGCCCTCGGCCCATGCCGTCGGTAAGGATCCGCGCCATGTCCGACTTCGTCCGCGCGCTGAGGTTTTTCATCTCCTCAAATACACGGGTGCGCACCAGCAGCAACCGGCGCTGATAGGGTTCGCTCAGCAGCAGTTGCTGGAGATTCTCCCGCCCGGCGGCGTACACCGCTGACTGCTGCGACAGACTGGCGAACTCCTGCGCCGTGCCGCGCTGGTACGCGTGATTAACGTAATCGCGCCAGAACCAGAAATTCGTTTCGTTACCGCCATAGAGGATCTCATCCACCAGCGCGGAGGCGTTCTCCAGCAGCATGGACAGAAGCGAGGTATCAAGGTCGAAGGTGTAGCGAAGGTTTACTGCTGGTGATGCGGGTATGCGGTCGAGGATGCCATGGTAGGCTTTTGCGATACGCTTGATCCGCCTTGAGAACTCATTCATAGCGCCGCGTTCGAGGCGGTCTGCCCCCGTCGGGTCGCTAAGATTTCCGGGCAGAATCGGAGGTTTTATCCTCTTCGTCTTCTTCTTCATCATCATCCTCTCCCAGCGGTTCAGGTGATCCCTCATACCCGGCGGCCACGCGGATTTCCTCGCCCGTAAACGGCTGCTCACCACTGGCTACAGAAGCGCTGTTGATCTCGGCCATGAGTTTGGCGGATGCCAGCTTCTCAGCGCCGGAGCTGGCGTTCAGGTCATCCCAGATAACCGTTTTCTGTGGTACCGCGTCGAGAATGCCCAGCAGCACCAGCTTGTCGCACAGGTCCTCAATATCAAACGACAGATCGCCGCGCCGGGACTGGCAGCGCCCATTGAAGTAGCGCTGGTCCTCAGTACTGGCCCGCTCGCCCGTCTGCATGCCCACAAGGATTTTCGTCGGGATATCCAGCGCGGCGGCTGCCGTCTGGAGGTTAACGTTGTAAGTTGGCCCGGGGTCGGCGACAGACGACACCAGCGGCGTCACCGTTGCGCCCTGGGTGGTCAGCAGCGCATCGTTACCGCGGTTAACCTCAACAGCAGCTTCGTTGAACTTCTCCTGCAGCTCATTGACATCGACGTTGTACATCGAGGCCAGATTGCTGAAGTCGATCTCTTTATCGAAGTTGATATTCAGCTGGCGCGCTGCGTTCTTCAGGAAGGATTCGCCGCTGCCGCCCTCCACTTTCTCCAGGCTGACGAAAGCGTTATAGGCTGGTTCCAGAAAGCCGATTGCGTCCGCTGAATAGTCGCCGAGGATAAAAACACGATCAGGGTGCACATCCACGCGCCGGGTACTGCCGTTCGGCAGACGTTCAACGTATTGCCACATCTTCGGCTGCCCGTAAGTGCGGGAGTTCAGCCCGGTGTCCCATACAGAAGGCACCAGTGCGCCAGCCCAGGCAACAGTGATCTTTTCAAGTCCTTTGCCTTTGATGGCGGGCTTATTCCAGTCCAGATTGTCGCGAATGTGCAGCAGGATGCCGGAGTACCGGCCCACCAGCCGCCGCAAATCAGCTTCAGCGAAGGTGCGCCAGAAGCGATGGGTAAAGACGGCTTTCGCCTTGCTCTCCCATGCAGTTACCTTGCGCGTCTCGTCAGTCTTTTCGCCCTCGATGATCTCCGGATTGCTGAGCCAGCAGGTGCTGGTAATTTTGCGCACCGCGCCATGGGCGATGCCGCCGCGCCGGTAAAGGCTGTAGAGGTCATCGAAAGTCAGATCCTCTTTGAAGCCATACTCGCACCACGCCGTGCTGCGCTTTGCATCCAGCCCCATCGTTGGGTTAGCCGCCAGCATACGGGCGCGCGCAAGGCTGGCATCGGCCAACGCATGGTTGACGGCCAGTTGAAGGTTATTGTTCATGTCGGGGTCCGTTTGGTGGGGTTAAGGCAATAAAAAAGGCCGCCGAAGCGACCTTTTTTCACAGTGTGATTCAGATAAGCTTAATTTTCACTTCATAACCTTCAAGACCAGTCATAGTTTCATTAGGGATAAACTCTATCTCAGAAACCTCCTTCCCTGACTTTTTACGTATTTCAGCAATTTTCTTTGAAATGAGAGCAGCTATATCCGCTTCGGCCTTTTGCTTTTGATCTTCGATGTTCATCATAACCTCTTAAGATTTATCTAAGCTTCAGTAAGATAGTCGTCTTACGAATGCTACATCTGCACATAACTAATTATAAATTATGGTTATCGTCCTTGCAGACGTTTGGGAATCATCATGCCTATCGGCTGAGCGCCGCCGAGTTCGGTGAGTGCATAAACCGCCGCATCGAGACGGTCAGGCGACTTTTTGGCAGTGGCTGGCACGTACTCCATCAGCTGATTTTCCAGCACATAGAGATTACCGTTGTGCGCAACGCGGCCCTGCTCATAAAGCGCAGATATCGGTTCAGCGCGGGCGTATTTCCCCTTACTGGCATGAACACGGATAATGCGACCTTTGTACCCGGCATTACGCAGCGTTTCCTCGGCCATATCGCCGCCCTGGTTCGTTTCGATAACGATCGCATCGGCCTCATGCTCTTCGTAAGCCCACATGGCCTTTTTGGCCCAGCCAGCCGGTGAATACTTGCCGCTATAGTCCCCATCAACAGAGAACTGCTTTTTATCACCAGAACCATACGCACTGGCCGCCACAATGCCGGATTCGTCGCTTTCATCGCTGTTAGTTGCCTGCGGGTCGACGGCCACTACAGAGCGAACCTTGTCGAAACGGATTTGCAGGTCGCGGGCGGCGCTGATCATCGCCTCATTCCACAACGCACCTTCCGCATTGAAACGCCGCGGCTTCTGCATGTACTGCGCCTCAGCGGTGCGCCGGTGCGAAAACAGGGAAACGCGGTGTGTCTCGTTGTGCTTGAACGGCCAGAGCCAGCCATCAGGCAGCCCGTGGTCAATCGGGATAGCGTGGGTGTTCTCCGGGTACTGCGCCAGGTAGGACTGGCTGTTGTCGATAAGCACCGGAAGATTAAGGTGATGCCACTTTTCGCCAGAACCGCCACGCAGCAGATAGCCGCTCAGATCGTGATAGTGAATGCGCTGCATAATGACAATCATCGGCGTCGTCTCGATCGCCAGTCGTGATTTGATTGTCTCGTTAAAGCGGTTGTTGACGCCGTCGCGGACGATCTCGGAGTAAGCGTCGTCCGGTTTTACCGGGTCATCGATAATCAGCGCTCCCTGCCAGCCGGGTTCCATGTGCCCGGCGCGGAAGCCGGTAACCTGTCCGGCTGCTGACGATGCATACACGCCGCCGCCAAACTCGTTCCACCACATAGCCTTGCTGTCAGCATCATCGCGCAGCGACATAGGCCACATGGCCTGATAGGCCTGCGATTTGATCATGCCGCGCGCGGTCGATGAGTTAAGCAGCGCCAGCTGGTGGGAGTACGACAGGTGCATGAACCGGGCGCGCTGGTTGAGCGCCAGCCCGCGCCCCATCATGTTGATGGTTGCCAGCTCGGTTTTTGTGTACCCAGGCGGGACGTTAATAATCAGACGCTGAATTTCGCCATCTATCACCCTGTCCAGCGTCTGCTGGATCGCCTGGTGATGTGGCGCGACGATCATCTTTCCGCCGGTGCGCTGCTTAAAGAAGTAGCGCGCGTAATATAATCCATCCTCCACGCATTCAACGCGGCGGGCGAATAGCTTTTGCTCAGCAGTCGTCATCCTCCAGCATCTCCCGCCGCGCAGCTTTGTATTCGTCTTTGCTCATGGTGACTTTCTCGATAGGGCCTCCATTCGGCCCGGAATGCTCAAACTTATGCTTATTGGTGTAGGCGTCGCCCACTTCTTTGGCAGCCTGCTCGATGAGCTGGGATGCCAGCGCAAAGTTCTTCATCGCCTCTGTTTTGGTGGCCATACGATCCAGCGCGCGCAGCCGGTAAGCTTTGTTGGCGATCGGGATATCAGAGATTTCGTTCTGGAAGCGGTCACGGGTGGCGTGAAACAGCTCAACCCATTTTTTTGCCAGTGCCTTGCCGCTGACCTTTGTCGGGTCATGAGATTCGACCTGCTGTCGGGTGACATGTAGGCCGAATTCCTTCTGGACGGACTCAACTACCTGAGAAGGGGTATCGAAGCACGCAACAGCTTGAATGATGAAGGCCTTCACATCAGGTTTCAGTGCAGCCATAAATCACCACTCGTCCTATACAGTCCAATAATTACGCCAGCTTGAGCAGGCACGTTCCGCATGCCCTGGCGATATCCAGATGGGCAACCTCAGCAGGGTTGTTCGCAGCGTCCACCAGCTGCTGCACATCACGGCTGGCACCGTAGCGCCGGACAACGCCGACAAACTCTTCCACGTCGTGACCGCGCAGCTTCAGTTTCGGCTGGCCTTCCCGCGTGAACTTCGGCGCGCCAAACTCATCTGTCTCCTGGGCAATGTGGTACAGCTCATGCTCCACCAGCGCGCAGAACTCCAGATCTGAGCACTGAGCGCAGTAGTCTGCCGCCAGGGTAATGATGAAGTCAGGTATACGCCCGAACCATTCATACATCTGTTGCTCCATACGGGCTTTTTGCCACCCTCCGGCACGCATCATTACCTCTTCCGCCTGGCCCAGTACGGCTCGCCCCTTCTTATCAAAGGCATTCGACGCCCATAGGAAGCACAAATCGGCCTCCAGCAGTTGGGCATGGTCAGGGTTATACAGGTTGCCGTCTTCGCTGAGGATTTCGGCATGCAGCCATTCTTGAACGCCTTCGGCAGGCATGATGCGGATGTACGGTTTGTAGTCAGGGTTCTCTACGAACAGATGAGGCGGATATGGGCGTGAATCTTCAGCCTTCGTTGCCTTCTTCATGGCTGGCCTCGTCCTGCTTATCGGCGTTCTCTGCCGTTTGCTGTTCTGCGGGTTCTTCAGTCTGCTCGGCTGCTGGCTGTTCTGGCGACATAGTTTCTGCCACCAGCGCAAAATGGAATCGTTTGACGTCGCTCGGCGGGAAATACATCCAGTCGCCATTCTCCATGGATAGCGCGACAAAGCCGTTGATCAGCTCAGGCTGCCGCCGAGCCATTCGCCCGGTGAACTCTTCCCGGTCCTGTGTTGTTACAGTGATTTGATAGGTTTCGCTCATGGGTTTGCCTTTAGTTGAATGGCTCGGTTTCGCAGCGCTTCACAGCGCGGCTAAACCTGTTGCACTGACGAGAGAACATCATCAGGCGCGCTTCTCTCGTTTAGCCAGAAACGAGAAAAGGCCGCGATACACTCGCGGCCTTTGTTTAAAACTACCAATGTCTTAAGTTCTGATAATCAGGAGCCACCCGGAATTATCAGCCCCTAAGCAGGCAGTTAGCTCTGACACTCTGGTGTTGGCTGACAGTATCAGAGCTGAAACGAGTGTAGAGACCTTTCAGAATTCCACATGCTAAATATGGATTGCGGTCCGGTTATGTTGTTGAGTGTAACTTTCTAGTGCATAAACCCTACATCATTAGATTATTATGCTGCCAATAAATGCAGTATCTTATTTTTTTGTCGAAACGGCGCGTTGAAGAAGAATAAATTAATGAAAATTATCCGCTAGCTTTCGAGCGCAAGAAAGTGCCTGAAGGCTGTCATTATTCCTTCATTATCGCAGGCGTGATGACACAGTCTTCAAACTGGTAATCGCCATACTCAGTGCGCAGCTCTGCATCCACTTCATCAAAGATTCGGTCATAAAGCTGGCGCGTCGGCTCGTTCTCGAGCGCCCGCACTAAGTGGATGCCCCTGCCTTCCGGGACGGCGGCAGTCGAGAACCGGAACGTAAGTTGCCACACCAACACTTTGTTCAAATCCAAAGGCTGTTTCATATCCCCTCCGCTGCAATAAGCTGCGGTCAGAATAGGTCATTAGATCGGCAATGAGTACAGCACTGGGGTCAGATTTTGAGCGCTGGCACATTTTGATTATCTGTCAAAAAACTTTCCGACTAATTTTCAGTGCAAAAATACTTAAAATCTGCACACTTAATAGCGTAACGATTGTGCATTTGCACACCCTCAGAAACATTTCGGGTTTCCCGTTTCTGAGGGTTTTTTTATTTCACTGCTTTATACCATGCCTGCCAGCGATACTTGTCCAGTCGCAGCTGGCGCAGGCATTGTGCTGTCTCGATGTCCGCCTGCAGGTCTTCGTCACTGTCTGCACCTGCATCACTTGCCCTGCACGGCTCCTGCATCAAATCCGCTGATGGAGTTGGCAGCGTCGATGGCACGCTGGCGCAGCTGCACAGCAGTATCGTCAAACTGGCACACAGTACGATTCGGATCCTGGACATATTTCACCACGTCGCGGGTTATGGTTCGGTAGATGATCCGGCCTTCGTCACTGGCCTGCGCGGCCTTCTGCTCGACTGGCTGAATCGCCTTCTCGGCTTTGGCTTTCTTACTGGCGGCCTGTGCGTTGATGTGGTCAGCGTGGGCGTACCAGCCATTCCGGTAACGTAGCTCGCCATAGGCAATAGAAAGCAGCATCACCACGAGAGCGATCAGCAGAACTGTTCGAAGGCTAAAGGTCATGTTTGCTCTCCGCCAGGCACAAGCTGCGCTCCATCTCGCGTCGGTTCTGAAGGCCTTTCCATTTCATACCACCAGCGTAAACCCAGCGTCGCATCTCTTCGCACGCTCCGGCGTGATCGCCTTTGTTAAGCTTGCGCAGCAGCGTGGACTTGGAGAACGCGTCAGAGCCAACGTTAAAAACGAAGCTGTAGAGCGCGGCGCGTTGATACTCGTTCAGCGGGGCTTTGACCAGACTATCAACCGTCTTCTTGGCTGGCTGGAGGTCTTTCCACAGCAGGTTGTCACACTCGCGATCGGTGTAGGTCTTCCCTTTCACGATATCCCGGCCCGTGTGACCATCGCAGACGGTCCACACCCCGGCGACGTCTTTATAGGCCACGTACTTACGGCCTTCGACGCCATCCTGCCCACCGAGGAACAGGGAGGCGATCAGCATTGCACCGCCACCCGCGGCGGCGATGAGTTTGTTACGCAGGCTGCTGGTCATTGGCATTTAATCTTCTCCGACTTTGACAGCGGGGCCGTACTTCTCCAGCGCTTTTACCTGGGCGTTCGTTACCTTGCGCTTGAAGTACCAGTTAACCAGCCCGGTTATGATGATCCCGGCAATACCTGCCAGTACACCAATCGCGCTCCACTCATCGGGGCTGAACTTTGTCAGAATTCCGTTCACGATGGTGCCGCCAGAGGTGCCGAGGGCGACGCCGGTTACAAGTTTGCTCATATGGGACATATCTCTCACCTCCGATGGGTCGGGGTGCTGTGAGTAGTAAAAAGGGTGTCAGGCATGAGAATTCACGCCTGCTCTTCTGATTTTCAAAGGAATACAGAGATTTATTTCGCGATAATCCTGTCAATACAGTAGGAATAGGGTCATGATGCCTTTTTCTCATACTGGAAGTGACATGAGTGATGAAGACTGGATTATCGGGAGAGCTGTCATTGACATCTTCCAGTCAGCCCCGGAGCAGGAAATAAGCAAAGAATTGCTTACCAAATTTCTCACCGACAAATATGTTGCTGTTTACGAGAGTAGCGCCGAGGTGGACGAAATCTTGCTTTATGAATCAGCATTAAAAAGGGTAATAGATTCTTCAAATTAAACAGCGCCGTAACCAAAAAATAGCACTCTGTAAAAGGCGCCCAATGGACGCCTCTGGAAGAGTGTTATTTCGTTTTCTTGAGCAGCGGCCAGAGCAGCGCTACCGCGCCAGCCACCAGCACGCCGTCAGCCAGGATCGACATCAACTTGCTGGTAAAGTCGATGGCGATCACCAGAAACAGCAGCACGCCGGCAGCAGCCCAGCGAAGCTTAGCCATTACAGATGGTTTTCCAGACGCAGGCCGAGAGCGTTAGCGATCTCTTCCAGCACCTTGCGCTCTTCCGGCTCCACTTCACCGTCCGCCTCAGCAATGGCTACCGCCACGTCGAGAACGTCCTCGGCTTCGCGGGTATCGTGCTTAACGTCTTCAATCTCACGCAGCGCCGCGCGGCGGCCAATCTTGAAGTTAGTGTCCAGCTGGCCGACGATCGTTGCGCTGATGGCGTTGATTTCAGAGGTGAACGCCGCCAGCGATGGCTGGTTGCGCAGCACCTGTTCAATCTTCGCCTTCTCTGACGCTTCACACTCGCCGTCAGCGTATGCCACCAGGTAAGCAGCGTTTACCACCGCCTGGGCCAGATCGCGCTTTTCGAACTTCTTGATGTCGCTTACTGCCTTACGTGCTTTTTTACCGAAACCGAACATAGTGACTTTCCTTTTAGGGGGTGAGCCAGCGCTCAGGATGGTCAGTCCACAGAGACGGTCACACCGACCATCACTCTGGCTCACCTCTGAAAGGCTCTGTGGTTAAAGCGCCGAGCGTGGCGCGGGTATGAAAAAGGCCCGCGTATGCGAGCCTCTGTAAATTCTTTGCCACTGCCCGGAGTGGCCACGCTCATGCCCTTGAGGTGCTGTCGCTTCATCGCCGCTAATAACCGGTGCGCGTCTGGCGGTCGCGCTGCTTTACCGGAGCTAGTTTTAATCTATGAACCCTGACCCATCACTACACAGGCTCGCTCGATGGCGACTCGGGGCAGCATCATGACTGCTGCACTGCCTTGCGGCTGCGGTCTACCCGTTTAGATCTGCATTTTCTGACCCTCCAGAAACGACAAAGCCCCACGGGGTTAACCGCAGGGCTTAAACGAAGGCAGTAACCCATCGTTAGGAAGAAATTAACACAGATTCGGGAAAAGTAAATAGCCCACGATAAAATTGCAGGCTATTTTAATGAGCTCTACCTTGTTATTCGCTTAAGCTGCTGTTCGGCCCAGGCCTCTTCAATGTCGAACTTAGTAATGAGCTGGTCGTAGAAAGGCTTGACCGATTTCTTCCAGGTGTCGAGTGTGATGGCATCAGTAATCTGGCAAACAGCCGCGTATGCCTCAGTAGATGGGATCCGCTCATAGCCACGCCCACTGCAGCGCTTGCAGTCCGTCAGAACTGGTACGCCCTGATCTTCAGTGAGTTCCTGATTAACGGCTTTACCGCGCCCCCGGCAATCATTACAGGCGCAGCTGACAACCTTTTTCCCCTTACAGGTCGGACATAGTACCCGGGCCACTTCCCGCACCTGGCGCTTAACCTCGAAATCACTCGGCGACTGTTTAAGGTCTTTGGCCCACTGTGGGAGCCTCATGGTGTAGTGCGATTTCATCGTGAAAACGTCAGCCTCAATGAACCCTTCCCCATTGCAGCAATCACACTGCTTCACGCTGGCGGCACTGCGCGAATAGTCCTCAAAGGCAAAGATAGCCAGCTGGCGCATCACCAACGGTTTGATCCCGGCGTCCAGCTTGCGCAGCGCAGCCACCTTGTCGCATTTGGTCAGCGCGTACTCGGCCAGCAGCGCGATAGCCCTCTCCCGGTCGTTATGGCTGATCCCCATTTTGCCCAGGAAGGCGCTGTAGCCCATCGCGGCGCGTTCCTGCGTCATGCCCATAGCAGCCATGATATCCGTGCCGGTGAGCGAGTCTGAGCCAGTGGCGCGCGGGGAGTCGCTGATCATCGTCGATTTGGCGAAGTGGTATTTCACGGTGTTTTCAAGGTTCATGCCCTGGTCCCTGCCATCTGGTAAATACGAATAAAGTTACGAAGAATGCGGTAATCCACCAGCACGGAACCCGGGCGGCGGTAGATGCGGAGCCGCTGCCAGCGCATGCGGAGTGATTCGATAAATTCAGGCTTCACGCAGCCTCCTGCTGTTTCAGTTCTTTGAGTTTTGCGCGGTACTCATCGCGGATCCGGATGTGGTCGTCGCGCTTCCATTTCGGTAGTTCATGTGGCCCCATCAGCGCATCAAAGCGGGCCTGGCCAATTTTGGCGATCAGCGCTGGGCGGTATGCGGTCAGGTTGCCGGAAAGGTGGTTATTACAGGGGGCGCACTGGCGATGGCAGTTGTCTTCGTTAAAGCGCAGCTCCGGATTCGCACCAGTGGTGCGAAAATGCCCGGCGTGATACTGCCCGTCATGGTGGCGGCCGCAGCTGATGCATGGAAGATGACGATCACGGTATCGGATGAACTCATTGAATGCCTGCTGGGCTTGTTTGACGAAGTGACTTAGTGGCTTAACAGCCTGGCGGCGTTCGGCATCCAGTGCCCGCTGCTTTTTGGCCTCTTCGCGCTGGCGCTGCTTCTCAGCCCGCATAGCCTCGGCACGTTTCTTTGCGGTCTGCTCTTTGGCTATGACGGTGGCGCACTCGTAGCAGCAGACCACCTGACCATCGCGCGCCGGGTGGAACCACTGGCGGCACTCTTTGTTTGCGCACTTACGGCGGGGTTTCTTTGCCATGCTCAACCCCACGCCTTGCTTTGCCATACCCGGCTCGGGCGCGGCGGATGATTGCCCTCCGGCAGCAGGGCGCTGACGGTCCATGTGATGAGATCGGCATTCAGGCTGCGCTCGACTTTAACCCCGCGGCGTCGGTATTGCTCCAGCAGCTCTTCTGCCTGCGCCGTCGTGCAGTCGGTGTGATAGAACCAGGTCTCTTTCATAGACTCAGCCCCCGAAGTGCATGAGCTGTGCGGCGGCGTTCTCGGCCTCGCGCTGGTCCCGGAATGCTCGGGACAATATCCAGCGCCACAGGACATCGAGCGCGGCCTTGTAGAGCTGCTGAAACTCGGGCTCGTCCATACTGGCGAACGCAATGCTTCTGGGGTGTTTACGAAGGGTGCCGTCAGGCAGCTGGATTGCGTCATAGTGTCCAGCCTCAACGATCACCCATGACCGATAAGCGTCAAACGATTTGCAGATGCTAATGCTACCGGAACGGCGATCAGCAATGCGAGCCAGATACTGCTCAGCGGCATCCAGCAGCGCGCCTTCGCTGCCACCGTATGAAGCCAGAAATTTGGCATAGCCGGTTACCAGCCTACGCTCGTTCGAGGAGATCGCCCCGCCGGTAGGCTCCCAGTATTCGAAGCCGAGATTCAGCAGAGCGAAGAAACGACGGTGGAAGGCCGGGTTACGCAGCTGGCGGAAGTCCGCCTCGAGTACCGCGCCCAGCTTACATTTTGATTGCAGAAAATCACTGGTCTCCGGCGTAGCGGGGATCAGGATTCCTGAGGACTGCTTGATGAGTTGTAACTGCTGCGCCATGGTGTTCTCCGTGGCGCATCGTGGTCAGGTTACCGGTTGTTCAGGCCGGTGTATCATTATGCTATTCAGGCACTAAAAAGGTCAATTGCAGGCTGATAACTCTCTCACGATCTCGATAAGCACTTCTCGCGATGTCACGCGTTCATCCGCAAGGAGATGTTTATGGCCAACCTCTGAGCCATTGTTGGAGAGTAGTACGCGATCCCCGGGTCTGAGATGAAACGAGCATACCGCTGTACCATCGGACCGGACCACCCGGTATAAATACTCCCCCCCATCAGGACACATCTCAGCCACAAAAACCCCCTTCTTTGCTATCAACAAATACGTCCTCCCGGCGGGGAGAAATCGTCCTCATAGAACCAAAATATCAAATCACGCAAATTTCCTAATAGGTTCGCCGGAAGAAAAATAAAAACTCTACTGGAGTGCTTCAACCACACATCGAATACTGTATAAATAAACAGTACACGCAATAATGTTAATGATCAACTTGTTAAACGTTTTAAGAGCCATGTGACGACTTCCTATTCCCTCTGTAACCTATTGAATAAAAAAGCCACAACGTGTGTGGCTTGCTTTCAGTTAAGTCAGCAGCAGCATAAGAAGGATGCCGGATCTGCATAAATTTTATCACTTCACACGATGACCGGATTCATCAACCACCTTCTCACCATCTTCTTTAATGAACGATCCTTTCTGTTGTTCAGGCAGTATATCCAGCACCATTTCCGACGGGCGGCAAAGGCGGGTTCCCAGGGGCGTGACTACAATCGGGCGATTAATCAGGATCGGACTCTGTAGCATGAACTCAACCAGCTGGCTGTCAGTGAACCTGTCTTCTGCAAGGCCGAGATCTTCATAAGGTTCTACATTTTTTCGAATAAGATCCCTCACAGTTATGCCCATATCCGAAATGAGCTTCAGTAACTCCTCACGCGACGGCGGTGTTTCAAGGTACAGAATAACGGTAGGTTCAACACCGCTATTCCGGATCATCTCCAGCGTATTACGGGAGGTGCCACAGGCCGGATTATGATAAATGGTAATATTGCTCATATCAGTATCTCACTACAGTGTGAAAGAGAGACGTAACGCCAGCGCTGCAAGCGTCACAAACAGAACCGGCACAGTCATGATGATGCCTGTCCGGAAATAGTACCCCCATGTAACGGTCATGTTTTTCTTTGCAAGTACATGGAGCCAGAGGAGTGTTGCCAGGCTACCAATCGGGGTAATTTTTGGCCCCAAATCGCATCCGATAATGTTGGCGTAAATCATTGCTTCTTTAATAACACCTGATGCCGTACTGCCATCAATTGAAAGCGCGCCAATGAGTACGGTAGGCATATTGTTCATTATGGATGACAGGAATGCTGTGATGAAACCTGTTCCCAATGTAGTAACCCATAAGCCCTGTTCAGCGAGTACATTCAGCACACCGGACAGGTATTCCGTCAGTCCTGCATTCCTCAACCCGTATACCACCAGGTACATTCCTAGTGAGAAAATCACGATTTGCCAGGGCGCTCCACGCAACACTTTTCCGGTATTAATCGCATGTCCTTTTTTTGCCACAGCGAACAAAATTAACGCACCTGCTGCTGCGATTGCGCTGACAGGGATCCCCAAAGGTTCAAGCACGAAAAACCCGGCAAGAAGGAGCAGGAGCACAATCCAGCCTGTTCTGAATGTCGCCAAATCTTTAATGGCGCGGGCTGGCTCCTGTAGTTTCGACAGGTCATATACCGGTGGGATGTCCCTACGGAAAAAGAGATGCAGCATGACCAGCGTTGCCACAATGGCGGCAATATCGACCGGGACCATAACCGAGGCATATTCTGCAAATCCCATCTTAAAGAAGTCTGCCGAGACAATATTCACCAGGTTCGAGACTATTAGCGGGAGGCTGGCAGTATCAGCGATAAAGCCAGCAGCCATAACAAATGCCAACGTTGCCTGCTTGCTGAATCCCAGCGCCAGCAACATGGCGATAACTATGGGTGTCAAGATCAGCGCAGCACCGTCGTTAGCGAACAGGGCAGCTACAGCCGCACCGAGAAGCACAATGTAAGTAAAAAGCAGTCGTCCACGCCCATTGCCCCAACGGGACACATGAAGGGCTGCCCACTCGAAAAAGCCAGACTCATCCAGCAGGAGGCTGATGATAATCACAGCAATAAACGTCGCTGTTGCATTCCACACGATATCCCATACTACCGGGATATCGTTGACATGGATCACACCACTGACCAGCGCCAGAACTGCACCTATGCTGGCGCTCCATCCAATACTCAACCCTTTAGGCTGCCAGATCACCAGAACCAGCGTAAACAGAAAAATCACACCTGCCACTAACATCGCTTACTCCATCACATATGATTTGCTACATGCATCCTATTTACTTAACACGTGCCTGGTATTGCCGATTTTAACCTGTCGCGGGTTTCATCCCGCAGGCAGTTCCAGGTGTCATCAATAATGGTCGCCGCCCAGGCTGGCATATGAGGAGACAAGCGATAGTGAACCCACTTCCCCTCCCTTCTGTCAGAAACAAGGCCATATTCCCTGAGTATCGCCATATGCCGCGAAATCTTGGGTTGCGACTCACCCATTGCTGCGCAGATGTCACATACACATAACTCTCCCGACTCCCTCAGCAGCATCACAATAGACAGCCTTGTTTCATCGGAAAGCGTTTTGAAAAGCAGAACCGGATGTAGCATTTTTATCTCCGATAGCGTTTAATTACACATATGGTAAATCATATATGTAATTATTTAAACAACCTTCAAAGCTGAGGAATGTACTGTGGAGAATTTTCCTGCACTCGACCCCGCGTATTTTGACAGGCACATCGCAGAGCATTTTCAGGCTCAGAACGCACCTCGCATACTGGTTTTATACGGCTCGGTACGCCAGCGCTCCTATAGCCGCTTTGCTGCTGAAGAAGCCGGCCGACTTCTGACGCAGATGGGCGCGGAAGTGAAGATATTTAATCCGTCAGGCCTGCCTCTTCCTGATGATGCTTCTGAGACCCACCCTAAGGTGGTGGAACTGCGTGAACTGGTTAGATGGTGCGACGGGATGGTCTGGAGCTCACCAGAACGCCATGGTGCAATGAGTTCGGTTATGAAAGCTCAGATTGACTGGATCCCACTAAGTGAAGGCGCTCTCAGGCCATCACAGGGCAAAACGCTTGCTATTATGCAAGTGTGCGGAGGTTCGCAGTCATTTAATGCCGTCAATCAGATGCGGATCCTTGGTCGCTGGATGCGTATGTTCACAATTCCTAACCAGTCATCAGTCCCAAAGGCCTGGCAGGAGTTTGATGAGGATGGGCGCATGAAGCCATCCCCTTGGTATGACCGAATTGTTGATGTCACCGAAGAGCTTTTCAAAATCACACTGATTTTAAAAAACCAGACAGAGTATCTTGCCGATCGCTACAGCGAGAGAAAAGAAAACCATAGTGAACTTTCAGCGCGTGTTAACCAGGCAAAAATCTGACCCTTCTAGCGCGCCGGGAGATCCCCGGCGCGTTCAACCTGTGCGTAAACCAATCCAACTTCGGCAGGCCACACAGTTTCCGGCACGTCCACTAACAGCAGGCGCTCCAGCTCTATGATGCGGCTGGTGGCGTATTGTAAGAGCGGATCCATCACACTTCCTCGCCCGGCGCAGCGGCAAGCATGGCCTGATATCTGGCTTTGAGTGCTCGTTCCGTCCACCCTTCAACGAGGCACATTTCGGCTAACATTTCGGGTGTAGGTTCAAGCGGTACAAGCTTCCATCCTTCTGGTTTATCTTGCGCTTTTAGCTCGTTAACCGCTGCCTCAGTCGCTGGCTGCCACAATACCTCCAGTGCGTCAAACAGCAGCGCAGAGGCCGGGTTCAGCGATTTTTCCACTGGCTTAATGCCGCTGGCGCTGTACTGCCAGACCAGCTGGCCGATGATCTCGGCGCGGGCCACGTTGTCCGCCGTCAGCGCATCACGCTGTTTGACCGTTTCACGCAGCGCAGCCGTGGTGCAGTCCAGCCGTTCGGCCAGGCGAGACATCATTTTGGCGATGTCGATGATCGGCGTGTCGCTGCTCAGCGCCTTAGCAAACTCATGGCCCACCGCGATTAGCTCTTTGTTGTTCAGTGATTCACTCATGCCCGTGCACTCCCAAAAATTTTATGAAGTTCGTAGCCCTGCCAGTTCTGGCGGCAAACGTCCGCCACCGATGGTGCTGCTGATGCTGCTGGTTTTGGCCGCTTGATGTTCGCCTCCCCGCCAGGCAGCAGCGTAAAGACCGGGTGATGCGGCTCGCCTGTGCGGATAACTACCGACCTGCGGATCAGGTGCAGCAGCATGTTGTGGGCTTTTTTGCAGTCGCACCCCAGCAGTGCCTGTACCTGACGCGGTGTGACGGTCTGGTTTACCCGGAGGTAACCAACTATTGCCCAGAGTGATTTACTGGCCATCGTTTGCCTCCTGATCCACCAGCTGCTGAACGAGGTCTTTGTGGCGGCTGATAACACGTGCTGCATCGCGCAGTCTGGTCAGCTGCTCCAGCTTGTTCCTGGTACGGCGAATTTCGCGGGAGATCGCACTGACTGTCGGGATCTGCTGTCCGGTGGCGCGTCGTTCAGTAAACGCCGGGATCTCACTGACGAACTGATCCAAGGGTTTATCAGCATCCGGTACCGCCGGTACCTCAGGTGCCGGAACAGGTTCCTCCAGCATCACGGGCAGTGACCACGTCACGCCTTTGCCCTGCCCGTTCTTGGCAACAATGCCCTGCCGCGCCAGTGAGACCATCACCGACGTCATGCCGCGTGCGTTCCGTCTGACAGCCGCGGCGAGAGCAACGGTGGTCATCGCACCATTCTGCTCCAGCAGCTGCTGAATATGCGCCGGGTCAACCGGCTCAGGTTCTTCGCCCTGCAGTAACGGTTTCGGTTTTGCTGCCGGTGCTGGCCTGGCTACTGGCTGCTGGTCTTTCAGCTTTCCGACGAACCAGCCGCCATCGGCAAAGTCACAGAGGCCCTGCTCGCGCTGCTCGCGGAGCATTTTCAGAGCCTCCACAGGCTCAATGTCCAGCCGGGATGCCACGTCGCGGTATGAAGCCCGGCCCATTTGTTCCAGTGCCTGGATTACGGTTTCCATAGGTATGCCTTCCGAAGGTTATTTAACAGGACGCAGATGCGATACGTTTTTGCGATAACTCGCCCAGCCGAAATTGACCCAGATGCCACCGTCCATCTGAAGGCGATCCATGACGCGTGCGCCCAGGGTGGTAACGAGTTCCCCGTGATTCAGGTTGGTGAGGATGCCGACCGGACGCATGGACGAAAGCCGGCGGTCGATTACCTGGTTGATAATTACCTTTTCGCCGCTGGAGCCACGCTGAATACCGACTTCGTCCAGTATCAGGAGATCGACGTTGCAGAGGTCGTTAAGCAACGAAGCTTCGGACTGGCCATCGTCATAGCACTCGCGAACCCGTAGCATCAGGTCAGGTATGGTCACCACCAGAACGGAGTGGCCAGCGGCCAGCAGGTGGTTGCCAATTGCTGCCGCAAGATGGTTCTTTCCGGTACCCGGCGCGCCGCTGAACACGAAGCTAGCGAACCCGCTGCCGCCAAAGTTCTGGGCGTAGCTTTTCGCCAGGCTGTACGCCTGACGCTGCTCCGGGCATGACACTTCGTAGTTTGCAAACGAGCAGCTGCGGTGCAGGGCCTGGATGCCGGCTCGACCAAAAATCTTCTCTGAGCGGGCACGCTGGTTCATCCTGTCGATTTCCTCGGAGCGCTTACGGCCCTCGGATTCCTGCCATGCCTGCCACTCCTGGGCATTGCGAAATTTCGGCTGTACGTTAGCCGGAATGATTTTTTTCAGGCGCTCAAGGGCGCTGCCAGTGCCAATAATATTTTTCACGCTTACCCCCTGAACCCGTCTGGAATGGTTTTTTCTGGCTCAGAAACTTGATTCACATCCCGGCCCGTCTTGCGACCACTGAGGCTGAATTTTGGTTTGAACAAACCCTGGTACCCGTTAGCGATGCTGGCGTTGATTACGTCCACCGGATCGTGCCCCTCGTCCAGGCACTGCTTCAGCAGGCTGAAAGCCTTGGTGACGGTCAACTCAGTTTTGATAGGCTTACCAGACTGGCGGCGATACACGACCCACTCATTCCAGGTGGTCGCATTCAGCCACTCAGGAACCGGGATGCTGAGCGGATCAAACTTCACTTTCCCCCCTGGGGGACTATAGGGGGTTAGATCTGTATTTATATTTGTCTTTGGAAGAATGTCTTTGGTGTTCCCTGTTTTCGGGGATCCATTTCCCTGTTTTTGGGGATGGTTATCCCTGTTTTCAGGGATGGCTGATGGGGTAAAAACGCTATCCCCGTTTTCAGGGATGGTGATAACCCACGTGACAGATTCAGCAGCCGGGAAAGCTACCGGGCACTTCGTACAATTCGGCTTGGTATAGGCCCATTTATCCAGGTGGGTATTGATCCCGATGTATCTGGTTTGTCCGATGCGGCGAAGGATAATGATGTTCCGGTAAGCGAGGCTCAGCACGGCTTCAGAGACATGCTTCACCTTCAGCGTCGTTTTGTCTGCGATAAGGCTGTTGGCGATCCGGTCTGATTTTTTCGACCAGCCATACGTCAGACGAACAATAGCGTTCAGCACCCGGAACTCACGACCCGATAACTCGACGATACATAAGGCATCCTGGATCTGATTGGCTAAACGCAAATAGCCCTTATCCAGATCAGCCATGCGGCTCTCCTGTTGCGCCTGTTCTGGCGCAGGAAATTTGTAAATTTCAGCGGTATTTGACATACTGTTCTCCGCAATTACCCCTAGTTTTTGCACCCGAAAGCCGTTGCTGTTCCACCAGCGCGGCTTTCACCATTTTTAGGCCCGTCATACTGCCCCCAACATCGTCGTTACCATCGCCATAAGCGGCCCAGCCAGCTCAGGCTCAAGTCGGAACATCGACACGATCCCCTCGCTCATCTCCTTCAGTTTCTGATGCCTAGGTGCATCCAGCAGCACCGCGCGCTTTGCCTCGCCCACCTCCTTCTCGGCATGCGCCAGGCGCGTTAGCTTGCAGTCACCGCCCACCAGCGAACCGCGATGCTCAAGCGGCAGAACGGCCAGAATGGCGGGGGTCAGCTGGCGAATCCGATCCCGGCAGTCGTCGGTATCGAAACGATTATCGAGCCAGCGGAAAAGTTTCTGCCGGGCGCGGCTGATATCTTCCGGAAACTCGATACCCTCCCCGCCGCAGCTGCGCCACTGATCCACGATATGAGCAGCTACAGCATCCTGCCCCGCTGCCGCTGCCCAGGCGCGAACGGCGTCGCGAATTTCACTGTGGCTAGGCAAGTCATCAGTGGCTTGAGAGCGATTTATCATCGCTGCCTGCAAAAACGGGTTACTCTGCTGATATGTAAGTGTTTGCATAGTCAGTACTCCTACTTTGGTAAACCATCAGTGGGATTTGGGTAGGCTTCTGGATCGATTTCATGCGGCGTTACACGCCAGTTGAGGATCCGACACAGTGGCAAGATTCGACCATGCGGGATTTTTCCCTTCCGTAACCACTTACCCACGGCTTGGGATGAAATGCCGAAACATTCGCCAATACCTACTTGCGTCATATGGCTGCTGATTTTCTCTTTGAGTTGGTTGTCCATTGATTACCCTGATTGTTCGTTTTAGGTGTTTGGAGAATAGCACTTAAAACTTTTGGTTCCAACAAAAATCAAACCAATAGTTCTGATGAACTATAAAACCATTGGTTGTAAAATAAAAATATGAACAAAACACCTCACCCTGTATTTGCGAAAAGAATCCATCAAGTGATGGAGGAAAACGGCTGGAGCATGGCGGACCTTGCCAGACGCGTAATGCTTTCCCATACGTCAGTGCGTAAATGGGCGAATGGCGCAGCAGCTGCAAGTGGCGAGCGACTTAAGAGACTATCTGCAGTTACAGGAAGGCCTGAATATTGGTTCTTTATGGAACCGGGATGTGAAGGCGATAATGGTGAAGAGCTTCCCGCAGTGCCTCGCGTTCTCGACGAGCGAGAAGAAACGCTATTATCACTGTTCAATCAGTTGCCAGAAGCCGAGAAGCTTAGATTGATCATTCATACAAGAGGCGTGGTGAAAGAAATGGATCTGCTTAAGAACGATGTCTTTGACATAATGAATGACCTGAAGAAATAGCGCCTTCAAACCAGTTCAACACTAGGGCACCCTTTGAGGTGTCCTTTTTTTCGCCCCCAAATAGAACTATTGGTTCCATTATCGCTTTACATGTCGAACTTTTGGTTGTAGTCTTCATTCCATCGACAACAAGCGCAGCGTTGTCAGGTTAAACAAACGTTCTGACGCCGGGAAAGACCGGGAGGATGAGATGGCAACTACCAAGGCAGTACCAAACAGCGGGAAGGCAGTTCCAATGCGCAACAGCCGCACCGGCGCAGCTTGGCTCGTCTCGTTTAATCATATTGAAGGCATGTACTGGCACGAGCCGCAGGGCAACCTGCGTCATATCCGCCAGCCGTTCGCCGCCCCCAGCATTCAACCGCATCTGGTACCTGCGGGGACGCACTGATGAATACGTTATTTGCGTTAGTGCTGACCGTGGGTATGACCAACGGCGATTTTCAGGATGTGGTGCTGGGTGTGTATGAAGACCAGCGCCAGTGTGAAGCGGCAGCTGTTGAGCAGCATGTTGCGGGCGAGTGTTTCGAAGTGGAACGCATTGTCCGTAACGGCGAACAACCAGCCGTGACCCTGTAACGAAAAAACCCGCCGAAGCGGGCTATCCCTCCGGTGCCACCGACCAAAGTACACCGGAAAACAACTTAAAAACCAAAGTTCACCCAATGGGCGCTATCTCTGGCCCGGGGATCTTACATCCAAAAAAGAGGATCCGACATGGAATTTTTTCATCTGCTTAAAGCCAGTCAGAAGTCTGGCAAGAAGGATGCAGTGATTTGGTTCACTGCGAAAAGTGCAGCGCGCGCCAATCTCCAGCTCGATGTTGCGCTGGAAGAAGCCGGCATTGAAGAAACCGGCCGCGGTAAAGATTACGCAAAACCGATCCGCACCGATTTTCCGGTGGTTAACGACCTGCCGGAAGAAGGCACCGTGGATTACACCTGGTGCGATCGCTATACCCTCGGCGACGATGGACGCACGTGGAGCCCGATCCAGGGCGTGAATACTCAGGATGAGCATGCCGATAACATGGACGATTCCGGGCAGGACGACGGATGGACATCTATCCGCGAGCTCTCCTTGCCTCAGCAGATTGCTGCCGCGTGGATGTTTGACCAGCAGCACATTGACCGTCAGCAACTGAACGAAGTCATAGAAGCGGTACAGACTGATAACAGCGAAACCTTAAGCATTGTTGTTGCAGCGCTAACTGATCCGGCGGTAGTAAATCTTACTGGAGGGGTAACGGCGGGGGTCATTCGTGCAATCCGTCAGGTATGGCCAGAAGACTATCGCGACAACATGACTGCAGATCTGGTGAGTCAGCTTGCCTGCGTGTACGCGACGTCTTCTGAGGATGGAAGAGCTAATATCGTGCAGTCGTGGATTGAAACCCAGCAGGCCCCTGCGGGAGAAACGGGTGCCACCGACACCGGTATAACCACTCATCAGAACTATAGCTACGATCAGCGCGTACTGGGCATCTGGCTGTTTGGCTTATTTAGCGAGCTGAGTGCCGAACAGAAAGCCGAGATCACACGTATCAGCCTGGACATGGACGCAACCTATCCGCAGAACGTGCTACTGGCCTGCCGTAATCATGATCTGCGCCAGCTACAGCATGTGTTTCCTGAAACCCTGGCGGACCTGTTTACTGATGTCCAGTCTGTCTGGCCAGTCGAAGGCCAGGCACCGCAACTGGCCCAGCTTGTCTCGTTCTTTAAAGAGTGGATCGACGCACATAACAGCAATTCATCTATCACTGCCCCGGGAAAAAAAATTGACCGTGATGGTGTCACTGCCAAGTGGCTTAAGAAAGCAGGTAAGACATCTATCCAGCGCACTGACACTGGTACCAATGCTGGCGGCGGTAATGCTACTGATCGCAATCCGGATCTGAAACACACGATCGACACTCTCGATATTGAAATCGCGGCTGCCCTGCTGCCGATGGATTACAACATCTACGAGATCCCCGGTGGCGTGCTGCGCCGTGCGAAAGAAATCATCGCCAACAAAGAAGAGCCCTGGAGCTCGTGGAGTGCCCAGCTGCGCAAGACGCCGGGCATTCTGGACTTTTCACGTGCTGCTGTTTTCGTCCTGATCCGCAATGCGCCTGAAGGCATCCATAACGAGACTCCAAAGCTAATTAGCTACATTGCGCAGAACGGCAAAGAAGTCGCGTTTATCCCAGATACAGGGAACGACGACAGCGAAGCGCGCTGGCAGGCTGTTGAATCGCTGCTGATCACCCCTGCTGCTGCGCCAGCTGAAGAGAATACCACCGCCGGTGAAACGACCCAGCCCGAAGTTAAGAGCCTGGGCGGCGGCATGTTCTCCATCGATGGCCTGCTGGGTGAAAATGCAAACCCGGTCATCAAAACCCCCTCAAATGAAGTCGCAAAACAGGAAGTGGAGACCACCAACGATGTGCAGATGGAAGAGACTGACCCGAGCAAAGTCGAAGCTGGTGATGCGGTACCAGCGGTCGAAGGCGCTGATGCAGCTGCTGCGCAAGCAAATAGCGTAAGCCCGGCGGATATTCTCGCCGCTGCCGCTCCGGAACTGGCGAGCAACGTTGCCGCCGATCTGGACCAGATTATCGAACCTCTGAACCAGGCTGAGCCGGAATTACCTCAAACCGAACCAGAAACGCCAGTAATCGAACCAGAAGCGGACATTCCCGAGCCAGAGGCTGCCGCGCAACAGTGGCCAGCCTATTTTGAGCCGGGCCGTTATGAGGGGCTACCGAACGACGTTTACCACGCCGCGAACGGCATCAGCAGCACCATGGTAAAAGACGCCAGGGTTAGCCTGATGTACTTCAACGCCCGCCACGTCACTAAGACCATAGCTCGCGAACGTTCCAAAGTCCTGGATATGGGCAACCTGGTGCATGCGCTGGCGCTGCAGCCGGAGACACTGGCCGCCGAGTTCAGCATCGAGCCGGAGATCCCGGAAGGTGCGCTCACCACCACGGCGACGATCCGCGCCTGCATCGACGAGTACAACGCAAGTCTGCCGCCGCAGCTGAGCGCTGACGATATCAAAGCGCTGCTGGAGGCGTATAACGCCACGCTGCCCGCGCCGCTGCCGCTGGGCGGTGACAAAGAAGCAATTGGCCTCGCTTATGTCGGCCTGCCTGCCGAATTTAAGCGGATTGTTGGTGACGATAAAAACTTTACCGCCACGGCGATGAAAGCATGCATCAAAGAGTACAACGCCACCCTGCCCGCGCCGGTGAAAACTACCGGCAGCCGCGATGCGCTCCTCGAGCAGCTGGCGATCGTCAATCCTGACCTGATTGCCCAGGAGGCACAGAAGCCCGCACCGCTGAAAGTGTCCGGCACCAAAGCCGACATGATTCAGGCGCTCAAGGCAGTACGCCCGGAAGCCGTTTTCGCCGACGAGCTGCTGGACGCCTGGCGCGAGAACCCGGAAGGCAAGGTGCTGGTGACCCGCCAGCAGCTGACGACCGCGCAGGCCATCCAGAAAGCGCTGCTGGCGCACCCGACCTCCGGCATGCTGCTGACGCACCCGAGCCGCGCTGTAGAGACCAGCTATTTCGGCATTGACGAAGAGACAGGTCTGGAAATCCGCGTGCGCCCTGACCTCGAGATCGAGCTGGACGGCGTCCGCATCGGTGCCGACCTCAAAACTATCAGCATGTGGGATGTGAAAGCAGATGCGCTGAAAGCCCGACTCCGCCGTGAAATCCGGATCCGTGATTATCACCTGAGCGCGGCCATGTACTGCGAAACCGCAGCGCTGGATCAGTTCTTCTGGATTTTCGTCAACAAAGACGAGAACTACCACTGGATCGCCATTATCGAGGCATCAACCGAGCTGCTGGAGCTGGGCATGCTGGAATACCGTAAAACCATGCGTGCTATCGCTACCGGTTTCGACACTGGAGAGTGGCCAGCTCCGATCACCGACGATTACACCGATGAACTTGACGACTTCGATCTGCGCCGCCTTGAAGCGCTGCGCGACCAGGCATAAGGGGAATGACCATGGAAAATACGAACATCATCACAGCAGAACAGCAGGCACCGAACACCATTTCTGCCAGCAACGCTATTTTCAACGTGCAGGCGCTTAGCCAGCTTACTGCCTTTGCCAACCTGATGGCTGACTCTCAGGTTACCGTACCGGCTCATCTGGCAGGAAAGCCCGCCGATTGCATGGCGATCGTCATGCAGGCGATGCAGTGGGGCATGAACCCATACGCGGTGGCGCAAAAAACTCACCTGGTCAATGGCCAGCTGGGTTATGAAGCGCAGCTTGTTAATGCCGTAATTACCAGTTCAAGCGCCATTCATGGCCGATTCCATTATCGCTACGGCGGTGACTGGGAACGTTGCACCAGAACTAAAGAAGTTAGCCGCGAGAAAACCGGTAAGAATGGCAAATACACCTCCATCGAGCGCGTTCGCGACTGGACTGATGAAGATGAAGTTGGGCTGTACATTCAGGTCGGAGCCATTCTTCGTGGCGAAAGTGAAATCACCTGGGACAAGCCTCTTTACCTGTCTCAGGTGGTTACCCGCAATTCGCCTCTGTGGGTTTCAAAACCAGACCAGCAAATAGCTTATCTTGGGGTGAAGTACTGGGCGCGGCTCTACTGCCCACATGTGATCCTCGGCGTTTACACGCCTGATGAGCTGGAGCAGCGCACAGAGCGTGAAATCAATCCTGCACCAGCACAGCGCGTGAGCCTTGCTGATATCAAAGGTGACAGCGTAACTACTCACAGTGCGCAGGAATCTTCCGCCAACATCGATGCTATGGCGGATGAATTCCGGGATCGCATTGAAGCTGCTCAGGACGTGGATGGTGCTAAAGCTCTGCGTGCCGACATCGAAACCGCTAAAGCGACGCTAGGATCCGCCCTGTTCACTGAACTGAAAAACAAAGCCGTTAAGCGCTATTACCTGGTTGATGCCCGTAACAAGGTGGAGGCGGCGATCAACTCCCTGCCTCAGCCCGGCGAACCAGATGCTGCTGAGCAGTTCGCCAAAGCCGAGCAGGCACTTGCGGCGGCGAAGCGCCACCTTGGCGACGAGCTGTATGACCAGTTCGCCGTTACCCTGGACGATATGAAGCCGGAATACGTGGCCTGAGGGAGGCGGGAGGGGCAACCCTCCCGGTAACGAGATGAGCGAGAAACAAACCCGCTGGAGCGTTGAGGAACTGCGCCTACTGCAGACGCACAACAACCAGCAAATCGCAGAGCTGACCGGCCGCCCGTTGGTTGAAGTAGAGGATCGCCGACTGCTGGCGAATATCGAGCGGAATTGCTGGGATGTGTTTGATCCGGAGTGTGCCGAATGAGACTGATTAACCGTAGCAAGAAAGAATCGCCGTTGGCGCGCCGGGCTTGCGATGCGGCGCTGGCCCGTCATGTTGAACGGTTCGGCGATTACGCCAGCCGGGCCAGCAGCAGCGAATACACGGTGCTGGTGGACGGAATGAAGGTAAAGGTCGAAGTCCAAAACCGCAGCGCCAGCTATGTGGCCACGGCGATCACCGGCGCACGGCGGCTGCGCCGCCTGGCCGGCCGGATGTCTTGATATCGAAATATCATCAACGCGCGATCAGCATAGTTATACTCGTGCTGATCGCCAGGTACTTCATATGGCACAAGTTATTTTTAATGAAGAGTGGATTGTGGCGTCTAAACTGACCGAAAAAACAGGTCTCAGCGAGCGCCAGATTAAGGCGTTCCGCCAGGGCGCATGGATTGAAGGCATTCATTTCAAGCGCGTCTCCCTGTCCGGTATGGAAACCCAGCGAGGCATTATCTGGTACAACTACCCGCGGATTAACCAGTTAGTACAGGAGTCGTAATGTCATACCCAACGGGCGTTGAACTGCATAACGGGAAAATCCGTATCACCTTTCTTTACCGTGGCTCCCGCTGTCGGGAGGTCCTTAAAGGCTGGGCCATTAATGCCTCGAACATAAAGAAAGCCGGTAATCTGCGCGCTGTGATCGTCAGTGAAATCCAGCTTGGCCTGTTTGATTATGCGGCGCGGTTTCCCGACTCCAGGGCTCTTCAGAAATTCTCATCCACTCGCGTAGCGTATACCTGGGGTGAGCTGGTCGAACTCTGGCTCAATGCTAAAGAAGAAGACATTTCAAAAAACACAATGGCCCGCGTTAAAGCGCAGCTTAAAACCATTAACCGGATTATCGGAGAAATGACCCTGATTGCTGATATCACCCACAGCGATCTGATGAATTACCGGAAAGAGCTGCTGCGCGGCGAAACGTTCTATGCGCCCGGCAATAAGCGCCAGAAAACCGGGCGGAGCGTAAACACGGTTAACGATTATATATCGTTGACCTGTCAGATCCTGCGGTATGCGCACCGCAGTAAATTCATCACCGATAAGCCGTTTGAGTACATTCCTAAGCTGCATAAGGATCGCACAAAGCCCGATCCACTTTATCGTGAGGAGTATGCCAGGCTCATCCTGTCAAACAGTGGCCAGGACCGCAACCTGTGGCAGTTCGCTATTAATACGGGCCTGCGCCACGGGGAACTGGCGGCGCTGGCATGGGATGATATCGACTTTGAGGCAGGCACAGCCCACGTCAAAAGAAACCTGACAAAACAGGGCAACTTCGTCCCGCCAAAAACTCTGGCCGGAGATCGGGTGCTGCCCCTGCTCGCCCCTGCACTGGATGCGTTACGCGCGCAGTATGCAATTACGGGCGAGCTGGCGGAGACGACCATCGTTCAGCATTTCAGAGAATACGGCAGCTCCGAAGAGCAACAGCACAGATTCGTTTTCCTGCCGGGCCTGAAGAAGCAAAAGCCAGGGAAGTATTTTACCTGTGATTCGATCAGCGATCGGTGGGATGCAGCAGTAAAGAAAGCCGGTATCCGCCGGAGAACGCCATACCAGACGCGACACACCTTCGCATGCTGGGCACTTTCTGCCGGTGCTAACCCGTCATTTATTGCAAGCCAGCTTGGCCATGAAGACGCACAGATGGTTTACAGGGTATATTCGGCGTGGCTTAAAGAGTTCAGCGGGGATCAGGTGAGCATGCTTAACGATAAATACGGTGTCACCCCCATTACGCCCCCAAAGACGGCAAATAAGGATAATTAATCTTTTAATTCAGGCGGTTAGGCGAAATACCTTATACTGTAGGGGGGTATAGTAGCAGGATCTCTATCTTGCTGTAAAATTTATGTTTGAATAGGTGTGAGTGGGTAGCAACATGGTGTGTTAATCAATAGCGGTCAATGTTAACGTATAAACTATTCTGCTCTGAGGATTTCGTCATGACCATCTTTCATCAACTTACTGCCACCAGTCTGCGTGGCGAGTCTATCTCGATGGCCGACTACGCGGGTAAGCTGGTGCTGGTGGTGAATACCGCCAGCCATTGTGGCTTTACGCCGCAGTATGCGGGTCTTGAAGCGCTCTACAAGAAGTATGCCTCCAGGGGACTCGTGGTGTTGGGTTTCCCCTGCAACCAGTTTGGTTCTCAGGAACCTGGCGGCCCTGATGAAATCGCGCAGACCTGCCACATCAACTACGGTGTAAGCTTCCCGATGTTTGAGAAAGTAGAGGTTAACGGTGCCGCTACCCACCCGGTCTTTCGTTACCTGAAAGACGAATTGCCCGGCGTGCTGGGTGGACGGATCAAGTGGAACTTCACTAAATTCCTGATCGGACGTGATGGCAAACCGCTCAAGCGTTTTGCACCGTTTACCACGCCAGAGAAAATGGAAAGCTTAATCCTTGCCGCACTTGAACGCTAAGTGTTGCTGTAATTTTAATGGTCTACTTTTTGAAAACTACCAATGAGCTCGTTAGCGCCACCATGCGCTTTGCTTGTGCTTCGAGGGCCACTCATTAAACAGCATATTGGCTTCAATTATCGGCAGTCATTTTTTTGTGCAACAGCCACTCCTCCCAGACATTCTCCGGGTCGATATCAAGGTAACCTCTTTCTCTCACCATATCCCTGGCGGTCTCAATCGGCACTCGAATCGCAGTGGCGGAGTCTCGTATTGATTCAACTTCTTCGCGTGTTAGTTCCCTTCCCGCTTCTTTCTCTTTGGCGACAAGCACTACAACTAACGCAGGGATGAACACAATCGTCATTTTTTATTAGCCTCTGCGAGATCAACGTCCACTTTAGCGTGCACTTTATGGCTTTTAACTGCTGTGTTGCAGTCACTCATTAACCGGACGTCAAACTAATCATAAAAAGGAGTGTATAGTAGCAAAATCTCTACTTTGCTATAAAATTTATGTTGGATTTGATATTAGCGGCTTAAGAGATAAGCAAGGAGGCTCAATATGCACATCAGTACCAAGGTTAAAATTGCGACACTTATCTATCTCATGGCGGCCTGTGCCATTGCGCTACCCGCTCTTGCTCTGTTCCTGGATCTGGTGATAAACGGAAGCATTATTGATATATGGCAAGGTGCATACTCCTTTACAGATCTCCTTAGCTTTCGTAAAACGCTTTTCTTGAACTTTGCCGGACTCGGTGCGGTCCTTGGCTTTGTCTACTGGCTCTTTTTCTTCAGGAAATACAGGCACCACGATCCACTGGATAAATATTTCAAGTAACTGCTCATCGTGTGTGCAGTTGCCTGGTCAATGTTGACAGCGCTGTAATCATCTGTGAGTATTAACCTGAGCTAACAAAGGAGAAAGTATATGCAGGAAGCAATCAATGTCCTACTCATGATTCTGCCCATCCTTACGCTTTTTATTCTTATAAAGCTTTTCACCCGCACTCTTCGCCAGCCAAAACGGATCATTTCAGAAGAGAATGGAATGAAAAAAATATCATCCAACCCTTCGTATTTTGGCGGATCGTCCAGGGCAGAATACTATTATGACGACTCTTTTTTGTATGAGATCAAAAACAACGCCACTCATAAAGTTGAACTGTCTAAAATAATTGCGGTTAAACCAGGCTATACAACAATAAACAATAGACGCAAGTGGACCGTCATATATCTTAACGATGGTGAGAAGAGACAACTGCAATTCTATCATAATCTAACCCTGTTTAATCAGAACTTTGCTGGCTTCTTGGCAACGGTAGCGCAAAAAAACCCTGATGCAGAAGTAAAAAAATTATCTTTTTTTAATATGTAAGCCCCTAAAGCTTTATAACCCACGAGTCAGCTCCTCGCTGTTTTCAGCAAGAATATCCAGCATGGCTTTAACATAAGCACCGGTATTTCCCTGATGCCACATCACGCTTAGCGGCAGACCCTTGATATTTTCTATTGGTTTAAGAGGAAGGTACTTTACGCCGTCAGCGTTCATGTTTTTATACGATGCGGGTACCAGCGCGACGCCCAACCCTGCTGCGACGAAGCTCAGGATGGTCTGTTTTTCCTCTGCATACTGAGCGATAACCGGCAAACAGCCCCCGGATTTAAAGATATCCATCGTCAGATCGTGGCTGTGCGGTCGGGTGCGTCTCTCCGGGACAATGACCGGCTCATTGCGAAAATCTTCGACGCTCACCCTGTCATAATCCACCAGCCGATGCTGGGCAGGCACGGCCAGCACGCAGGTTTCATAGGCGATAAAGCGGGTGGTCAGGATGACATCAACCTGCTCCGGTGGACGAACAAAAACCAGGTCGAGCCAGCCGGACGCCAGACGCGGAATAAGGCTGGATGACTTGTCTTCGATAATATGAATATCCGCCTCGGGAAATTGCCTGACAAAAAGATTAAGCAGATTCGGCAATAGCCCTCTGGCTGCGCTGTCAATTGCCCCAATCCTCAGCGACTTTTTCTGCGAAACATTGCTTTTAAGAAAACGCTGCCGCAGTGCATCAAATTCGCTCAGCACCCTCTTCGCTTCAGTCAGGAATTCAGCACCTTCCGGCGTCAGGTAAACGTTTCGAGTAGAGCGATTCAGCAGACGTGTACCTAAATCCTCCTCCAGCAATTTGATAAAACGGCTGAGTGACGCAGGCATCATTTCAAGCTTTCGGGCAGCGCGGCCAAAGTGAAGCTCATCACCTAACACCACAAAGCAACGCAGTTGATTTATATCCATTTTTTCACCAAACGCGAATTATACAAATTATTTATATAAACCCTTGCCGATGATAAAGCCAGTTAAAAAAGCATACTGAGTTCATTACAAAATGATAACAACCCTACAACCGTGGAGCACTCTGTTATGAACAACGACCTCGAAAAAAAGGGTTATGCGCAAGGTTACCCTGCGCATTATTCCCTTCATCATGCTGCTGTATTTCATCGCGTTTCTCGACCGGGTCAATATTGGTTTTGCTGCCCTGACGATGAACGAGGATCTGGGCTTTTCGCCGACGGTATTCGGCCTGGGCGCAGGCATATTTTTTCTGGGCTACTTTCTCTTCGAGGTTCCATCAAACTTAATCTTGCATAAGGTCGGGGCCCGCATCTGGATCGCCCGGGTGATGATTACCTGGGGACTGGTCTCCGCCTGTATGGCCTTCGTGCAGGGCACGACCAGTTTCTACGTTTTGCGTTTCCTGCTCGGCGTAGCCGAAGCCGGTTTCTTCCCTGGCATCATTCTTTACCTTAGCTACTGGTTCCCGGCAACAAAACGCGCCCAGGTTACCGCCATTTTTATGGCCGCAGCGCCCCTTTCCACCGCCCTGGGATCGCCTATCTCCGCCATGTTACTGGAGATGAACGGCCTGTTGGGTTACGCCGGCTGGCAATGGATGTTCATGCTGGAAGCGATCCCGGCCGTGCTGTTTGGCATCGTCGTCCTGTTTTATCTCACTGACCGTCCCGCCAAAGCGAAATGGCTGACGGAGGAGGAGCGGACCTGGCTGCAAAATACGATGCAGGCTGAAGAGCAGGCCCGGGCCGTTGGGCAGAGCCACAGCAGCGCCTGGCGCGGGCTGGCGGACAAACGGGTTCTGGCCCTGGCGCTGGTCTACTTTGGCACCTCAGCCGGTCTCTACACGCTGGGTATCTGGGCGCCGCAAATTATTCATAGCTTTGGTGCCTCATCCCTGGAGATTGGCTTCCTTAATGCCTGCCCGGCCGTTGTCGGCGTTCTCGGTATGATCCTCTGGGCCCGCCATTCAGACCGGACAAACGAGCGCAGCTGGCACGTTATTGCCGCCTGCCTGCTGGCCGCAGCCGGACTGATCTATGCCGGTAGCGTCAGCACTCTGCTTACCGTGATTATCGCTTTGACGCTGGTTACCGTGGGCATCAGCGCCTCGAAACCACCGCTCTGGAGTATGCCGACGCTGTTCCTGAGCGGCCCGGCAGCCGCAGCCGGCATCGCCACCATCAACTCTATTGGTAACCTCGGGGGATTTGTCGGGCCGATGATGATCGGCGTCATCCGTCAGCAAACCGGCAGCTATACCGGGGGACTCTATTTTGTTGCAGGCCTGTTGGTCCTGTCAGCGCTAATTGTCCTGATTCTGGCTGGAAAAGCGAAAAAGCCCCAGGCCTCAGAAATTCCTCATCCGCATATTCATACTCATTAATCGATACGGAGAACAACCATGCGTAACTACTCTATCGCCGCTATTCCTGCCGACGGCATCGGCCCTGAAGTGATCTCTGCTGGCATCGAAGTGCTTCACGCCCTGTCCCGTCAGGATCCAGAGCTGAAGTTTACTATTGAAACCTTCGATTGGGGTTCCGATTACTACAAGCGACACGGCGTCATGATGCCGGAAACGGGTCTGCAAACGCTCAAAAAATTCGATGCTATCTATTTTGGCGCGGTCGGCGCGCCGGATGTACCCGATCACATTACGCTGTGGGGTCTGCGACTGCCGATTTGCCAGGGATTTGACCAGTACGCGAACGTGCGTCCAACTAAAATCCTGCCGGGCGTGACGTCGCCGCTGCGTAACCGCGGGCCTGGCGATCTCGACTGGGTTATCGTCCGTGAAAACTCAGAGGGCGAATACTCCGGCAACGGTGGCCGCGCGCACAGAGGTCTGCCGGAAGAGGTTGGGACCGAAGTGGCGATCTTTACCCGCGTCGGGGTGACACGCATCATGCGTTACGCCTTTAAGCTGGCCCAGTCACGTCCGCGTAAGTTGCTGACGGTGGTGACCAAATCCAATGCCCAGCGTCACGGCATGGTGATGTGGGATGAAATTGCTGCCGAAGTGGCACAGGAGTTTCCAGATGTACAGTGGGACAAAATGCTGGTTGATGCGATGACGCACCGCATGACACTGCATCCGCAGAGCCTTGATACCATTGTCGCCACCAACCTGCACGCCGATATTTTATCGGACCTGGCTGGCGCGCTGGCAGGTAGCCTCGGCGTGGCTCCGACGGCAAACATCGATCCCGAGCGGCGTTTTCCTTCTATGTTTGAACCTATTCACGGCTCAGCCTTTGATATCACCGGCAAGGGCATCGCGAACCCGATTGCCACTTTCTGGACTGCCGTGCAGATGCTGGAACACCTTGGTGAACGAGAGGCCGCCGCGCTGATCATGGAGGGGATTGAGTATGTCTGCACGAATGGGATCCTGACGCCTGATGTGGGCGGCACGGCAAAAACCGCTGATGTTACCCGCGCGGTGGTGCAGTTTATCGAATCCCGGGCCACCGTTGCTGAGAGTGCGTAAAGATGAACAATGAGCAGGCTGCAGAGATTTTGCACGATGTGTTTAAGCATGCTGTTGATAGCGCCCGCCCTGGGCCTGTCATCCCACCCGCCCTGCCGCAGAAGCCTAAAGGCCGCTGTATTGTGGTGGGGGCCGGTAAAGCGTCTGCCGCCATGGCAGCGGCGGTGGATGCAGCCTGGCCAGATGTAGAGGTCAGCGGCGTTGTGGTCACGCGTTACGGCCATGCCGTACCTGCGGGACGTATCCGGGTTCTGGAAGCGTCCCATCCGGTCTCGGATGCCATGAGTGAAACAGCAGCGATGCTGATTGTGGAGTCCCTGCGCGGGCTGACAGCAGACGATCTGGTGCTGGCGCTAATGTCCGGCGGCGGTTCAGCTCTGATGGCGCTGCCCGCGCCGGGCCTTACGCTTGCGGATAAACAGGCCATTACGCGCGCCCTGTTGCACAGCGGGGCTAATATCAGGGAGATGAACCTTGTACGGCGGCATCTGTCGGCAGTCAAAGGCGGCAAGCTGGCCGCGATGGCGCAGCCGGCGCGTGTCGTCTCGCTGATTATCAGCGATGTCCCGGGCGATAATCCATCGGATGTCGCCTCCGGCCCAACGGTGGCTGACAGTACCACGCCGGGGGATGCCCTGAAGGTACTTGAACGCTACGGTATTGCGATATCCGAGCCGGTACGTGATGTACTGAGCAAGCCACGTCCACCCTCGGCCAGAATGTTGAATGGCGAGGTTAGCCTGATAGCTACTCCGGCAATGGCGTTAAAAGCGGCAGCCGAGGCGGCGCGGGGCCATGGCATTACGCCGCTAATCCTCGGCGATGCCATCGAAGGGGAAAGTCGTGAAGCGGCAATCGTCATGGCGGGTATCGCCAAATCAGTGAAGCAACATGGCCAACCGCTGGGCGCGCCTGCCCTGCTGCTTTCCGGTGGGGAAACCACGGTAACGGTGCGTAACGGCCGCGCCGGTAAAGGGGGACGGAACACGGAGTTTCTCCTCAGCCTCGCCTGTGCGCTACAGGGCGAAAGCGGGATTTGGGCGGTAGCGGGCGACAGCGATGGCATCGACGGTACGGAAGATGCCGCGGGCGCCCTCATCCACCCCGATACGCTGTCACGCGGCAGGCTAAAGGGCCTTAACGCAGCGAGTTATCTGGATGAGCATGACAGCTACAGCTATTTTCATGCGCTTGATGATTTACTGCTTACTGGCCCGACGCTCACTAACGTCAATGATATCCGGGCAATATTAGTTGCTTAACCTCTCTGCTCTCCCGGTAGCCTGGGAGAGCATTATCAAGACGGTTATTTCTGGTCTACAGGCAGTGAATCTCTCCTATATCAAACGCCAACTCCGGTGCTGCTTCCCTGAACGCCGTCACCCCCTGCGCATCGGGCAGCGCGGCTAACGCCCCTTTCGCCGTGGTTGCCAGCGCGCCGCAGGCGCTGGCCTGGGTCACCGCCTGTTTGAGCTGTGTCAGCTCATCCAGCGGATTGCCCTGGGCCAGACTTGCCAGTAACCCTGCCATAAAAGCGTCACCCGCTCCGGTGGTATCCAGACTTTTAACTCTGAACGCGCTAACCTTCATCAGCCGATCCTGCCATAACACAATCGCCCCGTCAGATCCGCACGTCACCACCTTCAGGCGTGACGGATAGCCGCGTAAAATCTCCAGTGCCTTTTCATGTTGCGTGGTGCCCGCTAACCAATACAGCTCCTCCTGCGAAAGCTTAAGAACATCGGCCTGTTGGGCAAAATGACGCACGGTGTCAGCCATTTCCTGCGCATCTGGCCACATCTGCGGACGAAGATTAATATCAAAACTTAGCAGGCCACCGCGATGCTTAATATGGCTGATAGCACGCACCAGCGTTTCGCGACATGTCGTTGCAACCAGCGCCAGCGAGCAAAAATGCAGAATGTCGTTACCAAATGCCGGGAGAGTATCTGCTGTTAAGAATTGGTCGGCTGAGGGATCGACCAGAAAGGTAAAGCTGCGATCGCCTTCGTCCCCGAGCGACACCAGCACCGTGCTGGTCCGGTGGTGCGTATCAAACTGCATAGGCTGCGTATCAACGCCCTCTTCTGCCAGAGTATCTCTTAAAAAATGGCCGAAGGGATCGTCGCCCGTTCTGCCGATAAACCCGCACTCGCACCCCAGGCGTGTGGTCCCGACCGCGACATTGACCGGCGCACCGCCTGCACAGGCGGTATACTGCATCTCCCCCTGCGGCAGCAAATCAACTACCGCGTCGCCTAATGCCCAGATTTTCATACACTCCCCTTAACGTAAATCAATAATCAGAACAGATATTTAAAGCGGGCACGCACGCCGTAGCGTTCGTCGTTGCTGCCGGTTTGTGCAGCCGAAGAGTCCAGCCAGGAGGCGTACGCTCCGAGGTAAATATTGAAATTTGGCATATCCATAATGTTCGGGAGCTGCCATGAGGTATGGATAGTGTGAATGTCGTAGCGACCCGGAGCGAGGATCGCACAGTCGCTATCGCAGTCCGCGCTGACGCCTGCCATATTGAACTGGTCAATTTTGTTGTGGGCATAGATATAGCCCAGCTCGACGCGGTGCCATAGGGCATTGATACCGGCGCTGAAGTCTTTCTCGTCTGTCGCATCAAGGTAAGCCGTGCTCAGGTTCACCACCGCGCCGTTCTCCGCATCGGTTCTGAGCGTGTTCCATGTCATGGTCATACCGTAACCGGTGCGGCTGGATTGATCCTGGAAGCGCCCATTCTCCTGCTGATAGCCGTAGGCGTTATTCACCAGATTGCTCTCCAGCGCGGCCGCGACTGACCATGGGCCAGACTGCCATGCGGCCACCGGACGCACATAGACTACGTTTTTACGGTTATCCAGCGCGTTGCCGTGGTAGTTCTGATCGACGAACAGTGAGCTGCCGTCCTCAACCAGCGTATTAACCTCGAAATACCAGTTATCCAGTTTTTTGCTAAGCAGGAAATTGCCGCCGCTGTTGCTGCGTCCTCGCCCCTCTTTCATCATGTAGATATAGCCGTAACCGTCGCTATAGAGATCGTTGGCGGTATTACCGGAATACTCAATAAAAGTATCCTGATTCAGCGGAAACATATCCCAGGCTTCGAAGCGACCGATTTTAATTTTCCAGTCATCCTGCTGGCCGAAGAAAAAAGCCGCGTCGTCGAGGTTCATTTTACCGTTCATATCCGCCAGCGGCTGCACGCTGAAACCGGCATATTTGCCGTCAGCCCCTTTTCGAATACCATCAAAGCCCAGCAAAATACGCCCGTTAATATCCCAGCGCTCTTTTTCACCTGGGGTCCAGTTTTTATTGGCGCTGGTTTTGAGTGATGTCAGCCCGCCGGTTCGGCTGGCTCCATCCATATTAAATTCGACGTCGCCATAGAATTTTAACTCGTCAGTAGCATTAACCTGTAGTGTGGGTTTTGCCGGTTCGGTGGGGGCTGCCGTGCGGGGTGTCTCCTGCTGCTTCAGGGCGCGGATCTCTGCTTCCGCGCTGGCGGCACGCGCTTCGGTGGCTTTCAGTCTATTTTCCATTTGCACCAGCCGCTCTTCCAGAGAAAGGCTACCCTGTGCACACACCACGCCGCTAAATACAGACGTCAACATACATCCGACCCAGATTATTTTCATCGGAAAACCTTTTTTATTATTCAGTAACCAGTTGTTAATTATGTAGGGGTATAGTCCGGCGATAACGACAAAAATAACCCGCCCATCGCCGGGGACGGGTTATTGATCATGCCTGGTTTATTTATTCAAGCTGCCATGCTCCGCCATCGGACAGTGCTGCCCTGCCGCTCCAGGCAAATAAACATAATTTACGCTGCCCGGCATCGGGATATATACGACTGCTGAGGCACGCCTCGCCATCATTGACAAAGACTTCAACGGACGAGCTGTCGATAAACAGACGCAGAGTGAGAACGCGATCGAGGGTTACCGGCACGCTACGCGTCCCGCATAAACCGTGCTGCGGATAGTGACGCTCCAGCACCAGGCGCTGCATCTGGGCATCGACGTAGATCCGCAGGCCATTCCCCAGACTCAGGCCGTACTGCTCGGCAGTGCTCTCCGCGCCTTTCCAGTTCAGCACCACCTCCATCGCCTCAGCGTTTTCCGCTACGCTAATCTGCTGATTATTGAGCGTGCTGACCGGCCAGGGGTACCAGCCCTGACGCAGGCTTTCCACCTCTTTTGCCGGGCGCATTTGCAGACAATTGTCCGCACTAAGGCTCAGCTCGCGCGGCAGAGACAGCATGCCAGCCCAGCCGTCCTGCTGCTCCGGCAGCGGCGACTCCCACATATCCAACCAGCCAATCACAATGCGTCGCCCGTCCGGTGTCAGGAAACTCTGCGGGGCGTAAAAGTCATGCCCACGATCCAGCTCGACAAATTCACCACTGCGGACAAACGGCTGGCCGGGCTGCCAGTCGCCCAGCAGATAGCCACTCTGGAACAGGTTACGGTTTTTGAAACCGTGCGCGTCCATGCCCTGCGGGGAAAACATCAGCACGCGCTTGTCGCCAAGAGTGAAGAAGTCCGGGCACTCCCACATAAAGCCCATCCCGGCCTCGGCCTCATCAAGCACGCCCTCTTCCTGCCACTGGCGCAGATCCGCTGAGCGATAGAGACGCACCTGCCCGATCTCACCCAGACGCGCACCGACGACCATGTACCAGCTCTCTCCTTCGCGCCAGACCTTGGGATCGCGGAAGTGATGCACGCCCGGCGGCGTATCCACCACAATGCCCTGACGCTCGAAGTGAATGCCGTCGCGGCTGGTGGCCAGGCACTGCACCTGATAGAGATTATCGTCGTTATCACTATCGCCGTGGAATTTATGCCCGGTGTAGATCAGCGCCAGCGTGTCGCCGTCTACTACCGCCGAGCCGGAAAAGCAGCCGTCTTTGTCTTCCGGTCCTTCCGGGGCGATCGCCACCGGCAAATGCTCCCAGTGGACCAGGTCCTGACTGCGCGCATGTCCCCAGTGCATCGGCCCCCATTGGGTGGAGTACGGATGATGCTGATAGAAGGCGTGATACCAGCCATCGAACCATACCAGTCCGTTGGGATCGTTCATCCAGCCCGCTCTGGCGGCCAGATGATAGCGCGGATACCAGCGCAGGTTGAGCGCATCGCGCTTTACCTTAAGTTCCTGTTCAGCGTCAGCAATTGAGTAGGTCATTGTCTTCACTCTTTTCAGTCAGATAGCGGAAAATTGGGGTGCCTGCGGATCCACCGAAGCATTGCCGGATCGCAGTAAAAACATGGAGATAAAGGTAATACCGAACACCAGCATGCCCATAAATAGATAGGATTCAGCGAAGCCATATTTTTCGTAGCTGTAGCCCGCCAACGGCGACAGCACCGAGGCGATCACCGAGCTGGTGCAGGCGAAGCCCACCAGATAGAGGGTGGATGACAGACGTTTATCGAAATTCAGGCTGTTGTACTTAAAGATCGCCACCAGCAGCACCGGCAGCTCGACGGCATGAAGCAGTTTGGTAATGGAGATCAGCAGCGGCCCCTCCACCAGCCCGGAGGCTATCATGCGCATCGCCATCACCATGCCGGCGAAGATCAGGCCATTTTTAGCGCCAACACGATTCACCAGCCACGGGGCGCAAAACATCCCCGCAGCTTCAAGAAACACCTGAAACGAATTCAGGTAGCCGTACATCGCATTGCCTTCCTGCGGGGTGGCAAACTGCGAGGAGAAATAGACCGGAAACTGTTGGTCGTAAACGCCGTAGATACAGGTGCCGACGACGAAGAAGACCAGCGCCCAGAAGCGCGGCAGGGTCAGCAGACGCAGCGCGTCCTGGAGCGTCACTTTGCCCCCCGCCACTGCTTCCTGCATAGCATGGGGGGCAGAAGAGACCCGCAGCCGTGCCAGCAGCAGCAGAAACACCAGCCCGGAGCAGCTGGCGACCGCGAAGTTCAGCTTCGGATCGATGTTAAACAGCAGCCCGGCAAAAAACGTCGCCACCGCCCAGCCCAGCGATCCCCACATTCTCGCTTTGCCGAATTCAAACTGACTCTGACGCGCCACGCGCTCGGTGTAGGACTCCAGCACGCCGATACCGCCGTTAAAGGTCAGGCCAATAAAGATGCCGCCAAACACGCTGCCAAGCAGAATGTTGATCTTCAGCAGATACCCAAACAGCAGATACGCCGGGCCGGAGAGGATCAGCATCGCCGTGAGATACCACAGCAGATGTTTTCGCAGACCGAGCTTATCCTGAATAAAGCCGTAACAGATCTGCGCGAACAGTGCAGAGACTGACAGCACCGCGAAAATAATCCCCGTATCCCCTGCTTTCAGCCCGACCTCCTGATGCAGCCAGATGGAAAGTAACGAACCTGAGGAGGACCAGGTAACAAAAAAGAAGAACAGCAAGGCGCTGAGTAACGGGTAACTGTGAGAATGATGGGCTTTCATCATGGCGATCTCATGTTGGAGTAATGATCTAATGGTAACGTTAACAAAAGACAGTCCTCACGCCATTTAGCTGAGATTCATGATGTTAATCACAAAAGTTAACGTTAACATACTAAGAATGAGATCGTGGTCAAGATTTTTAGCTAATAGCCTGCGTCACGCGGGTGACAGAATAGCGTATGATCCTTTTACATCAGCAACTTAGTTATACTGCCTTAAGCAACACGGTAATTACGGAGTGAAATAGATGGCTTCCCTGAAAGATGTGGCAAAACTGGCAAACGTATCGCTGATGACCGTGTCACGTGCGCTGAATAACCCGGAGCGGCTAAAACCTGAAACCCTGGCGCGTGTTCAGTTGGCCATTCAGCAAACTAACTACGTGCCGGATTTGTCAGCCAAGAAGATCCGTGGTGCCCACGCCTCGCCGAGTACCATTGGCGTGCTGGCGCTGGATACCGTGACGACCCCCTTCTCGGTGGAGATCACGCTCTCTATCGAAGAGACCGCCCGCGCCCACGGCTGGAACAGTTTTGTGGTCAACATGTTCTCCGACGACAGCCCGGAAACCATGGTCGATCTGCTGCTCTCTCACCGCCCGGACGGCATTATCTTTACCACTATGGGCCTACGTCAGGTTCCGCTGCCCGCTAAGCTGCTGACCCTGCCCTGCGTGCTGGCAAACTGTGAAAGCCTGCACCAGCCGGTGGCGAGCTATATCCCGAATGACGAACAGGGCCAGTACACCGCGGTCAAGGCGCTGCTGGCCGCAGGTTATCGCCGCCCGCTCTGCATGCATTTACCCGCAAAGCATCTGGCGACCATACGCCGCCGTCAGGGGCTGGAGCGCGCGTGCCGCGAAGCCAATATCGATCCCGATACGCTCGACCATGTTTATATGGAATTTGGCGATGAGCACTACCGCGATATGCCCGCCCAGCTGCTGGCGCATATCCGTCAGGGCAAGCCGCAGTTCGACTCCGTGATCTGCGGTAACGATCGCATTGCTTTTATGGTGTACCAGACGCTGCTGGCGCAGGGATTACGCATCCCGCAGGACATCGCGGTGCTGGGCTACGACAATATGGTGGGCATTGGCGATCTGTTCTTTCCGCCGCTGTCGACGGTACAGCTGCCGCACTATGATATTGGCCGCCTGAGCGCGTTGCATATCATCAATCAGGAAACGCACAGCAATACCATTCGCGTTGAAAGTCCGCTGCTGCTGCGTGAGTCACTTTAAAAGCACGCCCCCGATGGCGCTGACCGGGAGCGCGCCACAGGCTGTTTACTCCTTCGCTATTGGCGTGGCGTTCTCGTCGATTTTTGTCTCGCCCTGAATAGCAGCAATCTTCTTCTCAACGTCCGTTACCTGCTCGCTGCTGTGCAGTAAGGTATAGGTCAGATCAAACTGCGTGCTGGCACCCGGTTGCAATTGCTTCACGCGCTTCTGCTCGCGTTCAATGGTTACCGGATAGGCATAGTTGGTACCTGGCTCTATTCCGGTGACATAGCCTTGCTTAACGGTATCGGTATTTTTCCATAACGTCAGCACCGGCAGCTGGCGAGTGTCGAACTGGATGGAAGCCCCCTTGTCGCCCGCCTTGTTCACCACTGCCGCCAGGGTCTGATGATCCTCCCCGGCGAGCGGCTGGATATTGAACACCATCTCATCGAAGCCTTTGGTCGGGCCGGCATAGGTCTGCCACGTCTTCAAGCCCTCTTTGGCATAGTCGTTAAACGGGCTGATGCTGGACATCGGTGCAAGGAAACGCGCACCCTCTTCGAGGATCGGCATGCCGAAGTTACTGTGGTAGATAATTTGGTAATCATGCGGATAGTCAGCGTGATTTGTCAGCACATCATGCAGGCTAAAGCTATTGCTGCCGGGCACATAGCGCAGCTCGGTCATGGTCTGCAAATCAGCCTTCTTGGAGGTGCTCTCTTTGACCAGGCCACGAATGCGGATCTCATGTGGGGCGGCATCAGCCACTTCAACCTCGACCTGTGAGGCTGGCGTATTCCCCGCTTTACCATGCAGCGTATAGATTTGTCCATCAGCGGTAACTGGATGCCCGGTCCACTCATAGCCACAGCGCACCATCATTTCATTGAAACCTTCCAGCCAGCCCAGTCCATTGCGGCTTTCCAGATTGATAAAGGCCGGATTGACCACCTCTTTCACCGGCGAATCCCAGCCCATTTTTGAGCCGAAGCCCTCAATGCGCAGCAGGTTCATCCCGCGGGTTGGACTCAGGGTGATAGTAAGCCCCTCCTGACTGGTGATAATGAGGATTTTACTCCCTTCTTGCTTACCACCGTGCAGCACTTTTTGCTCGATGCTGAACGGTTTGTTTTTAATGTTCAGCTGATCGCTGGAAATCTTCCAGTTTCCATTATCTATGCCTTGTTCAGCGCTGGTCAGCACCCAGGTTTTTGCGGCTACCTGACCGGAAACTACGAGTGCAAGTACCGTTAAAGCCAGTTTGATTTTCATTATCCGTCCTTTTTGCTGAATCGATTAGTACATGTAGTTGGGAAATCTACTGATTAGCAGGTTAAAGAAATGTGACGAGGTTCACCGGACGAAAAAAGTCGCTTTTTTAGCGGGAAAATTGTGGTTCATATCGCATTAAAAACGGAGATATTCAACCTTGTTACATGAAAAATGCGAGGTTTAAAGGATTTAGCTTTAACGTTTCAGCGAGTGAATACAGCCGTAGTGAGATGAGAAAACGTGAACCTGCCAGACGCAACATCCAACAATAACGTTAGATATTGTAAAGAATACAATAGAAAAGTTTCTGCAATATGCCCCAAGCACTGTAGCAGCCAAACTGAGCTGCAATATCGCTAATCAGCCAATTAGCTCACCATCGCAGCGACGATTTTCTCAGTGCCCATATAATTTCGCTGATACATTATCTCCACTCGTTATTATTATGCCGATCGTAATGGCGATAATGCCTGTAGCAGTACGATGCTCATTAAATGTATGTCATCTAATCCTTTTCTCATACGTTCTAAGCATAGTGGAGCGTTTATCAACCTTCGGCAATGCCTCGTAATGATGTCTGGACAGTCAAACCTCACCCTTTGACGATCGTGTCGATACTATATTTTCTCCTAAAATTGTTTTACATCAAAAATTGCCGTGATGTTTTGTAAACCTCTATAAAACAAAGCGAATTTTTTGAAAGAACTTCAAAAAATAAGAAAAAGCTTTGACTCCCTAAGTCAAACTGCTACATTTTTAGTTACATGGAGTGACTATTTGTTTTTTTTGCGGAGTGCATATACTTTCATTTTCGCAACTCTGTTCTGCTTACAGGAGATAATATGGAATGGAAAATCATTGACTCGCTGGTCAGCGCTACTACAGGAACCTTCTTTGCAGCAGCATCCTCGCCTCGTAATCTAAATTTGATATTATGGTACCAAAGTGATTTTTTCTTACGTTCAGGACACTGTCTTTCAACAAGCAGTATTGGGATCGTCATTAATGGTCAGTTCAGAAAGTTTACTATCCTTCATACCTTTCCCTTCACTACTGAAACATGGACCGATTTAATTGAAAAAACAGGTTGCCCTGGAAATGCACCCAATTTTAATGGTTCCTGTTTAAATATAACCTCCTGTCAATTTGATCAGTGCCCATATGGAATCAAAAAATATAATTCTGATGGTAAGAAATTTTCACTTTAATATGTATGACCTCAAAATAAAAAACCCACCATAAGGTGGGTTTGGTTAATCAATGGCTCAGGCTTTAACGACCCGCGGGATAAAGTCCATAGTCGCCATTATTTGCGTATCCAATACGAAACGTCAGGGTACTACCTGCATCGACATCGGCAGACTGGGTGCTTATACCTCCCCCGCAGAAATCTTTCGGCAAGGTGCTAATGACATAGTCGCCAGGCGAAGGATAGACGATCACCTCCTGGGACGTGTCTAAATCAGCTACGGGTTTACCATTGAGATACACCCGGCTTAAGCATGTATTACCCGTAAAGCTTCCATCTCGTTTGATGACAACCGCACCACTATCCCTTTTTTTTACCAGCAGCTGTGGCGCGAGAATTTGCTTCTGCGGCGCGATCTTTGCCAGTTGGTTAGACCCAGATTGAGAGGTACAGCCTACAAGTCCAACAACCACTGCCACTACAAGCATTTTTTTCATTTGTTAGCAGCCTCATGTTTTAAATTAATGACCTCATTGTGATGTGTGGTTACGCGCGATAGAGACTTACCCTCTTATAGTCAGCAAGGCTTTATCCCATACGATGCGTATTATTCAAGCTTCGCTCTTGCGAGGCTCGGCACCGATAATAAAAAAGCCGCGTTGAGGCGGCTATCATGCTTTTAAGTTAGTGCTGATACACACTATCGCCTGTTTGTTGAAACTAAAGTGCCTGGCGACAAAGCCACGCATTGCAGAAGGCCTTATACCTGTTAAGTTTAAAGAGTCACCCTCTGAACATCCCTTTGCGTGCGGGAGGTAATATGATCCATGCCAATAGCTTAACCGTAACCCACAAAAAAGAGTCCTCTCACCATGAGCAGACTGGCTATGTCTTTAAGAGTGAAAAAGGAAAATTTATCTTTGGCCTGCTCACCGGCTATGGTGAACTCAACGTGGGCGATGTACTCAAGCATGATACAGGCGACGCCTGGACCACGCCCGATGGTTCGGAGCTAGATTTTGGTAAGGATTTGCTCGAAACGACCGAAGTGGAAGCTCTCAAACGGCTTGATAAGTGTTAATTTTCAAGATGATCCTGAATGGCATTCACTATATGAATGCCATTTCGGGACGATTTTTCACATCACGCGGTCATTTGCAGACAGGCGTCAGCACAACGACGGCATGTTTCAGCGCAGGCTTTGCAATGGTCGTGTTCATGTTTAGCGCACTCTTCAGCACAGGCTTTACATATGTCTGCGCAGAGTCTGCATAGTTGCTTTGAATAGTCGCTACCCAGACTCATAAACTGAGCGGCGAGACGACAGATTGCGGCGCACTGCATATCCAGTTTGATGCACTCTCTCATCATATCTACGTCAGGTTCTTTCAGGCAGGAGGCGGCGCAGTAGTCGCAGGTAGCAGCACATCTTAGACAGGCTTCAATACAGCTTTGATAATCTTTATGCATACATACGCTCCGGTTTGAGTTAAGTGGAGTATTTAAGTCTGCATAGAAACTGCATTAGATCCAGTTTTCATCTCATATTCTTAAAAGTTATTAAACTGCGCTTTGTAAGCACAGGGCATGTTTTTTATTAAAATTCAAGGGGCTACCACCAACGCAGGTTTTGCCGCCTTCATATAGACTGTCATAGACAAATTTTTGGCTGGCTTATTCTGTTCGAAGCGCCACTTTGCTACTGCACGAATAACCGCGTCGTCAAAGAGATGATCTGGTGAGGACTGGGTTATTCTCATTTGACTAACTTTGCCCTGCGCATCAACGTCGTATCGAAAGCGAACGACGCCAGATATTCCATTTTTAGACGCATAGATAGGGTAAGCAGGCTTTTCCATGCTAATCGGCTTGGGCGCATTGATATTCTTTCCAGCGGGGTTGGAGCAAGCAGACATGATCAAAGCCACTATTACGATTAAAACTTTATACAACCTAAACCTCTCGCCAGAAAAGTTAATCTTGTTGTTAATTAAAGCAAAATCCTGGCCTGACGACTACCTACTCTTTATTAGAGTACTATGAGAGTTAAAACATAGGTAATCTGGACACTTGTTTGAAAACCAGATAAAAGCCGACATGAACACATTCACTATTATCGCTATTCCCTTTTTCATCACAGCCATGATCTTTCTTATTCTGGCGGCGCGGCAGAAACAATCAGTATGGCTCATCGTTGGTGGCGTCTTCATGTGCTCATCAATGGTGAATGCGGTGATTGGCATGACCCTTTGAAGCGATCCAGCCCGAAGTGAGATTAAAATTTTCTGGTTTGTGACGCAAAAATAGACAGCTCCAGTACACTTAAGGGCGTTATGCAATCCATGAGAGGAGACGTCTGATGGCCACAGCTAAAGCGTACGATCTTGATCAGGCATACGAGCTGTTAAACTCCGGTAAACACCGGGAAGTCGAGCTGGATTTCGATATTGATACCGATGCTTTTTTCCAGATTGCCGATGAGTATGGCGATAAGGGTGCAGAGATAAAGCGGTCTAATAACCATTTCGTTATCAAGTTAGAACCTTTATCTATCCCCTCTTTAAATTAGCCTTGTACCTTCATACAGCAGGCGCAGCATCGGCCTGCTGTAGTTAACTCCACCAGAGTTAAACCCTTCCAGAGTTATCCCTACCAGCGTCAGCGCAGCCTTGAGGTTTGAACACTCGCATTGTCGAGGCAGGGTTATTGATTAGCTTCTCTGCTGGTCGACGCGGCCGTCTAATAAGCTCACCGCCGCAGTTTGGGCAGCGCAACGCCATCTTTTCTGCGCAGCTGGCGCAAAACGTACACTCGAATGAGCAGATTAGCGCCTCTGCAGAATCCGGTAGCAGATCGGTATTACAGCACTCGCAGTTCGGTCTCAGTTCCAGCATAGGGCGATCCTCAATGGTGATAGAGTGAAGTGTAGGCCGGGTAAGGCGGAGCCACCCTGGCATGATAGCCATTTATATACCAGCCGCTGTCATCGCGCATCCCCTCTATACTTTCTGTAACGAAACAGGAGGCTCCTATGTGCGGACGATTTGCCCAGGCGCAGGCGCGCGAAGAGTATTTGACGCTTTTTGCTGGCGAAGCTGAGCGCGATATCCCTTTCGACCCCGAACCCATCGGGCGTTACAACGTAGCGCCCGGAACAAAAGTTCTGTTGCTTAGCGAGCGTGACGACAGGCTGGCGCTGGATCCGGTTCATTGGGGCTATGCGCCGGGCTGGTGGGACAAACCTGCGTTAATCAACGCTCGCGTCGAGACTGCCGCCACCAGCAGAATGTTCAAGCCGCTATGGCAGCACGGTCGCGCTGTCTGCTTTGCCGACGGCTGGTTTGAGTGGAAAAAAGAGGGCGATAAAAAACAACCTTACTTTATTTACCGCAGCGACGGGCAGCCGATCCTGATGGCGGCTATCGGCAGTGCGCCGTTTGAACGCGGCGACGAAAACGAAGGCTTTCTGATTGTTACGGCCGCGGCGGATAAAGGTCTGGTTGATATCCACGATCGGCGGCCGCTGGTGCTGACGCCAGAGGCCGCCCGGGAGTGGATGCGGCAGGAAGTCAGCGGTAAAGAGGCGGAGGATATCGCCAAACACGGCGCGGTGCCAGCGGAGATGTTCACCTGGCACCCGGTCACGCGCGCGGTAGGGAATATCAAAAATCAGGGGCCGGAGATGGTCGAGCCGCTAGAGTAATATCTGGCCCCGGTACAGCACTTAGCGCCGTTTGCCTGGCATCATGCGCCGCAGCGTATCGTCTTTCCAGACGTAGTGATGTGCCAGCGCGGCGGCGGCGTGCAGGCCAATCACGTAGTAGCCCAGCGTTGCCAGGGTGACGTGCCAGCTTTTCAGAGTATCCACCAGATCGAAGTTTGCTTCGCTGGCGTGGGGCATCATGATGCCGAAGGCAAACCAGTTGTTTCCACGGTTCCACATCATCAGCAGGCCGATAATTGGCAGGGCGATAAACAGAATGTAAATGACCAGATGACCGAGATGCGCCAGACCGGTCATCATCGCTTTTGGTTTGGGCGTAATCAGCGGCGAGGGATATTTCAGGCGCACCAGCAGACGCGCCACCATCAGCACCAGAATGGAGATCCCACAGGAGACATGAACCATATTGATCAGCGGACGGTCGCTACGGGGGAAAAATCCGCGAAACTCCATCGCGCAGTAGGCCACTACCACCAGCAAAAATACCAGCCAGTGAATGGTTATTTGTAACCCGGAATATTTGCTGCGCATTAGATTTTCCTTATCTAAAACAGTAAAAAAGCAAACATACCGGGCTTTGATTAAAACTGCATTAATTATTCTCTGACCGAATCATTTAGGATTGCAGATAGACCACCTGGGTTTGCAGATATTCGTTGAGGCCATGGCGTCCGTCGGCCCCGCCGATGCCGGATTTACGCCAGCCAGCATGGAATCCCTGCATCGCCTCAAAGTTCTCACGGTTGACGTAGGTTTCGCCGAACTTCAACCCCTTGATCGCTTTCATCGCGGTATTGAGGTTTTGCGTATAGATCGAGGAGGTCAGACCGTAGTCGCTGTCGTTAGCCATCGCCAGCGCCTCTTCCAGGGTATCAAAGACCACCACAGGCAGTACCGGGCCGAAGGTCTCCTCATGCATGATGGTCATATCCTGACGTACGTCCAGCAGCAGCGTCGGCGGATAGAAATAGCCGCTGCCCTCTACCGCTTTCCCACCGAGAGCAATCTTCGCCCCCTGCTCTACGGCACCGGCCACCTTCTGCTCGACGCGAGCCAGCGCGGCGGCGTTGATCAGCGGCCCCATAGCAATGTCGTTGCGGGCGGCAGGATCGCCATATTCGACGGCGTTCATCGCCTCACCCAGACGGTTAACGAAGCGATCGTAGATGCCCTTCTGCACATAGACGCGCTCGGCGCAGTTACAGACCTGCCCGGTATTGATTACCCGTGAGTCGACAATGGCTTTCACCGCCAGCTCCAGATCGGCATCGTCCATCACGATAGCAGGCGCTTTACCCCCCAGCTCCAGGCATACTTTAGTGATGTTTTTTGCCGCCGCCGCCATGATCTTCTCTCCAGCGCCGACGCTGCCGGTCATGCTGACCATCGCCACTTTCGGGTTACCCGCCAGCTCCTGACCCACGGTCTCCCCGCGTCCGAGCACCAGGTTAAACACCCCACGCGGCAGGCCGATGCTGTCGACGATTTTGGCAAAGGCGATGGCGTTGTTAGGGGTAAACTCGCTCGGCTTAATGACAATGGTATTGCCGGTCACCAGTGCCGGAGCCAGCTTACGGGCGATCAGGAAGAACGGGAAGTTCCATGGCAGGATGCCGGTAGTCACGCCCAGCGCACGCTTGAAGACCAGAATGTTCTCTCCGGGGCGGTCGCTCTGTAAGATCTCACCTTCGTAGCGGCGCGCCCACTCGGCCATATACTCAATATAATCAGCGGTAAAGGCGACCTCGACCTCAGCAAGCTGCTGAATTTTGCCGCCCTCTTCAACAATCAGGGCGCTAATTTCACTGGCTTGCTCGCGGATCCCCGCTGCAATTTTCCGTAGCCACCCGGCGCGTTCGATGGCTGGCAGCGCCTCCCATGCAGGCTGGGCGCGAGCGGCGGCGTCGATGGCCTTACGAGCATCTTCCGCCGTACCGTCAGGAATGCGTGAAATCAGCGCTTCGGTAGCCGGGTTGACGACGTCAATCCAGGCCTCGCCCTGCCAGGTGACAAACTGACCATCAATATACATCGGGTGCTGTACGGGTGCTGTCATGTCCTGCTCCTGTAATGGGATTGTTTTTAACAAGTAAATCTGTTGTTAAAAATTTACAGGCGTCGCGGATAATTCACAGAGCAACAGGCGGAATTTGTGAGTGATCTCATAATAAACAGCATGCTACATCAGCCATTTATATTAGCGCCCGTGCTCGCAGGGTTGGCATCAGCGTCTCGTCCGCCTGCATAACCTGCCACGCACGGATTATCTCATCAGGCATATCGACGTGAGCAATGAAACCGCGTCCGTTAGGGCCGTAGCCCCGATCATCATCGCGCAGCCGCGCCAGCTCGCCTGGGATCAGCGACAGATAGCGATCGATTGGCCATAGCCCTTCTCTCTTGGGCAGAAAGGTCAGGCCATGGCTGCCGTTATCAAGCTCCGGTGAAAAGCCGGGATAGCTTACGCACCGCACCTCATGGTTAACCTCCTCCAACACGCGGGCAAAGGTCGCCATCGTCCGGCGCTGCATAGTGGGGTCCTGCACGATAACCAGCGTTTTCACAGGTAGGCTACGCTCGCGGAGCAGCGCCCATGAGAAACGGGCATTTTCGCCGCAGTTAGTAGAGCGCTCCTCCAGGATCAATTTATCTGCCGGAATTTTACAGAACTGGCGAGCAATATCACCAATAATCGCCGCCTCAGTGCGTCCGGTAGTGCGCACCTTGTTATAGCGCGAGTGGCGTGCAATGGCGGCGTAGAGGAACGGCGTGGAGTGCCCAATGCCGCCGCTGACGATCAGCGGTAATCCGGAGGATGCAGCCAGCTCACAGGCAGCGTCGATGGTGGGGATCACAGCATTACCGGCCAGAACAATGCAGCCAGCCTGTGCCGGCAGCGGCTTACCTTCAAACTCATTCTGCGCCAGCCAGTGCCCCAGCACGTTAACCGCCGTCAGCGTTTTTTCTGGCAGAAGCGGAAAGCGGGTCATAAACATTGTCACCTCCTACAGGATATATCCCAGCAGGTTAACAAAGCCTTAGGTAAAGAAAAGGCGATCTCTCCTAATCGCTGATTTCGCTTTATTCATTAATTTGATAAATAATCAGAACTATTAGTACACTCACCAATACAGAATGCTTAATGTTAACAATCTATGGATGACCGACAGCTGACGAAACGCGACCCCTATGCACCCCGTGAATGGGCGGCGCATGAAAAACCGATGCTGCTGGGGTCCCCCTCAACGCCGCTGCACCCTGTTCCTAAACGTATTGCCTATGGCATCGTAGGCCTGCTGGTGTGCCTGACCGGCGCGCTGGGCAATGCCATGGTGTCCGCCAACCTGCAAAATCTGCAGGGAACCTTTGCCGCCTGGTCGACGGAGATCGCCTGGCTACCGGCGGTCTATGTGATGACCAACGTCTCGATAAACCTGCTGTTAGTGAAGTTCCGCCAGCAGTATGGCCTGCGCGCCTTTACCGAAGGGTTTCTGGTGCTCTACGTTCTGGTGACCTTTTTTCACCTCTTCGTCAACGATCTCAGTTCGGCGATAATGGTGCGGGCTGCGCATGGCATGGTGGCGGCGGCCCTCAGCTCGCTGGGGATCTACTATCAGATTCAGGCCTGGCCCGCCCGCCATCGTCTCAAGGCGTTAACCATCGGCATTACCGGCTCGTCGCTGGCGATCCCGATGGCGAGACTCTTCTCTACCGAGCTGCTGCAAACCGACGAGTGGCGCGGGCTTTACCTGTTTGAGCTGGGGCTGGCGCTGGTCTCCCTTGCCTGCGTGGTCATGCTTAAGCTGCCGCCGGGCGATCGCAAAAAAGTGTTTGAGAAGAAGGACTTTATCACCTTCATTCTGTTTGCCCCCGGCATGGCCCTGCTCTGTGCCGTGCTGTCGCTGGGACGTCTGGAGTGGTGGTTCGAAACGCCCTGGCTCGGCTGGGCGCTGGCAGGAGCGCTGGTGCTGATCGTGAGCGCTATCGTTTTTGAGCACAACCGCAGCAATCCGCTGCTCAATACCCGCTGGCTCTCCAGCGGCAGCATCGTGCGGCTGGGTCTGATCATGGTGCTGATCCGCATCGTGCTGGCAGAGCAGAACAGCGGTGCCATCGGCTGGTTGCAGTATATCGGCTTGCAAAATGAACAGATGACCTATCTGGCCTGGTCGATTTTCGCAGGCATCGTCTGCGGCATCGTCGCCAGCTGCCTGACCATCAAGCCCCAGCGTCTGGCCTGGCCGATTGTCACCTCGCTGGCGGTGATGATCGTTGCCTCCCTGCTCGACAGCCAGTCGACAAGCCTGACCCGTCCCGATCAGTTCATGGTGAGCCAGTTCCTGCTGGGCTTTGGCAGCGCCTTCTTCCTTGCCCCGGCAATGCTGGCGGGCATTGGTAGCGTAGTCACCGAGCCGCGTAACCTGGTCAGCTTCTCGGTGCTGTTTGGCATGAGCCAGAACCTCGGCGGCCTGCTTGGCTCGGCGGTGCTGGGCACCTTTCAGGTCTGGCGGGAGAAGTATCACTCCAGCCTGCTGGCGGATCAGCTCACCACGCTGGATCCGCTGGTGACCGAACGCCTTCAGCTCTACACCCAGCAGTATCAGAACCTGATCGGCGACAGCACCTTACTTAGCGCCCAGGCCGTTGCCCAGCTGCAAAACGTCAGTTCTATCGAAGCGAATATTCTCGCTTACAACGATACTTACATGCTGACCGCCACCATTGCCGCCGCCACGCTGCTGTGGATCTTCTGGCGGCTGCTGCGGCTGCGTATTACCGCCCGTCTGGCCCTAAAGAAAGCAGTGAATACCCCGAAATAGCGTTGGAAGAGTATTGATGAAAGCAGTGTTACAACAGGAGTGGTTATGAGTCAGCAGGATGCCGCTAAAGAGCAGGCACATACCCGTAGCAATCTGCGGGTGGTTTCGATATTTGCCGCCGCCGCCATTGGCATCGTAGGCGTGCTGGTGATCCTCTACGCCTGGCAGCTACCGCCGTTTACCCGCCATACCCAGTTTACCGATAACGCCTACGTGCGCGGTCAGACGACCTTTATCAGCCCCCAGGTCAACGGCTATATTACTGAGGTGAAGGTCCAGGACTTTGCCGTAGTGAAGCGCGGCGATCTGCTGGTGCAGATTGACGATCGCATCTACAACCAGCGGGTGCATCAGGCCGAGGCCCAGCTGGCGATGAAGGTAGCAGCGCTCAATAATAACCTTCAACAGCGCAAAAGTGCCGAGGCGGTAATTAAGCGTAACGAAGCGGCGCTGCAAAATGCTCAGGCGCAAAACCAGAAGTCGCAGGCGGATCTACGCCGGGTGAAAAATCTAACGGCAGATGGTTCCCTGTCGATTCGTGAGCGCGATGCAGCGCTGGCGAGCGCGGCGCAGGGCAATGCTGATATTGCGCAGGCCCGGGCCACCCTTGAGACGTCCCGCCAGGATCTGCAAACGGTTATCGTCAATCGTGCGGCACTGCAGGCCGACGTGGAGAACGCTCAGGCGGCGCTGGAGCTGGCGCAGATCGATCTGCAAAACACCCGCATCGTCGCTCCGCGCGACGGACAGCTGGGCCAGATGGCCGTGCGGCTCGGTGCCTACGTGACGGCTGGCACGCACCTCACCTCGCTGGTTCCCTCCCAGCGCTGGGTTATTGCTAACCTGAAAGAGACGCAGCTCGCCAATGTTCACACCGGTCTACCTGTACGCTTTACCGTGGATGCGCTGAACAACCAGGCTTTCTCTGGTCGCGTGGAATCCATCTCGCCCGCCACCGGGGTTGAATTCAGCGCCATTTCGCCGGATAACGCCACCGGCAACTTTGTGAAGATTGCCCAGCGTATTCCGGTTCGCATTGCGGTAGAGGGCAACGCGGAGCAGATCGCGCGTCTGCGCCCCGGCATGTCGGTGCAGGTGCATATTGATACCCGGGAGGCGAAATGAGACCGTTTCGCCCCGCGCTGCTGACGCTCTGCGTTGCTCTTGCGGCCTGTCAGTCGGTTGATGTTCAGCCCGCGAAGCCCAGCCTGACTATCCCCGCCCAGTGGCGTAGCAGCGTAGGACCAGCCAGCCAGGCCGAGGCGGTCTGGTGGCGCAGCTTCCACGATAGCCTGCTCAACCAGTACGTGGATCAGGCGCTGCGCTATAACAGCGATATTCTTATTGCCCGCGAGCGGGTGAATGAGTACCAGGCGCGAGTTTACGCCGCTGAGGGCAGCCTGTTCCCGACCCTGGATGCAGGCCTCAGCGGCACGCGAGCGCGGGCGCAGTCTGCGGCGACGGGTCTGCCGGTCTACAGCACCCTCTATCGGGGTAACCTCTCTGCTAGCTACGATGTGGATCTGTGGGGGGCTAACCGCAGCACGGCCAGAGCCGCTCAGGCCTCGCTGGAGGCGCAGCGGGCCGCCGCCGCGGCAGCGAACCTGACCGTGGCGTCGTCGGTAGCCACCGGCTACGTCACGTTACTTTCGCTCGATGAGCAGCTGCGCGTCACCCAGTCAACGCTGAAGGCGCGAGAAGAGGCTTTCACCCTGGCACAGCGCCAGTATGAGGCGGGCTACAGCTCGCGCCTGGAGCTGATGCAGTCAGACTCCGAGCTGCGTGCTACCCGGGCGCAGATCCCCCAGCTCCAGCATCAGATTACCGAGCAGGAGAACGCCCTGAGCGTGCTGATTGGCGATAACCCTGGCGGCATCCGGCGCAGCGACGAGTTTGATAAATTGACGCCGCTGCGCATTCCCGGTCAGCTCCCCTCCTCGCTACTTAATCGCCGCCCGGATATCGTTCAGGCCCAGCGGGAGTTGATCGCCGCCGACGCCAGCCTCGCCGTTTCACAGGCACAGCTGCTGCCATCTCTTAACCTGACGGCGGGGGGATCGGTTCAGGATGATACGCTCGCGGGGCTACTCAATAATCCGCTGCGGCTGTGGAGCGTGGGCGGCAGTATTCTTGCCCCGCTGCTCAACCGCCAGGCGCTGAATGCGCAGGTGGATGTGTCCCAGTCCCAGCGCAATCAGGCGCTCTATAGCTATGAGCGTACGGTGCGCAACGCCTTTAAAGAGGTAAACGATAGCCTCGACGCCATCGCACGCCTGCAGGAGCAGCTGGTCGAGCTTCAGGGGCAAGTAGAGGTGGCGGACGAGACGCTGCGCATCGCGCAAAACCGTTACCAGAATGGCTACTCCTCATACCTGGACGTGCTGGACGCTCAGCGCACCCTCTTCTCTACCCAGCTAAACGTGGTGCAAGTGAAGAACAGCGTGCTGCTGGCGCAGATCGATCTCTATCGGGCATTGGGCGGCGGTTGGGCAGGTCAATCCTGACCCTCTGCTCTATCGCCGCACCTGAAACGGGATTAACGCCCGGCGGCGGCGGGCCTTGCCGGGCCTACACGGTATGCAGGCTCCGTAGGCCCGGTAAGCGCAGCGC
>NZ_DALZFB010000001.1:0-417651 GCF_031979925.1 Pseudescherichia sp. | reverse complement strand
CGGGCCTACACGGTATGCAGGCTCCGTAGGCCCGGTAAGCGCAGCGCCACCGGGCTTGGGGTTAGGCGGAGATCTGCTCCATCGCTTGTAAGATGCGCTTATCTGAAATCGGGTACGGGGTCCCCAGCTGCTGAGCAAAGAAGCTGACCCGCAGCTCCTCGATCATCCAGCGGATCGCCTGCACGTCGTCATCGTTACGGCGATTGGGCGGCAGCTTGTTCAACCACTGCTGCCACGCCTGCTGAACCTGCTCCACCTTCAGCATCTGGGCGCGATCGCGGTGCGGATCCACCGCCAGCTTCTCCAGCCGTTTTTCGATGGCCTGCAAATAGCGCAGGGTATCGCCCAGGCGGGCAAAGCCGTTACCGGTGACAAACCCGCGATAGACCAGACCTGACATCTGCGCCTTCACATCCGACAGTCCCAGCGCCATAGTCATATCCACGCGCCCCTTCAGGCGCTTGTTGATATTGAACACCGCGGTCAGGATCTGCTCTACCTGTTTGGCGATCTCTACCACCGTGTCGTTCAGCTCGGCGCGAACCTTCTCATGCAGCGCCGCGAAACCCTCTTCCGTCCATACCGGGCCGCCCGCCTCGTGGATCAGCTTATCCACGCCGCAGGCGATACAGTCGTCGATCAGCTCCAGTACTTTACCATAGGGGTTAAAGTAGAGTCCCAGCTTGGCTTTGTTAGGCAGCTTCTCGTGCAGATACTTAATCGGCGACGGGATATTGAGCAGCAGTAGTCTGCGCAGGCCGCGCCACATGGCCTGCTCCTGCTCCAGCGGGTTATCGAACAGCTTGATCGCCACGCTGTCGCGCTCGTCCACCAGCGCCGGCCAGGCCTTCACCTTATAGTTGCCGCGCTTCTGCTCATAGCTCTGGGCGAGGGTGCCGAAGCTCCAGATATGCAGGCCGCTCTGCTCGATGCCGTCATCGGCTACCGCCGAGAGCGTCTCCTGCACTTTGCCCTTCAGGCTCTCCTTCAGCGCCGTCAGATCACGCCCCTCTTGCAGCTTGCGGTTTTTGTCATCCACCACGCGGAAGCTGATCTTAAGATGGTCAGGCACCTGCTCCCACTGCCACGCGTCGCGATCGACGGTGACGCCGGTCATGCGGCGCAGCTCGCGCTCAAGGGCATCCAATAGCGGCAGCTCAAGCGGCGTGACGCGGCCCAGAAACGCCTCCGCGTAGTTGGGCGCGGGCACAAAGTTGCGACGGATCGGTTTTGGCAGCGATTTGATCAGGGCGATAATCAGCTCCCGGCGCAGGCCAGGGATTTGCCACTCGAAGCCGCTCTCCTCTACCTGGTTGAGCAGCGGCAGCGGAATATGTACCGTTACGCCGTCGGCGTCCGCGCCCGGCTCAAACTGGTAGCTCAGGCGCAGCTTCAGGTTGCCCTGGTGCCAGAAGTTGGGGTAATCCAGCTTGCTGACCTGCTCCGCGCCCTCTTTAATCAGCATGCTCTTTTCAAAGTTGAGCAGATCTGGCGTCTCGCGGCTGGCCTTTTTCCACCAGCTGTCAAAGTGGCGGGCTGAGATAGCATCAACGCTGATGCGCTGATCGTAAAACTCAAACAGCGTGTCGTCATCCACCAGAATATCGCGACGGCGCGACTTATGCTCCAGCTCTTCAATCTCGCTGCGCAGCTTCAGATTCTCGCGGAAGAAGGCGTGCCGGGTCTGCCAGTCGCCCTCTACCAGCGCATGGCGGATAAACAGCTCGCGGCTGAGCGCCGGATCGATCTGGCTGTAGTTAACCTTGCGCGCGGCGACCACCGGCAGGCCGTAGACGGTAACCTTCTCCGTCGCCATCACGGCACCCTGGGCCCGCTCCCAGTGCGGCTCGCTGTACGAGCGCTTGAGCAGATGCTGGGCCACCGGCTCGACCCACTCGGGATCGATACGCGCGGCGATACGCCCCCACAGGCGGCTGGTCTCGACCAGCTCGGCGACCATCGTCCACTTCGGCGGCTTTTTAAACAGGCCGGAGCCGGGGAAGATGGAGAAGCGAGCATTGCGCGCGCCGGTAAACTCCTGCTTGTCGGCATCCTTCATGCCGATATGCGACAGCAGACCGGTGAGTAGCGCAATATGGATCTCACGGTACTCTGCTGGCTCGCTGTTGACCGCAATACCCAGCTCCTTCACCACCTGGCGCAGCTGGGTGTAGATATCCTGCCACTCGCGCACCCGGAGGTAGTTGAGGTAGTCGGTGCGACAGAGACGGCGGAACTGGTTTGATGACAGCGCTTTCTGCTGCTCGCCAAGGTAGTTCCACAGGTTTACAAAGGCGAGGAAGTCAGACTCTTTGTCGTGGAAGCGGCGATGTTTCTCATCGGACGCCTGCTGCTTATCCATCGGCCGCTCACGCGGATCCTGAATGGAGAGCGCGGAGGTGATGATCATCGCCTCACGCACGCAGCCCAGCTTCTGTGCCTCAAGCACCATACGGGCCAGACGCGGATCCACCGGCAGCTGCGACAGCTGACGCCCTTGGGCGGTGAGCTTGTAGGCGGTCTGGCTCTCATCGGTGGTAATGGCTCCCAGCTCCTCCAGCAGGCGCACGCCATCCTGAATATTGCGGCGGTCCGGCGCTTCGACAAAGGGGAATGCCGCGATGTCGCCCAGCCCGAGGGCGGTCATCTGCAAAATCACCGACGCGAGGTTGGTGCGCAGGATCTCCGGATCGGTAAACTCCGGACGCGAGAGAAAATCGTCCTCGGAGTAGAGACGAATACAGATCCCTTCCGACACACGGCCGCAGCGGCCTTTACGCTGGTTGGCCGACGCCTGCGAAACCGGCTCAATCGGCAGACGCTGCACCTTGGTGCGATAGCTGTAGCGGCTGATACGCGCCGTGCCTGGATCGATTACATATTTGATGCCCGGCACGGTGAGCGAGGTTTCCGCCACGTTGGTGGCCAGCACAATGCGCCGTCCGCCGTGCGGCTGGAAGACGCGGTTCTGCTCGCTGTTCGACAGACGCGCATAGAGCGGCAGCACCTCGGTATGGCGCAGGTTGAGCTTGTTAAGCGCGTCGGCGGTGTCACGAATTTCGCGCTCGCCGCTCATAAAGATCAGGATATCGCCGGGACTTTCGCGGCCCAGCTCGTCTACCGCGTCGAAAATTGCCTGGAGCTGATCGCGCTCGGTATCATCCGCTTCTTCAACGATGGGACGATAGCGCACCTCAACCGGGTAGGTACGGCCCGAAACTTCGATAATCGGCGCGTTGTTAAAGTGGCGTGAGAAACGCTCTGGATCGATAGTCGCCGAGGTGATGATGATCTTCAGATCAGGGCGCTTCGGCAGCAGCTCTTTGAAGTAGCCCAGCAGAAAATCGATGTTCAGGCTGCGCTCGTGCGCCTCATCAATGATGATGGTGTCGTACTGCATCAGCAGGCGATCCTGCTGGATCTCGGCCAGCAGAATACCGTCGGTCATCAGCTTGACCATGGTGTTCTCGCTGACGTGATCGCTAAAGCGCACCTTATAGCCAATCGCACCGCCCGGCTCGCTTTTCAACTCCTCGGCAATGCGGTTTGCCACGGTGCGAGCCGCCAGACGTCGCGGCTGGGTATGGCCGATCAGACCCTTCACGCCCCGCCCAAGCTCCATACAGATTTTTGGCAACTGAGTGGTTTTACCGGAACCGGTCTCACCGGCGACAATCGTCACCTGGTTATCGCGGATCGCCTCCAGAATATCCTGCTTCTTCTGGCTAACCGGCAGATTGTCCGGATAGCTAATCTCCGGGCGTGCCGCCGCGCGCCGCTCAACAACTGTCGCGGCTTTGGCGATCTCCTGCGCCATCTCTTGCAGGATAGCCTGCTGTGATTCAGGATTTTTAACCTTCTTCACCCCATGCAGGCGGCGGGCGAAGCGCTGCCGATCCCGGAACATCAGGTTGTCGAGGTGATTGTTGAGGTCGGCGAAGGATAATTTCTGTTGTTCTGTCATAGTGTTATCGGGCAGGGTACTGCCAGTAAAATCTCGCTTTTACGTTGAGTGTAGAGTACCACATCCGTTCTCGCTTTGACTTATTCAAAAAATTCGAATGTAGGCTTCGATATATTGCGCTATTCAAGGCGCTGATTTGTGAATAAAGTGGCAAGCAATTACTTGGGGGCGAACCTCATCAAATACAACAAAGGAAACACCCATGAGCAAAGTATTAGTTCTTAAATCCAGTATTCTGGCAGGGTACTCGCAGTCTGGTCAGCTGGCTGACTATCTGGTCGATCAGTGGCGTGAAAAGAACGGCGCGGATGAGATCACCGTACGCGATCTGGCTGCTAACCCGATTCCGGTTCTGGACGGTGAGCTGGTTGGCGCGCTGCGCCCGAGCGATGCGCCGCTGACTCCGCGTCAGCAGGAAGCGCTGGCGCTCTCCGATGAGCTGATTGCCGAGCTGAAAGCCCATGACGTGATTGTGCTGGCGGCCCCGATGTATAACTTCAACATCCCGACCCAGCTGAAGAACTACTTTGACCTGGTTGCCCGTGCCGGCGTGACCTTCCGCTACACCGAAAACGGTCCGGAAGGCCTGGTAACCGGCAAGCGTGCGGTTGTGCTCTCCAGCCGTGGCGGCATCCATAAGGATACCCCGTCCGACCTGATCGCCCCGTACCTGAAGCTGTTCCTGGGCTTCATCGGCATCACTGACGTGAACTTCGTGTTCGCCGAAGGCATTGCCTACGGTCCGGAAGTAGCGACCAAAGCGCAGTCTGACGCTAAAGCGGCTATCGACAGCATCGTTACCGCCTAAGCATTTTCCCCTTCTGCTGCGGCAGAGGGGGTTTATCTACCCTTTCCGCTCTCTTTATTCCGAGCCGCGCCGCAAATCCCTTACGCCGTTATCCCCACTGCGCCACCCGTCGTTAGAATGCTGCTGGGTGCTTGAGGCTTTTTGCGGCTTCAGGCATGTCGGGAGTCCAAAAAGTTGAAAGCCCCAGGAGATATTTCTATCAACCTGAGGCTAACGACCAAACCCGACAGTTTGGATGTTAGCCCCTTCTTTGCATGGAGGCAATAACATGCCGACGAAATATGCCCTTGTGGCAATCATAGTGCTATGCGGTACGGCACTGGGATTTACGCTGATGGTGCGCGGCTCGCTGTGTGAGCTGAGCTTTAAGCAGCGTAGTATGGAGTTTAAAGCTGTTCTCGCTTACGAATCGAAGAAGTAGCTTTCATGCGGGGAGCAATCCCCGCAACAGCCAGATCGGGTTTGACCTCAACGCACCCTTTCCACTCCCGGTATGCCAGCCATGCGGCAAGCGCCGAGCCGATCAGCAGCAGCAGGCCGAAGGCAAACGGGCTCCACCAGCCAACGGCGTCAAACAGCATCCCGCCGACTCCTGCGCCAAGGGTAATGGCTAGCTGGATCACCGCCACCATCAAGCCTCCGCCCGCCTCGGCGTTGTCAGGCACGGCGCGGCTTAACCATAATCCCCATGCTACCGGTGCCGGAGTGGCAATTAATCCCCAGAGCGCAAGCAGCGTCACCGCGGCCGGAAACGTGCTTCCCAGCACAATCAGCAGCCCTGCCAGCAGGGCCATCATCAGCGGAATTGAGATCAGCCAGGCGTACATGCGGGTCTGAAGCAGATGGCCGATTGCCCAGGTGCCCAGCAGGCCAAACAGGCCCAGTGCCAGCAGCGTCAGCGAAAGCTGCGTCACCGAGACCCGAGTGACCTCCTCGAGGAAAGGACGGAGATAGGTAAATATCGCAAACTGCCCCATGAACAGAAACACGATCCCGGTCATACCGAGAGAAACCTGAGGGATACGCAGCAGCGCAAAAGGATTCCCTGAGCCTGCCTGCTTTTTAGTGCCCGGCATCGCGGGGATGCTTCGCCACTGCCAGATGAACGCCATCACCGCCAGCGGCACTACAACAAAAAAGGAGCCGCGCCAGCCAATATACTGGCCGAGGAAACTTCCCAGCGGCGCAGCCACCGTTGCCGCCAGCGCGTTTCCCCCGTTGATCAGCGCCAGCCCCCTGGCAATAGCGTGGGCCGGAACCAGACGCATCACGGTGGCGGTAGACATTGACCAGAATCCGCCGATCGCTACGCCCAGCAGCGCCCGACCAGCCATAAACATTATGCCGTTGATAGCAAACGTGACCATCAGGCCCGAAACCGTTAGCAATAACGTAAACGCCAGCAGGACCTTTTTACGGTCAAGATGCCCGGTGAGAGGGGTATTAAGCAGGCTGGTTATCACAGCAAACAGACCCGACACGGAGATAGCCTGCCCCGCCTGCCCCTGGCTTAAGGTGAGATCGCTGGCAATAGGGGTAAGCAGGCTTACCGGCATAAATTCAGAGGCAATCAGGACGACAACGCCCAGTGCCATGGAGAAGATAGCGCCCCATGCTGGCGGCGTATGGGGGTGATTTTGTTGCTGATGGACCATCTTAATTTCCTGCGTCAAATGAGATAACGATCCTAAATCAGCTAGTGTCTTTTAATTAGATAGGGTAATTTTTATGTACTTGTGAATTATGCTCAGCAATGACGATGGATAATAAGATGAATGACATCCTGGCCTTTTTGGCAGTGGCCAAAGAGAAGAGCTTTACCCGAGCCGCGGCACGCCTTCGCGTCAGCCCATCGGCCCTGAGCCACACCCTAAAAAACCTTGAAGCGCGCCTGGGGGTGAGGCTGCTAACGCGAACCACCCGTAACGTTGCTCCCACCGAGGCGGGAGAGCGGCTGATGCAGTCGGTGGGACCACTGTTTGAGCAGATTAACGCAGAAATTGACAAAATTGGCGAGCTGCGGGACAAGCCTGCGGGAACCATCAGGATCACCTGTTCCGATGACGCCGCTGAACAGCTTCTCCGCCCGGCCTTGCCCGCGTTTTTCAGAGAATACCCTGACGTTAATGTCGAAATTGCTATTGATTACGGATTTACCAATATTGTCGAACAGCGTTTTGATGCGGGGATCCGGCTGGGAGAGTCTATTAGTCAGGATATGATTGCCGTCCGGCTTGGTCCCGACTGGCGGCTCTCGGTGGTTGCCGCTCCCGCCTATTTTGCCGGGCACTCCGTGCCCGTTCACCCGCAGGAGTTGACTCAGCATCAGTGTATTAATATCCGCCACTCTATCGGCGGGAGCGTCTATGCATGGGAGTTTGAGAAAGAGGGCCGAAGCATGAGCGTTAAGGTTAACGGCCAGCTGACGGTTAACAGCAATATTCATATTCTCAACGGCGCGCTGGATGGTATCGGCCTGGCCTGTGTTCCCGACTTTATGGCGAAACCCTATATTGATAACGGGCAATTGCAGGAGGTTCTGGTGGACTGGTGCCCCTACTTTTCCGGATTTCATCTCTACTACCCTAACCGCAGCGATACCTCCCCTGCTTTTGCCGCCTTCGTCAACGCCGTGCGTTATAAAGGGAAATAGACCCACACCTCTCGCCATTGCTGAAATAAACTCAACGGTTCTTGAAGCTAACCCCAATTTATCTCAGCAATGCTTGTGGCTACTCTCCTCTCAACGAAATATACGCAGAGGAGCACAGGGCCATGAATTCATCACGTCGATCTTTTTTGCAGGCATCAATGGTAGCTGGCGCAGCCGGGGCCTTCGGTATGCCCGCGGCTTTTGCGCAACGTCCAGCAACCGTGCAGGCGGGGCAAGCCTTAACGCTTACATCAGAATGGGACAAAACTTTTCCTAAAAGCAGCCGGGTCGATCATGAAAAAGTGACCTTTGGTAACCGCTACGGCATCACGCTGGCAGCCGATCTCTATCAGCCCAGGAGCCGTACCGGCGCGAAGCTGCCCGCTATTGTTCTGAGCGGCCCTTTTGGTGCGGTGAAAGAGCAGTCCTCTGGCCTCTACGCCCAGACGCTGGCCGAGCGTGGGTTTATCACCCTGGCATTCGATCCCTCTTTCACCGGTGAAAGCGGAGGCGCCGTCAGAGATACCGCCTCGCCGGAAATCTTTACTGAAGACTTCAGTGCGGCGGTGGATTTTATTGGTCTTCTGCCCGGCGTTGATCGCCAGCGTATTGGCGCGATGGCTATCTGCGGGCTGAGCGGAATGGCTATCACGGCGGCATCGAGCGACTCGCGTATTAAAGCCGTGGCTACCGCCTCTATGTACGATATGTCCCGCAGCATGAGTCGGAGCTATAAAGATAGCTATACCCTGGAGCAGCGCCACAAGGTCATCGACTATCTTAGCCAGCAGCGCTGGGCTGATGCTGAAAGCGGCAGCTTTGCCCGTGGCTATCATGAGGTACCCTTTGATGCTGACGGCAAGGTTATCAAAAGTGCGCGCCTGTTCCCGGACTCATTGCCAGCAGATGCCGACCCGGTGGTAGTCAGCTTCTTTAATTACTACTGCAAGCCGCGTGGTTTCCATCCGCGATCCATCAACTCTACTCGAGCATGGACGGCCACGACGCCGATGGCGTTCTTCAGCTTCCCACTGATGGCGAATATCAATATGGTTGCGCCTCGTCCGCTGATGCTGGTCGCTGGCGAGAACGCGCACTCGCTCTACTATTCGCAGGATGTCTATAATGCTGCCAGCAATCCGAGAGAGCTGGTGATCGTACCGGGTGCCGATCACGTCGATCTCTATGACAAAACAGATAAAATTCCCTTCGATCGCCTTGAAAACTTCTTCAGAGAGAACCTGAAATAGCCATTAGCCAGGACTCAGGCTTGCCTGGGTCCGCTATTTCTGCTCCTTGAGCAAGGCCTCCACCTCTTTGTCCGCCTTGATGTTGATGTCATGCTCAATCTTCACGTTCATATTGATGGTGATTGGCTCCTTAGGGGCGGCCACCTCGATACGCGGCGTGCAGCCGCTCAGGGTTAGCAGAAGCAGCAGGCCAAAAGAGACTTTTAGGATCTTCATTCTTTTTCCTTACATCCTCGATTGGATGAACAGCCCGGCAGCGCCGCATGCTGTTCAAGCCATGTCTCTACGTTGTCGCCGTAGCGCAGGCTGCGCCACAGGGTGAAGACGTTTTCTTCATGATGGTAGTTGAGATTCACGGTGTTGCGCTTCCCCTCGGCGTAGCTGGTGCCGTGCAGCGTCGCCTGAAGCGTCAGCGCCCCCTGATTGTCGAGATTGAGCGTAGTCCACGAGCGCGAGATCTCCATATAGCGCAGCCAGTTAATGGCTGCCCCTGCCGCGATATTCTTCTTCGCCAGCGCGTCGGCGGTATCATTATCAAGACGCAGCGTCAGCGCGGCAGGACTGTTGAGCCAGCCATCCTTAATCAGCCACTTCTCATGTTCAAGCCACAGCGGCAGCGCGCCATTGATCGGCCCGGAGAGCGCAATTTGCTTCGGATGCAGGGCGGTAATCAGCTCGCTTGAGGAGATATGTTGCAGGCGTAGCAGCGCGGCATCGTGCTGGGGCATCCGCAACTGCTGCATGGTCACTTTGCCACCCAGCAGATCGACGCTGACGTCGCTGAGCAGCAGCGGATTATCCTCGTGCCACGGGTAAGCCCCTTGCAAATCGGCGGTAAAATTGCGGGCGGTAACCTGGTTGGTAATTTCAGCAATGCGCAGGGACACCGGCCCACGCGTGCCAAACTGCCAGCCTGTCTCACTAAAACGGAAAGGTAAGATAAAGTCGACGCCGTTAAATTTATTATCGGGCAGCCAGGCGCTGCCCTGACGGATCACCCCGTGGCCACCGGCTTCAAATCCCTGCTCCGCCGCAGCGGAGAAGGCGACCTGGGCATAGAGCTCGCCGTCGCGCAGATCCATCTTCCAGTCGGGCGGCACCAGCGGTTGAAAAACGCTTAGCGGCTGACGAGGCCACCAGGCCAGCCCCCGCAGGCGCTCCCCGTCCCAGCGTCCGTTGACCCGTACCGGTCCGATCGCCGCCGCATGGAGGTCGCCCTTGAACTGAAACAGGGTCGGATCGCTGCCCTCGACGCTGAACTTAAGCGTTGAGGGAGGTAAAGCTCCGCCGCCGTTGATAGAGGTCTCCTGCGCGTCCAGCGCCAGCGCACCGCTCAAGTGTGGATGCTGCGGATCGCGCGACCAGCGAATGGGCGCGTCAAGCACCAGCCGGGGCTGGCGAACCTGCACACTGCCATACTGTAACTTATCGAAACCGGTAGAGAGATCCGTCAGGACGATCTCGCTGTCATGCCACTCGCCCCGGCCCTTAACATCCCATCGCGCCTGCATCGGCGTAAAGTTGCCGTCGCCCCAGTAGGCCCACTGCCACAGCCCGTTATCCGGCAGAAAATCCTGCGCCCGACCGTCGAGATGCAGCACAAAATCTCCCAGCTGCGCCTCATGGGCCCGCAGAATAGCCTGTAGTCGACCGCCCACGCCCTGGCGGGTCAGCGTGACGCTGGCCAGCGGCCAACGAATCTCATCAATATTCAGGGAATCAATGACTCGTCCGCGGGAGCGCAGCAGCGCGCCGGGAGAGAAGCGCAGCTGCGGCTCGGCCAGGGAGCCGGTTAGCTGGGCAGGCAGCACGGCATAGAAGATTAGATCGCCCTGCTTCGCCTCGCCGGTGAGCTGGACCGGCATCGCGCTCTCTTTTGTGCTCAGGTGTCCTGGCCCAAAGCTCAGCACCGCATTGCCTTTGCCAGCCTGCCCCTGGGTTAGCACGTTCAGCCGACCGCTAATTTCACTCTTCTCCAACCCCTGCTGCCAGTTTTTCACCTGCACACCAACGCGCCCGCTAAGGGGAACGCCTGCCTGATACGGCCATTGCCAGCGGCCATCGCTAATCGTCAAACGCTGACGGGTCACCTGCCACGGTAGATCAAGGAGCGGATCGGGGTTGTCCCTGGCCATGACAATCAGCTGGCCTGTGTTATCCCGCCACTCCAGCTCGGCATCAACGGGAGACGGGACCTGCGGCAGGCTGAGCGTCGCGGTAGCCCGCCCATTAACGGGTGCACCTGCAGGCAGGCGTGGCAGGGTAAATTCTCCCGACAGCGCGATCGGCGGCTGACCGTCGAGCAGAGAGAGCGCCAGCTCGTTGAGCGTCAACACCTGCCCGCGCAGGGTGGCATCAAGCGTAAGTCTCTCCCCGCGATAGCGCAGCTGCTGAACCTTTGGGGTTAACGAGAGGGAGAGTGCCCCCTGCCACGCCTGAAAAGGTGACACTGTCACTCTATCAACGTTAACCCATGCATAGGGTAGCATAGCCTGCCACTCGGCCAGGGTGCGCGGCGCGGCGGTTGAGGGTTCAGTTTGCGGGAGCTTTTCAAGACAGGTCTGGTTGAGATCGACCGCGTCGATCGTCAGCTGCCAACGGCTGGGATGGGTGATCTCTGCGTTCTGGATCCACGCCAGGGGGCAATCGCCCACCAGATAACGCAGATCGGGGATTTGCAGCGCGTGCCGGGTCAGGCGCGGGCTGGCCTCCAGCATGATACGGGTACCTGCGGGTAGCCAGATACCCGCAAGCCCCGGCAGCCACTGGGCGAGCGTAAGCAGCAGCGTCAGCGGCAGCAGTATCAACAGCAGGAGAAGCGCAATGGCGGCTTTATATTTACCCTTCATGGGCAAGTCAGCGTCCCGAAAAGTAACCCAAACTGCCGCCATTGTGCCACGTTAAGCTGTTGATTACATACTATCAACGGCCCTTACTTTTAGTGGTGCAGCATCTCGTCGACCACCTGCTCCTTGCTGAGTTGATACGGATAGTAGGTTGGCCAGTTGTCCATCTCCTTCAGCAGCGCCTCCTGCGAGGTGTTGCCCATAAAGATATGGAAGTGCGCTGACTTGCGTGGGGCGATAGTGTGATCGCTGAACTGTACAAACTTCGGCGCGCTGCTGCTGGCGTCTTTACACTCAAACAGATAGCGCACGCCCTTTTTGCCGGAGGCGTAGGTGAGAATTTTATAGCCCGCAGATTCGTACTGACAGCTGCTTACCTTGTCACCGGTATGAAACTCCATCACGCCGTTCTCAATGCCCAGCGTATCGATGTCGGTAATATACCCCTTGCGGTAGTACTCTTTAATCTCATCAGCGGTTTTACCTTTCTCTTTCTCAGCCTTCTTTTTGAAAACCGGATCGAGATCGCCGCTCAGCAGATAGGGATAGATGGACTGCCACATGCCGTCCCAGTCGCTCAGCTCGCGCGCTTTAACGTCTTTATCATCGAACTCGCCCTCGGCGGCTTTTTGCTCCAGCGCCGTCAGCGGTTTGCCGTGCGAATGGTGACCGTGCGCCAGCGCCTGCCCCCCCATTAATAACGTTCCCAGAGCGACTGCAAGTTTTCCAAAATGGTTAGCCAAAATTCTACCCTCAATCCATGTTAAGAATTGAGATGTTATATTATAACATTATGAACATCAATTCTTATGTTAAGCAGTATGGTAAATGGCTATAATTACTCCTAAATCACTGGAGAACAGCCTATGAAACTCGCTGTATATAGCACTAAGCAGTACGATAAAAAGTACCTGCAACAGGTTAACGAGAGCTATCAATACGATCTTGAATTCTTCGACTTCCTGCTAACGGAAAAAACGGCGAAAACGGCCCACGGCTGTGACGGGGTGTGCATCTTTGTTAACGATGACGGCAGCCGACCTGTACTGGAAGAGTTAAAGAAGCAAGGCGTAAAGTTTATCGCCCTGCGCTGCGCTGGCTTTAACAACGTCGATCTCGACGCGGCAAAAGAGCTGGGGCTACGCGTGGTTCGCGTCCCGGCCTACTCCCCGGAGGCGGTAGCTGAACATGCAGTGGGCATGATGATGACCCTTAACCGCCGTATTCACCGCGCCTATCAGCGTACCCGCGACGCTAACTTTTCGCTGGAGGGCCTGACCGGCTTCACCATGCACGGTAAAACCGCAGGCGTCATCGGCACCGGGAAAATCGGCATTGCCGCCCTGCGGATCCTGAAAGGCTTTGGTATGCGCCTGCTGGCGTCCGATCCCTATCCGAGCGCAGCGGCGCTGGAGTTAGGCGTCGAGTATGTCGATCTGCCGACGCTGTTTGCCAACGCCGACGTGATCACCCTGCACTGCCCGCTGATGGAAGATAACTACCATTTGCTTAACCGCGACTCTTTTGCGCAGATGAAGGATGGGGTAATGATCATCAACACCAGCCGCGGCGGGCTGATCGACTCCCAGGCGGCCATTGAAGCGCTGAAGACGCAGAAGATTGGTGCGCTGGGTATGGACGTGTATGAGAACGAGCGCGATCTCTTCTTTGAAGATAAGTCGAACGACGTGATCCAGGATGATATCTTCCGCCGCCTCTCCGCCTGCCATAATGTGCTGTTCACCGGTCATCAGGCATTTTTAACCGCCGAAGCGCTGATCAGCATCTCGGAAACGACCCTGGAGAACCTCCGCCAGCTGGAAAACGACGGCCAATGCCCTAACGCCCTGGTCTAAACAGGTAATAAGTGCCTCCCTCCGTGTACGGAGGGAGTTTCAGACTATCCCGCAAGACTTCCTCCACCGTACTGATAAAATAGAAATTACCACGGAGAATCTTCAGGGAATCAGTATGAAAAGAGTTATGGCATTAACCGCATTGTGTGTTCTGCTGGCAGGCTGCGTGCGGGACGGAAAGGTCTCCGTGACCAGCGAGCAGCTCATCGGCCACCGCTTCGTGCTGGAAAACGTTAACGGCACCGCTGTTACGCCGGGCGAGAATCCACCCGAGCTGCGCTTCGGGGAGAAAATGGCCATTTCCGGCAGCATGTGCAACCGCTTCTCCGGCCAGGCAAAGCTCTCCAGCGGCGAGCTGTCGGCGAAAGAGCTGGTAATGACTCGCATGGCCTGCGCCGATCCGCAGCGCAGCGAACTGGATACCGTTATTGGCACCCTGCTTAAAGAGGGCGCGCAGGTAGACCTTACCGATAGTCAACTGACGCTGACAACGGCGGATCAGACTCTAATCTATAAGCTGGCTGACGCGGCGCAGTGATCAGTAGCTGCCGCAGGTGCCTGTGGCAAGAGATTGCTCGCTACAGCGTTTACCGTTAGGCAGCGCACACATGCCCGTGGCGGAGCCATCGAGCTGACGGGCAATTGAGAGCGAACCACCAATCATGGCGCAGTTGGCCTGCCCCGAGCTTGACATCGCAGCCTTCAGACCCGGCGCAACGTGTGCTGCCGTGGCCTGCTGTACAGGCTCGCTGCTACATGCCGAAAGTAACCAGACGGCACACCCTACCCATAACGCTGTACGCATTTCTTCTCCCTCTCTGAGTTAGCAAAACCTATGCATAATAGGCAGCGTAGCGCCTGACGTCGAGAGGAGGATGCGGGTTTTCTGTCCGGCATAGCGTTTTTTACAATGCTGGCGCTATGCCACAGGTTTGATGAAGCGGTTTACGCCGGGGTGCGTAAATCCAGCGCTACATGGGCAGCGGAGAGAGGTGCTGAGACGTTATCCAGAATGACCATGGATGATTTACAAAAAATACATTTTGCGCCGAAGGGATTAGCTTCGCTAACGTCAAAATGTGAGGTTCTGTATTGTGACCCATGACAACATGGGCATCGGAAATGAATGTGATTAGTAATAATAGTGTCCTTTTTTCATAATTATGCTCAACGAGAGCTGGCCGTTTGGGCCTGCCTTAACCCGCTGATTCCCATTAAAAGTATAGCGGTAGTTATCGTATTCGCAGAGAAAGATGCAGAGAAAGTTACAGGCTGAATAAATTTTTTATCAGCGGGGAAAACATCTACAGGGAAATATCAGAAGATACAAACAGTGAGAGGGTTTCGTAGAGTACAAAGATAGTTTCAGTGCTACATCGTTAGGCTATTAACGCATGATTATCCGCACAGTGCAAGGGGTAAATTGAAATAGTTTTGCAGTGCTACGTACGGGAAAATGGTGCCCGACATTTTGCGATATCTTCACTTTCAGATCAAAAACCGCTCCTGGACGGCTGTCTATACTGGAGTGAGAGAGTGAACATTTAAGCAATGAGAGCAAACTTATGATCACAGTTGATGGTAATGGCGCGGTCGCCTCGGTGGCGTTCCGGACCAGCGAAGTTATCGCCATATACCCGATAACTCCCAGCTCGACGATGGCCGAGCAGGCAGATGCCTGGGCCGGCAACGGGCTGAAGAACGTGTGGGGCGATACGCCTCGGGTGGTAGAGATGCAGTCCGAAGCTGGCGCGATTGCCGCCGTACACGGCGCGTTGCAGACGGGGGCGCTTTCGACCTCCTTTACGTCGTCACAGGGTCTGCTGCTGATGATCCCAACCCTCTACAAGCTGGCGGGTCAGCTGACGCCCTTTGTCCTGCACGTTGCCGCCCGCACCGTTGCCACCCATGCGCTCTCTATCTTTGGCGATCACTCCGACGTGATGGCCGTACGCCAGACCGGCTGCGCCATGCTCTGTGCAGGCAGCGTTCAGGAGGCGCAGGATTTCGCCTTGATCTCCCACGTTGCCACCCTGAAGAGCCGGGTGCCCTTTATTCACTTCTTTGACGGCTTCCGCACCTCTCACGAGATCAACAAAATCGTGCCGCTGGCTGATGAGACCATCCGCAGCCTGCTGCCCGCCGATGAGATCGCGGCCCATCGCGCTCGCGCTCTGAACCCGGAGCACCCGGTAATTCGCGGTACCTCTGCCAACCCGGACACCTACTTCCAGTCTCGCGAGGCCACCAACCCGTGGTACAACGCGGTTTATGATCGCGTTGAACAGGCGATGAACGACTTTGCCGAGGCCACCGGCCGCCGCTATCAACCGTTTGAGTACTACGGCCACCCGCAGGCGGAACGGGTTATTGTGATTATGGGTTCGGCAATCGGCACCTGCGAAGAGGTGGTTGATGAGCTGTTAACCCGCAATGAGAAGGTCGGCGTGCTGAAGGTGCGCCTCTATCGCCCCTTATCGGCACAGCATCTGCTGGCCGCGCTGCCGCAAAGCGCCCAGCGCATTGCCGTGCTGGATCGCACCAAAGAGCCAGGTGCGCAGGCGGAGCCGCTCTATCTGGATATCATGACCGCGCTGGCAGAGGCCTTTAACCAGGGCGAGCGCGACACATTGCCGCGGGTGATCGGCGGGCGTTACGGCCTCTCTTCAAAAGAGTTTGGCCCGGAGTGCGTGTTGGCTATCTTTAACGAGCTGCGGGCGGACAAGCCCAGGCCGCGCTTTACCGTCGGCATTTATGATGATGTCACCAACCTCTCCCTGCCGCTGCCGGAAAATACCCTGCCCTCAGGCGCTAAGCTTGAGGCGCTGTTCTACGGGCTTGGCAGCGACGGCAGCGTCTCGGCGACCAAAAACAATATCAAAATTATCGGTAATGCCACGCCGTGGTATGCCCAGGGCTATTTCGTCTACGACTCAAAAAAAGCTGGTGGCCTGACGGTCTCCCATCTGCGGGTCAGCGAGCAGCCGATTCGCTCCGCCTATCTGATCTCGCAGGCGGATTTTGTTGGCTGCCACCAGCTACAGTTTATCGATAAGTACCAGATGGCCGAACGCCTGAAACCCGGCGGTATCTTCCTGCTCAATACGCCCTACAGCGCCGATGAGGTCTGGGCACGACTGCCGCAGGAGGTGCAGGCGGTGCTTAACCAGAAGCAGGCCCGCTTCTATATTATCAACGCAGCGAAGATTGCCCGCGAGTGCGGCCTGGCAGCACGAATCAACACCGTTATGCAGATGGCGTTTTTCCATCTGACGCAGATTTTACCTGGCGATACCGCGCTGGCAGCATTGCAGGGGGCCATTGCCAAAAGCTACAGCAGCAAAGGCCAGGAGCTGGTCGAGCGTAACTGGCAGGCGCTGGCGCTGGCCCGCGAATCGCTGTTTGAAGTGCCGCTGGAGCAGGTTAATGCCACCAGCCCGTACCGCCCGCCGGTAGTTAGCGACGCCGCACCGGACTTTGTGAAAACCGTCACCGCCGCGATGCTGGCCGGGCTGGGCGATGCGCTGCCGGTCTCTGCCCTGCCGCCGGACGGCACCTGGCCGATGGGCACTACCCGCTGGGAAAAACGCAACATTGCCGAAGCGATCCCTATCTGGAAGCCGGAGATCTGTACCCAGTGTAACCACTGCGTCGCCGCCTGCCCGCACTCCGCCATTCGCGCGAAAGTGGTCTCCCCTGAAGCGCTGGAGAACGCCCCGGCGTCGTTGCAGTCGCTGGACGTTAAATCCCGCGATATGCGTGGCCAGAAGTACGTCCTGCAGGTCGCCCCGGAGGACTGCACCGGCTGTAACCTCTGCGTAGAGGTATGCCCGGCCAAAGATCGCCAGAACCCGGAGATCAAGGCCATCAATATGATGTCGCGCCTTGAGCACGTAGAGGAGGAGAAGGTTAACTATGACTTCTTCCTCGACCTGCCGGAGATCGATCGCAGCAAGCTGGAGCGTATCGACATTCGCACCTCGCAGCTGATTACTCCGCTGTTTGAGTACTCCGGAGCCTGCTCCGGCTGCGGTGAAACGCCTTATATCAAGCTGCTAACCCAGCTCTACGGCGACCGGATGCTGATTGCTAACGCTACCGGTTGCTCCTCAATTTACGGCGGCAACCTGCCCTCTACCCCCTACACCACCGATGCCAACGGGCGCGGTCCGGCGTGGGCTAACTCGCTGTTTGAGGATAACGCCGAGTTCGGACTGGGTTTCCGCCTCACCGTTGACCAGCATCGCCAGCGGGTGATGCGTCTGCTGGAGACCTTCTCCGAGGCGATCCCGGCCGAGCTTAACGCCGCTCTGCATGCAGAAGCGACGCCGGAGGTTCGTCGGGAACAGGTTGCCGCCCTGCGCCAGCATCTAAGCGGCGTAGCGGGAGCCGAAGAGCTGCTGACGGATGCCGATGCGCTGGTGGAGAAATCTATCTGGCTGATTGGCGGCGACGGCTGGGCTTACGATATTGGCTTTGGCGGATTGGATCACGTCCTGAGCCTGACGGAGAACGTCAACATTCTGGTGATGGATACCCAGTGCTACTCCAACACCGGCGGCCAGGCTTCGAAGGCGACGCCGCTTGGGGCGGTGACCAAGTTTGGCGAGCACGGCAAACGCAAGGCGCGTAAGGATCTGGGCGTCAGCATGATGATGTACGGCCATGTTTATGTGGCGCAGATTTCACTTGGCGCGCAGCTTAACCAGACGGTGAAGGCGATTCAGGAGGCAGAGTCCTATCCGGGTCCGTCGTTGATTATCGCCTACAGCCCTTGTGAAGAGCACGGTTACGATCTGGCCCTCAGCCACGATCAGATGCGCCAGCTCACGGCCACCGGCTTCTGGCCGCTCTACCGCTTCGATCCGCGTCGCGCCGACGAAGGCAAGCTGCCGCTGGCACTGGATTCCCGTCCGCCGTCAGATGCGCTGGCCGACACGCTGTTGAAAGAGCAGCGTTTCCGTCGCCTTAACGCCCAGCAGCCGGAGGTGGCAGAGCAGCTGTGGAAGGATGCCACCGCCGATCTGCAAAAACGCTATGACTTCCTGGCGCAGCTGGCTGGAAAAGCGGAGAAGAGCGAGGCGGAATAAGACCCTGTTTTTGCCCGGCATTGCCGGGCAAAACGTGTAATAATCTCTCCTGTGTCGACCTGCCCAGGAGCCCCGCCATGCGTCATCAACCTGTTGTATCATCACGCATCGCCTCCGTAGGCTATGACGAAGCCTCCTGCACGCTAGAGATCCTGTTCCATGACCGGAGCTGCTATCAGTACCACGGCGTGCCGCTGCGCATATTTACCGTGTTTTTGACCGTAGTGTCGAAAGGCCGCTTTTATGATGGAGTGGTAAAGGGGAAATTTCCCGAACGGCGGATAATGCGTTAAACCAGGCCGCTCCTTCAGATGTAAAAACGGCGCAATAACGCCGTTTCATTGTGGTGTGGTCACATATTAATGTGAGTAGTCAGCCCATTATTGAACGCTCTTTGTAGAGTGGCTTCTGTTTATGAAAAGCATCAATAAAGCAGCGCAACACACTGATAAAAGTGGAACAAGCAAAGTCATTTTAAAGCTGGCCAGTTGTGCCATCAGACCGGCAATCCCGTTACCAGCCATCATGCCTGTGCGCATGGCATTGGAGTGGAATGCTGATGCAAAACCGCTGCGTTCTGGCAAAGCATCCTGAATAATAGAAATGCCCAGACCGACAAAGATACCAAAGAATAATCCGTTGAAAAGTTGCAGCACAATCAGTTCGGTCATGTTAGTGGCCAGCTGAAGCAGGCTGTAATAGACGGCAGCAAAGAGAAATCCGATCATAATTAGCGGTTCCTTCCCTGTTTTCCCTGCCAGATGTGCAGCGGCAAGCATAACGGGAATCTCCATTATCGCGGTTGCGCCCAGCAGGAAGCCCGGAAAAGAGGCTGGTAAATTAAGCTCCTGTACCAGGTACAGCGGCATAATGGTCAGGTACATATTATTCGACAAATTTGCCAGCATCATTACTGCTCCCAGTGCCCAAATAATGCCTGTAATAGGGGCTTTACTGGCTTGAGCTGTTTTTGCTGTGCCTGTATCGACTGTTTTTTTAATCTTCGGAAGCAGCAACTGGCTGGCAAGTAAGGTCATGGCTGAAAGCAGAGCTGAAGCCAGAAAATTAAAGGTGAATCCAAATTTGTCGGCGAAGACAAATGCCAGAGCAGGTCCCGCAATCCATACAATCGACACGCCCGAGCGCATTTGCGTATTGAGCCGTGTAGCATTAAGCCCTGCCGTCAATGAATGCTTTCGGATCATCGACAGGAGTAGCGGAATAGACGCATTTCCTGGCCCCATCAGGAAAATGCCGATGGCCAGAGCCTGAATAGGTTGATGACAGAAACTGAAGGCTAAACCCGCCAGAAAAAGGGCCATAACAGAAATAATGAAAAGTTGCCTGGCCGGATATCCCTTATCTGCAAGAGAACCCATCAGTTGGCTGAAAAATAACCCCGACAGGGCAAATCCCAGGCTGTAGAAAGTGATGAAAATCGGACTGGCATGTAATCCGTTTATCAAATACAGGCTCATTACAGGCAAAATGAAGGCATATGAAATGGCGGTCATTACGTTTATCAGGAACAGCCGCCCGGTAATCCCGGAAAAAAAAGCCATAAAAAACAACATCTCTATGTAAGTTAAACTTCTTTTTTAACACAGAATCTTCTCACGGCCGCGAAATATTTCACTCCACACGAGCTGTACTGGTTTTTTGGCTACCGGAGCCTCGTCAGCAGACCTGTGTTCAGCTTCTTAATATTCTGACCCGGTACGTCCGCTTCTCACACACAGGGAACATTGTCCCTTACGCATGTCTGCTATGTGCCAGGAACGGACTTTAAAAAATTCGCTTCTGATCATCAATAGGGAGCAAGTCAAAGCGTCATTGCGACCTCGTTGCCACCAGAAAGAGCAGTTGAAAATGTGTCCGGAATAGCGGGAAAATAGGCCCGTATTTTGACGTTGTTAAGTGAATGAAGAGAGGTCAAAACGATCCCCGCGTGTTGTCGGGTGCGAAATTACAATAAACTCTACGGTAGACTCGCTGTCGTTTCTGGCTTGATGCTTTGACCCCGGGGGAATTTCCAGCCCCTGCTGGGCCTTTATATTATGAATTTCACCTTCCAACTCCATTGACAGAACACCCTTAAGAACAAAGAAAAACTGTCTGGAAACGGAGTGGAAATGCCGTTTTTCGGCAGTGCCTGGAGGCATTTGCTCATGAATGACTAGCATGTCCTGCCGGTTTACCAGATACCAACCGTCGCAATTGTCACCCCAGACATAATGCTCTGCATTGTCCTTTGAAATCATCACTCTTCTCCTGTTGGTATATGACTGACTTTCATAGCCTTAAAAAAGTTATACCAGGAAGTGTTGTCCGTTACACATGTTTAATTATCTTTTTATAATCGGCAGATCTGACCATCGGGTGGTGTAGCGCGGCGAGAGCATCTCGCGCTTCATCTGCCACGCCTGCTGGATCCCCTGCCCAGCAAAATAGAGCGTCCCCTGCCCGCGTTTTTTGTTCAGCTCGTCCAGCACCGCCATCAGCGCCTCGCTGCCGGGACGCGGCGCGTTGGCATCAAAAAGATCGAGCTGCGCCACGCCCTGGCTGTAAAAATCCCCCAGCATCACGCCCGCCTTCTGATAGCGATGGCCATCGCGCCAGATGGTCTCCAGACAGTTTGTCGCAGCGTGGATAATATCCCGGCTGTCCTGAGTAGGCGTCAGCAGCTTCACCATCGCGCTGTTACCGTAGTAAGGCTCCCCTGCGGCAAAGGGTGAGGTTTTCACAAAGGTAGAGATGACACGGCAGTACTGATGCTGGCCGCGCAGCCTGGCCGCCGCCCGCGAGGCATAGGTACAGACGGCCTGCCTGACCGATTCATAGTCCGCTGTCCGCTCGCCAAAGCTGCGGCTGCAAACAATCTCCTGCTTTGCCGGAACAAACTCATCGAACGCCAGGCAGGATTCCCCCCGCAACTCCCGCACCGTACGCTCCATAACGACGCTGAACTGCTTGCGGATAAAACGGATATCGCTATCGGCGAGCTGCAGTACGGTTTTGATCCCGTGCGCATCCAGCGCTTTCGCGAGGCGTCGCCCAATTCCCCACACCTCCCCGACCGGCAGCCGTTCCATCAGCCGCCGCTGGCGGTCGACGTTAGAGAGATCCACCACGCCGCCCAACTGCGGCCAGCGCTTGGCGGCATAGTTAGCCAGCTTGGCCAGGGTTTTGGTCTGCGCAATCCCTACCCCGACTCTCAGGTGGGTATCACGCCATAGCGTGTTACGAATCTCCTGGCCAAACTCCTCCAGCACGCGGCAGTTACGCACCCCGGAGAGATCGCAGAACGCCTCGTCAATGGAGTAGACGTCTACCCGTGGGCAGAGCATCTCTAACGTGCCCATGACGCGGCGGCTCATGTCGGCGTACAGCTCATAGTTGCTGCTAAAGCAGGTGACGCGGTGGGCGCGAAACAGCTCCCGCTGCTTGAAGAACGGTGCGCCCATGGTAATGCCCAGCTTTTTCGCTTCCGCACTGAGAGCGATCACGCAGCCATCATTATTGCTGAGCACCACCACCGGCTTGCCTTGCAGATCGGGTCTGAAGACCGTTTCACAGCTGGCATAGAATGAGTTCACATCCACCAGGGCGAACATGATTCAGCACGTGAATTTAATTATGTGGGTGACCACGCCGAAGATTTCGAGCGCCTCTTCACTGCCGATGCGGATGGGCGTATAGCGGGGATTGCGGGGATTAAGCTGGATCACGGGGCGAAGCTGAAGCTCTTTAACGGTAAATTCACCGTCGACGGCAGCGATAACAATATCGCCATGGGCGGCGGTACGGGAGCTGTCTACCACCAGCAGGTCGCCATCGTTAATGCCGCCGTCGATCATTGAATCCCCTGCCGCTTTGACAAAATAGGTCGCGTTGGGGTGGTGGATCATTAATTCGTTTAAGTCGAGACTCTGTTCTACATAGTCCTGCGCCGGTGAGGGAAAACCGCACGGCACCAGATCGCCAAAGAGAGGAAACGCGAGAACTTCGCGCAGCTCAGCGGGCTTATAAAATGTTAAACTCACGAACGTCACCTTATTATAATAAGTTACTGTGTATTTATACAGTAGATTTATATGGTGTCGCGATCAAGTGGCTTAAGTAAATGCTTATCGCCACTTGTCTAATTACGAATAATAAAAATCGTTATTTATCAATTAATTAATGCATATGTAAATTTTTGACTTTTGCATTTAATCGCTTACTTTATACACGCAGCATATTTAAAATCCCACCGCCTGGCCGTCGCGGCGGCTGTCGCTGGCGATAACATAACCGTCGCTGCCTTCGGTGGTCAGCTTCCAGATAAACTGGCCTGAACCAAAGTCCATGTACGGGTCGTTAAGCGAGGTAAAGCGATGCCCGCGCTTACCCAGCTGCTCCGCCACGCCCTGATGAAAACCGACCTCCACCCCTGCCTCGCCTCTTTCCCCTCCTCTCAATTATCCACGTACGTGAATAGTCATTTCTATTTGTCCCTATTTTTTAAAAATACGCGCAAAGCTAAAGTTCACCCACACCGAACATGACGCTCCCTAACAGGGTGCAGAGCAGCGGCAAACTTAACCATGAAAATGACGATTCACTTTGGGCTTGTGCTGGCAGCGCTACTTATGCTGCCGGTGGCCCACTCACGGGAAACCAAAACAATGACAACGTCAGCGCAGGACATCACCATCGCTCAGCGGCTTATCGACCACCATTTTGCGATCTGGAACGACCGTAACCCGGCGAGCCGCATCGAGGAGTTCGCCCAGGTCTACACGCCAGACTTTTTTGCCGCCGATGAGGACGGTGTAACTACCGGCTATGCCAGCGTGGTGAAGATGATTGAGAAAGTCCAGGCCGGGCACCCAGGCTTTACCTTCACCCCCGACCCAATCAGTTGGAATTACGGCATCGGTCGTGTGACCTGGGGCTATGGGCCGAAAGAGAACCCTAACCTGGTGCGCGGCGAAGATATCTTCACGCTTCAGGACGGCAAAATATCCAGCGCGCGCGTGTTTATTGATAACAAATTAGGCCATTAACCATGAAACGTATAATTACGCTGATTACCTTTCTGGCGCTAAGTTTTGGCGGCATGGTGCAGGCGGCAGGCATTAACGCCGCAGGCGTCGACCACGCTGGCATTAACGTACCTGATTTAAAACAGGCTGAAACGTTCTTTCATGACACCTTCGGCTGTGTACCGGTAACCCATATCGGCCCGTTCGATCTGGCTGCGCTGGCTTCGCCCGACGGTAAAAAGCAGACCGGCAGCGTCTCCATCAGTATGATCCGCTGTGGTACTGGCTCGAACATTGAGCTGTTTGAATACAAGAACGCGCAAGGCAGCACTGTCATGCCTGGCATGGCGGATATCGGCGCATCACATATCGCATTCTATACCGATGACGTGAAAGCGGGCGTCGCGTACCTGAAATCACAGGGACTGACTATCCTCGGTGAACCTATCACTATGGCCAGCGGCGATACTGCCGGTGAAACCTGGGTGCACTTCCGCTCGCCATGGGGTTCTGATATGGAGCTGGTGGGTTACCCCAATGGCAAAGCGTATGAAAAAACGTCTCATGTAAGGCTGTGGAACCCGAAGCACCCGGCGGAGTAAGCATCCGCACCAATGAAAAAGCTGCCTCCGGGCAGCTTTTTCATATCGCCGACAACCTCAGAACAGCGTATCGAGCTCTTCAACAACGCGGTAATCATCATCAATCAGCAGCAGCGTTTTGAATTTATCGAATGTCAGACACGGATGTGACGTGCCAAACACCAGGATGTCACCGACGCGGACGTCGCTTTCTGGGGCCAGCTTCACCATACAGTGCTGATCCATCACCCCGACGCTGACGATGGCCTGCGGCTGAAACGGCAGCACCTGGCCGTTGCGGTAGTGGGCAATGGGCTGCGGTAGCCCGGCGTCAAAGGCACAGTCGCGCTTGCCGAAGTTGACTACCGCACGGTCGGCTTCAGGCACCGATTGCACCATCGCCACCAGCTCCAGGGCGGAGACCAGATCGCCGCCCAGATCGCAGGCGACGCGGTCGCGCTCCATCAGCGTCTGCTGCGCGTCGGCATAAATCCCCCGGTCGTGGGTGATGTAACAGCCCGGACGGATCACAATTCGGCACCGGGCCGGTTTCTTTGCGTTGAGCCAGATATCACACACCACGTCATACCAGACGGTACCGGCTCCGGTGAGAATAAATTCACCGTCCACCAGACCTTCCATGCGGCAGGCAAGCTCCGCGGCATCGCGCAGCAGCGCTTCGACCTGCGGCTGCGGATCGTCGCCGTGCAGTACGCCCTCATACAGCTCCAGCCCGCGCAGCCGCAGCCCCGGCAGGTCGTGAATTCTCTGCGCCAGCGCCAGCGCAGCGTCGATGCTGCGACAGCCGCAGCGCCCGCCAGGTACGCCCAGCTCCACCAGCACATCCAGCGTCTGGTTTTGCGCAGCAAAAAAGTCTGAAAGCGCAGCGGCATTGTCTACGCTGTCCACACAGCAGACGTAATCTACCTCGCGGTAATGCTGTTTAAGCTGAGTAATCAGCTGCATGTTGGCTTTCCCTACCAGCTGGTTAACCATCAGCACGCGCTTAATGCCGCTCGCCATTGCCGCCCCGGCCTGCCAGGTGCTGCCAACGCCAATCGCCCATGCGCCCGCCTGCTGCTGCGCCTGAAAGATCCACGGCGTCATGGTGGTTTTGCCGTGCGGTGCCAGCGAGACGCCACGCGTGTCAGCATAGCGTTGCATCCAGTCGATGTTATTGCGCAGCGCCGACTGTTTGATCACCGCCGCAGGCAGGCAGACATCTTCCGCCAGCACGTTCGCCGGGGTGCGCATGACGGCGGACTTGTGGGTCACCAACGTATCGGAATGGTATTTCATAACATAATCCTTATCCGGTTATTGCATCTTAACGTTAAAATAACATATTTATCTATATGAAAATAAAGGATTAAATATAATATTGTTATGTAATTTGAATAAAAGTATCACAAAACGATCTGACTTTTGCGTAGTTTTCCACTGTTTTCCCAGCTTGTAAATGGTTAACTTGGCAACAGAACAGAAAGGGAATGAGGTGTTATGAAGCATGACTGGCTTTTCCAAAACGCCACCGTCATCGACGGCAGCGGCGGACCCGAATACCGCGCCGACGTGGCGGTCAGCGGCAACCGCATCGTGGAGATCGCACCAGCGATCCACCCTCAGGCGGAGCATATTATCGATGCCTCGGGCAAAGTGCTGTCGCCTGGCTTTATTGACGTGCATACCCATGACGATACCAACGTTATCCGCATGCCCGATTACCTGCCGAAAATCAGCCAGGGGATCACCACCGTTATTGTCGGCAACTGCGGCATTAGCGCCGCGACCGCCACGGTGCGCAGTGATGTACCGGACCCGATGAACCTGCTGGGCGAGAAAGAGCATTTTATCTACCCGACGGTCGACGCTTACGCCCACGCGCTGGAAGCCGCGCGGCCCGCCATCAACGTCGGGACGCTGATTGGCCACACGACCCTGCGTAATAACCACATGGACGATCTGTTCCGGGCGGCAACAGCGGATGAAATCGCCGCCATGCGCCAGCAGCTGCGCACGGCGCTGCAACAGGGCGCATTAGGGATGAGCACCGGGCTGGCTTACGCCACTGCTTTTCACTCATCCACGGACGAAGTGATGGCCCTGGCGGAAGAGCTGGCGGCGGAAAAAAGTATCTATACCACGCACCTGCGCTCTGAGTTTGAACCGATTCTGGAGGCGCTCGACGAAGCGTTCCGGATTGGCCGCCACGGCAAGGTGCCGGTGGTAGTGTCACATCATAAGTGCGCCGGGGCGAAGAACTGGGGACGCACGCGGGAGACGTTGGCATTTTTCGACAAAATGCGCCAGCACCAGGAGATCGCCTGCGATTGCTACCCCTACTCTGCCAGCTCCTCGACGCTGGATCTCAAGCAGGTGACCGACGAATTCGACATCGTCATCACCTGGTCTGAGCCGCACCCGGAGCAGGCAGGCAAAACGCTACAGCAGATAGCGGACGGCTGGCAGGTAAGCCTGCACAGCGCGGCGGAGCAGCTGATGCCCGCCGGGGCCATTTACTACAACATGGACGAGCAGGACGTGCGCCGGGTGCTGCGCTATCCGGTCACGATGATCGGTTCAGACGGGTTGCCGAACGACCCGATGCCGCACCCGCGCCTGTGGGGCGCATTCCCGCGCGTACTGGGCCATTACTGTCGCGACGAGAAGCTCTTCCCGCTGAATATGGCGGTGCATAAGATGACGGGCATGTCGGCGACGCGCTTCCAGCTGCCGCAGCGGGGCCTCATCAAAACCGGCTACTATGCAGATCTGGTCCTTTTTGATCCGCATACTGTGCGCGACGTCGCCAGTTTTTCGGATCCCAAACGGCCCGCAGAAGGCATCGACGCCGTGATGGTGAATGGCGTGATGAGCTATGGCCAAAATAAAAAGATTACAGGACGCGCAGGACGTTTCCTGCGTCGACAAACCACAGAATGAGGAGCAACGATGAGCATTAAGCGTTATGGCACCGAAGGCGGTACCGGTACTGGCGGACAGCACCTGCCGTTTGCCAGGGCAGTTGAGGCAGGCGGCTGGCTGTACGTCTCCGGCCAGACCCCGATGAAAAATGGCGAAGTAGTGGAAGGCGGCATTGTCGATCAGTCCCGGCTGGCTATCCAGAACTGCGTGGATATCATGACCGAAGCGGGCTATAGCCTGGCGGATGTAGTTCACGTAAAGGTGATCCTTACCGACGCCCGCTATTTTCAGTCGTTCAACAAGGTCTTCCGGGAATTTTTTGGCGATCACCCGCCTGCCCGCATCTGCTGCGTCGCAGACCTGGTCGTGGATTGCAAAGTTGAAGTTGATGTGACCTGCTACAACGCCGATCGCATTAAATAGTCTCCTCTCCCTTGCGCGCAAGGGAGATCGCATATTTATAAAAAACGCTATCGCGGTACCCCGGCAATATGCATTTTGCCTGTACTCTCGGATCCCCTGCGCCTTTTTTCAGGTGACCGGTCCTGTTAACACATCCGTTTCGCGCAGACGAAATAGATTAACGATATCTGGACGTGAGCAATGAATAATATCTCTTTTCTGGTCTGGTTCACCCTGTATGCCTGCGCCATGATTACGCTCGGCTGGTATGTTTCGCGGCATCAAAAAAATGGCGATGACTTTTTGCTGGGCGGGCGTTCGTTACCGATGATATTAATTCTGGGGTCGACCGTCGGCACGATGGTCGGTACCGGATCGAGCGTAGGCGCAGTAGGCTTTGGCTATACCAACGGCTGGGCCGGGATGCTGTATGGCCTCGGCGGTGCGGTAGGGATTTTACTGGTTGCCTGGTTATTTGCACCGGTACGTAAATTACGCTTTATGACCATGAGCGAAGAGATCTCTTATTACACAGGCGGCAGCAAGATTGTTAAAAACGTGGTCGCCGTACTGATATTTATTGCCTCTATCGGCTGGCTTGGCGCACATATTTTAGGTGGCGGATTATATCTCGCCTGGGCCAGCGGAATAGACATTAACGTTGCCAAAATTATTATTGCTCTGGCGTTTGTGGTGTATGTCGGCATTGGGGGTTATTCCGCCGTGGTGTGGATCGATACCGTGCAGTCTATCATCCTGTTTGTCGGCTTTATTTTAATGGCCGTGCTGGCAGTGAATCATGTCGGCGGCTGGGAGAATATTCAGCATGCCGTCGACCCTGCCGCGCAGAGTTTGTTTGCGGTAGATAAACTTGGCATCCTGCCCGCCTTCTCGTTGGCGATGGTGATCGGCGTCGGCGTGCTGGCGACCCCCTCTTACCGTCAGCGCATCTATTCGGCAAAAACGGTGTCGTCGGTGCGCCAGTCGTTTACCATCACCGGCCTGCTTTACCTGCTCTTCTCCTTCCTGCCCGCGATTATCGGCATGGCGGTCTGGACGATGAACTCGCAGCTGGATAACAGCGGCTTCGCCTTCCTGTTCGCGACCCAGGTCCTGCCCCCGGTGCTGGCGATGGCAGTGTTGATTGCAGGCATGTCTGCCAATATGTCCTCCGGCAGTTCGGATGCCATTGCCGGTGTATCAATCATCCTGCGCGATCTCTACACCCTGGTAACCGGTCACATGCCTGCCCCGGAAAAAGCCATTCGCCTGTCGCGCATCTTCCTGGTGCTGGTGATCGCCCTTGCCCTGCTGTTCGCTCTGACCTCTAACGACATCATCAGCTATATCACCAAAATGATCTCGATGATTATGTCAGGCATGTTTATCTGCTCGATTCTGGGCCGCTTCTGGAACCGCTTTAACTGGCAGGGGGCGCTGGCCGCGCTGGCGGGTGGTGCAGGTGCGTCGGTCGCCGTCTTGATGGACAGCGACTGGCTCGCCTTCTGGGGCAACCCCTGCGTGCCGTCGGTGCTGACCAGCCTGGGTTGTGCGGTGGTGGTGACGCTGGTGACGCCTGCCAGCGCGCTCAGCCGGGAAGAGGCATTGGCGCTGATTACCCGTGAACGCGAGAGCCAGCCGGACGCGCCGCCGCTGCCAATCGGCAAACGCAAACCGTCAGAGGGCTAGCGAAGCATGTCGGCGTGGATCAGTCCCCCAGCGGCTGACGATCCACGCCGCCACGGTGGCTGTCCAGCGCCAGCTTGATACGGCGCAGCCGATCTTTGGTCTGCGCCTTGTTGGCCATCGCCAGTTCGGTGGCCAGCACGTCTACCATCGCCAGCATGGCATAGCGGGAGGTGCTGGGCTTAAAGATGTAGTCGTTTTCCCGCACCAGCAGGGGCAGCACCAGGTCGGCCTGCTCCGCCAGCGGCGTCTCCAGCGGCGTAATCGCGATCACTTTCGCCCCGTACTGCCTGGCAATCGCCGCACTCTCAATCATCTCCGGCGTATAGCCGCCGAGCGACAGCACCAGCACCACATCCTGCGGGGCAACGGCGGAACACATCATCCGCACCAGCAGGCCATCGCTCTGGCTGACTATCGGCAGGCCAAGGCGGAAAAAGCGGTATTGCAGCTCCTGCGCGCAGATGGTCGAACCACCTCCCATGCCGATGGCGAGAATTTGCCGCGCGTGGCTGAGCCAGCTGACTGCCTTGTTCAGCGCCTCGCCGTTGAGCGCCCGGCGGTTGGTCTCCAGTACGCTGATGATCGACTCGTAAATCCCCTGCACCCCTTCAAGGTCCGGCACGTCGAGGATAAATCGCTGCCCTACCGCCAGCGACTGCGCCAGTTTCATCTTCAGTTCACGTACGTCTTTGCAGCCCAGCGCGCGTGCAAAGCGGGTGACGGAGGCCTGGCTGGTATCGGTCAGGCGCGCCAGTTCGGCAATAGGTAAATCCGCCGCCGTGGCGACGTCATCAAGAATGAACTGGGCAATGCGCTTTTCCGTAGCGGTCAGCTCCATAAAGCGGTCGGTGATGCAGGAGATAATGTCGATCGTATAAGCCATGCGTAGCGTCAGCGTTCAGGGAAAGGTTGGTACTTTGTATCATAATTTGCCTGCCCACTGTCAGCCACTGTAACCTGATAATTACGCCTCTTTTTTACCAGCGCTCAAACATTAATCGTTATTCGTCAATAGGTTACTTAATTTCATCCGTTCGGCCTATTTTCAAGATGATAATGAGAATTATTGTGTTACTATCCGGTTATTATTTGGTAAACGTGAGTGTATGTGTCTGTTATATAAGACAACAAAATCGTTATATGCTTTCTTAATAACCAGTTTAGATGCATGCATACACGTTGATGGCAAGGACTACTCATGGATCCTATTGTTTATGTAGTAGATGATGATAATTCGGTAAGGCAATCTCTGGTCAGGTTGTTAATGGCAGAGGATTATCGGGTTGCAGACTTTCCCTCAGCGAAAGCCTTTCTCTCTCATGCGTTTCGGCCGGAGCCAGGCTGCCTGATCCTCGATATGAACATGCCGGATGCCGACGGTTTTGACGTCACCGAATCGTTGACCAAGCTTGGCTATCTTATTCCCGTTATCTTTCTTACCGGGTTCGGCACTATTCCGCTGTCCGTGAAGGCGATGAAGGCCGGTGCCTATGAGTTTATGACCAAGCCCGCTGTGCCGGGACTGCTGCTCAAGGCCGTGGCGGATGCGCTGGCGCTGGCGGAAAAAAACATGGGTGCGTCGCAGGAGATCCAGACGCTGACCAGCCGCTATGAGTCGCTGACCCCACGCGAGAAAGAGGTCTTCCAGTTAGCCATTGGCGGCCTGCTGAACAAGCAGATCGCCACCGCCATGGGCGTCAGTGAGATCACCGCCAAAGTGCATAAAAAACGGGTAATGGAAAAGATGGACGTGCGCTCGCTGGCGGATCTGGTCCGTTGCGCGGAGCGTCTCAATATCGTGAAATCGCAAAGCCGTTAGCCATCGTGCTGTGGCCTTTTGTTAACGTTAAAGTCTCCAGGAGAAACTGATGACCCGCCATTCCGCAACTGAGTCTCGTACGCAGCTAAAGACCCTTTCATCCGCCCTGAGAAAATTGCATAAGACGCTGGTCGATCTGGAAACCAGACGTTTTGGCAATCCCGGCAACGCATTTGAGCATCTGCAGCTGTTGACCAGCCACCCGCAGTTTGCCTGGCTGCGGCAGCTCTCCGAGGTTCTGGTCGAGATTGACGAGCGTCTGGACGATAAAGAGCAGCCGGTAGATGACGCGGCGGTGGAGAGCGTACGTAAAACGCTCGCCAGCCTGCTGGGCACGGAAAACAGCAGTGAGTTTCGGCAGAAATATCTTGATGCCCTTCAGGAGTCGACCGAGGTCGCGATGGCGCATGGCGAACTGCGTAACCGCTTATCGCAGCTCGCCCCCTCCTCCTGACGGCTATTCGCCCTGCCCGTCATGCACCGGCAGGGTAAACCAGAATCGGCTGCCGTGACGCTCGCCTGAGGCCGCCTGCAGCCGTCCCGCATGGCGCTCAATGATACTCTGGCTAATGCTCAGCCCCATCCCCATTCCCTGCTCTTTGGTGGTGTAGAAGGAGTCAAACAGCCGCTCCTGCACCTCTCCGCTCAGGCCAATCCCGGTATCGGTAACGTCAAGGCGGATGATACCTGGCTCCGGGTTCTGCGAGCTTACGGTCAGGGTCAGCTGACGATCGTGCACCCCCGCCATGGCATCAATCGCATTGACGATGAGGTTGAGCAGCACCTGCTGGATTTGCACGCTGTCGCCGAAGATAAACGCATCCTGGGCCTTCAGCTGGTAGTGGAGCGCGATTTGCTGCCGCTCCAGCTCGCTGCGTGAAAGCGCCACAATGTGATGAACAAGATGATGCAGGTTAAACCGCGAGCGGCTTGATGTCTGATTGCGCGTCAGCGCCTGTAAACCACGAATAATATTCCCGGCGCGTTCCCCCTCGCTGATGATCTCCTCAAGACTGGTGCGCGCCTGAGGGAGCATAGCTGGCTCGCGGCTGAGCCAGCGCAGGCTGGCACCGGCATTGGCCACGATCGACATCAGCGGCTGGTTTATCTCATGGGCGATAGAGGCGGTCAGCTGTCCAACCGTGGTAGCGCGGGAGACGCGGGCAAGATCGGCCTGCGCCACACGAACGGCGTCCTCTGACTGGCGGCGGGCGGTAATATCCGTGATCACGCCGAAATACTCCGCAACGCTGGGCTCATCCCCCACCGGGTTGCCCACCCCCAGAATGTAGCGGCACTCGCCGTCCGGGCGGAAAACACGGAACTCGGCGCGCATTGAGACACCGTTACGTACGCTTTCGGTGACCAGCCCGCTAATGCGCTGATAATCTTCCGGATGCACCAGCGTCAGGAAATCCGCCATAGAGATGGTGCGCTGTCGGTCCGGCAGACCGAGGATCCGCGCATACTCATCAGAGACAAACATCAGGTCCTGATCGATATCCCAGCGCCAGGTGCCGGTGTTGCTGATGCGCTCCCCGAGCATCAGGGAGGTCTGGCTGGCGCGCAGCTCTTTCTCGACCCGCCGCCGCTGGACGTTCTCCTCCAGCAGTTCGGCGTACAGACGCGCCGTTTCAAGCGATACCGCCGCCTGCGCCGCCAGCATCCTGACGATGCGCGAATGCTCGGCGGTGAAAATCTCCGGCATGACGCGGTTTTCCAGGTAGAGTACGCCAACCATTTTGGCCTGTTTGTACATTGGGACACACATTACCGCCGCGCCGGAGGTGACCAGATAGGCGTCCTGGCTGAACGGGCTGAAGATCTCCGGCTTGCCGGTGCGGATCTCCTGCCCGGTGCGCATCACCGCGGAGAGAATCGACAGCGGCATATCGGTCGCAGAAGGCCGCTCTTTAACCAGCCGCACCTTCACGCCGTCCGAGGAGGTCTCCGCGCAGGCCTGGGTTTCCAGCACGTTGTTATCAAGAATGCGAATAAGCAGACCGCGCTGGGCACCTGCCCGCTCAAGCAGCAGGGTCATCAGCGTCTGGATCAGCCTATCAAGGTCGATCTCCTCCGTCATGGCGCGAACTGCTCTGAGCACGCTCTCCAGATCGTGAATGACCTCATTCTGGGCAAAGGCGATGGTGTCGTAGGGGGTGCTCTGTCCAGATGGCGAGAGGTGCGGATAGTGGCGTTCAAGCTGGCGCAGCTTCGCCATCGCGCCCCACCGCCGCCAGGCAGAAAACGCCCCGCGGAAATAGGCTTCGGAGGCCACCTGAAAACCCGCCGCTTTGGCAAAGCCCCCGGCCAGCTCACAGGCCAGACCGTGGATGTGATGAAACTCCGCGTCGCCCGAGAGCTTAATCGCCCGCTCATACTGGGCGATGGCGATGTCATTTTTCCGCTCCAGGCGCGCCAGCTCAGCGCCTATCAACGCCTCTTTATCGGCAAAGGTCGCCGGATTGTGGCGCGCCCACAGTAGGATCTGGCCGTGATGGCCTCGCACCTTTTCCCGCTGTGCGGCGGTCGCGGTCTCCGGCGTCAGGGAGAGCGTCAGCGAAAGCGCGCTGTAAAAATGGTAATCAAGCAGATGGATATACCCCGGTACGCTGTCGACTACCGGCGTGGCCCTCGCCAGGCAGCGGGACGCTTCTGGGTACTCACCCGCCATAAAATGTGCCATGCCGCGATAGAGCCAGAACCAGAACAGCGTCAGAGGGATGTGCTGATGGCCGCGTGCGGCCTCGTCGGCGATCAGCGACTCCGGGAAAACGTCCGCGCCGGTAAAGTTCCCCGAGGCATTGCGCAGGTGATTGACATACAGCCGCTGAAGCAGCAGCAGGATCTCGACATCCGGGAAGCGCAGCTTGCGAATAAAGCCCAGGCCGCGCTCGATGGTGGTCAGCACGCCGTCCAGATGGTCGCCCCGGGTGAGAAAATTCATGGTCTGATGGCGAATGATAAAACAGGCGACGGTCAGATCCCCGTGGTCGACCGAGGCCGTAAAGCAGGTTTTCGCGCTCTCTATCGCCGATCCGATCGGCTTCACCCAGGAGGTCGCAAGGTCAACCGCCAGCAGCGTGCGCCCCTTAAAATTGTTAAAGCCGTGCTGCATCACCAGCTCATGCGCGAGCTGGCTCCAGATATAGCCGTTTTTATACTCGTTGTAGCGGCGACCAATCAGTACGCCATACCAGGCAAACGCCGTCGTTGAGGCACCGCATAATCCCCGATCCAGCGTCATGTGGATAATTTTGCAGAGCAGCAAAAAGTGCAGCCGCGGACAGGCGAAGGCGGCAAACATGCTGGCGCTGATCATCAGGCTCATGATCGCCTCCGCCTCCCGATCCTCCGTTAGCGCTAGCGTCTGGAAGGCGGCGACCGGATCGCCGTCAACCCGGGATTCAATTGACCGCCACGCCTCATCGCAGTCGCGGGCATTGGGGTGGCGACTGAGGTCGATGCCAAAGGCAGCAAGGCTGGACAGGGCCGTCTCCAGCGCCAGCGGCATATCGGACTGGCGCATGTAGATTTCCGCCATCATGCAGGCGGCCACCGCTTTTTGCTGTGGGCGCGGGGCGTGCATCAGCCCCTGGCATAGCGCCAGCGCAGACGGGAGATTGCCCTGCAGAAACTCACACTCCGCCTCGTCGAAATCGAGCTGGAAATCCTCATCCGGCTCTTTGCGCAGCGCCTGCTCTTTTAACAGCTTCGCCGTCCGCAGATAGCGTACGGCAGAGGCGTAATCGCCGGTGTTTTTGGCCCGCTGGGCGGCAAGACGGCAGATCGCGCGGTAGCTGTCCCGCTCCGGCGAAAAGCGAATGACGTTAATGGCCGAGGTAATATGGTGAACCGCCAGGAACAGCCGATCGCTGCTGTCGCTCTGGCCCGCCGCGGCGGTGAACAGGCGTGCTGCAGAGACATTAAGCTGGCTGATTTCGTCAGGTTTAAGCAGCGCCCGCGCCGCCTTGTGCACCCGGTCGTGAGTAAAGGTATATTCATCGCCTGCAAGGCTAATCAGCCGAGCCGACACGGCGGGTTGTAACTGCTCATGAAGGTGTTCCGGGGCAATCTCCTGCATCTGGCTTAGCAATGCAGGCTTGCCCGTTCCTCCCACGCAGGCGAGGCAGCCCAGCAGCCTGCGCGCCTGCGCAGGCATCTCTGCCAGCTGCAGCAGCACCAGGCTTGCCACGTTTTCGGTGTAGTTTCGCGCCCGGATAGCCGGCAGATCGTAATACCACTTCCCCTGCTTTTTGTTATGGGTGATAAGCCCGTCTTTAACAATGCGCTGGAAAAATTCATGGGTAAACAGCGGATTGCCGCCGGTTTTTTCATGGATAAGCGTTGCCAGCTCGTGCAAACCAGCCGTCCGGGTCTGAAAAATGTCCGCCAGCCAGCGCGAAACGGCTTTCACACTCAGCGGCTCCGGCCGGATATCGACCAGATGACGGGCGTCGGCGCGCAGCGTTTTTAGCAGCGGTTGCCCGCTGCCGTCGGGAAACGCGTCGGTATCAGAGTGGGCGACCACCATAAGTAGCGGTAGCGCGCCGCTGGCGCTGGTCAGGTACTCCAGAAGCTGAAGGCTGGCCTGGTCTATCCAGTGAATATCATCAATCAGCAACACCAGCGGGCACTCCGCCGTGGCGAAGGCCTCCACCAGCCGGGAAGCCATCTGGTTGAAGCGCGCCCGGGCATCGGTGGAGTCCAGATCGCCCACGGTGAGGGAGCGGTTGTCCAGCAGCAGGCCCAGCTCCGGCACCAGCTTGACGGCCAGTACCGCATAGCTGCCCAGCGCCCGGGTCAGCCGCCGCTTCCAGTGCGCGACGTCGTCTGCGCCCAGTCCCAGCAGGTAAAGCGTTAAGGAGCGAAAGGCCGAGGCGATAACGGTATAGGGCACCACCGCCGAATACTGGTCTGCTTTGCTGACCGCAAGCAGCACCGGTCGGTTCTGGAGCGTTTTCAGGGCCGAGGCAATAAGCGATGACTTGCCGCTGCCGAGCGGCCCGCTAATGACCACCAGCGAATGGCTACCGCTTTCCATGACCTGGTCGAACGCCGTCAGCAGCTGTTGCTGCTGAGGGTGGGCCAGGTAGAGGTTATCCGGCAAAAAGCGTGCAGGCAGGCGATCCTGCAAGCCAGGGGTAAACGGCGCGATATCACCATTTTCTGTCAGGTTCGCCTGGCAGCGGCGCAGATCGGCGACCAGCCCTTCCACCGTCTGGTATCGATTCGCCGGAGATTTCTCCAGCAGTCGCAGTACGATCGCCGAGAGCATTCCCGGTAGAGAGGCGCGAACCTGGTGCAGGGGCCGGGGAGCGGAGGCGATATGGTGATGCGCCCACTCCGCCTGCCCGCCTTCACTTAGATCGAAGGGCAGCGCTCCGGTCAGCAGCTCATAGAGCACGATGCCCAGGCTGTAGAGATCGCTGCGGCTGTCTACCTTATCGCGGGTGCGGGCAGTGTGCTCCGGCGACATATAGGCCAGGGTACCGCCCGGCACTGTCAGACTCGCCTGGCTGGCGACCTCTGGCGAGCCGGTGGTCAATCCGAATCCGGCCAGCCGGTACGCGCCACCGGGATCGATAAAAACGTTGCCGGGTTTAATATCGCAGTGAACCAGCCCCTGGGCATGCATCTGCCGCAGCGGCGTGCAGAGACTTAACGCCATTGCCAGGAAGTCAGCGATATTGCTTACCCGCAGGCGGGTGGATTGCGCCAACGTTCTGAAGGGAAACGGCGCATAGACCAGGGCGTAGCGACCGTGGTGGCTGGTGGAGCTTATCGGCCTTACCGCCCAGATGCCGGAAAGCTGCATCCGCAGGGCGAACTCATTTTTGAGCAGACGGGTCGCCTGAAACTCTGCTTCATCGCTGGCGGCGCTGGCCAGAATAAAGCTTTCGCCCGAATGCAGCGGATGACACAGCGTCCAGGCGATGCAGCCCTCCTGGGCCAGCGGCGTGAAGATAATGTCGTCGGTTAAGGTAAAAATGTCCCCATTCATCAGCTTTCCGGCGGCAGAGAGTTTCTCGCTCATCGACGCTCCTCACGTAAAGAGAGTTCACGGCGGATATGTTCCAGCAGCGTATCAATATTGATGGGCTTACGTAAACGCGTGACGGCGTCCGACCCCGTGAAAGTCCACTGGCTGTTTTCATCTTCATGTCCGGAGATAAAGATAACCGGCGGCGGGTCGGGTTGCGAGACTACCGAAGAATAAAGCTCCAGGCCGCTCATTCCCTTTAGTTTGACGTCGAGGATCAACAGATCGGCGCTCGCCAGCGCCGAGTCGTCACTGAGAAATGCTTCTGCGGATTCGAAGGCGCAGGTATCGTACCCCTCCGACAGCAGTAAATTGCTTAACCCGCTGCGAACGGAACGTTCATCGTCAACAATGACAATGCGCGGAGAGAACGCCATGCCGTGATCCTCTGACTAAACTCACGCGAAGGTGAGTGGCGCTCCCTACGGTAGGTTTTTGCCTTCGGGGGGAGGAGTGCCGCTGATTTTGGGCACGCATTCATGACGAAACCATGCCAGGGTGACCGGCTGACGGCGTAGAAGACGTCGGCATACCGGAATAAGCTGTTCCCCCACCAGCATCCCGAACAGCCCCAGTAGGGCGATGACCGGTGGTGCAGGCGAATGAACCTGTAATGCGCCATAGATGACGCCAGCCAGAAGGCCGGTCGCCAGCGAAACAACGTATGATTTCAACATATTTAGCCTGCCCAGGTAAAGACGTTGACAAGCTGTTCTCCTGCCAGCATCCCCAGCAGGCCGACCAGCGCGATGGCGGGCGGTGCAGGCGAGCGCACCTTCAGCAAAGCGTAAACCAGACCAATCAGCACACCCGCGCCAAGGGAAATAAACTCTGCATTCATAGCAGCTCCCGTCATGGAAACATAAAAACGGGCCGGAACACACGTCCGGCCCGCATCGGCGTTATTTGTTGGCCGGAACCGGTGCCAGGGTGCGATGTGCGCCCTTCGCGCGGGCCGGTGCTTTGTGCACCATGGTGTAAGCGTAATCAACACCCATCCCGTAGGCACCGGAGTGCTCTTTCACGATATCCATCACCGCGTTGTAGGTCTCTTTGTGTGCCCAGTCGCGCTGCCACTCCAGCAGAACCTGCTGCCAGGTCACCGGGATCACGCCCGCCTGGATCATGCGCTGCATGGCGTAGTCGTGTGCCTCTTTAGAGGTGCCGCCGGAGGCGTCAGCCACCATATAAATTTCGTATCCCCCTTCCAGCATGGCGCACAGCGCGAAGGTGTTGTTGCACACTTCGGTCCACAGACCCGACACCACCACTTTCTTCTTGCCGTTTTTCGCCAGCGCGTCGCGCACTTTCTGGTCGTCCCAGGAGTTCATGGAGGTACGCTCAAGAATGTCGTTCTCCGGGAAGACGTCCAGCAGCTCCGGGAAGGTATTGCCAGAGAAGCTTTCGGTTTCAACGGTGGTGATGGTGGTAGGGATGTTGAAGACCTTAGCCGCTTTTGCCAGGCCAACCACGTTGTTCTTAAGTACCTGGCGGTCGATAGACTGTACGCCAAACGCCATCTGTGGCTGCTGATCGATAAAGATAATCTGGCAATTTTCCGGAGTCAGTACTTCAAGCTTAGAGTTGGTCATGTGAGTTCCCATTGTCGTGTATGTTGAAACGGATTGTTATCGACACGGATAGTAGAACCACTTATTCGGCATAACTATTATCTCTGTGTATAACTATACGTTCGTATAGGTATACCTTCGTATAACTAGACGCCTGATCCCCCTGCTGAAGATAATCCCACCACTTTTACAGTCCGGCGCATCACGTTTCGGACGCTTCAGCAGGAGAACCCAATGGTCTCGCTCGGCAAGGCAGAACTCATTTTACTCAACGGTAAATTTCATACGGTAGACAGGGAAAACCCGGTCGCCGATGCGGTGGCTATCCGCGACGGCAAGTTTCTGGAGGTCGGCACGGCGGCGGAGGTGATGCAGCACCAGGCGGAAGGTACCCGCGTCATCGATCTGAAAGGCAGCACCGCGATCCCAGGCCTGAACGACTCCCACCTGCACCTGATCCGCGGCGGGCTGAACTACAACCTCGAGCTGCGCTGGGAAGGCGTGCCGTCGCTGGCGGACGCGCTGCGTATGCTCAAAGAGCAAGCGCTGCGTACCCCCTCCCCGCAGTGGGTACGGGTGGTTGGCGGCTGGTCGGAGTTTCAGTTTGCCGAGCGCCGGATGCCGACGCTGGATGAGATCAACGAGGCCGCGCCGGATACGCCGGTATTTATTCTGCACCTCTACGACCGCGCCCTGCTCAACCGCGCCGCGCTGAAGGTCGTGGGCTACACCAAAGATACTCCGAACCCGCCGGGCGGCGAGATCCAGCGCGACAGCAACGGCAACCCGACCGGGATGCTGATTGCGCGCCCGAACGCCATGATCCTCTACGCTACCCTGGCGAAAGGGCCGAAGCTGCCGCTGGAGCAGCAGGTCAACTCCACCCGCCAGTTCATGCGTGAGCTGAATCGCCTGGGCCTGACCAGCGCCATCGACGCCGGCGGCGGCTTCCAGAACTATCCGGAAGATTATGAGGTGATCGCCGAGCTGCATGCCAAAGAGCAGATGACGATCCGCATCGCCTATAACCTCTTTACCCAGCGTCCCGGCCATGAGCTGGAAGATTTTGAGAAGTGGACCGATATGCTGACGCCGGGCCAGGGCAGCGACTTCTTCCGTCACAACGGCGCAGGTGAGATGCTGGTCTTCTCCGCCGCCGACTTCGAAGATTTCCTCGAACCGCGCCCGGATCTCGCCCCCGGTATGGAAGACGAGCTGGAGCGCGTGGTACGCCATCTGGTCGAGCACCGCTGGCCGTTCCGCCTGCACGCGACCTACAACGAATCCATCAGCCGCATGCTGGATGTGTTCGAGAGAGTGAACCGTGAGATCCCCTTCAACGGCCTGCACTGGTTCTTTGACCATGCCGAAACGGTCACCCAGCACAATATCGACCGCATTAAAGCACTGGGCGGCGGTATTGCGGTGCAGCACCGCATGGCCTTCCAGGGTGAATATTTCGCCGAGCGCTATGGCATGGAGGCGGTGCGTCACACCCCACCGGTTGCGAAGATGCTGGAAACCGGCGTGCCGGTGGGTCTGGGTACCGATGCCACCCGCGTCGCCAGCTACAACCCGTGGACCGCACTCTACTGGCTGGTCTCTGGCCGCACCGTGGGGGGGATGCAGATGTATGATGTCAATGCGCGCCTCGATCGTGACACCGCCCTGATGCTCTGGACCCAGGGCAGCGCCTGGTTTTCCAGCGAGCAGGGTAAAAAGGGCCAGATCAAAGTGGGCCAGCTGGCAGATTTGGCGGTGCTGAGCAAAGACTATTTCCGTGTGCCGGAAGAGGAGATTAAAGGTATCGAATCCGTGCTGACCGTCGTGGATGGCAACATCGTCTACGCCGCAGGTGCCTTTACCTCGGAAGCGCCGCCATCGATTCCCGTGCTGCCGGAGTGGTCGCCGGTGGTCAACGTGCCGGGCCACTACCGCAGCGCCCCCCCGCAGCAAAACCGCGTGGGCCTGATGCCTGCCGTGCACCACTGCAGCGGCCCGTGCGGCGTACACAGCCACCAGCATGACGTGGCCCGCCGCTCCTCGGTTCCAGTTTCAGACGATAGCGCCTTCTGGGGCGCGCTCGGCTGCAGCTGCTTCGCCTTCTGATGCCCATGAAAAGCGCATCGGCTTTTTCGCCCCGTATTGATGCGGGGCTGTTCTTCCTGCGACTCACCGGTAGCCTGCTGCTGCTCTACGTGCACGGTTTGCCGAAGGTGATGCACTTTAGTGAAGAGCTAACGCGGATCGAAGATCCGTTTGGACTAGGCCCGTGGGCAAGCCTCTTACCGGCTATCTTCGCCGAAGTGGTTTGCCCGCTCTTTATCATCTTAGGCATTGGTACCCGCCTGGCCTGCCTGCCGATTATCGCCGTGCTGCTGGTGGCGATGCTGGTCGTCCATCCCGGCTGGAGCATTGCGGAGGGCCAGTTTGGCTGGCTGCTGCTGATCGTGTTCACCACGCTGGCGATAACCGGGCCGGGTAACTGGCGGCCTCACACGAACCGCGTACAGGAGTTTCGCTATGGCGCAGGTAAATGACATCCACGCGGCAACGGCGCAGGCAGCTTCTGTGACGGCACAGCCCGCTGCCGTATCGTCCTGGCAGCCGCTGCGTAACCCCATTTTTCGCATGCTGTGGATAGCAACGGTGGTCTCCAACATCGGCTCATGGATGAACGATGTCGGGGTCAACTGGACCATGCTGACGCTGAGCGCGGATCCGCTCTCCGTTGCGCTGGTGCAGGCGGCGAGCAGCCTGCCGATGTTTCTCTTCGCCCTGCCCTCCGGGGTGATGGCGGATATCGTCGACCGCCGCAAGTACCTGCTCTTTTCCCAGGTGTGGGTCTTTATCGCAGCGGCGGGCCTGACCCTGCTGTCGCTGGCCGGTTACGTGACCCCGACGGTGCTGCTTATCGCCGCCTTCCTGCTGAGCGCGGGCGCGGCAATGAGTTCGCCGCCTTTCCAGGCTATCGTGCCGGATCTGGTGGAGAAAAATGAGCTGGCCCCGGCAATCGCGCTGAACTCGCTGGGTATCAACATCAGCCGCGCGATTGGCCCGGCGCTGGGCGGGCTGGTGCTGTCGTTTGCCGGCCCGTGGGTAGTGTTCTTGCTGAATGCGCTGTCGGTGCTGGGCGTGGCGTGGGTGCTCTATCGCTGGAAAGCAGAGCCTACTATTCAGCGCCTGCCGCCGGAGCACTTCTTCCCTGCCGTGCGGGCAGGATTACGCTACGTGCATGCCGCGCCGGTGCTGCGCAACGTGCTGGTGCGCACCGTGGCGTTTTTCCTCTTCGGCAGCGCCGCCTGGGCGTTACTGCCGCTGGTGGCGCGACGCGAGCTAGGGCTGGGCCCCGGCGGCTATGGCATCATGCTGGCCTGTATTGGTATCGGGGCGATTTTTGGCGCGGTCCTGCTGCCAGGCCTGCGTAAACGGCTTAATCCGGACCGCCTGATGGTACTGACCAGCCTGTTTTATGCCGCTGCGATGCTGGCCCTGGCCTTTGTCCGCCACTTCTGGCTGCTTAACGCGTTTCTGTTCATCACTGGCTTTGCATGGATAGCGGTGCTCTCCACCCTCAACATGGGTGCACAGCGCAGCGCGGCAAAATGGGTCAAGGCCCGAGCGCTGGCGGTCTATCTTACGGTATTTTTCGGCTCAATGACCGTAGGCAGCGCCATCTGGGGTCAGCTGGCGTCGCACTTTACCATCCCGGCTTCGCTCAGCGTGGCGACGGTGGGAATGGTGCTGGCATGCCTGACCGTTTTCCGTTGGCGGCTGGATGAGAACCCCGATCTCAATCTGGATCTGCGTGAAGTCGACAACCTCGCCCGGACGCTGGATGTTTCGCACGAGCGCGGCCCGATTATGGTGATTTATGAGTATCAGATAGAGGCCGACGACGTGTATGACTTTGTCGTCAGCATTCAGGAGATGCGCAGGGTCCGCCAGCGCGGCGGTGCGCTGAGCTGGTCGGTGTATGAAGATATTCAGCGGCCAGGCATTTTTCTTGAGACGTTTGTTATTGGAACCTGGATTGAGCATTTACGTCAGCAGGAGCGCCACACGGTGAACGATCTGCTGATTCAAAGCAAAGTGCATGCTTTTCATCGGGGTGGTGAACTCCCCAGGGCTCGCTACCTAATAGCACCCATCACCTAAACAGCACAACCCATAATCCGTTATTACTATTGAGGATCTGATATGAGCACAATCAAGACGCAGGATGGCACGCAAATTTATTACAAAGACTGGGGTTCAGGCAAGCCGGTTCTGTTCAGCCACGGCTGGCCGCTGGATGCCGACATGTGGGACAGCCAGCTGAACTTCCTGGCCGAGCGTGGCTATCGCGTCATCGCCTTCGATCGCCGTGGCTTTGGCCGCTCAGATCAGCCGTGGGAAGGCTACAACTACGATACGTTCGCCTCTGATATCAACGACCTTATCACCACTCTTGATCTGCGTGACGTTACCCTGGTCGGTTTCTCGATGGGCGGTGGCGACGTGACGCGCTATATTGGCCGTTACGGCAGCGAGCGCGTAAAAGCGCTGGTGCTGCTGGGTGCGGTCACGCCTATCTTTGGTAAAGCTACTGACTACCCGCAGGGTGTCGATCAGAGCGTATTTGAAGGTATTCGTGACGGATTGCGTAAAGATCGTGCTCAGTTTATCAGTGATTTCTCTACGCCGTTCTACGGCACCAACGCGGGTCAGAATGTTTCTGAAGGCGTGCTGACGCAGACGCTGAACATTGCGCTGCTCGCCTCGCTTAAAGGCACTATCGACTGCGTGACCGCCTTCGCAGAAACGGATTTCCGCCCGGACGTGGCGAAAGTAGAGGTGCCGACGCTGGTGATCCACGGTAGCAACGACCAGGTTGTGCCATTCGACACCACCGGTAAAGTCGCAGCGGAAACTATCCGCGGCGCGCAGCTAAAAGTGTATGAGAATGCGCCGCACGGCTTTGCCGTCACGCACCAGGACCAGCTGAATAACGACCTGCTGACCTTCCTGCAGTCGCTGTAAGCAGTCGATTACCAGGGGGAGCGTTCAAGCGCTCCCCCTGTGCATTGATAGGTTCCAGCAATCGTTTAGGCCATCTCTTCCATACGCAATTTTTGATCCATACTTAAGCTAAATGTGCATATTTCCTTTTAGATTTACCCACAATAGAGGAGGAAGTCATGCAGTTAGTTAGTGAAAAGTATGTAGTGTCTTCTGGGGATTTAGATTTTCTGGCCTTCAGCTTTGCTCAGATGCGTTCGCAAGGACGACACCTCTGCACGGAGGCAATCACCGGAAATATGGATAATGATTGCAAGTTGTTGTTCCTGCAACGTTACGATCGTTACCTTGAGCAGCTTGAGGAAGAGTTAGTGACAGCGTAGTCCCCCTGCCGGGTGGTTGTTACCACCCGGCACCGATCCCTCTTAAATCGCCTATTCAAAAAAGCAGCGCGCGTTCCCTCATAAGATGTATATTGAGCTATTAATCAACCTCTTGTATCGAAAAGGTTAATGGCTATGGACCCCAGAATTCAAAGAGCAATCGTCCTACGTGCCGCAGGTGAGTATGAAAAAAGCCGGACGCTGCTTTGGGAGCTTACCGAGACTCCGGCGCTGAAAGCGGAAGCGCTGCTCAATATCGCCTGGTCATACGACAACGAAGGGCTGGAAGAGAGTGCCGCTGAGTATTATCTCGCGGCACTAGACGCGGACCTGGAGGGCGATAATGAGTTTGAAGCACGGCTCGGTCTTGCCTGTACCTGGCGCTGTCTGGGGAAGTACATGCTCGCGAAACAGGAATTCGAGGCAGTTATCCGTGACTACCCTGATGCCAGCGAAGCGATCCCCTTTTATGCTCTATGTCTGCATAACCTCGGTGAACACGAGCAGGCGATGACGGTGATGCTTGAGCTGGTGTCAAACCACCCGCCTACGCCGGGCATTCAACGGTATGCAAAAGCATTGGCTTTTTACTCTCATAATCTAAATTAAGTTGGATACTATGCAAGAAATTGATTTTTATATGGTAGACGCCTTTGCCACCACCACCTTTGCGGGTAACGCCGCCGCAGTCTGCCCGCTCACGGAGTGGTTGTCCGATGAGACGTTACTGAAAATGGCGAAGCAGCATAATCAGTCAGAGACGGCATTCTTTGTGAATAGTGATAGTGGCTTTGAGCTACGCTGGTTTACTACGCAGGGGGAGATAAATCTGTGTGGACATGCCACCCTTGCCGCAGCCCACGTCATTTTTGAACATCTTAACTACCCTGATACGACTATCCATTTTGATACCCGCTTTGTCGGTCCGCTGACGGTGACACGCAGTAACGACTGGCTGACGCTTGATTTCCCTGCCTGGCAAACAGAGCCGGTCATGCCGCTGCCTTTACTGCTGGAGACGCTGGGTATCACGGAGTGTAAAGAGGTGCGCGTAGCGCGTGACTACCTTGTTGTCCTGGAGAATCAACGTCAGGTTGAAGCGGTACGTCCTGACATCAACGCCATGATCCCTCTCGGTAAAATGGTCTGTATCACCGCGCCGGGCGAAGGAGAGTACGATTTTGTCAGCCGTTTCTTCTGCCCGGGTGAAGCCGTCGCGGAAGATCCTGTCACCGGCTCTGCGCATAGCATGCTCATTCCTTACTGGGCCGAAAAACTTAATAAGACAGAGATGCTGGCGCATCAAAGTTCAGAGCGTGGAGGAGACCTGCGCTGTCAGCTTGTGGGCGACCGGGTTCATATCGGCGGGCAGGCGATCACCTATCTGATTGGTAAGGTGCTGTTACGTTAGAAAGGGCAATATATACCGGTTTGCTTGCCCACTGTTTGCACAATATTGGCGCTATCGCCTCTATGCGTTACCCGAAAAGTTGAGACACAGGCTTTTCGGGTAACTTTTTTGTCTTCACTACCAGCACCGATATTCACTTCAATCCGGGCACTGCCTCAGCAGCCAATTTCCGACCTCCGGCCATAATGTTTCTCGATATCGGCTTCGAAAAAAGCCCATATGTCCAATAGCCTGGTTACCAAAATCCATGCGCCGTATCTCGTGCCGTTCAACTTTAGCATTTTTCACCGGCTCCATCAGGCGGGTAATGGCTTCCGGGTTAGCCCAGGGATCATCATCAAAACCTAATACCAGAAGAGGTAATGTTATCTCCCCGGCCCTCCGACGTGCATCCCAGTTTGGATCGTCATAAAAGTAGTTGGGCATTGCGCTCCAGCGCCCCCATTGATTCATTACCGGAGTCGGCAAGTTTTCTCCCAGCCCAAGACGTCTGGCCGGCATATATCCGAAGATACGGCACAGAACCGGTGCAATAACACGCAATAAAAACCAAACCCTGAGCTTCTCCCCAGTTTGTTTTATAGTACGTGTGACACCAGCGTGCGAAGCAACAATAACTCCTGCATGCAGGGAATGTGTGGCCGTAGAAAGCAGAATAGCGTGTCCGCCAACGCTATGCCCTACTGCCATCATCAGAAGATGGGGGAAACGTAACTTCGCCCAGGCAGTGACGCAACCGACATCCTGCTCGATCCAGTCGGACATTGAAACATTACAGTTTCGAAGCGCTCCTGACGTTGAATGCCCTGTACCTCGATAATCGTAGGTCAGAACAGTGAATCCCATTTCGTAGAGATACTCCGCAAAACCCTTATAAAAATCCTGTGACACCGCTGTGGCAGGATGAATGATCACCAGCGCTTTAGCATCGCTTCTCTCCCACACCGTGGAAGCCAGAACACCGCCCTCTTTTACAGGTATCGTTATTAAATTCATCAATAGAGCTCCGCCTATGTGGTCATACCAGTAGCATCATCATAGACTGTAGCGCCGACATACAAATTTGGCGATTTTTTATATTTTGCTTATAGAAGCCTTATTATTCCTTGTCCACTACCGAACCAGGTTGCTCCCAGTGTAAAACGTGCTGGCATTCGTCGCGGTAAACCTATCAAACGGTCCATTTTTTGAGCGATTGCCGCTCGTATGCCTTTCCCCCGCCCTTGTACAACACACGACGCCGGGCCGATTGGCCCGCTTTCATCGCAAGATGACCATGCACCTTCTCACTCCGTCAGGCTTCAACTCTTACCATATCAGCATCATCGCTGAGAGCTCCTCAGGTTACCGGCCATCCCGGACTGACAGGACGCGCTTTCATATCAGCCTGCATTCAACCGGAGTAAACACATGCGTAATATGTACAAACAGGTCCTGATCCTGGCGGGTTCCCAGGCCGTATTCCAGACGGTAACCATACTGCTGATGACCATTGGCGGGCTGGCCGGATTATATCTCGCACCCGATCCCTCATGGGCGACCATACCGGTTGCAATGGGCAGCCTCGGTACCGCCCTGATCATGTTCCCTGCATCCCTTTTGATGACCCGGATGGGCCGTCGCGCAGGCTTCCTGCTGGGCGCGGCATCGGGCATCGTCTCTGCGGCCGTCGCTGTGGTGGCCATGATGCAGCACTCTTTCTGGCTGCTTTGCCTGTCCATGCTGCTGATGGGCATTTACCAGGCCTTTGCCCAGTTTTATCGCTTTGCCGCCGGTGAAGTCGCGTCAGTGGAATTTCGCACCCGCGCCATTTCGCTGGTTATTGCTGGTGGCGTGGTTGCGGCGTTTGCCGGCCCCTGGCTTGGCCGCACGGGCAGCAACCTGCTTTCAACCCCGTATGCCGGCTCTTTTATTCTGATGGGCGTGATGTCGGCGATTGGTGTACTGCTGCTGCTTGGACTGAAGGTGCCGGGGGAATCCCATACTGCCAGCTTCGGTACACCGCCCGCCAGGCGCTGGACGAAGGTCATCACCCAGCCGGCCTATCTGGTGGCGCTGTTTTCGGCGGCCTCAGCCTACGGGATCATGGTGCTGGCCATGACCGCCACCCCTATCGCGATGACGCACCACGACTACTCGCTGGGGGAAAGCGCCTCGGTCATCCAGCTGCACGTACTGGGAATGTATCTGCCATCGTTCTTTACCGGCAGACTGGTGGCCCGCTTTGGCTCCGTGAAAATGATGCTGGCCGGGGTGGCAATGATGATCGTCTATGTCTGCCTGGCCCTGTCGGGAACGAGCTGGGCGCTCTTTGCCGGCGCGCTGATTTTTGTTGGCACCGGCTGGAATTTCCTCTACATCGGCGCAACCAGCCTGCTTTCAACAACCTACAGTAGAAAAGAAAAAGGGGTGGCGCAGGCCGTTAACGACATGAGCGTATTTGTGTTCACCCTGCTGTGCTCGGTTGCGGCAGGATCGCTGCTCAACAGCATCGGCTGGCAGAGCATGAATAAACTGCTTCTGCCGTGGGTCATTGTCCTGGCGGTGCCGCTGCTCTGGCTGGGCTGGCAGCGTCGCCGGGCCGCCACCGCCTGAGAGTGATGCCTCACCTCATCCCCGTGCCGGTCTGTCTACCGGCAACGGACACACCTGCAGGCCCGTCAGTTTGCTGACGGGCCTTTCTCATCACTCCCTTAGAAAGGAGACACAATGAAAAACGCACTGCTCGTCATCGATGTTCAGAATGATTATTTCCCGGGCGGCGCATATCCGCTCGAAGGCGCTGCAGACGCGATGCAGTGTGAAGTAAAAAAGGAGGATGAACAGTCTTCATCCTCCTTTATTCAGGCGCGTGATATCAGGCAAGGGGCTCAGGCCCGCGGAAGGCCCGCCGCCATTCGCTGGGGCTGACGTTAAAGCGGGCTTTGAAGCTCTGGCGAAACGACACCGGCGACTGGAAACCGGCCAGCTCGGAAACGCTCTCGATGCTGGCGCTGGTTGTCTCAAGCAGCTCCTGGCTGCGCTGCAGGCGCTGGGCGTTGATCCACTCGCCGACGGTCACCCCTGTCGCCTTCAGGAAATGGCGGGTAAACGTCCTGCGGCTCATGTTCACGAAGCCCGCCAGCGCGTCCAGATCGTGCGGTTTTTCGAGATTACGCCGGATATAGTCGAGCAGCTCGTTGATCTTCTCGTCCCGGGTGTTGGTCGGTACCGGATGCTCTATAAACTGGGCCTGACCGCCCTCACGGTAGGGAGGCACCACCATTCTGCGCGCGGCGTGGTTAGCTGCGCTGCTGCCGTAGCGTTCCCGCACGATATTCAGACAGCAGTCGATGCCCGCAGCGGTTCCGGCCGAGGTGATGAGGCGTTCGTCCGTGGTATACAGGGCATTATTGTCCAGATGCACAAGGGGAAAACGCATTCTGAAATCCTGCTCAAACTCCCAGTGGGTCGCCGCACGACGGTTGTCGAGCAGCCCGGCGTAGGCCAGTACGTAGGCCCCCAGACACAATCCCACCACTTCGGCACCACGCGCCCATGCATCCCTCAGTTCGGCGAGCAGGTGCTCATCGGGCTTTTCTTCAGGATGGCTCCAGTACGGGATGACAATGATGTCCGCGGTGCGCAGCGGCTCAAGACCGTGCGGGACGTTAATGGTAAAGCCCATGTCGGAACGGACCTGACCGGGCGCATCGGCGCAGACGCTGACGCTGAACAGTCCGGACTCGACAGCCTGAGCGAAAATCATAAAGGGTATGGAGAAGTGAAAAGGGCTAACACCGGGTGTGGCAACCACGGCGACGGATAATGATGACATGGCGGGCCTCAACGTCAGTCTGCCGGGACAGAGGGCAGCCCCGGCAGGTTCAGTATTATCAGAAGGTCAGGGTATCACCATCTTCAGGGATAAGAACCTTCTCTTCAATGCCGTTCTGCTGCGTATACTCGCGCAGCTCCTGGCGGGTCAGCAGACAGTGGTTAATGGCTTCCATGTGCGAGGCAACGACCGTTGTTTCAGGCAGGGCCTGAAGGGTGCGCAGCGTGTCACGGGCGCCCATAATAATCGGGCCATAGTCGTCAATATGTGCGTCGCCGGTATTAAGAACCACCACGTCGGGCTTAAAGCGCTGTAGGGTTTTCAGATACGGCTTAACCCAGACAGTGTCACCGGCGATATACAACGTTTTTTCATCATGATGGGTAAACACCAGACCACAGGCATCGCCCAGACCTTCAGCCAGATGCGGAACCGCATAGGCTTCATTGCTGCCATGCTGGCCTTCGACCTTATGAATGGTCAGACCGTGCGTAAACACGTTGTCATCCTGCAGTACGCGAACGTTGGTGAACCCCTGGGAGCGGATCAGCTCTGCGTCAGCCTCGTGCTGAGCGTAGATGAGCTTGTTTGAAGGAATATGCTTCTGCGCGGCCTCATCCCAGTGGTCCATATGAGTATGGGTCACGACGACGATATCAGCATTTACCAGCGCTTCTGTCGCCATCGGCAATGCGGTCATCGGGTTACGAATATGCGAACGCGCCGTCCCGGCAAAGCCGTCCCAGGCATCCTTTTCAGCAAGCATCGGATCGATGAGGAAAGTGGTGCCGGCATACTCAATAAAAAGGGTGGCGTTTCGTACTTGTGTCAGTTTCATAATAATCCTGTTCGGTATTGGCTGGCACCGCAGTGCCATCAGACTTCAGTGACAGCCAGTATAGGGAGGTGTGCCTGGAGAGGTGAGAGGCCTTCGGGACAAGGTGTGATGAAATCAGGTCAGTTATAAAGTGCGATGTGCAAAACGTGACGGGTTAAGACGGCGACCAGAGCGAGACGTCATCAAGGCAGGAAATAACGTATCCCGATGCGCACGCGGACCTGGTTATCATGGTTTTCATCCTTGTCCAGCCAGCCCAGCCCCAAGAAAGGTCTCCAGTGTTTATTCATCTGATAGTGCGCGGCAATATTGGGCTCCCAGTGTAAAACGTGCTGGCATTCGTCGCCGTAATCCGTACCATACGCGACATAGAATGAATGACGACCCGGTCAACCGAGACAGCACACCATGCAAGAGCAACAAGAAGTTAACAAGAAAGAGCAGTACAACCTGAACAAATTGCAGAAGCGCCTGCGCCGCAACGTGGGCGAAGCCATTGCCGACTTCAATATGATTGAGGAAGGCGATCGCATTATGGTGTGCCTCTCCGGCGGTAAAGATAGCTATACCATGCTCGAGATCCTGCGCAACCTACAGCAGAGTGCGCCAGTTAACTTCTCGCTGGTGGCCGTGAACCTCGACCAGAAGCAGCCGGGCTTCCCGGAGCATATTCTGCCTGCCTATCTGGAGCAGTTGGGCGTTGAGTATAAGATTGTCGAAGAGAATACCTACGGTATTGTGAAAGAGAAGATCCCTGAGGGGAAAACCACCTGCTCGCTGTGCTCACGCCTGCGCCGCGGCATTCTCTACCGCACCGCTACGGAGCTGGGCGCGACTAAAATCGCCCTCGGCCACCATCGCGACGATATCCTGCAAACCCTGTTCCTGAATATGTTCTACGGCGGGAAAATGAAGGGCATGCCGCCGAAGCTGATGAGCGATGACGGCAAGCATATCGTTATCCGTCCTCTGGCCTACTGCCGGGAGAAGGATATCGAACGTTTTGCTCAGGCCAAAGGCTACCCGATTATCCCTTGCAACCTGTGCGGCTCCCAGCCGAACCTTCAGCGCCAGGTGATCGCCGATATGCTCCGCGACTGGGATAAGCGCTACCCAGGCCGCATCGAAACCATGTTCAGCGCTATGCAGAACGTGGTGCCGTCGCACCTGAGCGATATCTCGCTGTTTGACTTTAAGGGTATTACTCACGGCTCGGAAGTGGTGGACGGTGGCGATCTGGCATTTGACCGTGAATCCATTCCTTTGCAGCCTGCGGGCTGGCAGCCGGAAGAGGACGAGACGCCGCTGGATGCCCTGCGCCTCAACGTGCTGGAAGTGAAATAACCTGATTACTCTCCGGCAGGTTAACGCCGGAGAGTTTATTACCGCCCTGCTCTACTTCAGCAGCATCACCCGGCAGCTCTTGCCTTTGATCTTACCGCTCTGTAACTGCTTCCACGCCTGACGTGCCACGCTCTGCCGCACCGCTACGTAGACATGGGCCGGATGCACGGTGATCTTGCCGATATCCGCCCCGTTTAATCCCATATCACCGGTCATCGCACCCAGCACGTCCCCCGGACGCATTTTGGCTTTTTTACCGCCGTCAATCACCAGGGTCGCCATCTCCGCTTCCAGCGGCACCACCTTAACGTTGGCAGGCGCGCTGAGCCAGTTCAGCTTCAGCTGCAGCATCTCGGCGAGGATGTTGGCGCGCTGCGCCTCTTCTGGTGCGCAGAAGCTGATCGCCAGGCCGCTGTTACCGGCGCGGGCGGTACGTCCGATGCGGTGCACGTGTACCTCCGGATCCCACGCCAGCTCGTAGTTCACCACCAGCTCCAGAGATTTGATATCCAGACCACGGGCGGCGACGTCGGTGGCCACCAGCACGCGGGCGCTGCCGTTGGCAAAACGGACCAGCGTCCGGTCACGATCGCGCTGCTCAAGATCGCCATGTAGCGCCAGCGCCTCCTGGCCAGCGTCGTTCAGTGCGTCACACACCTCCTGACAATCCTTTTTGGTATTGCAGAAGACTACGCAGGAGGATGGCTGATGCTGGCTGAGCAGCTTTTGCAGCAGGCCAATTTTGCCCTGGCGCGAGGTTTCAAAGAACTGCTGCTCGACGGCAGGCAGCGCATCCACGCTGTCGATCTCGATAGTCTGCGGCGAGCGCTGAACGCGACCGCTGATCGCCGCGATCGCCTCGGGCCAGGTGGCAGAGAAGAGCAGCGTCTGGCGCGACGCTGGCGCAAAGCGGATCACCTCATCAATGGCGTCGCTGAAGCCCATGTCCAGCATTCGGTCGGCTTCATCCATCACCAGCGTTTGCAGAGCGTCGAGGCTAACGGTGCCCTTCTGCAGGTGATCGAGCAGACGGCCCGGCGTGGCGACAATAATATGCGGAGCATGCTGTAACGAGTCGCGCTGCGCGCCAAAAGGCTGGCCGCCGCAGAGCGTCAGAATTTTAATATTTGGCATATAGCGCGCCAGCCGACGCAGCTCGTTCGCCACCTGATCGGCCAGCTCGCGGGTTGGGCAGAGGATCAGGGATTGAGTTTGAAAGCGGCTGGCATCAATGTGCTGTAGCAGACCCAGGCCAAACGCCGCCGTTTTACCGCTGCCGGTTTTTGCCTGCACGCGCACATCCTGACCGGCGAGGATCGCGGGCAGCGCCGCAGCCTGGACAGGCGTCATGGTGTGATAACCCAGCTCATTGAGGTTATCGAGCTGGGCTGTGGGCAGTGTGTTCAGTGTTGAAAAAGCGGTCACAATATTTTCTCGCGGTAAAAGGCTACGTCAGCAGGCGCGTATCCTCTCAGATCTGCCTCTTTAACGCGACATTTTAATCGGCTCCTCGTTGGGCGGCGGATCGGGCAGCGGCTGCGGCCGGGGAATAGGTTCAGGAACCGGGACCGGATCGGTAGGCACCGGATCGGCGGGCAGAGAGTCTGTGGGATTCAATAAGGTAAGGCTGGACATGTTTTACCTCCTGGTGATGGCATCGCTCCCTTTAAGGGTAGAAGCTGATGAACAAGAGGCAAAAAAAAGCCGACTTTTTGAAGTCGGCGTCGTACGAATCAATTGTGCTATGCAGTAATTCAAAAAAGGAAGTAAGACAATATGGAGCGCAACGCCCATCGCTTGACGTTGCATTCACCTGCGAGAGAGATATTGCCTCAAGCGCACGGTTAGTTTATTGATTTCGCGCAAGTTAAACGGTGTTTATATGTTCGACTTTTGTTAAAAATGTGAAATTTTACAGCCATTTACTGCGGTGCAGCCACCAGGTTACGCCGCCGATGAGCACGACCAGCATCAGGCAAAATAGCGGGAAGCCCATATGCCACTCGCCGCCGGGGATCCCGCCCAGGTTTACGCCAAACAGGCCCGTTAAAAAGGTACTGGGTAAAAAAACCATTGCCATTAACGACATGGTATAGGTCCTGCGCGCCAGCGACTCCTGCATCACCTGAGTGATCTCATCGGTCATGACCGCCGTGCGAGCAATACAGGCATCGATTTCATCAAGTCCGCGGCCCAGCCTGTCGGCGATATCCTGCATCCGGCGACGCTGATCGTCACTCATCCACGGAAAGCGCTCGCTGGCCAACCGGGCATAGACGTCGCGCTGGGGAGCCATATAGCGGCGCATCACGATAAGCTGCTTGCGCAGCAGCGCCAGAAAACCGCGCGGGGGGATCTGCTGATCGAGCAGATTATCTTCGAGATCGATGATCTTATCATGCAGCTGCTCTATAAACTCGCTGGCGTGATCGGTGAGGGCGTCACAGACGTCTACCAGCCAGCCGCCGCAGTCAGCAGGCCCGGTCCCCTCCTCCAGATCTCTGACCACGTCGTCCAGCGCCAGCACTTTACGCTGGCGGGTTGAGACAATCAGGCGCTCGTCCATATAGACCCGCATGGCGACAAGCTGATCGGGACGCTCATCGGTGCTGCCGTTAATGCAGCGCAGCGTGATTAGCGTCCCTTCGCCCATGCGGGTGACACGCGGGCGCAGACTTTCTCCCGCCAGCGCATCGCGTACGTTATTGGGCAGTAGCGGCGTGGATGCCAGCCACTGGGCGCTCTCCGGCTGGGTATAGTTCAGATGTAGCCAGCACGGGTGTGCGCCGTCAACAACGTCATCATTGCCCAACGGCTTAACGCCACCTTTGCCATCCAGCAGCCAGGCAAAAACCGCATCCGGTACGTTGACGTCCGATCCCTTTATCGCCTCCACGGCTCCTCCACATTCAGCATGCTAATAGAGACAGTCTAGCCGCGTGGCACGAGTAAGTAATCTGAAAATTAGCCATCGCACTGAATTTGCAGGGGAAAGGGCTGGGATCCAGCGGGTGCCGAGGGAGCCAGGCGGAAATTACGCGTTCTGCTTTGCAGGTCGGTCACCTGACGTTTAAGCACGTCGGACGATCCGGCCAGCTCATCTACCATCGTGGCGTTACTCTGCGTGACGCGTTCCAGCTCGGAGAGCGCCTGAGTAATTTGCGCGATGCCTTTCTCCTGCTGTAGCGTGGCAACCGAGATCTCATCCATTAGCTTGCTTAACAGTCCGGAGCCGGAGACGATGTCGAGCATATTCTTTTCCGCCTCGCCGACGATGTTTGCGCCCTGGGTGACGTTTTGCGTTGTGACGTCGATTAAGGATTTGATGCTCTTTGCCGCTTCGGCGCTGCGATGGGCAAGATGACGCACCTCGCCAGCCACTACCGAGAAGCCTTTGCCGTGCTCCCCGGCCCGAGCCGCTTCTACCGCTGCATTTAGCGCCAGAATATTTGTCTGAAAGGCAATACCATCAATCAGGGAGATAATCTCTGTCATCTGACGCGCGCAGTCGGTAATTGACTGCATATTGGCCGCTACCTGTGCCATCAGTTCGCCACCCTGACGCGCACAGCGGGTCGCCTCATCCGCTTGCTGGCTGGCAAGCTGGGTATTGTTGGCGTTATTTTTCGTGCTGGCCGCCATCTCTTCCATACTGGATGCCGTCTGGATAAGCGCCGCAGACTGCTCCTCTGTCTTAACCGATAGCTCGGTGCTACGGGCAGAAAGCCGGTCGGAGAGATCCATGGCAGACTGGGATGAAGCGCGAATTTCACGCACCAGGGTCGCGATATTACTGGAGAGACTGTTAATGCCAGGGATCAGCCGTCCCGCACAGTTATTACCGAACGCCGGAATGGTGACGGCCAAATTCCCTGCCGTTGCCTCATCAATACTTTTTTTAACCGTATTAATGGGGGAAACCAAATAGGCCGTCATGTAAAACCACATAAAAATAATGGTTAACACAGATATCGTGCAAACCAGCAGCGCCAGATTGCTATTTTCCGTGAGAACGATCACTAATATATCCATTAGTGCAAATGAAGCAAACAGGGAGACCATTATGAATGTGCGCACGCTTGTATTTCTGAACATAAAACAACCCTGTTGTACATCAGTAATTGATATCAGTTTTATAACATCTGGAAATGGCTTTTTCATCTCTATTTTTTATTCATATCATGTTTGCCGTTAAGTAATATCAATTTGCAGGATGTCAGAACAATCAACCCTGAATCACCTGAGATTTAGATTAAGGAGGCAAAATAGCGCGTTATCTCACTTTATTTTTAGCAAGATATATCATACAGAGAAACCTTAAGATTTCTTAATAATAAGCAGAAATCACTTATTTAAAATAGAGTTAAGCCACACTTAAATGATTTGAGCTATGAATATATATAAGGGTGACAGGTGGTGAAAATTAGCACAATTCCAGGGGGGCAAGACAACTCGTTGAAAAAATGACTTTTTAATATTTTATTTATCGGCAGAATGGTAAACAGGAAAAGTTACGTTGAGTCATACACACAGCAAAAATAAAAACAGGAAACATACAGTGGCATGTCATCTTGATTCTCTGAATATGTTAGCGACCCCCATATGGATTGTTGCACCGGAAAGCGAAGAGCTCATTTTTGCTAATCAGCAGGCCCAGTCTTTATCGAAAGACGGGACGCTGGCGTCTATGCGCAGCGGCGAGTTTTCTGCCGTGGCGCATCGACGTCTCACGGGCTATGCCGCCAGCCTGAAAAACCGGGACGATATCATTGAGGTCTGGTCTCTCCCCTCTGACGACGGAACCCGCACGCTAAGCTGTAAGCTCTCAGCGGTAGAGCTTGAAGATCGGGGCGAAGTTATCGTTTTTGAGGGTCTGACGCCGCGCGGAAACACTGGATTAAAGGCGAGCCGTTCAGCCGCCTACCGACCACGAAAAAATGGGTTTTACGCCCGGTTCTTTTACACCACGTCTGTACCTATTGTGCTGGTCGATCCTGCCCGGGAAGGACAGATTGTTGATGCCAACCTCGCAGCGCTACGCTTTTATGGCTACACCTATGAAACGCTCTGCACTATGCACATATGGCAGATCAATACGCTCGGTCGGAATGTGCTACCGATCGTTGGGGAAATTGCTCACCTGCCCGGAGCGCATAAACCCCTCTCTTTTACCCACCGTCTTGCCGATGGCTCGACTCGTGACGTACAGGTTGCTGTCGGTCCCGTCGAAATTTATGGCGAACGGCTGATACTCTGTGTCGTCCAGGATATGAGTGAACAGAGAGATCTTGAGCAGGCGCTGGAGAGTGCCGAACGCCGGGATCCGTTAACCCGGTTACTCAATCGCCGCGAGGCGGTACAGCAGCTTGAGAAGCAGCTTCCAGCGGCCAATGATTTCAGTCTCCTGCTGGTGAATATCGATCGTTTTAGGCATATCAACCAGCGCTACGGGCACAGAAAAGGCGACGAGGTGTTAATCTATCTTGCGCAAGCGCTCAGTGACTGGAGTCAACACATCGTCTTTCGCTGGGATGGAGATGAGTTTTTGCTGCTGCTCCCCGACACTGCCCTGGCGGCAGCGCTGACAGCAGCAGAGGATCTCCGTGCCGAGGTAGAGAAGATGGCGATACCAGATATCCCTCCACTTACCGTCAGCGTTGGCGTCGCACAGTATCTGGCCGAGGAGAGCCTGGATTCGCTGTTTAAGCGCGTTGATGAGGCGTTATATCAGGCAAAAAACAGAGGCCGCAACAGCGTGTTTGCGGCCTGATCGTTTATGGGGCTTTAATAGACGGCTTTTTTCAGGGGAGCTGGCTGTACGCCTCGTCGCTGACCGGCTCCAGCCATTCGTTAGATGCCCCCTCGGCAGGGATCTCTACGGCAATGTGCGCGAACCAGCTGTCGTGCGCCGCGCCGTGCCAGTGCTTTACGCCTGCGGGAATATGCACAACGTCGCCGGTCTTGAGCTCGCGTGCAGGCTGGTTCCATGCCTGATACCAGCCCCTGCCGCCAGTTACCAGCAGGATCTGTCCACCCTGGTGGTGGATATGCCAGTTGTTGCGGCAGCCTGGCTCAAACGCCACGTTGCCAATATTTACCCCCTCAGTGGAGAGCATGGTGAGGTAGCTGGTCCCGGTGAAATACTGGGCGTAGGCCTCGTTCTTCTCTCCGCGCGGAAAGACGCTATTGCCGTCAAATGTCTCGTTCATGGTTACTCCGCTAGCTGTCAACGTGATTAAGGTTGAGAGTATAGCGAGGCACCCTGCCTGCGATTAGAGGGGAAACCAGGGACGGGCTTATGAGCTGGACTCATAGATAACACCCGTCCCTATGGCATATTACATCTCTTCCCGCAGCTTCATCGTTTTGTTGAGTGCAACGCTGAGCAGCAGTACCACAACCATCAGCGCGGCGACAAACATAAAGGCGTGGGGTAACGAGCTGTGATGAGCGATAAAGCCAATCATCGCTGGACCGGCCAGCACGCCGATATACCCCAGCGTAGTGACGGCGGGTACGGCGACCATCTGCGGCATGCTCGTTTGCTTACCAATCTGGCTAAACATGACCGGGACAATGTTGGCGCAACCGGCACCAATAAGCAGGTAGCCCACCAGCAGCAGAGCGAGGGAAGCGGCGGTAAAAATCAGGCAGAAGCCAGCGAAAGCCATGATCGCTCCGCAGACTACCACGCGCAACTGACCAACGCGGGCAATGATCGCATCCCCGCTGAGACGTCCGGCGGTCATCGCCACGGCAAAACAGGTAAAGCCCAGCCCGCCCAGCGAATCCGCTACGTTTCTGACCTCTACAAGATAGACCGCGCTCCAGTCGAGAACCGTTCCCTCGGCCAGGAAGACAATAAAGCAGATCACCCCAAGGAGCAGTACCTCCCCTTTAGGAATAGCGAAGGCCGGGCCTTCAGCCGGGTTAGCATAGGGCAGAAAATGGCGAAAGCTGACTGCGACCAGCAGCGCGACTAGCAGCACAATTAACAGCGTGGCGCTCAGAATAGAGAGGCCCATGCTAAGCAGGCCGGTCATAATCCCTGCTCCGGCAATGCCGCCGACGCTGTACATCCCATGAAAGCCGGACATCAGCGGCACGTTCTCGTTTTTCTCCACCAGAATCGCCTGGATATTCATGGCGCAGTCAGTCATGCCTATCCCGGTACCGAAGATCAGCAGCAGCAGCCCCAGGCTTAACGGGCTTTCAGCCAGCGTCAGAAAAGGCATCGACAGAATAACGATCGCTACGGCGCAGCCAATGATTTTCCGGCAGCCAAAGCGGGACGAGAGCGGCCCGGCCAGGGGCATGGAGATAATCGCCCCGCCCCCCAGACAGAGCAGCAGGATGCCAAGCAGGGCATCGTTGGCCCCGGTATGCAGTTTGGCGAAGGGCACCATCACCGCCCATGCGGCGGTTGCCAGCCCGGCAACAAAGAAAATGATTCGGGTCGCTAGCTTCTCATTCATGCAGGATCTCTTTTAGGTAAGGGGCAGATTCGTTTGACGAGACAATTGTAATGCACGATTATGCTCTGTGTTGCTCGATGCAAAATTATTCAGGAGTTACCATGCTCGATTATGCAGCTTTACCCGAGCAGCGACAAGCGCTCATTAGACAGATCCTTGAGGAGAATGGCCGCGTACTCTGTAGCGAGCTGGCCGTCCGCCTGGGGGTGTCAGAACATACTATTCGCCGTGATTTACATGAGCTTAGCAATGAGGGGATCTGTAAAAAGGTTTACGGCGGGGCCATCATGATGCTGCCTGAATCCGGGGACTATAGCCTGCGGAAAGAGAAAAACCAGGCTAAAAAGAGCAAAATCGCGCAGCGCTGCGCCCGGCTGGTGAAGTCCGGCAGCTCTATTTTTATTGATACCGGAACGACTAATCTGGCGATGGCGGAGGCGCTCCCCGCCGAGCTGGCCCTCACTGTCGTCACCAACTCACCGGAGATTGCGGCGGCGCTGCTGAAAAAGCCGCTGTATGAGGTGATTATTCTTGGCGGCCAGGTCCAGCGCGCCTCGGGCGGCTGCGTAGGAATGCCAGCTATTACCCAGATCCGGGGCATGCTCTTTGACCAGGGATTTATCGGCGGCTGTGCAATGGCTCCGGAGTCGGGCCTGACGGGTTTCGACTACGCTGACTGCGAATTTAAAAAAGCGGTGATCGCCCAGTGTAATGAGACCATCGTCGCGCTCACTGCCAATAAGATCCCCGCCGTAGCCCGCTACGTGGTGGCCGCCTGTAGTGAGATCGACATCATGGTCGTCGAGGAGAATATCAGCAAAGCCTATGCCGATGCCTTTCGCGGGCACGATATCCGAATCTATACGGTGTAATAATTTGCCACCATGCCGGCAAATACCTGTCTCTTTTTATTCTTCAATTGACTGGAGTGTGTCATGTTCAGCGGACTTAGCGCGTTTCCCCTCACGCCCATTACAGCGTCAGGTTTCGATGAAAAGGGATTTAGCAAAATTGTGCAACGGATCGTCGCAGCCGAAGCCGACTCTATCGGCGTGTTAGGCTCTACCGGAAGCTATGCCTACCTGACCCGGGAGCAGAGAAAATACATTGCTACCCTGGCCGTAGAACACGCCAATAACATTCCGGTGATGGTCTGCGTGGGAGCGATGGCTACGGAACAGGTACTGCATCTGATCGATGATGCACAAATGGCAGGTGTCAGCGCCCTGCTGCTGCCAGCCCTCTCGTACCAGCAACTGCGGGAAGATGAAGTATTTGCGCTGTTTGACACCGTTACGCGCCACACCTCCCTGCCTGTATGTGTGTACGATAATCCCGGCACTACACACTTTACGTTTTCCGACGCGCTGTATGCGCGTATCGCGGAGCTGCCTGGGGTGAGTTCTATCAAGATCCCCGGCCTGCCTGAGGAGCCTGAGAAAGCTGCGGCCCGGGTCGCGCAGATCAGAGAGCGACTGCCGGCAAAAACAACCCTTGGTATTAGCGGCGATGCGTTTGCGGGGGTTGGGCTGAATGCTGGCTGTGAGGCGTGGTATTCGGTATGCGGGGGGCTTTTCCCTCGTGTGGCAAAAGAGATTACCGAGGCCACTGCACGCGGCGATCGCCAGCAGGTCACCCAACTGACCGAGCGTCTTGCCCCGCTGTGGCAGCTATTTCGTAAGCATGGCGGCAGCATTCGCGTTATCGCCGCCGCCGCAGGCGTGCTGGGTTTGACCAGCGGCGATTGCCTTCCGCGCCCGCTGCTGCCGCTTTCAGCAGAGCACACCGCGGAAATCGCCGCTGTCATTACGTCTCTTGAGCTGGAATAGAACCTACGGACATGCACGCCAATCAGCGGCTCTTCTCATACACCGTCATGGTAAATTCGAGCGCGTCGCTGGTTTCATTCATATAGGCATGGGGCATATCGGTTCTGGCCACCGCCGAGCAGCCTTCGTTAATGACGTAATCACGCCCATCGACCCGGAGCGTTAGCTGGCCCCGGTTAACAAACAGCAGCTCACAGGTGTCAGCCGGATGGCCGGATGAGGCAAACGCTTCGCCAGGATGCATTACCCACTGCCAAAGCTCCAGCATATCCGGCCCGCTGGTACCGGCCATCAATTTCGCACTTCCGCCTTTTTCGCCCTGCCATAGCACGGGGATCTCATCCCGGTCGATAAGATGAACCGTCGGTTCGCTGGCAACGTTCACGACGTCAGCTACGGAGACGTTCATTGCAGCAGCGATTTTGCACAGCAATGCAATGCTGGGATTAGCCCTACAGCCTTCAATATCCACCAGCATCCCCTTGCTGACGCCGGAGCGGCGGGAAAGCTCATCGAGTGAGAGCTTCTTTTGGCTGCGATAGAGTTTGATGCGCTGGGAAACCGCATCATTGATAGCGCTTACGTCGGCTCCGCTGGCGGTCGTTATATTGACTTTTTTGGTCATCGGTCGATATCATAGAATAAAACAGTCATTACAGGATTATGCGATGTCTTCTATGTTACCGTCAATTAGCCCGGAGCTGGCACGTATCGCTCCAGGGTTTCGTGCGCTGAGTATCTATGTCAAAGCCGCTCCGCTGTGTGATCTGCAGGTTGGAGAGCTGGCGCTGAAAGAGGCCTGTCAGGCGGTACTTGACGGTCAACCCGCCTGGGCCGAAAGCCATCTGAACGCCTGGTGCGACGTGTTTAAAGCGTTTGGTGCTAAGCCCAAGCGTACCCCCTGCTCTGCTGAAGCACTGCGTAAGCGGGTGCTGCGGGACGGCACGATGGCGGCGTTGGATCCAGTCGTCGATCTCTATAACGCGGTCAGCCTGCGCTATGCCGTACCGGTGGGCGGAGAAAATTTCGCTGCCTACCGCGGCTTACCACGTTTGGTCATTGCTGAGGGGACGGAAGCGTTCGATGCCATGAAAGAGGGGCAGCCCACCGTCGAGTCGCCCGAGCCGGGGGAGGTGATCTGGCGTGACGATATTGGCGTAACCTGTCGCCGCTGGAACTGGCGTCAGGGCGTTCGCACACGTCTGAGTGTGTCCGATAAAGAGATGTGGTTTATTCTGGAAAGCCTGCCGGAGATGCCCCTTGATGAACTGCACGCCGCCGGCAAAATGCTTACCGACGGCCTTACGCAGATGATGCCTGGTCTGGCGTTTGAGACCACGCTGGTTAGTGTTTAACCCTGTACCGGCTTAATGTTCTGATTCATCCGGAAGAGGTTTGTCGGGTCGTACTTATTCTTCAGCTCCACCAGTCGATTCCAGGTCGCACCGTAGGCGAAGGCGATGCGGTCGGTCTCATCATGTGTGAGGAAGTTAATGTATGCCCCGCTGCTGGCAAAGGGTTGTGATCTAGCAAAAAACTCTCGCGCCCAGGTGATGCAGCGCTCATCCTCGGCAGCGGTATCCCAGCGACCGTGAACATTCATTACGTAGTTGGCATCCCGGTTTGAGTAGGCCATGGCTTCAGGCGCTACGCTGGCCGTCTGGCCGCCAATCGTCCCGATAAATATTTCACAATGAGGTGACGGCAGCCTGGCCGCGAATTCGATGATCGCATCGATAACGCCGTCACTGAGCTGCGAGAAGTTGTGCGACTTCCAGTAGTTGCGCGCCCCTTTTACTAGCAGCGGATCGAAGGCCTGCTGCCAGGCGACATAGGGCTGCACGCCGATGTGTTCGCCGAGCACCGTGCCAAACCCGCGCAGCGGCTCGATCAGCCTCTCGCCCTCTTCAGGATCGCCCGCATAGCACAGCGCCAGCGCAACCATCTCTTTCCCGTGTACGTCCTCGGGCAAGAAAGGTAGCGGAGGGGCTTTGCGCGTGACCATCCAGACATTAAGCTCATCCGGCATCGTCTCGGTGAACCGGGCAAACTGTGAGATGACCTGTTTTGCCTCAGCAAACGGAAAAACGATAAGACCGCTCAACACGTCCGGTCCGACGGGATGGAGCTGGAACTCGAAGCGCGTCACCACCCCGAAGTTGCCCCCCCCACCCCGCAGCCCCCAAAAAAGATCCGCATTTTCTGTTTCGCTGGCGTGCAGCTGGCGACCGTCTGCCGTGACAACCTCAACGGAGAGCAGGTTGTCTATGGTCATACCGTACTTTCGACTCAGCCAGCCGAAGCCACCGCCGAGCGTCAGGCCAGCCACCCCCGTGGTCGAGTTGATCCCCAGCGGCGTGGCAAGACCGTGGACCTGGGCTGCCTCATCGAAATCGTTGAGCGTGCACCCTGGCTCGACGCTGGCTCGGTGGGTATTCAGGTCTACTATCACTTCCTTCATCAGTGAGAGGTCGATCATCAGACCGTCGTCGCACACGGCATTACCGGCAATGTTATGCCCACCCCCGCGGATAGATATGAGAAGATCCTGCGTACGGCCAAACTCGATAGCCTGGACGACATCTTCAGCCGACATGCAGCGGGCGATCAGTGCGGGCCTGCGGTCGATCATGGCGTTCCAAATCTGACGCACCTCGTCATAGCCTGCTTCATCAGGGAGGATCACTTTCCCATGGAAGTGCGTTTTGAACTCGTCGATATTGTTCTTAGGTAACTCGTTCATGATTGTCTCCTGGATGTGTTTATCCCTACCAATTATGGTGGGTTCCTCGCAGGTTCTGCTGGTTTACAGGAGACTTGTTGAGAAGTTTGTTAACCCGGTCATAATCAGGTTTGGCACTGGGCTACGCCTCTGTCCAGGGTTGCGCCTTACGCAGTACAATGCGGAGCGGGATTACGTAAGCCGCTTGCCAGTTGCGTAAACACCGCAATAATTTTCGGCAGTGCCTTCTCCGGCTCGTTGCTGGCCGCTATCCAGATCGCCGCGTTCATCGCAGCGCTGTTTAGCATATGTGCTGCGGCATCTGCATCTACGGCTTTTAGAGCGCCGCAGTCGAGCATTTTTTTAACGGTCTGGCGGGTGGCTTCAAGGCAGCTAATCTGCCCCGGCCACTGGGCAGGATCGCCAAGAAATGCCGGACCATCAAGCAGCACGATGCGTCGCACCTCTGGATCCAGGGCCATCTTGATATAGGCGACGCCTTCAGCCAGCAGCCTCTCCCAATCGTCGCGAGTATGAGAGGCCTCATCCTTCGCACGTTGTGCCATTTCACCATCAATCTGGGCTACCACCGCGGCTAGTAATCCCTTTTTATCGCCAAAGTTGTGATAGAGCGCGCCACGGGTAAGCCCAACGCTGGCTGTTAATTCATCCATTGATGCAGCGGCAAAACCCTTCTCAGCAAAGGCTTTTCGCGCTGCCATTATCAGTTTCGCGCGGTTCTCTTCCATCGTTTCGACGCGGCGTTTGGTAACCATATCTTCTCCATCTCCATTTGACATACGCTCCGTATGTGTGATTAATTTGACATACGACATGTATATTAAATCAACTGTCCGTGTTGTGCTTTACGTTTTTCACCCTGAATAAAGTAAAGGAAACCCTATGATTCAACGCGAACCGATTTTCCCCGCCAGCCGTCATGCTCTCTATGAGGAGCACGGTTATTCTGCTGCGATACGATCCGGCGATTTACTGTTTGTTTCCGGCCAGGTAGGAAGCCGCGCCGATGGCACACCGGAGCCAGATTTTGCCGCGCAGGTGCAGTTGGCGTTTGATAATCTCAAAGCGACGCTGGCGGCAGCGGGCTGTACATTTGAAGACCTGATTGATGTCACTACGTTTCACACCGACCCGCAAAATCAATTTCCCACGATTATGCAGGTAAAAGAGTCTATTTTCCCGCATCCCCCCTATCCAAACTGGACGGCCATAGGCGTTACCTGGCTCGCAGGATTTGATTTTGAAATTAAGGTCATAGCCCGAATTCCAACCCCTTAGTCGCTCATCATCTAAACGAGGAGACACGCTTATGTCATTAGCTCCGATTCTATTAATGGGTGGTTCCGGTTCAATTGGTCGCCAGGCCGCTCGGGCGATACACGCTATCTATCCCGATATTCCCCTGCTGGTCGGTGGCCGCGATCTTACCAAAGCGCAGAACGCAGCGGCAGAAATGGGACCTGCGCAAGGTGTCGCACTGGACACGGCGTCTGCTGACCTGGGGCTTGGCGATCAAAAAGTCAGCGCTGTGGTCGTTCTCTATAAGGACCCTGCCCTCGCCGGACTCCGCTTCGCCCAGTCGCGCGGCATATCGCATCTGAGTATCTCGTCGGGGATATTTGAGATAGCCCCGGAAATCGCCAGCTTTATGCATGCACCGGGTGCCTCAGCAATCGTGCTGGGTTATGAGTGGCTGGTTGGTGCCACCACGGTGCCTGCGCTCCATCTGGCAAAATCATTCAGCGAAGTGTATGAAATCCGCATTGGTGCTCTGGTTGATGAAGAGGATACCGGCGGGCCGGCGGTAGCCGCTGATTTCGAACATCTGAACCACCTGCTGCCGGAGGCGCTCACGCTCCGGGATGGTATCTGGTTATGGCGTGAGGGCGACGACGCCAAAGCGGTTTTCTCCGCGCTCGACGGCACTGAAATTAACGCAACCGGCTTCTCCTCAATCGACGTGACGGGTCTGGCCGCCGCTACGGGCGCACACAGCGTTCAGTTCGACCTGGGTCAGGGCGTCAGCTCGAGCCGACGTAAAGGCGGTGCATTATCGACGGAGATCATCCTTGATATTTCTGGCCTCGACCACTCAGGACAGGCACTTCGCACCCGCCATGCAGTCGTGCATCCGGGCGGTGCGGCACCGCTGACAGGGATGGGGATAGCCTTGCTCCTTGAACGGCTGGTCGGGCTGGACGGACAGTCGCCGGTAGCGCCTGGATTATACTTCCCTTATCAGATTCTGGATGCCTCGCACTATTTAGCGCGTCTGGCGCAGGAGGGAGGAGAGATAGTGGAACTCTTATCGTCATAAGGTGACATCCGGATCAACTCCCGGCGAGCTGGCCTTACGCTCGCCGGTGCCCTCTTTTTATCGTTATTGCTGCTGCGCGTTTCCGCCAAATACCTTGTTAATGGCTTCGGCTCCACACCGATCGTCAGATTCAGCACCTCCGGTTCCCGCCATACCAATGGCACCAATCCACTGGCCGCGATATTTTACCGGTACGCCACCGCCAAGGAGCAATAATTCATTAACGGTATTGAGATTAACGGAGTCAGGCGAGGATTGCGCCTTTGTGGCAAGCTGTTTGGTCGGCGTTTTCGTAGACAATGCGGTGAAGGCCTTACGCCAGGCGGCCTGCGTATTATGCGGTCCCACATTATCATCCCGCATCAGCGAAACCAGGTTTCCACCACGATCAACTACGGCCACCACGCCCTGACGATCCATAGCATGGCATATGGACAATGCCTCCGTTGCCAGTTTACTACTCAGCTCCTGAGTCATGTCATAGACCGCGGCTGGCTCGGCAGAGAGGGCCATACCTGGAGCAGCAAACAACATGGCGAGGGACAAGGCAGCAATCGACTTTTTCATCTTTGATTCTCCTGTATAAATCACCCTGCTGTTATACCTGCATGGTTGCCTCAACTACCTGTCAGAAGTATGACAATATTGTCATCTGGCGCGGAAACAGGCACTCCCTGCACCGATACTTCTCGCAGAATATGATGTTTGGCCTAACATGATTAAGCAGGCCATCAAACATGAACGAGAGGAAAATATGAAAGTTCATCATCTTAACTGTGGGTGTATGTGCCCGGTCGGTGGCGCATTGTTTGATGGCTTCAGTAAAGGCATTTTTGCGCATCTGGTATGCCATTGCCTGCTTATTGAAACCGATCGGGACGGGTTGGTACTGGTCGATACAGGGTTTGGACGAGATGATGTTCGTCAGCCAGAAAAACGGCTATCAGGCTTTTTTCGGGTGCTGAATAATATTCAAAGGCGAGAAGCGCTGACGGCCCGTTCACGTATAGAAGCGCTGGGGTTCCGGGCAGAGGATGTCCGGCACATCATCCTTACGCATCTTGATTTTGACCATGCGGGTGGGCTTACAGACTTTCCTGGCGCGCAGATACATTTGCTGCAAACAGAAATCAATACTGCAGAGCAGCGACACAGCTGGCTGGCTCGCGAGCGCTATCGGCCCGGACAGTGGAGCGGCATATCTGGCTGGACAGGTTACAAACCGCAGGGAGAGACATGGTACGGCTTTGAGGCGGTTACGGCGCTAAAAGGGTTGCCGCCGGAAATCCTGCTGGTACCGCTGGTGGGCCATACGCAGGGTCATGCAGGCATTGCAGTAAGCCAGCCACAAGGATGGCTACTGCACGGGGGCGACGCCTGGTTCTATCGCGGCGAAATGGATCTGCAAAAACCCCACTGCACGCCGGGGCTGCGCTTTTATCAATGGATGATGGCAATGGATAACGACGCCAGGCACCGTACGCAACAGCAGTTACGGGAGCTGTTTGCTCGCTATCATCAAGAGATCACGTTCTTTTGCAGCCATGATGCAAAAGAGCTAAACGCCTTCGACCCGCACAGTGAAAACGGTTAAGGAGCGCCATTCAGAGATGTTCGTCCGCGCATTTCCCTTTCGCGAGGTACTCCTGCATCTCTTTCTCAGGAACCATCCCACCTCCGGTAGCCCAGACCAGATGAGTGGCGTTAGCCATGGTTTCGGCTGAGAGAGCGTGCTGCGTCTGGTAAGAACCACTCGCCGTAATGCGCTGTGGCCCACTCATACCGGCCAGTGCGGAGGGTTCAAGACGGATACCTTCCGTCCGATCCAGCATTGCCAGAAGAGCATACATCGACTCATCGCTGAGCGTATAGCAACCATCAATAAGCTGCTCCATCGCCCGGCCAACGAACCCGGATGGGCGACCAACGGCCAGGCCATCTGCTGCGGTTTTGTTGTCGATACCGATCTCCTGCACGGAGATAGCATCATGCAGGCCGGTACTCATTCCCAGCAGCATACAGGGTGAGTGCGTGGGTTCTGCGAAGAAGCAATGGACATCATCCCCAAAGGCAAGCTTAAGTCCGAAGGCAACGCCGCCAGGGCCACCGCCTACACCGCAGGGAAGATAAACGAACAGGGGGTGTTCAGCATCAACGGTAATATTCTTAACCTGCAGCTGCTGGCGCAGGCGCAGGCCTGCTACTGAATAGCCCAGAAATAGCGTCCGGGAGTTCTCATCATCAATGAAGAAACAGGCAGGATCGGAGCCAGCAGCTTTACGCCCCTGCTCAACGGCCACGCTGTAATCCTGCTCATACTCCATCACCTCCACGCCGTGCGAGCGGAGCTTATCTTTTTTCCACTGGCGCGCGTCGGCAGACATATGCACGGTAACGTGAAAGCCGAGCCTGGCGCTAATAATACCGATTGAAAGCCCCAGGTTGCCCGTTGAGCCTACGGCAATTTTATACTGGCTGAAAAACTGGCGAAACGCTGGTGAGAGCAGGATGCTGTAATCATCCGTCGTACTGATAAGGCCAGCTTCAAGGGCGAGCGTCTCCGCGTGGGTCAGCACCTCATAGATCCCCCCGCGTGCCTTGATCGAACCAGAAATCGGCAGGTGACTGTCTTTCTTGAGCCAGATATGCCCTGCAACCGGACCCGTTTTCTCCAGCTCCGCCTGCATCAGCGGTACCGGAACCATATCGGACTCGATGATGCCCGCCGTAGCGACCGTTTCCGGAAACGCCTGGGCGAGCAGCGGTGCAAAGCGATACAGTCGGGCCTCGGCATCTTCAGCATCGGCAAGCGTCAGCCCAACGCGCTTAAGGCCCTCTTCCGCAGGCTTGACGCCCGGATTGAACCAGATAGTTTCGCGCAGGGACTGCAGCTCGGCGACCACAGGCGATAAAGGGATATCTTTTGCAACTTCGTTCATAGTTGGCATAACAAAGCGTTCCCCATCAATGCGCCACAATATACATCGTCCGGGTGTAGGCCACGTCCTCAGGGTTATTGATCGGATAGCCCTTCAGCCACGGCTTGATTAGCCGCCCGTTGGTGTACTGGTAGATTGGCGCAATAGGCGCTTCACGAGCGAGAATTTTCTCTGCCGCGTTATAGTCCGCGTTGCGCGCCCTGGCGGTCGGCTCCAGCGCCGCCTGCTTCATCACTTTATCGTAGGCCGGATCGTTGAAACGGGAGATGTTACCGCTGTGGGTTGAGGTCAGCAGCGACAGGAAGGTAGACGGCTCGTTGTAGTCCCCAACCCACGAGGCGCGGATCACATCGAAATTGCCGGTGTTGCGGCTGTCGATATAGGTTTTCCACTCCTGGTTTTGCAGCTTCACGTCAACGCCGAGATTTTTCCGCCACATCGACGCCACGGCAATGGCAATCTTTTGATGGTTCTCTGAGGTGTTATACAGCAGGGTCAGCTTTAATGGACGGCCTGGCCCATAGCCCGCCGCCTGGAGTAGCGTTTTCGCCTGCACGTTCAGCTCGGCCTGGCTCAGGTGCTCCGCATCCGAAGGATCGGGCTTGAAGCCCGCCGTCACGTCGGGAGTAAAGCGCCAGGCGGGCTTCTCGCCGGTTCCCAGCACTTTCTCCGCCATCAGGCGGCGATCGATGGTCATGCTCAACGCCAGGCGTACGCGGGCATCCGCCGTCGGCCCCTTCTGGGTATTAAACGCATAGTAGTAGGTGCCCAGCTGCGGCGGGGTATAGACCTGGTCAGGAATATCTTTAAGCAGCTTCTGATACAGGTTTTTCGGGAAGGATTCAGTGATATCGATATCCCCCGCCAGATAGCGCTTGGTGGCCGCCGACTCCTGATTAATGGGAATAAAGGTGACGGATTTGATCACCGTTTTGCCGTTATCCCAGTAGTGGGCGTTAGGCTCCAGGACCAGTTTCTCGTTAACGACGCGATCCTTGAGCACATAGGCTCCGTTACCCACCAGCTTACCCGGCTGGGTCCACGCCTTGTCGCTCTCGACGTTGGCTTTTTGCACCGGGTAGAAGGCAAAGCTGGCGGCCAGGTTGGCAAACCAGGGCAGCGGATTATCGAGCTGCACGCGAAGAGTGTGCGGATCCACCGCCGTCACTGCCAGCGTGTCCGGACTGGCTTTGCCATCAATAATGCTCTGGGCATTGCCGATGCCAGCCAGCGCAGCAAACCAGGCAAAAGGCGACGTGGTTTTTGGATCCACCAGACGCTGCCAGCTATAGACAAAGTCCTGAGCGGTGACCGGCGTCCCGTCCGACCAGCGGGCATCGTTGCGCAGGGTAAAAGTCCAACTGCGGTTATCGCTGGTGCTCCATTTGGTCGCCACGCCGGGAATAATCTCCCCCTTCTCATTCTGGTTCACCAGCCCCTCGTAGAGATCGCGGATCACCTGAATCTCCGGCAGCCCCACGGCTTTCGCAGGGTCAAGAGTAGCAGGCTCATCTTTGATATGACGCACTAGCGTCTGCTGCGCCGCCAGCCTGGTTCCGGCGGGCACGTCCGCGGCAAAAGAGGGGGAAGAGAGACCGCATAACCACAGCGCAGCACAGAGGAGGGAGACGGGATGTTTCATAAGATGACCCTATAGCTAAATGCCCGGCGAAAAGATGGGTTAATTATTTGTTTTCGCATGGAGAAATGCAAACGGCTTAGCAAGATTAGGCGATATTTACTGCCTCGCTCTCATACTGAATGAAACAATTTGAAAAGCGCTGCGCTTTGCCTAACACTTTGTCTATCCCCTGTCTGATAGGATTGCTATGACCGCCTCACGCCCACGCGCCGAACGGGGCGCTTTTGCCACCGGAATGGAGCACTATGGCCGTTCGCGGCTCGGCGCGCCGCTTATCTGGTTTCCGGCCCCCGTCCCCTCCAGAGAGAGTGGATTGATCCTCGCCGGTACCCACGGAGATGAGAGCGCGGCAGTGGTGACCCTCTCCTGCGCGCTGCGAACGCTGGAACCGGCTCTGCGCCACCATCACGTGGTACTGGCGGTCAATCCTGACGGCTGTCAGCTTGGCCTGCGCGCCAACGCTCAGGGGGTCGATCTCAACCGCAACTTTCCCGCTGCCAACTGGCGGCCCGGTGAGACGGTCTACCGCTGGAACAGCGCCGCGAGCGCCCGTGACGTGGTGCTTCTGGCAGGTGATGCGCCAGGTTCAGAACCTGAAACCCAAAGCCTCTGCCAACTTATTCACCGCCTGCATCCGGCTTGGGTAGTTTCGTTTCACGATCCGCTGGCCTGCATTGAAGATCCTGCGCAAAGCCCGCTAGGCCACTGGCTCGCCGGAGCTTTTTCCCTGCCGCTGGTACGCAGCGTCGGCTACGAAACGCCCGGCTCGTTTGGCAGCTGGTGCGCCGATATTGGCCTGCACTGCATCACCGCCGAGCTGCCACCGATATCAAACGATGAAGCCAGCGAGCGCTATCTGCAGGCGATGACTCGCCTGCTGCGCTGGACGGATCAGAGGTGAAGCTGGCCGGTGCTGAAGCGCAGCGCCGGTTCAACGTCTACCGCCAGCCAGGTGGGACCGTCGAGATCGGCAAAGCGGGCCTGGGAGGCCAGCGGCAGCGCCGCCGCGATCGCCCTGGAGGTGCAGAGCATACAGCCCAGCATCAGCTCAAACCCCTGCGCCCGCGCTTCGCTGGCTAGCGCTAATGCTTCGGTCAGGCCGCCGGTCTTATCCAGCTTGATGTTGATCATCTCATAGCGCCCGGCAAGGGTTTTTAGGCAGCTGCGGGCGTGACAGCTCTCATCGGCACAGATGGGCAGCGGATGTATAAAGTTCTCCAGCGCGGCGTCATTATTGGCGGGAAGCGGCTGCTCCAGCATCGCTACGCCGAGATCCGCCAGCAGCTGGCAGCGTGCCGCCAGCCCCTCGCTGTGCCAGGATTCGTTGGCATCAACAATCAACGTGGCCTCCGGCACCGCGGTACGGATCGCCACCAGCCGCTCGCTGATGAGACGGTCGTCGAGCTTGATCTTCAGCAGTCTTGCCCCCTTCTCCCACAGCGCGGCGGCGCTGGCCGCCATCTGCTCCGGCGTACCAATCACAACCGTCTGCGCCGTGGTCAGATCGCCCGGCAGCACGACGCCCAGAAGCTGCTCCAGGCTGACGCCCAGCCGACGGATTTCCAGATCCCACAGGGCGCTGTCAACGGCGTTACGCGCTGCACCCGGCGGCAGCAGGGATTGCAACTGCTGGCGGCTGAGGCCTTTCTCCAGCTGCGGCACGATGGTCATGATCTGAGCAATCACTGATGCATCGCTCTCGCCATAACGTGGGTAGGGCGTGCACTCTCCAGTCGCTTTTATCCCCTCCTCTTCCAGCTCAACCACCACCACTCTGGCTTCGCTGCGGCTGCCCCGGGAGATGACAAACGGTGAATGCAGCGGCCAGCTCTCTTCATAGACCTTAACTGTTCTCATTCCTTGCTCCTTTAACGGAATGTTAAAAGTATAGTGATGAAAAGCGGGACAAAAATAGGTTTGCCGTGATTATGGCCGATCACGTACACTAGCGGCGACGTTAACTATATGTAAACAGGAAGATATTCATGTCACAAACCGTTCATTTCCAGGGCAATCCGGTCTCTGTTGCGGGCACCATTCCGGCTGTTGGCAGCAAAGCTCACCCTTTCACTCTGGTAGCGAAGGATCTGACCGACGTTACGCTGGCGCAGTTTGCCGGTAAGCGCAAAGTTCTCAACGTGTTCCCGAGCATCGACACCGGTGTTTGCGCCGCCTCCGTGCGCAAATTCAACCAGCTCGCCACCGAGATGAAAGATACCGTGGTACTGTGCATCTCCGCCGACCTGCCATTCGCCCAGTCCCGCTTCTGCGGCGCAGAAGGCCTGAGCAACGTGATTACCCTGTCGACTCTGCGTAACGCCGACTTCCTCGAAAACTACGGCGTGGGCATTGCCGAAGGCGCGCTGAAAGGCCTGGCCGCCCGTGCGGTAGTGGTTATCGACGAAAACGACACCGTCGTATTCAGCCAGCTGGTGAACGAGATCACCAACGAGCCGGACTACGAAGCTGCCCTGGAAGCCCTGGCGCAAAAAGCGTAACTGCACCAAAAAAAGAGCCTTCAGTGATGAAGGCTCTCTTGTTTTAATCCTCGCCCTTCTTCTGGCTCAGGCCATACTCCCGCAGCTTATTGGCAATCGCGGTGTGCGATACACCCAACCGTTTCGCCAGCTTGCGCGTGCTGGGATAGCTGCGATAGAGCTGAGTTAACACCGACCGTTCAAAACGGCTGGTGATGTCATCCAGCGAACCCTCCATCGCCTCTTCACCTACCGCCACGGTTCCCGCATCGTAGTCCGGTAGCAGAATGTCCTGCGGACGCAGCTCGTAGCCCTCCAGCTGCGTCAGCGCACGGTAGACCGCATTTTTCAGCTGGCGCACGTTGCCCGGCCAACTGTAACGGGTCAGGACGTTACTGAGATCGGTAGAGAGCTTCGGACGCGGCACACCCTGCTCGTCGGCAAAGCGGGCCACGAACAGCTCGGTCAGCGGCATGATGTCCTGAGGACGATCGCGCAGCGGAGGCAGATCCAGGGTCAGCACGTTCAGACGGTAGTAAAGGTCTTCCCGGAAAATACCCTTCTGTACCAGCTCCACCAGATTACGCTGGGTGGCGCAGATCACCCGTACGTCAACGTGAACCTCATGATCCTCGCCAACGCGGCGGAAGGTACCATCATTCAGGAAGCGCAGGAGCTTAACCTGCATGCGGGGCGACATCTCGCCGATCTCATCCAGCAGCACCGAGCCGCCGTTGGCCTGCTCGAAGAAACCTTTTTTGCCCTCCGGTGCATGGCCGAACAGCTCGCTCTCTACCGCATCCTCAGGAATTGACGCGCAGTTCAGGGCCAGATAGGGCTTTGCCGCACGCGGGCTGGCAAGATGGCAGGCGTGGGCCAGCAGATCCTTGCCAGTGCCGGTATCGCCAACGATTAACAGCGGCGCGCTGAGCATGGCCAGCTTACGCGCCTGGTCGATGACGTGGCGCATTTTCGGGCTGGCGGACACAATCTGATTAAAGGCGCTGGCGTCCTGACTGACCAGATCCTGCAGCTGGCGGCCCATGCGAATGGTAGAGCGCAGCATCACCACCGCGCCGATCAGCACCGGCTCGCCACGCTCACTTTCGAGGTGTACCGGCGTGATCTCCATTAAGAAGTTTTGCCCGTTGATAACGACATGCTCGTGGTGCGACGCCTGCGGATCCCCCTCCAGCCAGCGCTGGAAGTTAAAGCCGTTAATAAGCTGAGGTGCGGTATGGTTGCGCAGCCGGGACTGGCTCTGACCAAAGAGCTGGCAGCTGGCCTGGTTTGCCAGCTCAACCTTGCTCTTCATGTCCAGAGAGAGCACCGGCTCGGGCAAGGCCTCCAGCAGGGCGCTCATGGCACGGTGCTCGCGCTCGGAGGGCATCCACAAGACGGTACGCACGTCGGTCACGCTGGGAATACGGCGGATTTCGGCCATCAGGCTGCTGAAGTCATTAAATTCCAGTTCAGCAAAGTTAAGATAGATCCGCCCGATAGGATCGATCTCAATGCCACGTAAATCGATACCCCTGAGCACCAGAAGATCCAGCAGCTCACGAGTCAGACCAAGGCGGTCTTCACAAAAGACTTCAAGACGCATGGGAGTTGCCACCCTTAAACAGTCAACGTATTTAAGAATGATAAGACACTTATCCGCAGTCAGGAAGCTGTCTGTCAACAATTATTGACAGAGCGGTGGAAAACCCACCGCCATGGCGTAAAGATAAGCGTTCAATCACGCTTTTGCGTGCCGCTGCGCTGCATATTGGCCTTCAGCTCGCCGATTAGCTGACGGCGAAAATCGGCCAGACGGGGCTTATCGTCCTCCAGCCAGGGCAGCGGACGGCACAGCTCCATCGCTTTAATGCCGAGACGCGCAGTAAGCAGCCCGGCCCCGATGCCCTGCGCGGCGCGTGCCGAGAGCCGGGCGGCGAGATCCTGCGACAGCCAGTCCATCCCTACCTCACGCACCACCTCGCTGGCACCAGCAAAAGCAATGTTGAGCAGCACCAGACGAAACAGCCGCAGCCGGCTGAAGTAGCCCAGCTCAATCCCGTAGAGTCTGGCGATGCGGTTAATCAGCCGCAGATTTCGCCAGGCGATAAAGGCCATATCCACCAGCGCCAACGGGCTGACGGCAATCATCAGCGTTGAGCCCGCCGCCGAGAGGCTGATTTCACGCCGGGCCTGGGCATCTACCACTGGCTGCACTAGCCGGGCGTAGAGCGTGACGATCTCCCGGTCGCTTTGCGTCTCGTGGATCGCGGCGTACCAGCGTTGCAGCGCAGGATGCGCCTGATCGATACCCGCCTGGCGGGCCAGCCTCTCACAGAAATCACGCCCCTTGCCCGTGCCGTGGCTATGTAGCAGCAGACTGGCCTCATCCCGGGCTTCAGCGCGCTGACGCAGCCGCCAGAGCCGCCGCCACTCACCGACCACCGAGCCTACCCCCGCGCCGACGATGAGCGCGCCCGCCGCACAGCCACCCAGCGCCACCCAGTTATGGGTTTGCCAGGCGTCCATTGCCCACTGTACGCCCTGCCCGACCACGCTGACGCCAAACAGCGCCAGCCCGGCCAGCACCATTGTGCGCCACAGGCTGCGCCGGGGCCGCAGCGCCGCCTCGACGCTGGCTTCCGGCTGCGGGGTGTCGGCAAGTATCTCTTCTGCCAGCAGCGGCGTGAACTCTCCCGCCTCGGCATCGCTAAACGCCTGGGCGGCCTTAAACTCTTCACGCACCGGTGTTGCTGGCTGTTCGGTAAAATCGACGCGTGGTTTGATTGGCTCGTTCATCGCAGCTTATCTCCCAGTAAAAATTCCAGCGCCGCATCAAGTCGAATGTGCGGCATCGGGGTATCCACATCCATCACCCGTGGACGAAAGGCCTCAAACTGAAAACCCTGCTTCTCCCAGAACGCCTGCCCCGGCAGTCGGGCGGGGACATCCCCCGGATAGACCGTTAGCGGTTTGCCATCGCTAAGGCGATCCCCGCGCAATGCCGGGATTTTATCACCGTTGACGTCCACCAGGCCGCTCTCCGTAGCCTGCACCGCCGCCAGACCAAGGCAGTCGATATCGATCCCCTCAAAGGCAGCGTTTTGCCAGGCGTCGGTGACCAGCTGCTGGAGCAGAGAGACCATATTGGCATGCTGATCGACAGTGACGTGATCCGCTTTAGTGGCGGCAAACAGCAGCTTGTCGATAACCGGCGAGAAGAGGCGGCGAAACAGCGTCCGCTGCCCGTAGTGAAAGCTCTGCATTAGCTGGGTCAGCGCGAGGCGCATATCGTTAAACGCCTGCGGCCCGCTGTTGAGCGGTTGCAGACAGTCCACCAGCACGATCTGGCGATCGAAACGCAGGAAGTAGTTTTTATAGAAACCTTTAACCACGGTTTCGCAGTAGTAGTTGAAGCGCTCGCGCAGCATCCCCGCGTTGCTGCTCTTATCCGCCTGGGCTAGCTTTGCTTCACCGGTTTCATCAACGTCCGGCCAAGGGAAGAATTGTAGCGCAGGCGCGCCGGCCATCTCGCCGGGCAGGATGAAGCGCCCAGGCTGGATAAAGTGCAGCCCCTCGGTCTTGCACTGGTGAAGATACTCCGTCCAGGCGTCGGCAATCTCTGCCAGCCGGTTCTCATCGGCCGGAGCCAGCGGATCCAGTCCTTCGCAGAGCTGACGCCAGCGGGCAGACCACTCTTTTCGGTGACCCTGTAACATACCGGTCATCTGTCGGGACCAGGTGGTATAGTCCTGCGCCAGCATGGGCAGATCCAGCAGCCACTCGCCGGGATAGTCAACAATCTCTACGTAGAGGGTAGCGCTGTCGGTAAAATGGCGCAGCAGGGAGTCGTTCGAGCGGTAGCGCAGAGCCAGACGCATCTCGCTGACGCCGCGCGTCGGCGTTGGCCACGTCGGTGGCGTACCATAGAGCTGGGCAATGCCCTCATCCCAGGTAAAGCGCGGGGTACCGAAATCGCGCTGTGGCACCCGCTTCACCCCCAGCAGGCGCTCCTCGCGAACCGCACTAAAGAGCGGCAGGCGTGCGCCGTTATGAATATTAAGGAGCTGATGGACCATCGCGGTGATAAACGCCGTTTTGCCGCTGCGGCTCAGGCCGGTGACGGCCAGGCGCAGATGCCGGTCGACGCCACGGTTAACGAGGGCGTTAAGCTCAGATTTAAATCGCTTCATAGCCATCCTGTTTTGCCCTGAAGTGAAGGTATCAATAAGAGAAGGAGTATAAGGCGGCAGGCGCAGTGGGATCTATGCCCAACAAAAGCAAGCGGCGCAAAGGTTGCGCCGCCAGAGAACTATTTCATGTTGCGCGAGACGCGCGTCGCGAGGCGTTTAAGCATCGGCTCCAGCGCCAGCGCCAGCAGCATTTTCACCGGACGGCGCGCCACGGATTTGATTGCCCAGCCCGCTACGCCCGCCGGGCCGTAGCGCAGCGCGGTCAGCAGCACCAGCTTGCCTGCGATTTTCAGTGCCGGTTTGGCTTTTTTGCCGGTCTGTTGCCATTTGCTATTCATCATCTACCTCGTTAGGTCATTAAATCAGAGCTGACGGAAACGGCTGCGCAGCGAGAAGGTATCGGAGGTGACGTAGCGCTCCATCTCGCGTAAACGCTTCTCGCCTGATGCCAGCTCCTCATCTACTGCATTAAGGAGTTCGCTGCTGGTCGGCACAGCTTCGCCGTCAATTTCTCCCTCCGGCATCGGATCGAGCATGAAGGTGAGAATGATATAGGCGAGCACCACAAAGAAGAACAGACCAAAAAGCATCGCCAAAACCGTAATCAGACGCACCAGCTTCACCGGGACATCAAGATAGTGAGCAATCCCGGCGCAGACGCCTTTCACCATTCCCCGCTGGGGAATTCGCCACAGTTTTTTATTGAAAAATTCATTCATTAGCGATCCCTCCAGTTCGGGTGCTCTGCATCAAGAATAGCTTCCAGAGAGGCTATCCGCTCGCGCATCCGTTTTGCCTCGTCATTGAGCTGGGCCAGACGCTGCTGCTCGCTTTGCGAAAGCGCATCGCGACCGCTGCGGTTGTTGTAGTGCAGCCACAGCCAGACCGGCAGGACAAACAGTACAAACAGGGTCAGAGGAATAGCCAAAAATAGCGCGCTCATGTGTACTCCTTACAGATGAGGGGCGGCGTAAACCCACACCGCCCGTTAGTATTCATCGTTTGTTATTATTGGATATCTTGTTTCATTTTGGCTTTAAGCTGCGCCAGCTGCTCGCTGATTTCATCGTTCGCTTTCAGCTCGGCAAACTCCTGATCCAGCGATTTCTGCTTACCAAAACCGTGGCTCTCCGCTTCGGCTTCCATCTGATCGATACGACGCTCGAAAGATTCAAAACGCGCCATCGCTTCGTCCAGCTTGCCGCTGTCCAGCTGACGACGCACGTCGCGAGAAGAGCTGGCCGCCTGGTGACGCAGGGTCAACGCCTGCTGACGGGCACGGGTCTCGCTGAGTTTGTTCTCCAGCTCGCCAATCTCTTTTTTCATGCGTACCAGCGTCTCATCAACCAGGACGACTTCCTGCTCAAGCGTCGTGATGATGTCGGTCAGCTTCTGTTTTTCAATCAGCGCAGCACGGGCCAGATCGTCTTTCTCTTTACGCAGCGCCAGCTCGGCTTTCTCCTGCCACTCACTCTGCTGGGCAGTGGCTTGCTCAATACGACGTGACAGCTGTTTCTTTTCGGCCAGCGCACGTGCAGAGGTGGAGCGCACCTCAACCAGCGTATCTTCCATCTCCTGAATCATCAGGCGTACCAGTTTCTGCGGATCTTCCGCCTTCTCCAGCAGAGAGTTGATGTTGGCGTTCACGATGTCGGCAAAACGAGAAAAAATACCCATAATGTAATCCTCATATTTTATGTAATCGGGCTAAGCCCTGCTGCTAAGTTAATACAAGACCCGTGCCAACTTTTTATCTCATTGATTCATAGAGAGTTGATTAATTTTACCGCTGCGGCAATTTGGACTACAGTGGTGAATAACACTAACTAATAGCGAATTTCATCATGGCGGAATACAAGGATAATCTTCTCGGCGAGGCCAATAGCTTTCTCGAGGTGCTGGAGCAGGTTTCACGTCTTGCCCCGCTGGATAAGCCGGTGCTGATTATCGGCGAACGCGGAACGGGCAAGGAGCTGATCGCCAACCGCCTGCACTTTCTCTCCGGACGCTGGGACGGGCCGTTTATCTCGCTGAACTGTGCCGCACTTAATGAGAACCTGCTGGACACCGAGCTTTTCGGTCACGAAGCCGGGGCCTTTACCGGTGCACAAAAACGCCACCCTGGCCGCTTCGAGCGCGCTGACGGCGGGACGCTGTTTCTCGACGAGCTGGCCACCGCACCCATGCTGGTTCAGGAGAAGCTGCTGCGGGTGATTGAGTACGGCGAGCTGGAGCGCGTCGGCGGCAGCCAGCCGTTACAGGTTAACGTCCGACTGGTGTGCGCCACTAATGCCGATCTGCCTGGGATGGTGCGCGACGGCACGTTCCGCGCCGACCTTCTCGATCGACTGGCTTTTGATGTGGTACAGCTTCCGCCCCTGCGCGAGCGGCAGAGCGATATTATGCTGATGGCGGAACACTTCGCGATCCAGATGTGCCGCGAGCTGCGGCTGCCGCTGTTTCCGGGCTTTACCGAACGTGCCCGCGAGACGCTGCTCCACTACCGTTGGCCGGGTAATATTCGTGAGCTAAAAAACGTAGTGGAGCGCTCGGTCTACCGCCACGGCACCAGCGAGGTGGCGCTGGATGAGATTATTATCGATCCTTTCCAGCGTACTGCCTCTCCCGAGCCGGTGACAGAAACGTTGCCTGGCGCGCCAGGCCTGCCGCTGGATCTGCGCCAGTTCCAGACCCAGCAGGAGAAGTCTCTGCTGGAGGCCGCGCTACAGCAGGCAAAATTTAACCAGAAGCGTGCGGCGGAGCTGCTCGGCCTGACCTACCATCAGCTCAGGGCGCTGTTGAAAAAGCATGGGCTGTAGGAACAGTGTCAGTTGGCGCTGAGACTTAACGCCCCATATAAAAATCCTTCTTCTATACTCAGTTACGTTTAGTGGACTATGCCGCTTTTATTCTTTTGCGTGGAACATTTTCCTGCGCGTTTATCACCGGCCTACGTCCACCATTACGGCATATTCATCATTGTTCATTTTTTTGATAGGGGGATCTCCTGGTATGTTGCAAACTCAACCCTCACGCTTCGGCAGTATACTGCTGCTGCTGTCAGCCGTGATTGGCTTCGCGGTAGCTTTATACGCGTGGCTGACCCCACTGACCGGTGTCACCGGCACTATTGGTGCCCTGGGTGTGGCCATCGCCAGCGTGTTACTGGCGCTGCTGGCCCTTATACTGCGTGGCGCATCCCTCCGTGGTACACGCATTTTTCTGATTATTGTCACTCTTGTGCTGTTGTTCGGTATTGGTTTTGCAGCCGCGCTGCTGCACCAATACATCATTACCGCAGCAATGGTGGTCGGCCTGATTGGTCTGATTGCGCTGAGCAGCAATTCCGTTCGTCCCAATCATCGCGCCAGAGCCTGAGGAGCCGCCCGTGCATAACGAAAAACACTCGCCATTACTGAAAGTCAGCATGACGGCGCTGGCATTGCTGGTTACCCCCCTGACGCTGCAGGCGCAGGATAAAGCCGCAGAGGCATCGCAGGGAACCCAGGAAGAGCTCAACGTGGATGCAGCCGATCAACAGGCACCCGGAACCACGAAAACCACTGACGATGCCTCAACGGGCAAAAATGATGGACAGAAAGTAGAATCTGCCGCGCAGCCAGCGACACCACTGGTTCCTTCTTCGGCCACCTGGGACAGTTTTCATGGTCAGCTTAACGCCCAGAAATACAGTCCGCTGAAGCAAATCACGGCGGATAATGTCAATAAATTAACCAAAGTCTGGGAGTTTCATACCGGTGACGTTTCGGACGGTAAAGGTGATACCCCTGCCACCGTCTGGTCAGCGACCCCTGTTTTTGCCAACGAGACAATTTACATTGGTACGCCTTTCGATCGCCTGATTGCGCTCGATCCCGGCACGGGTAAAGAGAAGTGGCATTACGACACCAAATCATCGCGCAAAGCGCTGACCCAGCCGGTACTAAAAAACCGTGGCGTCTCCTACTGGCAGGCTAAAAATCCGGTCGCTGGTCAAGCGTGCCAGAAGATCGTTTATATGGGCACCGTGGATGGCAACCTCTATGCGCTGGATGCCGATTCAGGTAAACCGTGCAGCGACTTTGCTGATAATGGCGTACTGAATATCAATCAGTGGAACACGGTTAACGCTAAATACCCACTATCTATCCTGCAACCGCCCACCGTAGTCGGCAACCACCTGCTTGTTGGCTGGGCTGGCAAGGACTGGGCCTATGCCGAAGCGCCTCCGGGGGCGGTGTTCTCAATCAATGCGCAAACCGGCGAGCGTGAGTGGACCTTCGAAGCGATTCCGGCAGAGATCCGTAAAAGCACCGGGACAGCCAACGTCTGGACCCACATGTCTGCCGATGAGGCTAATGGTCTGGTCTATCTGCCAGTTTCATCACCCTCCCCTAACTACTGGGGCGGCAACCGAGTTAAGCCTATTCCGCTTGGCACCTCCACTACCGCACTGGATATCAACACCGGCAAAGTGGTCTGGTCTCGTCAGTGGGTGCATCACGACGTGTGGGATTACGATATCAACTCTGCACCGACCCTGATGGATATTACGGTCGACGGTAAGCAGATCCCGGCGTTAATTCAGGCTACCAAGCAGGGCTTTTTATTTGTGGTGAACCGCCTGACAGGCGAGGATGTCTGGCCTATCGAGGAGCGTCCTGTTCCGCAGGGCGATGGTTCAGTACAGGGCGAGGTGCTTTCGCCAACCCAGCCCTTCCCGACTAAGCCTGCACCGCTGCTCGACCAATCGAAGAAGCCAGAGATATGGAAACTGGCAGATATGGTGGGTGCCGGCCAGTGTTCCCGCCTGTGGGATAACCTGACCTATGAGGGTATGTATACGCCACCAACCACGAAGGGTGAAGGTACGCTGACCTACCCAGACAGTGCGGGTGGCGTCCAGTGGGGCGGCGTAGCGTTCGATCCACAAAAACAGATTGCCATCGTTAATACCTCACACATTGTGCAGTATGTGAAGCTCTACAGCCGCGAAGATTATGACAACGCGGATAAAGATTCCGGCAACGAGAGCGGCTTTGCTCCTCAGGAGGGTGCCCCTTACGGCATGCGTCTGTTAGTCGCTAATAACTGGCTGGGTATGCCGTGCTGGCAGCCGCCGTTTGGTGAAATCGTGGCGCTGGATATGCATACGGGTGATGTGAAGTGGCGTCGCCCGGTTGGCGCGTCGCAGCAGTATGGCTTCTTTATGCCAGAAAGCTGGGGCTCGCCTACCATCGGTGGCCCTGCCGTTACGGCAGGAGGCGTGGTCTTTATCGGTGCGTCAATGGATGCCAAAGTGCGCGCCTACTCTGTGGATAGTGGTGAAGAGCTGTGGTCCGATCAGGTGGAAGCCCCTGCGGTAGCGAATCCGTCGATCTACGAGTACAAAGGCCGTCAGTATGTCGCGTTCGTCGCCGGGGGGAACACTATCCTGAAGGATCAGGTGGGCGATCAGGTCGTGGTTTACGCGCTACCTGAATAGCAGTTCGACATTGTATCAATGCTAATAGCGTGGGGCCTCAGTGCCCCACTTTTTTATGCGGAGTGGAAACGCATTATTTCTTGTTGAGCATCGCTTTCAGGTCAGCAAACGGATTATAGGTTGCTGCTCCCACGTCCTTCTGTGCATCCTCTCCGGCCACGACGGTTGTGCCGTACTGATCGGCTTCGGTGTATTTTGAGTGCTCGTGATCGTGGCAGTAGAGGCAAAGCAGCTCCCAGTTGCTGCCGTCCGGCGGATTATTGGTGTGATCGTGATCGATATGGTGCACCGTTAACTCCCGCAGGTTCGAGTAGACAAACTCACGCGAGCAGCGCCCGCAGACCCACGGATAAATCTTCAGCGCCCTTTCCCGGTAGTCTGACTCCAGACGCGCATAGTTCTTAGGGATGATAGCCATAGCAGGCAATCCTTACGGTAACGAAAGTATCCCCCTATAGTATGCCAATGCTCGACGCTCGCCAATCACTGTTGAGGGGCCGGAGCGTGCTGACGGCAGACCTCCAGCACAAACTGGCGTAGCCAGCGGTGCGCCGGATCGGCCTCGGCGCGCGGGTGCCACATCTGGGAGAGCGTAATGCCACGCACCTTTACCGGCAGTTCAAACATGCAATACGCCGCGGCAGGCTGATGGATAAGAAACGAGGCGGGGATCAGCCCCACCAGATCGGACGCCTGCGCCACCGCCAGCGCAGCGGGAAAACCCGGTACAACGGCAGCAATATTCCGCTCAAGGCCCAGCTCAGCCAGCGCCTCATCCACCGGCCCGGCGGTGTGCCCCCGACGGGAGGCAACTACGTGGGCATGGGCGAGGTAGTCGCTGACGCCTACCCCGGACAGCGCTGATAGCGGATGCCCTGGTCTCACTACCCCAACAAAGCGATCGCGAAACAGCGCCTGAATGCGGATCTCCGGTCCCATCTCCCCCAGCACGCCAATCTCAAGATCGACCTGCCCTTCACGCAGCGCCTTCGCGCTCTTTTCCGCCCTGGCGACAAAACGTAGACGCACATGTGGGGCACACTTCGCGGCCGCTACAATCAGCGTCGGGCCAAAGGCTTCGATGAAACCATCGTTGGTACGCAGCACGAAAGTACGATCGAGCGTCGACAGATCTACCCCAGCTGGGGAGGGCCGCAGCAGCACCAGCGCCTCAAACAGCGTGCGCTGCGCACCTTCACGCATAGCCTCAGCCCGGGGCGTCAATACCATGCTGCGTCCAGCGCGCACCAGCAGCGGATCGCCGGTTACCGCACGCAGGCGGCTAAGCGTCCGGCTCATCGCCGATGCGCTCAGCCCCAGACGACGCGCAGCGCCCGCCACGCTAGCTTCAGCCAGTAGCGCATCGAGGGCAATAAGCAGGTTCAGATCGGGAGCATTCATCCTCACATCTTACCTTGCCCGTTTGGTTTGAGGGAAGGCGTCTGGTGCAGGTTATAACTGCAAATGCTGCGTCTTCCGCCCTGCCATGTTGCTCATTAGGCTTTATACATCGAATGCATGAACATAATAGAGGTGAATAAAGTGGAGCTTTTTTCTGCAAGGCCGGGGGATGAGGGTTTAGCGGGACGCGAACGCGCGCTGGCTATGGCTGCCGTCATGACCAGTACTACAATGGCCGTATTTGATGGCGTCATCGTCAACGTTGCGCTGCCCCCTATTGCCCACGCGCTGGCGGTGCCTGCCCAGTCCGCCGTGTGGGTCGCCAATGGCTATCTGCTGTCCGCTGCCATGACGCTGGCTATTTTTGCCGCGCTTGCCCGCCGCCTTGGCTTTCGCGCCCTGTTTGCCTTTGGTCTGGGCCTCTTTACGCTGGCCTCGCTGGGCTGCGTCCTCTCCTCTTCGCTTACCATGCTGACTGGCTGGCGCATCGTGCAGGGTGTAGGCGGAGCCGCTACCCTGAGCATTGCCCCGGCGATCCTGCGCTCTGTTTTCCCCAACCGCCTGTTGGGACGTATTCTGGGCCTTCATGCCCTGCTGATCGCCGCCAGCACGGCCATCGCGCCGGTGCTGGGCGGTACGCTGCTCTCTCTCCTGAGCTGGCAGTGGCTATTTGCTATCAATATCCCGCTGGGAATTATTGCGTTAACCCTGACGCTTCAGGCGATCCCTGATAACCGCGCGCCCGGCCGCGAATCCTTTGATACGGCTGGCGCGGTACTGTCAGCGCTGATGCTGGGTGGGCTGATTATGGCGGCAAACGTCTTCTCTCGTCCTGGTCAGGCAGAAACTCAACTATGGACGGCAGCAGGATATGGTAGCGTCGCAATAGCCGCAGGGCTGACATTTATTTGGCACCAGCGACGTACGTCACAGCCGCTCATGCCGCTGGAGCTCTTTGCCTCGCCGCGCTTTTCACTGGCGGCGCTCACCTCGCTGGCCTCATTCGTTAGCCAGGGAGTGACCTTTATTGCTCTGCCGTTCCTGTTTCAAAGCGTCTACGGGTATAGCGTCTTTGCCTCAGCGCTGCTCTTCACTCCCTGGCCGCTGGGTATTATGCTGGCCGCTCCCCACGCAGGACGGCTGGCCGATCGCTATCCCGCAGCGATAATCTCCACGGTTGGTTTAGCCCTTTTTACCCTGGGGTTAACGCTGCTGGCGCTGCTTCCTGAGCAGGCCCATGCCTGGGATATCGGCGTGCGCAGCCTGATTTGCGGCATAGGGTTTGGCTGTTTCCAAAGCCCTAACAACCGTGAAATGCTGGCAAACGCCTCGCGAGCACACAGCGGCTACGCCTCCGGGGTACTGGCCATTATGCGTACCTTCGGTCAGTGCCTGGGCGGTGCGTTAGTGGGGGTAATCATGTCGATTTCAGCGCCAGCCGGTGCTCAGGCGGCGGACGCGGTTCGCCTGAGCCTGTGGATTGCGGTGCTGGCGACCGTTCTGGCTCTCCTTTTTAGCCTAAGCCGCATACGAAACCGGCCTGATTGACGACTTTTGCGCCGCTTATCCGCAGACATTTTTACGTAGCCATACTAAGTGCGATACACTTTGTAAATCGGTCTTACAGCTAAAGAAATTATGCGCCTGATTATATCTTCCCTGCTCATGGCAGTCGGCCTGTTAAGCGGGCACGTCCAGGCTGCGCCTGCGGATCCCGCTGCGGCGGATATTCGTAATAGCGGCTTTGTCTACTGTGTGAATGGCCAGGTTAACACTTTCAATCCGCAAAAAGCGAGCAGCGGTCTGATTGTGGATACCCTGGCGGCCCAGCTTTACGATCGCCTGCTGGACGTGGATCCTTACACCTATCGTCTGGTACCTGAGCTGGCAGAGAGCTGGGAGGTGCTGGATAACGGCGCGACCTACCGTTTCCGCCTGCGCAGCAACGTCGCCTTCCAGAAAACGCCGTGGTTTACGCCAGGGCGGGCGCTCAACGCCGACGACGTGGTCTTTAGCTTCCAGCGCATTTTCGATCGCCACCACCCGTGGCATAACGTCAACGGCAGCAGCTTTCCCTATTTTGATAGCTTACAGTTTGCCGACTCGGTCGAAAGCGTGCGCAAGCTCGACAGCCGCACGGTGGAGTTTCGCCTGAAAAAACCGGACGCCTCATTCCTGTGGCATCTGGCAACGCACTACGCCTCGGTGATGTCTGCCGAATACGCAGACCAGCTAGCTAAGCGCGATCGTCAGGAGCTGTTGGATCGCCAGCCGGTAGGCACCGGGCCGTTCCAGCTCGCAGAGTACCGTACCGGCCAGTATATCCGCCTGCAACGCCATACTAAGTTCTGGCGCGGCCAGCCGCTGATGCCGCAGGTGGTGGTCGATCTGGGTTCCGGGGGAACCGGGCGGCTATCTAAGCTGCTGACCGGTGAATGCGATGTGCTCGCCTGGCCTGCCGCCAGCCAGCTGACGATTTTACGTGACGATCCGCGCCTGCGCCTGACCCTGCGCCCAGGGATGAATATCGCCTATCTGGCGTTCAATACCGACAAAGCGCCGCTGAATAACCCTGCCGTACGGCACGCGCTGGCGCTGGCCATCAACAACCAGCGCCTGATGCAGTCGATCTACTACGGCACGGCGGAGACCGCCGCTTCGATCCTGCCTCGCGCCTCCTGGGCCTATGACAGCGAAGCGAAAATCACCGAATACAATCCGGAAAAGGCCAGGCAGCAGCTGGCTGCGCTGGGCCTGGAGAACATGACCCTACAGCTATGGGTGCCGACCAGCTCGCAGGCGTGGAACCCCAGCCCGCTGAAGACTGCCGAGCTTATTCAGGCAGACATGGCTCAGGTAGGCGTAAAAGTGGTGATTGTGCCCGTCGAAGGGCGTTTTCAGGAGGCCAGACTGATGGACATGAACCACGACCTGACCCTCTCTGGCTGGTCAACGGACAGCAACGACCCCGACAGCTTCTTCCGCCCGCTGCTCAGTTGCGCCGCTATCGAGTCGCAAACTAACTTTGCCCACTGGTGCCACCGGGGGTTTGATACCATATTGCAGAAGGCCCTGACCTCTCAGCAGCTGGCATCACGCATTGAAGCCTACGATGAGGCGCAGACGATCCTTGCCCGTGAGCTGCCTGTGCTGCCGCTGGCCTCCTCCCTGCGTCTGCAAGCCTACCGCTATGACATTAAAGGCCTCGTACTCAGCCCGTTTGGCAACGCCTCGTTTGCCGGGGTCTTGCGCGAGCCTGAAAAAGAAGAGGTGAAGCAACCATGATTATCTTTACGCTGCGCCGCCTGCTTCTGCTGCTGGTCACGCTGTTCCTGCTGACCTTTGTCGGTTTCAGCCTGAGCTACTTTACCCCTCACGCGCCGCTGCAGGGAGCCTCGCTGTGGAACGCCTGGTTCTTCTGGTTTAAGGGGGTGCTGCACTGGGACTTTGGTGTTTCCAGCATCAACGGCCAGCTGATCTCCGAGCAGCTCAAGGAGGTCTTCCCCGCTACCATGGAGCTGTGTATTCTCGCCTTCGGTTTTGCGCTGGTGGTGGGCATTCCGGTGGGCATGATGGCCGGGATTATGCGCGGCAAATGGCAGGATAAGCTGATCAGCGCCCTGGCCCTGATTGGCTTCTCGATCCCCATCTTCTGGCTGGCGCTGCTGCTTACCCTCTTCTTCTCACTGACGCTGGGCTGGCTACCGGTTTCTGGCCGCTTCGATCTGCTCTATGAGGTGAAGACGGTCACCGGCTTTGCGCTGATTGATGCCTGGCTCTCGGAGTCAATATGGCGTGAGGAGATGATCGTCAGCGCCCTGCGCCATATGGTTCTGCCGGTACTGACCCTGGCAGTGGCACCGACCACCGAGGTGATCCGCCTGATGCGCATCAGCACCACTGAGGTGTTTGACCAAAACTACATCAAAGCCGCCGCCACGCGCGGACTGTCGCGCCTGACTATCCTGCGCCGCCACGTGCTGCACAACGCCCTGCCGCCGGTGATCCCGCGTCTTGGACTGCAATTCTCCACCATGCTGACGCTGGCGATGATCACCGAGATGGTGTTTAGCTGGCCAGGTCTGGGGCGCTGGATCATCAACGCCATCCGTCAGCAGGACTATGCGGCCATCTCCGCCGGGGTGATGGTAATCGGCGCGCTGGTCATTATTGTTAACGTTCTCTCCGACATTCTGGGCGCGCTGGCGAACCCTTTGAAACATAAGGAATGGTATGCCCTCCGATAACGTCTATAACGAGAAGCAGACCCCCGGTGCGCTGCGCACGGTGTGGCGCAAATTTTATGGCGATACTACCGCCATGGTGGGTCTCTACGGCTGCGCCGGGCTGGTGCTGCTCTCTATTTTTGGCCGCTGGTTTGCCCCCTACGGTATCGATCAGCAGTTTCTCGGCTACCAGCTGCTGCCGCCCTCGTGGTCGCGCTACGGGGATGTCTCCTTCTTCCTCGGTACGGACGACCTCGGCCGCGACGTGCTAAGCCGCCTGCTCAGCGGCGCGGCCCCAACGGTAGGCGGCGCGTTTGTCGTTACCCTGGCGGCAACGATCTGCGGCCTGGTGCTGGGCGTGGTGGCTGGGGCCACGCACGGCCTGCGTTCGGCGGTGCTGAACCATGTGCTTGATACGCTGCTCTCCATCCCCTCTCTGCTGCTGGCAATCATCGTCGTGGCCTTTGCCGGGCCGCACCTCTCCCATGCCATGTTTGCCGTCTGGCTGGCGCTGCTGCCAAGGATGGTACGATCGGTCTACAGCATGGTGCACGACGAGCTGGAGAAGGAGTATGTGGTCGCCGCCCGGCTGGACGGTGCGACGACGCTTAATATTTTGTGGTTCGCGGTGCTGCCGAACATGACCGCGGGCCTGGTGACGGAGATCACCCGGGCGTTGTCGATGGCAATCCTCGACATTGCCGCGCTGGGCTTTCTCGATCTTGGCGCGCAGCTGCCCTCTCCGGAATGGGGAGCGATGCTGGGCGACGCGCTGGAGCTTATCTACGTCGCGCCCTGGACGGTGATGCTGCCAGGGGCGGCGATCATGGTAAGCGTATTACTGGTTAACCTGTTGGGCGACGGGATCCGCCGTGCGGTCAATGCGGGGGTGGAATAGTGCCACTACTTGATATTCGTAACCTGACCATTGAGGTCAAGACCGGCGAAGGCTGGGTCAGGGCCGTCGATCGCGTCACGCTCACCCTTGCCGAAGGTGAAATCCGCGGCCTGGTGGGCGAATCTGGTTCGGGCAAGAGCCTGATAGCCAAAGCGATCTGTGGCGTGACTAAAGATAACTGGCGGGTCACCGCCGACCGAATGCGCTTCGACGACGTGGATCTGATGCGTCTCTCGGCGCGCGAGCGGCGGAAAATTCTCGGCCACAACGTGTCGATGATTTTTCAGGAGCCGCAGTCCTGTCTCGATCCTTCCGAGCGCGTCGGCAAACAGCTGATGCAGAACATTCCGGCCTGGACCTATAAAGGCCGCTGGTGGCAGCGCATGGGCTGGCGGAAACGGCGCGCCATCGAGCTGCTGCACCGGGTTGGTATTCGCGATCATAAAGATGCGATGCGTAGCTTCCCTTACGAGCTGACGGACGGCGAGTGCCAGAAGGTGATGATTGCCATTGCGCTGGCGAACCAGCCGCGCCTGCTGATCGCCGACGAGCCGACCAACGCCATGGAGCCGACCACCCAGGCACAGATTTTCCGTCTGCTGACCCGGCTCAACCAAAACAACAACACCACCATTATTCTGATCAGCCATGACCTGCAGATGCTGAGCCAGTGGGCGGATAGGATCAACGTGATGTACTGCGGCCAGACCGTGGAGACCGCGCCGAGCGAGGAGCTGATCGCCACGCCGCATCACCCCTATACCCAGGCGCTGATCCGCGCTATTCCTGACTTTGGCAGCGCCATGCCGCATAAAAGCCGTCTGAATACGCTGCCGGGGGCGATCCCACTCCTCGAACATCTGCCGATTGGCTGCCGGCTGGGGCCGCGCTGCCCCTACGCCCAGCGTAAATGCATTGAGCGTCCCCTGCTGGCCGGGCCTAAAAATCACCTCTTTGCCTGTCATTTCCCGTTAAATATGGAGAAAGAGTGAGATGGTCGACACCCTGCTGGAAGTACGTAACCTGAGTAAGACCTTCCGCTACCGTACCGGCTGGTTCCATCGCCAGACGGTAGAGGCGGTTAAGCCGCTCAGCTTTACCCTGCGGGAGAAACAGACTCTGGCCATTATTGGTGAGAACGGCTCCGGTAAATCGACGCTGGCAAAGATGCTGGCGGGCATGATCGAACCGACTACCGGCGAGCTGCTGATTGACGATAGCCCCCTGCGCTACGGCGACTACTCGTTTCGTAGCCAGCGCATCCGCATGATTTTTCAGGATCCCTCGACGTCGCTGAACCCCCGCCAGCGCATCTCGCAGATCCTCGACTTTCCGCTACGCCTGAATACTGACCTGGATCCTGAGGCGCGGCGGCAGCGGGTGATTGAGACCCTGCGCATGGTGGGTCTGCTGCCGGATCACGTCAGCTACTATCCGCACATGCTCGCCCCTGGCCAGAAACAGCGTCTGGGGCTGGCCCGGGCGCTGATCCTGCGCCCGAAGGTGATCGTGGCGGATGAAGCCCTGGCCTCGCTGGATATGTCGATGCGTTCGCAATTAATTAACCTGATGCTGGAATTGCAGGAGAAACAGGGTATCTCTTATATCTACGTTACCCAGCATATCGGTATGATGAAACACATCAGCGACCAGGTCATCGTGATGCACCAGGGCGAGGTGGTTGAGCGCGGCAGTACCGCTGAAGTGCTGGCCGCCCCGCTACATGAGCTGACCCGACGCCTTATTGCCAGCCATTTTGGCGAGGCGCTGACGGCGGATGCCTGGCGAAAAGACCGCTAGCGCCACTCTTTAGGGTGGTCGGATTAACACATATGGCGACACGTGCTATTATCGCCGCGTTTTAACGACGCTCGCGGCCATATCTGACGAGCGCCACAACAATGAATATAAGGATTAGAGCTATGGGTTTTCTTTCCGGTAAGCGCATTCTGGTAACTGGCGTTGCCAGCAAACTCTCCATCGCATACGGCATCGCACAGGCTATGCATCGCGAAGGCGCTGAGCTGGCATTCACCTACCAGAACGACAAGCTGAAAGGCCGTGTTGAAGAGTTTGCCGCGCAGCTGGGTTCCAGCATCGTTCTGGAATGTGACGTTGCTAAAGACGAAAGCATCGACGGTCTGTTCGCTGAGCTGGCGAAAAGCTGGCCGAAGTTTGACGGCTTCGTGCACTCCATCGGTTTCGCACCGGGCGACCAGCTGGACGGCGACTACGTTAACGCCGTCACCCGTGAAGGCTTCAAAATTGCCCACGACATCAGCTCCTACAGCTTCGTTGCGCTGGCGAAAGCGTGCCGCTCCATGCTGAACCCGGACTCTGCTCTGCTGACCCTCTCTTACCTGGGTGCCGAGCGCGCTATTCCGAACTACAACGTAATGGGTCTGGCGAAAGCCTCTCTGGAAGCCAACGTGCGCTACATGGCGAACGCAATGGGTCCGGAAGGCGTGCGCGTGAACGGCATCTCTGCCGGTCCGATCCGTACCCTGGCCGCATCCGGCATCAAAGACTTCCGTAAAATGCTGGCCCACTGCGAAGCGGTAACCCCGATCCGCCGTACCGTAACCATCGAAGACGTAGGTAACACCGCAGCCTTCCTCTGCTCTAACCTCTCCGGCGGTATCTCCGGTGAAGTGGTTCACGTAGACGGTGGTTTCAGCATCGCCGCGATGAACGAGCTGGAACTGAAATAAGCGTTCCCTTCCCCTCCCGTTCGGGAGGGGTCTCCCCCCGCTGTTTATGCTTTTCTGCTATTTATTATCACCTAACAATATTTTTCCCTCCGTTAGCGTTACGCCAGGATATTGATCGCCATTTTGAGATCAAGGAAAGCCCATGGAACAACGCCGTTTTTCCGGCAAAGGCCACTGGTATCATGAGACCCAGTCGAGTACCGGCCAGGCACAAGCGCTACCGTTAGTTCCCGAAGCCGCCACCGTCACCGATCGTTTTCTACTGGATCTTGTGCTGCCTGAGGATGTCATCGCCCCCTGTCAAAGCTGGCTGGATCCTGCCCGCGCGCTTTACGACCGGCTCTTTCCCCGCAGCGTTAGCGTTAGTCGCCTGCGCACTTTTAGCGCCTACGATCGCCTGAGCACGGCGCTAACGGTAGCCCAGGTCTACGGCGTTCAGCGCCTGTGCAATCACTATGCTGCCCGCCTTGCCCCGCTGCCCGGCCCGGACTCCTCCCGTGAAAGCAATCATCGCCTGGCGCAGATCACCCAGTATGCCAGACAGCTCGCCAGCTCCCCGGAGGTGATTGACGCCCGGGCGCGAGAGCAGCTTGAAGAGGTGGGACTGACCACCTGGGACATCGTGCTGATGGATCAGATTATCGGTTTTATCGGCTTCCAGGCGCGGGTTATCGCCACGTTGCAGGCCCTGCTCAGCCAGCCCGTCCGCTGGCTCCCCGGCATGGAGATGCAGCAGGATGCTGCTGCCGAGCCCTTCCGCAACCACCAAAGCCGATGGACGCCGCAGCTTGAGAGCGTGGAGCGACACCTCGCCAGCGCGGCCCAGCTGGCATCGTTGGCCCAGTGGCAGCCGCTACCTACCCTGCGGGTTCTGACGCCAATTCTGGCCCATGAGCATCACCTGCTTAACGCGCTGGGGGCGGTTTTACAAAGCGATATGTGCGACACGCTTGATGCCTCGCTGATCGACCTGGTGGCCCTGCTGACGGCGCGGATCAACGGTAGCCTGGACTGCTTTAACACCAGGGCTACGTCCGCCGTACCCGATGCGCCGATCGCCGCGTTGCGCAGCGGCGATCAGGCATTAAATACGTGGAGCCAGGGCGATCCCCAGGCGCGGGCGGTTATCCAGGCGGTGCAGCTTTTAACTCGTGCCGCAGACAGGTTTAGCGCCGCCCAGTTTACTCCCCTCGTTGAACAGGGGCTTTCCCCGCAGCAGGCCGTTAATCTGCTGGCGTGGAGCGGTCTGTGTGGCTGGTTGAATCGTCTTAAAATCGCGCTAGGGGACTCGCATTAGCGCGAAACAGCGCTTGCTGCGACACCCAGAATCGCGTAAAACTGTCAGCCGCTCTAATGGCCACGAAAATATAAAATTATGTTCCAGGACAACCCGCTGCTAGCGCAGCTTAAACAGCAACTGCATTCCCAAACGCCGCGTGCGGAAGGCGTCGTAAAAGGCACCGAAAAAGGCTTTGGCTTCCTCGAAGTTGACGGACAGAAAAGCTATTTCATTCCGCCGCCGCAGATGAAAAAGGTAATGCATGGCGACCGCGTGATCGCCGTGATCCACAGTGACAAAGATCGGGAATCCGCCGAGCCGGAAGAGCTTGTCGAACCGTTCCTGACGCGTTTTGTCGGTAAAGTACACAGAAAAGACGATCGCCTGTCTATTGTACCGGATCATCCGCTGCTGAAAGAGGCTATTCCCTGCCGGGCTATGCGCGGCGTGGAGCATGATTTTAAAGAGGGCGACTGGGCGGTAGCCGAAATGCGTCGCCATCCGCTGAAAGGCGATCGCGGCTTTTACGCCGAGCTGACGCAGTTTATCACCTTCGGTGATGACCACTTCGTGCCGTGGTGGGTGACCCTTGCCCGCCACAATCTGGAAAAAGAGGCGCCGAACGGCGTGGCAACTGAGATGCTGGACGAAGGACTTGAGCGTGTCGACCTGACCGCTCTGGACTTTGTCACTATCGACAGCGCCAGCACCGAAGATATGGATGACGCTCTGTTTGTCGAAGCCCTGGCTGACGATAAATTGCAGCTGACTATAGCCATTGCCGATCCCACCGCATGGATCGCCGAAGGCAGCAAGCTGGACGATATCGCCAAAGTACGCGCTTTCACCAACTATCTGCCGGGCTTTAACATCCCGATGCTGCCCCGCGAGCTGTCAGACGATCTCTGCTCCCTGCGGGCGCAGGAAGTGCGTCCCGTACTCGCCTGCCGCATGATCATTGCCGCCGACGGCACTATTGAAGAGGATATCACCTTCTTCGCCGCGACCATCGAATCGAAAGCCAAGCTGGTTTATGACGAAGTCTCCGACTGGCTGGAAGGCAAAGCAGGCTGGCAGCCGCCGTCAGAGGCGATTGCTAACCAGATCCGCCTCCTGCACCGTGTCTGCCTGAGCCGCAGCGAGTGGCGTACCCAGCACGCGCTGGTGTTTAAAGATCGCCCGGACTACCGCTTTGTGCTGGGTGATAAAGGCGAGGTGCTGAACATTGTCGCCGAGCCGCGCCGTATCGCTAACCGCATCGTGGAGGAGTCGATGATCTCCGCCAACATCTGTGCGGCACGCGTTCTGCGCGATAAGCTGGGCTTCGGGATCTACAACATCCATCTGGGGATCGATCCAGCAAATGGCGAAGCGCTGGCCGCGCTGCTGAAAACGCACGGCATGCATGTCGATGCTGAAGAGGTGCTGACCCTCGCAGGCTTCTGCAAGCTGCGCCGTGAACTCGATGCACAGCCTTCAGGTTTCCTCGACAGCCGCATCCGCCGCTTCCAGTCCTTTGCTGAAATCAGCACCGAGCCGGGTCCTCACTTCGGTCTTGGCCTCGATGCCTATGCGACCTGGACCTCCCCTATCCGTAAATATGGCGATATGATCAACCATCGTCTGCTGAAAGCGATTATTAAAAACGAAACCATTGCCCGTCCGCAGGATGAGGCTACGTTGCAAATGGCCGAGCGCCGTCGCCTCAACCGTATGGCCGAGCGTGACGTCGGCGACTGGCTGTATGCCCGTTTCCTGAAGGACAAAGCTGGAACCGATACCCGCTTTGCCGCTGAGATTATCGATATCAGCCGCGGCGGTATGCGCGTGCGCCTGGTGGACAACGGCGCGGTCGCGTTTATTCCAGCTCCGTTCCTGCACGCCGTGCGCGATGAGATGGTTTGCAGCCAGGAGAACGGTACAGTAACGATTAAAGGCGAAACCGCGTATAAAGTGAGTGATGTGATTGATGTCACTATCGCTGAAGTTCGCATGGAGACGCGCAGCGTTATTGCCCGCCCGCAGGCCTAATTATCTCCGTGCCGTGTTGGCCTCGTGATAGACGAGGCCAACACCGTTTTGCCCTTCCCTCATGTAATAAATTTTCACTAATTCTGATTTTTAGCTGAAGCAGAAATATTATAATATCGCCTGAAAAAACAGAGTGTTCTGGTATAACCCTTGCGGCTTTGTCGACCTTAAAATGTGTGACCGTAGCGTGTTCAGCAGGACAGGAGGAAGCATGAAAGAGGATTTGGATCAAAGTGTGCTGTTTCGCTATTTGGGTTCAAGTAGCCCATTCTGGCGACTCTCAGCCGACAGCAATACGCTACAGCTTGCCGCAAGTGAAAACGCCGAAACAAGCCAGACGATAACGCTTAACGATGAGCAGGCCGAGCAGATCAGGGCCATGACGGTGATCACCTCCAGCGTGACCACTACCCTACCCCTGTTTGGCAGCGACGTGCACCTGCACCTGGTTGGCCGAAAAATCAGTAATACAGAGTGGACGGGCACCGCCTCCTCCTGGAACGATACCTCCTCCGTAAACCGGGATAGCGTTCAGGGCTTCTCTTTTGCTGAACAGGTGCTCTCTGAAGCCCACTCGGTGATTGTTATTCTCGATCGCCATGGCAATATTCAGCGCTTTAACCGGCTATGCGAAGAGTATACCGGTATGCGCGAGAAAGAGGTTATTGGCCAGAACGTTTTCACACTATTCATGAGCCGCAAAGAGGCCGTCGCGTCACAACGCAATATTGATAATTTTTTTCTTAGCGGTAGCTCGTACGAAGCTGAACGCTGGATTAAAACACGCAAAGGACAGCGGCTGTTCCTCTTCCGCAACAAATTTGTCCACAGCGGCAGCGGTAAAAATGAAATATTTCTTATCTGCTCCGGGACCGATATTACTGAAGAGCGTCGCGCCCAGGAGCGTCTGCGCGTGCTGGCGAATACCGACACCGTAACCGGCCTGCCTAACCGCAATGCGATTAACGAGCTGGTGAGCGACGCCATTACGAAACGAGGTGACACCCAGGTGGGTATTGTCTATCTCGATCTCGATAATTTCAAAAAGGTAAACGACGCCTACGGGCATATGTTTGGCGATCAGCTTTTACAGGCGGTTGCGCTGGCCATTTTAAGCTGTCTGGACGAAGGCCAGGTGCTGGCAAGACTCGGGGGTGATGAATTTATCGTGCTGGCGACTAAAACCTCGCAGGGCGCGCTGGAGGCGATGGCATCGAGGATCTTAACCCGTCTGCGTCAGCCCTTCCGCATCGGGCTTATTGAAGTCCATTCGGGGTGCTCGCTGGGCATTTCGCTGGCTCCCCAGCACGGTAAGGATCGGGAGAGCGTGATCCGCAACGCCGATACCGCCATGTATACGGCGAAAGAGAGCGGCCGGGGTAAGTTTTGCGTGTTTACCCCAGAGATGAACCAGCGCGTTTTTGAGTATCTGTGGCTGGACACCAACCTGCGCAAGGCGCTGGACGATAACCAGCTGGTGATCTACTACCAGCCCAAAGTCACCTGGCGCGGGGAGATCCGCAGCCTGGAGGCGCTGGTGCGCTGGCAGTCCCCAGAGCGTGGCCTTCTCGCCCCTAACGAGTTTATCTCCTATGCCGAGGAGTCCGGTCTAATCGTCCCTCTGGGGCGCTGGATCATGCTCGACGTGTTGCAACAGGTCGCTAAGTGGCGTGACAAGGGGTTAAATATGCGCGTGGCGGTGAACCTCTCCGCACGTCAGCTGGCGGACCAGACCCTCTGCAGCGATCTCAGGCAGGCGCTTAACGATCTGCACTTTGAATACAGCCCCATTGACGTTGAGCTGACCGAACGCTGCCTGATTGAAAACGAGGAGCTGGCCCTGTCGGTGATTGAGCAGTTCAGCGCCCTGGGGGCGCAGGTGCATCTCGATGACTTTGGTACCGGCTACTCGTCGCTGTCGCAGCTGGCGCGCTTCCCCATTGACGCTATCAAGCTCGATCAGTCCTTTGTGCGCGACGTGCATAAGCAGTCCGTCTCGCAGTCGTTGGTACGGGCCATCGTCGCCGTGGCACAGGCGCTAAACCTGCAGGTGATAGCCGAAGGCGTCGAGAGCGCCAAAGAGGATGCCTTTTTGACGAAAAATGGCGTCAATGAACGACAGGGATTTCTCTTTGCCAAACCCATGCCTGCAGCTGCATTTGAGCGTTGGTATAAGCGTTATCTGACGCGAAAAATGCGTTAGCCATCAATTTATTTTGGTTACTTATGCTTTTTTGAGATTTATTTTTTTCTCCTTCTCTTTTTACACTATTTTTTGCATCATTAAATTTATTACCTTTTCAATCAGGAGTGACATGATGGCTGACATCGACGCAGAGCAACTGGCAGGACGCATTGATACCGTGCTCGATATTCTGGTTGCGGGTGATTATCACTCTGCCATTCATAATCTTGAAATTCTTAAGGCAGAGCTTCTGGCACTAAACGATGCAGAGCAGGCTCAAGGGCAAAATTCGCCTAAAACGCCGTGGGAAATTTAATCGCAATGAATTCCCGACAACAAACTATTTTACAGATGGTGATCGATAAAGGCCGGGTCAGCGTAAGCGATCTGGCTAAAACCACCGGCGTTTCGGAAGTCACTATCCGTCAGGATCTGAATACGCTGGAGAAGCAGAGCTATTTGCGGCGTACCCATGGTTACGCCGTGCCGCTGGAAAGCGACGATGTTGAAACCCGAATGCTCAATAATTTTGCCCTTAAGCGTGAGCTGGCGGAATTTGCTGCCTCTATGGTAGAGCCGGGTGAAACGATATTTATTGAAAACGGCAGTAGCAATGCGCTGCTGGCACGCACCCTCGCAGAGCAGAAAGATATCACCATTATTACGGTAAGCAGCTATATTGCTCATCTGCTGAAAGAGACGCCCTGTGAAGTGATCCTGCTTGGCGGTATCTACCAGAAAAAAAGTGAGAGCATGGTAGGGCCATTGACGCGCCAGTATATTGCTCAGGTGCACTTCAGTAAGGCTTTTATTGGCATAGATGGCTGGCAGCCTGAGACTGGTTTTACCGGGCGGGATATGATGCGCGCCGACGTTGTAAACGCCGTGCTCGAGAAGGGATGTGAAGCCATTGTGCTGACCGATAGCTCAAAGTTTGGTGCGGTTCACCCCTACCCACTTGGTCAAAATAACCCCTTTAACAGGGTGATCACCGATGACAGGCTTAACCCCGTCACGCAGCGCGAGCTGGAGCAGGCTGGCGTGCATGTCGATATAGTCAAATCTCCTCGCACGCGCTAACGCTTTTTAGCCCACTAAAGTGGGCTATCTCCCTCATCTATGAGACTTTTCCGACGATTCAATTAAGACTTTTTACCTGTCTGCCTGACGGGCAAGAAGTAAAATTATGTTCAGCGATATAACAGGATGTAACTATCACTCGCCTCGCTGAGGCGCGTTTCTCAGTAACAACTGTGTAACATAATTTACGGAAAAAGACTTTAGTGTGTCATAACCGCACTATACTTAAAGAGATTTCTTTCCGTGAATCGAAATTTCAGGAGAAAGTATTATGATGTTATCGAGCAAAAAAGCGGCAACTGTCGTACTGGCTGTAACACTGGCAATGTCTCTGAGCGCATGTTCAAACTGGTCTAAACGCGATCGCAACACCGCTATCGGTGCGGGCGCAGGTGCAATCGGTGGCTCAGTCTTAACCGATGGCAGCACCCTGGGTACTCTGGGCGGCGCAGCGGTAGGCGGGATTATCGGTCATCAGGTCGACTAATTATACGACGTAGCAGGTCTTTAAAAGAACGAATAAAGCGTTCTGGTAACGCCATAATACTTTCTTGCAGATCTGAATAACGCAGTACAGATATAAAGCCACGGCATACGTCGTGGCTTATTTAGCCTTAGCCGCCCGCCAGTTTCACTTTCATCCCTTTGGCTTCAAGCAGCGTTTTAAGCAGATCGCGCTTATCACCCTGAATTTCAATGACGCCCTCTTTCACCGATCCGCCGCATCCGCACTTCTTCTTCAGTTCGGCGGCCAGCTTGTTTAGCGCTTCATCATCACCTTCAACGCCGGTAATCAGGCAGACCCCCTTACCTTTGCGTCCGCTGGTTTGCCGCTGAATGCGCACGATGCCATCGCCTTTTGGTCGTTCAGGGGCCGCTTTTGGCTCATCAATACGCCCGGTTTCAGTGGAATAAACTAAACGGCTATTACTCTCTTTCATTACGCCCCCAAATTCAGCGACGCGTTAATGATGTTAAGGGTCTGGGCAGGATCGGTAGACTGGGTCACCGGCCGGCCAATAACCATATAGTCCACCCCAGCTACCAGCGCCTGCTGCGGCGTCATGATCCGGCGCTGATCGCCCACCTCGCTGCCTTCAGGACGGATCCCCGGCGTCACCAGCTTAAACTCGTGCCCCAGCACGCTCTTGAAGCGCACTGCCTCTTGTGCAGAGCAGACAACGCCATCCAGGCCACACTGCTTCGTCAGGCGCGCCAGGCGCTCGGCATGCTCGGCTGGCGTGCTGGTGATGCCCAGGTCAAGCAGATCGCTGGCTTCCATGCTGGTCAGTACCGTAACGGCAATAAGCAGCGGCGCGTCTTTGCCAAACGGCACCAGCGCCTCGCGGGCAGCGCTCATCATACGCGCGCCGCCGGAAGCGTGGACGTTGACCATCCAGACGCCGAGGTCGGCTGCGGCGGCTACCGCATGGGCTGCGGTATTAGGAATGTCATGAAACTTCAGATCGAGAAACACGTCGAAGCCGCGCTGGTGAAGCTCGCGCACAAACTGCGGCCCGAAACGGGTAAACATCTCTTTGCCTACTTTCAGACGGCAGTCGACGGGATTAATGCGATCGACAAACTCCAGGGCGAGATCGCGGCTGGCATAGTCCAGGGCAACCACAACGGGAGAGTGGCACAGAGATGGGGAAGAAGATGAAGCAGTAGACGTCATGACCAGACCTTCTTGTTGATGAGCACGCGCGGGCGCAAACGGAATAAACGGGCAGCATTCTAACTGCGAGCGCGGAAAATTGACAGGGCGCATTTTACACTGCCTGACATGGTTGGCTCGGTGTCTGCTTTTAAGAGAGTTTATTAAAGGATGTTGTAACTAAAGAGGATCTTTTTTTAAATTACTGGCCGTCGAGGCCGCGAATTGGCTTCACCGTTGACCAGGCACGACAGGAGGGACAGTGCCAGTACATAGTGTAGGCCGTGAAACCGCATTTTTGACAGCGGTAGCGCGGCTTGCTGCGGATCTGTTCTCCCACCATGTCACGCAGCGCCATCAGGCTCTCTTTTGCCCGCCCCTCTTCGGCATCGTGCAGGTGATAGTCCATCAGCTTATGGAAGACGCGCATAGTCGGATGGCGCTGCAGCTGACGGGTTACCGCCACCTGAGCCTGATCCTGGCCTTCACGCTGGTCGATAATTTCTGCCAGCATCAGATCGGCAGTCGCGCCGACGTTCTCTTCAACGCAGCGGGTAAGAAACTCGGCCCACTCCTCGGTTTTGCCCAGCTGCAGATAGCAGGTTTGCAGCATCTCCAGGGTTTCGCTGACCAGCTCTTTATCCTGATCGATTACCCGCAGCAGGCTCTCCACTGCTTTAGCATAGTCGCCTTTGGCCATCAGCACGCGCCCCATCATAATAGAGACGCGCGGGCTGGAGCGGTCGGCGGCTGCGCCCTTTTTCAGCAGCGCCATCGCACGATCCATATCGTCGTTGCCCATCTGCTGTAGCGCAAGCTCGCAGTAAAAATGGGCAATTTCGCCACGCTGTTTATCTTTACCCAGCTTGACCAGCCGCTCGGCCACGTCGATCGCCTTTTGCCACTCGCTGGTAGCCTGGTAGATCTGCAGAAGCTGCTGTAGCGCCCCGATGCGAAAATCGGTTTCGTCCACCAGCTGGTTGAACATATCTTCGGCGCGATCGTACATGCCAGCGGCCATGTAGTCGCGGCCCAGCTGCTGCACCGCCAGCAGGCGCTGATCGTAGGAGAGGGAAGCGCTCTCCATCAGGGTTTGATGGATGCGAATGGCGCGATCTACCTCGCCCCGGGAGCGGAACAGGTTGCCCAGGGTGAGATGCGCCTCAACGGTGCCGGTATCCTCTTTGAGCATATCGAGGAACAGATCAACCGCCTTGTCCTGTTGGTTACTGAGCAGGAAGTTGACGCCGGCGACGTAATCTCGCGACAGCCGGTTGGCCTCATCCTGCTTTGTTTGTTGCGCACTTCTGCGGCCCATATACCAGCCGTAGGCGGCTGCTACAGGTAACAGCAGAAACAACAGCTCCAGCATAGCCTGTTATTCCTTGACGGCCGGAGTCGTAGCGGTCGTTACCGGAACGCTATTCGTTACAGGGGCAGTCGTTACAGGGGCAGCCGTTGCAGGGGCGATTTGCTGTTCGAGACGTTTGATCTTACGCTCTGCCCGCGCCAGAGAGACCCGCACGCGCAGCCAGAAGAGACCGCAGATCAGCCAGCCGATAGCAAAGCCCGCGGCAAACAGGACCGCCAGCAGCGTAGAGATACGATATTCCCCCTGCGCCAGCAGGAAATTGAACGTCACCTGTTGATCGTTTTGCGCACCCAGCGTGACGGAAACGACAAAGATTGCTAACACCAGTAAGAAAATGAGTAGATATTTCACATTACTTCCCGTTATGTGGCTTAGGGCGAATAAATTCTGTTCAACCTGCTGCATCCAGCCTTATAAACTACCATTTTCGCGCAGCGGACGAAATGGAAAACCGTGATATCCAGATGATGTAAGGCCAAAAAGCGGAAATTCAATGCTCAGGCAGCCTTACTCATTTTTCTCTTCCCGTTGGGCTATCTCTATATCCTCTTTAACCGGCGGCGTCAGCGGGCCGCAGAGGCGTTGCGCAAGCCAGGTCGCCAGGGTAACAAGAATGCCAGAGATGAGCGTAGCCACCGCCAGATCCTGCGGCCAGTGCATGCCCAACAGCAGTCGACTCCCCATCACCAGCACGGCCCATACCATCAGCACGACGATGGTTACCGTCCGACGGCGAGGCCACAGCAGACCTACGCCCAACAGCGCCCAGCTGGCGGCGAACATAGTGTGGCCAGAGGGGAAGGCAAAGCCGGTCTCTTTCTGCCAGTGCTTGCGTAAAAAATCTGGCACGTTGTCCTGCTCGGTAAGCTGCTCCTGAACCAGCGCGCCGCGTTCCTTACGCTTTAAAGTGTAGAACTTATCTACCGGAATTTGGTGAGATTTTTCGAGCCAGACGACGAAGGGCCGTGGCTCCTGGGCCTGGGTTTTAACCCAGGATTTTACCCCCTGACCAAGGACGATTGCCCCGCCAAGGATCGCAAAAAGCATTAACGCTGCCTTCAGGCGAAAGCGTAGACACCACAAAAACCAGCCGCACAATATGACGTGAGTAATAATGCCCCACGGCTGAGTAACTGTTTCGGTGACCCAGTAGAGCACCTTAAGCCAGCCGCTGTGGCCGCCAGGCTGCCAGTGCCAGCCGAAGAGCCACACCAGCAGTGGCATAATGAGCAGAAGTCCTGTTCCGGCGGCAATTCGCCTTGCGATTGAGAGCATTTTCTTTCCCTTTAAGTTAAGACACACAATAATAACTGAAAAATAACATGTTCGGCGGATTTGACGGATTTGTGCGCTTAATCTTTGTAAGTCACGGTGGCGATTAGTGAAGTGGCGCGCCTTGTGGCAAAATAGACGCAGACAGAAAGCCTGAAGGCTATGGGCACAGAAAGTGCCAGCTTAATCTGGAGAATCACATGCAGCTTAAACGTGTGGCAGAAGCCAAACTGCCAACCCCCTGGGGCGACTTCCTGATGGTGGGATTTGAAGAACTGGCAACCGGACAGGATCACGTTGCCCTGGTTTATGGCGACATCTCTGGCCAGACGCCGGTGCTTGCCCGCGTCCATTCAGAGTGCCTGACCGGCGATGCCCTGTTCAGCCTGCGCTGCGACTGCGGTTTTCAGCTTGAGGCCGCCCTCTCCCACATCGCTGAAGAGGGTCGCGGTATCCTTCTGTATCATCGCCAGGAGGGACGCAATATTGGTCTGCTGAATAAAATTCGCGCCTACGCGCTGCAGGATCAGGGCTTTGATACCGTTGAAGCCAACCATCAGCTGGGCTTTGCCGCCGACGAGCGCGACTTCACCCTGTGTGCGGACATGTTCAAGCTACTGGGCGTGGATGAGGTACGGTTGTTAACCAATAACCCGCGTAAGGTAGAGATCCTTACCGAGGCTGGGATTAATATCGTTGAGCGCGTGGCGCTGATTGTCGGCCGTAACCCTAATAACGAGCACTACCTCGATACCAAAGCGGCCAAGATGGGTCATCTGCTGGGTTAATTGAGGCGGGTAAACGCCGGGCGGCGGCATTCGCCTTACCCGGCCTACACGATTATGTAAGCCGGGCATGACTGATTTACAGCATATTACGGATTACGTAGTGCAGGATGCCATCGTTCTGGTAGTAGGTTAGCTCGGTGCCGGTATCAATTCGACAGCGGCAATCTATCGTCTCCTGGCTACCGTCCGCACGGGTCAGACGCACCGGAATAGTCGCTCCCGGCTTAAGCTGCGTCAGATTTTCCACATCGATCTTCTCTTCCCCCGTCAACGCCAGCGTTTTACGCGTCACGCCCTGCGGAAACTCCAGCGGCAGGATCCCCATACCAATCAAATTCGAGCGGTGAATACGCTCAAACGACTCGGCAATCACGACGCGGATGCCCAGCAGGCGCGGTCCCTTGGCAGCCCAGTCACGACTGGAGCCTGACCCGTACTCTTTCCCGGCAATGACTGCCAGCGGCGTCCCCTCTTTCTGGTAACGCATAGCCGCGTCATAGATAGAGATCACTTCGCTACCCGGCAGATGTCGGGTCATCCCACCCTCAATGCCGGGCACCATCTCGTTACGGATACGGATGTTTGCGAACGTACCGCGCATCATCACTTCGTGGTTACCCCGGCGTGACCCGTAAGAGTTGAAGTCCCGGCGCTCAACGCCGTGCCCCTGCAGGTAGCGTCCCGCCGGGCTGTCGGGCTTGATGCTGCCCGCCGGTGAGATGTGGTCGGTGGTGACGGAGTCACCCAACATCGCCAGGATCCGCGCCCCGTGGATATCTTCTACCTGCTTCGGCGTGGCCAGCATCTCATCAAAGAACGGCGACAGGCGGATGTAGGTCGAGTCATCCTGCCAGCTATAGGTATCTGAGCGATCAACTTCAATCGACTTCCACTCATCCGAACCTTCAAACACCTCGGCATACTCTTTGCGGAACATGTCGGTAGATACATGCTCGACGGCCCGGGCAATCTCACTGCCCGAGGGCCAGATATCCTTCAGGTAGACCGGATCGCCCTTCCGGTCATTGCCGATGGGATCGGTAGCCAGGTTGATATTCATATTCCCCGCCAGCGCATAGGCCACCACCAGCGGCGGCGATGCCAGCCAGTTGGTCTTAACCAGCGGATGAATACGCCCCTCAAAGTTTCGGTTACCAGAGAGCACCGCCCCGACGGTCAAATCCCCTTTCTTAATGGCCTGCTCGATGGGATCGGGCAGCGGTCCGGAGTTACCGATACAGGTGGTACAGCCGTAACCCACCAGGTTGAAGCCCAGCTCATCCAGCCAGGGAGTGAGTCTGGCCTGAGCGAGATAGTCTGAGACCACTTTTGAGCCGGGTGCCAGCGAGGCTTTCACCCACGGCTGGCGCTTCAGCCCCAGCTGCACGGCTTTTTTCGCCAGCAGACCTGCCGCCATCAGCACGCTTGGGTTGGATGTATTGGTACAGGAGGTGATCGCCGCGATAACCACCGCCCCGTCCGGCAGCTGATATTGATGCCCGTTCAGCGAATACTCTACCGCCTGGCGATCTTTCTGGGAGTGATTCAGCTCAAGCTCTGAACTGGCGGCAAACGCCTTCGGTACTTCGCTAAGCAGAACGCGGTCCTGAGGGCGTTTCGGCCCGGCGACGCTGGCCTCGACATCAGCCATATTAAGTTCGAGAGTGCTGGTGAAGACCGGCTCGTCGCCCGGATTGCGCCACATTCCCTGCGCTTTGGTATACGCCTCTACCAGCGCCACCTGCTCTTCGCTACGGCCGCTCAGCCGCATATAGTTGAGGGTGACGTCATCAATAGGGAAGAAGCCGCAGGTTGCGCCATACTCCGGGGCCATATTAGCGATAGTCGCGCGATCCGCCAGCGGGAGGTGATCGAGACCGTCGCCGTAAAACTCAACGAATTTACCTACCACGCCATGCTTACGCAGCATTTGGGTTACGGTCAGCACCAGATCGGTGGCGGTGATCCCTTCATTAAGCTTGCCGGTCAGCTTGAAGCCGACCACGTCAGGGATCAGCATCGAAACCGGCTGGCCCAACATGGCGGCCTCCGCTTCTATACCGCCAACGCCCCAGCCCAACACGCCCAGGCCGTTAATCATAGTGGTATGCGAGTCGGTGCCCACCAGCGTATCCGGATAGGCGACCCACTCTTTATCCTGCAGTTCGCTCCAGACCGCCTTTCCCAGGTACTCAAGGTTTACCTGATGGCAGATGCCGGTTCCGGGTGGAACCACGCTGAAGCGGCTGAATGCCTGCTGCCCCCAGCGCAGAAACTGGTAGCGCTCGTGGTTACGCTCCATCTCCAGACGGACGTTCTCTTCAAAAGCGTCATCGTCACCGAAGTGATCGACGGTAACGGAGTGGTCGATCACCAGATCGACGGGAGAGAGAGGGTTAACTTTTGCGGTATCGCCGCCGAGACGTTTAACCGCTTCGCGCATGGCGGCCAGGTCGACCACGGCAGGCACGCCGGTGAAGTCCTGCATAAGCACCCTTGCCGGGCGATAGGCGATTTCACGATCGGCGTGGGCGGACTGGAGCCACCCGGCCAGCGCACGAATATCCTCTTCGGTGACGGAATCCTCATCCTGCCAGCGCAGAAGGTTTTCCAGCAGTACTTTAAGTGACTTGGGTAAGCGGGAAATATCCCCAAGCGCCTTTGCGGCCAGCGGCAGACTGTAATAGTGCCAGGTTTTGTTCTCTGCCTGCAACGTGTCCTTACTGGCTTCGCGTAGGGTAGACGACATAAGCTCCTCCTAATACAGAGTATCGATACCCTGACTGGTATCAGGGTCTGTATTAAAGATAACACAAACATGCCGTAACGTTTTGATAACAACCCAAATAGCTAAATAGCGCACATTTCAGGGCATTAGAGAGCAAAAAACCCCGCCGGGGCGAGGTTTCATCAGGACAGGATAACCGCTATTTTTTTTGCTTATCGTCAGCGAAAGAGTCAATAAACGCTTTCTGCGCGGCCGTGAGTTGCCAGCTGGCCGGGATCTGCACCGCTGTCTCACGTTCACCCTGACAGGTATGTTTAGGGGACCGGCAGCGGTCCTGAACCGGATTTAACCGCTCGGTAATTGCCATTGGCTTAACCCCAAAATTTCCAGATAACTAGTGCCACAACTGCCCAGAAGAAGGCTGAACCCAGAAACACCGCCAGCCATGCTTTACGCTTCAGCGCGGGATCCCTTTGCGGTTCTTCACTTCCTGCAGGCATTGCTAACCTCACACAATCGACATCGCTTATCATATTGACACCGAACAATAGGTTTAAGTAATCATTACATAGGACAAATCCTAAAGAAACTTTAGCCTAAAATCCAGCGAATTTACGAATCATTTCGAGCGAAATATTCGATGTTATGATCGCGAAGAGAGTATTGTAGAAGGTAATTTGCGCTGCGCCACATTAGAGACTACTTTTGTCGCCCTTCTGTTATTTTTCCGGCAGTTTGATGTCATGGAACATCGCTTCGATATCTTCATTCGAACGCAGCGCGACGGCGGTATCAACGACGTCACGGGTAAGATGCGGAGCGAAGCGCTGGATAAAGTCATACATGTAGCTGCGTAAAAACGTGCTGCGGCGGAAACCGATTTTAGTCGTGCTATGACTAAACACGCCCTGCGCATCCAGCTTGACCAGATCGGGATCGGAGACAGGATCCACCGCCATGCTGGCAATGACCCCAACGCCCAGCCCAAGGCGAACGTAGGTTTTGATCACGTCGGCATCGGTGGCGGTAAAAACAATACGCGGCGACAGCCCGGCACGGTTAAAGGCAGTATCCAGCTCGGAGCGGCCGGTAAAGCCAAAGGTATAGGTCACCAGCGGGTACTGGGCCAGCTCTTCAATACTTACCGACTGCTTGCCCGCCAGCGGATGATCCGGAGTAACCACGATAGAGCGGTTCCAGTGGTAGCATGGCAGCATCACCAGGTCGTCATAGAGATGCAGCGCTTCGGTAGCGATGGCAAAGTCCGCATTGCCCTTGGATACCGCTTCGGCAATCTGCGTCGGCGATCCCTGATGCATATGCAACGAAACGCGTGGATAGCGCTCGATAAAGCCTTTGATTACGTTGGGCAGCGCGTAGCGGGCCTGGGTATGGGTTGTAGCAACGTAGAGCGACCCCTTATCCGGCCAGGTGTGCTCCCCCGCGACCGATTTTATCGCTTCTACCTTGGATAGCACCTCGCGGGCAATGCGGATGATCTCCTGTCCGGCAGGCGTAACCTGAGTAAGATGCTTACCGCTGCGGGCAAAAATCTGGATCCCCAGTTCGTCCTCCAGCATACGAACCTGCTTACTGATTCCAGGCTGGGATGTGTAGAGCCCTTCGGCAGTAGATGAGACGTTAAGGTTATGGTTGACCACCTCAACAATATAGCGAAGCTGCTGTAGTTTCATGACGGACCATCCGATTTTGCGCACACGACATCGTCTAAGACGATTTAATAATAAGAGAGGAAGTAGCTATAACCACTATATCATTTATATCTACAGTGTATAGATATGTTCAAAAAATAATAATGACGGTTATAAGAAAGGGCCGGATAACCGGCCCTTGAGGAGAAAATTGCAGGCTTACTTTTTAGCTTCTACCCATTTACCATCAATAAAGAAGGCGGACCAGCCGGTGGCCTTACCCTCTTTCTCTGAGGCAACGTACTGCTGCTTGGTCTTGCGGCTAAAGCGAACCATAGTCTTGTTTCCGGCAGGATCCTGCTGCGGCGCATCGGCCAGGTAGCGCAGCTTCTCCGGCAGACGATCGCGGAAGCGGTACAGCTCTTCCACCAGCGGCGCACGGGTTTCTCGCGATTTCGGGAAGGTATTCGCCGCCAGGAAGACCCCGGCTGCACCGTCACGCAGCACGAAATAAGCATCTGACTTCTCGCACGGCAGCTCCGGCAGCGGAACCGGATCTTCCTTCGGCGGTGCAACTTCGCCGTTACGCAGGATCTTACGCGTATTTTTACAGTCGTCGTTGGTACAGGCCATGTATTTACCGAAGCGCCCCATCTTCAGGTGCATTTCAGAACCACACTTCTCGCACTCGACGATCGGACCGTCATAGCCTTTGATGCGGAACTCACCCTCTTCGATCTCGTAGCCGTCGCAGGTGGGGTTGTTACCGCACACGTGCAGCTTGCGCTTCGGATCGATCAGGTAGCTGTCCATCGCCGTGCCGCACTTCACGCAGCGGCGTTTCGCACGCAGGGCGTTAGTTTCGGCATCATCGCCCTCCAGCACGTTGAGAACCTCGTTCTCCGGCACCAGATTAATAGTGGTTTTGCAGCGCTCTTTTGGCGGCAGCGCATAGCCTGAACAGCCCAGGAAGACGCCGGTGCTCGCTGTGCGAATGCCCATTTTTCGACCACAGGTCGGGCAGTCGATGCTGGTCAGCACCATCTGGTTCGGGCGCATACCGCCCTCTTCCGGATCCTGCTCGGCTTTCTCCAGCTGCTTGGTAAAGTCGCTAAAGAAGTTGTCCAGCACGCCTTTCCATTCGGTTTCGTGATTCGCCACCTGGTCGAGACTGTCTTCCATCTGCGCGGTGAAGTCGTAGTTCATCAGCTCGCGGAAGTTCTCTTCCAGCCGATCGGTAACGATCTCCCCCATCTTCTCGGCGTAGAAACGACGGTTTTCCACCCGCACGTAGCCGCGATCCTGAATAGTCGAGATGATCGACGCATAGGTAGACGGGCGACCAATGCCGCGTTTTTCCAACTCTTTGACCAGCGAGGCCTCGCTGAAACGCGCCGGCGGCTTGGTAAAGTGCTGGGCCGGGGTCAACTCGATCAGCGACACCACATCGCCTTTGTTGACCGGCGGCAGGGTGCGATCTTCATCGTTTTTACGTAGCGCAGGCATCACTTTGGTCCAGCCGTCAAACCGCAGCGTGCGACCGCGCGCCTTCAGGCGGAACTCGCTCGCTTCCACGGTCAGCGTTGTCGAGTCGTACTGGGCCGGCGTCATCTGGCAGGCAACGAACTGACGCCAGATCAGCTGGTAGAGCTTCTGCGCATCGTTTTCCATATCCTTCAGCGACTCCGACACGACCGCCACGTCAGAAGGACGAATCGCTTCGTGCGCTTCCTGTGAGTTCTCTTTGCTGGAGTACTGGATCGGGCTCTCCGGCAGGTATTTCTTGCCGAAGTTTTCGGTAATATAGCTGCGGGCCATGTTCACCGCGTCCTGGCTCAGGTTGGTTGAGTCGGTACGCATATAGGTAATGTGGCCTGCCTCATAGAGACGCTGGGCCATCATCATGGTTTTCTTCACGCCGAAGCCGAGACGGGTGCTGGCCGCCTGCTGTAGCGTCGAGGTGATGAACGGCGCGCCCGGCTTGCTGCTGGTCGGCTTATCTTCCCGATCGGCTACGGTGTAGCGGGCCTTCTCCAGCAGGCTAACCGCCGACATAGTCTGCTCGCGGTTAACCGGGCGGAACGGTTTGTCCTGCTGATGCGTTACCTGCAGCGCCAGAGAGTCACCGGCCGGTGTCGCGACGTTGGCGTCCACTTCCCAGTACTCTTCCGGCACGAAAGCTTTGATTTCACGCTCGCGCTCCACCACCAGCCGTACGGCAACCGACTGCACGCGTCCGGCAGAGAGACCACGGGCGATCTTTTTCCACAGCAGCGGCGAGACCATGTAGCCAACGACGCGGTCCATAAAGCGACGCGCCTGCTGGGCATTAACCCGGTCGATATTGAGCTCGCCCGGCTTTTCGAAAGCCTGACGGATAGCATTCTTGGTAATTTCATTAAACACGACGCGGCTGTAGCGCGTCTCATCGCCCCCGATCACCTCCCGCAGGTGCCAGGCAATGGCTTCCCCTTCGCGGTCAAGGTCGGTTGCGAGATAGATATGATCGGCTTTTTCGGCCAGCGATTTCAGCTCAGAGACCACTTTCTCTTTGCCGGGGAGCACTTCATAGCGCGCATCCCAGCCGTGCCATGGGTCGACGCCCATACGATTGACTAGCGCGCCACGTTCATCCTTTTTGGGCTTCTTAGCCGTTTTGGTGGAGGCAGAGTCAGCGCTCTTTTTGGCGGCTGAGCCACTGGTCGGCAAATCGCGGATATGACCGACGCTGGACTTAACCACGTAGTCACTACCCAGATACTTATTGATCGTTTTGGCTTTTGCCGGGGACTCAACGATAACGAGAGCTTTACCCATATTCACCTTTACCTAATTTGATTCTTCCAGGAATACGCCGCACGTTGACTCACCATCCCCTGGCGACGTGCCTCAGATATAGCGGCGACGTCACTGGATATCAACCCCTTTTCATAACCAGACGCTGAAATTAAGACTTCCAGGTGACTGAGTTAACAGGTTTTTCCGCGCCTGAGGGGATGAGAACGACGAACTTAAGGTCGAATGTCAAGCAAATCTGTTGCCAGATTGACGAAAGCGCACACTCTACCTGATAAAATTTGTTACGCAACTTTATTAGCATGCAAAAACGGATCGCGCCAACGGTGGAATGGGGTAAAAGCCCTCTTGATAGCAGGGAAAATTTGCCCCATTTGTCCCCCTGGACGTAGAATATCGACAACGTTTATGGAGGTAACTATGCAAGAGTCAGTTCTACCGATCGATCGTCAGTCACTGCTGGCGAAAGCGAATGAGATCATCCGCGAGCATGAGGATTATGTGCAGGGTATCGAAGCCACCAACGTCACCGAACGTAACGGCATTCTGATTTTCAGCGGCGACTATTTTCTTGATGAGCAGGGCCTGCCCACAGCGAAGAGTACGGCGGTGTTTAACATGTTCAAACATCTTGCCCACGTACTGTCAGAGAAATATACACTGGCGGAATAAACAGAGCGAGGCAATGCGCCTCGCTCCTCTATTATCGCCGTTTACAGCAGCGGCTTTTCACCCCGCTGCCACCAGCGTAGCAGCAGCCGATCGGCGCTCTCCGCCGCGCTGCTGGTGAAGCGATCCATTAATTTCTTGCGGCGGGTGTAGCGAATACCGATCACCTCGAACTCCTTGATCAGGCCAAGCAGCAGCTCGTCGCTGGTCCCTACCTCATCAACCAGCCCCTTCTCCTGCGCCTGAACGCCGTACCAGTGTTCACCGGTGGCCACGGACTCAATATCTAATGAAGGACGCATCTGCTTAACAAAGGATTTGAAGAGATCGTGAGTTTCGTTCAGGCTTTCGCGAAACTTCTGCCGCCCCTCTTCGGTGTTCTCTCCAAGCAGAGTTAACGTGCGTTTATATTGACCAGCAGTATGCAATTCAATATCGATATCTTTGCTTTTCAGAAAGCGGTTCAGGTTGGGGATTTGCGCCACAACGCCGATGGATCCCACAATCGCAAAGGGTGCGGCCACAATCTTGTCCGCCACGCAGGCCATCATATAGCCACCGCTGGCAGCCACTTTATCGACGGCGACGGTGAGCGGAATGTTCTTATCGCGCAGGCGTTGCAGCTGGGACGATGCCAGGCCGTAGCCGTGAACGACGCCGCCAGGGCTTTCGAGGCGCAGCACCACGCGATCTTCAGGTTTAGCGACGGTAAGTACGGCGGTGATCTCCTCCCGCAGGCTACTGACTTCATGCGCATCCATACTGCCTTTAAAGTCCAGCACGTACGCACGCGCTTTGTTGGAGACCGCCGGGACGCCAAGCTTCGCGCTGGCCTTCGCCTCTTTGGCCTCCTGCTTCACGCGCTTTTTCTGCGCCTTGTGCCACAGCTTCTGCCGGTGCGTATCGAGCAGAGAGACGGAAAGCTCCTCCTGCATCTCTTTATACTGCTCGCTCAGGTTTGTGACGCGCAGCTCTCCGCGCTGGCGTTTGCGCTGCGTCAGGTTAACAATAAGCATCGCCACGACGGCAATGGCAATCACCACCGTCACAATCTTGGCTAAAAACAACCCGTATTCAGATAGTAATTCCACGCGTACCACCTCGGTTAAACCACTCAACGTAAAGGCCAGTGTACATGACCCTGCCCGCATCGTCTTCTGCCGTCATGCGAAGTAACATGCCATCCTGCTGATTTTTTTACTCTGTAAGAACTTGAAAAGGTTCAAAGCGTGAATGCGGGAGCTTGATGATTGAATTAAGCAGCAGATTAAGGCATAAAGCCCTCAAGACCCGATCCTGTGAAACGACGCCTGGATGAACGAGAGCGCAAAGGAGAAACCGTGCACTACCAGCCAAAACGAGATTTATTAGAGAACCGCATTATTCTGGTGACCGGTGCCAGCGACGGTATTGGCCTGGAGGCCGCCCTGACCTACGCCCGCTACGGCGCAAAAGTGATCCTGCTCGGCAGAAATGAAGAGAAGCTGCGCGCCGCGGCTCAGCGCATTGAACAGCTGGGCGGCAAGACTGCCCGCTGGTATACGCTGGACTTAGCCACCTGTACGCCGGAACAGTGCCAGCAGCTGGCCGCACAGATTGACGCTGCGGTTCCTCGCCTGGACGGGGTATTGCATAATGCGGGGATGCTGGGGGATATCTGCCCGATGGATGAGCAGAAGCCTGACGTCTGGGAGCAGGTGATGCAGATCAACGTCAACGCCACCTTCTACTTAACCCAGGCGCTTCTTCCTTTATTACTCAAGTCGGAATCCGGATCGCTGGTGTTCACCTCCTCAAGCGTAGGCCGTCAGGGACGCGCTGGCTGGGGGGCCTATGCGGTCTCCAAATTTGCCACCGAAGGCATGATGCAGGTGCTGGCCGAGGAGTACCAGAGCAAACACCTCCGGGTTAACTGCATTAATCCTGGCGGTACGCGGACAAAAATGCGCGCCAGTGCATTTCCGTCGGAAGACCCACAAAAATTAAAGACCCCGGCTGATATCATGCCGCTCTACCTATGGCTGATGGGTGATGACAGCCGTCGCAAAACCGGCATGAGCTTTGATGCTCAGCCTGGACGCAAACCGGGAATAGCACAATGAGTGAAGAGCGTTACCAGCAACGACAGCAGAAAGTGAAGGATCGCGTGGATGCGCGCGTTGCCGCCGCCCAGGACGAACGCGGGATTCTTATCGTCTTTACCGGCAACGGCAAAGGCAAAACGACCGCCGCCTTTGGCACCGTGACCCGTGCGGTGGGCCACGGCAAAAAAGTGGGCGTGATCCAGTTTATTAAAGGAACCTGGCCCAACGGCGAGCGCAACCTGCTGGAGCCGCACGGCGTGGAGTTTCAGGTGATGGCGACGGGCTTTACCTGGGACACACAGAACCGCGAGTCCGATACCGCTGCCTGTCTCACGGTATGGGAACATGCCCAGCGGATGCTGGCCGATGAGACTTTAGATATGGTGGTCCTGGATGAGCTGACCTATATGGTGGCCTATGACTATCTGCCTTTAGAGACGGTGCTCAACGCTCTGCGCGAGCGTCCGGCCCAGCAGACAGTAATCATTACCGGCCGCGGCTGCCATCGCGATATTCTGGAGCTGGCCGATACGGTGAGCGAGCTGCGCCCGGTCAAGCACGCCTTCGAGGCTGGCGTGAAGGCGCAAATCGGAATTGATTATTAGCCGTTCGTAGGCCGGGCAAGGCAGCGCCGCCGCCCGGCATGACAGATCGAAAAAGGGGCCGAGGCCCCTTTCTTTATGCTTTGCTGTTGCGGGTGCTGGAGCGGCGGTTGCCGCTTGCAGGACGTCCGCTAGCCGGACGCGCGCTGCCGGTCTGGCTGTGGCGTTTAACCGCCCGGCGGATCTGATTCGCCTTCATGCGGCGTCGATCTTTCTCAACCGCCACCTTGGATTCGGTTTCTGGCGTTAACTCTACCAGCTCGCGCAGATAGTTAGTCTGGGCCAGATCCAGTTCAGTATAGCCACCACGCGGCAGTCCTTTCGGCAGCAGAATGTCACCGTAGCGCACGCGAATAAGACGGCTCACCTGCACGCCAACGGCTTCCCACAGGCGACGCACTTCGCGGTTACGCCCTTCGGTCAGCGTGACGTTGTACCACTGGTTGATACCCTCGCCGCCGCTGAACTTAATGGTTTTAAACGCTGCCGGACCATCCTCCAGCTGCACGCCACGAGAGAGATCGCGGATCTTGTTCTCTTCAACCTGGCCAAACACGCGCACGGCGTATTCACGCTCCACTTCACGACTCGGGTGCATCAGGCGGTTGGCCAGCTCACCGTCGGTGGTGAACAGCAGCAGGCCGCAGGTGTTCACGTCCAGACGGCCAACGGCAATCCAGCGCGCCCCGCGCAGCTTCGGCAGGCGATCGAACACTGTCGGACGTCCTTCCGGATCGTTACGGGTACAGAGTTCACCTTCTGGTTTGTAATAGGCCAGCACGCGGCAGATCTGCTCGACGGACTCTTTAACAGAGATAAGATGGCCGTCGATACGAATTTTCAGGCCCGGGATCACCTCAACGCGGTCGCCCAGGGTAGCGATTTTACCGTCGACGCTGACGCGCCCGGCTGAAATGATCGCTTCGATTTCACGGCGGGAGCCGTGGCCAGCGCGGGCCAGCACTTTTTGTAATTTCTCGCTCATGGCGCTTCCTTCAGGTGTCGCCTTCACAGGCGTCTGGATAGGTGCAAAGGACACTCTATTTCTTGGGCGCACATACTACACGAATTTTAAATGAAATACTGTAGCGCCCCAGGTTAATTTTTAAACACCAGGATGCTGTGGTGATGTTACCAAGCTTACAGGAAGGGGGTCACATCGCCTACGCCTTCGCGGATCACTTCCGGCGAGTCATCGGTCAGATCGACCACCGTAGTAGGCTGCTGTCCGAGATAGCCGCCGTGAATAATGAGGTCCACGTGCTTCTCCAGACGATCTTTGATCTCTTCCGGATCGGACTCGGTGAAGTCGCTGCCGGGGAGCATTAGAGAAGTAGAGAGCATTGGCTCGCCCAGGGTCTCCAGCAAAGCCAGAGCGATGGGGTTGGACGGCACGCGCAGGCCGATGGTTTTACGCTTCTCCTGTAACAGGCGGCGCGGCACCTCTTTTGTCCCCTTAAGGATGAAGGTGTAGTTGCCCGGCGTATTGTTCTTTATCAAGCGGAAGGCCACGTTGTCGACAAAGGCGTAGGTCGACAGCTCGGAGAGATCCCGGCACACCAGGGTAAAGTTGTGCCCGTCAGGCAGCTGACGAATGCGGGAGATACGCTCCATCGCCCCTTTATCTTCGATTTTACACCCCAGCGCGTAGCCGGAGTCGGTGGGATAGACGATCACCCCACCCTTACGCACAATCTCCACCGCCTGGTTAATCAGGCGCGGCTGGGGATTGTCCGGATGCACATAAAAAAACTGACTCATACTTCCCTCTCATTATGTTGAGGCTGTTCCCACAGCTGCCATACCGCTTCCACGCCTGCGGGTAGCCACAGTTTGCGGCCCAGTTCAATCCACGGGCAGGGCTGATGAAAGTCCGACCCCTGCGACGCCATGAGACCAAACTGCTGTGCATACGCAGCAAGCTGGGTGCGCTCGTTGGGAGCCTGCTGGCATTGCGCGACTTCCATCGCATCACCGCCCTGTTCGGCAAAGTGGGCCAGCAGCCTTTTCAGCCATTTAGCGCTGAGGTCGTAGCGCCCAGGATGGGCCACTACCGCCTTGCCGCCAGAATGATGAATCACATCAATAGCTTGTTTTATTGTACACCACTGGGGCGGAACGTATCCGGTTTTACCGCGTGCGAGGTACTTTTTAAACACCCCCGCTACGTCGCTGGCTTTGCCGCTCTCAACAAGGAAGCGGGCAAAGTGGCCACGGGTCACCGCTCCGCCGTTGGCGAGGCGCAGCGCCCCTTCCCACGCGCCAGGAACGTGGGCCTTCTCAAGGCGCTCGCCAATCTGCATGGCGCGCTGCTGACGTCGGGCCTTCTGCTCCTCAAGGAGCGTCACCATCGCCGGATGCTCAATATCGATATTAAGACCGACGATGTGGATCTCGTGATTCTCCCACAGGGTAGAGATCTCCACGCCGTTAATCAGCGTCAGGTCCAGTCCTGCACGCTGGATCTCAGCCCGGGCAGCGGGAATGGCTGAGGTGGTGTCATGATCGGTGATCGCCAGCGTGCCTATCCGCATCTCAACCGCGCGATGAACCAATTCTTCCGGGGAGAGTAAGCCGTCTGAGGCCTGAGTGTGAGAGTGAAGATCGTAAATAATAGCGTAATTCGTGTCGCTCAAAGCGGCTCCCGTAGGGTGTATCTCATTTAGCGCCCTATCATAACGGTTACGCCGCAAATTCTGAAATCAGGGGTTGACTTTATTCCCATGAACCAGTTAACTAGTACGCAAGTTCACACAACGAGGTATCTGAAAATGTTCAAACATTATACGCTTATCCGCTGGTGGCACTCCTCCTGAAAACGGGCGGTGAGAGAGCGTTTGCCTTTAGCAGACAGATACCCCGGCCCGCCAACTGAGCGGGCTTTTTTTTGAACAGAATAACGATCGGATGAGAATGACTATGCCAATGCCAAAACCTGCACTTCAGCTTCTCACAGACCACGCCGCGTACCGGGAGAACCCGACCGCCCTGTTTCATCAACTGTGCGCGGATCGTCCGGCAACGCTGCTGCTGGAATCTGCCGATATCGACAGCAAAGATGACCTCAAGAGCCTGCTGCTGGTCGACAGCGCGCTGCGCATTACCGCCCTAGGTGACACTGTCACTATTCAGGCATTGACGGCCAACGGCGCGTCGCTGCTGCCGCTGCTGGATGCCACCCTGCCCGCTGGCGTAGAGAACATCGCCCGTCCGGATGGCCGCGTCCTGCACTTTCCGCCGGTGAGCAACCTGCTGGACGAGGACGCCCGCCTCTGCTCTCTGTCAGTCTTTGATGCTTTTCGCCTGCTGCAGGAGCTGGTTACCGTTCCGGCCGAGGAGCGCGAGGCCATGTTCTTTGGCGGCCTCTTCGCCTATGACCTGGTAGCCGGTTTTGAGGATCTGCCTGCGCTGGCGCAGGAGAATGGCTGCCCGGACTTCTGCTTCTACCTGGCTGAAACCCTGCTGGTTATCGATCATCAGCAGCAGCAGACCCGTATTCAGGCGAGCCTTTTTACTCCTTCCGACGCTGAGCAACAGCGTCTGACCCAGCGCATCGCCGAGCTTCGCCAGCAGTTAAATCTGCCTCCCGCGCCGCTGCCGGTGGAAACGGTGGCGTCTATGCGCTGCGAATGCAACCAGAGCGACGAGGAGTTTGGTGCGGTCGTACGCGAGATGCAAAAAGCCATTCGCGCCGGAGAGATCTTCCAGGTGGTGCCATCCCGCCGCTTCTCGCTGCCCTGCCCGTCGCCGCTGGCAGCCTACGACGTGCTGAAGAAGAGCAACCCTAGCCCCTATATGTTCTTTATGCAGGATAATGACTTCACCCTGTTCGGCGCATCGCCGGAGAGCTCGCTGAAGTATGATGCGCAATCGCGCCAGATTGAGATCTACCCAATCGCCGGAACGCGTCCGCGCGGTCGCCGGGCCGACGGCTCGCTGGATCGCGATCTCGACAGCCGCATTGAGCTGGAGATGCGTACCGACCATAAAGAGCTCTCCGAACACCTGATGCTGGTTGATCTGGCCCGCAACGATCTGGCCCGCATCTGTACCCCGGGCAGCCGCTACGTCGCCGACCTGACCAAGGTCGATCGCTACTCGTTTGTGATGCACCTGGTCTCCCGCGTGGTGGGTGAGCTGCGCAACGATCTCGACGTGCTCCACGCCTACCGGGCGTGCATGAACATGGGCACCCTGAGCGGCGCGCCAAAAGTTCGCGCCATGCAGCTGATCGCTCAGGCGGAAGGCACCCGTCGTGGCAGCTACGGCGGCGCGGTGGGCTACTTCACCGCCCACGGCGATCTCGATACCTGCATCGTGATCCGTTCCGCCTACGTTGAAAACGGTGTCGCCACCGTCCAGGCAGGTGCTGGCGTAGTGCTGGACTCTGTTCCGCAGTCTGAAGCCGATGAAACCCGCAATAAAGCCCGCGCGGTCCTGCGCGCCATTGCCACCGCACACCACGCACAGGAGACGTTCTGATGGCTGACATTCTGCTGCTCGATAATATTGATTCTTTTACCTATAACCTTGCCGATCAGCTGCGTGCCAGCGGCCACAACGTGGTGATCTACCGTAACCATGTGCCAGCCCAGACGCTAATTGACCGTCTGGCGACCATGGAAAATCCGGTCCTGATGCTCTCTCCGGGCCCCGGCGCGCCCTCTGAGGCGGGCTGTATGCCCGAGCTGTTAACCCGTATGCGCGGCAAGCTGCCGATCATTGGTATCTGCCTTGGCCATCAGGCGATTGTTGAAGCCTACGGCGGCTACGTTGGCCAGGCGGGCGAGATCCTGCACGGTAAAGCGTCGAACATCGAACACGACGGCCAGGCGATGTTTGCCGGGCTGAGCAACCCCCTGCCTGTGGCACGCTATCATTCACTGGTGGGCAGCAACGTACCTGCCGGGCTGACCATCAACGCCCACTTCAACGGCATGGTGATGGCGGTGCGTCATGACGCCGATCGCGTCTGCGGCTTCCAGTTCCATCCTGAGTCTATCCTCACCACCCAGGGTGCGCGCCTGCTGGAGCAGACCCTGGCCTGGGCGCAGCAGAAGCTGGCGCAGAGCAACACCCTGCAACCGATCCTGGAGAAACTCTACCAGGCGCAGACCCTGAGCCAGCAGGAGAGCCACCAGCTCTTCTCGGCGGTGGTGCGCGGCGAGCTGAAACCGGAGCAGCTGGCGGCGGCGCTGGTGAGCATGAAGATCCGCGGCGAGCATCCGAACGAGATCGCCGGGGCGGCTACTGCCCTGCTGGAGAACGCAGCGCCCTTCCCGCGCCCGGACTATGCCTTTGCCGATATCGTTGGCACCGGCGGCGACGGCAGCAACAGTATCAATATCTCCACCGCCAGCGCCTTTGTGGCCGCCGCCTGCGGCCTGAAGGTGGCGAAGCACGGCAACCGCAGCGTTTCAAGCCGCTCCGGCTCGTCGGATCTGCTGGCGGCGTTCGGCATCAATCTCGATATGAACGCGGATAGGTCCCGTACCGCGCTGGACGAGCTGGGCGTCTGCTTCCTCTTTGCGCCGAAGTACCATACCGGGTTCCGCCACGCGATGCCGGTACGCCAGCAGCTCAAGACCCGCACCCTGTTTAACGTGCTGGGGCCGCTGATCAACCCGGCCCACCCGCCGCTGGCGCTGATTGGCGTCTATAGCCCGGAGCTGGTGCTGCCGATTGCCGAAACGCTGCGCGTGCTGGGCTACCGGCGGGCGGCGGTGGTACACAGCGGCGGTATGGATGAAGTCTCCCTGCACGCGCCGACGCTGGTTGCCGAGCTGAACAACGGAGATATCAGCAGCTATCAGCTGGAGGCTGCCGACTTTGGCCTGACGCCCTATCGTCAGGAGGCGCTGGCGGGCGGCACCCCGGAAGAAAACCGTGACATTCTGACGCGCTTATTACAAGGTAAAGGTGAAGCCGCCCACGAGGCCGCCGTCGCGGCAAACGTGGCGATGCTGATGCGTCTGCATGGAGAAGAGGATTTGCGGGCCAATGCGCAAAAGGTTCTGGACGTACTGCGCAGCGGTGCCGCCTATGACAAAGTCACCGCACTTGCGGCAAGAGGATAAGTGATGGAAACCGTTTTAGCGAAAATCGTCGCGGATAAGGCGATTTGGGTCGCCGACCGTAAACAGCAGCAGCCGCTGGCCAGTTTTCAGAGCGACATTGTGCCTGCCACGCGCAGCTTTTACGACGCTCTGCAGGGCGCGCGTACGGCGTTTATTCTCGAATGTAAAAAAGCCTCGCCGTCTAAAGGGGTGATCCGGGACGACTTCGATCCGGTGCGGATCGCTAACATCTATAAACACCATGCGTCAGCCATCTCCGTGCTGACGGATGAGAAGTATTTTCAGGGCAGCTTCGATTTTCTGCCGCTGGTGAGCGCTGCCGCGCCGCAACCTATCCTGTGCAAGGATTTTATTATCGAGGCCTACCAGATCTACCTGGCCCGCTTCTACCAGGCGGATGCCTGCCTGCTGATGCTGTCGGTGCTCGATGACAATCAATATCGCCAGCTCGCTGCGGTGGCCCACAGTCTGAAGATGGGCGTGCTGACCGAAGTCAGTAATGAAGAGGAGCTGGAGCGCGCCATTGCCCTCGAGGCAAAGGTTGTCGGTATTAATAACCGCGACCTGCGCGATCTCTCTATCGATCTGAACCGCACTCGTCAGCTGGCCCCTCGCCTCGGCGCGGGCGTCACGGTGATCAGCGAGTCGGGGATCAACACCTATGCCCAGGTGCGCGACCTGAGCCATTTCGCCAACGGCTTTTTAATCGGATCGGCGCTGATGGAGCAGGACGATCTTGCCGCCGCCATCAAGCGCGTGTTGCTGGGTGAGAACAAAGTGTGCGGGCTGACGCGCCCTCAGGATGCGCAGGCCGCCTTTGAGGCCGGAGCCATCTACGGCGGGCTGATCTTCGTTCCGGAATCCCCGCGCTGCGTAAGTGATGTCCAGGCCGAGACGGTGATTGCCGCAGCGCCTCTGCGCTACGTGGGTGTTTTCCGCAATGAACCCGTCGAGGCGGTGGTAGAGAAGGCAGCCCGGCTCCAGCTTGCTGCCGTACAGCTGCACGGGGCTGAAGATCAGACCTATATCGATGCCCTGCGCGCCGCGCTGCCTGCCGAGGTGGCGATCTGGAAAGCGCTGAGCGTCGGCGATACGCTCCCTCCCCGCAATCTGAACCATGTTGACCGTTACCTGTTTGATAACGGCCAGGGCGGCAGCGGCCAGCATTTTGACTGGTCCCTGCTGGCGGGCCAGAAGCTGGATAACGTTATGCTGGCCGGTGGCCTCGGCGCAGATAACTGCGTGACGGCGGCACAGGCGGGCTGTGCCGGACTCGATTTTAATTCAGGTGTGGAATCTGAACCGGGTATTAAAGATGCCAGCAAGCTGGCCTCGGTTTTCCGTACCCTGCGTGCCTATTAAGGAATCTGTAATGACTACTTTGCTTAATCCCTACTTCGGTGAATTTGGCGGCATGTACGTTCCGCAAATTTTGATGCCTGCCCTGCGCCAGCTGGAAGAGGCCTTTGTCAGCGCCCAGAAAGATCCGGCGTTTCAGGCTCAGTTTAGCGATCTGCTGAAAAACTATGCCGGACGTCCAACCGCGCTTACCAAATGCCAGAACCTGACCGCTGGCACCAAAACCACGCTCTACCTTAAGCGTGAAGATCTGCTCCACGGCGGCGCGCACAAAACTAACCAGGTGCTGGGTCAGGCGCTGCTTGCCAAGCGCATGGGTAAAACCGAGATCATTGCCGAGACCGGCGCGGGCCAGCACGGCGTCGCCTCAGCGCTTGCCAGCGCCCTGCTCGGCCTCAAGTGCCGGATCTACATGGGGGCGAAAGACGTTGAGCGCCAGTCGCCAAACGTCTTCCGTATGCGCCTGATGGGGGCAGAGGTGATCCCGGTCTACAGCGGCTCCGCCACGCTGAAGGACGCCTGTAACGAAGCGCTGCGCGACTGGTCCGGCAGCTACGACAAGGCACACTATATGCTCGGCACGGCGGCGGGTCCGCACCCGTTCCCGACCATCGTGCGTGAGTTCCAGCGCATGATTGGCGAAGAGACCAAAGCGCAGATCCTCGAAAAAGAGGGTCGCCTGCCGGATGCGGTGATCGCCTGCGTCGGCGGCGGCTCTAACGCCATCGGCATGTTTGCTGACTTCATCGAAGAGAGCAGCGTGGGGCTGATCGGCGTTGAGCCAGCGGGTCACGGCATTGAGACCGGCGAGCATGGTGCACCGCTGAAGCATGGCCGGGTGGGTATCTACTTCGGCATGAAGTCGCCGATGATGCAGACCGAGGATGGACAGATTGAGGAGTCCTACTCTATTTCCGCCGGACTTGATTTCCCGTCCGTAGGGCCGCAGCACGCGCATCTGAACAGCATTGGCCGCGCGGACTACGTATCGATTACCGATGATGAAGCGCTGGCGGCGTTTAAGCTGCTGTGCCGCAGCGAAGGCATCATTCCGGCGCTGGAGTCCTCACATGCGCTGGCCCATGCGCTGAAGATGATGCGCGAAAATCCGGAAAAAGAGCAGCTGCTGGTGGTTAACCTCTCTGGCCGCGGCGATAAAGACATCTTTACGGTTCACGATATTTTAAAAGCACGAGGGGAGATGTGATGGAACGTTATGAGCAGCTGTTTAAGCGCCTGCATGAACGCAAGGAGGGGGCGTTTGTTCCCTTTGTCACGCTGGGCGATCCCTCTCCCGAGCAGTCGCTGAAGATTATCGATGCGCTGATTGAGGGCGGTGCCGACGCGCTGGAGTTGGGGATCCCCTTCTCCGACCCGCTGGCCGACGGCCCCACAATCCAGAATGCCACCCTGCGCGCCTTTGCCGCTGGCACGACTCCGGCCCAGTGCTTTGAGATGCTCGCCGCTGTGCGCCAGAAGCACCCGACCCTCCCTATCGGCCTGCTGATGTACGCCAACCTGGTCTTCAGTCAGGGCATTGATGAGTTCTATGCTAAATGTGAAAAAGCGGGCGTTGATTCGGTGCTGGTGGCGGACGTGCCGGTAGAGGAGTCTGCTCCGTTCCGTCAGGCGGCGATGCGCCATAACGTTGCGCCGATCTTTATCTGCCCGCCGAACGCCGATGACGATCTGCTGCGCCAGATCGCCTCTTACGGCCGCGGCTACACCTACCTGCTCTCTCGTGCCGGGGTAACCGGGGCGGAGAACAGCGTCGCCCTGCCATTGCAGCATCTGGTTGAGAAGCTGGCTGAGTACAATGCTGCACCGCCGCTGCAGGGCTTTGGTATCTCTACGCCCGAGCAGGTAAAAACGTCGCTGGAGGCTGGCGCAGCCGGGGCAATTTCCGGCTCCGCCATCGTGAAGATTATCGAGAATAACCTTGATAAGCCCGTTAAGATGCTGGACGAGCTGAAAGGGTTTGTGCAGAGTCTGAAAGCGGCAACACAGGCGAGTTAAGTTCAGCCCCGTCGGCGGAAAAATGACCGTCGGCGGGTGACTGAGAGACATGCTGCTGCACCGGTTTGCCTAATGATTTAGGCAACTTGTGTCCTAACTTAATAAATGGCAGTTCGATATAGCGATAGGTAAACGCCGAGGTCACAATCATCAGTAAGATTGTTATCGTGGCGACGGTCATGTAAATCTCTGACTCAGTAGATGAGAAGAACTTGAAAAATATTTTATTCATAACAAACCAAAACATGCCATGAATGAGGTAGATGCTATAACTCACTTCTCCTAAGCGAACAATCCCCTTGAATCTCAGAAGACCAAAAATGTCGGCACCACAGCAGATACAGAAGAAAAGCATGCCAAAAAGCGGTACGGAAGAGAGAGCAAAAGGTTCAGTAATGCTAAAAATGCACACTATCAAGGAGATAACCGCGCAGATATCCAGCCAAATTTTTTTAATCGTAACGTAATTTACCAGTTCACGGCATAAGAAACCGATAGCAAAAAACGCTACCAAGCCGATCCAGGGGAGGTCTACATCCCGGCTTAAATAACAACAAATAAATAAAAAGGCCAAAATAAACGTAATGTTATCGACCTTACGTTTGATAAGTACAACCAGCGGTAATGAAAAATAGAATACCCACTCCCAGTAGAGAGTCCAGGTTACACCGGCATTGAGAAGTTTCGAATTTTGACCCCCAAGGATATCGGGTTTAATCCCAGTAATACCCATATCAAACCAGTGCAGGAGGCTACTCAAGCTACCCTGAGTTACCAGGTTATCGCGCTGTAGAAAGATTGTGATCAGAATAACGATGATAGAAGAGAAAAAAAACATCGGACCGATACGGAAGACGCGCTTTGTATAAAAAATAACCCATCCTGTACCGCTCGTTTTTACGTTAGCAAAAAGGAAACCTGAAATGATAAAGAATAACACGACCCCATAACCACCAGCTAACTTATTCACTGGCCAAGGATTTAATGCGTTGAGGCTCCAGTCGCCGGCAGTAAACCAGGTATAGGACAAAACAAAATGATGAAATACAACAAAGATTGATAAAAAAAATCGCAAACCATCAACCTGATTAGATCGATCTCTATTTTCTTTATCTATAAATGAGAACAGCGATAGATTGAGTATAAATGGGGCACAAATACAGATAGCCATCATCCATATAAGTAATTGATTCTGCGGTAACATTCGACAACTCGACACGCTTAAGAATAAAGCAGAAATGTAACAGCCTGTTGCTTTTTTGTAAATATGAAAGCATAAATGTAACCCATGATAAAATGCTGGCCTTGTCAGCCAGCTTTTTAAAAAAAGACATGAACCTGCGGATCAGAAACGGTAGCCCGCAGAGAACATAAAGACCCACGGGTCGAGGCGGGTATCGACGGTCTGCTGTACGCCACCTGCTTTGAATTTCACATCGGTGTCGATATCCATATACCAGACCGAGGCGTTAATCAGCCAGTCACGGTTGATCAGATAATCCAGCCCCACTACGCCCGCCGCGCCCCAGGAGTCGCTCAGGCTGAGGTCGGAGAGGCCCGCCGCTTTGCCGGTATCGTTAAACTTCTCATCAAAGAAAGTGGTGTAGTTCACGCCTGCGCCAATGTAGGGACGTACCTTGCTGCTGTTGTCGCCAAAGTACCACTCGGCCACCAGAGTTGGCGGCAGATGCTGCACGGTCGCAATATCGCCGGTCGGGCCGGTACCCACGTGATGGCGGAACGGCGTAGCGGCCAGCAGCTCAATACCGACGTTCTCCGTTGCCATATACGTGAAGGTCAGGCCCAGCTGGGTATTGTTGCTAACGTTAAACCCACCCAGGCTGCCCAGCACGTTATCGGAGCCTTCGGTCGGTCTCACCGTCGCCGAACCGGCACGTACAAAAAACTCGCCCGCGTCATGAGCATATGTCCCAGCTGAAAATGCACTTAACACCAATGCTGCCACCGCTAATTTTTTCATTTTTCCCGCTCCATTTATAGGGTTATTTTTTCTGGCGCGGTGAATATACCTATATTGAAGTACAAAGTGATCTAACGCAGATCACATTTAACCCTGTAAAGTAACATTCATTGATCTGGATTAATTTTCCTTAATAATCAGCAAAATCCACGTTTCTGATGCAGATCAATTTTCGCAAAATCTTTCCAAAAGTCATTTAGGTTACAAATTACTCAATTTGAATGGGCAGTGGACGCCGCTTTACAAAGCTATGCTTTTCCATACATGGCAGAGTGCTGCCACTCCGCCGCTAACCAGGTTACAATTGCCAGCAAATCAACACCGGTTTACTCAAGGAGAGTGCATGTCTATCACGGCGAAGTCCGTTTACCGTGACACGGGAAATTTTGTTCGCAATCAGTTCGTCACCATTTTACTGATCGCCTTATTGTGTGCGTTTATCACGGTAATGCTTGGCCATGTTTTTTCACCCAGCGACGAGCAGCTCGCGATTCTACGGGAGGGGGATAACCTGTCCGGCAGTGCGGGGCTATTTGAACTGGTGCAGAATATGACGCCGGAACAGCAGCAGGTGCTGCTGCGCGCCTCTGCGGCCTCCACCTTTTCCGGGCTGTTTGGCAATGCTATCCTGGCGGGCGGCATACTGCTGATGATCCAGCTGATTTCAGCAGGCCACCGGGTAAGCGCCCTGCGGGCGATTGGAGCCAGCGCCCCGATGCTGCCGAAGCTGTTTATCCTGATCTTCCTGACTACCTTTATGGTGCAGATCGGCATCATGTTTATTGTGGTTCCGGGGGTTATCCTCGCGATCCTGCTGGCTTTTGCTCCAGTAATGATGGTGCAGGATAAAATGGGCGTCTTTCAGTCGATCCGTAACAGCATGCGCATGGGCTGGGGCAATATGCGCCTGGTTGCCCCCGCGGTAATGGGCTGGCTGCTGGCGAAAACGCTGCTGCTGATGTTTGCCCCTAACTTTGCGGTTCTGACGCCGACGGTGGGCGCTATTGTTGCTAATACGCTCAGTAATTTGATCTCGGCGGCGCTGCTGGTTTATCTCTATCGTCTCTATATGCTGATCCGCTCTTAACATCCCGCAGCCTGCTATACAGCCAGGCTGCGCCTATAACGGAATCGAAGAATGAAGCAGTTTCTTGATTTTTTACCGCTAATCGTCTTTTTTGCCTTCTATAAGCTCTATGACATCTATGCTGGTACGGCTGCGCTGATCGTGGCGACGGCGGTAGTGCTGGTCTACAGCTGGGTGCGCTACCGTAAAGTTGAAAAGATGGCGCTGGTAACCTTTGTGCTGGTTGCAGTGTTTGGCGGGTTGACGCTCTTTTTCCATAACGATGAGTTTATTAAGTGGAAAGTGACCGTAATCTACGCCCTGTTCGCCGGTGCGCTGCTGTTTAGCCAGTGGGTAATGAAAAAGCCGCTGATCCAGAGCATGCTGGGTAAAGAGATTGCCCTGCCGGAAACGGTCTGGTCAAAGCTCAATATCGCCTGGGCGCTCTTTTTCATCCTTTGCGGGCTGGCCAATATCTATATCGCGTTCTGGCTGCCGCAAAATATCTGGGTTAACTTCAAGGTGTTTGGCTTAACCGGCCTGACGTTGATTTTTACTCTGCTCAGCGGGATCTATATCTACCGCCACCTGCCGCAGGAAGATAAATCCTGATGACCAACGTAAACGAAGCAGCACAGGGCGAGATGGTGTTACGTACCCTGGCGATGCCCGCGGATACCAATGCCAACGGCGATATTTTTGGTGGCTGGCTGATGTCGCAGATGGACATGGGCGGCGCGATCATGGCGAAAGAGATTGCCCATGGCCGCGTGGTCACCGTGCGGGTCGACGGCATGACCTTTTTACGTCCGGTTGCCGTAGGTGACGTGGTGTGCTGCTACGCGCGCTGCATCAAACGCGGCAATACGTCGGTAACCATCAACGTTGAAGTGTGGGTGAAGAAGGTCTCATCGGAGCCTATCGGCCAGCGTTACAAGGCCACCGAGGCGCTGTTTATCTATGTCGCGGTAGACAGCGAAGGCAAACCCCGCGCCCTTCCCCCGCAGGCATAAAAAAAGCCTCCGCATGGAGGCTTTTTTCTTCTCTTTTCTGCCGCAGCTTAGTCCACCGACGCCCCGCCGTTAAGACGGAAGACGATATTCACAACCAGACCTGAACCTGGTTTGCCCGCTTCGTAGCGCCATTTCCGCATCGCCGATTTCACCTCGCGCTCAAACATATTCGACGGCTGGGCAGAGAGGATCTGCACGTTCTCCACGCGACCATCGGCAGTGACATCAAACTTCACGCGCACGCGGCCTTCAATACGCAGCGCCTGGGCGCGAGCCGGATACTGCGGCTGGTTACGCGCCAGCGCGCGTGGGCCTGTCGGCGCGGAAGTCACCGGCTTGCTGGTAGCGGGTGCGGAACTGGTCAGCGGACGCGACGGCGCAGTATTGGTCAGCGGTGCGGTCGGACGCGTCTCGACCGGGCGGACCTCACGCTTCGGCTGCTCAACCTTCTTCTCCACCTTTTTCTCTGGCTTCGGTTTAGGCTTCGGCTTGGGCTTTGGTTTTGGCTTCTCAATCACCACCGGCGCCTCTTTTGGCGGCTCGGGGATCGGCTCCGGCTCCGGCTCGGGTTCAGGCTCTACCACCGGCTCGGGCGGCGGCTGTACAACCTGAGGCGGCTCCAGCTCCGCAGGCGTGACCATAGTGACGGCAATGGGCTGCGCGGGAGCGGGCAGTTCAATAACCTGATGTACTGACGTGTAGAGCAGGCCCGCCACAACAGCACCATGAATACCAACGGACAGCAGTGTCGGCCAGGGAAAGCGGCGAGGTAGATCAAGGGTCATTGCAGTCATAATCATTTCAGTTGAAAAGCCAGACCCTGATTTTAAATGCAAATAGCAATCATATTCAATAAGCCATGGCATCTATCACTCATTTTAGCCGTTGCGGTCAATTTTTCTGATCCAGCTTTGGCTTTTCAGGGCGCATAAAATCATGAGGGTAGCGTGCAGCCTGCAAGGTGTGTTAGCGTCCCGGAGTCATTTTATCATTTAAGGAACTCTACTCGTGCTTTATGTGATTTACGCTGAAGATATTGCCAACTCACTTGAAAAACGCCTCTCGGTGCGTCCAGCGCACCTGGCGCGTTTGCAGCTGCTCAGCGACGAAGGTCGCCTGCTGACGGCGGGTCCAATGCCTGCGGTAGACAGTAACGATCCGGGCGCGGCGGGTTTTAGCGGTTCAACGGTCATTGCTGAGTTTGAGTCGTTGGACGAGGCGAAAGCCTGGGCAGAAGCCGATCCTTACGTGGCGGCGGGTGTTTACCAAAACGTGTCGGTTAAACCGTATAAGAAAGTGTTTTAAATTTTAAAGCTGAGGGCACCAGAACGTGCCCTCAGACGATCTCAGTACTCGCTAATGGCAAACAGCAACGAATTACGCTGGCGGTTTAGCAAGCCCTTTCTGATTGAGTGGATGCGCATATTACGACGCGACTGGCCTTCCAGCCAGCGGGCTTTGCGGCGATTCGCCTGACGAAGCATCCGCCAGCGCCCCACTTCCGTTCTACTACGCTTCATGACAGCAACTCTGCTAATAACGAAGGCCCCATTATAGACCCTTGCCGACGCCGTACCAGCGCTTTCTCCGCCGTTTTTATTTGCCAGATGGATGCTTATGCGTACACTCAGTGTATGGCGCACTTAAAAGGATTTTTTTAACTATGACAACCTTCTACACCGTCGTGAGTTGGCTGGTCATTTTGGGATACTGGCTGCTGATTGCCGGGGTAACATTACGTATCCTGATGAAGCGCCGCGCCGTTCCCTCGGCCATGGCCTGGCTGTTAATCATCTATATTCTGCCGCTGGTGGGGATCATCGCCTACCTCTCGTTTGGCGAGCTTCATCTCGGCAAGCGGCGGGCCGAGCGCGCCCGCGCGATGTGGCCCTCCACCGCCAAGTGGCTCCACGATCTTAAAGCCTGCAAGCATATCTTTGCCGAAGAGAATAGCCCGGTAGCCGCCTCGCTGTTTCAACTCTGCGAGCGCCGCCAGGGTATTGCCGGCGTGAAGGGTAACCAGCTTCAGCTCCTGACCTCCTCGGACGATGTGATGCAGGCGCTGATCCGCGATATCCAGCTCGCCCGCCACAATATCGAGATGGTGTTCTATATCTGGCACCCCGGCGGAATGGCGGATCAGGTGGCCGAGTCGCTGATGGCGGCGGCCCGGCGCGGCGTTCACTGCCGTTTGATGCTCGACTCGGCAGGCAGCGTTAACTACTTCCGCAGCCCGTGGGTGGCGATGATGCGCAACGCGGGCATAGAGGTCGTGGAGGCGCTGAAGGTCAACCTGATGCGTGTCTTCCTGCGCCGGATGGACCTGCGCCAGCACCGTAAAATGGTGATGATTGACAACTATATCGCCTACACCGGTAGCATGAACCTGGTGGATCCACGCTTTTTCAAACAGGATGCGGGAGTCGGCCAGTGGGTGGACCTGATGGCGCGCATGGAGGGGCCGATCGCCACCTCGATGGGCGTAGTCTACTCCTGCGACTGGGAGATCGAGACCGGTAAACGCATTCTCCCCCCGCCGCCGGACGGCAATATCATGCCGTTTGAGCAGGCCAGCGGCCACACGATCCACACGATCGCCTCCGGTCCCGGCTTTCCGGAAGATCTGATCCACCAGGCGCTGCTGACCGCTGTCTACGCCTCGCGGGAATATCTGATCATGACGACGCCCTACTTTGTGCCGAGTGACGATCTGCTGCACGCCATCTGTACTGCCGCCCAGCGCGGCGTGGACGTGAGCATTATTCTGCCGCGCAAGAACGACTCACTGCTGGTAGGCTGGGCCAGTCGGGCCTTCTTCAGCGAGCTGCTGGCGGCCGGGGTGAAAATTTATCAGTTCGAGGGCGGCCTGCTGCATACCAAAAGCGTGCTGGTGGACGGCGAGCTGAGCCTCGTGGGTACAGTGAACCTCGACATGCGCAGCCTGTGGCTCAACTTTGAGATTACGTTGGTCATCGATGACGCCGGTTTCGGCGGCGATCTGGCAGCGGTGCAGGATGACTATATCTCCCGCTCCCGGCTGCTGGACGTGAAGCGCTGGTTGAAACGTCCGCTATGGCAGCGGATCGTCGAGCGACTGTTTTACTTCTTTAGTCCGTTGCTGTAAAACGTGCCCATCAGCGGTTAAACCAGGGTGTTACTATGGAAATGGATCTGAACAATCGCCTGACTGAAGATGAAACGCTTGAGCAGGCCTACGATATTTTTCTTGAGCTGGCGATGGATAATCTCGATCCGGCAGACGTGATTCTTTTTAATTTGCAGTTTGAAGAGCGCGGCGGCGCGGAGCTGTTCGACCCGGCCGAGGACTGGCAGGAACATGTCGATTACGATCTGAACCCTGACTTCTTTTCAGAAGTGGTTATCGGCCTGGCAGATACCGACGGCGGTGAAATCAACGATATCTTTGCCCGCGTGCTGCTTTGCCGCGAAAAAGATCACAAGATTTGCCACATCCTGTGGCGTGAGTAAAAAAAGGGCTGGCATAGTGCCAGCCCTTTTTATTTATAACGGGTCAACCTTAAGACAGGAAACGGCGTGGCGGAAGCTGCCCTCCAGCACCGGACGCGTCTGCGCGCACTCTGGCCCGGCAATCGGGCAGCGGGTGCGGAACACGCAGCCTGACGGCGGGTTAATCGGCGACGGCAACTCTCCCTCCAGCAGCTGGATCTGCTTGTTCTTCTCCAGATCGGGATCGGGAACCGGCACGGCCGACATCAGCGCTTTGGTGTAGGGGTGCAGCGGATTGTTGTAAACCTCGTCATAGGTTCCCAGCTCCACCGCGTGGCCCAGATACATCACCAGCACGCGGTCGGAGATGTGTTTCACCACCGCCAGGTCATGGGCGATAAAGATCAGCGACAGGCCCATCTCCCGCTGCAATTTTTGCAGCAGGTTAACCACCTGCGCCTGAATTGATACATCCAGCGCGGAGACCGGCTCGTCGCAGATGATCAGCTTCGGCTCAAGGATCAGCGCCCGGGCAATGCCGATACGCTGGCACTGGCCGCCGGAGAACTCGTGCGGGTAGCGGTTGATCAGGTTAGGCAGCAGGCCAACCTTCATCATCATCGCCTTAACGCGATCGCGAACCTCCTGGCGCGGCATGTTCGGATGGTAGGTGCGCAGCGGCTCGGCAATGATATCGCCGATATTCATTCGCGGGTTCAGCGACGCCAGCGGATCCTGAAAAATCATCTGGATATCGTTGCGCACATCGCGCCATTCGTCGGGCTTCATTCCCAGCAGATCTTTGCCCAGCCAGGCGACTTTACCGTCGGTGGCCTTCACCAGGCCGATAATGGCCCGGGCAAAGGTCGATTTACCGCAGCCGGACTCACCTACTACGCCGAGGGTCTCCCCTTCGTAAAGGCGCAGCGTGACGCCGTCTACCGCCTTCAGGGTTTTGGCGGGCTGCCAGAACCACTGCTTGCCGTCTTTGATATCGAAATGCACTTTCAGGTCAGCAATTTCGAGCAGAACTTTTCTCTCTTCGGTCTGGGTAGTCATACCAGCTCCTCCACCGGCTTAAAGCAGGCGCGCAGGCGGCCTGGGGCAAACTCCTCCAGCGGCGGAGCCGTGTTACAAATTTCCATCGCGTGCGGGCAGCGCGGCTGGAACGGGCAGCCTTTCGGCAGGCGCAGCAGGTTTGGCGGGTTCCCTGGGATCGTCAGCAGAGACTCCCCTTCCGCGTCGAGGCGCGGTACGGCGTTCAGCAGGCCGATAGAGTACGGGTGCGCAGGCTGATAGAAGACGTTACGCGCGGCACCGTACTCCATGGTACGGCCGGCATACATCACCAGCACCTTATCGCAGATGCCCGCTACCACCCCGAGGTCGTGGGTGATCATAATGATGGCGGTATTAAACTCGCGCTTTAGCTCGTTGAGCAGGGTCATAATCTGCGCCTGCACGGTCACGTCCAGCGCCGTGGTCGGCTCATCGGCGATCAGCAGCTTAGGACGGCACAGCAGCGCCATGGCGATCATTACGCGCTGGCGCATCCCGCCGGAGAACTCGTGGGGATACATGCGCATGCGCTTACGCGCTTCCGGCATTTTTACCGCATCAAGCATTTTAACCGACTCTTCAAAGGCTTCGGCTTTACCCATGCCTTTGTGCAGCATCAGCACTTCCATCAGCTGCTCGCCGACGCGCATGTACGGGTTCAGCGAGGTCATCGGATCCTGGAATATCATCGAGATCTGTTCGGCACGCAGCCTGTTCAGCTCGCGCTCCGGCAGGTTGAGGATCTCTCTGCCGTTGAACTTTGCCGAGCCGCCGATAACGCCGTTGGCGGCCAGCAGGCCCATCAGCGCAAAGGCAGTTTGCGATTTACCAGAGCCGGATTCGCCAACGATCCCAAGGGTCTCCCCTGCGCTCAGGCTAAAGTTCAGGTCATTAACCGCCGTTACGTCTCCGTCCGGCGTTTTAAAGGTGACCCGCAGGTCGTTGACATCCAGCAGAACGTTAGATTGCTGCTGCGCCACCGTCGACGCTGAGGTTTCAATGATGCTCATTAACAGCACTCCTTAACGATCTTTCGGGTCGAGGGCATCACGCAGGCCATCGCCGATAAAGTTAAAACAGAACAGGGTAACCACTAAGAATACCGCCGGGAAGAGCAGCAGCCACGGCGATACTTCCATTGAGTTTGCGCCATCGCTGAGCAGCGCGCCCCAGCTGCTGAGCGGCTCCTGGGTACCGAGACCAAGGAAGCTCAGGAAGGATTCGAACAGGATCATGCTCGGTACCAGCAGCGAGGCATAGACCACCACGACGCCCAGCACGTTCGGTACGATGTGGCGCACCACAATGCTGGCCGTCGATACGCCACCAACCTGCGCCGCCTCAATAAACTCTTTGCGCTTCAGGCTCAGCGTCTGGCCGCGGACGATACGCGCCATGTCGAGCCAGGAGACCATGCCGATGGCGACAAAGATCAGCAGGATATTTTGACCGAAGAAGGTCACCAGCAGGATCACAAAGAACATGAACGGGAAGGAGTTGAGGATCTCCAGCAGACGCATCATCACCGAGTCGACTTTGCCGCCGAGATAGCCGGAGAGCGACCCGTAGAGCGTGCCGACAATAACCGCCACCAGCGCGGCGGCGATGCCTACCATCAGGGAGATGCGGCCGCCGATCGCGACGCGCACCAGCAGGTCGCGGCCCGAGGAGTCAGTGCCGAAGTAGTGGCCAGATTCCATATCCGGCGCGTTGGACATCATGCCCCAGTCGGTATCGAAATAGGTAAACTGCGACAGCAGCGGGGCAAAGGCGACGAACAGGGCGATCAGCACCAGCACCGCAAGGCTGGTTACCGCAGCGCGGTTATGCATAAAGCGACGGCGCGCGTCCTGCCACAGGCTACGCCCCTCGACTTCCAGTTTCTCACTGAAGTTTTCCAGCGCCTCGCTGTTTTTCTTGCTTAACATCATGGCGTACCCCAGCGTTAGTAACGGATTTTCGGATCGATAACGGCATAGAGCACGTCCACGATCGCGTTGAATAAAATAGTCAGCGTACCGACCAGAATGGTCAGGCTCAGCACCAGCGAGTAGTCGCGGTTCAGCGCGCCGTTAACAAACAGCTGGCCGATACCCGGCAGACCATAGATGGTTTCGATAACCATCGAGCCGGTGATGATGCCGACAAACGCGGGACCCATATAGGAGAGAACCGGCAGCAGCGCGGGCTTCAGGGCGTGGCGCATGATGATACGGCGCATGGGCAAACCTTTAGCGCGGGCGGTACGTATGAAGTTAGAGTGCAGCACTTCGATCATTGACCCACGGGTGATACGCGCAATGCTGGCGATGTAAGCGAGAGAGAGCGCCACCATCGGCAGGATCATATATTTCGGTGCCCCGCCGTTCCAGCCGCCGCCCGGCAGCCACTTCAGCGTGATGGCGAAAATAAGCACCAGCAGCGGGGCGACCACGAAGCTGGGAATAACTACCCCGGTCATCGCAAAGCCCATGACCGTATAGTCCCACTTGGTATTCTGGTTAAGCGCCGCAATAACGCCCGCCGCTACGCCCAGCACCACGGCGAGGAAGAAGGCGGCCGCGCCTAATTTTGCCGAGACCGGGAAGCTTGATGCCACCAGATCGTTGACTGAATAGTCTTTATATTTAAATGACGGCCCGAAGTCACCGTGCGCCAGCTGTTTCAGGTAGCTGAAATACTGGGTCATAATCGGATCGTTTAAGTGATATTTCGCTTCGATATTCGCCATGACTTCCGGCGGCAGCGCGCGCTCGCTGGTAAAAGGGCTACCCGGCGCAAGACGCATCATAAAGAAGGAGATCGTAATAAGAATCAGGAGCGTCGGAATTGCTTCCAGACAGCGACGTAAAATAAATTTCAACATTGCCCGTACCTTCTGGCCTGTGCCTTATACACATAGCGTAATAACGCCGGTGTATGCAGTGCGATAAAATAAGACACGATGGGGCAGTGCGACGCCGCGTCTTAGCACGGTTACGCCCTGCCCCACATATTGCCATTAATGTTTGATAACGTAGAGATCTTTACCGTAGACGTTATCCATTGGGTCTTTACCGGTATAGCCGCCAACCCATGGTTTCACCAGACGTGCGTTTACGTAGTAGTAAACCGGCACAATCGCCGAGTCTTTGCCCAGCTGCTGTTCAGCCTGATCGTACAGCTCGCTGCGTTTTGCATCGTCGCTGGCTTTCACGGCATCGGCCATGATGCGGTCAAACGCCTCGCTCTTGTAGTGCGCGGTGTTCATTGAGCTGCCGGAGAGCATGGTGTTCAGGAACGAGGTCGGCTCGTTATAGTCTGCACACCAGCCGGCGCGTGCCACGTCGAAGTTGCCCTGGTGACGGGTATCGAGGAAGGTTTTCCACTCCTGGTTCACCAGCTTGACGTTCACGCCGAGGTTTTTCTGCCAGATTGACGCGGCGGCAATCGCCAGCTTCTTGTGCAGATCGGAGGTGTTGTACAGCAGATTGAAGGTTAGCGGCTTGTCTTTGGTGTAGCCTGCTTCAGCCAGCAGTTTTTTCGCCTCTTCGTTGCGTTTTTCCTGCGTCCAGCCGAACCACTCCGGCTTGGTCAGCTTCGCACCGTCGGCGTACGGCGGGGTGTAGCCATAGGCTGGCAGATCGCCCTGCGCTTTTACTTTATTAGCGATGATATCGCGATCCAGGCCCAGCTTCAGTGCGGTACGGATGCGGGCATCGGTAAACGGTGCTTTCTGGTTATTAATTTCGTAGTAGTAGGTGCACAGATACGGGTCAACGTGCACCTCCTGCGGGATCTCTTTTTTCAGCTTCTGGAACAGCTCGATCGGCAGGTTGTTATAGGTCATGTCAATCTCGCCGCTGCGGTAGCGGTTAACGTCCGTCACTTCGGAGGAGATTGGCAGATAGGTAATTTGATCGAGAACGGTTTTACCGTTATCCCAATAGTTGGTGTTACGCACCATCACAATACGTTCGTTAACGACCCAATCCTGCAGTTTAAATGCGCCGTTGGTAACGATGTTCGCTGGCTGGGTCCACTTTTCGCCAAATTTTTCGATGGCGGTTTTATTTACCGGGGACATCGCCGGGTTAACCAGAAGCTTATAGAAGTAAGGAACCGGCTCGCTGAGGGTCACTTCCAGCGTGTGGTCATCAATCGCCTTAACGCCCAGCTCGCTTGGCTTCATTTTGCCGTCGATGATTGCATCAACGTTTACGATATGGCCGTACTGCGGATAGCTTGCGTATGGCGAGGCGGTATTCGGATCGACCAGGCGCTGCCAGCTATAGACGAAATCCTGAGCGGTCACAGGTTCGCCGTTGGACCATTTGGCATCTTTGCGCAGATGGAAAGTCCAGACTTTAAAATCTTTATTATCCCAGGATTCGGCAACGCCAGGAATGGGGTGGCCGTCGACCGGAGAGGTAATCAGCAGGCCTTCAAAGAGATCGCGGCTAACGTTGGCTTCTGGTACCCCTTCGATCTTATTCGGGTCGAGTGACTGCGGCTCGGCACCGTTATTTCGGATCAGGGTTTGCTTCTCTGCCAGTTGAACACCTGCGGGTACATCTGCTGCCATAGCAACGTTACCCGCGATTAGCGCAGTCAAAATCCCTGCCGCTACCAAGCTTTTTTTTGTGATGATGGACATTGTGTTGGTACTCCACTCATTATAATTACTGGCTTTTATGCCAGCCTGTTTCATTCCCCCTTAGGGGTTCCTGTACGGTGCAGGAGCTTTTGCATCCGCAAGGTTTTACTACTTGCTATCACCGACTTTTATTATTACTGGCTACTCATGGCGGCAGCCTGGCGTCGATTCTTTAACGCCTCCCCTGTTTGAGGCGTCTCTTAATATCCTGACAAGATCCATTTATGTAAATGATTCTCATCTGCATCTATTATCTCGCAAAGAGAGGGCCGGAAAGTATCAAATGCCTTTATTGACCGCCAACACAATTTGCAAATTTGTTAAGCATTTCTCTTTTATGCGATCCTGGAGAGGTTGTGCGCGAGGTGTAATGCGTGGAAAGGACAGGTTAATGCGATGATAATCAATAATATAGTGCATTTACCGTTCTTTCTCCCTTGTTTAAGCAAGGGCTGATTGTTTTTTACACAAAAACGTAACAAGCGCGCATTTTCTAGCACATTAATCTGCCGGGGTGATTAATTTACTAATATCATTTCAATAAACGGACAGCAAGCCCCAGAGTATCATGTGAGTAAAATAACAGGCAGAAAGGGGTAAATGTAAGCAAACATGTCAAAGGTGCAGATTCAACCCGCTGATTATTAACGCATTAATCAAACCAGCATAATTTATTATGACTGCGCCATTTTTCAACATTAGTTATATGTTTTACTAATAATGGTAAAAACAGCGCGGGTGAGAAAGGATTTAGCCCAGCAGTCCGGGGAAAATGGCTTTTATCCCGGTAACAATAAATTCTATGCCCAGCGCCATCAGCAGCAGACCCATGATACGGGTAATAACGTTGATACCTGTCTGTCCTAATAAACGAACCAGCCAGGGGGCAATGCGAAATAGTCCCCAGCAGCAGCATGCAAACAGGGCGATGGCGATTGAGAAGCAGAGCAGATGCGGCCAGCTGTGAAAACGGGTTCCCCAAACGATAGTAGAGCTAATGGCCCCCGGCCCCGCCATCAACGGCAGCGCGAGCGGAACCACGCCGATACTTTCGCGAATAGCCGTCTCTGACTTCTCCTGTTTGTTCTGCTTATCCTCCCCCAGCTTGCCGCTGATCATCGACATTGCAATAGTAACGACCAGGATACCCCCGGCAATGCGGAAGGAGTCAATTGAGATGCCAAACAGTTGCAGGATAGTGCTGCCCAGAAAGAGCGAGGTGAGCAGAATAATGGCTACCGAGACGCTGGCCGTCATGTTGGTTTTGTTTCTTGCCGCCGCCGTCTGATAGCCGGTCATACTGATAAATACAGGAATAATCCCGACCGGATTAACCAGGGCAAAAAGACCAATGAAAAACTTTAGGTAGGTCGGAAAATCAAACAACGTATGGATCACGGTAAGCTCCGCAGGGAATCAACGCCGAAGGCAAAATTACAACCCTAAAAAAACCATGCTAAATATACGTTTAATTTCAGCATACTTCACCAGAATTATTCTGAAAAACGTGACAAAGAGGGTATGTTATTTAATTGTAGAAAGTATGATAACTTATTTCTACTACCTGCCTGAAATTATTAACATTTGATGCAAGGCATCAAGAAGTGCCTGCTGAAAGGTGTCAGCTTGTACTATTCTTGATCTGGATCACGTAATCACTACTCAGAAGTGAGTAACCTTGTTTATGCCGCCAGGGACAAAAAAAGTATCAAACGGTATGATGCTGAGGCGAGGCTCTTTTAGTAAATCATGGGTGCAGGTTTCGTAGATAAGTACTTGTTTTTGAAACGGTAACGCAGGCTTCGATGGGTCTTACTATACTGTTCTATTGATCCATTGAGCAACTGATTTACTAAAAGAGTTTTAACATTATCAGGAGATCATTATGGCCGTTACTAATGTCGCTGAACTTAACGCACTCGTTGAACGCGTGAAAAAAGCCCAGCGTGAATATGCCAACTTTTCTCAAGAACAAGTTGATAAAATCTTCCGTGCCGCCGCTCTGGCTGCCGCTGATGCGCGAATTCCCCTCGCTAAGCTGGCCGTTGCAGAATCCGGTATGGGTATTGTGGAAGACAAGGTGATAAAAAACCACTTTGCTTCTGAATATATTTATAACGCGTACAAAGATGAGAAGACCTGCGGTGTCCTTTCTACCGATGACACTTTTGGCACCATCACTATCGCCGAACCTATCGGCATAATTTGCGGTATCGTTCCAACCACTAACCCAACCTCAACCGCAATCTTTAAATCACTCATTAGCCTTAAGACTCGCAACGCTATCATCTTCTCTCCACATCCGCGCGCTAAAGATGCTACCAATAAAGCAGCTGATATCGTTCTGCAGGCCGCTATCGCCGCGGGCGCACCAAAAGATCTGATTGGCTGGATTGACCAACCTTCCGTCGAGCTTTCCAACGCGCTGATGCACCATCCGGATATCAACCTGATCCTCGCGACCGGTGGTCCAGGCATGGTTAAAGCGGCTTACAGCTCAGGTAAACCGGCTATCGGCGTAGGCGCAGGTAACACCCCGGTTGTTATCGACGAAACTGCCGATATCAAACGTGCAGTAGCCTCCGTACTGATGTCTAAAACCTTCGATAACGGCGTCATCTGTGCTTCTGAACAGTCTGTTGTCGTCGTTGACTCCGTTTACGACAAAGTGCGTGAACGTTTTGCCAGCCACGGCGGCTACATGCTGCAAGGCCAGGAGCTGAAAGCCGTTCAGGACATCATCCTGAAAAATGGCGCGTTGAACGCAGCCATCGTAGGTCAGCCAGCGTATAAAATCGCTGAACTGGCAGGCTTCACCGTGCCAGCTACCACCAAGATCCTGATTGGTGAAGTCACCGACGTCGATGAGAGCGAGCCGTTCGCTCATGAAAAACTCTCCCCGACGCTGGCAATGTACCGTGCGAAAGATTTTGACGATGCCGTCGTTAAGGCTGAAAAACTGGTGGCAATGGGCGGGATCGGCCACACCTCCTGTCTCTACACCGACCAGGACAACCAGCCGGAGCGTGTAGCGCACTTCGGGCAGATGATGAAAACTGCACGTATCCTGATCAACACCCCTGCTTCTCAGGGGGGTATCGGTGACCTGTATAACTTTAAACTCGCCCCGTCTCTGACTCTGGGCTGTGGTTCATGGGGTGGTAACTCCATCTCTGAAAACGTGGGTCCGAAGCACCTGATCAACAAGAAAACCGTTGCTAAGCGAGCTGAAAACATGCTGTGGCATAAACTTCCGAAATCTATCTACTTCCGCCGTGGCTCCCTGCCAATCGCGCTGGATGAAGTGATTACTGATGGCCACAAACGTGCGCTGATCGTGACTGACCGCTTCCTGTTCAACAACGGCTACGCAGACCAGATCACCTCTGTGCTGAAAGCAGCTGGCGTAGAAGTGGACGTATTCTTTGAGGTTGAAGCTGACCCAACCCTCTCCGTTGTTCGTAAAGGCGCAGAGCTGGCGAACGCATTCAAGCCTGACGTGATCATCGCCCTCGGCGGCGGCTCCCCGATGGACGCAGCCAAAATCATGTGGGTAATGTACGAGCACCCGGAAACCCACTTCGAAGAGCTGGCGCTGCGCTTTATGGATATCCGTAAACGTATCTATAAGTTCCCGAAAATGGGTGTGAAAGCAAAAATGGTTGCGATCACCACTACCTCTGGTACGGGTTCTGAAGTCACGCCGTTTGCTGTAGTAACCGACGATGCTACTGGCCAGAAATACCCACTGGCAGACTATGCCCTGACGCCGGACATGGCCGTTGTTGATGCCAACCTGGTGATGGATATGCCGAAATCACTCTGTGCATTCGGTGGTCTGGATGCGGTCACTCACGCCCTGGAGGCCTATGTCTCAGTGCTGGCCTCTGAGTTCTCTGATGGTCAGGCCCTGCAGGCGCTGAAGCTGCTGAAAGAGAACCTGCCGGCGTCCTACCACGAAGGATCGAAAAACCCGGTTGCCCGTGAGCGCGTACACAGTGCTGCCACCGTCGCAGGTATCGCGTTTGCTAACGCCTTCCTGGGTGTTTGCCACTCTATGGCGCACAAACTTGGCTCGCAGTTCCACATTCCGCACGGCCTGGCCAACGCCCTGCTGATTGGCAACGTTATTCGTTATAATGCGAACGATAACCCAACCAAACAGACCGCTTTCAGCCAGTACGACCGTCCTCAGGCTCGCCGCCGCTACGCAGAGATTGCCGACCACCTGGGACTTAGCGCACCGGGCGATCGCACCGCTGCGAAGATTGAGAAGCTGCTGGCATGGCTGGACAGCCTGAAAGCCGAGCTGGGTATTCCGAAATCCATCCGTGAAGCAGGCGTGCAGGAAGCCGACTTCCTGGCGCACGTTGACAAACTGTCTGAAGACGCCTTCGATGACCAGTGCACCGGCGCTAACCCGCGCTACCCGCTGATCGCCGAGCTGAAACAGATCCTGCTGGATACCTACTATGGCCGTGAGTACAGAGAGGGTGAAGCTGCACCTGCGCAGGTTGAATCTGCTGTACCGGTTAAAGCCGATAAAAAAGCGAAGAAAACCGCTTAACGTTTCGTACTAACAAAAACCCGCCAACTGGCGGGTTTTTTTATGGCCTCAACGGCGCGCTGAGACGATTTAAGCCTTTAGCAGTACCTACCCACGGATACGGCGCTGGATCGCCGTCAGAGAGCCTTCTGCAAGCGCCTCTTTATAATGCTTGCGGCATACCGAGACATAGCGCTCATTGCCCCCAATAACCACCTGCTCTCCCTCATTATAGGGATGCCCATCCTGGTCGAGACGTAATACCATGCTGGCCTTACGGCCACAGAAACAGATGGTTTTTAACTCCACGAGTTTATCTGACCATGCCAGTAAATAGAGGCTCCCGGTAAAGAGCTCGCCGCGGAAATCCGTGCGTAACCCGTAACACAGGACCGGAATATCAAGCTTATCGACAATTTCAGAGAGGGCGTAGACCTGCTCGCGCGTTAAAAACTGGCTCTCATCCACCAGCACGCAGTGAACGGCTTCACGGGCATGCTCATCGCGAATGTCATCAAACAGCGAGGTTTGCTGATTGAATAATTTTGCCGGTGATGAGAGACCGATACGGGAGCTGACTTTTCCACTACCGAAACGGTTATCAATTTCAGCAGTGTAGACCAGCGAGCGCATCCCCCTTTCCTGGTAATTGTAGGAAGATTGTAAAAGCGCCGTCGATTTGCCGGCGTTCATTGCCGAGTAGTAGAAATAAAGCTGTGCCATCGGTCTAAAGACCCCAATCAAAATGTAATTTTTACCGTGCCGATTGTACCATATTTTGTCAGGCTAACATCTAAACGGCTCGCGGCCTGCCGGTTAATCCACATCCTGACGCCTGCCGGGATATTCACACTTTATAACATTTATGATTGCGGCAACCATTGCCGCAGGCAAAGAGCGTTCTTCATTTATCCCCATCCCCACCGTCAGCGCGGACTTTAGCACGGACTTTAGCACGGACTTTAGCGCGGAGCCTTTTAACTTAGTTTTCTAACTTAGGCTCCAGAAAATATTAGTAATTTAAGCTCAGCACGCTTATGTCAGACTAATAGGAAAGGTTGATATTTATCCACGTCCGCTATAGTAATACCAGGATTAATCGAAAAATGTTGAGTAGCATGCTTCTCTTTATCCAACCCCGAGCGGACTGGGGTTAATGCTTTGGATAAGCTTTGCAGGCGCGTTTCCTGAAGGAAAATTTAAGATAGCGGAATTAATAAAATGGGCAAATAACGGGTAATTTTGAATTCCTTACATTGTCGGGTATTGCACAACTCAAATTATCGCTCTATTATTAGCTCAACAAACCACCCCATTATAAGTTTGAGATTACTACAATGAGCGAAGCACTTAAAATTCTGAACAACATCCGTACTCTTCGTGCACAGGCAAGAGAATGCACTCTCGAAACGCTCGAAGAAATGCTGGAGAAATTAGAAGTTGTTGTTAACGAGCGTCGTGAAGAAGATAATGCTGCAGCTGCTGAAATTGAAGAGCGTACGCGTAAACTGCAACAATATCGCGAAATGCTGATTGCTGACGGTATTGACCCTAACGAACTGCTGAACAGCATGGCAGCCGCGAAAGTCGGTACGAAAGCCAAGCGTGCAGCACGTCCTGCTAAATATAGCTACGTTGACGAAAACGGCGAAACTAAAACCTGGACCGGCCAGGGCCGTACCCCAGCAGTAATTAAGAAAGCCATGGATGAGCAAGGCAAACAGCTGGAAGACTTCCTGATCAAGGAATAACGCTTCTTCTGATGCAAAAAAATCCCGCTCCGGCGGGATTTTTTATTTGTATTTACCCTACCCCGTCCTGGTTTATGTTTGCATTTAGAAACAACTGGTAATAAAAAAGCCGGAGATAACACGTACGTAGCGGTTATCTCCGGCCTGGTTCAGACAGCGGTGAGAAAAGCCTTACTTATTGAGGCCCATCTCATTTTCCAGCCAGCTTTTAAATTCTTCGCCCAGCGTATTGTGACGGATGCCATATTCGACAAATGCTTGCATATAGCCCAGCTTGTTGCCGCAGTCGTGGCTCTTGCCTTTCATATGGTACGCTTCAACGGTCTCTTTCTCGATCAGCATATCAATACCGTCGGTCAGCTGGATCTCATCACCCGCTCCCGGAGGGGTTTTCGCCAGCAGAGGCCAAATCTCAGCGCTCAGGACGTAACGGCCTACCACAGCAAGGTTAGAAGGTGCGACGTTCGCCTTAGGCTTCTCAACCACGCCAACCATAGGCACGCTTTCACCCGGCTTCAGCTCTGCGCCTTTGCAGTCTACAACGCCGTACGCGGTCACATCTTCAACAGGCTCAACCATAATCTGGCTGCAGCCGGTTTCATCGAAGCGTTTGATCATTTCCGCCAGGTTATCCTGGGAGAGATCGGATTCATATTCATCAAGAATAACGTCAGGCAGAATAACAGCCACGGGTTCGTCACCCACTACCGGATGTGCGCACAGTACCGCATGGCCTAAACCTTTAGCCAGACCCTGACGAACCTGCATAATAGTGACATGCGGAGGACAAATAGACTGTACTTCTTCCAGCAGCTGGCGCTTAACGCGTTTTTCCAGCATGGCTTCCAGCTCAAAACTGGTATCGAAGTGGTTCTCGATGGAGTTTTTAGATGAATGAGTAACTAAAACGATTTCCGTAATACCCGCCGCAATACATTCATTCACTACGTATTGAATTAAGGGCTTATCAACCAGCGGCAGCATCTCCTTAGGGATAGCTTTCGTGGCGGGCAGCATCCTGGTACCTAATCCTGCGACCGGGATAACTGCTTTTGTTACTTTTGAATTAACGGCAGCCATTTAAAATCTCCTGGACTGTTCATACTTAGAACACGTTCGTCAATGAATAGTGCATTGAGTATATCAGTATCAAACTGTGAGCCTGGTCTGAATCGAGCACCTTGACATGTAATTAAGACAATTACCTATAAGACTATCGCGATAGTAGCACCCGGCCCGTTTTTGCGGTAAAGCAAAAATGGGTAGCGCAGCGCGATCGCTCATTCCGCAGACAACATTAAGCGCAGCCGGCCACCCGTTCCCCAAACCTGGCACTGCCAGGCTTCACAACGCTGGCTTATTTGATTTAAGTAAGCATTACCCAACGTCCCTAACGGCACGCCGCTGCTAATCTGAACCTGTTGTGCATCAGTATTGAGCGTTGCGTTAAGCCCTGCGGAGACTAATATCAAATTTTTTTGTTCGCTGTGATAATAACCAACCAGCAGAGGGAACTGCCCGGGTAAATTTGCCTGGCGCAGTAATTGATTGACCTGTTTTAACAACGCCCCCAGTTCAGGTAAGCGCTGGCGCTGCTGAGAGAGCTGCTCCTGCAGCAGGCCATTGAAGAGTGCGCGTAATAATAGCGCGGCTAATACACCGTTATCCCCAGCGCGAGTCACATCCAGGCAATAAAATGCGAGATCGTGATCGGATAACGGTGCAATATCTAAAACCAGACCGGGCTGGTTGGCAGCAACAAGCTGGCGATAATTAACGCGGCACTGGGATATGACCTGTTGAACGGGAGGCTGTAACTCCTGTAGCAGCTTTGCTGCCGCGTGCGGATCGCTCACTAACGCATCCCAGTCCTGAAAGAGTCGCTCCTCTTCCTCTACCCGCGAATTAAACATATTTGGATAGAGGCAGGCCAGCACGGTCTCCCGCAGACGACTAAAATCTTTTACCGGTTTCAGTAAAACATCCTGCACGCCGAGACGAAGCGCCTTAGCAATGTCGGCCATGTTCTCCGTTGCGGAGATGACCAGGATTGGCGTTTGGTCGCCTTCGTTACGCAGGTGTTCAACCAGCTTGAGGCCGTTCATCCGCGGCATTGCGATATCACAGATCATCAGATCTGGTCTGACTCTGGCCATCATCTCCAGCGCTTCGACTCCATCACCCGCTAAGGTGGTGGATGCGCCAAGAGACAGCAGCCATGAGTCCAGCAGTGAGCGGAAAACGGGTTCGTCTTCAACGATTAACATATGTTTTCCGGCCAATGGCTGCGTCATGTTCTCTCCCCTGCCTTACGATAGTTCAATAGTGGCACGCTATTGCGACTACCGCCTGTCAGATTTTGCTTAAGAAAGCGAAAAACTACGTGCTCAAACATTTTATGTGCACCGAGTGGTTACAATTCGCCCAATAACATCCCTCGGCTTGCTCAAAAACAGCAATACGCGCTGCCGCACACGAGGCCGGCAAAAAGACAGGACAAATAGGTTCATCAAGATCCCAGGCCCGTCTTGCGCATTACGGCAGTGATACGCCATGCGTAAGTGCCTGAACCAGAAACGTCATGATGCTAATACATCACGGCGGCAAAAATGCATCTCTCAACGCTGTATGCCAATAATCTATGCCGAACGTACTAAATTTTTGACCATATGACCAGTCCTGAGGAATATCTCTTCTCCCAAACTCTCCTGGCATAGCGTCATGGGCATCGCTCAGTTAACATAGTGCGGTAAAGGCGCGTCTGCGCTCTCATTTATTCAGGATACCTATTTTGTCAAACCGTTGTCCCTGCGGTAGCGCACTGGAGTATAGCTTATGTTGCCAGCCTTATCTGTCTGGAAAACTGATTGTGTCCAATCCTGGGCAGCTAATGCGCTCGCGCTATACGGCTTTTGTAGAAAAGCGCGCAGACTACCTGATTCAGACCTGGCACCCCTCCTGTCAGGCTGGGACGTTCCGTCAGGAGATCGAGGCAGGTTTTGCCAATACTGAGTGGTTGGGCCTGACGATCTTTGAGCAGGCTGAGGGCAGTCACAGCAGCGAAGGGTTTGTCAGTTTTGTGGCCCGCTTTAATGAGAAAGGCAAAACGGGTGCTATTATCGAGCGCTCCAGGTTCTTAAAAGAAAATGGCCAGTGGTATTATATTGATGGCACCCGGCCCCAGTTTGGCCGTAACGATCCCTGCCCCTGCGGTTCGGGAAAAAAATTTAAAAAGTGTTGCGGGCAATAAGACCAGCGGCACCTCATAGCAAACACGTCAAGGATTTACCCGGCAATGCATTCACTACAACGAAAAGTTCTGCGTACCATCTGTCCCGACCAGAAAGGGCTTATCGCACGCATCACCAATATCTGTTACAAGCACGAACTTAACATTGTGCAGAACAATGAGTTTGTCGATCACCGTACCGGGCGCTTCTTTATGCGTACCGAGCTGGAGGGGATCTTTAACGATGCGACCCTACTGGCGGATCTCGACAGCGCCCTGCCTGAAGGTTCCGTGCGAGAGTTAACCCCTGCCGGACGTCGCCGCATCGTGATCCTGGTGACGAAAGAGGCTCACTGTCTGGGCGATCTGCTGATGAAGGCTAACTATGGCGGCCTTGACGTAGAGATTGCCGCCGTGATTGGTAACCATGAAACGCTGCGCACGCTGGTAGAGCGTTTTGATATTCCTTTCGAGCTGGTAAGCCATGAAGGGCTGACTCGAGAAGATCATGACGAGAGGATGGCTCAGGCGATTGAAGCCTATGAGCCGGACTATGTGGTACTGGCGAAATATATGCGCGTGCTGACGCCGACCTTTGTGGCCCGCTTCCCGAATAAGATCATTAATATTCACCACTCGTTCTTACCGGCGTTTATTGGTGCCCGCCCTTATCACCAGGCCTACGAGCGCGGCGTGAAGATCATTGGTGCGACCGCGCACTATGTGAATGATAATCTGGATGAGGGTCCGATTATTATGCAGGACGTTATTCACGTCGATCATACCTACACTGCTGAAGATATGATGCGTGCCGGACGTGACGTAGAGAAGAACGTGCTCAGCCGGGCGCTATATGAAGTTCTGGGCCAGCGGGTATTTGTCTACGGCAACCGAACAATTATTCTGTAAGCGACACATGAAATGAATTGTTTAGCATTAGCGCAGTGCGCGTAAAAAGCATGCAAACGATTCATTTTCATGAAAGGAATGCTTTACAGCGGCGCGTCATTTGATATGATGCGCCCCGCTTCCCAAGGGAAGCAGGCCAGTACCAGCATTACCCCGTGGTGGGGTTCCCGAGCGGCCAAAGGGAGCAGACTGTAAATCTGCCGTCATCGACTTCGAAGGTTCGAATCCTTCCCCCACCACCATTATTCACCACAGCAGTGTGGTAAACCTGATGAGTGAAGCTGACATATGCACTTATCGGGGAAGGGTAAGAACCTTCGACTAAGGTTCGACTCGAGCGAGAGCGAGAGAACGTTGCCTTCAGGCAACGGCCCGAAGGGTGAGGAGCGAAGCGACGAATAATCCTTCCCCCACCACCATCTCTACAAGCAAGATATCACCCCTGGTGGGGTTCCCGAGCGGCCAAAGGGAGCAGACTGTAAATCTGCCGTCACAGACTTCGAAGGTTCGAATCCTTCCCCCACCACCATCTCCTTATAAAGCACCCCATCTAAATCAAACCTCAAAGCCGCATGCCATTCCGTGCAGGGAAGGATGAGAAGCTTCGACTAAGGTTCGATTCGAGCGACAGCGAGAAAGCGTTGCCGTCAGGCAACGACCCGAAGGGCGAGGTGCGGAGCACCGAGTAATCGTTCCCCCACTCCGCGTCGATCTCCCCGGTGGCGCTGCGCTTACCGGGGCTACACTATCGTGGCACCCTGTCGATTCGAGGACGTAGGCCGGGTCAGGCGAAGCCGCCACCCGGCGTTGCCTCCAACATCATATCGGCGGCAGACGGCGCTTAACCGGCGAGCTTTTGACGATTGCGGTGTTGCTCTGGGCGTACTCCGCCAGGCCATCCAGCAGCTCATCCAACTGCTCTATTGAGCGCACAACCAGGCGCATCACGAAGCAATCCTCCCCGGTTACCTTGTCGCACTCAATACACTCCGGTATCGCCTGGATCATTTTATCGACCTTATGCAGCATGCCCGGCATGGGTCGAACCCGAACCAGCGCCTGTAGCGTATAGCCCAGCGCAGCAAGGTTAACGTGCGCGCCATATCCCTGAATAACCCCGCGCTCTTCAAGGCGCTTTACTCTTTCCGCCGTGCTGGGCGAGGTTAATCCGACTCTGGCGCTTAGCACCTTCAGCGACATGCGTGCATCTTCTGCCAGACAACCGACGATTTGGCGATCAATCTCATCGATAAGGTAATCCATAAACTTCACCTAATTTATAAAAGATAAATACGTCAATCACCTTATTAAGGTTATATCAAACCACGCTTAGTTTTCTAATAATAGAGTATCAAACGAGGAGGTAGATATGCGCGATATACAAAAAGGCGTCTGGCAGATGAGTCTGGCGATGCTAATTTCCGGCTCCATCGGTGCCTTTGTTTTACTCTCCGGCCTGCCAGTAACGGAAGTCGTTTTCTGGCGCTGTGCTATCGGCGCTATAGCGCTCTATCTCTTTATCCGCCTTAGCAAACAGCCTTTCAGCCGTTTAACGCGGGTAACCCTGACTCTTGCCATCCTCGGCGGCGTGGCGCTGGTCATTAACTGGCTGCTGCTGTTCGCCGCCTACGAGCGCGTCTCTATTGGACTGGCAACCGTGGTCTACAACACACAACCCTTTATGCTGGTGCTGATGGGCATGCTGTTTGGAGAGCGGGTCAGCCTGGTGAAATGGGGCTGGCTGATTCTCGCCTTTGTCGGCGTGGTAATCCTGCTCTCCAGCGAGCTAACGCAGGGCCATGCCGCCGGCTGGCTGATGGGGATCGCCCTGGCGCTGGGCGCAGCCTTCTTCTATGCCCTCACCGCGATGATCACGCGCAAGCTGCGCCCTATTCCACCGCAGCACATCGCCTTTATACAGGTGCTTACGGGCGTGGTAATGCTGCTGCCGCTGGCGCAGATGCCGGTTTTCTCCCGAGAGTTTCCCTGGGGGATCCTGTTGACCCTCGGCATCGTCCACACCGGCGTCATGTATCAGCTGCTCTATAGCGCGATTCAGAAACTGCCTACCCCGATTATTGGATCGCTGTCGTTTATTTATCCGGTGGTGGCGATTGTGGTGGATAACCTGGTCTTTGGACATACCCTCAGCGTCACCCAGCTGGCAGGCGGGGTGCTGATCCTTCTCGCGGCGGCGGGAAACAATCTTGGCTGGGGCGAAAAAAAACCTCGCCGCAGCGAGGTTGGAGTTAAACAGGAAGCCAATTAGCGACGGGCGCGTACAACCTGGTATTTGCGCGTCAGGTACTCTACCGGCGCGCTCCAGATATGCACCAGGCGCGAGAACGGGAAGAGCAGGAACAGCGTCATCCCCAGCACCAGATGCACACGGAAAATGAATGCTACCCCGTCAAGGTTCGACGATGCCCCGCCATGGAAGGTTACGATAGACTGCGCCCAACCCACCAGCTTCATCATTTCACTCCCGTCCATATGCTGGGCCGAGAACGGAATCGTCAGCAGGCCCAGCGTACACTGCACCATCAGCAGGGTCAGGATCAGGATATCTGCCGTCGTCGTGGTGGCACGCACGCGTGGGCTAAAGAGGCGGCGCTTAAGCAGCAGCAGGCCGCCTACCAGCGTCATGATGCCGAACACGCCCCCGGCAATCATCGCCAGCTTCTGTTTAACGTCAATCGGTAGAAAGGACTCATACATCCAGTGCGGAGTGAGCATCCCCACCAGGTGACCGGCAAAGATCCCGATAATCCCGATATGGAACAGGTTCGAGGCCATGTTCATTCCTTTGCGATCCAGCATCTGGCTGGAGCCTGCCCGCCAGGTGTACTGCCCGTAGTCATAGCGCAGCCAGCTGCCGACAAGAAACACCGTGCCTGCAATATAGGGATAGATGTCATAGAAGAACATATTAAGGAACTGCATTATTGCTGTCCTCCGGTTGTGATATTCAAATATTGCGGGGCCACCGCACCGGCGAAGCGGCGCTGATGAGAGGCGATCTCAGACTCACCGCAGCCCTGGTCGGCGAAGAATTTCACCTGCTCCTCCTCCCAGACGGCATCCAGCGCCTGGGGGGTATCGTCCCGGGCTTCACCGGCAATTTTCTCACCGACCTTCTCCCGGTCGACGTCGGTTTTGGCCAGCCGCAGCAGCAGCTCAAACAGGCTGGCATAGCGGCTTTCACGCTGTTGCAAACGGGCGTTGAGCAGGGCCAGAATCGGGGCGATATCCTCCAGTCCCGCCAGCGCGTCGCTTGCCGGGAGCTGCGCCAGATACTCCAGATAGAGTGGGAGATGATCCGGTAGCTCGCGGCGGTCGATAACCAGGCCCTGACGCTCGTACTGGGCCAGCAGATCCACCATCGCCTGGCCGCGATCGCGGGATTCGCCATGCACATGCTCAAACAGCAGCAGCGAGGTAGCGCGTCCACGATCGAACAGCTCGCTGTAGGCCGCCTGCGCATCCAGCAGATCCTGATTCATCAGGTCACGAATAAAAACGCTTAGCTGATGGGCATCCTTAAGCGACAGGTGCTCGGTCTCCGCCAGAGCATCGAACAGCTCCTGCTGATGCTGCCACAGGGCAGCATCCGGATACTCCAGCAGACGGGAAATCACGACGAGTTCAATCATGGGCGCGGCTCCGTTTTCTTCGTCACATCGACGGCATCAATACGGCGGCTGTTAAACAGGTTGAACTTGGTGTCGCTGCCGTGGCAGCCATCGCCGAAGCTAAAGCCGCAGCCGTTACGTTCCGGGAACGCATCCCGGGCCAGCTCGCGGTGGCTGGTCGGGATCACGAAGCGATCCTCGTAGTTGGCAATCGCCAGATAACGATACATCTCCTGCGCCTGGGCTTCGCTTAAGCCTACTTCTTCCAGGGCGCGAATATCGTTGACGTTATCCACGGTCTCGGCACGCTTGTAGTGACGCATCGCCAGCATGCGTTTTAGCGCCAGCAGCACCGGCTGGGTATCGCCTGCCGTCAGTAGGTTAGCGAGATACTGCACCGGAATGCGCAGGCTTTCGACGTCCGGCAGGATGCCGTTGCTGCCCAGCTCGCCCGCGTCGGCCGCCGACTGGATCGGTGACAGAGGCGGCACGTACCAGACCATCGGCAGGGTGCGATACTCCGGGTGCAGTGGCAGGGCCAGCTTCCAGTCCATCGCCAGTTTCCACACCGGCGACTTCTGCGCGGCGTCAATCACACTCTGCGGCACGCCATCCTTCAGCGCCTGCGCAATAACCGCCGGATCGTTCGGGTCGAGGAAGACGTCCAGCTGACGCTGGTAGAGATCTTTCTCGCTCTCTACTGCCGCCGCGTTTTCAATGGCGTCCGCGTCATAGAGCAGCACGCCCAGGTAACGGATGCGTCCTACACAGGTCTCGGAGCAGACGGTCGGCATCCCCGCCTCAATGCGTGGATAACAGAAGATGCACTTCTCGGACTTGCCGCTCTTCCAGTTGAAGTAGATCTTTTTGTAGGGGCAACCGGTAACACACATCCGCCAGCCGCGGCACTTGTCCTGATCGATCAGCACAATGCCATCCTCTTCACGCTTGTAGATCGCTCCGCTCGGGCAGGTGGCGACGCAGGCTGGGTTCAGGCAGTGCTCACACAGGCGTGGCAGGTACATCATGAAGGTGTTTTCAAACTGCCCGTACATCGCCTTCTGCATGTTCTCGAAGTTCCGATCCTGGCTGCGCTTCTCAAACTCGCCGCCGAGGATCTCCTCCCAGTTCGGACCGCTGACGATCTTATCCATCCGCTGACCGCTGATTTTTGACCGCGGACGGGCGATGGGCTGGTGTTTGCCCTCCGGCGCCGTGTGCAGATGCTGATAGTCGTAGTCGAACGGCTCATAGTAGTCATCGATCCCCGGCAGATGCGGGTTAGCGAAAATTTTACCCAGCAGCGTGGCGCGGTTACCCATGCGCGGCTGCAGCTTGCCGTTCACTTTGCGGATCCAGCCGCCCTTCCACTTCTCCTGGTTCTCCCAGTCATCCGGGAAACCCACGCCAGGCTTGCTCTCAACGTTGTTGAACCAGGCGTACTCCATCCCTTCCCGGCTGGTCCAGACGTTTTTACAGGTGACCGAGCAGGTATGACAGCCGATGCACTTATCAAGGTTCAGCACCATGCCTACCTGTGAACGAATTTTCATTTTGCGCTCTCCTGTACCTGGTCGTTGTTTTCGCCATCTAACCAGTTAATGTTCTTCATCTTACGGACCACCACGAACTCATCGCGGTTAGAGCCGACCGTGCCATAGTAGTTAAAGCCGTACGCCAGCTGGGCGTAGCCGCCGATCATATGGGTCGGTTTCGGGCTAATACGGGTCACCGAGTTGTGGATCCCGCCGCGCTGGCCGGTAATCTCCGAGCCGGGAATATTCACGATACGCTCCTGGGCGTGGTACATCATGGTCATCCCGGCGGGCACGCGCTGGCTCACTACCGCACGGGCGGTAAGCGCGCCGTTGCTGTTGAAGGCTTCGATCCAGTCGTTATCCTCAATGCCCAGCTCTTTGGCATCCACCTCGCTCATCCAGACGATCGGGCCGCCGCGTGACAGGGTCAGCATCAGCAGGTTGTCGCTGTAGGTAGAGTGGATCCCCCACTTCTGGTGCGGGGTGATGAAGTTCAGCGCCTTCTCCGGATTACCGTTGGACTTTTCGCCCATCACCGCTTTCACCGAACGGGTATCAATCGGCGGACGGTAAACCAGCAGGCTCTCGCCGAAGTCGCGCATCCACGGGTGATCCTGATAAAGCTGCTGGCGGCCGGAGAGCGTGCGCCATGGGATCAGCTCATGCACGTTGGTGTAACCTGCGTTGTAGGAGACATGCTCATCCTCAAGGCCAGACCAGGTCGGGCTGGAGATAATTTTGCGCGGCTGGGCCTGAATATCGCGGAAGCGGATCTTCTCCTCTTCTTTATTAGTTGCCAGATGGGTATGGTCGCGGCCGGTAAACTCGCTCAGCGCCGCCCAGGCCTTAACCGCCACGTGACCGTTGGTCTCTGGGGCGAGGGTCAGGATCATCTCCGCTGCATCGATGGCGCTGTTAAGCATCGGCTGGCCTTTCGCCGGGCCTTCTGCCTTGGTGTAGTTAAGCTTGCGCAGCAGATCCATTTCGCTTTCGGTGTTCCACGCGATGCCCTTGCCGCCGTTGCCCACCTTATCCAGCAGCGGACCGATGGAGGTAAAGCGCTCATAGGTCGCGGGGTAGTCGCGCTCCACCGGAATGATATGCGGCGCGGTTTTGCCGGGGATCAGGTCGCACTCGCCTTTCTTCCAGTCCTTAACATCCAGCGGCTGCGCCAGCTCGGCGGCGGAGTCGTGCTGGATAGGCAGGGTTACCACGTCAGTTTCGACGCCCAGGTGGCCCACGCACACTTCAGAGAACTTCTGGGCGATGCCTTTGTAGATCTCCCAGTCGCTTTTCGACTCCCAGGCCGGATCGACGGCGGCAGAGAGCGGATGAATAAACGGATGCATATCCGAGGTATTCATGTCGTCTTTCTCATACCAGGTTGCCGTCGGCAGCACGATATCGGAGTAGAGACAGGTGCTCGACAGGCGGAAGTCGAGGGTGACCACCAGATCCAGCTTGCCGTCGAGGCCATTATCATGCCACTCGACCTCTTCCGGCTTCACGCCGCCCTGCATGCCCAGATCCTTACCCTGAATGCCGTTCTCGGTACCCAGCAGGTACTTCAGCATGTACTCATGGCCTTTCCCGGAGGAGCCAAGCAGGTTAGAGCGCCAGATAAAGAGGTTACGCGGATGGTTTTTGCCGTTCTCCGGCTGCTCGGCCGCAAAGCGAATCGTCCCCTCTTTCAGCGCCTTGACGGTGTAATCCACCGCCGACATGCCCGCTTTTTCAGCTTCAGCGGCGATGCGCAGCGGGTTGGTGCCCAGCTGCGGTGCGGATGGCAGCCAGCCCATGCGCTCGGCGCGCACGTTAAAGTCGAGCAGATGGCCGCTGTAGCGGGACTTATCCGCCAGCGGAGAGAGCAGCTCCTGTGCGGTCAGGGTCTCATAACGCCACTGCCCGGAGTGGTTGTAGAAGAAGGAGGTACCGTTCATATGGCGAGGCGGACGCTGCCAGTCGAGGGCGAACGCCAGCGGCTGCCAGCCAGTCTGCGGACGCAGCTTCTCCTGGCCGACGTAGTGCGCCCAGCCGCCGCCGCTCTGGCCGACACAGCCGCAGAATACCAGCATATTGATCAGGCCACGGTAGTTCATGTCCATGTGGAACCAGTGATTCAGGCCTGCGCCGACGATGATCATCGAACGACCATGGGTTTTATCGGCGTTATCAGCAAACTCACGGGCGGTACGGATAATATGCGCCCGCGGCACGCCGGTTATTTTTTCCGCCCACGCCGGCGTATACGCTTTCACTTCGTCATAGCTGGCGGCGGCGTTGGCATCGCCCAGGCCACGGTCGAGACCGTAGTTGGCCATCGTCAGATCGTAGACGGTGGTGACCAGCGCGGTGCTGCCATCCGCCAGCTGCAGGCGTTTTACCGGCAGCTTGTGCAGGAGGATATTTTGCAGCTCAACGCGGTTGAAGTGCTCTGACCCTTCGTTGCCAAAGTAGGGGAAGCCCACCTCGGCGATATCATCGTGACCGCCCAGCAGGCTCAGGCGAAGCTCGGCGTCCGCCCCGCTGGTGCCGTCGCGCTGCTCAAGGTTCCACTTCCCTTTCTCGCCCCAGCGGAAACCGATGGAGCCGTTAGGTGCAATCAGCTCGCCGCTGTCATTGCAGGCCACGGTTTTCCACTCAGGGTTATTCTCCTGACCGAGGGCATCCACCAGGTCAGCGGCACGCAGCATCCGCCCTGCCGCATAGTAGCCGTCGCGCTCTTCGAGCATCACCAGCATCGGCATATCGGTATAGCGACGCACGTAGTCGGTAAAGTACTGGCTCGGCTTGTCGAGGTGGAACTCGCGCAGCATGACGTGGCCCATCGCCATCGCCATTGCGGCGTCGGTGCCTTGCTTCGGGGCCAGCCACAGGTCACACAGCTTGGCGATTTCGGCATAGTCCGGGGTAACGGCAACGGTTTTGGTGCCTTTGTAACGGACTTCGGTAAAGAAGTGGGCATCCGGGGTACGGGTCTGCGGAACGTTAGAGCCCCAGGCGATAATGTAGCTGGAGTTGTACCAGTCGGCGGATTCCGGCACGTCGGTCTGCTCACCCCAGGTTTGCGGGGAGGCTGGCGGCAGGTCGCAGTACCAGTCGTAGAAGCTCAGGCAGGTGCCGCCGATCAGCGACAGGTAGCGCGCGCCGGAGGCGTAGGAGACCATCGACATCGCCGGGATCGGCGAGAAGCCCGCCACGCGGTCTGGGCCGTAGGTTTTAACGGTATAGACGTTAGAGGCGGCGATCAGCTCGTTGACCTCCTGCCAGGAGGAGCGGACAAAGCCGCCGCGTCCGCGCGCCTGCTTGAAGCTTTTCGCTTTGTCGGCGTCTTCAATAATAGAAGCCCATGCGTCAACCGGATCGCTGTGCTGAGCTTTCGCTTCACGCCACATTTTCATCAGGCGTTTGCGCATCAGAGGGTATTTCAGGCGGTTAGCGCTGTAGAGATACCAGGAGTAGCTGGCCCCACGCGGACAGCCGCGCGGCTCATGATTAGGCATATCAGGACGGGTACGCGGGTAGTCGGTCTGCTGGGTTTCCCAGGTGACCAGACCGTTTTTGACGTAGATCTTCCAGCTGCAGGAGCCGGTGCAGTTTACGCCGTGCGTGGAGCGCACAATTTTGTCGTGCGACCAGCGGCTGCGGTATCCATCCTCCCAGTCCCGGTTTGTTTCATGGATCTGGCCATGCCCATCGGCAAAGGTTTCGCCCTTCTGTTTGAAGTAGCGAAACCGGTCCAGGAATTTACTCATCGGGTTTCTCCTGTGTGGAGCCTGCTGGCTCTCTGAAAAAGCGACATTGCTGCGAATGAGGCGACGTTAACGCGCTGAAAGGACGTGAGAATTGATGGCGATCAAGGCAGGCAGGCATAGCAAAAGCGGTGTATTTTTCATCTACCTCCAAAGTGGCAGAGAGGATGATTTTTTATCTTGCTGATTTATTAGGTTTTTATCATTTAACCCGCTTTTTTTACAATGGTATTTCAGCGTCAGGGGTATTAAGGGGTAGATCCTCTGACGAGCCGCCACCGGTTTCATAGTAACGGGAGCGGGTAACGCTCTCTATAAAGTATGTTGTAACTACAAAAGAGGTAAAAAAAGCGCGGCATTGCACCGCGCAAGGATAATCAACAGTGCTTTATTTTGTTTTAGCTTTACGTCCGTAAACCACCCAGGTGATAAACACGCAGGCGATGTAGAACACGAGGAAGACTTTCATTGCTCCGGCCGGGGAGCCGGTCAGCGCCAGCGAGGTGCCGAAAGCCTTGGGGATAAAGAAGCCGCCAATCGCGCCGATGGCCGAAATGAACCCGAGCGCCGCGGCCGTATCGGTCGCCGCCTCTCGCAGCGCCTGCTCCTCGCTGCCGCCCTGCGCTTTCACCCGCTCCATGGTCATCTTGCGGAAGATCACTGAGATCATCTGGAAGCTGGAGCCGCTTCCCAGCCCGGCGGTAAGAAACAGCATCAGGAAGACAGCGAAGAAGGCGCTAAAGTTACCCTCGCTTCCGGCCGATGGCAGGGTCAGGAACAGCAGCGCGCTAAAGATCGCCATCGCCACAAAGTTCAACAGCGTTACGCGAACGCCACCCAGCCGGTCAGAGAGCGCCCCACCCGCCGAACGAGCCAGCGCGCCCACCAGCGGGCCGAAGAAGGCAAAGTGCAGCACGTTGACCTCAGGAAACTGGGTTTTGGACAGCATTGCAAAGCCTGCCGAAAAACCAATAAACGAGCCAAAGGTGGCCAGGTAGAGGAAGCCCAGGATCCACAGATGCACGCGCTTAAGCACCGGCAGCTGCGAGCGCAGCGAGGCCTTAGAGGTCGCCAGCTCGTTCATGCCAAACCAGGCCGCGAGGGTAAAGACAATCAGGAATGGCACCCAGATCCAGGCGGCGTTCTCCAGGTAGAGCATGGAGCCATCTTCCTGCTGAACGCCGGTCGCGCCAAAAAAGGCAAACAGCGAGAAGGTGATCGCCAGCGGGGCCAGCAGCTGCATCACGCTCACCCCGAGGTTACCCAACCCGCCGTTGATCCCCAGGGCACTACCCTGCTTCTGCTTGGGAAAGAAGAAGCTGATGTTAGCCATGCTGGAGGCAAAGTTGGCACCGGCAAAGCCACAGAGCAGGGAGATGATGATAAAGGTGCTAAATGGCGTGCTGGTATCCTGGACGGCAATGCCCAGCCAGACGCAGGGAACGATCATGATCCCGGTACTGAACGCGGTCCAGCGGCGGCCGCCAAAGATAGGCACCATAAACGAGTACGGCACCCGCAGCAGCGCTCCGGAGACGGAGGGTAGCGCGGTCAACATAAAGAGCTGATCGGTCGTAAAATTAAAACCAACTTTATTAAGATTAACCGCCACGGCGCTGAACAGCATCCAGACGCAAAACGCCAGCAGCAAACAGGGCACGGAGATCCACAGATTGCGGCTCGCCACGGACTGGCCACGCTGCTGCCAGAAAGCAGGATCCTCCGGTCGCCAGTCGGTAATGACGGCTCCGGTGGTCCTTTCAGGTATGGAAGAGTGACTCATAGACACCTCTGATAAGGGATTTAACCCCTGCCACCATAGGGTTTACGCCAGCGCTTAAGTTGATATAAATCAAAGGAAAAGTTGCCATTTCAGCGACGCTAAAACCGCCCTACCCCTAAATGGGCAGCTGAAACTGACAGAAAAGCTGTGGTTTTTCACGCCGGTGACGCGTTTGCGCGTTGTCACTCTCCAGCCCGCGTCTGGCTCGACAATAAAGGAGTAACTCTTTTGGGGTATGGGTATACTCCAGGGTATAGCCGAAAATAGCCCCACTCCCGGTGAGTTGCCGGGTCAGGAGTCTTGCCGTTTATGCTAAAACGCCTCTTTTCACCGCTAACGCTGGTTAACCAACTGTTGCTGATCGTTCTGCTCTCTACCGCCATTGGCGTAACCGGGATGGCTATCTCTGGCTGGCTAGTGCAGGGAGTACAGGGCAGCGCCCACGCCATTAACAAGGCGGGATCGCTGCGAATGCAGAGCTATCGCCTGCTGGCCGCCATGCCGCTTACGGAAGCCGACCAGCCGCTAATCGATGAGATGACCCGCACGGCATTTAGCCCGGAGCTGACCCAGGCTGCGTTGCGTGATGGCCAGCTGCCTCAGCTGCAGGCGCTCCAGCGCTACTGGCAGCGCAATCTTATTCCGGCCCTGGTGCAGGCTCAGGACGCAGCAGCGGTATCAGGCGAGATTGCCACCTTTGTGAACCGCATCGACCAGTTGGTGAGCAGCTTCGATCGCCGCACCGAGCAGCGGATCGATCGCGTTCTGCTGCTTCAGCGCGGCATGGCAGTGTTTATGGCCCTGCTGCTGGTCTTTACCGTGATCTGGCTGCGTGCGCGTCTGCTGCAGCCCTGGCGGCAGCTGCTCAGCATGGCCCATGCCGTGAGCCATCGCGATTTCACCCAGCGAGCGCATATCAGCGGGCGTAACGAGATGGCCAAGCTCGGCACGGCGCTCAACAACATGTCCAGCGAGCTGGCCCAGAGCTATGCGGTGCTGGAGCAGCGGGTAAAAGAGAAGACCGCCGGGCTGGAGCAAAAGAACGAGATCCTCTCTTTCCTCTGGCAAGCCAACCGTCGTCTGCACATGCAGGTTCCGCTGTGCGAGCGCCTCTCGCCGGTGCTTAACGGCCTGCAAAATCTCACCCTGCTGCACGATATCGAGCTGCGCGTCTACGATCTGGAAGATGAGGATAACCGCCAGGAGTTTACCTGCCAGCCGGACATGACCTGCGATGACATCGGCTGCCACCTCTGCCCGCGCGGGATCCTGCCCACGGGCAACGGCGGCACAACCCTGAAGTGGCGGCTGGCGGATAACCATATGCAGTACGGTCTGCTGCTGGCAACCCTGCCGGCGGGACGGCACCTGAGCCACGATCAGCAGCAGCTGGTGGATACCCTGGTGGAGCAGCTTACCGCCACCCTGGCGCTGGATCGTCACCAGGAGCGCCAGCAGCAGCTGATGGTGATGGAGGAGCGCGCCACCATCGCCCGGGAGCTGCATGACTCTATCGCCCAGTCCCTCTCCTGTATGAAGATGCAGGTCAGCTGTCTACAGATGCAGGGTGAGAGCCTGCCCGACTCCAGCCAGCAGCTTCTGGGGCAGATCCGCAACGAGCTTAATACCTCCTGGGCGCAGCTGCGCGAGCTGCTAACCACGTTCCGTTTGCAGCTCAACGAGCCGGGCCTGCGTCCGGCGCTGGAGGCGAGCTGCCAGGAGTATAGCGCCCACTTCGGCTTCCCGGTCAGGCTGGACTACCAGCTGCCGCCGCGCATTGTGCCCTCCCATCAGGCCATCCACCTGTTGCAGATTGCCCGCGAGGCGCTGAGCAACGCCCTGAAACACTCCGGTGCAAGTGAAGTCACCGTCACGGCGGTTCAACTGGGACGGCAGGTGAAGGTTAGCATTAGCGACAACGGCTGCGGTGTGCCGGACAACGCCGAACGCACCAACCACTACGGATTAATTATCATGCGCGATCGCGCCCAGAGCCTGCGCGGAGATTGTCAGGTTCGGCGGCGGGAGTCCGGCGGCACCGAGGTGGTGGTGAATTTTATACCCGAAAAGCTTCTCTCATCCGTACAAGGAGATAAACATGAATAATCAGGACCCCGCGACCATTTTGCTGATTGACGATCATCCGATGCTGCGCACCGGCGTCAGGCAGCTTATCAGCATGGCCAGCGATATCCGCGTGATCGGCGAAGCCAGCAACGGGGAACAGGGTATTGAGCTGGCGGAGACGCTGGATCCCGATCTGATCCTGCTCGATTTGAATATGCCCGGCATGAACGGCCTCGAGACGCTGGACAAGCTGCGGGAGAAGGCGCTCTCCGGACGGGTGGTGGTCTTCAGCGTCTCCAATCATGAAGAGGATGTGGTCACCGCTCTCAAGCGCGGCGCGGATGGTTACCTGCTGAAGGATATGGAGCCAGAGGATCTGCTGAAGGCGTTACAGCAGGCGGCAGCGGGTGAGATGGTGCTGAGCGAAGCGCTGACGCCGGTGCTGGCCGCCAGCCTGCGCGCCAACCGCGCCACCTCCGACCGGGACGTGACCCAGCTGACGCCGCGCGAGCGCGATATCCTGAAGCTGATTGCCCAGGGCCTGCCCAACAAGATGATTGCCCGCCGTCTGGATATTACCGAGAGCACGGTAAAGGTGCACGTTAAGCATATGCTGAAGAAGATGAAGCTCAAATCTCGCGTGGAAGCGGCGGTCTGGGTGCATCAGGAGCGTATTTTCTGATCACCCCTCCGGCAGCTGCGGCCAGCGCGGAGCGGTGTTCTGTGCACTTACCAGCGGCTCGGCCAGCGTAAGCGCGATCTCATTGGAGGAGACGCGCTGCCCCTGCTCATCCTCCACCGTAACCGACAGACGCCACGTATTGTTGGCCCCCTCCCGGCTATCCCAGGCGGGCATGATAATGCTCCAGCCTTCGCTGCTATTGGCATTAACCGGCGGAGTCAGGCTCAGCGCCTGAGTATCCCCCTGCCAGGCGATAGAGCGGACACCGTAGCGGCTGCGCACCTGCACCACCATCTGTACCGTTTCACCCGGCTTGAGATCCCACGGCGGCGTAGCGAGAAAGACCGACAGGGTCTTTCGCTGGCGATACTCCATCACCGGCAGGTTATTGCGTGCCGGGCTGTCATAGCGGCTGCCGCGCAGGGATCGGCTCTCCGCCACCTCGCTGGCGGTAAGCTGTTTTTTAAGCGGCACGCCGAAGCGATAGTTCAGATTGAGGCCAAGGTTGTTCTGACTCTCTCCGCTCTCACCCTGCTTATGCTGAGCAGTTACCGTCACCAGCGGCACCGGGGTATAGTTGACGCCAACGTTGACCGCTACAGGGTTGTGGTAGCCCGAGCCGGAGTCGAAAAGATCGACATTGTCGCCAAAGTACTGCTCCAGGCTCAGGCTGGTATTGATATGTTCATAAAACGGCAGCCGCGCCTGAGCAGTGACGTCATAGCCGCGCGCCAGCCGCTGTTGAACTGCCGTACCGGAGTAGTCCCAGCCAGAGAGCGGCTGGTAGTAGTTGGCGGAGAGGCGCAGGTACTCGCCCCAGGCCTCAGCGCCCAGCCCGGCGCGCTGCAGATTCTCATCCAGCAGGTTATCGTAGAAGGTGTTGTAGCCGAGCAGCCAGTGCCCGGCGACCCAGCGCTGGCCGATACCGGCATTGCTTACCAGGCCTTCATCCTGCTGGGTTAATCCCAGCTGGCTCCAGCTTAGATAGCGGTTGTTATCCTGCCAGGGGATAAACCAGCTCCCCTGGCTACCGGTAAAACGTCCGTCATCGTTTACCAGCACGTTAACGCTGGCGTTTCCCCAAGGGGAGAGCCACGACTCCAGCTGCTCATTCACATCCTCGCTAACGGCATCGCGGATCTGACCAAAGGCGAACTGGCGCGCCTGCTGACCGGCGGTGAGGCCATTATCGGTCTGGCTGGCTTCGCCAAAGGCTTTCGCCATTTCGGCCACGCTTTTAACACGGGTGTCACCGGTGGAGGTCAGCCCAAGATCCGGCAGGCTGTCGTTGTCAAAGGGGTTATGCGGCTGCTGCTGTGCGATGGCGCAGGCATCATTTATGCCTCCTGCCAGCAGCAAGAGTAGAAGAAGCGGGGTTTTCAACAGAGCGTTAGAGCGAAAATTCAGCGGTAGCCCCTCCGGTCTGACCAGCGATTAAAGCCTTATTTTATCGATTTTTACGACTCTTTTCAGCCTTACGCAAATTTTCAGGAAAAACCTTAACTGTTACCGTCTCGTCAGGTCTACAGTTAATTTATCTCTTAATGCATCTATTTATTGCAAGGTATGACGAGTGGTAACTATGAGCAAAAGGTTGCGATGGATCCTGTTGAGTTCAATGATGTTTTATGGTGCAGCTTCGCAGGCTAGCGAACTGTTTATGTTGCAATCCCCGGCGTTTGCCGACAACGGCCTGCTGGATAAAAAATTCGCTGGCAACGCTAAGGATAACCCTAACTGCACCGGTGAAAACCAGTCACCAGCGCTCATCTGGAGTAACCCTCCGGAAGAGACTAAAAGCTTTGCCCTGATTGTTCACGATCCTGAGGGGGCAAAAGGCCTCGGCGTGACGCATCTGGTGGCGTACAATATTGCCCCGTCCGCCACCGGTTTTCCGGCCAACGCCCTGCGCGATGGCAAAATGTTTACCGGCGGCAAAAATAGCCCCGGCTCCGATCGCTGGCATGGCCCCTGCCCGCCGCCCGGCAGCGGCGCGCACCACTATACCTTTACGCTTATCGCCACCAGCCAGGCACCGGATCTTCCCGCTGGCCTGACCCGCGAAGCGCTGTTAGAGAAGCTAAAAGGTAAAGCGCTGGCCGCCACCGGCCTGATTGGCCGCTTCGGGCAGTAGCGTTAATAAGGAAGAGATAATGCAAAAGATCGTGATTGTCGCCAACGGTGCGGCCTACGGCAGCGAGTCCCTGTTTAACAGCCTGCGCCTGGCGATTGCCCTGCGTGAGCAGGCGGAGGAGCTGGATTTGCGCCTGTTCCTGATGTCGGATGCGGTTACCGCCGGGCTGCGTGGGCAGAAGCCTGCCGAGGGCTACAACATTCAGCAGATGCTGGAGATCCTGACCGCGCAAAACGTGGCGGTGAAGCTGTGTAAAACCTGTACTGACGGACGCGGCATCACCGCCCTGCCGCTTATCGACGGCGTTGAGATTGGCACCCTCGTCGAGCTGGCTAAGTGGACGCTGGCGGCCGATAAGGTATTAACTTTCTAATAATTCCCTAACTTAAATATATTTTTCTTATACTTTCTCGCCGAGCATCAAGTTCGCCTGCTGTGTTGCCGATAGGCTTTTACACAACACAGCAGGTATAACAATTATGTTCAGATCCATTCGCGCACGCATTACCGCAGCTACCGCCGGCTGTCTGGCTATCGCCTTACTGATCAACACCGTGATCAACTACCAGGTAACACGCCAGGATAACCAGCAGGCCCAACGGGATATTCTCTCCAGCACCAGCACCAGCCACAGCGGCGCGATTGCCGACTGGGTTAACAGCAAAATGACCATGATCGCCTCGCTGCAAAGCGCCGCGCTGACGGCGGATCCGGTCCCTGCTTTCGCCCAGATCGCTCAGGCAGGCGGCTTTATTAACGTCTATGTCGGTTATGCCAGCAAAACGGCGAAGTTCTCGGATTCTAACGGCATTCCCGCCGACTACGATCCGACCATTCGTCCCTGGTATCAGCAGGCAGCTAAAGCCGACGCGCCGATCGTCACCGCCCCCTATGTCGATGCCGCTTCTGGCAAGCTGGTAGTAACTTTTGCCGTGCCGGTGAAGGAGAACGGCACGCTAAGCGCGGTGGTGGCTGGCGACGTGGCGATGGACAGCGTGGTGGCTAACGTGCGCACTATTCAGCCGACGCCGCAGAGCAGCGGTCTGTTGATCAGCAGCGACGGAGCGGTGATTGCCGCCAGCAATGCCGATCTGACCCTGAAGCCGTTCGGCGAGGCGATCTCCGGCGCGGATTTCAGTGCACTTCAAGCAGGCAGCCCGGTAGACGGCGAATTTGACGGGGCGCAGAAGGCGCTGATGGCGAAGCCTGTTAAAGGCACCAGCTGGCTGCTGGTAGTCGCGCTGGATACCCACGATGCCACCAGCGGCATGCGCGCCCTGCTGAAGGCCTCGGCCCTGTCGCTGATCGTACTGGTGCTGATTGGCGTAGCGGTGATGCTGCTGCTGGTCACAACGATGCTGAAGCGTCTGGTGGCGATCCGTGATGCGATGCTGGCCATCGGCGACGGCACGGACGATCTCTCCCAGCGCCTGCCGGAGAGCGGTAATGATGAGGTAGCGCAGATCGCCCACGCCTTTAACATCTTCAGCGATAAGCTGGCGGTGGTGATGGTGAAACTGCGGGACTCCAGCACCTCGGTACAGCATGCGGCGCAGGAGATCGCTGCCGGTAACCAGGATCTCTCCGGTCGTACCGAGCAGGCGGCCTCCAGCCTGCGGGAAACCGCCAGCGCCGTAGAGCAGATCACCGCCTCGGTGGCCCAGTCCACCGACTCCGCAGCCCAGGCAAACAGCCAGGCGCATACCGCCTCTGAAGCGGCTTCGCGCGGCGGCAGCGTCGTATCGCAGGCGATCTCGACCATGCACGCCATTGAAGAGGCGTCGGCCAAAATCGGCGATATTACCAGCGTCATTGACGGGATTGCTTTCCAGACCAACATCCTGGCGCTGAACGCCGCCGTAGAGGCCGCCCGTGCTGGTGAGCAGGGACGCGGCTTTGCGGTGGTCGCCGGGGAGGTCCGCACCCTTGCCAGCCGCAGCGCCCAGGCGGCGAAGGAGATCAAAACCCTGATCGAGTCGACCACTGAGAGCGTAGCCACCGGGTCGCGCTACGTACGCTTAGCGGGCGAAAGTATGACCGATATCGTCTCCAGCATCGACAGCGTCTCGGTCATCATGCGCGAGATCACCGTCGCCACCAGCGAGCAGATGAAAGGCATCCAGGAGATCAACCATGCGGTAATCGACCTTGATCGGATGGTGCAGCAGAACGCCGAGCTGGTAGTGCAGTCTGCCGCCGCTGCCGGCGCGCTCCAGTCGCAGGCGGGAGAGCTGGCTGAAACCGCAGGACATTTCCGCATTTAATCCCCTCCCGGCGCGCTTTTGAAACGATTTAGCGCGCCGGGATAGGGCTTTGACGCACAATGTCACTTTTGTTTAATCGTTACGCCATTTTTTGATCAAAATCAGCATCGCGACTTCGTCCGTTTGGTGTGATGCAGGGAGCAAGTGTGAACAAAATCACACGAGGATTGTCCGGCAGGGAGCGCTTTATAGTCATTAACGGGGTAAATAAAATGGCGCTGGTGAAAGCAAGTTTGACATTGTTTGGTGGAGATACGGTGGTGGTACGCTGTTCGGAGAGCTGCCATATTCATTTGATGAGTGCGAAGAGCCACACGGCGAACGCCCAGACCGATATTCTGAGCGTACAGGATCGTAATAGTGCGTATCTAACCGTGCCCTACAGCGGTACCTGGAACGTGTTGATCGACAGCCACAGCCAGTCGCTGGAGCACTCCATCAGCTACGTGGCTGCCTAATCACTTCTCAGGCGAAACCGGGCTGCATCGACTGGCCCGGTTCTTCGCCGCTTATCAGTCCCCGCACCTTCCCGACCAGGTCGTTCAGACAGTCGTCATGCATACCAAGCTTAATCAGCTCCTGCTCCAGCGAGAAGAGATATTGCGCGTTGGTGCCCAGCGGACCGCTGGCCGCCGCGATCAATGGCGCGATGACCTGAGCACGGGTATCGGACTCATAGAGCGCATGACGGGGATCCATAATAAATACCAGGGCGTTTACCGTCCGGCCATCGTCCAGGGCGAGCCTGCACCAGGTGGGCAGATAGCAGCCGGTGATCATCTCTCGCTTCCACAGCAGGGTCAGCTCCTGCTCCAGCGTCTCATCAGGCAGACGGTAGGCGACGCCGGTGGTGCGTCCGCCCTCTTTCAGGGCAAGCATTCGTCCCGGCTGGCAGGCTGTGCCGCGACCAGCGGTGAGACGCAGGCAGAAGGCGCGATGCCAGCCCACCAGCGTGCCGGTGCAGGATTCGTTAAACTCCAGCGCCGGGTTCCACATCAGCGATCCGTAGCCAAAGATCCAGACCGGCCCCCCGTCGGGCCGGCAGGCCAGGGTTGCCGCCAGCGACGCCGCGCGCTGTTCTGCCGACCAGAGCAGCGCCGCTTCAATGTCGCCAAAGGCGGTTTTGCAGTCCGCCTGTATTAAAAAGTCGCGTGTTAACACCTTCTACCTCCACCACTGCGTGCTTCCATGCGACCGTTATATTGCATTCCGTGTATTTCGCTGCTGAATAAAAGCGCAGCCTGTGCAGACGATATGCAATTCGCGGGCCGCTTGCAAGCCTACGGCACGCCATGCCGCACGAATGCGGCAGCGTAAAAAAGAGGTAGCTGGCGTTTACGATAGTTATTTCAGCGGCTTATTTCTTTTTATGCCATTTATCATCATCGCCCTTCTCGTACTCATGCTTCACTGCCGCCCAGGCGACTTTGTGGGCGGTCTCTTCCCGGCTGTCGTCTCCGCGCCGGTCGTCTTTATCTTTGTACTGGTCCCAGGCGCTATTGAACGCCTCTTTGTAGATATCCTGAGCGTGGGCAGGAAGTACGTTTTTGACGTTGTCAGGCAGATCGCCTTTTGCTTTATAGGGCATGGGATATCTCCTTTTGGTTAACAAACCTTAAGTGTGGATGACAATGCCGCGCCTCGCCACAATATGTATAAATCTCTATGTCTCTAAGTGCAATAAACTGTTTATTAAACCAATTTTCAACAAAGCATCATAATCTGGACGTCATGAACAAAAAAATGGTCAATGCCGTAAAAAAAGGTAAACATTAGCTTAAAGTTGCCACCATTCTGCTATTTTAATCCCCTTAAAAATCTTAACTATACTCATCAGCAACCGCATAATATGGAGATCCACGATGACAGCGACGCACGAGGCGGTTAAAACCCGCCATAAGGAGACCACGCTCATTTTCCCGGTACTGGCGCTGGCAGTGCTTTTCTTCTGGGGTTCCACCCAGTCGCTGCCAGCCATCATTGGGATTAACCTGCTGGCGCTAGTGGGGATCCTGAGCAGCGCCTTTAGCGTTGTCCGCCATGCGGACGTGCTGGCGCACCGACTGGGCGAACCCTTCGGCTCGTTGATTTTAAGCCTCTCGGTGGTTATCCTCGAAGTTAGCCTTATCTCGGCCCTGATGGCCACCGGCGACGCCGCCCCGACGCTGATGCGCGACACCCTCTACTCCATTATCATGATCGTTACCGGCGGTCTGGTAGGCTTCTCGCTGCTGCTGGGCGGGCAAAAGTTTGCTACCCAGTACATGAACCTGTTCGGTATCAAACAGTATCTGATAGCCCTCTTCCCGCTGGCGGTGATTGTGCTGGTCTTCCCGATGGCGCTGCCGGGGGCCAACTTCTCCACCGGCCAGGCGCTGCTGGTTGCCCTGATCTCAGCGGCAATGTACGGCGTCTTCCTGCTGATCCAGACCAAAACCCACCAGAGCCTGTTTGTTTATGAGCATGAAGATGAGGGAGACGACAGCGATCCGCATCACGGCAAGCCGTCGGCGCATAGCAGCCTCTGGCACGCGGTGTGGCTGATCGTCCATCTGGTGGCAGTAATTGCAGTGACGAAGATGAACGCCAATCCGCTGGAGGCGCTGCTGACGGAGATGAACGCGCCGGTGGCCTTTACCGGCTTCCTGGTAGCGCTGCTGATCCTCTCTCCTGAGGGACTGGGTGCGCTAAAAGCGGTGCTGAATAACCAGGTTCAGCGCGCAATGAACCTCTTCTTTGGCTCGGTGCTGGCGACGATCTCCCTGACGGTGCCGGTGGTAACGCTGATTGCCTGGGCGACCGGCAACGACCTGGTATTTGCTCTCGGCGGACCGGAGATGATTGTGATGCTGGCCTCGCTGCTGCTGTGCCAGATTTCGTTCTCTACCGGGCGCACTAACGTGTTAAACGGCGCGGCACACCTGGCGCTGTTTGCCGCCTACCTGATGACGATATTTGCCTAGATAGTTTTAGGTCGGGTCATTGACCCTGCCAACAGATCAACGCCCGGCGGCGCAGGCTTGCCGGGCCTACACAGCTATAAAAAAACCCGCCGAGGCGGGTTTTTTTATTAGTTCTCGGTGTCCAGCTCGTCGAAGCTCTTGACCAGATCGTCAATGGCTTTAATCTGCTTCAGGAACGGCTCCAGCTTGTCCAGCGGCAGCGCGGACGGGCCGTCGCACTTAGCGTGGGCCGGATCCGGGTGCGCCTCGATAAACAGGCCTGCCAGCCCGGTCGCCATACCGGCACGCGCCAGCTCGGTCACCTGACCACGACGGCCGCTTGAGGCTGAGCCAAACGGGTCACGGCACTGTAGGGCGTGGGTCACGTCGAAGATCACCGGCGAGTTGCCGGAAACCTTCTTCATCACGCTGAAGCCCAGCATATCGACAACCAGGTTGTCGTAACCAAAGTTGGCACCACGGTCGCAGAGGATCACCTTCTCGTTGCCGCCTTCGCGGAACTTGTCGACGATGTTGCCCATCTGCCCTGGGCTAACAAACTGCGGCTTCTTCACGTTGATCACCGCGCCGGTTTTCGCCATCGCTTCCACCAGATCGGTCTGGCGAGCAAGGAACGCCGGAAGCTGAATCACATCCACGACCTCAGAAACCGGCTGCGCCTGGTGAGCCTCGTGTACGTCGGTGATCACTTTTACGCCGAAGGTCTGCTTCAGCTCCTGGAAAATTTTCATCCCCTCTTCCAGGCCTGGGCCACGGTAGGAGTGAATAGAGGAGCGGTTGGCTTTATCAAAAGAGGCCTTGAACACGTACGGAATGCCCAGCTTCTGGGTCACGGTAACGTAGTGCTCGCAAATGCGCATCGCGAGGTCGCGTGACTCCAGCACGTTCATGCCGCCAAACAGCACGAACGGCAGATCGTTTGCCACGTTAATATCGCCAATGCTAACCACTTTTTGTTTCATATAATCGCCTTATCAGGTTTGAATCGGAACTCATCGGATTAATGCAGCGTTATCTGCCGATGCGAAATCGTGTTGATCTGCGCGCGGATCATTTCGCTAATCGGATCTTCCGGACACTGCTCCACAAAATAGCTTAAATCATGCAGCGCGACGTGATCGCAATCGAGCTGGGCGTAAATCAGCCCGCGATCGCGGATCTCATAGGGATCTTCCGGGTTAAACTGTAACAGCGCTTCGCTGGTCCGCAACGCCAGCTCCATCTGCTGCTCTTCCATCAGCGCCGATTTGAGCGTATCGAGCAGCTTGCGGATCACCTCGGCGTTGTCCGCCTCGTCGAGATCCTCGTTAAACAGCTCCGCCGTCGGGCTGATATTGCCCTTCAGCCACACTTCAAGGGTGTGCTCATCCAGCGTGTCGCCGTTAAAGGGATTAATCAGCCACATCTCGCCGTCCAGCCACTCGGCGCGCAGAATCAGCTGCGTCGGGAAGATCACCGGGCTTAACGGGATATCCAGCTGTTCGGCCACCCAGAGCAGGATCGCCCCAAGGGAGACGGCGCTGCCCTGGCGGTTTTTCAGCACGCTATCAAGCCACAGCGCATCCGACAGGCGATAGACTCCCTGCGAATCCTGGAAACCCCAGTCGTCATAAAAGAGTGCGATCAGCTTCTCCAGCTGCACTTCCTGCGATTGCGCCAGGCTTATCTCTTCACGCGCCAGCGCAACCAGCTTATCCAGTTCATCACAGACATACTGCGACGGAAAGTCGTCGCGGATAAGTTGTGAAACGAGGATCATCCCGTCGCATAACGGTGCTTTATTAAATTCGAAATCGGCTAACGACCTCATTACTTACCCCAGTCACGGTATTCGACGTTGATGATAACGCCAAACGGCGCTTCAGTCAGCCTTGCTTATGGATGCGATGGGCATAACCTGCCTGCAGTCAGCCGCTCATTGCCGCCGTAATCCCGCGTGGTTTCAACATCCTGGTAGCCATTTTTAGCAAAAAGTGCCCGCACCTGCTCGCCCTGCTGCCAGCCATGCTCCAGCAGCAGCCAGCCGTCGGGCAGCAGGAACGCGCGCGCCTGGTCGATAATCCACGCCAGATCCGCCAGCCCGTGCTCCGCTGCCACCAGCGCACTGCGCGGCTCAAAGCGCACATCGCCCTCGGCAAGGTGCGGATCCTGTTCGTCGATATAGGGTGGGTTGCTGACGATAGTGGCGAAGCGCTGTCCGGCCAGCGCGCTGAACCAGTGGCTCTGTAGCAGCGTGACGTTAGCGATGCCTAAGTGCTCGGCGTTACGCCGGGCAAGCGCTACGGCGTCGGGCATCAGATCCACAGCGGTGATATGACAGTCGGGACGCTCGCTGGCCAGTGCCAGCGCAATCGCGCCGGTGCCGGTGCCTAAATCGAGGATAGCGCAGGGGGATTCTGGCAGGCGGGTCAATGCCTGCTCGACCAGACACTCGGTATCCGGACGGGGAATCAGCGTCGCCGGAGAGACAAACAGCGGCAGCGACCAGAATTCGCGAATACCCACCAGGTGAGCCACCGGCTCGCCGCGCTGGCGACGGGCCAGTAGCGCCTCAAGCTGCGCCTGCTCGGCAGGCAGCAGCTCGGTCTCACCGAAGGCCAGAATAAAGGTACGCGCCCTGCCGGTAACGAAACCCAGCAGGATCTCCGCATCGCGGCGGGGGCTTTCGCTTGCCGCAAGCTGGCTTACCGCCTGGCGCAGCCAGTGCTGATAATCCATTAGTCCTGCTCGGCCAGCGCCGCCAGCTGATCGGCCTGGTACTCCTGCACGATAGGCTCAATCAGCATATCGAGCTTGCCCTCCATCACCTCGTCCAGACGGTAGAGCGTCAGGTTGATACGGTGATCGGTGACGCGCCCCTGCGGGAAGTTATAGGTCCGGTTGCGATCGCTGCGATCGCCGCTGCCCAGCAGATTACGACGGGTAGAGGCTTCCGCCTGCTGACGCTTATCGATCTCTGCCGCGCGGATACGTGAGCCGAGCACCGCCAGCGCCTTGGCTTTGTTTTTGTGCTGGGAGCGCTCGTCCTGGCACTCCACCACGATGCCGGTAGGCAGGTGAGTAATACGGATCGCCGAGTCGGTGGTGTTAACGTGCTGGCCGCCCGCACCGGAGGAGCGGAAGGTGTCGATACGCAGGTCCGCCGGGTTGATATCCGGCAGCTCGGCTTCCGGCAGCTCCGGCATCAGCGCCACGGTACAGGCGGAGGTGTGAATACGCCCCTGCGACTCGGTGGCCGGAACGCGCTGTACGCGATGGCCGCCGGATTCAAACTTCAGGCGTCCGTATACACCCTCGCCGCTCACCTTGGCGATGACCTCTTTAAAGCCGCCATGCTCGCCTTCGTTGGCGCTCATGATCTCCACGCGCCAGCGGCGGGATTCAGCGTAGCGGGTGTACATACGGAACAGATCGCCGGCAAAGAGCGCGGCTTCGTCACCGCCGGTTCCGGCGCGGACCTCAAGGAAGGCGTTGCGTTCGTCATCAGGATCTTTCGGCAGCAGCAGAACCTGCAGGTGCGCCTCAAGCTCCTCACCCTTCTCTTTCAGCTCGCGCAGCTCTTCCTGCGCCATCTCGCGCATCTCGGGATCGTCGAGCATCAGCTGCGCGGTTTCGATATCTTCCTGAATCTGTCGCCAGTCAGTAAAGCAGCGTGAAACATCGCTTAATTGCGCATATTCACGCGACAGCGCGCGAAAGCGATCCTGGTCTGCAATGGTTCCCGCGTCGCCGAGCAGCGCCTGAACTTCTTCATGGCGTTCGTGCAGGGCTTCCAGTTTGGCAACAATAGAAGGCTTCATAGGCGTAAATGCACCCTGTAATAAGAGGTTGTTGTGCTACTCCAGCCCGAGGCTGTTGCGCAGAATATGCAGGCGTTCGTCGTCCCCGTCACGGGCGGCCTGCTGAAGTGATTTGGTTGGAGTGTGGATCAGGCGGTTGGTCAGCTTGCGGGCCAGATCCTGCATAATGGCCTGGGCGTCGCCGCCCTGCTCAAGCGCGGCAAGGGCCTTCGCGGTGAGTTCATCGCGCACCTGCTCTGCCTGGCCGCGAAATTCACGAATCGTTTCGCTGGCGCTCTGGGCGCGCAGCCAGGCCATAAACTCGCTGCTCTCCTGAGCAACGATGGTCTCCGCCTCCACGGCGGCGGCTTTCCGCTGCGCCAGGTTGTGCGAAATAATGCTTTGCAAGTCATCAACGCTGTAGAGATAGGCGTTCGCCAGCTTGCCGACCTCTGGCTCGACGTCGCGAGGCACGGCGATATCCACCAGCAGCATCGGCTGGTTACGGCGAGATTTCAGCGCGCGCTCAACCATCCCTTTACCGATGATCGGCAGCGGGCTGGCGGTAGAGCTGATGATGATATCGGCGTCCTGCAGACGCGCATCGATGTCGCTCAGGGAGATCACCTCGGCACCCACCTCATCGGCCAGCAGCTCGGCGCGCTCGCGGGTACGGTTGGCGATGATCATCTTCTGCACCTTGTGCTCGCGCAGATGACGGGCGACCAGTTCAATGGTCTCGCCTGCCCCTACCAGCAGCACCGTAACGCTTGAGAGCGACTCGAAGATTTGACGTGCCAGCGTACAGGCGGCAAAGGCCACCGACACGGCGCTGGCCCCGATATCCGTTTCGGTACGGACTCGTTTAGCCACCGAGAAGGACTTCTGGAACATACGCTCCAGCGCGCTGGCGTTGATATGACCGCGGCTGGAGTCAGCGAAGGCTTTTTTCACCTGGCCTAAGATCTGTGGCTCGCCCAACACCAGCGAATCGAGGCCGCTGGCAACACGCATCAGATGGCTGACGGCGTCGTTGTCCTGGTGCCAGTAGAGGCTGTTGCGCAGCTCGTCTTCGTTCAGATGGTGGTAGTCACAGAGCCAGCGAATAAGCGCTTCCTGCAGATTATCCTGCTCTTCGACGCTCAGATAGAGCTCTGTGCGGTTACAGGTCGACAGTACCACCCCACCCTGCACCATGGGCTGCGCCAGCAGACTCTCCAGAGCCTGGTCGAGCGTGTCCGGCGTGAACGTAACGCGTTCCCGCAGCGAGACAGGTGCTGTTTTATGGTTGATGCCGAGCGCTAAAAGAGTCATGTCAGCGGGAGTAGTACCAGCGTTGATAAGGTTAGTCTGAGCGCATCATACAGGATGAGCCGGGTCAATAAAAGAGACAGCCCCCTTTTGGAGTAATTGGTAATTTCATGATTTAAGACAACTTGAACGTAGACGGTATTCCTGCTCAGCGCTAGCATTAAAGATTATAACCGTAACGCACCACAAGGATTTGTCATCATTATGACTTTACCGGACCGTCGCCTGATTCGCCTGTTACCTCTTGCAAGCCTGGTACTTACCGCCTGTTCTATCCATGCACCGAAAGGCCCGGGCAAAAGTCCGGACTCACCGCAGTGGCGTCAGCATCAGCAGGAGGTGCGTAACCTGAGCCAGTACCAGACGCGCGGGGCCTTTGCTTACCTCTCCGACAGCCAGAAAGTGTATGCCCGCTTCTTCTGGCAGCAGACCGGCCAGGATAACTACCGTCTGCTGCTGACCAACCCCCTCGGCAGCACCGAGCTGGAGCTAAACGCCAAACCGGGCAGCGTAGAGCTGGTTGATAACAAGGGCCAGCACTATACCGCGACCGACGCCGAAGAGATGATTGGTAAGTTGACCGGGATGCCAATCCCACTAAACAGTCTGCGCCAGTGGATCCTTGGCCTGCCCGGCGAGGCCACCGACTATAAGCTTGACAGCCAGTATCGCCTGAGCGAGCTTAACTACACCCAGAACGGGAAGACCTGGAAGGTGACCTACGGCGGCTATGATGCAAAATCAACCCCGGCGATGCCGTCCAACATGGAGTTAAACCAGGACGGCCAGCGGATCAAACTGAAGATGGATAACTGGATTGTAAAATAATGATGACCCAGTGGCCTTCGCCAGCAAAACTTAATCTTTTTTTATATATCACCGGCCAGCGTAGCGATGGTTATCATGACCTGCAGACGCTGTTTCAGTTTCTCGACTACGGCGACACCCTCAGCATTGAACCGCGCAGCGACGGCAAGATCCGTCTGCTGACGCCGGTAGAGGGCGTGGCGGAGAGCGATAACCTGATCGTCCGCGCCGCACGGCTGCTTCAGCAGGCGGCGACCGAGCGCGACTCCCTGCCGGCGGGCAGCGGCGCAGATATTCGCATCGAGAAACGCCTACCGATGGGCGGTGGGCTGGGCGGAGGCTCCTCTAACGCAGCGACGGTGTTGGTAGCCCTTAACCATCTCTGGGGCTGCGGGCTGTCGGTGGATGCGCTGGCGGCGCTGGGGTTGACGCTTGGCGCGGACGTGCCGGTGTTTGTGCACGGTCACGCGGCCTTTGCCGAGGGCGTTGGCGAGGAGCTGACGCCTGTCGATCCGCCGGAAAAGTGGTATCTGGTGGCGCACCCTGGCGTACATATTTCAACCCCGGCCATCTTTAACGATCCTGATTTGCCTCGCAATACGCCAAAACGGCCGATTAATACGTTACTGAACTGTGAATTCGGCAATGATTGCGAGGTTATCGCAAGAAAACGTTTTCGCGAGGTTGATGCCGCGCTTTCCTGGCTGTTAGAATACGCGCCGTCGCGCCTGACTGGCACAGGAGCCTGCGTCTTTGCTGAATTTGACTCAGAGTCCTCCGCTCGTCAGGTGCTAGAGCAAGCCCCGGAATGGCTGCAGGGTTTTGTCGCGCGAGGCGTAAACGTTTCACCGCTGCATAAAAAACTGGTCAATCTGGAGCAAATTGAGACTCGGTGACAACGTCACCTCTGTTCCAGACGTTGCATCGCGCTCTTTAAATACATCGCCTGGATAGCGTAGCCTGGCCCGCACAGTTTACGGCGCCGCTATCCACCACTGGACGCATGCCTGAGGTTCTTCTCGTGCCTGATATGAAGCTTTTTGCTGGTAACGCCACCCCGGAACTAGCACAACGTATTGCCAACCGCCTGTACACTTCTCTCGGCGACGCCGCCGTAGGTCGCTTTAGCGACGGCGAAGTCAGCGTACAAATCAACGAAAATGTACGCGGTGGTGATATTTTCATCATCCAGTCCACTTGTGCTCCAACGAACGACAACCTGATGGAGTTAATTGTCATGGTTGATGCGCTGCGTCGTGCTTCCGCAGGCCGTATCACCGCCGTGATCCCCTACTTCGGCTATGCCCGTCAGGACCGCCGCGTGCGCTCCGCACGTGTGCCCATCACTGCAAAAGTGGTTGCCGACTTCCTCTCCAGCGTTGGCGTTGACCGTGTCCTGACCGTTGACCTGCACGCAGAACAGATCCAGGGCTTCTTCGACGTCCCAGTCGATAACGTATTCGGCAGCCCAATCCTGCTGGAAGATATGCTGCAGCTGAACCTTGATAACCCGATCGTTGTCTCTCCGGACATCGGCGGCGTGGTTCGCGCTCGTGCTATCGCTAAGCTGCTGAACGATACCGATATGGCCATCATTGACAAGCGCCGCCCGCGTGCCAACGTCTCTCAGGTTATGCACATCATCGGCGACGTTGCCGGCCGCGACTGCGTGCTGGTTGACGACATGATTGATACCGGCGGTACGCTGTGCAAAGCGGCAGAGGCGCTGAAAGAGCGCGGCGCGAAGCGTGTCTTCGCCTACGCCACCCACCCGATCTTCTCCGGCAACGCGGTGAACAACCTGCGCCACTCCGTGATCGACGAAGTGGTCGTCTGCGACACTATTCCGCTCTCTCCTGAGATCAAGGCGCTGCCAAACGTGCGTACTCTGACGCTCTCCGGCATGCTGGCCGAAGCGATTCGTCGTATCAGCAACGAAGAATCCATCTCTGCGATGTTTGAGCATTAATCGCAACGTATGACAAAAACCCGCTTCGGCGGGTTTTTTTGTGCCTGAAAAACATTTGTATGATGTATTCACGCATTATCTAATATTCACATGAAGGATAATGCGTGCATGGATGACTACCCTTGTGAAGATCATGAACCTTGCAGAGATTTTACCCTTTCGCGCGCTGGTTGAAGCGTGCTGGAAAGAGAGATACACCCTTCCGCGTTTCACCCGTGACCTGGTGGCGGGCGTTACCGTCGGTATTATTGCCATTCCACTGGCGATGGCGCTGGCTATCGGCAGCGGCGTAGCACCCCAGTACGGCCTCTATACCTCGGCAGTGGCCGGGATTGTCATTGCCCTCTGCGGCGGCTCGCGCTTTAGCGTCTCCGGCCCGACGGCAGCATTTGTGGTGATCCTCTATCCGGTCTCCCAGCAGTTTGGTCTGGCGGGCCTGCTAGTGGCGACGCTGATCTCCGGGCTCTTTTTGATTCTGTTCGGCCTCGCCCGCTTTGGCCGCCTGATCGAATACATTCCGCTTCCCGTCACGCTGGGTTTTACCGCCGGGATTGGCATCACCATCGGCACCATGCAGATCAAAGACTTTCTTGGTCTGGAGATAGCCCAGGTGCCGGAGCACTACTTACAGAAAGTTGGCGCGCTGGTGATGGCGCTGCCTTCCCTTAATCTGGGCGATGCCGCCATCGGCGTGGTGACGCTCGGGGTGCTGATACTCTGGCCGCGCCTCGGGATCCGGCTGCCGGGTCATCTTCCCGCCCTGCTGGCAGGTTGTGGGGTGATGGCGCTGGTTAAGCTGGCCGGTTTTGATGTGGCAACCATCGGCTCGCGCTTTCACTATCTGCTGGCTGACGGGACCCAGGGCAACGGCATTCCACAGCTTCTGCCCCAGCTGGTGCTGCCCTGGCAGATGCCCGGCTCCTCTTTTACCCTGAGCTGGGCCTCCATCCAGGCGCTGCTGCCCGCCGCTTTTTCAATGGCGATGCTCGGGGCGATTGAATCTCTGCTCTGCGCGGTGGTGCTCGACGGCATGACCGGCACCCGGCACAAGGCCAATAACGAGCTGATCGGTCAGGGGCTGGGCAACCTGATTGCCCCCTTCTTCGGCGGCATTACGGCTACCGCAGCGATTGCCCGCTCGGCGGCCAACGTACGTGCAGGAGCAACCTCGCCCGTGGCGGCTATTATCCACGCTCTGCTGGTGATCCTCGCCCTGCTGGCGCTGGCTCCTCTGCTCTCGTGGCTACCGCTGTCGGCGATGGCCGCCCTGCTGCTGATGGTGGCCTGGAACATGAGCGAGGCGCACAAGGTCATTAACCTGCTGCGACGCGCCCCCCAGGACGACATTATGGTAATGCTGATCTGTATGTCGCTGACGGTGCTGTTTGATATGGTTATCGCCATCAGCGTCGGCATCGTACTGGCATCGCTGCTGTTTATGCGCCGCATCGCCCGTATGACGCGCCTCGCTCCGGTTAACGCCGAGGTGCCCGATGACGTCACCGTGCTGCGGGTCATCGGGCCGCTCTTCTTTGCCGCTGCCGAAGGGCTGTTTAACGATCTGGAGACGCGCATCACCGGCAAACGTATTGTCGTGCTGAAGTGCGACGCGGTTCCGGTGCTGGATGCCGGGGGGCTGGATGCCTTCCAGCGCTTTGTAAACCGCCTGCCGGAAGGCTGTGAGCTGCGGGTCAGTAACCTTGAGTTTCAACCCCTGCGCACGATGGCGCGCGCAGGCATTAAGCCGATTGCCGGGCGGCTGGCGTTCTACCCCAACCGTGACGCGGCGTTGGCGGATCTGTAATGATTAGGGTGCAGCGTACCGGCGCTGCATCATTACCCCGATCGCCTGCTGTAGCCAGGCCAGCACCTCCGGGGTCATCCAGGTTCCCTTCATTAACAGCGGCTCCTGCTGCATAGCAACGCGGAACTTCTGCTGGGTAGTTGGATCCTCTCCCGCGTAGGACTGGAAAAGTTCGAGCCAGTTATGCGCCAGCTGCTGGCCATGTTCAGAGGCAGGATCGCACTCCTCCCGCGTGGCCTGGTGCAGCTTTGCCACCAGCAGAGGCCACTCCATCAGTCGATCAAAGTAGTGCGCCCGGGTAAAAGCCATCTCCTGCGGAGTAAGATAACGCTGCCAGATAGCCAGCTTGCTCTCAGCGAAGGCGCGGGTGATGTAGTCGATAATCTGCGGCGTAATCCCTGTCCGCTCGCGCATCTGCGGCTCCACGCTGTGCATCTCATTAAGACGGGTCAGAAACTCCGGTTTGCCCGCCGTATCCTGCTCCAGGCGATCCATCCAGCAGATCGCCAGATCCATCGCTTTGCTATCGCTCTCAGCAACGCTTTGCGCTATCAGCGTCTGCGCTTCCGCGACCAGCGCCGCCCAGACAGAAGCCAGCCGTTCGCCTTCGGCGGCAAACGGCAGCTGCTGTAGCTCTTCTTTAGTAAACCAGCGATCGTACATATTCATTAACTCCAGAGTCTGTAGCCAGGACTCCAGATCCGGCTCACTCTCCTCTTCCAGTCCCGTTCGTAGCGCGCAAAGCTGGTCGCGCAGGGTATGAACAGTGCGCAACTGCCTGTCCAGCAGTGCGATCTGCGCATCGAGCAGATCGGGAAGCGAGAGCGTATCCTGCTCCAGAAAGTCCTTGATTTCGGCAAGCTCCAGCCCCGCTTTTGCCAGCGTCTGGATCATATGCAGGCGCTGTACATCGGCAAGATTATAGAGCCGGTAGCCTGCCTCGCTTCTGGCGGAGGGCAGCAGCAGTCCGGTTTGCTCGTAGTGGTGTAGCGTACGAACGGTAATGCCAGCGCGTTTCGCCAGCTCGCCTACCTGAATTAACATTGCTGCTCCTTGTCCTGACCAGTAGCGCCACTCTGGGGCCTTACGTTACGTGAGGGTCAAGGGACTAGCAAAAAAAACCGTAAAAAAAACGACTCTCATGAGTCGTTTTATGAAGATGCGTGTAGGCCCGTGCAAGCGTAGCGCCGCCGGGCGTATCCAATTAACCATCAGCTATGCTTATGCTGATCCCGGCGGCAGCGTTTGTCGTAGTGGCGTACCCACCAGTATTTATCACACACCTGTTCGTGGCCACCGATGCGTGCGCCAGCCAGCCAGAGGATCGCGCCAAGGAAGATGCTCAGTATGGCCCCGTGAGCGAAGTACTGCGGCAGGTTAAGCTGCGGGAGCTGATTCAAGATAGAGTAACCGACGCCAACCACCATCACCACTAACCCTAAACCCATAAGCGCATTCCCGAGTCTCGATGCGTTTTTGCGTTTCATATGTCACCTCCGGCGTTGTGGGCTGAACGGGAAATATCCCCAATCCTTATGAGTAAAGTATAGGCAGGGCTTATTTTGTAGGGTGCGGGCGGGATCACATTTATAAATATCTTCCTCACAGAACTTTACATATAAGCCCCTGAAATCAATCATTTTCTAATAGTTATTAAGGGCAATTATTTCTAATTTTATCTTTTGGCCGCAGAATTTTGTCAACGCCCGCGCTACCACGTAAACTACGCGCCAAAGAGTGAACTTTTCAGGAAAAGAGACGTGACGATTAAACTGATTGTCGGCCTTGCCAACCCGGGCGCGGAGTATGCCGCCACCCGCCATAATGCCGGCGCCTGGTATGTCGACCTACTGGCCGACCGCTACCGCGCTCCGCTTCGGGAAGAGCCTAAATTCTTTGGCTTTACCTCACGCATTAACCTTGCCGGAGCAGACGTACGCTTGCTGGTGCCGACAACCTTTATGAACCTCAGCGGTAAAGCCGTGGCGGCGATGGCAACCTTCTATCGCATTAACCCCGATGAGGTGCTGGTGGCGCACGATGAGTTGGATCTGCCCCCAGGCGTGGCAAAATTCAAGCTGGGTGGCGGTCACGGCGGCCATAATGGCCTGAAAGATATCATCAGCAAGTTTGGTAATAACCCCAACTTTCACCGCTTACGGGTGGGAATTGGCCATCCAGGGGATAAAAACAAGGTTGTTGGCTTTGTGCTGGGTAAACCACCCGCCTCTGAACAGAAGCTAATTGATGATGCCGTTGACGAAGCGGTGCGCTGCACCGAGCTGTGGCTGAAAGAGGATCTGGTGAAAGCCACCAATCGCCTGCACGCTTTTAAGGCCCAGTAGCCCTCAGCGATGCCATTTTTGCCGCGCAGCGCGTCTGTAACGTGTATAATAGGCAAAGCTATTAACTTTTCTGCAATCTGTTTTGTCTAACAGGTTGATTATCAAGATATTAAGGTGATGTAAACCATGGGATTCAAATGCGGTATCGTCGGCTTGCCGAACGTCGGTAAATCTACCCTATTCAACGCGCTGACCAAGGCGGGCATCGAAGCTGCCAACTTCCCGTTCTGTACTATTGAACCAAACACCGGCGTGGTGCCGATGCCGGATCCGCGCCTCGACCAGCTGGCGGAGATCGTTAAGCCACAGCGCATTCTGCCGACCACGATGGAGTTCGTTGACATCGCGGGCCTCGTAAAAGGCGCATCCAAAGGTGAAGGCCTGGGTAACCAGTTCCTGACCAATATCCGTGAAACCGAAGCGATCGGTCACGTGGTGCGCTGCTTTGAGAACGACAACATCATCCACGTTAACAACAAAGTGGATCCGGCTGATGATATCGACGTTATCAATACCGAGCTGGCACTTTCCGACCTGGACACCTGCGAGCGCGCCCTGCAGCGCGTGCAGAAGAAAGCCAAAGGCGGCGATAAAGACGCGAAAGCGGAACAGGCCGCGCTGGAAAAATGTCTGCCGCAGCTGGAAAACGCGGGCATGCTGCGTGCGCTGAAAAACCTGACGGACGAAGATAAGGCTGCCATCAAGTACCTGAGCTTCCTGACCCTGAAGCCGACCATGTACATCGCGAACGTCAACGAAGACGGTTTCGAGAATAATCCTTACCTGGACAAAGTGCGTGAAATCGCGGCTGCGGAAGGTTCGGTAGTGGTTGCTGTCTGCGCCGCCGTTGAGTCCGACATTGCCGAGCTGGACGATGCCGACCGTGACGAGTTTATGGCCGAGCTGGGTCTGGAAGAGCCGGGGCTGAACCGCGTTATTCGCGCCGGTTACGAGCTGCTGAATCTGCAAACCTACTTCACCGCCGGTGTGAAAGAGGTTCGCGCCTGGACTATCCCGGTGGGCGCTACCGCCCCGCAGGCCGCGGGTAAGATCCACACCGATTTCGAGAAGGGCTTCATCCGCGCCCAGACCATCGCCTTTGAGGACTTTATTACCTATAAAGGCGAACAGGGTGCGAAAGAGGCCGGTAAGATGCGTGCCGAAGGGAAAGACTACATCGTTAAAGATGGCGATGTGATGAACTTCCTGTTTAACGTGTAAATAAAATCAGTCGTTTTATGAGGTTTCATTGAGTCTCATTAAAACCACAATAAATTATAAAATCCACGCAATTGCGTGGATTTTTCATTGTATGAACGTAGCCGGATGCTCTGAGACAAGCCGGGTAAAATGCTGTTGCGTGCGTCAGTCACCTTGGCCATGCCTCCCAGCGTTGGCAGGCTATCCCGCCAGGCTATCACGCGCGCGTTTACCGTAACCATTGCCGGCAGAGGCGTGCAATACACCCTGAATGTAATAAGCGGCCTTTGAACTCGCCTCAATGAAGCTGATTCCCTCTTCATCCGCGATAATGCGCGCCAGAGCGATGACGACCTCCTGCTCGCCATAATCTTGAATAGCGCACAGAAGGTGATAGCCGTCGTTGCCAACCCGTAAGCTGTCACGGCCGATTCTCATCGTGCTGTAGATGCCCGCCAGCAGGTTTTGCAGATAGGTGTTCGTTGTCGTAGACATAAATCCTCCGGTTAATTTTCAAAACAACCTTACTCAAAACCAAAATAGGCATCAAGAAAAATTATTCAATAAAATCAAAGTGATAAAATCATTTTTGACTATATAAAAAAATAAAAAATAGTTAAAATAGACGTTCATTGTCTATATGAATATTAAATCAATGAGATTAATATTCATATAACCATATAATAGAAATTAAAAATATGAACAAAGTTTTAATTAACGCGTTAATGTCGTAAGCGGCATTGACTACATGTCAGACCCGGCCCGAGGATACGTTTTTGACTAATAAAGAATATTCGTTGATCGCTGAAAAATTGGCCAGCGATACGCGATTGCCGACCATAAATGGCTTCACTGACTGTGCTCAGGCGTGCTTATCGGAGTGGCTGCAGTTGCTGATGGTCATTGAGCGCATTAAGGCGAGCAAAAATGACGCAGTGACCAGCCTTAATGCGCTGGTTGAGCTTGCTGAAGTGGTTTTTCATGATCCGCTGGTCATTGATTATGTACAGCAGGACACCATGCTATATGCCCTGCGAGTTGACAGCCACTGGAATCCTCAGCCTTCCGCCGAGACACGTCGCCTGAATGTTCTCAGAACTCTCTTTGCAGCAATGGATGCAGGGCAATCGCAGAGCATGTATCTGACCCAAATAGGTAAAAGTTTAGGTGAAAGCTCGCGTGATCCCACTGGGTCACTAAAGCGCTATGAAAAAATCGTATGTGAGCTCATCCCGGGGATCATGGACAGCATGCATTTTACTTGGAAAAATCTCAATATCTGGCGCTTGCACTATCCGCATGAAGTCATTATTCGTACTATGGTCTTTCATCATGCAATGATGGATACGCTGTTTAATCTGCGGGAATGGATTGAAACACCGTTTCAGGAGCTGAAAAAGCAAGCGCTGCTAACGCTACTGCAGCGACGCGAAATAAATCTGCCACCTAGAAATAAGACCCCCAGTGCAGCTCAGATTAGTATCATCCGCGAGAAAATGAATGAGCTGATTGCCATTGATCTGGTTAACAAAATGAACTCAGTACCTGCCGCGATTGGCTTTAGCATCAACCATCCGTTACATAACTCTGACTTTCCACTCGCCGCATCGACAGGCCGAGAAGTCATCACTTTTGCCAAATACCTCAAGCCCACGCGCGAGCAAGAGGTCATTACGATGAAATTCAGCGCCGAAGCTTTGCAGGATTGCGTTGAGTGCGGTGAAATGGCGGGATTTTACCTATCACTTGAGAGGGAGCTTAACCGTGTCATGTACGGCACCAACGCCAGCAATTTCAGTTCAGCTATGCGTCTGCCTTCCCCTGTCTGGGATGCATTGCACAGCACATTGCGCTGGGCCCGGGATGATTTTTTTATGCTGCCTTTACCTTCCAGCGCGCGCGTTAACGTAACAGTCATGCTGGTGGGGGTAGAATTCAGCCACTGGCTGTGGCAAGAACGCCGCCGGGGTAAGCTCACGACATCCTTGGCAGCAGAAAAATATTCCGCCCACCGCGCCGACATAACGGCAACGAACTCGACTATAAAACAGTACTATGAACGTATGCGTTTATGGTGTAAGACCGAATTAACGTCAACAGTTAAACACCAGCTTTGCAGCCGGGCAGAAAACTTCACACAAATTAGACGCAATCTTCTGTGGCCGATCAATATAGATTTAATCAGACGTTATAACGACTTTGTTGCCCTTTTAAGCAGCTTCACAGATTGCAACATCGCTGATACCTTAGATACTGATGAAATACTTCTTATTGCCGCTTCGCTGAGAACGTTTCTGTTGACTACTCCTGAGGAGAGTCGCCCGAGCCTGAAAACATTTCTCGGCGAACGGCTTAATCTGGAGCTTTCAGAGAGCAGTTCATCTTTATGGATGGATCGCACTCATGAACTCAGCACGCTGCAAAAGCTAGTTGAACTGAATATCGACACTGGCTGGGGAGAGCCAGAGAAAACGTAAAGCCCAGAGGCGCGGACCTCTCGCAACCTGACTGTCCAAGTTAGCGTTCCCCTTAATATATCAAAATTTATGACTATTAAGAGAAAAGTGATGTATCCACAGCGGACAGAGACCGCTTTAATAATTGATACAGAAAGTTGCTACCGGACATATTAAGAGCGAGGCTGCAAAAGATGGCGATGTGATGAACTTCCTGTTTAACGTGTAACTCATTTTTTGCGGCACATTAAAATCCACGCCCCGGCGTGGATTTCTTTATGGCCTGGTGGTAGCCCTCATTTCTGTATCATAAACAGCACTACCCCGCCCCCGGCGATCAGGCAGCCTGCTGCCAGCAGCAGCGCGGGCTCCAGCGAGGAGAAGAGCGCGACGCAGGCAGAGGATACCAATGGCCCCGTCAGCTGACCCGTAGCATAGCCAGCCGTCAGCATTCCCACCGTTTTCGCCATCTCACCGTTTGACACTTCCCGCGCAAGGCGCATCGACAGCTGCATAATGGACAAGAAGCACAGCCCAGTCAGCACGGTCGACATCAGCAGTCCGGCCGCGTTATTGGCCACGACTGACGCAGCAACCCCAACGCCCTGCACGATCATGGCTAACGCCAGGCTGATACGCGTATTCACGACGGCGGCGAACATAATCACCAACAATACTCCCGCTATCGCAGAGAGCCCGAACAGCGGCCAGAAAAAGGCAGCCTCGTTACCGCTGCTAAAGACGGCATGCGCCATTTGCGACAGGAAGGTCGCAGGCAGAATGTAACCAAAACCCGCAAGCGTATATACGCCGAGCAGCACCTTAAGGTTTTGCCCTATGGGTACCGCCTCCCTTTTTTTCTGCATTGCAGGTAACTCATTCGGCAGGCGGCGAAAGATCAGCAGGATCGCGACGAGGGCAACGACGCCATAGACATACCATGCCTGAGAGGAGTTGACGTGTTGCGCTGACATAATCCATGCCAGAACGCCGGTCAGCGTAATGCCAATGCCCGGACCGCTGAATACCGCAGCGGAGAGACGTGGCGCATTTTTCGCTGCCAGCTCCAGCTGCGTCCAGGAGGTGACGATAATCAGCGCCCACGCGCCGCCCACGCCTGCAACAAAGCGGAAAAGGCATTGCAGGACAAACGAAGAGGTTACCCCTGAGAGGAGCGTGACCAGCATAGCGGCAAGCAGCCCCGTTTTCAGGTAAGCAGTGTGATTGCGCTGCATGCGGCTGACATGAATCGCGCCCAGCAGGTAGCCGATATAGTTCATGGCAGCAAGGATGCCTGCGCTGGACAGATTGAGAAATCCATCGTTAATCATTACCGGGATCTGCGGCGTAAGTGAAAAACGGCCGATCCCCATCACCACCACCAGCGTGATTATTCCGGTGAGCATAGTGCTGATGCTCCCGGCGGCTAAACGCCCAGCGCGTAGGGTTTCTGGTATCTGTTGCGATGACATATTTCAATTTTTCCCATAACTACTCTATTCTGTGCGGCAATCGTAAGTGCTAACGCCTCCAGCAAAAATGGGGGGGATTATCCTATGACTATGAGTCATAGCCAGGAGAGGCTGATGTCCCGCAATGAGGACGTGAAACATTTTCTCACCCGCCGCCGTGCGGCCGTCGATCCCGCTGAGTATGGCTTTGTCACAACTGGACGGCGGGTAAAAGGTCTGCGGCGTGAGGAGGTTGCGCAGCTGGCCGCCGTGAGCGTCAGCTGGTATACGTGGCTGGAACAAGGCAGAAGCATCAGTATCTCCCATGGCGCCCTGCAACGTATCGCCCGGGTACTAAAACTCACCCCGGTGGAGCAGGATTACCTGGAAGATATCGTTTTCGGCCACCGGGCTGTGCCGCAAAGCGCCAGCAGGCAGTTGCCTAAAGAAGTGACGGCAATGGTTGAGGCGCTGAACCCACATCCGGCGTTTATTCGCAGCGCCAACATGGACATCCTTTACTGGAACGAGGCGGCCAGAAATGAAATTTTTGACTGGTCGACCGTCGCTAAAGAGAACAGAAACTCCCTGAAGTTGATGTTTTTAAATGAAGAGTACAGGAAAATTATCCATGACTGGGATAGCGCTGCGCGCCATACTATTTCCGCCTTCCGCTCAAATTACGCCGCAGCTAAACAGGCGGAGGAGTTTGAAGCCGTTATATCCGTGCTGAATCTGCAAAGCGCGGATTTCCGAAGGATGTGGAATTACCACGACGTGAGTAAAATCGGCGCTGGGAATAAGGCCATTATTGATAAGAATGGCCATATCAACCGATTCACCTATACCTCACTGGAAATAGAGAACCTGCCCGGCGTATTTGTCCTGTTCTACCTTAAGAGTGTGGTCGAACCACCATCCGCCATCTGAACCACAGCTGGGCGACTAAAATTAATATCCCCCCGGTGATCTTCTGCATCGGCAGCTTCTCTCCATACCAGATTGCCGCCGCAATCACAGTCAGCAGCGGCTCCAGCACCATGATAATCGCCGCATTAGCAACGGCGGCATGCTTCTGCCCCTGTAGCTGGAGGCCAAAGCGCAGGCTGGTAGCGATCAGGATACTGGCAAGTAGCCACATCGCGGTGGTGGCGGTAAACGGCTGGGTCCACGTCTCCGTCACGCCGGATAGCACTAGCCCTACAACCCCGGTCATGCCCAGCTGCACCGCCGTTAGTGGCAGTAGCGGCACCTCCCTGGCGCAGCGGCTGGTGTAGCAGAAGGAGATAGATTGCACTACGGCGGTCAACAGAAACCACCCCTGGCTGGCATGAAACGAGATTGGAAACTGTAAACTCAGCAGCCCTAGTCCGACAAAGGCCAGCGGCAGACACTCCCAGTAGGCACGGGCGGGCCGGACCTTCATCATCCCCCAGGCCACCAGCGGCACGAACAGCATCGACAGGCTCATGATAAATGCGCCCTCGCCCAGCGAGGGGGTGGTAGAAACGGAATAGATCCACAGGCACATGGTTAGCGCCATCCAGCCACCGCTGATAAGCACCCTTATTATCTGCTCTCGCGGGATGCGCTGTCCCCGGCAGAACGGTAGCAAAACCAGCGCGGCACAACCAAAGCGTAGCCCCAGAAAGGCAAAAACCGGCATCCCGGAGATACCCTCCCGGGAAAAGATCCAGCCGCAGGCGGCGATAAGGGTGACCATAACAAGAAGTACATCAGCCTGCCGCTGCGGGTTCATTGAAATATTCATCACTACAAACAAATAGAAAAAACGGTTGTGTCATCATAGTGCTAACGACATCAATTAAATAGATCGTTAGCAGGCGAAATATTAAACCATGTACTTTAGAGGGTTTATTTATCGCTTTAACCCTGCTCAGATCAAGCTGATATCGCCACTATTTCCGGAAAAAGCAGCAAATACCGCCAAAAAGTTGCACCCTGCGCCTATTTTATTTATGGTGTACCCCCGCCGCTAAACGTGGCGAATAATCACTATCTGCATCTTATAGCTTTCTTTTCCTCTGACATGAGTATTAAGGCTGCGAAAGCTATAAGGTTGCGCCATCCACACTCATGGGGAGTTTATGAGCAACGGAACGACGTTAAACCAGCACCAGAATAACGCTTCAACAAGTAATGAATTAACCGTAGACGACATCACCGTTATCGATAGCGGCCTGCTTAAAAAGGCCGTCGGCGCAGCTGCGCTCGGTAACACTATGGAGTGGTTCGACTTCGGGGTTTACAGCTACCTGGCGGTGATCATCGGCCAGGTCTTCTTCCCTGGTGCCAGCAGCACCGCGCAGTTGATCGCCTCCTTTGGCACCTTTGCCGCCGCCTTCCTCGTGCGTCCTATCGGCGGGATGGTATTCGGCCCGCTGGGGGATCGCTTCGGTCGCCAGAAGATCCTCGCCCTGACAATGATCATGATGTCGGTAGGCACCTTCTGTATCGGCCTGATCCCCGACTATGACAGCATTGGTATCGCCGCGCCGATCTTGCTGCTGGTGGCGCGTCTGGTGCAGGGCTTCTCCACCGGGGGCGAATATGGCGGAGCCGCGACCTTTATCGCGGAGTACTCCACCGACAAACGCCGCGGGTTTATGGGCAGCTTCCTGGAGTTCGGTACCCTCGGCGGCTATCTGCTGGGTGCCAGCCTGGTGACGATCATGATTGCGGTTCTGCCTACCGAGGCGATGCACGCTTGGGGCTGGCGTATCCCGTTCTTCCTGGCGGCACCGCTGGGGCTGTTTGGCCTCTACATTCGGCTGAAGCTGGAAGAGACCCCGGCGTTTAAAGACCACATGGATAAGCAGGAGGCGCTGGAGCACAGCAAACCACAACTTAGCCTGTTACAGATGCTGAACAAACATCGCAAGCAGATCCTGAAGTGCATCGGCCTGGTGCTGGTGTTCAACGTCTCGAACTACATGCTGACCTCCTACATGCCAAGCTACCTGACCAGCGTGCTGGGCATGAGCGAGCTGACCGGCCTGCTGCTGGTAATGGTGATCATGTTTGTGATGATGCCGCTGACTCTCGCCTGGGGCTACTGGACCGACCGCATCGGTCGCCGCCCGGTCATCGGCCTCGGCGCTGCGGGGCTGATCCTGCTGGCGATCCCGAGCTTTATGCTGATCGGCTCCGGCAATATGCTGGCGGTCTTTGGCGGGCTGGTTATTCTTGGCGTGCTGCACACCTGCTTTAGCGGCACCATGCCCGCTACGCTTCCGGCCCTGTTCGTGACCGACATCCGCTACAGCGCCCTGGCAATTGGCTTTAACCTGTCGGTCTCGCTGTTCGGCGGTACCACGCCGCTGGTGACCGCCTGGCTGGTGGATACCACGCACAACGTGATGATGCCGGCCTACTATATGATGGGAGCGGGGATTATCGGTCTGATTACGGTTCTGACCCTGCGCGAGACGGCCCAGAAGCCGCTAAGCGGCTCCTCCCCGGCGGTAGCTACCCGCGCCGAGGCGCACCGTCTGATTGATAAGCTGCGCAAGCAGAAGCGCGCTAAGCACCTGCAAACGCAGATGGCGAGCAAATAAGGCAGTGTAAAGGCTGCAACAAACAATGTTGCAGCCTATTTATGTTTTGACTTTTCACATTGTAATAGTTCTTCTGGCGTCACTTTTTCTCATAGAAAATTCGCCACCACCACTTACAGGCAGAGAAACCGCATAATGTGGCTTTCCATCATCAGAATGACTATTAATGTCCACTTTTTTAACAAGATCTATTATACCTACATATCCAGATATCGTTCTACTGAACTCAGGAATTTCCTCTTTCATATCTTCTGCAAACTGATCAAGAAAAGCAGTATCCTCTCCAGCAACTAAATCGAATATCTTCCCTTTTGCAAACGCTTGCTGATACTCTTCAATTGTAACACCCTCAGGTTCTGAGGATGCACCACCCCAGCAAAAATCTATTTTGATATTAAAATCATTAGATAAACCTTTTATCTTCAACCGTTCCACAATTTCATCACTGGGCTTCTCTTTTATAGACCCTTTAGTTGAATTTGAAAAGACAAAATCACTTCCCGCTGCACCATGTCCTGAGATATAAAGAGTTCCCCCGCTACTTTCAGTTGGAAATTTAAATAACCCCTCTTGAGAATAAGCTTCTTTAAACTTATTAAAAATATCTGTTGCCTGAGCATGTTTAAGATTGGGATCGTCTCCGGGTAAAATCCTTTCAAGCATTGAGATTAACAAACCCTCATCCTTCTCTATTTGCGCATGAAAAGATCTTTGTTGATCTTTATTAACAAAAATCGGTTTAATTATCTCTATTTCTTTTTTCTCGATATGAGAATAGTAAAACTTATAAAAAAGATCATACAGTAATGAATCAATGTGAGCCGATGCTGTCGTCTATGCTCCAGCGCACCTGGTTGTTATTAATACTGTCCGTTTTACCCGCTTCCCAGTGCAGCACCCGGATACCCGCTCGACCTGCCTGGCTGGTAATGACATGCAGCTCCTCTGACAGAGAAGATGAAGCGCTGCTGCCCGCCGTCTCCTGCCAGCTTTTGCGCAGCTCCAGCCCCGGCAGATAGCGCACCTCATCCACGCTCCACAGTTGCGTTTCACCGTTCACCAGGGTCCGGGTCTCGGTGCGACATGACCCGGCTGGCGTCATTCGTCTGCGAATGAGTAATCAGCAGGCGCAGCGGATCAGAGGTCTGCTCCCGGTTCCAGTTGAGGTCGCGCACGCCCAGCCCCCGGTTATCATGTACGCTGAAGACCGGTGTTCCGGTGGCGGCAGTTGGATCGCTCATTGTAAAACTCTCCGTTTCATTAAAAATATTTTCAATAATTTCTAATTAATCGTTTTCATTTTCTCTGAAATATAAGATTTTACATTTGGCCAGTGGCGATAATTTGTTCCACCATACATATCGCCAAATGCTTCAGCAAAAGTCTCTTCTGCTCCACCATCGCTTCCTCCTTGCCAGTAATAGGTGGTATCGGAATCATTTGCTGATTGGCTCAAATCCTGGCGCCATGCATGACGGAAACTTTGCCTCCTGCTTAAGTAGTCTCCTTCTTCGCCCGTTCCTTTATCTCCCAAATTCCCTTTTTCACCGAAGCTACGATCTATGGCATGCGCAAATTCATGTAGCATTAAGTTTGTAGAGCCATGGTTTGTAGCCATTTGCCATTGGCCGCTTGATGTTTGACTCATTGCAATAACTGTTTCATCTCCATGTGTACCCGCAGGAGCATTTTTTCCCTGCGCACCGACTCCAGGTACAGTATCCCATGTCGCTACATGCCCCCTCGGAATAACACCTTTTAAATGCGCTCTAAGCGGGTTGTTAGTGATGTTATCATTTGTAAAGGTAATATACTGACCTAACTCTTGCAGCTTCTCTAAAACATTTAATGGAATTTTATAAAGTTGCAGCTTTGCATGATCTACATTTATTGATAAATTTGGATCGATGGTTCGTGTGTAAACTATTTTTTCGATTATCTCTCGCTTTTTAATAAATTCATAAACTTGTTTCATATGCTCAGGGGTTAAATCATTAGCACTGCTTAAAGGCATTGTTTCATTGAAAATATTCCATAAATCATTGTATGCATCTACCCCATATGTTTCATATACAGCAGTAAACATTGCCTGGTAAGTTTTAACCATACGTAATCCAGCACGTGCAGCGTAGTCGTGAATGAGCTCCATGTCATCATCTGTAGGCTCTCGCCCATCATCATCCTTAAGCGTCACAGGATTATTCCTGACCATCCGGAACAGGTTCAGCCCATCCACCTCACCTGCCGGGTCAGCACTGACCCAGCGGCAGAGCCACGGCGCATAGTAGCGGTAGCCGTAGTAGTACAGTCCGGTGCCGTCCCGCTCCTTGCCGGAGTAGCGCACGGTTTTATAATCTGCCTCCATCTCGCTTCTGGCTGCCCACACCGCCGTACCGCCAAAGGGATAGTACTCTTCCCGGCTAATAAGCTGGCCCTCACTGTCAAGCTCCAGCGACAGTGAGCCGATGTTATCGTCCACACTCCAGCGCACCTGGTCGTTAGCCGCAATCTCCTCTGGCTTCCCGGTCTCCCAGTGCAGCACCCGGATACCCGCCCGACCTGCCTGGCCGGTGATAACGTGCAGCTCCTCTGACAGAGAAGGTGAAGCGCTGCTGCCCGCCGTCTCCTGCCAGCTTTTACGTAACTCCAGCCCCGGCAGATAGCGCACCTCATCCACGTTCCACAGTCCCGTGCTGCTGTTCGCCAGGGTACGGGTCTGCTTGCGTACCCGCTGGCTGCCGCTGTACTGGTAAATTTCCCGATCGTTATCGCTGCTGCTGCGGCTCACCACAGTTGCCCGCTGTAAGTTATTACTGCCGTCCCAAACCATCGGGTCAAAACCATTATCATCTGTGACCGGAGCCCGGGCCTGGAGGGTCAACAGGTTACCGTTACTGTCAAACCAGCCCGCTACTTCATCCGGGTTCTGCGGCCCGCCGTCGTTCTGCTGCACGCTGCGGTTGGAAGTGTTCTCCGTAGTCATGGTGCGGGTAAAACTCCCCGCACCGGTGTGCTTCAGGGTCGTCAGGTTGCCGCTGTCGTCATACGTATAGCCACGGGTATAGTTCACGTACTGGCTGTCGTCTGACATTACTGGCAGGCCGCTGTACTGCATCCCGGTGTGGTTTGCGTTCTCGCGCCCGGTGGCGCTCAGCAGCTGGTAGAGCGCATCATAGGTGAACAGTCGCGTACCGGCGGTGGCCTGGTTGCGGTAATAGCGCGACGTCACCGTGCCGTCGGTCAGAGAGGTGACATTGCCGGTGAAGTCATACCCGTAGCTCAGGGCCTGCAGCGTGGTGCTGTCGGTGCGCTGCGCCGTAATTGTCGAAAGCCACTGGTTCTGAGGGTCATAGCCGTAGGTGGTAGTCACGCCATTCCCGGAAGACTCCGTCAGCACCTGACCCGCAGCACTCCAGGCCATGCCTGCCAACAACGTCATTTTCTCCCCATCTGCCGGGGTTACGTCCTGATAACAGACGTTGCCGCTGACGTTATAACGCCAGGCCTGTACATGGTCCTTCGCATCCGTCTGCTTCAGCACCGCACCGCGGGCGTCCGCAGTGACGGACGTAGTGTATGTCTCCGCCTCCAGCAGCGCCTCCCATCCGGCCTCATCCTCCGGCCAGTCCGGTAACGCCTCTGCCGAAGACAGAAAGCGCTGCGTCTGGCTCAGCATCGCCCCGCTCAGCGCCACCGCGTTCACCTGCACCAGACCGCCACTGTTATACTGCGCCACGCAGACGCCGCGCAGGTTATTCCCCTGCGAGCCGTCATCCGCCGGACCGCTGTCGCCGTATTCGCTGCGCCAGCTGACACGAATTTCACTCCCGCTCAGCTGCTCGCTGCCGGATGAAGGGCGACCCGGCTCGTCATACGCCACGGTCTGCACCGTACCGCGTCCGTCCCGGCTCCACACCGCACGGCCTGCGGCATCAAACAGCTTCACCTGTTCCCCGCTGTCGGAGCTTTCGCGACGCAGCACCTGACCTGCCAGCGAAGGCGTGGCCCGCAGGTTCGCCGGAGCCGTGCTGTCGCCTTTCCAGGCGGCAAACAGGCGCGGGTCTCGGTGCGACATGACCCGGCTGGCGTCATTTGTCTGCGAATGAGTAATCAGCAGGCGTAGCGGATCAGAGGTCTGCTCCCGGTTCCAGTTGAGGACGCGCACGATCAGCCCCCGGTTATCATGTACGCTGACGACCGGTGTTCCGGTGGCGGCAGTTGTATTAGCCATAGATCACTCCCAGAAGGAATAGCAAAATTGCTGCTGAAAAGAGGTATATTCAACAGCATATAGAAAGGGAGTGTTACTTAGATGTGCATTAATAAACCAGGACGGCACAGGAATAATGCAATCAAGGCGATTGGTATTACTCCTGTGCCTCTGTGCTACTGCTCCTGCAAATTATCCGACCCGATGCCGCCGATAAACGGCAGGCGCAGGCGCAGGGGCGTAAAGTCGAGGCCGACGTTCAATCCAAGCACGTTAAGCTCAAACCCCTCCTCTGCCCCCAGGGTCACCCCCGCCACGCCTAGCACCGAAACCTGTAGTCCGCGCCCGGAAGGCGGCAGCCCAATAGGCCGGTAGATCGGACGGTAGTCTTTTCCTACCGCGTTGGCAGGCAGATCGAGCCTCAGGTCAGGCACTTCCCGCCCGATGTGGGCAATAAAGGTGTTGCTGTTGGGACCCGGCCACGCGTGATAGGTGGTCGGCCACGGATAGGAGGCAATTGCCGCCTCAATTTGCGGGATCATCGCTTCGGCTTCTGGCCCACGACGATCCACCAGCAGGCGCGGTCTGGACCCGTACCAGTAGCCATCCGCCTGGTTACGGTCGCGGCGCACCTTGTCGCCGCTGCCCCAGCTGATCACCTCGTAGCGGGTGTAGTGGTCCTCTCCGGCACGTTTGAAGATGATCCACGGATGCACCGCCACCGCCCCTTTCCAGCCGTAGGTTGGCGCAGCATAGACCTGAACGATCGCCAACCGGGCAAATTTGACCGGATCGGGGGCGATGCCGGACGAGTCACGTCGGGCGGACCACCACCCCTCGCTGGCCTTTGCGTCGCGCTGGCTTACCGCCTGGGCGAGGCTGGCAACGAGGGAGAGCAGAATAATACACAGCAGACTCAACAGAACTGTTTTGAGAGCGATCATGGCACCTGTAGGGAAAATAAAAAAACGGCGGGAGTTGGCCTATTCTACCGCCGTTTTTTTGCCCAGCAAGCGCTGTGCTTAATTTATCACCAAACTTTACGCAGGCTTAAACCTCCAGTCCGGCGCGGAACTGGCCCCACTTCAGCACCGAGTTGACGCCAATGGAGAGGAACGGCTCCGGCGGGGTTCGGTTCGGTCCCGGCGACGCCACCAGGAAATCGATCAGCTCGTTACGCTCTCCGGCGATCATATCCGCCAGCAGCTTGCCGGTGGCGGTGCCACGGGTGATGCCCAGCCCGTTGCAGCAGAGCGCGCCGTAGACGTTCGGTGCCAGCTGGCCGAAGAAGCCTTCGTGGTTATCCGACAGGCAGATCGCCCCGCTCCAGGAGTATTCAAAATCCACCTTAGAGAGCATTGGGAAGCGGCGCTCAAAGGATTTGCGATGCGTTTCGATATAGCCCTTCAGGAGTCGTTCACGCGGGCGGCCATCCGGCTGGAAGCTGAAGCTGTTGCGGATCAGGATGCGGTTATCCACGGTACGGCGAACCGTACTACCAAACGGATGCGCCGGAATAACGCCCCACACCGGCTTGCCGCCGAGACGGCCCTGCTCTTCGCTGCTCAGCGGGCGAGTCAGGCTGCCGTAGAGGAAGGTCGGCAGCAGGCGGCCGCGCAGGAAACCAAAGTGTGCGGCGAAGGCATTATTGGCGAGGATCAGCTTATCGGCGGTGATGCTACCTTTGTCATGCACCAGGGTCACCCTCTCGCCGTAGTCAATGGAGGCGATGGGGGTGTTCTCATAGAGAGTAACGTTGGAAGGCAGGCTGTCCGCCAGCCCTTTTACCAGCGCCGCGGGCTGCAGCAGGATGGTACCGGGAATATAGAGCGCCTGTTTGTAGTATGAGGTACCGATATGGTCCGGCAGATCGCGCCCGGCGATCATCTGCGACTCGCGGCCAATCTTCTCCAGCCCGCTGCGGTAGGCCTCAAGGATGGCAATGCCCTGATCGCCTACTGCCGCCTGGTACTTGCCAGAGTCCGTCATCTGGCACTCGATGCCCTGCTCCCGGACGATGGCACGCAAATAGTTCTGGCCCAGGGTGTTGAGCTTGAGGATCAGGTTGGCGGTCTTCACATCACCGATGTAATCCTTCGCGCCAATGTCGTGAGGCACATCAATAGCAAACCCCGCATTGCGCCCGGAGGAGCCGAACCCCACCTCCTGAGCCTCAATCAGCACCACTTCATCGTCGGGAAAGTTCAGCGCCAGCTGACGGGCCGCGGCCAGTCCGGTCAGCCCAGCCCCAACAATCGCCCAGCGGGCGTGCTTGTGCCCCTCATGGGCAGGACGCGGGGTACGTTTTTTACTGGTGTGATACCAGCCCGGCAGGGCGTCGTCAGAAGGCAGAGAGGTGATTTTTTGCACGTTCGTTACTCCGGTACGTTTTTCTTTAATCCATCCCGCCAGGAGGCCAGCCGGATGGTGCAGGGTCATGTTACAGAAATCAGGCTTATGAATATTTCTTGTATATTTTATGTATACAATTTGTATAAAAAACATGACGCGCGTAGCAAAAATGCACTCTGCATAAAAAAAGAAAACGTTGCTGGGGAGGGGTGAAACGCAGGCGTAGCGGGGCCTGCCGGCAAACGCCAGCAGGCTTGAGAGGGTATTTAGCGGTTGCCTTCGGGCGTCTGGATCAGATGGTCAGCTTTCAGCCCCTGCGGAGCGATAAAGATCTCCATATTGACCCGGGACAGCTCCCAGTGCTCAAACACCAGATCGACAACGGCCTGTTCATCCCGCGCCTCGATGGCGGCAATAAAGGCATCGTGATGATCCGCCGCGAGCTGCAAACGCTGCTCCATATCTTCGTTCTGCGGCCGAAAGAAAGTATGACCGATGCGGCAGTGATCAATAAGCAGACGCCCCAGGCTGGGTTGCAGGTAGGGGTTGCCCGCCATCTCTCCCATTAACTCATGGAAGCGGTTATTCTCCAGCGCCAGCGCTTCGGCATCATGGGTCTGCACCGCCTTACGAAAACGCTTCTGCGTCTCCTTCAGGGCCTTTAGCTGAGCAGGCTTGTAGTTCTGCACCGCCAGCCGCCCCGTAGCGGCGTAAATCATTGGCGCAACCAGGAAGAAGTTACGCAGCGTTGAGTGACTCATAGGGATCACACGCACGCCGCGCTTCTCGACGATTTCGAGATAGCCCTCACCGGCCAGCCGCTGAAAAACCTCTCTCACCGGCGTGCGGGACAGGCCGTACTGCGCGGTGAGGCTGGCTTCATCCAGCAGCTCATCCGGATCCAGCTCCATCGTTAAGATAAGACGCTTTAGATCCTCATAAAGCGCCGCTTTACCCGTTCTCATTGTCGCCTCCTGGAAATGCCCTGTGCATATTGAGTGTGATAGTGATTAACCTACAGAAAAAGCCTGTATACCGCAAAAATAGTTAAAAAATTCACACCCCACACAAGGCGATGTTTTCACAGGAGATAGTTCCCCAATCCTTATGCCTCTTCCGCTGGCACATCGATCCAGATGGTCTTCAGCTCCGTGTACTGCTCAAGGGCGAAGACAGACTTGTCGCGTCCGCCAAAGCCAGACTGCTTGTAGCCGCCAAACGGCGTCGTGGCATCGCCTTCGCCGAAGCAGTTAACGGTGACCGTTCCGGCCCGGATAGCACGGGAGACGCGGATCGCCCGGTTAAGTTTGCCAGTATAGACCGATGCCGCCAGGCCGTACGGGGTATCGTTGGCCAGCGCCAGCGCCTCGGCTTCCGTTTTGAAGGTGGTGACGCAGAGCACCGGCCCGAAGATCTCCTCCCGAAATAGCGCGCTCTGTGGGGTAACGCCATCGATGATGGTGGGCTGGACGTAGATCCCCTGCTCGGTGTCGCCGCCCTGCACGATACGTAGCCCCTCATTGCGCGCGGTATCGAGGTAGCCGCTGACCTTGCTGAAATGCTCAGGGGAGATCATCGTCCCCAGCTTGTTTTGCGGATCGCTGGGGTTCCCCATTCGCCACTCGCCGATCTGTTCTGCAATAATGGCGAGCAGCTTCTCCTTGACCCCCTCCTGCACCAGCAGGCGCGAGGTGGCTGAGCAGTTCTCGCCCATATTCCAGAAGGCACCGTTAAGCACGTGCCCGACGACGGTTTGCAGATCCTCAGCATCGTCAAAGACAAGGGCCGGGTTTTTGCCGCCGCACTCCAGCACCACTTTCTTGAGGTTCGACTCTGCGGCATAGTGCAGGAAGCGTCGCCCGGTGGCGGTTGAGCCGGTAAAGCTCACCATGTCGATATCCGGATGCAGACCAATCGGCTCCCCGACCTCTTTTCCGGTTCCGGTCACGATATTCAGCACCCCTGCCGGAACGCCTGCTTGACTCGCCAGCTCCGCTACCCGCAGCGCGGTCAGCGAGGTCTGCTCGGCCGGTTTAACCACTACCGAACAGCCTGCCGCCAGCGCCGGGCCGATCTTCCATGCCAACATCAGCAGAGGGAAGTTCCACGGCAGCACGCAGCCCACGACCCCGATCGGCTCGCGCACCACCAGCGCCATGGCGCTGTTGCCTACCGGCGCGGTGTGGTCGTAGAGCTTATCGATCGCTTCCGCGTGCCAGCGCAGCACGTGGATGGTCTCCGGCACGTCCACCGCCAGACACTCGCTGACCGGCTTGCCGCTGTCGAGGCTCTCCAGCACCGCCAGGGGATTAATCTCCTGCTCCATGAGATCGGCCAGCTTTAACAGCACGGCTTTACGCTCGCCGGGCGCCAGTTTGCTCCAGCTTCCGGCCTCGAAGGCGGCACGGGCACCGCTCACCGCCGCGTCAACGTCGCTGGCGTCACAGGCGGGAATATGCGTGAGATGCTCGCCGGTGGCCGGGTTAGTGGTCGCCAGGGTTTTGCCCGAGGCGGCCGCCGTAAAGCGACCGTTGATAAAGGCCTTATCCAGCAGGGGCAGATCCCGCGCCAGGGTTGTGACATCATTTAGCGTAGAGAGCTGTTGCATATGTCCTCCTTACGCTGCCGCCACGTTGCGCTTAACGTCGGCGATAATTGTCTGTAACTGGGCCTTCTCCTCCTCATTCAGATCAAGCAGCGGAGCGCGGACCTGACCCGAGTGCAGGCCGTTCAGCTCGCAGCCGTAGCGGATAGACTGCACAAATTTGCCCCGGTCGAGGAAGTTCATCAGCGGCATCATCGCCGCCATGATTTTGCGCCCCTTGTCGAAGTTCTTCTCTACGACGCAGGCTTCATACAGCGCCACGTGCTCGCGCGGAATGAAATTCGAACCGGCACAAACCCAGCTGCGTGCGCCCCAGGCGAAGAACTCCAGCGCCTGATCGTCCCAGCCGCAGGAGATAGCAATATTCGGGAACTTACAGGCCAGCAGGTGCAGATTGTTAAAATCGCCCGAGCTCTCTTTGATCGCCACCACGTTAGGGGACTTACTCACTTCGTTGAAGTAGGTCTCCCCCATGGTGATGCCCATGCGGCCCGGGTAGTTGTAGAGCATGATCGGCATCTGGGCAGCTTTATCAATGGTCAGCGCATGGTGAGCGTTCTCCAGCTCGGTGGGCAGCGCGTAGGGCGGCGAGGTCACCAGGATCGCGTCGGCTTTGGTCTCCCGGGCATGCTTCGCATAGTGCACAGCATCTTCGGTACGGGTCGCGCCGGTGCCCACGATCAGCGGCAGACGGTTGCCAATCACCTGACGGGCGCGCTCGACCAGCGCCATCCGCTCCTCTGCGCTCTGGGCATAGTACTCACCGGTGGAGCCACCGATGATGATGCCGTGAACGCGGGCCTCAATCAGCGATTCCAGCACTTCAGCAAAGCGTGCGAAATCAATGCTGCCGTCGGCTGCGTAAGGGGTGATTGCCGGGGTGTAGATACCTTCGAATGTCAACACGATAACCTCCAGGGTGGAAACTTATGACCATAACTGCCTGCTCACTGGCAGGGACAGGATGCGTTTGTTAAAAATTTGCACTCAGGAGCGACCGGGGTCAATGACTGAAAAATATTTGTATACATGATAAATACAAAGGAAATACGTTTTAATAGGATATTTTTACCGTAATTAAAAAATTAATAGATAATTATCAATAGTTTAAAATCTTATACGCCACGTAGTTATTTTCTATATAAATTCAGATAACGATCACATTCCACGATTCTGGCCCTCCTGGACGTATTTACACCGTCAATCTGGAGGCATAGTTTTAATCCTGCATTTAACCAGAATTTAACAGAACGGCACTTCGTCAGCGCAGCGTGTGACCGAATTGTAAACAGCGGAATGGTAAACAGAGGTAGAGGGTTATGCCCCAGAAGAAAGCGACACTCATTGGATTCATTGCCATCCTGCTGTGGAGCGCCATCGTAGGATTGATTAAAAGCGTCAGCGAAGGCTTTGGACCCGTCGGCGGCGCAGCGCTGATCTACACCTGTAGCGCGGTGCTGCTGCTCTGTACCATCGGTTTTCCGAAGATCCGCCGCTTCCCCGTCAGCTATCTGATCCTCGGCAGCGTCCTGTTTGTCTGCTACGAGCTCTGCCTGTCGCTGTCGCTGGGTTTTACCCATAGCGGTCGCCAGGCCATTGAGGTGGGCATGGTGAACTATCTCTGGCCGAGTATGACTATTCTGCTGTCGGTTATTGTTAACCGCCAGAGAACCAGCCCGTTGATTATTCCCGGTATTATTTTAGCCATCGCCGGAATAGGCTTTGTGCTGGGCGGCGACCAGGGCTTTTCATTCGCTGAGATGGCAAATAACGTGATGGATAACCCGTTAAGCTATGGCCTGGCCTTCAGCGGCGCAATTATCTGGGCAATATATTGCGTGGTAACGAAAATTATTGCCGAGGGAAATAATGGTATCACCCTGTTCTTTATTTTAACGGCGTTAACTCTGTGGGTGAAATTCCTCTCGTCGCCGCAGCCTGAGTTTGTAATAAGCTGGCATGCAGGGATCAGCCTGCTGTTCGCCGCCATCGCCATGGGCTTTGGCTACGCCGCCTGGAACGTCGGTATCCTCCACGGCAACGTTACGGTGCTGGCGGCGGCATCGTACTTTATTCCCATTATCTCAGCGGTGCTGGCAGCGTTTATGCTCCACTCCCACCTGACGGTCTCTTTCTGGCAGGGCACCGCCATGGTCTGCCTGGGATCGCTGCTCTGCTGGTGGTCAACCCGCACCGTGGTAGCAAAAAAGCTTTCTAATGAAGTGACGTGATTTTAAATAGCAGGGAGTCGTCGTTGTAACGTATTAATTATAAGAGTGTGGCAAGACCGATTATTTATTACGTGTGTTTTATCCGATTCGAATTTATCTGACCTACATGAATTTCGCGCGCGTTGTAATAAAAGTTAATAGCTGACTTTTATTTTATAACGTCGTGGAAGACAGGAGTTACTATGTCAAATACCATTTCTGTTGAAGACGTACCGCTTAACCGTTTCCACCGGTTGCTCACCGTTCGCTCCGGCGGAGGATCGTTTGTTGATGGTTATGTCCTGAGTATTATCGGCATTGCCATGACGAAAGTGTCTCCCGCCCTCGGGCTAAGCGCCTTCTGGGAGGGGATGATTGCCGCCTCGGCGTTGATTGGCATCTTCTTTGGCGGCTTTATTGGCGGTGCTCTTACCGACCGTCTGGGCCGTCGCCTGCTCTATTTCGTTGGCCCGACGCTGTTTATTGTCTGCTCGCTGGCTCAGTACTGGGTTCAGAGCGGTGAGATGCTCTTTGCCTTGCGCTTCCTTAACGGCGTTGCGGTAGGGATCGAGTATCCGGTTGCGACGGCTTTCCTGGTTGAGTTCCTGCCGAAGAAAAACCGTGGTCCGTGCCTCGCTACCCTGACTATCCTCTGGTTCGCCGGGGCCGCTACCGCCTATCTGGTGGGGGAAGCGATCCTTAACTTCGGAGGCCCGGAGGCCTGGCGTCTGACCCTGGCGAGCACCGCTATCATCGGCGCGCTGCTGTTCCTGGTACGTCTGGGTACCCCGGAATCGCCGCGCTGGCTGATCGGCAAAGGCCGCCACGCGGAAGCCGAGGTGATTATTCGCCGCGTCTACGGCGCTGACTTTGGCCTGCAAAACCTGCCGGCGCAGGCCGAGAGCAAAAACCTCTCCTTCGTTAACCTGCTGCACTCCGGCTATGGCAAACGCATGGCCTTTGTCACCATCTTCTGGACCTGCTCGGTGATCCCGGTCTTCGCCGTCTACGCCTTCGCGCCGAAAGTGCTGGAGGCGCTGCACCTCAGCGGCGGCTGGGCTTCCTACGGCTCCATCGCCATTACCCTGCTGTTCGTGGTGGGCTGCATCATCGCGACCCGGCTGGTGAATACCTTAGGTCGCCGTAAGCTGCTGCTGCAGAGCTTCCTGTGGTCCGGGCTGGCGCTGCTGCTGCTGGGCCTGCTGCGTGACGGTCCGTCGATGGTTATCCTGCTGATGTTTGGTGCCTACGCCCTGTTTATCGGCGGCGCACAGGTACTGCAGCTGGTCTACCCGAACGAGATCTTCCCAACGGAGATCCGCGCCGGGGCAGTTGGCGTGGGTACTTCCCTGTCACGCATTGGTGCAGCGGTGGGAACCTGGCTGGTGCCGGTCTCATTGCAGACTCTGGGGATCGGTTCAACGATGTACATCGCCGCTGGCATTACCTTCGTCGGGCTGATTGTCTCCTGGTTCCTTGCTCCTGAGACCAACGCCCGCAGCCTGGAAGATGCAGCCGCGCTGGATGATGAGCAACCGCGCAAGGTTCGCGCGCCGGGTCAGATGCCGAAACGCAGCGTGCTGCAAAAACTTTAGTGCAATAATGTAGCGCTATAACGCCGGGCGGCGCTTACGCTGGCCCGGCCTACGAAACGACAGAACCCTCGACCTACTCCTTCACCAGCTTCTCGACTACTCTGCGACGTTTCCTGAATGAGCTGGGCGTCTCACCGTACTGCTTACGAAACCAGGCAATCAGATGTGAAGCATCAGAGAAGCCGGTAGCGGTAGCAATGGCGTTGATGCTGTTGCTGGAGTCGGCCATCAGCTTGCGCGCCTGCTCCAGGCGCATCCGCCGCCAGTAGACGGCAGCCGAGTGGCCTGTACACTGGGTGAAAATCAGGTTGAGCTGACGGAAGGTTACCCCCGCGAACGCGGCCACGTCGGCCAGCGGCACCGGCGAATCCAGATGGTGACGCATAAACTCGATCACCTTGCTCACCAGCTCGTTCTCATAGACGTCCGGCTGGCTGAGGCTCTCTTTCTGCTTTGCCTTAGCACCCGGCACGGCGGTGTCATCCACCAGCAGATATTTAAGCACCTTCTGGGCGCGCACCAGTCCGCAGTGATGACGGATCAGATCCGCTGCCAGATCGATAGCCGTACCCCCCGGACAGGAGATGATGCCGCCATCCTTGATATAGGTTTTGTCGATCACCGGAATGGCTTTTGGAAAGCGCAGTTTGAACTCATCTCGGGTGGTGAAGTGGATTGCACAGTGACGACCATCCAATAATCCCGCACTGCCCGCGACGAAAGCACCGCTGCATAAAGTAACGATAGGAATATTGCGCGCGTGCAGATCCCGCAGCGCCTGCAGCAGCCAGGCCGGGGAGTGCCTCGTCTCCTCCAGTAGCCCCCCGGCGACCACGAAGTAATCCCACTCCTTACTGAAATCGAGCTTCGCCGTTGGCGATACCGGCAGGCCGCAGCTGGCGGTCACCGGCTGATCATCGCAGGTCATCCACTCCCAGCGACAGAAGATCTGCCGGCTGGAAAAAGACTCATCCGCCGCAAAGCGCAGGGACTCCACCAACCCCGCCACGGAGGCCAGCGTGAACTGTTTCATCAGCAGAAAACCGATAGTGAGATCGGGTTTCGGCTCAACGTTGCTTTCAGGGACTATCCGGTGCGGCATTTTCATCAGGCTCCTGCAATCCGCTCAGCTTGCTCAGCAGGCGTTTCAGATCGGCAATATCCTGCGCATCCAGACCGGCGGTGATGGTCTTCTCCGCGCGTTTCGCCTGCTCAATCATCCGCTCCAGCATCGCCTCGCCCGCCGCCGTCAGCGTAACCAGCTTACGTCGGCGGTTGGTAGGATCGGTCTGAACATTCAGCAGGCCGCTTTTGCTCATCCGATCGATCACATAGGTGCCGGTGGCTTTATCAAACCCGGCGCGGTTGCCGAGGGTTTGCTGATCGCAGGAGCTCTCCTCCTTCAGCACCACCAGGATGGCGTACTGTACGGCGGACAGTCCGGTATCGACGTTTTGTGTCCAGCAGAGAGTGGTGCGCTGTCCTGCGCGGCGCATCAGGTGCATTAATGAACAGTCGCCATGCGGCCACAGGGGCGCGGCAACAATCGGATCGCGATTTTCCGCCATCGGCTCTCTTGACTCCTTCTCTTGACTCCGGGGTAGAGGCAAACATATAGCTCTAACGCAAACAGTTTAAACTCAAACTGTAACACAACGGCTCCACAACGGCTTAAGGGGAGCCAGATGAAATACTATAACGACTTATGAAACTATATCGGCGCCCTAACAAATAGCTGTCCATTCTTCCCCGTATTAATGTTCCCTGCTCAAGAGCGTATGCAAAAAGCAGGGGTAATCTTGTTTTCACCGCCTACTATTATTTAGCGCACGTATAAAAACAACGCTATAGATGTGGAGGCAATTATGAGCAATCAGAGCAATGAAGCGGACCGAGGGCCGTACGATTTCAGCGTAACCCGTCGGGTGCTGATCAAGGCCAGCGCCGCGTCTGCGGCGGCGGCGGCTATTTCACCCACCGTCGCGCTCAGCGCCGGGGAGTCTCCGGTAACGCCACCACCTGAAACGATGCCGGTTTCGTTCAAGGTAAACGGTGAAACGCACCAGCTGGAGCTGGATACCCGTACCACCCTGCTGGATGCCCTGCGCGAGCATCTGCACCTTACCGGCAGCAAAAAAGGGTGCGATCACGGCCAGTGCGGGGCCTGCACCGTTATCGTTGACGGCCGCCGGATCAACTCATGCCTGACCCTCGCCGTGATGCACCAGGATGCCGAGATCACTACCATTGAGGGACTGGGCACGCCGGATAACCTGCACCCGATGCAGGCCGCCTTTGTGAAACACGATGGCTTTCAGTGCGGCTACTGCACGCCGGGACAGATCTGCTCCTCGGTGGCGGTACTGAAAGAGATTGAGGCGGGTATTCCCAGCCATGTAACTATGGATCTGGTCTCTGCCCCCCAGGCAACGCCGGATGAGATCCGCGAGCGGATGAGCGGCAACATCTGTCGCTGCGGGGCGTATGCCAATATCCTCGCCGCCATTGATGACGCTACCGGAGGTCTGAAATCATGAAGGCCTTTACCTATGAGCGTGTCAACACCCCTGCCGAAGCGGCAGCCAGCGCCGGGCGCACGCCCCACGCTAAATTTATCGCTGGCGGGACTAACCTGCTCGATCTGATGAAGCTGGAGATTGAAGCCCCGCTGCACCTTATCGATATCAACAGCCTGGCGCTGGATAAGATTGAGCAGACTACCGACGGCGGCCTGCGCATTGGCGCGCTGGTGCGCAATACCGATCTGGCTGCCGATGAGCGGGTACGTCGCGACTACGCCGTGCTCTCGCGAGCGCTGCTGGCCGGGGCCTCTGGACAGCTGCGTAACCAGGCCACAACGGCGGGCAACCTGCTTCAGCGCACCCGCTGCCCCTACTTCTACGACACCAACCAGCCCTGTAACAAGCGTCTTCCCGGCAGCGGCTGCGCGGCGCTGGAGGGGTTCAGCCGCCAGCTTGCGGTTGTCGGCACCAGCAAAGCCTGCATCGCTACCCATCCCAGCGACATGGCCGTCGCCATGCGACTGCTCGACGCAGTGGTAGAGACGGTGCGCCCGGATGGCCAGACGCGGGAGATCCCGATCGCCCAATTCTACCGTGCGCCGGGCAATACGCCGCACATCGAAACGAACCTTGTTCCCGGAGAGCTGATCACCGCCGTGATCCTGCCGCCGCCGCTGGGCGGAACCCATATCTACCGTAAGGTAAGGGATCGCGCCTCCTATGCCTTCGCGCTGGTCTCCGTCGCCGCCATCGTGCAGCAGGACGGCAGCGGCCGGGTAGCGCTGGGCGGTGTAGCACACCAGCCCTGGCGGCGGGACGATGCCGATGCGGCGGTGGCACAGGGGGCGCAGGCGGTCTATGACCGACTGTTTGCCGAGGCACAGCCGACCCATGAGAACGCGTTTAAATTAACCCTGGCGAAGCGCACTATCGCCTCGGTGCTGGCAGAAGCGAGGGCATAAAGCGATGAAATTTGATAATCCCGCCACGGAAAACCCAATCGACCGCATGAAGGTGGTCGGCCGACCGCACGATCGTATCGATGGCCCGCTGAAAACCAGCGGTACCGCGCACTACGCCTACGAGTGGCATGACAAAGCGCCCAACGCCGCCTACGGCTATGTAGTCGGGGCGGGGATCGCCAAGGGGCGAATTAGCAGCCTCAATATACAGGCTGCCCGCAGCGCGCCCGGCGTGCTGGCGGTGGTTACCGCCGACAACGCGGGGAAACTGGGCAAAGGCGAAAAGAATACCGCCATACTGCTCGGAGGCCCCGAGATCCAGCACTATCACCAGGCGATTGCCGTCGTGGTGGCAGAGACCTTTGAACAGGCACGAGCGGCGGCGGCACTAATCGAGGTGGATTACCAGCGGGATCGGGGGGAATACGATTTAGCCGAAGTGAAACCCAGCGTGACCGCGCCGCAGGAGGATCAGCCTGACAGCGTGACCGGCGATTTTGCTACCGCCTTCGCCTCTTCCCCGGTCAAGCTCGACGCCACCTATACCACGCCGGATCAGAGCCACATGGCGATGGAGCCGCACGCCTCTATGGCAGTCTGGGAGGAGGATAAGCTCACCGTCTGGACCTCTAACCAGATGATTGACTGGTGCCGCTCCGACCTCGCGCTGACGCTGAATATACCGAAAGAGAACATTCGCGTCCTGTCCCCTTACATCGGCGGCGGTTTTGGCGGCAAGCTGTTCCTGCGCAGCGATGCCCTGCTGGCCGCGCTGGGCGCACGGGCGGCGAAGCGTCCGGTGAAGGTGATGCTCTCCCGACCGTTGATCCCCAACAACACCACCCACCGTCCGGCCACTATCCAGCAGGTACGCATCGGCACCGATGAGGCCGGGCATATTACCGCCATCGCCCATGAGAGCTGGTCCGGCAACCTGCCCGAGGGCGAGCCGGAGACCGCCGTGCAGCAGACGAACTTCCTCTATGCCGGGGCGAATCGCCACACCGGGCTACGGCTGGCGGAGCTGGATCTGCCGGAGGGGAACGCGATGCGCGCCCCAGGGGAAGCGCCAGGGATGATGGTTCTGGAGATCGCCATTGATGAGATTGCCGAGAAGGCGGGCGTCGATCCGGTCGAGTTCCGCATCCTCAACGACACCCAGGTCGATCCCACTAACCCGGATCGCCCCTTCTCCCGCCGTCAGCTAGTGGAGTGCCTGCGCACCGGCGCTCAACACTTTGGCTGGCAGCGCCGCAATTCAACGCCAGGCCAGATCCGCGACGGCCGGTGGCTGGTGGGCATGGGCGTCGCCGCCGGTTTCCGTAATAACCTCGTGATGACCTCCGGGGCGCGGGTGCATCTCGATGCCCAGGGTACGCTCACCGTTGAGACCGATATGACCGATATCGGTACGGGCAGCTACACCATCATTGCCCAGACGGCAGCCGAAATGCTGGGCGTGCCGCTGGAAAATGTCGTGGTGCAGCTGGGGGACTCGACCTTCCCGGTCTCTGCCGGTTCGGGCGGCCAGTGGGGTGCCAACAGCTCCACGGCGGGGGTTTACGCTGCCTGCGTGAAGCTGCGTGAGGCAGTGGCAAACAAGCTGGGATTCGATCCGCAAAATGCAGTCTTTACCGACGGCAGGGTCATCGTGGACGGGCGCAGCGCCCCGCTCACCGATGCCGCCGCAGCCGGGACGCTGACGGCTGAGGACACCATTGAGTTTGGCGATCTGCAGGAGAAGTATCAGCAGTCTACCTTTGCCGCACACTTTGTTGAGGTTGGGGTAGATATCGCAACCGGTGAGGTGCGGGTGCGCCGGATGCTGGCAGTCTGCGCCGCCGGGCGGATCCTCAATCCCAAAACGGCGCGCAGCCAGGTGATTGGGGCGATGACCATGGGCCTTGGCGCGGCGCTGATGGAGGAGCTGGCGGTGGATACCCGGCTGGGCTACTTCGTTAACCACGACCTCGCCGCCTACGAGGTGCCGGTTCATGCCGATATCCCTGCTCAGGAGGTGATCTTCCTCGAGGATACCGATCCCGTCTCTTCTCCGATGAAAGCCAAAGGGGTCGGCGAGCTGGGACTGTGTGGGGTTAGCGCCGCCATCGCCAATGCGATCTATAACGCCACTGGCGTGCGGGTACGCGACTACCCTATTACGCTCGACAAGCTGCTGAGCGATCTGCCGGAAGCGATATAGGAGAAGGACGTGCTGCCACAACCTGTTCACATCGCAACCGAGACCGACCCCGCTGCGACGCCGCAGCGGGCGTTTTTAACCGACGATAGCGTGGCGGTGCTACGCTTCGCAACTCAGGCGCTCGCCTCCGGCATGGCGACGGCGCTGATCTTTCTGACCGAGATCCGTGGCGGCGCGGCCCGTCCCTTAGGGGCGCAGATGGCCGTGCGCGAGGATGGTCTCTACTGCGGCTTCGTCTCCGGCGGCTGCGTTGAGGCCGCCGCCGCCTGGGAGGCGCTCGAGGCGATCAAATCCGGCGAGGATCGCATGGTCCTCTATGGCGAGGGATCGCCGTGGTTTGATATTGTCCTGCCCTGCGGGGGCGGGATCACCTTAAGCATTCACCCGCTCCGTTCAGCGCGCCCGTTGCGGGCGGTGCTGGCGGCGCTGGAGCGACGCCATTCCACGGCGCTTCGCTACAGCCCCCGTTCCCGGACGCTGCAAATCGGTACGCCTGAGGGCGAGACAGGGTGGGAAGAGGATGCGTTTGTCGTCAACTACCGCCCCACAACGCGGGTGATTATCTTTGGCCGCTCGGTGGAAGCCGACATGACGGCTAAACTGGCCGACGCCGCAGGCTACGATGTTCATATCGATGACGGCTCCAGGCTGCGCACCACCTCTACGCTGATCGATGCCCATACCGCGGTGATCCTTCTCTGGCACGATTTCGACCGGGAGCTGCCCCTGCTGAGCGCAGCCCTCGCTGCCGCGCCCTTTTACATCGGCGCGCTGGGCAGCCGCCGTACCCACGAGAAACGGGTGCGCGCCCTGACCGAGCGCGGTTTCCACCCCGACGACATTGCACGAATTAAAGCGCCGATCGGCATCTTTCCTCAGGCGCGGGATGCCAGCTCGCTGGCGCTGTCGGTGCTGGCAGACGTAGCGGCGGCGCGCGGCCGGAAGGTGGCGTGATGGCCGCTCAGCCTGTGGTTATTGTGCTTGCCGCCGGACGGGGCGAGCGGTTTATTGCCTCGGGAGCGGCAACCCACAAGCTCGATACCCTGCTTAACGGCATAACGGTGCTCAATCACACCCTGGCGGCGGTAAAATCCTCCGGCCTGCCGTGGCATCTTGTACGGCCGGAGGGTGGCACCGCGGGTATGGGGGAGTCTATTGCAATAGGGGTGCGGGCGACACAAGCCGCCGCTGGCTGGCTGATCCTGCCTGGCGATCTACCTTTGGTTCAGGCCGCAACGCTCCGGCACGTTGCCGGGGCGCTGACGGAGCAGCGTATCGTGGTGCCTCGCTTTCATCAGCATGCGGGCCATCCGGTAGGGTTTGGACGCCGCTATTTTCAAGCCCTGGCTTCACTGGCGGGTGACGTTGGCGCAGCGGCGGTTGTGCGGCAAGCCAGGGCCAGCGGCAATGTACAGGATCTGCCCGTCACGGACCATGGCGTCATACGCGATGTGGATACGCTTGCCGATCTTGATCTGGCACAAGGTCTACTACATACCCGGCATTTGAAAATATATCCGCAGGTAGAGTGAAACAGAGAAAAATTGTTTTAATAAGAATATACGCAAGCAAAGATTATATTTAACAATCCATCCTCAGCAGATGGCGATTGAATTGTTATAAACTCAATGTAGAATCATCAGACTATGCTTAAGCTGTATTAATCCTTTAGTAGTCAGCGGCGGTCGGGTTTAATCATTTTTTCAGGGAAAGTTATAATGAAATTGCGAGGCCTGTTACTTCTCTTTCTGGTCACTACCGTAGTTGGCTGCAAAGCACCCCCGCCAAAGATGACGGACGATACGCTGGTGACCAGCCAGGTCAACGGCATCACGCTGACGCACCGCTATGCGGTCTCACCACCTGCTACCTTTAAACCCGTAAACGAGGCCTACCGGGCGCTCTACCCCGGCTCTATTCTCAGCACGCCCTCCTACGGTGGGAAAGTGCTCGGCCAGCTGACAAATGGCCAAACCTATACCGTGCTGGGCGAAGTGGACGACGCCTGGCTGGCGATTGCTGAACAGGATGATGAGCAGCTGATAGGTTACGTGCCGCCGCGCGCGCTGGTGAAAAGCGCGCTCTATGCGCAAACGCTAAAAAACGATCGCCCCCGTCCTAAGCGCGCCGCGAAGAAAACCACCTGCGTGGCCGTAGACGACAGCAGCAAGGCATGTCAAAAAGGCGACAGCGGCACCTGGATTATTGATTAATAACTCTGGCTAACAAGGAATTTTATGAAAGTCTGGCTTTCGGGTTTGGCGTTGCTTTTAGCATCCACAACCGTGTCGGCAGGGAATTATCGTATTGCTCAATCCCCCTCTCAGAAGCTGGATGTCTGGATAGACAACGTTAACGATAAATCCCCGCAAAGCTGGTGCTCTGCAAGATTACCGCTGCGCATCGTGGCCAACGGTGACAAAGCGCCCTCGATCCTGACCACCTTTATGCCACGCCTTGGGGCGCTACTGGAGAGCCAGTGCAGCACCATCGGCCAGGTGAACTGGCAGATGGTCGATCCGGAAGGTGAACTGCTTGCCGAGGGGATCGCCGCTAAGGAGAGCGAATGGGCTGTGGTCGTTACGCCGCGGGCGGCTCAGCCGGCCACTAACGCTGTTCAGGCCCAGCAGCCCTCTCCGGCTGCCGACCGTACGCCGTGGCTTGAGTTTACGTTGCAGGATGGCTGCCACCTGCGCACCTTCTGGCAGGGCGACGCCAGCGCCTCGGCGCTGTTTATCCCGGCGAAAGCCAACGGTAAATGCGAGCGTGGCGGCTGGCTTAACGGCCGTAGCGAGGTGATCCAGCACGGGGCCCAGGGCGAGAAGCGCTCGATGATGACCTTCGTGCACGGTTTCCCGGTCAGCGGCCTGAACGATAAAGCCAATGCCGACAGCCTGCTGATCACCAGCGTCAACAATGAGCGCATGGTGGTGAGCAACAGCCAGGCTCCGCAGAGCTGGATGATCCTGCCTTACGATCCGCAGCTCAACGGCTGGAAAAACAGCGGTATGGTGGCCGTAGAGGTGTCGCGAGATCAGGCCCTCGACGACGCTCGCCTACAGTCGCGGCTAAATGAGGTGCGTAAGGTCTGGTCCGCCTGGCTGGAGCCGGGCACGAGCCTGACGCTGCTGCTGATCGACAATCTGCATCCGCAACTGCGGGATCCGGCAGCCGGTGCCTGGCGCACGCAAAAGTGATCCTGAAATACCTATTCTGAATAGCCGTCAGTTTTGAACAGAGATCCTCATATAATGACAGAGAGCGAGTACAACCCGAGCATACCCGACGCGCTGCCGCCGGGTTTTCGTTTCGATGAGCTAGAGATCCAGGACGTTATTCAAACCAGCCATACCGATATTCTCTACGATGCTCTCGATCGCGAGCTTGAGCGTTCGGTCATCATCCGGGAGTATATGCCCCGGGCGCTGACCCTGCGCGGCGAGGATATGCGCCTTGTACTGCGCAGCAAGCAGGATAGCGCCGCCTTTGCCGCTGGCCTGAATGCATTTATCCAACAGGCCCGCCAGCTGGCACGCTTTACCCATCCCAACCTGATGCTGGTTCTGCGCTTCTGGCAGCATAATGATACCGCCTATATTTTGACGCCGCGCTATGACGGCATCACCCTGGCAGAGTTGCATCAGCAGCAGCCGGAGGCGATTAACGAAGCCTGGATTTTACAGCGGCTGCCCATGCTGTGTAGCGCCCTTGCTACCCTGCACCACGCGGGCGAGCTGCACCGCAATATTTCACTCAAGAGCATTCAGATTGAGGAGAGCGGCCAACCGCTGCTGCTTGACGTTGCCGTACCCCAGACCCCGGCGGGCGATCTGAGCGAGACCAGCAAGCTGCTGCTTCACCCTGGCTTTACGCCTCTTGAGCAATACGCGGACGCCAGCGAGGAGCTTCTCGGGCCGTGGACGGATATCTACGCGCTGGGGGCGGTGCTCTATACGCTGATTACCGGCTCGCCGCCGCCCGCCAGCGTGGCCCGCAGCATTCAGGACGGCTGTACGCCGCTGGCAGAGGATCCGCCGTCGGGCTACTCCCCTGCGCTGTTGCAGGCGGTCGATCGTGCGCTCGCGCTGAAGCCGGAAGATCGGCCCCAGAGCATCGCAGAATTTGCGGCGCTGGCGGAGATCGCGGTGGGCGACACCGGTCAGCTTCCGGCAGTGAAAAAGACCGGCACGATGCTGGTTCCGGTGGAGGAGACGCCTGCCGTCGCCCCTACCCTGTGGCAGCGCGTTAAAACCCCATCGCAAATTGCGGCTGGCGTGCTGGTGGGCGTCATCGCCGGGGCGCTGATCTTTGGCGCATCGCACAGCGAGACGGAGACGGCGGCAGCAGCTTCCCCTGCTCAATCTACCCCGCCCCCGGAGGCGAACGTCACCAGCGCACCCGCCAAAGGTCCTATCGCCCGGATCTATATTCGCATGAGTGATGCCGACAGGCTGCAGGTGAACGGTAAACCGCAGGAGATCGCCCCGGCGGCCAGCGGCTTTGCCTATCTACAGCTCCCTGCGGGCAAGTATGAGTTTACCCTGCAGAACGGCAGCCACCGCCGCAGCGAATCGCTGACGGTGGTTACGCCCGGCACCTGGCTTATCAATCCCCAGGGTTAAAGAAGGGGTGAAGCCCTGCACTCGCGGGGCTTTTTTTGGCGAAAAATGTTTGTAAGGGCGCAAATTTTTACTTCTGGTACTCCGGGCGGCGGATATTCGTCTACTGTTTTCAAAGGTTGATTACAGCGGGACGCTGTTCATTGCTAAGGAGATAATAGATGAGAAGAAATTTATCGCGCCGACCCCGGACGCTGTTTTTTGCCATGCAGCTGGCGCTAGGGGGCGCGTTTCTCGCGTTGACTTCCGCACAGGCGCTGGCCGCCGAAGCTGAGAGCCAGTCCCCACCGCAGTCTCCGGATATCCTGCTGGGGCCGCTGTTTGCCGACGTGCAGACCGCTAAGCTCTTTCCCGATCAGAAAACTTTCGCCGACGCCGTACCGAAAAGCGATCCCTATATGATCCTCGCCGACTACCGGATGCAGCGTAACCAGTCCGGCTTCGATCTGCGCCACTTTGTTGAGATGAACTTTACCCTGCCGGCTGAGAACGAAAAGTACGTTCCGCCCGCCGGGCAGACGCTACGCCAGCATATCGACGGCCTGTGGACGGTGCTAACCCGCACCACCGATCGCACCAATAAATGGGATTCGCTGCTGCCGCTGCCGGAGCCATACGTGGTGCCAGGGGGCCGCTTCCGCGAGATCTACTACTGGGACAGCTACTTCACCATGCTCGGCCTGGCCGAGAGCGGCCACTGGGATAAAGTGGAAGATATGGTGGCGAACTTCGCCCACGAAATCGATGCCTGGGGTCATATCCCTAACGGCAACCGCACCTACTACCTCAGCCGCTCTCAGCCGCCGTTCTTTGCCTTTATGGTAGAGCTGCTGGCAAGTCACAAAGGCGATGATGTGCTGAAAACCTATCGTCCGCAGCTGGAGAAAGAGTACAGCTACTGGATGGAGGGCGCAGATACCTTGCAGCCAGGCCAGGCCAACAAGCGCGTGGTGAAGCTGGAGGATGGCTCTGTTCTCAACCGCTACTGGGACGATCGCGATACCCCGCGTCCGGAGTCCTGGCTTGATGACGTAACCACCGCGAAGAACAATCCGGATCGCCCGGCCACGGAGATCTATCGCGATCTGCGCTCTGCAGCCGCCTCGGGCTGGGACTTCAGCTCGCGCTGGATGGACGATCCTAACCAGCTCGGCAGCATTCGTACCACCAGCATCGTGCCGGTGGATCTCAACGCCCTGATGTTCAAGATGGAGAAGGTGCTGGCCCGCGCCAGCCAGGCCGCAGGAGACAGCGCCAAATCGAGCCAGTATGACGCGATGGCCAGCGCCCGCCAGAAAGGGATGGAGGCCAACCTGTGGAACGACAAAGAGGGCTGGTATGCGGATTACGATCTGAAGACCAAAAAAGTACGTAGCCCGCTGACGGCGGCGGCACTCTTCCCGCTGTACGTTAACGCCGCGGCGAAGGATCGTGCTGACAAAGTCGCCGCGGCGGCCGAGGCGCATCTGCTTAAGCCCGGCGGCATCGCCACCACCACGGTCAACAGCGGCCAGCAGTGGGACGCCCCGAACGGCTGGGCGCCGTTGCAGTGGGTCGCCACTACCGGGCTGCAAAACTACGATCAGGACAAGCTGGCGATGGACGTCACCTGGCGCTTCCTCTCCAACGTGCAGCATACCTACGATCGTGAGCAGAAGCTGGTTGAGAAGTACGATGTCAGCAGCACCGGCACCGGCGGCGGCGGCGGTGAATATCCACTGCAGGATGGTTTCGGCTGGACCAACGGCGTCACGCTGATGATGCTGGATCAGGTCTGTCCGAAGGCGCAGCCGTGTGACAGCGTACCGAAATCGCAGCCTGCTGCGGCATCCGCTACGCCAGCTACCGCGCAACAGCCTGCTCCGCAGAGCGCGCCTGAAGCGCAAAAAGTCGCGCAGTAAGCCTGACTCTGGCCTGCTACCAAATTTAGTAGCAGGCCAGATAAGCACGACGCTAACGCTTGTATACGTTAATATAAACAATAATAATTCGCATTCCGCTTAAAAGAGTATGGATTGCGAATGAAAACAACATTAAAACGCTCTGTCTGGTTTTGCGCGCTGGGCATTGCCCTTCCCCATGCCGTTCTGGCTGAAGATACCGTCGTCGTTAACGCTACCGCCCCCCAGTCGGCCACCGCGCCAACCGAGGGCTATACGGTGCAAAGCACCCGTGGCGCAACCAAAACCGATCAGCCGCTGATCGTTACCGGGCAGTCGGTATCGGTCGTGACGCGCCAGCAGATGGAAGATCAGGGCGTGATGAACGTCAACCAGGCCCTGAGCTATACCCCGGGGGTCAATTCCAACTTTGGCGGCGGCGCAACGCGCTTCGATACCGTATCGCTACGCGGCTTCCACGGCGGCGACGTTGATAACATCTTCCTCGACGGTATGCGCCTGATGAGCGACGGCGGAAGCCACAGCGTATTGCAGATCGATCCGTGGTTTATTGAACGCATCGACGTGGTGAAAGGCCCCTCTTCCGCGCTGTATGGTCAGAGCGTCCCCGGCGGGCTGGTCAACCTGACTTCGAAGCGTCCGCAGTTTAAGTCCGAAGGCCATTTCCGCCTCTCCGGCGGCACGCAGAACACCAAAGGCGGCGCGTTTGATTACACTGACGCCATCAACGACCAGTGGGCGTTTCGTGTGATCGGCATGACCCGCAGCAGCGACACCCAGTATGACAATACCCGCGAAGAGCGCTATGCCATCTCGCCATCGCTGCTCTGGCAGCCGGATTCCGACACCAGCCTGCTGCTGCGAGCCTATCTGCAAAAAGATCCCTCTGGCGGCTACCACGGCTCGCTGCCGATGGACGGTACGCGCTTTGCCCACAACGGTAAGAAGCTGGCGAACAGCACCAACGAGGGTGAGAGCGGAGACGGCTATCGTCGCCGGGAGCAGCTCTACAGCGTAGAGTTCGACCACCAGTTTAATGACGTCTGGTCAGTGCACTCCAGCGGCAGCTATACCCATGCCAACGTCGCCCTCGATCAGGTCTATCAGACCGGCTGGATCGACAACTCAGACAATCTTGCCCGGGGCTACAGCGGCTCGCGCGGCTCCCTCGACGCCTGGTCTACCGATAACCGCTTGCAGGCCGACTTTGCCACCGGCGAGGTGATGCACACCGTGATCCTTGGCGGGGAGTATCACCGCTACCGCAACGATCTCTGGACCGGCGCGGGCAGTGCCGCCCCGCTTAATCCCTTCACGGGTTATACGCTGCAGCACGGTTACACTGTCACCTATAGCGATGATAACAACCGTCGCTACTATCAGACCGGTGCCTATCTGCAGGACGAGATGGTGTGGAACCGCTGGCACCTGGATCTCTCCGGACGCTATGACCGCATCGTCTCCGAGCAGGCCAGCGATACCTTTGGTACCGACAGTCGCCGCTCTGATGACCACATTAGCAGCCGCGCCTCCCTGCTCTACGCCTTTGAAAATGGCCTCTCGCCCTATCTCAGCTACAGCCAGGCAATTACGCCAGCCTCGCTGCCGGGCCCTGATGGCAAGCTGCTGAAGCCGACCACCGCCGAGCAGTATGAAGCGGGCCTGAAGTTCCAGCCGCCGGGCACGTCAGATATCTACAGCATTGCCATCTACGATCTGACGCAGAAGGACGTAGCAACCCGCGATATCAATATCGCTACCGCCATCTACCTCCCCGCCGGGAAGGTGCACTCGCAGGGCGTAGAGATCGAAGCGCGCAACCAGCTGACGCCGCGCCTGAGCACTATTGCAGGCTATACCTGGAGCCACCTGCGCTTCGAGGATTCACTGGACGGCAACGAGTCTAATACGCCGCAGCTGACGCCGGATCAGATGGCCTCTCTCTGGGCGCACTACCAGTTTGATTATGGCTTAAGCGTGGGCGCCGGCGTTCGCTACATTGGCAAGCAGTATGCCGATGATGCCAACACATCACGGCTGCCATCGGTAACGCTGTTTGATGCCTCGGTCAGAGCCGAGCTCGGCGCATGGTCGCCGCAGCTGAAGGGGGCATTTGTGCAGGTCAACGCCAATAACCTTGGCGATCGGGACTATATTTCAGGCTGCTACGGGACAAATAACTGCTACTTCGGCGCGGAGCGCAGCGTTCTCGCTACGGTGGGATATGATTTTTGATGGGTTAAGATAAGAGAGATGCCAGCCGGCAACGTTGCCGGCTGGCATAGAGCATTAGTTCCGACGCACCATTCTGTAGATAGCCAGAACCACGATCGCACCCACTACTGCGACGAGGAAACTTGGTAAATTGAAGCCCGTTACGTCACCGCCAATACCAAACATGGTTGCCAGCCAGCCGCCAACGACTGCACCAACGATACCCAGGATAACGGTAATGATGAATCCACCCCCGTCGCGGCCTGGCATGATGAACTTAGCGATAATACCGGCAATAAGGCCAAAAATAATCCACGCAATAATACCCATTTTGCGTTGTCTCCTTTTACATGGTTGCTTACTTTGCAGGCCAAAACGCCTGCACCGTGAATTGAGTATAGGCAATGGTTCCAAAAAAGGTTAAATGTCACAGACTTATTAATTTTATCTCGTTAAAAAAATTTACATTACGGCTGAAGTTCCCGCCCCGAATGCCGATAAGACAACGAAGGGCTATCAGTCATCAAGGAGCCATCCGGCGTGAGCAACTACAGTGAGCAGTTCCTGAAACAATCCCCTCTGGCCGTTTTGGGCGTACTGCGCGATCTGCACAAAGAGCAGGTACCGATCTGTATTTCATGGGGCAGCGGTCAATTCATCAGCAAGATCCTCGATGCGGATCTCGACAGGCTGGTAATGGATCTCGGCAGTCAGGAGTATGAGAACAAAGCGGTGCAGCGTGTAGAGAGCGTCACCATCACCGCAGAGACCCGAGGGGCAAAAGTTGAATTTACCGCCTCCGGATTAAGCATGGGCAATTTTCAGGCACTGCCGGCGTTTGTCACGCCGCTTCCCGCCTCCCTGTTTTTTATTCAGCGTCGGGAATATTTCCGCATCAGCGCCCCGCTGCATCCAGCCTATTTCGGTAAGGCCATGCTGCCGGACAAGAGTCCTATGCGTTTTCGCCTGTTTGACCTGTCGCTGGGCGGCATGGGCGCGCTGCTGGAGGGTGCAACGCCAGAGGGGGTTAAAGAGGGGCAGCGCTTCTCACAGATCGAACTGGATATGGGCGGCTGGGGGCAGTTCTATTTTGATGCCCAGCTGATCTCCATCAGCGAGCGTAAGGTGGTGGACGGCAAGAACGACACCGTCTCCACCCCGCGTCTGAGCTTCCGTTTTCTTAATACTAACCCGGCGGTCGAACGCGAGCTCCAGCGCATCATCTTCTCGCTGGAGCGTGAGGCGCGCGAGCGGGCAAGCAAGGTGCGCTAACCCGCCTGCCTTGACTGACGGTGAGCACGGTGCACTGCGTAGGCCCGGTAAGCGTGAGCGCCACCGGGCGTTACTCTGCTGACGCTGCAATGCCGGGCGGCACTGCGTTTGCCCGGCCTACGTTAGGCATGGTGTGGTTAGTAGGCCCAGGCGATAACAGTATCTACATCGCATCCATCGCTTTCTGCACCTTCCAGATATAACGAGGGGCCTGCGGCGCAGGATGATTTTCGGCAACGTGCTCGACAAACTCATCCGCGTCCAGGTCGTTGATCTCGCTTATCGCCTTCTTGCGATCCGATGAGAAGGTGCGCAGCAGCGCTCCAGCTCCATTGACGTAGGAGACCACCAGCGCATACTGCATCACTTCCGGATCCTTGATACCGGCCAGTACGCCGTGTTCAAGAATGCTCAGGTAGGCTGTCCCCATTGAGATATTGCGCTCAGGGTTTTTCAACTCGCTGGTGGACGGCTGTCCGCTCCAGCCCATATGTCGGTAAACCTCTCTACCGGCGGTAGAGGCCTTGAGCTGCATCAGCCCCACGGCGTTCGATTTACTCACCAGCGTCGGGTTTCCGCCAGACTCAACGGCGATGATGGCCGTTATCAATCGCGGGCTGACGCCCCACGCCGCACCCGCTTTCTCGCTGATCGGCATCCACTGCATGGCCCGTTTGACCGGGACCTCCGGGTTCCACGGCGGGTTTTTATAATCCTGTTTTGAACTACACCCTGCCAGCAGCACCACCAAAAAAGCAAACCATCTTAATTTCACACCAACAATCCTTTTACCGGGAGTTTAGATGACAACAATAAACCTAAGCGGCATGATAACCGTTTCACCTACTATTTCACCTACTCATCGATATTTCACTTACAATGTCAGCAAGGATTTGCCATGTCCCGGATTCATCTGATCGCCCCCTCCGGCTACTGCATCAATCAGCCCGCCGCCGTCAGGGGCGTACAACGCCTTGAGACCGAAGGTCACCGTGTAGAGAACCAGCAGGTCATTACCCGCCGCGACCAGCGCTTTGCCGGCTGTGACGCCGAGCGGGTGGCGGATCTCAATCGGCTGGTTACCCTGACCGGGGCGAACACCATTGTGATGCCAGTACGCGGCGGCTATGGAGCCAGCCGTCTGCTGGACGAGATTGACTGGCAGGGGCTGGCCAGCCGCCAGCGTCAGGATCCGCTGCTGATCTGCGGCCACAGCGACTTTACCGCCGTGCAGCTTGGCCTGCTGGCGACGGATAACGTCATCACCTTTTGCGGGCCGATGCTGGCGGGTAACTTTGGCGCTGAGGTGCTGGATGACTTTACGATGGATCACTTCTGGCGCGCGCTGCGCAATGAGACCTTTACCGTGTCCTGGCAGGGCTCTGGCCCGGCGTGCGACGCCGAGGGGACGCTGTGGGGCGGCAATCTGGCGATGCTGGTCTCGCTCATCGGCACGCCGTGGCTGCCTGCCATTGAAAACGGCATTTTGGTCGTTGAGGATATTAACGAGCACCCCTTCCGCGTTGAGCGCATGCTGCTGCAGCTGCACCATGCGGGCATTCTGGCGCGACAGAAGGCGTTGATTCTGGGTAGCTTCAGCCGCAGCGACCCAAACGACTATGACGCCGGATTTACGCTTGAATCGATGATGGACTATCTGCGAGCGCGCCTGTCGATACCCGTGGTGAGCGGCCTGGCGTTTGGTCACGAACCGCAAACGGTGACCCTGCCATTGGGTGCCCAGGCACGTCTGCGGCATCAGGATTTTCATACGCAGCTTACCCTTAGCGGTCATCCTATTTTAAGTAAATAAAAATATCGTTTTTAGCCTCTATTAAAACGCTGTTCACGGCGTGGATATGGTAATGTTTTAGAGGGTCGTGCCGCGCCAACTCTGGCGCGAGCGCCCACGGCCCCGTTTGGGTGGTAATTGTATTTAGAGGAGAAAAGCGACATTGGAAGCTGAGGCAATCATCGGTCTTTTTATTTTGGGTTCAGTGCTTGTAACCTGCAGTATCTTATTAAGTTCTTTTTCATCACGCCTTGGTATTCCTATCCTGGTCATCTTTCTTGCCATCGGCATGCTGGCCGGTGTCGACGGCGTCGGCGGTATCCCTTTTGATAACTATCCCCTCGCCTACATGATCAGTAACCTTGCGCTGGCGATCATTCTGCTGGATGGCGGTATGCGCACCCAGGCCAGTTCTTTTCGCGTCGCCCTCGGTCCGGCCCTGTCGCTGGCCACGGTCGGGGTACTGATCACCTCCGGTCTTACCGGCATGATGGCCGCCTGGCTGTTCAAGCTGGATCTGATGGAGGGCCTGCTGATTGGCGCTATCGTCGGCTCCACGGATGCGGCAGCGGTCTTCTCCCTGCTGGGCGGCAAGGGGCTGAACGAGCGAGTCGGCTCGACGCTGGAGATTGAGTCCGGCAGCAACGATCCGATGGCCGTGTTTCTGACCATCACGCTGATTGATATGATCCAGCACCACCAGCTCGGGCTGGACTGGAAGTTTGCCCTGCATATCGTTCAGGAATTTGGTCTCGGCGTTATTGTCGGCCTCGCGGGCGGCTACCTGCTGCAGCAGATGATCAACCGCATCGCGCTGCCCTCCGGGCTATACCCGCTGCTGGCGCTGAGCGGTGGGATCCTGATCTTTGCGGTCACCACGGCGATGGAGGGCAGCGGCATTCTGGCGGTCTACCTGTGCGGTTTTGTCCTCGGCAACCGCCCTATCCGTAACCGCTATACCATTCAGCAGAACTTCGACGGCCTGGCCTGGCTGGCGCAAATCGGCATGTTCCTTGTGCTTGGCCTGCTGGTAACCCCTTCCGACCTGCTGATGATCGCTATTCCGGCGCTGCTGCTCTCGGCATGGATGATCTTTGTCGCCCGCCCGATATCGGTGTTTGCTGGCCTGCTGCCGTTTCGCGGCTTCAACCTGCGCGAGCGAATCTTTATTAGCTGGGTAGGATTACGCGGCGCGGTGCCGATCATCCTTGCGGTATTCCCGATGATGGCCGGGCTCGAAAATGCTCGCCTGTTCTTTAACGTCGCCTTCTTCGTGGTGCTGGTCTCGCTGCTGTTCCAGGGCACTTCCCTTAGCTGGGCGGCGAAAAAGGCCAAGGTTGTCGTGCCGCCGGTGGGCTGGCCCGAGTCACGGGTTGGGCTGGATATCAGTCCGGAGAACGCCTGGGAGCAGTTTATCTACCAGCTGAGCGCCGACAAGTGGTGCGTCGGCGCAGCCCTGCGCGATCTGCATATGCCGCCTGAAACGCGCATTGCAGCCCTGTTCCGCGGTAATACGCTGCTCCACCCGACCGGCAGCACCCATCTGCGGGAAGGCGATGTGCTGTGCGTGATTGGCCGCGAGCGCGATCTGCCTGCACTGGGTAAGCTCTTTAGCCATTCGCCGCCGGTGGCGCTGGACCAGCGCTTCTTCGGTGACTTTATTCTGGAGGCCAGCGCTAAGTTTGCCGACGTGGCGCTGATCTACGGCCTCGATCAGGGGATGGAGTACCCCGACAAACAGCAGACGCTGGGGGATATTGTGCAGAAGCTGATTGGTGCTGCGCCGGTGGTCGGCGACCAGGTGGAGTTTGCCGGTATGATCTGGACGGTGGCAGAAAAAGAGGATAACGCCGTGCGTAAGGTCGGTGTCCGGGTCGCAGAACAAGAGAGCGAGTAACATCGTAGGCCCGGCAAGCACAGCGCCGCCGGGCAAAAAGTTACACTGTCACGACCGGGACACGAGGGGCGAGCGCACTCATCAGCTCGTAGCCCACCGTCCCCGCCGCTGCGGCGACGTCGTCTATTTTGATCTCACTGCCCCACAGCTCAACCGGCGTGCCGATCCCAGCCTGCGGGCACGGGGTCAGATCCACCGCCAGCATGTCCATCGAAACCGTACCGACAATACCCGAGCGGACCCCATCCACCAGCACCGGCGTGCCGTCAGGGGCGTGGCGCGGATAGCCATCGGCATAGCCTGCCGCAACGATGCCGATCCGCTGCTCTCCGCTGGCCTGGTAGCGGCCGCCATACCCCACCCGATCGCCCCGCTTCAGGGTCTGCACGCCGATAATCTCGCTATGTAAGGTCATCACCGGCTTGATGCCGCTGTTAGCCACGTCGTGCCACTGCCCGGAGGGCGACGCGCCGTAGAGAATGATCCCAGGCCGGACCCAGTCAAAGTGGGCTTCGGGATGCCAGAGCGTTGCCGCCGAGTTAGCAAGGGAGCGCGGACAGTTAAGCCCCTCCGCTGCCTGCTCAACCCGCGCCATTGCCTCTACAATGCCGTCGGGCTTCTCCCCGTTGGCAAAGTGAGACATCAGCGTCATCTGGCCGACATTTTTCATCGCCCGCAGCTGCTGCCACACCGAGCTTACCCGCTCCGGCATAAAACCCAGCCGGTTCATGCCGCTGTTGACCTTCAGATAGATATCCAGCGGGGCGCTAAGCCGGGCATTTTGCAGCGCCTTCAGCTGCCAGTTGCTGTGAATGCTGGTGGTCAGGCGCAGACTATCCAGCAGCGACAGCTCATCGGCGTGGAAGAACCCCTCCAGCAGCAGGATCGGTCCCTTCCAGCCGCGTTCGCGCAGCAGCACCGCCTCCTCCAGATTCAACAGGGCAAAACCATCCGTAGTGCCCAGCGCACGCCAGATTCGATCGATTCCATGCCCGTAAGCGTTAGCTTTAACTACCGACCAGACCCGCGCGTCAGGCACGGCGCGGCGAACAACCTGTAAATTATGCTGTAAGGCCGCCAGATTAAGAGTGGCCTGAACAGGACGCGTCATGACTGCCCCTTATGTATTGTGTGCGCCGTGCAGATGGCTGGCCCGGGCGGGAGAAAAATCGGTGTTGTAGCGAGCCACGCCTAAATCATCATGGGGAATAGCCGGTGAGCGGCCAGAGATAAGATCGCTGAGCAGCTGGCCGGAGCCGCACGCCATCGTCCAGCCGAGCGTGCCGTGTCCGGTATTGAGCCAGAGATTCTTAAATGGCGTACGTCCTACCACCGGTGTGCCGTCCGGGGTCATCGGACGCAGCCCGGTCCAGAAAGTGGCCTCCTCAACGCGCCCGCCGCGCGGAAAGAGATCGCGCACCACCATCTCCAGCGTCTCCCGGCGCGGTTGCAGCAGCTCGGTATTGAAGCCAACAATCTCTGCCATCCCGCCGACGCGGATACGCCGATCGAAGCGGGTAATGGCAATCTTGTAGCTCTCATCAAGAATAGTCGATACCGGCGCACCGCTCTCTTCCGCAACGGGAATAGTGAGCGAGTAGCCTTTGAGAGGATAGACAGGAATATCAACGATGCCTTTCAGCATGGCGGTAGAGTAAGAGCCAAAGGCCATTACGTAGGCGTCGGCCTTGATCACCTCCTCACCACACTTCACGCCGTAGATCTTCTCGCCTTCATAGAGGAGACGCTCAACCGGCGTGTTGTAGCGAAACACGACTCCAGCCTGCTCCGCCATCAGCGCCAGCCGTTGGGTAAAGAGCTGACAGTCGCCGGTTTCATCATTAGGCAGACGCAGGCCGCCGGTTAGCTTGTGCGCCACTTCTGCCAGGGCCGGTTCAACTTCCGCCAGTCGGGCGGACTCCAGCAGCTGATAGGGTACGCCAGCCTCTTCCAGCACGGCGATATCCCGGGTCGCGTTCTCATACTGCTGGGCGGTGCGGAAGAGCTGGAGCGTACCGCCCTGTCGTCCTTCGTACTCAATGCCGGTGCTGTCGCGCAAAGTCTTCAGGCAGTCGCGGCTGTACTCCGCCAGACGCACCATTCGCTCCTTGTTCTCCATGTAATGGCGGGTGTCGCAGTTGCGTAGCATCTGCCACATCCACTTTAACTGGAAGGCCGTGCCGTCAAGGCCAATCGCCAGTGGCGCGTGGCGCTCGAACATCCATTTGATCGCCTTCAGCGGCACTCCCGGTGCGGCCCAGGGTGAGGCATAGCCTGGAGAGATCTGCCCGGCGTTCGCAGCACTGGTTTGCAGCGCCGATCCGGATTCTCGCTCAATGACCGTTACCTCATGCCCCGCCTGACTCAGATACCAGGCGCTGGTCACGCCCACGACGCCACTTCCCAGAACCACAACGCGCATAGCCACTCCCTATGAGTAAAACTGACGAGTTAAGAACATTCATTGGTTAAGAACAATCATCTGATTACAAATTGATAACTCAGATGAAAATGTTATTCAACATACGGCTTTTTTATGGTGACTTATCTCACATCTCTGCCTATGGCTGGGGACAGGGGCTATTTGGCATCTCCTGCTAACCCCTCTTTTAACGCAGCATAAAATGCGGAAAATGGGGCATCCTCTCCCCGTTTTACACGGTGATATGGCGAAGAAAAATTTTCTCCGCCAGCACGGTTTCCGATGCGGTGATCTATGCTTGAAAGGAGACTCTCCTGCTAGAGAGGGTCGCCAACAATGAGGGTGCGCTAATGGCTACGATTGACTCCATGAACAAGGACACCTCCCGTCTCAGCGATGGACCCGACTGGACATTCGAACTGCTTGATACCTACCTGGCCGAGATCGATCGGGTAGCAAAACTCTACCGGCTGGACACTTATCCTCACCAGATCGAAGTCATTACCTCTGAGCAGATGATGGATGCCTACTCCAGCGTCGGGATGCCTATTAACTATACGCACTGGTCGTTCGGTAAGAAGTTTATTGAGACCGAACGGCTCTATAAGCATGGGCAGCAGGGTCTGGCCTATGAGATTGTGATCAACTCTAACCCCTGTATCGCCTACCTAATGGAGGAGAATACCATCACCATGCAGGCGCTGGTGATGGCCCACGCCTGCTACGGACATAACTCCTTCTTCAAAAACAATTACCTGTTCCGTAGCTGGACCGATGCCAGCTCCATTGTTGACTACCTGATTTTTGCCCGTAACTACATTACCGACTGCGAAGAGCGCTATGGCGTGGTGGAGGTAGAGAAGCTGCTCGACTCCTGTCATGCCCTGATGAACTACGGCGTCGACCGCTACAAACGGCCGCAGAAGATCTCTCTCCAGGAGGAGAAAGCGCGGCAGAAGAGCCGGGAAGAGTATCTGCAAAGCCAGGTGAACACCCTCTGGCGTACCCTGCCGAAGCGCGAGGAGGAGAAGACGGTAGCCGAAGCCCGTCGCTACCCTTCCGAGCCGCAGGAGAATCTGCTCTACTTTATGGAGAAAAATGCCCCGTTGCTGGAGCCATGGCAGCGCGAGATCCTGCGCATCGTGCGTAAGGTGAGCCAGTATTTTTATCCGCAGAAGCAGACTCAGGTGATGAACGAGGGGTGGGCCACCTTCTGGCACTACACCATCCTCAATCATCTCTATGATGAAGGGAAAGTGACCGATCGTTTTATGCTGGAGTTTCTCCACAGCCATACCAACGTCGTGTTCCAGCCGCCCTACAACAGCCCGTGGTATAGCGGCATCAACCCTTACGCACTGGGCTTCGCCATGTTCCAGGATATCAAACGGATCTGTCAGTCCCCTACCGAGGAGGACAAGTATTGGTTCCCGGACATCGCTGGCTCCGACTGGCTGGAGACGCTGCACTTCGCGATGCGCGATTTTAAAGATGAGAGCTTTATCAGCCAGTTCCTGTCGCCGAAGGTGATGCGTGATTTCCGCTTCTTCAGCGTGCTGGACGACGATCGGAATAACTATCTGGAGATCGCGGCCATCCATAACGAAGACGGCTACCGGGAGATCCGGGCTAAGCTCTCGGCGCAGTACAATCTGAGCAACCTTGAGCCGAATATTCAGGTGTGGAATGTCGATCTGCGCGGGGATCGCTCCCTGACCCTGCGTTATGTGCCGCACAACCGTGCGCCGCTGGATAAGGGCCGTCGGGAGGTGCTGAAACACGTGCACCGTCTGTGGGGATTTGATGTGATGCTGGAGCAGCAGAACGAAGATGGCAGCGTGGAGCTGCTGGACCGCTGCCCGCCGCGCCAGAACAGCCTGTAGTACTCGCCCCTCTCCTGACGGAGAGGGGATTATCCAAACTTATCGCCCCTGGATAGCGAGATCGCCCGGCAGGGTTTTCTGCATCCGGTGCCAGATCTCTCCGCTGTCGCGTCCGTAATGGCGCACAATGTCATAGACCTTGTCATGCTCGCCACGTTCGCACACTTCGCTGAGACGGTGGTAGAAGCCCAGCGCCAGGCTACGCGCCTCGGGGTTAGCAAAGTAGTGTCGCCCGATGCGGGTATACAGCCCCTTCATGCCGTTGAGGATCAGCCCGTAGATAGGGTTGCCTGAGGCAAAGGCGAGGCCGCGGAAAACGTTGTAGTCCAGCTCGGCAAAGGCGTCGGCGTGATCTTCCACTTCCCGCGCGCGCGCCAGCACCTCCAGCGCCTCTTGCGGATGCTGACGAAACGCGGTGCGGATAAAGATGGTGGCGATATTGGTGCGTACTGAGAGCAGGTTATCAATCAGCTGCGGCACACTCTCGTGATCGAGCCGGGCCAGGGTCTCAAGAATATTGAGGCCTGACGTCTCCCAAAAGTTATTCACCCTGGTCGGCTTACCGTGCTGTATGGTCAGCCAGCCGTCACGTGCCAGCCGCTGTAATACCTCACGCAGCGTAGTGCGGGTGACGCCAATCAGTTCGGAAAGTTCTCTTTCAGCTGGCAGGATCGTTCCCGGTGGAAAGCGATTATTCCAGATACTTTCAATGATGTACTCTTCCGCGAAACCCGCCGGGCTCTGCGCCTTAATGACCATAGAGAAATTTCCATTACACAGCGAAACAAAGAAACTCATCATACCAGAGCGAAGGGGCAGCAGATAGCGTGAAACAGGAAGAAAAAGGGATCGCCGTTCTGTTTTTACGCTTTTCTTAAACGCCCATTTTTAGCGTATTGTGCTGGCGGCTTTACTCTTGCCGCGCTTTTCCACTTTCGCCATAAAAGCCGCTTATTATCTGGTTTTTCACCCTCTGCTGAACCCTTTGTCATCACAGGGTGAATTCGTTTACACTGCGCTGTCTAGCATCTCCCAGGGAAATGATTATGTTGCGATTTTTAAACAAGTGCTCGCATGGGCGTGGGGCCTGGCTACTCATGGCTCTGACTGCGTTTGCACTTGAGCTGGTGGCGTTATGGTTCCAGCACGTGGTGCTGCTTAAGCCGTGTGTTTTATGTATTTATGAGCGCTGCGCGCTGTTTGGAGTGATGGGTGCGGGGCTGGTGGGGGCTATCGCGCCGAAAACGCCGCTGCGCTACGTCGCCATTGCTATCTGGCTCTACAGCGCCTGGCGCGGCATCCAGCTGGCATGGGAGCATACGATGATCCAGCTGCACCCCAATCCGTTTATGACCTGCGACTTCGCCGCCCGTTTCCCGAGCTGGCTGCCGCTGGACAAGTGGCTGCCGCAGGTGTTTGTTGCTTCCGGCGACTGCGCCGAGCGTCAGTGGTCCTTTCTGACCCTGGAGATGCCGCAGTGGCTGGTAGGGATCTTCATCGCCTACTTTGCGGTGGCCATCCTTGTGCTGATTGCCCAGGCGTTCAAACCGAAAAAACGCGATCTCTTTGGTCGTTAAGCGCCGGGCTTGTTGAGGATGTGATCCTCCCAGTCGCGTACCTCGGACTCCGTCACCGCAATGTGGCGGACCGAGATACGCTCGGCGTGCATCGCCGCTTTTGAGCCACTACGCAGCGGATGCCAGATCGGTAGCGCTTTCCCCTCCGCCAGCAGACGATAGGCACAGGTCGGCGGCAACCATTCAAAGGTCGGCAGGTTCTCCCGCGTCAGCTTGATGCAATCCGGTTCATACTCGAAGCGCCGCTCATAGTTGCGGCACTGGCAGGTTTTGATATTAAGCTGACGGCAGGCGACGTTGGTGAAGTAGATCTCGTCGGTGTCCTCATCCTGTAACTTGTGCAGGCAACACTGCCCGCAGCCGTCGCACAGCGACTCCCACTCGGCATCGGTCATTTGCTCAAGGGTTTTACTCTGCCAGAAAGGTGTATCGCTCATAAGGAAGTCCGCCGTGAAATTTCAGCTGCACCTTATAACCACTCTGGCACATTGATGCAAGTTTTGCCGCCGGAATTAAAAAAATCGCAGAACAGGAACGGGCCGACAAACTGCACCTTACTCACCGTAGGCCGGGCAAACGCAGTGCCGCCCGGCATTACAGCGTCAACATGGTTACGCCCGGTGGCGCTACGCTTACCGGGCCTACAAAAAGTGCACAATGCTAATTCGTTAGCCGGGCGCTGCATCAGCCCTGCCCGGCATGAGTTCATGAGGAAAGGGTTTACAACACGCGGGTGGTAAGGGACTGGCCGTTAAAGCTCACTTCCAGCTCGTCGCCGCTGTGCAGCGGGCCGACGCCCTCTGGCGTACCGGTGAGAATAACGTCCCCGGCGCGCAGGGTGAAGTAGCGGCTCATGTAGGCAATCAGCGGCACGATCTTGTGGATCATATCTGCCGTGGTACCCTGCTGGCGCATCTCGCCGTTGATCTTCAGACCCAGCGGGGTAGCCTGCGGATCGCTCTGGAACTCGGCCGCCGGAATGAAGCCGGAGATCGGGCAGGAATTATCAAAGCCTTTCGCTTTCTCCCACGGTTGCCCGGCCTTCTTCATTTTGCCCTGGATATCGCGCAGGGTGAGATCCAGGGCGACGCCATAACCGGCAATCGCCTGCTGGACATGCTCTTCCGACGCCTGGCGCAGCGTGGAGCCAATCAGCACCGCCAGCTCAACCTCGTGGTGCACCGACCCTAACCCTTGCGGCAGGGCCAGCGGCTGACGCAGATCGCAGAGCGCGGTTTCAGGCTTGATAAACAGCACCGGCTCTTCCGGCGTGGCGCTGCCCATCTCCTGAATATGCTTCGCATAGTTACTGCCAACGCACACAACCTTACTGACGGGAAAATCTAACAGCGCACCCTGCCAGTTATGATGCTGATACATGTTACCCCCTGAGTAACTCATTGAACGCGAGTGAAATTTGACTATCACCGCCGTCTCAGGATTTGTCAATCTTCCCGCTGCTCTGTAAGTGCTGCTTAAGGAGATCCTCCTGCGGCGGCGGCATCTGCAGGTAATAGCCCTGCTCCTGTAGCGCCTCTTTAACCTTCTGCAAATCGGCGTTGGCTAACTGTTTGCGTCCGTCGAGCGGCAGCAGCATCGTCATCACCGGCTGGCCAAAACTTTTCATCAATGCTTCAGGCACGCGAGAAAAATCATCCTTTTTCTCGATATACAAATAGGTCTGTTCACGCTTAGCACTTCGGTAGATCACACAAAACATACTTTTACTCTTAATTAACGGGAGGTGTCTTGCCTCAATATAGCGGGGACTATAACATGCCTGAGAGTCTTCGGAATATCACCCCGTGCGCGGGGGATAATAGCTAAATGAGTAAGGTCAGGATGTCAAACACGCCCATCGAGCTTAAAGGCAGTAGTTTTACCTTATCAGTGGTTCATTTGCATGATGCGAAACCCGAGGTTATTCGTCAGGCCTTAGAAGACAAAATCGCACAGGCTCCCGCTTTTTTACAGCATGCTCCCGTTGTTATTAACATTTCCGCGCTGGAAGAGGCGGTAAACTGGCCTGCTTTGCAAAAAGCAATCGTCAGCACCGGTTTGCGCATTGTCGGCGTCAGCGGCTGTAAAGAGGCCGAGCTGAAGGCTGAGATTGACCGCGCCGGGCTACCGCTGCTTACTGAAGGCAAAGAGAAAGCACGCCAGCAGCCGGCCGCGCCGGTTCCTGCAACGCCTGTTCCTGCACCACGAATTGTTGAAGAGCCCGTCGTCGCGCCGATCACAAAAACACGCTTAATTGATGTTCCGGTTCGTTCCGGACAGAGAATCTATGCCCCGGGCTGCGATCTGATCGTCACCAGCCACGTCAGCGCGGGCGCAGAGCTGATCGCCGATGGCAACATCCATATCTATGGCATGATGCGTGGACGGGCGCTGGCGGGAGCCAGCGGCGACAGGGAAGCACAAATTTTTTGCACACATCTCACCGCGGAGCTGGTCTCAATCGCGGGAGAATACTGGCTGAGCGATCAAATCCCGGCCGAATATTATGGCAAAGCGGCACGCCTGCTCCTCGCGGATAACGCTTTGACTGTTCAACCATTGAATTAAGCCCTTATAACAAGGAACTCCTATGGCACGCATTATTGTTGTTACTTCGGGTAAAGGGGGTGTCGGTAAGACGACCTCCAGCGCGGCCATCGCGACTGGTTTGGCCCAGAAGGGAAAGAAAACCGTCGTTATCGACTTCGATATCGGCCTGCGTAACCTCGACCTGATCATGGGTTGTGAACGCCGGGTTGTCTATGATTTCGTTAACGTTATTCAGGGCGATGCGACGTTAAACCAGGCGCTAATCAGAGATAAGCGCACGGAGAGTCTCTACATTCTTCCCGCTTCCCAGACGCGTGACAAAGACGCGCTGACCCGTGAAGGCGTCGAGAAAGTGCTCGACGAGCTGAAGAAGATGGATTTTGATTTCATCGTCTGCGACTCCCCGGCCGGGATCGAAACCGGTGCGCTGATGGCGCTCTACTTCGCCGATGAAGCCGTCATTACCACTAACCCAGAGGTCTCCTCAGTACGCGACTCGGACCGCATTCTGGGCATTCTGTCGTCCAAATCGCGTCGCGCCGAGAACGGTCACGAGCCGATCAAAGAGCACCTGCTGCTGACGCGCTACAACCCGGGCCGCGTCAGCAAAGGCGATATGCTGAGCATGGAGGATGTGCTGGAGATCCTGCGCATCAAGCTGGTCGGGGTTATCCCGGAAGATCAGTCCGTGCTGCGCGCCTCTAACCAGGGCGAACCTGTGATCCTGGACGCGACATCAGATGCCGGTAAAGCGTATGCTGATACCGTTGAACGTCTGCTGGGAGAAGAACGCCCTTTCCGCTTCATCGAAGAAGAGAAGAAAGGTTTCCTCAAACGCCTGTTCGGAGGATAAATTATGGCATTACTTGACTTTTTTCTCTCACGAAAGAAGAGCACCGCTAACATAGCGAAAGAACGTCTGCAGATTATCGTGGCCGAGCGCCGCCGTAGCGATGCTGAACCACACTATTTGCCGCAGCTGCGCAAAGATATTCTGGAAGTGATTTGTAAGTATGTGCAGATCGATCCGGAAATGGTGACGGTACAGCTGGAGCAAAAAGATGGCGATATCTCCATTCTCGAGCTGAACGTTACCCTGCCGGAAGCCGAAGAGACGAAATAACGTTTTATCGTTATCTCCTTCATTAAAAAGGCAGCGCATGAAGCGCTGCCTTTTTTATTTATGCCTGGCTACTGGGTTTATTTACAGTGGCCATTTTCGCTAGCGGGGAAATTCCAGCAGCAGGGCTTGCAGGCTCGCGGCCATTAATTCACCGCGCCAGCCGGAGATTAATTCCGGCAGGGTGGCAAAAGGCTTAATATTCCAGTGCCAGTTAAGCAGCTGATTTATTTGCCGACGCGAGGCCAGCAGTTCGGTGCTCACCCCTTTCGCTACGCTCACCTCCTGCACCAGCGCCTTAATGGCCTTAAAGGCACGGCGATAGCCCGGCATATCCAGCAGGTTCAACAGCGGCTCCGGCAGCGACTCTTCCGGCAAAGCCTGAGCCTGGGCAACCATCGCCAGCAGGGTTTTACCATGGAAGCGGATCTCACTCCCGGAGAGTCCGATACTGTCCAGCTCCCCGAGGCTGCCCGGCATATAGCGCGCTACCGCCCACAGGTTCTCTTCCCGCACCACAAAATTGACAGCCAGATCGCGCTCGCGGGCCTTACGCAGACGCCACGCCGCCAGCAGCTGCAGGCAGGCCAGCTGGCGGGTGCGCAGCTGCCAGGCGTTGCTAATCTCGCGCCACGCCTCTTCCGGGGCCAACACCTCCTGACGGCGCAGCTGCATCAGACGGCACTCATCCAGCGCGGCCGGCAGCCAGCCTGCGGTCTCAGTCTCCGCCATTAGCTTGTGGGCGATAGGCAGCAGATACCAGACGTCGGCCGCCGCGTAGTCGCACTGCCGCTCGGTCAGGGGGCGCGCCAGCCAGTCGGTGCGCGACTCACTTTTATCCAGTGCCAGACCTGTGTACTCCTCCACCATAGAGGCGAAGCCCCAGGAGAGCGGGCGACCGCTGAAGGCGGCAAGGATCTGGGTATCGATTAGCGGCTGCGGCAGCTCGCCAAATACGTTGAGGAAAACTTCCAGATCTTCACTGCCGGCGTGGAGGAACTTGGTGACCGCGCGATCCATCATCAGCTCGCGGAACGGTGTCCAGTCGGTGATCTCCAGCGGATCGATCAGCGAAACCTGCTGGCCGTCGTAGACCTGGATCAGGCCCAGCTGCGGATAGTAGGTGCGGGTGCGGACAAACTCGGTATCAATGGCAAGAGCCGGAAACGCACGCGCCGCCTCGCTCATGGCCGCCAGCGCGTCATTGGTGGTGATCATCTGGTAGTTCAAATCATACTCTCTTTGGTTTGCGCCCATAAAAAACGCCGGGCTAACCGGCGTTGGGCGACTCACTCGAAGCTTAGACCTTATTGTCTACTTTGCCGCGCGCTTCGTCACGTAATTCTCGCCGTAAAATTTTGCCAACGTTGGATTTCGGCAGCTCCTCACGAAACTCCACCAGCTTCGGTACCTTATAGCCGGTAAGCTGACGGCGGCAGAAGGTGATCAGCGCCTCTTCGCTGAGGGCGGGATCCTTCTTCACGACAAAGATTTTGACCTTTTCACCACTGCTGCTGGACGGCACGCCAACGGCTGCCACCTCCTGTACGCCAGGGTGCTGCATCACCACGTCTTCGATCTCGTTAGGGTAGACGTTAAAGCCGGAGACGAGGATCATATCCTTCTTGCGGTCGACAATGCGCAGGAAGCCCTCGTCATCCATCACCGCGATATCCCCGGTCATCAGCCAGCCGTCCTTGATGATCTCGTCAGTCGCATCCGGACGTTGCCAGTAGCCAAGCATCACCTGTGGCCCTCTGACGCACAGTTCGCCCGGCTCACCGTGCGGCACCTCCCTGCCCTCGTCATCCACCAGCTTCACCTCGGTAGAGGGCACCGGCAGACCGATGCTGCCGCTGTGGTAGTCGATATCGTGCGGATTAACGCTGACCAGCGGAGAGCACTCGGTCAGGCCATAGCCCTCCAGCAGATACTGCCCGGTAAGCTTCACCCAGCGCTCAGCTACTGCCTGCTGAACAGGCATCCCGCCGCCTGCGGAGAGATGCAGGGTTGAGAAGTCGAGCTGCTGGAACTCTTTGTTGTTCAGCAGCGCGTTAAAGAGCGTGTTGACCCCGGTCATGGTGGTAAACGGGTATTTAGACAGCTCCTTCACCAGGCCCGGAATATCGCGCGGGTTGGTGATCAGCAGGTTTTGGCCACCCAGCTCGATAAACAGCAGGCAGTTCATGGTCAGAGCAAAAATGTGATACAGCGGCAGCGCGGTGACCACCAGCTCCTTACCCCGATGCAGCAGCGGCCCGTAGGTGGCATTCACCTGCTCAAGGTTAGCCAGCATGTTACGGTGGGTCAGCATCGCCCCTTTGGCGACGCCGGTGGTGCCGCCGGTGTATTGCAGAAAAGCGAGGTCTTCCGCCACAACCTCCGGCTTGACGTACTGCATCCGGTAGCCGTTGTGCAGCGCCTGGCGAAACGAGATGGCGTCCGGCAGATGGTATTTAGGTACCAGCCGCTTCACGTACTTAACCACAAAGTTGACCAGCGTCCCCTTCGCCGGAGAGAGCTGATCCCCCATGCGGGTTAAAATGACGTGCTGTACCTGGGTTTTACTCACCACCTTTTCAAGGGTGTGGGCAAAGTTAGAGACGATGACGATGGCCGCCGCGCCGCTGTCGTTGAGCTGATGCTCCAGCTCGCGAGGAGTATAGAGGGGGTTAACGTTCACCACTACCATGCCCGCGCGCAAAATACCAAACAGCGCTACCGGATACTGCAGCAGGTTGGGCATCATCAGCGCCACGCGATCGCCCTTCTTTAACCCCAGCCCCTGCTGGAGCCAGGCGGCAAAGGCCCGGCTGCGCTCCTCCAGCTTGCGGAAGGTCATGGTCTCGCCCATGTTGATAAACGCCGGCTGGTCCGCGTAGCGCACCGTGGCAGTTTCGAAGAGTTCCACAAGGGATTGATAGCGATCGGGGTTGATGTCCGCTGGCACGTCGGCGGGATAACGGTTAAGCCAAACCTTCTTCAATGCGTCACCTCTGAAATGAAAATTCGTCGTCATCGCAACTCCGCTTAATAAACATGCCGTTAACATTATATTAACTCATTGTACCAGTTTATTAATTGGCCGATTCACAGGTTGCGAAGCGCGTCACTCTTTTATTCTTGTTATGGTCCTGAAAACGAAGAGACAGCGGATAGTCCGCTGTCTCTTCCCTTAAATAACAGAGAGTTACTCTGTTACGATGGTATGCACGGGTGCCGGACCGGAGTTGTACCAGCCGTAACCGCCGTAGCCACCGTAACGCCAGGGATTCGGCCCCGGCCCCCAGTACCACGGATCGATCGGCTGCGGCGGCAGCATCACCTGCTGCTGCAGATGCCAGCGTTTATAGCCGCTCACCTTCATGACCATAAATTTATAGGGGGTCTCGCCGACTTTACCCTGTTCAACGCCGCTAATGGTGCCGACCACGGTCACGTACTGGTTGCGGAAGTCCACCGGATCGAGGAAGCCGTTCACGTCGGCGTAGATACGCCCGCGGGACGCTTCGCCGAGAACGGGCCGAGCACCGCTGTCCAACGGTACCGAAGCGATCTCCAGCCGCGTTTGTCCCTGCTTGTTCTCCATACCGATGACCTTACCGCCGAAGCGCGCCTCCTGACCGACGTACAGTTCAGGGGCATTCATCACCCGAACCAGATCCTGCTGCGGCGTCGGGCTGCTGCCCTTAATCGCGTCAGGCACCGAGACGCAGCCGCTCAGCGCTAAGGCGGCTAAGCCTGCCAGCAGCCAGCGCATGGACCTGCTTTGACCCACCGTTTGGGATACCTTCACTTACCACCTTCCTGCTATTTACATTATTACGTTATGTATATAGCTGAGATTCATTTTCTGCCCGGAAGTTTCTTCCAGGCCACCTCGTTGCGCAAATAAACCGGCTCCGCATGCTCCACGGCGACGGTGCGATGCTGGGCAAAGAGCTGGCAGGCAAGCGGGAGCATATCTTCGGCAGCGGGGAGCAGGATGCCGCCGTCGCTTAGCGTCAGACCGCACTCTTTGCCAAGTTCCGGCCACGCTGGCCAGCCGGTGCCTACCGTGGCCCAGGCACCGCTGAGCTGGGACAGGCGTTCGCTGACCGCTTCCGGCTTCAGCACCGCCTCACTCTCTTCGCCATGCCAGACGCCCTGCTCATCGCGATGGTACTCAGCCCAGTAGACTTCACCCATCCGGGCGTCGATGGCGGCCAGCACGCGCGTTGCACCGGTTTTACGCCATGCCCCCTGCGCCATGGTAGCCAGCGTCGAGACGCCGATCATCGGCAGCCCGGCACCCAGCGCCAGGCCCTGAGCAATACCGATGCCAATCCGCACGCCGGTAAAGCTGCCCGGCCCACGGCCAAAGGCCAGGGCGTCGAGTTCAGCAAGGGTGACGCCGCTTTCGTTCAGCGTCTGCTGAACGAGGGGCAAAATACGTTGGGTATGTTCTCTTGGGCAGAGTTCAAAGTGGGCAGAGGTTGTACCGTCATTCCACAGGGCAACGGAACAGGCCTCTGTGGCGGTATCAATAGCCAGAATTCGCATCGGTCTTCGCGCTCTCGGGGTGTTGATTCAATAAAATGGCGCGCATCTTAGCACACTCTGCGGCAAATTACTGCGTGGAGGTCCTGGCCAGGAATCTCACCGCGCGGGCGATGTCCCGGGTGCGCGGCGTCGGCGGCAAACTGGCGAGGAAGGTGGCGCCATAGGGGCGCATCACCAGCCGGTTATCACAGATCACCAGCACACCGCGATCGTCGATGTCGCGGATCAGGCGGCCGACCCCCTGCTTGAGGGTGATCACCGCGTCCGGCAGCTGGACATCGTCAAAGGGATCGCCCCCACGCAGGCGGCAATCTTCCATCCGCGCCTTCAGCAGCGGATCGTCCGGTGAGGTAAAGGGCAGCTTGTCGATGATCACCAGCGACAGGGTATCCCCGCGCACGTCTACCCCCTCCCAGAAGCTGCTGGTCGCTACCAGCAGGGCGTTGCCGGCAGTGACAAACTGCTGTAACAGCTGGCCTTTGCTGGTCTCTCCCTGCAACAGCACCGGCAGCGACAGGGTGGCGCGGAACTGTTCCGCCAGATCGCGCATCATGGCGTGGGAGGTGCAGAGCATAAAGCAGCGGCCGTTGTTGGCCTCGATCATTGGCCTCAGCATGGCGGCCAGCTGGCGCGCCGCGCCGGGCTGGTTGGCCTGTGGCAGATTGCGCGGCACGCAGAGCAGTGCCTGGCGGGCATAGTCAAAGGGGCTGGGCAGCAGCATTGACTCCGCCTCTTCAATCCCCAGCCGGGAGGTGAAATGGTGCAGTTCATCGTTCACTGAGAGCGTGGCCGAAGTAAAGATCCAGCTTCCCGGCTTCTGGGCCATCACCTCTTTGAACTTCTCCGCTACGGTGAGCGGCGTCAGAGCCAGAGTGAAGTGGCGGGAGGTGCACTCGTACCAGTAGCTAAAGCCCGGCTGGTTGATCTCTTTCAGGCGTTTGAGACGTGTGCGATAGAGGGTAGCCCGTTCAAAGGCCGCGTCGAGCAGTCCCGAACGGCCGAGCGAGAGCTTCGCTACGTCGTAGCACAGCTCTAAGGCATCATCGAGCAGCAGCAGCGCACGCTGGACGTGGCTGTCCGCCAGCAGCTCGCGCAGGTTACCGCGATAGCCCGGTTCGCCCAGCTGGAGTCGGAAATCCTGCGCGCTCTGCGCCAGGCGATCTGCACACTTCTGCAGCTGCTGGGTATCTTTCAGCTCGGTGCGGTAGGCAATGGTGAAATCCTTCGCCAGATCCAGCAGCTGACGGCTGGAGAGCGACTGGCCAAAATACTGGCTGGCGATGTCCGGCAACTGATGCGCTTCGTCGAAGATCATCACGTCGGCCTCGGGGATCAGCTCGCCAAAGCCGCTGTCTTTCACCACCATGTCAGCGAGAAAGAGATGGTGGTTAACCACCACCACGTCGGCATCCATCGCCTTTTTGCGCGCCTTAACCACGAAGCAATCTTTATACATCGGGCAGTCGCTACCGAGGCAGTTATCGTTGGTGCTGGTCACCAGCGGCCAGGCCTGGGAGTCCTCCGCCACGCTGGCACAGGTGCTGATGTCGCCGTCCAGCGTCTGGCTCGACCACGACCGCAACAGGATCACGTCGCTGAGGATCTGCACCGGCAGATCGCCTCCGGCAAGGGCCTGCTGCTCAAGGCGTTCGATGCAGAGATAGTTGGAGCGCCCCTTCAGCAGCGCCAGGCGGCCGGTGTATTCCAGCGCACGGGAGACGGTAGGCAGATCGCGGCTGTAGAGCTGATCCTGCAACGCTTTCGAGCCGGTAGAGATGATGACCTTCTTCCCGGCGCGCAGGGCCGGAGCCAGATAGGCGTAGGTTTTACCCGTACCCGTTCCGGCCTCTACCACCAGCGGCTGCGTATTAGCAATGGCGGCGCTCACCGCCTGGGCCATCTGCCGCTGCGGCTCACGCGGTTTAAACCCCGGTATCGCTTTCGCTAACTGCCCGTCTGTTGCAAAATCGTCCGTTATACTGTTCTCTGCCACGCCGCCCCCTGGTTATATCGCCAGTGATTATGTCAGGCGCGGGAATTTTTAGCTAGCCGAAGTCGTGACAGGATCGCCACCCTGTGGCAGTCTTGGCGCAGGAAAACAGCCATAAAGGAGTGAAAAGTGACGATTAAACGTATTGACGCCGAGGCCCGCTGGTCAGATGCGGTGATCCACAACCAGACGCTGTACTACACCGGCGTACCGGAGAATCTTGAAGCCGACGCCGAGTCCCAGACCGCCAACACCCTGGCGCAGATTGACGCCGTGCTGGCGAAACAGGGCAGCGACAAGACGCGCATTCTGGATGCCACGATTTTTCTGGCCGACGCCAGCGACTTTGCCGCGATGAACCGCGCCTGGGATGCGTGGGTGGTGGCAGGCCATGCGCCGGTACGTTGCACCGTACAGGCGACGCTGATGAACCCGCAGTACCGGGTCGAAATTAAAATTATCGCCGCGGTCTAGGGTTACTCCTCATCATCCTCATCTTCAAAGCGTGCCACGATCCGCTCCCCGGTATGGCTGGCACGCAGCTCTTCGGCGACCACCGCGATCGCCTGCCCGCTGCTCATCCCTTCGGACATAAGCTGCTGGATACGCTCTACCGCCTGCTGCTGTTGCTCATGACTGAGCGAAGGTAAACCTGCAAACATCGTTAACTCCTGCTAGATTATCAGCGCTAATTATTTCACGCTGCCTGGTTGTTTGCCACACATGAACACGTTTTCCCCTACCGTTATTACCCTGCCGTGGCGTCACGACGCCGCTGAGTTCTGGTTTGCCCATCTGAGCCACCTGCCGTGGGCGATGCTGTTGCACTCAGGCCATGCCGATCACCCCTACAGCCGCTTCGATATTCTGGTCGCCGATCCGCTGGGCACGCTGGTGACCCGCGGTGAGACCACGCGGGTGACGCTGGAGGGCACGGAGGTGTCCACAGCCGATCCGCTAGCCCTGCTTCAGCAGGCGCTGACGTCGCTGGGGCTACCTGTTGAGGTAAATCCCGATCTCCCCTTCCAGGGCGGTGCGCTGGGGCTGTTTGGCTACGATCTCGGTCGGCGCTTTGAAACGCTGCCTACGCTGGCAGAGGCCGATATCGCCCTGCCGGATATGGCGGTAGGACTGTATGACTGGGCGCTGATTGTCGATCACCATAAGAAATGTGTATCGCTGCTAAGCCACGGCGACGTCAACGCCCGCCTCGCCTGGCTGGAGGCGCAGCAGGGCCCCACTGCCGAGAATTTTTGCCTTACCTCTGGCTGGCGCGCCAATATGAGCCCGGCGGAGTATGCCGATAAGTTTAATCGGGTGCAGGCCTATTTGCAGAGCGGCGACTGCTATCAGGTCAACCTGGCCCAGCGTTTTCAGGCTACCTATCAGGGTGATGAGTGGCAGGCGTTCACCCGCCTCAACGCCAGCAACCGCGCGCCGTTCAGCGCCTTTCTGCGCCTTGACGGCGGGGCGATCCTGAGCCTGTCGCCGGAGCGGTTTATCCATCTGGAGGAAGATCGCATTCAGACCCGACCGATTAAAGGCACCCTGCCCCGGCTGGCTGACGCGGTGGCCGATCGTCAGCAGGCGGAAAAGCTGGCGGCCTCGCCGAAGGATCGCGCTGAGAACCTGATGATCGTGGATCTGATGCGCAACGATATTGGTCGCGTTGCGGTGCCCGGCTCGGTGCGCGTCCCGGAGCTGTTTGTGGTGGAGCCGTTTCCCGCCGTACACCATCTGGTCAGCACCGTCACCGCCCGCCTGCCCGCCTCGCAGCACGCCTGCGATCTGCTGCGTGCCGCCTTCCCCGGCGGCTCGATCACCGGCGCACCCAAGGTGCGGGCGATGCAGATTATTGACGAGCTGGAGCCGCAGCGGCGTAACGCCTGGTGCGGCAGCATCGGCTATATCAGTCTCTGCGGCACGATGGACACCAGCATCACCATCCGCACCCTGAGCGCCTGCAACGGCCAGCTCTACTGCTCCGCCGGGGGTGGTATTGTTGCCGATAGCGAATCCGGAGCGGAATATCAGGAAACCTTTGATAAAGTTAATCGTATTCTGCAACAGCTGGAGAGATAACGGGTGGAGAGCACTAACCTGACCCTGGACGATTTTTTATCCCGCTTTCAACTTTTACGCCCGCAGGCCAGCGGTGCAAGCCTGAACAACCGCCAGGCGGCGGTGCTGATCCCGGTGGTGCGCCGCGAGCAGCCAGGACTGCTGCTGACCCAGCGCTCGACGCGCCTGCGTAAGCATGCAGGCCAGGTCGCTTTTCCCGGCGGAGCCGTGGACAGCAGCGATGCTTCTATTATTGCCGCGGCCCTGCGCGAGGCCGAGGAAGAGGTCGCCATCCCGCCCGAGGCGGTAGAGGTGATCGGCGTCCTGCCGCCGGTGGATAGCGTGACCGGCTTTCAGGTCACCCCGGTAGTGGGCATTATTCCGCCGGATCTGCACTACCACGCCAGTGAAGATGAGGTCGCCGCAGTGTTTGAGATGCCGCTGGCGGAAGCCCTGCGCCTGGGTCGTTATCACCCGCTGGATATTCACCGACGCGGCAATGCGCACCGGGTGTGGCTCTCCTGGTATCAGCATTACTTTGTCTGGGGCATGACCGCAGGCATTATTCGTGAGCTGGCCTTACAGATTGGCCTGAAACCCTGACTATACTTTACACAGTGCCCCGGTGTTGCCGGGCGTGACCTGCCTCTTAGCATTAGTAAAATAGAGGTTGGCTATTAGTTTAATTCATGTGAATAGTTAAACCGATCCCGCGGTTCCCTCTTACACTATGCGCAATTATTACATCGTTGCCGGAGGGTCCGGCAACCCTGTCAGGAGTGTTAGCGTGATTAGTATATTCGACATGTTTAAGGTGGGGATTGGCCCCTCATCTTCCCATACTGTTGGGCCAATGAAGGCCGGGAAACAGTTCGTCGATGACCTGGTCGAAAAGGGATTGCTGGAGAGCGTCACCCGTGTGGCGGTGGACGTTTATGGTTCACTGTCGCTGACCGGTCGCGGTCACCACACCGATATCGCCATTATTATGGGCCTGGCGGGTAACGAGCCGGCGACCGTTGATATCGATGCCATTCCGGCGTTCATTCGCGATGTTGAAACCCGTGGCCGCCTGCTGCTGGCCCAGGGCCGTCACGAGGTAGATTTCCCTGCCGATAACGGCATGCGTTTTCAGAGCGACAACCTGCCGCTGCATGAGAACGCAATGCGGATCCACGCGTATCAGGGTGAGAAAGAGATCTACAGCAAAACCTACTACTCTATCGGCGGCGGGTTTATCGTCGATGAAGAGCACTTTGGTAAAGAGAGCGCCCAGGCCATCAGCGTCCCTTACCCCTACGACTCTGCCCAGGCGATATTGAACTGGTGCAAAGAGACCGGCCTCTCCCTCTCCGGCATGGTGATGCAGAACGAACTGGCCCTGCACAGCAAAGAGGAGATCGCCGACTATTTTGCTCACGTCTGGCAGACCATGCAGGCCTGTATCGATCGCGGCATGAACACCGAAGGCGTGCTGCCTGGCCCGCTGCGGGTGCCCCGTCGCGCCTCTGCCCTGCGTCGCCTGCTGGTCGCCAGCGACAAGCACTCCAGCGATCCGATGGTGGTCGTGGACTGGGTTAACATGTTCGCGCTGGCGGTAAACGAAGAGAACGCCGCCGGTGGCCGCGTGGTAACTGCCCCGACCAACGGCGCATGCGGGATCGTCCCGGCGGTGCTGGCCTACTACGATCACTTTATCGAGCCGGTTACCCCAGACATCTACACCCGCTACTTCCTGGCGGCAGGTGCCATCGGCACCCTCTACAAGATGAATGCCTCAATCTCCGGCGCGGAAGTGGGCTGTCAGGGTGAAGTGGGCGTTGCCTGCTCTATGGCGGCAGCAGGTCTTGCGGAGCTGATGGGTGCCAGCCCGGAGCAGGTCTGCGTGGCAGCGGAGATCGGCATGGAGCATAACCTGGGTCTGACCTGCGATCCGGTTGCCGGCCAGGTGCAGGTGCCGTGCATCGAGCGTAACGCCATCGCTTCGGTGAAGGCCATCAACGCTTCGCGCATGGCTATGCGCCGCACCAGCGCGCCGCGTGTGTCGCTGGATAAGGTGATCGAAACCATGTATGAAACCGGCAAGGATATGAATGCCAAATACCGCGAAACCTCCCGCGGCGGCCTGGCAATCAAGGTTCAGTGCGACTAATACGTTAAATCAGCCCTTTCACCCGAAAGGGCTAATTATTCCCCTTTTTTCTCCCGATTATTTTTTCCCCACTACACTTGCTGTGTTGCCGTTTGCTTTTTCGCCAACGGCTCTCCTGGGGATCGTCGGGATATGCAAACAGCACAGCATATTATAAGAAGCTACCGCCGAAAGCGCGCCATCGTCTGCGTGGTTGTCGCCATCTTCACCCTTTTTCTGACCCTTGGCTCGCGCTACATCTCCGAGCGAAATGCTAACCAGCAGCGGATCCTCTCCTTTACCAACCACGCGGTCTCCTCGCTGGATCGGATTTTAATCCCTCTTGCTCAGGGCCGGGGGGTGCTCCTGCCGCTGGTAGGCATGGGCTGCGGTGAGGCGCACCTGGCGCTTCGAAAGCAGGCCGCGACGATGCAAACCGTACGCTCTATCGGCCTTATCAAGAACGGCATCCTCTACTGCTCCAGTATTTTCGGCTATCGTAACGTCCCCATTCATCAGCTTCAACCCGCGCTCCCCACGCCTCATCCGCTTCTGCTGCTTACAACCGATAACTCTCTGCTGCAGGGTAGCCCGATCCTCATCCAGTGGTTTCCGCTGACGCAGAACGGGCAGGACGGGGTGATGGAGGTGATCAATATCGATCTGCTTACCCGCCTGATGCTGGAGCCGCAAAAGCCGCTGATCACGGGTGCGAGCGTAACGGTGGGCGATCGGCACCTGATCTACGGAGCCGGAGTGGTAGATAGCCTGCCGCCGCTGGTCGGCGAGACGCGTTTCCAGCAAAGCTCGGAACAGTTCCCCTTTACCGTCAGCGTCAGGGGGCCGGGTGCGGGAGAGCTGGCGCTGCGCCACCTTCCCTCCCAGCTGCCGCTGGCGGTGATCATCAGCCTGCTGATGGGCTATATCGCCTGGATTGTCACCGCCAACCGGATGAGCTTCTCATGGGAGATCAATCTCGGGATGGCAGCCCATGAGTTTGAGCTTTTCTGCCAGCCGCTGCTCAACGCCCGTACCCACCAGTGTGAGGGGGTAGAGATCCTGCTGCGCTGGAATAATCCGCGCCAGGGGTGGATCTCTCCGGACGTCTTTATTCCCATTGCCGAGGAGCAAAATCTGATTGCCCCCCTGACGCGTTACGTACTGGCAGAGACCCACCGTCAGCTGGGGCTGTTCCCGGCCAACAGCCAGTTCCATATCGGCATCAACGTCTCCGCCAGCCACTTCCGCGAAGGCATGCTGCTGAAGGATCTTAACCGGCTGTGGTTCCACGCCCGGCCGGTTCAGCAGCTCACCATTGAGCTGACCGAGCGGGAGGCGATCACCGATATTGATTACCGGATCGTGCGGGCGCTGCATCGGCGTGGGGTTAAGCTGGCGATTGATGACTTTGGTACTGGCAACACGTCTCTCTCCTGGCTGGAGAAGCTGCGCCCCGACGTGCTGAAGATCGATAAGTCCTATACCACGGCGGTAGGTACCGATGCGGTGAATTCGACGGTGACGGATATTATTATCGCGCTGGGTAAGCGGCTAAAGATTGAGCTGATTGCGGAGGGGGTTGAGACCCCGCTGCAGGCGCAGCGTTTGCGCCAGCGCGGGGTAACGATATTTCAGGGATTTCTCTACGCAAAGCCAATGCCGCTAAAAGATTTCCCAAAGTGGCTGGCGGGCAGTACGCCGCCGCCAGCCACCTATAGCGGGCATGTAATGCCCATGACGCCGCTACGCTGAACGAGGCTACTCCTCTTCGTCGTCCTGTACCGGCTGCTCTTTAACAACCCGTACCAGATCGACCCGGTAGTCATTCGCCTCGACGACGGTGATGGTTAATGGTGCAAGCTGCAGCACTTCGCCCGGCTTAGGAATATGACCGTTAATGGCAATGACCAGCCCCGCGACGGTAGCGATATCCTCTTCATCGTTCACCAGGGTATCTATCTCCAGCGCATGCTGAAGCGCGTGAAGATCGGTCGCGCCTTTTACCAGCCAGCCGTCGCCGTCGGTGACAATTTCCGGCGTCTCATCGGCATCCGGGAACTCGCCGGCAATGGCTTCCAGCACGTCAAGCGGCGTCACCAGTCCCTGCACCACGCCAAACTCGTTGGTTACCATCACGAAGCTACCCCGTGCACGGCGGAGAACCGCCAGCAGCTTAATGGGATCCAACGTTTCCGGTACGACGATAGCCGGTGCAGCCGAAGCGATTGCCGCCACGTCAACGCCCTCTTCCAGCGCCACCAGCAGCTCCTTCGCACGCACGATACCAATGACCTCATCCAGCTCACCCCGGCACACCGGGAAAAGACTGTGCGGAGAGGAGAGGAGCTGCTGGCGAATGGCGTCAACGTCGAGGTTGGCATCGACCCAGCTGATCTCGCCGCGTGGCGTCATGATGCTGCGCAGTGAGCGCGAGGCCAGGGTCAGCACGCCGTTGATCATGTAGCGCTCTTCATCCGCAAACGCGCCTTCAGGCACCGCAACCGGAGACTGATTATCCGGCTCGTGCTGAACCGCAGCCTGGCGGCGACCGCCCATCAGACGCAAAATGGCGTCGGCGGTACGCGCCCGCAGCGGCAGCGTGGACTGGTGGCGAATAAAGTTACGGCGCGCCACCTGGTTAAAGAACTCAATGATGATCGAGAAGCCAATTGCCGCATAGAGATAGCCTTTCGGTATATGGAAGCCAAAGCCTTCCGCTACCAGGCTCAGACCGATCATCAGCAGGAAGCTCAGACAGAGCACCACCACCGTTGGATGCTGGTTAACAAAACGCGTCAACGGCTTAGAGGCCAGCAGCATTACCGCCATCGCGATCACCACCGCAGCCATCATTACCGGCAGATGGTTCACCATCCCCACGGCGGTGATCACCGCGTCAAGGGAGAAGACCGCATCGAGGATGACGATCTGCACCACCACCACCCAGAAGCTGGCATACCCCTTACCCTGGCCGCTGTCGTGCTCGCGGTTCTCCAGGCGTTCATGTAACTCTGTTGTCGCCTTGAAGAGTAAGAATATCCCCCCAAGCAGCATGATCAGATCGCGGCCGGAGAAGGTGAAATCCATGACCGAAAAGAGCGGCTGGGTCAGCGTCACCATCCAGGAGATGACGGAGAGCAGCGCCAGACGCATGACCAGCGCAAGGGAGAGGCCGATCAGTCGGGCCTTATCACGCTGTTTCGGTGGCAGTTTGTCGGCAAGAATGGCGATAAACACCAGGTTATCGATACCGAGAACGATTTCGAGAACGACAAGCGTCAACAATCCCACCCAGATTGAGGGATCCATTAAGAATTCCATGACAGGCTCCTGCTAAGGGAATGACAAAACGGGGCCTTACAGCGTGCAGGCGTGGTGACAGCAAATAGGGGGTTTAAGCAGGCGCGAAGCGGCCTGAAGATAAACTGACGTCGGTGACGGTCCATACGGTGGGCAACTGCCCTCTACTCCAGTGATTATAAACAGAAAGTAAACATAACAGAGGGAATTGCGATTTTGCAAAGATTTACCTGAATTTGCATTTTCGAAGATATTTTGCGCAACAAAATTTCTTTTATTACGAAAGCTAAATTACGGATCTGAATCACATAAATTATTTTTTCACTATCTAAAATAATTCGCGAAGTCTGAATTTTTTCTTACCCCTCTCTGAATCGATTCGCTATGACGTAACGATTCACAATGCATCTGCTACGGATGTATTCACGATAATAAAGGAGGTAGCAAGTGACCATTGCTATTGTGATAGGCACACATGGCTGGGCTGCAGAGCAGCTGATTAAAACAGCTGAAATGCTATTGGGCGAGCAGGAGAACGTAGGCTGGATCGATTTCGTGCCGGGTGAAAATGCCGAAACGCTGATCGAAAAATATAACGCGCAGCTGGCGAAACTCGACACCGGCCAGGGCGTGCTGTTTCTCGTCGATACGTGGGGCGGCAGCCCGTTCAACGCTGCCAGCCGTATTGTCGTCGATAAAGAGCACCATGAGGTGGTGGCCGGGGTCAACATTCCCATGCTGGTCGAGACCCTGATGGGCCGCGATGATGACCCGTCATTTGACGATCTGGTTGCCGTCGCCGTTGAGGCAGGCCGCGAAGGCGTGAAGGCGCTGAAGGCGCAGCCGGTAGAGAAGCCCCAGGCTGTTGCCGCACCTGCCGCCGCCGCACCGAGGGCTGCCGTACCGCAAAAACCGATGGGGCCAGAGGACTATATGACCATCGGCCTGGCGCGTATCGACGATCGCCTGATCCACGGCCAGGTGGCTACCCGCTGGACCAAAGAGACCAACGTTCACCGCATTATCGTTGTCAGCGATGAGGTAGCCGCCGACACGGTACGCAAGACGCTGCTGACTCAGGTCGCCCCTCCTGGCGTTACCGCCCACGTGGTGGACGTCGCCAAGATGATCCGCGTTTACAACAACCCGAAATACGCTGGCGAGCGCGTGATGCTGCTGTTTACCAATCCGACCGACGTGGTACGCCTTGTCGACGAGGGGGTGAAGATCACCTCGGTCAACATTGGCGGTATGGCCTTCCGTCAGGGCAAAACGCAGGTCAACAACGCGGTATCGGTGGATGAGCAGGATATTGCCGCGTTTAAAAAGCTGAACGCGCAGGGGATTGAGCTGGAAGTGCGGAAAGTTTCCAGCGATCAACGCCTGAAAATGATGGATTTAATCAGCAAAGTGGCAAAGTAACCGGCACCCGCTGATCGAAGCTGTTTTTACACTTAAATCTGTATTGTTATAGGAGAAGTACAATGGAGATTACCACTCTTCAGATTGTGCTGGTGTTCATCGTCGCCTGTATTGCCGGTATGGAGTCGGTGCTGGATGAATTTCAGTTCCACCGTCCGCTGGTGGCCTGTACGTTAATCGGTATCGTACTGGGTGATATGCAAAAAGGTATCATCATCGGCGGTACGCTTGAGATGATCGCCCTCGGCTGGATGAACATCGGTGCGGCGGTAGCGCCCGATGCCGCGCTGGCATCCATCATCTCAACCGTGCTGGTTATCGCCGGGGGCCAGAGCATCGGGGCCGGTATCGCGCTGGCCATTCCGCTGGCGGCGGCAGGCCAGGTGCTGACCATTATCGTTCGTACCATTACCGTAGCCTTCCAGCATGCAGCGGATAAGGCGGCCGAAAACGGCAACCTGACGGCGCTCTCCTGGATCCACGTCTCCTCCCTGTTCCTGCAGGCGATGCGTATTGCCATCCCGGCGGTGATCGTGGCCTACTCCGTAGGTACCAGCGAAGTTCAGGGAATGCTCAACGCCATTCCGGAAGTGGTGACCAGCGGCTTGAACATCGCCGGGGGCATGATCGTGGTAGTGGGTTATGCGATGGTCATTAATATGATGCGCGCTGGCTACCTGATGCCGTTCTTCTATCTGGGCTTCGTTACCGCCGCTTTCACCAACTTCAACCTGGTGGCGCTGGGGGTGATCGGTGCCGTGATGGCGATTCTCTATATTCAGCTTAGCCCGAAATACAACCGCTCGGCGGGCGCGCCTGCTCAGGCTGCCGGTGCTAACGATCTCGATAACGAACTGGATTAACAGGTGAGCGACATGGTTGATATAGCAAAAACGACTTCCGAGAAAAAACTCACCTCTGGTGATATCCGCGGCGTGTTCATCCGCTCTAACCTTTTCCAGGGTTCATGGAACTTCGAGCGTATGCAGGCGCTGGGCTTCTGCTTTTCAATGGTGCCGGCCATCAAACGCCTCTATCCGGAGAATAACGAGGCACGTCGCCAGGCGATCAAACGCCATCTGGAGTTCTTTAACACCCACCCCTACGTCGCCGCGCCAGTGCTCGGCGTCACCCTGGCGATGGAGGAGCAGCGCGCTAACGGCGCAGAGATCGACGACGGTGCCATCAACGGGATCAAAGTAGGTCTGATGGGGCCGCTGGCGGGCGTCGGCGACCCGATCTTCTGGGGTACCGTGCGCCCGGTGTTTGCCGCGCTCGGGGCGGGGATCGCCATGAGCGGCAGCCTGCTCGGCCCGCTGCTGTTCTTTATCCTCTTCAACGTGGTGCGTCTGGCAACCCGCTACTATGGCGTTGCCTATGGCTACCGTAAAGGGGTAGATATCGTTAAGGATATGGGCGGCGGTTTCCTGCAGAAGCTGACCGAGGGGGCGTCTATCCTCGGCCTGTTTGTCATGGGGGCGCTGGTTAACAAGTGGACGCATGTTAATATTCCGCTGGTAGTGTCAGAGATCACCGACCAGACCGGGAAGACTAACGTCACCACCGTGCAGACTATCCTTGACCAGCTGATGCCGGGCCTGGTGCCGCTGCTGCTGACCTTCGCCTGCATGTGGCTGCTGCGTAAGAAAGTAAACCCGCTGTGGATCATCGTTGGCTTCTTCGTCATCGGTATTGCGGGCTACGCCGTTGGCCTGCTCGGCCTGTAAGCGGTAGATGTGATGCCGGGGGCACTGCCCCCGGTTTTTATTTCTGGAGGATGAATGACGCTAACGGATTACGTGCTGGTGCTGTGCGTGGCTGGGCTGCTGGCTTACGCTATCTACGACGAGTTTATTATGCCCCGCCGCCACGGCGCTACGCTGCTCACCGCTCCCCTGCTGCGCCGTAGCCGCGCCGACAGCGTGATCTTCACCGGCCTACTGGCTATCCTTATCTATAATAACGTCACGCATCATGGTGCTATTTTAACCACGTGGCTATTATCTATGCTGGCGCTGGTCGTTATATATCTTTTCTGGATCCGCGCCCCAAAAATCATCTTCAAAGAGAATGGTTTTTTCTTCGCAAATATCTGGATTGAATATGGGCGTATTAGAGCGATGCAGCTCTCGGAAGATGGCGTGCTGGTGGTGCAATTAGAGCAGCGGCGTCTGCTGATCCGTGTACGAAATATCGACGATCTGGAAAAAATCTACAAGATTATGGTCAAAACTCAGTAAGTTAAAATATAGCCATGACTATGTTTGTGATATACAAACATCCTGAAACATAGCCATGGCTATATTATTCCCCGCGCAAGTCATCATCTTTTTTAACGTTATTTTTACTCCTTACTCCAAATGAAAATCGTTATCAATAAGCAAGCGAAATAATGAACTTCGGTTATTGTTTTAGTTTATCAAAATATGTTAAGGTTGCGCCCGTCGTTGGGGAGTAGCCAATTTCCCGTTCCCGGAAATGTACGTGTCAACATACTCGTTGCAAAACGTGGCGCGTACGGACCAGATAGCAGAGGCTGTCCGGTCAGGCGAGACCATAGACGCATCAACTGCTGATTACTGGGGGCAGTGATGTGTCATATGGATTTCCCGGTCAGGACGCTTGTATGAACCTATCCGCCACCCTCCTGCTCGCTTTTGGCATGTCGATGGATGCCTTTGCCGTCTCTATTGGCAAAGGTGCAACGCTGCACAAGCCTAAATTTTCTGATGCCCTGCGTACCGGTTTGATTTTCGGCATTATTGAGACGCTGACGCCGCTGATCGGCTGGGGTTTAGGCATGCTGGCCAGCCAGTTTGTTCTCGAGTGGAACCACTGGATTGCCTTTCTACTGCTGATGTTTTTAGGAAGCCGAATGGTGCTGGAGGGCGTGCGCGCTCAGCCCGATGAAGATCTCGCCCCGCTGCGTCGTCACGGCTTCTGGCTGCTGGTCACCACCGCTATCGCCACCAGCCTGGACGCCATGGCTGTCGGCGTCGGCCTCGCCTTTTTGCAGGTCAATATTATCACCACCGCGCTGGCCATCGGCTGCACCACGCTGATTATGTCCACTCTCGGCATGATGATCGGCAAATTTATCGGCCCGCTGCTGGGCAAACGGGCCGAGATCCTTGGTGGCGTGGTGCTGATCGGTATTGGCATCCAGCTCCTCTGGAGTCACTTCGCCTCTTAAGCGTCGCGCTGCCAGCACTGGATGCTGAAATCCGCCTCGCAGCTAAACTGCCTCATCTCTTGCAACGCCTCCCATACCTGCGGCTTCGCCCGCCAGGCAAAGGGAGTCATCTGCAACAGCGCCACGGCCTCAGCACCGTTTAACGTCATCCCGTAGTTCAGCGAGCGCTGATCCCGCAGCGTGAACCCAGCCAGCTGTTCACTCTGCGGAGCGTGCAGCTGCACCTCGTCATAGATTAGCCCTTTCAGCTCTACCAGATGCCGTGGCCCCGGCGCAGCGGTAATCACCCACCCTTCCGGCTTGACTACTCGCGCCAGCTCCTCGGCTTTACAGGGCGCATAGATGCGTACCACCGCATCCAGCGTCGAGGCATCAAACGGCAGGCGGTGGCTCGAGGCGACGCAGAACATCACCTGCGGATAGCGCTTCGCAGCCGCGCGGACGGCTGCCCTGGAGACGTCCAGGCCAAAGGTCTCCGCCCCGTGCTGACGAGCAATATCGGCGAAGGCGTGGGTGTAGTACCCTTCCCCGCAGCCGATATCCAGCAGCGCGTCGGCCTTAGCAGGCAGGCGCGCATCCAGCAGCTCACTCAGCGTCTGACGCAGCGGCAGATAGTGCCCGGCATCAAGAAAAGCACGGCGGGCCTGCATCATCTCCGCACTGTCTCCCGGATCGCGTGAACGCTTATGCTGGACGGGCAGCAGGTTGACGTATCCCTCTTTCGCTATGTCAAACTGATGCCGCTGCGGGCAGACGAAGGTTTTATCGGTACGCAGCAGCGGCGCGTGACATAGCGGACAGGTGAAGGACATAGCAACTCCGGGCAGAGAGAAAGGGCGAAAGTGTAACGCCAATTGCCGCTGCGGGGAACGCCTTAAGGCAGCGGATCCGCACCGCCGGGCGAATTTAGCACGACAAGATGGCTCGAATCCGGTGCCATGCCGTCCGGCCTGACGTTTTTTGCCCGCAGCACGCTACCCATAATTTCACTGAATACCGGAGCCGATACCGCCCCGCCATAATAAGCGCCGTTTTGCGGATCGTTTATCACCACCGCCAGGGCATATTTAGGCTGGCTGGCAGGCGCAACGCCTGCGGTGTAGGCTACGTATTTATCAACATACTTGCCGTTCTCGTCGATCTTCTTCGCGGTGCCGGTTTTTACCGCCACCCGATAACCGCGCACGGCCGCTTTGGTTCCTCCGCCGCCCGGCAGGGCCACGCTCTCCATCATGTGCTCCACCTCATGGACAATCCCCTGCGGCATCACCTGCGCGCCTACGACGGGCGGATCGACGCGGGTGATCGAGAGCGGGCGCGCCAGGCCATAGCTGCCGATGGTGGCGTAGACATGGGCAAGTTGCAGCGGGGTAACCATCAACCCATAGCCAAACGAGAAGGTGGCACGGTCGAGCTGCCCCCAATATTTACGCACCGGCAGAACGCCGCTGCTCTCTCCAGTCAACCCCAACCCGGTCGAGCTGCCAAAGCCGAACGCTTTGTAGGTATCCAGCAGGCGCTGAACCGGCATGGCCAGCGACAGGCGTGATACCCCGGTATCGCTCGATTTTTGCAGGATGCCGGTCAGAGTCAGCTCCGGATAATATCCCACGTCGCGAATACGGTGGCCGTCGAGGGTATAGGGATGGGTATCCACCACGCTGTCAGGCTGAACTATCCCCTCCTTGAGCGCTGCCATCAGCACCATCGGCTTAACCGTCGAGCCTGGCTCAAAGGTGTCGCTGATGGCGCGGTTGCGGAAATCATTCAGGGTGGCACCGCTGCGGTTGTTGGGATTGAAGTCCGGATAGCTGGCCATCGCCAGAATTTCACCGGTCTGGATACGCACCAGCACGGCTGCGCCGGATTCCGCTTTATTCCAGCTGACGGCGTTATCGAGTGCGTCTTCGGTCAGGGTTTGCAGACGTTTGTCGATGCTCAGCATCAGCGTGTGCGCCGGTACGGCAGGCGTTTCGGTAATATTTTCGATAACGTGTCCGTGACGCTCTTTGCGCACCTGGCGCAGGCCTGGCTTACCGGTAAGCTGAGCGTTAAAGCTCTTCTCAATACCCTCAATCCCCTGCCCGTCAACGTTAGTAAAGCCAATCAGGTTAGCAGCAACGTGCCCGCTGGGGTAAAAGCGCCGGGACTCCTCCTGAAGGTTGATGCCCGGCAGATTAAGGTTATCAATCCATTTTGCCTGCTGCGGATCAAGCTGGCGGGCAAGGTAGATAAAACGGGACTTAGGGTTATGGCGGATGCGCTCGGCAATCTCGCTTAGCGGCATGTTCAGGGCGCTGGCCAGCGCCTGCCAGCGCGAGTTGAACCCCACTCCGCCGCTGCTGTTGATCGCTTTCGGATCGGCCCATACCGCGCTGACGGGGACGCTCACCGCCAGCGGAAGCCCGTTACGATCGACAATCATTCCCCGTGGCGGCACGATCTTCTCTTCGCGAATCGAACGCATATCCTCCTCTTTAACCAGCTTTTCCGGGGAGACGACCTGGAGCCAGGCCGTCCTGCCCAGCAGCAGGCCCAGCGCGCAGATAATGGCAACGCAGAGCAAGGCAAAGCGTAGAGGGGTATAGTTTCTGGAAAGAGGATTGTTTTTCACCTTGGCTCCTGAGACGGTTTAACCCGCTGATTTGACAGGATACAGGTGAATAAAGGGAAAAAAGTGTGCTAATAACGGTATGGCTTTGCAACAAAAAACGAATAAGAGGGCCTACAGTAACATTTTGAAAAATAAGCATTAAAAAGCCCCGCACGTGGCGGGGCTTTTACGCTGACATTGATGCGCCGATAGCGCTCAAGCAGTGGAGGAAAATCAGATAGCAGTAACGTTAACCGCTGCTGGGCCTTTCTGGCCGTCCTGAATTTCGAACTCAACGTTCTGGCCTTCAGCCAGAGTTTTGAAGCCATTACCCTGGATTGCAGAGAAGTGTACGAACACGTCTTTGCTGCCGTCAGCAGGAGTAATGAAACCAAAGCCTTTAGACTCGTTGAACCACTTAACTTGACCTTTAATCTTTGCCATTTGCAAAATTCCTTAGAGTGTTTTCTTAGCCCGCAGGCATTGACCGAGATGAAACTGAGACATTACTGCATGAGGCACTAAATAAGGTTCGGCAGAGAAGCAGTATTCAACGACAACGTGTTTACTCAGAACTTCTATACTGATAATGCCACACATAAACAGAACTGTACCTCGTTTAACCTACACCGTGTTATCACATACAACGTTAAATATGGCAAGCCATTTTTAATCATGTCTGGATCTGTCGCACAAATTCAGCGGTAATCAGAACAGCGGGTGTGCAACTAACCTAGCGCAATAAGGTTATCGCGTCTAGCGAGAAGTTTACAATGGCTAAATAGAGCATGTGGTTAGCAATTTTTGTGCAATAGCTTGCTGAAAAATCATAAGAATGGGTGAGTGCAATCGCATTTTGGTGGCAATCAGAAATGGGAAAGTTTACCGCCGAATAATTGTTGTGCAATTAGCGCATCTGTTGCACCAAAATAATGAAAGTTTAATGACAATGCATCAATTTAAAGCAATAAAAACGTTTCGCTAAAAATAATATAGTTTATATAACCTACTCAGGCTAGTCCGACGTCTGTTTAATAGTCTGACTGTCGAAAGATAAATACTCACCTATTTTCAGGATCCTAAAGTTATCCGTCCGGGTTGCCGTCTCGTTTAATACTGCCGCCAGCTCTCGGGCCGGTTCGTCTACCGCTTCATCTGCCAGCTCAAAGACGCCCCAATGGATGGGAAAAGCCAGCGGCTCCCCAATCTGCTGCCAGAGTGAGACGGCGTGCTGCGGATCCATATGATGCACGGACATAAACCAGCGTGGAGCATAGGCACCTACCGGCAGTGCAGCGGCATCGGGTCTGCCAAGCCGCTCGGGGATCGTCAGCAGATCCGGCGTGTAACCGGTGTCGCCGGCAAACCAGAATCGGTGCGCCCGGGATTCAACCACCCAACCGCACCAGAGGGAGCGGTCCCTGTCCCATGGCGTACGCATGCTCCAGTGTTGGGCGGGGACAGCGGTAAGCGTCATGCCCTGAAAGGTAAAGCTCTGCCACCAGTCAAGCTCGACAACGTGGCGTACGCCGTGTCGGCGGCACCAGCGGCCCAGCCCCAGCGGAACAAACAGCGTGATGGATGGGAAACGTTTTAGCAGCGCGCGAATGGTGCGCGTATCAAGATGGTCGTAGTGGTTGTGCGAAATGAGAATGGCATCCAGCGCGGGCAGATCGTCAACGCTCAGGGGAGCGGGACTTTTCCGCAACGGCCCGCTAAAGCGTACCGGAGAGGCGCGGTTAAAAAAGAGCGGATCGGCCAGCATATAGCAGCCGTCCAGGCGAAGCAGCATGCTGGCGTGGCCCAGCCACCATACGCCGTCTTCGCTGCCGCTTATTTCGGCTCGCTGCCACCATTGCTGAAGAAAGTGGTCATAGCCGCCCTCGGGAGGATGGGGCAGCCCGGCGGCGCGTCGCTCTTTTTGCCAGCGTTCGACGTCGCCGGGCTGATGCACGCCGGGTGTCAGGTTACGAAACCCCTGGGGCGTATGGTGAGTCAGGGCTGGATTAAACCAGGGATTTTTCCATGCCATCTCTCACCACCTCTTCCACAACGTTTAGCGCTCAGCCACCAGGCGGATAAAATCATCGCCGTCGGTCTGCACTTTTTCCGCTGCTTTCGCTTCCGGCTCGGCTTTCTCCGGCGCGTTAGCTTCACAAAGGCGACGCAGCAGCGCGTTCTGCCGCTTTTGCTGATCCAGCAGGGCTTCAAGCAGCTCGATCTGCTCGTTAGCGCGGGAGCTGGCTCGGTTAACAAAAAACCACAGCACCAGTCCAACGACCAGCACCACCAGGGAGATTACCAGGGACGCAAGATTGAACGCGCCCGAATTCAGTACTTCGTTCATTACACCACCTCAATGTTGACGCGCTATCTTACCACTGGCACTAAGGAAGGGAATGATTCGAGACAAAAATGCCGCTACCAGGGGATAAATTTATTGATAACGCAAATACCACTGAAGAACTGTACGTCCTGATCGCACATCACATTGAGCATCTGGGTCCAAAGCATCAGGCAAATTACCAGGATGGCAATCACAAGCAGCCACCGAAACTTTCTCACTCTACTCTCCGAATCAACGTTTTATGCAAACAGGTTACTCCCGGTATGTTAAACCGGAGCTAACTGTAGCGCTATCTGACCGATGAGGAAACCGCTGTGAAGGATGACAGAGATGAAAACGCCGCGTCTGGCGCGGCGTCTGGTATCAGAACGGGTAGTCGTTATAACCCATCTGCTCGGAGATCTTACGCGCTGCGGTATGCAGCATCTCCACATACTCATGCAGACGCTCTTCAGAGAAGCGCAGCGTCGGGAAGGAGATGCTCAGGCCAGCGATCACGACGCCAAAGCGGTCAAAGACCGGCACGCCGATGCAGCGCAGCCCCTCTTCCTGCTCTTCGTTATCTTCCCCGTAGCCCTGTTTGCAGACGGTATCCAGCACCGGCAGCAGTTCGTCGGTGGTGGTGATGGTGCGATCGGTGCTGCGTTTGTACTCAACGCCTTCGAGGATCTGCTTAACCTCTTCACGATCGCGCCAGGCCAACAGCACTTTACCAATGGCGGTGCTGTAGAGTGGGTTGCGGCGGCCGATACGGGAGTACATACGCAGGTTGTACATGGAGTCGATTTTATGGATATAGACAATACTGTCCTCATCCAGCGCCCCGAGGTGCACCGTCTCCTTGGTCAGGCGCGACAGCTCACGCATCTGGATATCGGCGCTGCGAATCAAATCAACGTTTTGCAGTGCACGTGCGCCAAGCTCAAACAGCTTAAGCGTCAGGGAGTACTTCTCTGACTCCCCCTCCTGGGCAACGTAGCCAAGGGATTTCATGGTCTGCAAAAAGCGGTAGACGGTGCTTTTTGACATCATTACACGCTGCGACAGTTCAGTAATGCCAATTTCCCGCTCTTCCCCGAGCGCCTGCAGAATGCCAAAGACCTTCAATACTGAAGAGACAGAATCTGGCTGCTTGTCCAAATCTGCGATTGCCATTAATCACCTCATCGCGAGTGTTTTATAAAATTTAGAATAGGTTTTTATTATAATTTCGTCGCGGGTCGCCCGCAATGCCAGTTTGTTAACTTCGTTACAAATCTGCGATATAAAAAGGCCGCCAGGCTGGTAAAATCGTTCTCACGATAATAATTTCAGCTTAATCATATAATTCTCATGGATAAATCTTTTACAGAAGGCCTGCCGATACCGCAGCGCTACGGGGCGATACTGACCATCATCATCGGTATTGCCATGGCGGTGCTTGACGGCGTCATTACTAACGTGGCGTTGCCGACAATCGCCAGCGATCTACAGGTCTCCCCGGCCAGCTCGATTTGGGTAGTTAACGCCTACCAAATTGCGATTGTGATCTCCCTGCTCTCTTTTGCCTTTCTGGGGGATATGTTTGGCTATCGGCGGGTTTATCAGTGTGGGCTCGCGTTCTTTACCGTCACCTCGTTTCTCTGCGCCCTCTCCGACTCGCTCACCATGTTGACCCTCGCCCGTATCGCGCAGGGTTTTGGCGGCGCGGCGCTGATGAGCGTCAATACGGCGCTGATTCGGCTCATCTATCCCCAGCGCAGCCTGGGCCGGGGGATGGGCATCAACTCCTTTGTCGTGGCGGTCTCCTCGGCGGCGGGCCCCACCATCGCCGCGGCAATTCTCGCTGTAGGATCGTGGCAGTGGCTGTTTTTGATTAACGTGCCGCTGGGGATCGTCTCCTTGCTGTTAGCAATGCGCTATCTGCCCGCTAATCCACCGCGTCGCAGCACAACGCGCTTCGATCTGCCGAGTGCGGTAATGAACGCCCTCACCTTTGGCCTGCTGATCCTTGCGCTGGGAGGTTTTGCGCAGGGGCAGTCCCTGACGCTTATTGCTGCTGAAGTAGTGGCCATGCTGGTCATTGGGTACTTCTTTATTCGCCGCCAGCTTGGGCTGCCCGTGCCGCTGCTGCCGGTGGATCTGCTGCGCATCCCGCTGTTTTCGCTCTCTATCTGCACCTCGATCTGCTCGTTCTGCGCTCAGATGCTCGCCCTGGTCTCCCTGCCCTTCTTTATGCAAAGCGTGCTGGGGCGCAGTGAAGTTGAGACCGGGCTACTGTTGACGCCATGGCCGCTGGCGACGATGGTGATGGCCCCGCTGGCGGGATATCTGATTGAGCGGGTTCATGCTGGTCTGCTGGGTGCGGTGGGATTGGCGGTCATGGCCGCTGGGCTACTGGCGCTGGCGCTTCTGCCTGCCGCGCCGTCGGATATCGATATCATCTGGCGGATGATGCTCTGCGGCGCGGGCTTCGGGCTATTCCAGTCACCTAATAACCATACCATTATCACCGCCGCGCCCCGGCAGCGCAGCGGCGGCGCCAGCGGCATGCTGGGCACCGCGCGCCTGCTTGGGCAGAGCATCGGGGCCGCGCTGGTGGCGCTGATGTTTAACCTTTTCACCGACCATGCGACGCACGTTGCGCTGCTCTTCGCCGCCGTGCTGGCCGCCATCGCCGCTGCCGTCAGCGGTCTGCGGATGACGCAAAAACCGCAGGCATAAAAAAAGCGCGTCAAATGACGCGCTTTTCATTACAACTATCTGTGTTACTTGAGATACTCACCGCTGCGCAGGGCTTCGATACGCTTATCCAGCGGCGGGTGGCTCATAAACAGCTCGCTCAGGGATTTAGATTTCCCATTGATGCAGAAGGCCATCATGCTGCTGGCTTCCTGCGGCTCGTAGCTGGTTTTCAGACGCTGCAGGGCAGCAATCATCTTCTCACGACCCACCAGCTTCGCTGAACCGGCATCGGCATGGAACTCGCGGTGGCGAGAGAACCACATAGTAATGATGCTTGCCAGAATACCAAACACCAGCTCCAGCACCATCGACACGGCAAAGTAGATCAGCGGATTGCCGTTACTCTCTTCACCCTCGTCACGGTTACCGCCCATAAAGCCAGCGGCGATCTGCGCCAGAATACGCGAGATAAAGATAACAAAGGTGTTCACTACGCCCTGGATCAGGGTCATGGTCACCATGTCACCGTTCGCGATGTGGCTGATCTCGTGAGCAATAACCGCCTCGGCTTCGTCACGACTCATGTTCTGTAACAGGCCGGTACTGACTGCAACCAGCGACGCATCACGTCGTGCGCCGGTGGCGAAGGCGTTAATATCCGGGGCGTGATAGATAGCAACCTGCGGCATCGCGATGCCCGCCTGCTGCGACTGCTGCGCCACGGTATTCATCAGCCAGCGCTCCATATCGTTGCGCGGCTGCTCAATGACTTCCCCCCCAACCGACTTCAGCGCCATCCATTTCGACATCAACAGTGAAACGAACGAGCCGCCAAAACCAAACAGCAGCGCCATGATCAGCAAGCCCTGAACGCTGCTCGACTGAATACCCGTCAGGCTGAGCACCAGCCCGAAGACCAGCATGACAGCCAGGTTCGTTAACAGGAAGAGCGCGATCCGCATCATAATTTTCTTTTAACCTCAACTTAACAAAACGCACTATGCGACTACCCACATCGTATGGGTATATTGACTATTTTCAAGCATAAACCGCGCGTAAGTTACCAGAAAGACACAACTTTACATTCTGACGCGGCAGGCTTACGCCGCGATACGCTTGTTAAAAAAAACAGGCACAATCTCTTGTGCCTGTTGGGGTTTACTGTGCCTTAGCGGGCTGCGCTGGCGGGCTATCTTTCTCGATATGCGCCAGGTCAAGGGCGATATGCACCGTCTCATCAAGATAGGGATCCGGCTCCTGATAATCCTTCGGCAGATCGTCCAGCTTCTTCAGCTCCGGCTTACCTTCGCGTTTAAAGCGATCGTTCAGGCGCGCCAGGCGAATCGCATCATCTTCGGCGTTCTCTTTCTCACGCTGGGCAAGATTGAGCGAGATCTGATTCCGCTTATCCTTCAGAGCATTAAAACGTGCAATGTCCTTCAGGATATACTGGAACTCCGGATCTTTGGCGATACGATCGTCATGCTCCTTGAGCAGCTGCGGCCCAAGCGGCGTCAGATCGCCCGACTTCACGAAGGTCGCGGCATTAATGCTATCCCACGGCAGCGCGTTATCTTCAAACTTCTCACCGGTTTCGGTCTCTTCATTGCCGGTCGGCATGATGATATCCGGCGTTACGCCCTTACGCTGCGTGCTGCCGCCGTTAACGCGGTAGAATTTTTGAATGGTGTACTGCACCGATCCCAGCGCCGGCCACTCCGGACGCAGCATCTGATCGTAGATGCGGTTCAGGGAACGATACTGCTGCACCGTGCCTTTACCGAAGGTCGGCTCACCGACAATCAGTGCCCGGCCATAGTCCTGCATGGCGGCAGCGAAGATCTCTGAGGCCGAGGCGCTGAAGCGGTCAACCAGCACTACCAGCGGGCCTTTGTAGTAGACGACGCCGTCGGTATCGCTGTCTTCGCGCACCTTGCCGTTGTTATCACGCACCTGCACCACCGGACCGGACGGAATAAACAGGCCAGAGAGCGAGACCGCTTCGGTTAGCGCCCCGCCGCCGTTGGTACGCAGATCGATGATCACGCTGCTGACGTTCTGTTTTTCGAGCTTCTGCAGCTGCACCTTGACGTCATCCGTCAGGCCCACGTAGAAACCTGGAATATCCAGCACGCCCACCTTCTCTTTACCGACGGTCTTCACCGTCATCTTCACGGCGCGATCTTCAAGGCGGATCCGCTCACGGGTCAGGGTCAGGATGCGGGTCTTGGTCCCTTTACCGGCCGGCAGGATCTCAAGGCGCACCTTGCTTCCCTTCGGACCTTTAATCAGGGCCACGACGTCGTCAAGACGCCAGCCGATCACGTCCACCATATTTTGACCCGGCTGACCGACGCCAACGATACGGTCACCAACGCTTATCGCTTTGCTCTTCGCTGCCGGACCGCCCGCCACCATAGAGTTGATGACGGTGTAGTCATCGTCCATCTGCAGCACCGCGCCGATCCCCTCAAGCGAGAGGCTCATCTCGGTATTGAACTGTTCAGTATTACGTGGCGACAGGTAGTTGGTGTGCGGGTCAATCTCGTGGGCAAAGGCGGTCATCGCCAGAGAGAAGACATCTTCACTGTTGGTTTGCGCCAGACGCCGAATAGCAAACTTATAGCGGCGGGTCAGCGTCTCGCGGATCTCTTTCTCGTCCTTACCGGTCAGCTTCAGGCTCAGCTCATCGAACTTCACCTTCGCATCCCACTGGGCGTTCATCTCCGCGTCGTCTTTCGGCCACGGCGCTTTGCTGCGGTCGGCATTAAAGGTGTCGTTGCCGGTGAAATCCATCGGCCGCTCAAGCACCTTTAGCGCATATTGATAGCGTTCAAACCGGCGCTTCTGTGCCAGGTTGTAAAGCTCGTAAAAGACGTCGAGTTTGCCAGTGCGTAGCTCATCGCCGAGCACGCTCCGCTTCGGCATAAACTTCTCAACGTCGCTAGCCAGCAGCACGTTATGGCTGTAGTCCAGCAAATTCAGGTAGCGATCGAAAATCTTGCCCGAAAACGCCTGATCGAGATCGAACTGGCGATAGTGGGAACGAGTGAAGCGCGATGTTACGCGCTCACTGACCGTTGCATGCTGGGTCTCTTCCTTTAGCACCGGGATCTGATCGGCACGCGTAATATCTTCAACGGCAAAGGCCTGCCCTGCAATCAGGAACAGGCCAGCCAACGCGGTGCGCTTAAACAAAGTGTTCATGCCAGGCTTGGCCTCCGTTTCAGAACAACAGGTGTTCTGCGCGTACAATCATCGACATGCCTGAGGTCAGCTGTACACGAACACCGTCTTTGGTGATCTCCAGTACAGTGGCGTCCATTGCGTTATTGCCCGCTTTCACCTTAAGGTTTTGACCCACATTGAGCGCAGTAATATCGGATACTGGCGTATGCTGTGGCTCTTCACGCGGTGCGCGCTGAGGTTTCGCGGCAGGTTTGTCGGCGCGTGGTTTACGCTGCTCGTTGCCCTCTTTACGGCGCGGCGCAGGACGCGGTTTACGCTCGCGGCGAGGCGCATCTTCCTGCTCACCGGCAGCGGCAGCAGCTTCGCGCTTTTTAGCCTGCTGCTCAGCACGCTGGGCCTGGACGCGGGCTTTCGCCTCTTCCAGCTGCTTACGCGCATGTTCAACATGCTGCTCGTCCAGTACGCCGCTCGGATTACCGTCGAGATCGACGCGGGTCGCACCGGCTTTGATCCCATACAGGTAGCGCCAGCTAGAGGTGTAAAGACGCAGCGCAGAACGAAGCTGAGTTTTGCTGAGGCTCATCTCTCCTTCAACGCGCTCGACCAGATCCTGAAAAATACCAATTTTCAGGGGGCGCGCTTCACCTTCTGCACTGAAACAGTGAGGAAAACGTTCGGCCAGAAAGGCGATAACTTCTTTACTGCTATTCAACTTAGGTTGATTTTCCATGAAATTTCCTGATTACAACGGACGTTGCCAACAAGCCGCAGGCATGAACAGGCGTCATTATAATGACCCCATCAGTAAATGCTACGTTATCCGTTGATTATACTGCGTCGCCCGCAAAGAATTTTTGATAATCGGTCGCTTCCAGCAGGCGTTCAAGGTGCGAAACCAGCTCGCGCAGCCCCTGCTCATCCTCAGGTGTGAAGCGAGAAAATACCGTGCTGTCGATGTCCAGCACGCCAATAATTTCGCCTTTCACCACCAGCGGCAGAACGATTTCTGCGTTGCTGGCGGCGTCGCAGGCGATATGCCCGTCAAAGGCATGGACATCTTCTACGCGCTGGACGCTATTTTGCGCCACCGCCGTACCGCAAACGCCGCGGCCTACCGGAATGCGCACGCAGGCAATCCTGCCCTGGAACGGGCCCAGCACCAGCGTGTCGCCCTCCAGCAGGTAAAATCCTGCCCAGTTTACGCCCTCAAGGCGTTCAAACAGCAGCGCGCTGGTATTGGCGAGCGTCGCTAAAAAACTGGTTTCACCTGCCATCAATGCCTGAAAATCGCGGTTCAACTCCGCGTAAAATTCACTTTTGTTCATTATTCAATCACTTGTTGTCTTACAAAAAAAGGTAGCCTAGCCTATTAAAATAAGCATTAAATGCCTTCATGCTCAAGATAATCCATTCATGAGTTAAGATAGATTAATTCGAACCTATATCAAAATACGTCATGGCGCTGAAAACTCCAAAGTTAGTCACCGACAGGAAAATGGCAATTCGTGCTATTGGCGACCCTCTGCCACGTGCACATTATCAGCGCTGCCCACAGTGCGATACGCTTTTTGCGCTGCCGGTGATGAAATCACACGAAAGTGCTTATTGTCCGCGCTGTGATGCGAAGATCCGCGACGGCCGGGACTGGTCGCTCACCCGGCTGGGGGCGATGGCCATCACCATGCTGATGCTGATGCCCTTTGCCTGGGGGGAGCCGCTGCTGCACCTTTACCTGCTGGGGGTGCGCATTGATGCCAACCTGCTGATGGGGATCTGGCAGATGTCCTCGCAGGGCAATCCGCTCACCGCCGCCATGGTGCTGTTCTGTACCGTCGGCGCACCGCTGGTGCTGGTGGCGGCCATTGCTTATCTCTGGTTTGGCAACCGGCTGGGGATGAACCTGCGTCCGGTGCTGCTGATGCTGGAGAGGCTCAAGGAGTGGGTGATGCTGGATATCTACCTGATCGGCATCGGCGTCGCCTCTATTAAGGTTCAGGACTATGCGTATCTGCAGCCGGGGGTTGGACTGCTGGCCTTCGTCGCGCTGGTGATCCTGAGCATTCTGACCCTAATCCATCTCAATATTGAGCAGCTGTGGGAGCGATTTTACCCTCAGCGCCCGGCCACCCGTCCGCATGAAAACCTGCGCGTCTGCCTCGGATGCCACTTTACCGGCCTGCCGGATCCGCGCGGACGCTGTCCGCGCTGCCATATTCCGCTGCGCCACCGCAGACGGCATAGCATCCAGAAGTGCTGGGCGGCGCTGATCGCCTCGCTGGTGTTTCTCCTGCCCGCTAACCTGCTGCCTATCTCGGTGATCTATGTTAACGGCTCTCGGCAGGCGGACACCATCATGTCCGGAATTATGTCGCTGGCGAGCAGTAACATTGCCGTTGCGGGCATTGTTTTCATCGCCAGTATTCTGGTGCCGTTTACCAAAGTCATCGTCCTGTTTACACTGCTGGTTAGCATCCATTTTAAATGTGAACAGGGGTTGCGCACTCGTCTGCTGCTGTTGCGTTTTGTGACATGGATTGGCCGCTGGTCGATGCTCGATCTGTTTGTGATTTCAATAACGATGTCACTCATTAACCGCGATCAGCTTCTCGCGTTTACTATGGGTCCCGCTGCGTTTTATTTCGGCGCAGCGGTAATTTTGACTATTCTTGCTGTGGAATGGCTGGACAGCCGCTTACTTTGGGATGCACATGAGTCAGGAAACCCCCGCTTCGCCGACTGAAGCGCGCATTAAAACAAAACGTCGAATTTCGCCTTTCTGGCTGCTACCTGTTATCGCATTAATGATTGCTGGCTGGCTACTGTGGACCAGCTATGAGGATCGCGGTAATACCATTACCATCGATTTCGTCTCGGCTGACGGTATCGTAGCCGGGCGTACGCCGGTGCGCTACCAGGGCGTTGAGGTGGGCACCGTGCAGGACATCCGCCTGAGCGAAAATCTCAATAAAATTGAGGTGAAGGCCAGCATCAAAGCGGATATGAAGGACGCCCTGCGCAACGATACCCAGTTCTGGCTGGTGACCCCCAAAGCATCGCTGGCGGGGATCTCCGGGCTAGATGCGCTGGTCGGCGGGAACTACATCGGCATGATGCCCGGCAAAGGCGAGCCACAGGATCACTTTACGGCTCTCGATACCCAGCCGAAGTATCGTCTTAGCAACGGCGAGCTGATGATCCATCTCCACGCTCCGGATCTCGGATCGCTGAGCAGCGGCTCGCTGGTCTACTTCCGTAAAATTCCCGTCGGGCGCGTCTATGACTACTCCATCAATGCTAACAAACAGGGCGTCACTATCGACGTGCTGATCGAGCGCCGCTTCACCAGCCTGGTGAAAAAAGGCAGCCGCTTCTGGAACGTCTCCGGCGTGAAGGCGGACGTCGGCCTGAGCGGGGCGAAAATAGAGCTGGAGAGCGTCGCGTCGCTGGTTAACGGGGCGATCGCCTTTGACTCTCCGGAATCATCGAAACCAGCAGAGAGCGATGATGAGTTCGGCCTCTATAAAGACCTGGCTCACAGCCAGCGCGGGGTGATCGTGAAGCTGGCCCTGCCCGGTGGCGAGGGGCTGAAAGCTGGCTCTACCGCACTGATGTATCAGGGGCTGGAGGTAGGCGAGCTAACGAAGCTCGATCTCAACCCCGGCGGCGCGGTAAGTGGGGAGATGACCGTTGACCCGAGCGTCGTCAATCTGCTGCGCACCAATACCCGCATTGAGATGCGTAACCCGAAACTCTCCCTGAACAACGCCAGCGTCAGTTCGCTGCTCACCGGTACCACGCTTGAACTGGTGCCGGGAGAAGGCGAGCCGCGGGATAACTTTGTGGTGCTGCCGGCAGATAAGACCCTGCTGCAAGAGCCTGGCGTTGTTACCCTAACCCTGACCGCGCCGGAGAGCTACGGCATCGACGCCGGTCAGCCCATTGTCCTGCATGGTGTGCAGATAGGTCAGGTGCTGGAGCGGGATCTCACCGCGAAAGGCGTCTCTTTTGCCGTCGCTATCGATCCTCAGTATCGCGAGCTGGTGCAGGGCGACAGCAAGTTTGTGGTAAACAGCCGGGTAGACGTTAAAGTCGGCCTGGACGGCGTTGAATTCCTTGCCGCCAGCGCCAACGAGTGGATCAGCGGCGGGATCCGCATCCTGCCGGGAAGCAAAGGTGAAATAAAATCCACCTATCCGCTGTTCGCTAACCTTGATAAGGCGATAGAGAATAGCCTCAGCGATCTGCCCACCACCACCCTGACGCTGACCGCCGAGAAGCTGCCAGATGTACAGGCCGGTTCGGTGGTGCTCTATCGTAAGTTTGAGGTGGGCGAAGTGATCAACGTCCGTCCGCGCGCTAACGCGTTTGATATTCAGCTGCACGTTAAGCCGGAGTATCAATCTCTGCTGACCGCTAACAGCGTCTTCTGGGCCGAAGGCGGCGCGAAAGTGCAGCTCAACGGCAGCGGGCTGACGGTGCAGGCCGCACCGCTCGCCAGAGCCATCAAGGGTGCGGTGAGCTTTGATAACCTTACCGGTGCCAACGCCTCGATCCGCAAGGGCGACAAGCGGATCCTCTTTCCGTCAGAGACTGCGGCCCGCGCCGTAGGTGGTCAGATTAAGCTTCACGCCTTTGATGCGGGTAAGCTTGCCCCTGGGATGCCGATCAAATATTTAGGTATTGATATTGGCCAGGTGCAGGATCTGGAGCTGATTACCGAGCGTAACGAGGTGCAGGCCACCGCCGTGCTCTATCCAGAGTATGTGAAAAAATTTGCCCGCAGCGGTACGCGGTTTTCAGTGATTACCCCACAAATCTCAGCAGCCGGGGTTGAGCATCTGGACACTATTTTGCAGCCCTATATCAACGTCGAGCCTGGCCGGGGTGGCGACGTTCGCCGGGAGTTTGAGCTACAGGAGGCCACCATTGCCGACTCGCGCTACGTTGACGGCCTGAGCATTGTGGTTGAAGCCCCTGAGGCAGGCGGGCTGAACATCGGTACGCCGGTGCTGTTCCGCGGCATTGAGGTGGGTACGGTGACCGGTCTGACTCTGGGATCGCTCTCGGATCGGGTGATGGTTGGCCTGCGCATCAGCAAGCGCTTCCAGCACCTGGTACGCAATAACTCGGTGTTCTGGCTGGCTTCCGGCTACTCACTGGACTTCGGCCTGGTAGGCGGCGTCGTGAAAACCGGCACCTTTAACCAGTTCATTCGCGGCGGCATTGCATTTGCCACACCGCCGGGGATCCCGCTGGCACCGAAGGCGCAAACCGGCAAACACTTCCTGCTCCAGGATAGCGAGCCGAAAGAGTGGCGCTCGTGGGGCACAGCCCTGCCGCGCTAAGCACCCTGCTCCGGCGCGCCTGCTGCGCCGGAGCGTTTTATGCTACACTGCGCCCCCTGATTTATTGCTGGTGGTGTAATTCGTGGCTCACAACGCTGTCTATCTTCCTGAAGAATTTCTTGCGCAAATGCGTCTGGCCATGCCAGCCCATCTCTCCTTCGATGACTTTATTGCCGCCTGTCAGCGTCCGCTGCGCCGCAGCATCCGGGTTAACACGCTTAAAATTTCCGTGGCAGCGTTTCTGGAGTTGGTCGCCCCTTATAATTGGCAGCTGACGCCCGTCCCATGGTGCGAGGAAGGTTTCTGGATCGAACGTGATAACGAAGAGGCGCTTCCCCTTGGCAGCACCGCTGAGCACCTCAGTGGACTGTTCTACATTCAAGAAGCCAGCTCTATGCTGCCGGTCAGCGCGCTCTTCGCCGACGGCAACCAGCCCCAGCGGGTAATGGACGTTGCCGCCGCTCCCGGTTCGAAAACCACCCAGATCGCTGCGCGAATGGATAACGACGGTGCGATCCTCGCCAACGAGTTCTCCGCCAGCCGGGTAAAGGTGCTGCATGCCAACATCAGTCGCTGCGGGATCAGTAACGTTGCCCTGACCCACTTTGATGGCCGGGTATTTGGTGCGGCGCTGCCTGAGACCTTTGATGCTATTCTGCTGGACGCCCCCTGCTCCGGTGAAGGGGTGGTGCGTAAAGATCCCGATGCCCTGAAAAACTGGTCCGTTGCCAGCAACCTGGAGATCGCCGCCACTCAGCGGGAGCTGATCGACAGCGCCTTTCATGCCCTGCGCCCCGGGGGAACGCTGGTCTACTCTACCTGCACGCTTAACCAGGACGAGAATGAAGCGATTTGCCACTGGCTGAAGGCCCGCTATCCCGATGCGGTTGAATTTCTGCCGCTGGCACAGCTGTTTGCTGGCGCTTCTCAGGCGCTAACTGCCGACGGTTTCCTGCACGTATTCCCGCAAATCTTTGACTGCGAGGGGTTCTTCGTGGCTCGACTGCGTAAAATCGCCTCTGTCGAGCCCCTGCCCGCTCCCGGCTATAAGATGGGCAAATTTCCTTTCTCACCGGTGAAAGGCCGGGAGAGCGCGCAGATAGCCCAGGCCGCTGCGGCTTCAGGACTGCGCTGGGACAACGCGTTACGTCTTTGGCAACGTGATAAAGAGCTGTGGCTCTTCCCGGAGCAGATCGAAGCGCTTACAGGCAAGGTGCGTTTCTCGCGCATCGGCATTAAGCTCGCCGAAACGCATAATAAAGGCTACCGCTGGCAGCATGAGGCGGTCATTGCCCTTGCTGGCGCCGATAACCCATTGGCCTTTGAACTTACCCCTGCTGAAGCGGAAGAGTGGTATCGCGGACGGGATATCTACCCGCAGACGCAGGTCAAGCATGACGAAGCGGTCGTGACGTTTCAGGGGCAGCCGCTTGGACTGGCAAAAAAAGTCGGTTCACGGCTGAAGAACAGCTACCCGAGAGAGCTAGTTCGTGACGGTCGGCTGTTTGCCAGCAAAGAGTAGATCCGGGAAAAAGAGCACTTTTTTACTGGCGGGATACGTCATGTTGTACCAGGCTGAAAAATGGGGTGACTTTACTGGTCGTACCACATTATGCAGATAAATGGAGAGCATTATGACGAAAACCAGCGTGCGCATTGGCCAATTTGAAATTGATGATGCTGAGCTGCAGGGCGAGCAGCCAGGAGAGCGAACGTTACGCATTCCATGCAGCTCCGATCCTGATTTATGTATGCAGCTCGATGCGTGGGACGCCGACACCAGTATTCCGGCGCTTCTCAATGGCGAACAATCCGTGCTTTATCGTGAGCACTACGATCAACAGACCGACACCTGGATTATGCGCCTCGGCTAATCCATTGAACCCGCCGCCCGGCGGGTTATTTACTTCTGGAATTTCCTCTCTTTACGTTCCTCCCCTACACTTAACTTAAGCGGTACGGAAGTGAGGAAGGAATGGTCGCACTGGTTCTCTTTATCTGTTACCTGGACGGTGGCTGTGATGACATTGTTATCGACGTATACAATACCGAACAGCAGTGCCTGGTCTCTCTGGAGGAGCAGCGGATCCGCCACGGCGGCTGCTATCCGGTAGAGGATTTCATCGACGGCTTCTGGCGACCCGCGCAGGAGTTCAGCGATTTTTAACATCTCTGAGTAGATGTGCTCGCCAGCGCGAACTCTTTAGGAATAAAGCAAGATGCCGGGCATCTATGCTTTTTTAGCGCTGTAAACTTCTTCACCAGAGAAGGAAGGCTCGGCCCAGAAGTTGATATTGAATTGGGCGTCGTCGGTCATCTCAATACGGTGCCAGTATTGTGGTGGGCTGGTCGCGAAGCAACCCGCATTAATGACGACTTTAACTTCCGGCTCTACCGCCTCTTCATTTGCAAAGCCATAGTAGGTAACAGTCCCTTCCATGACACACAGTTGACCAAAAATACCGGCTGCGGTGTTGTGATGGCTTAAAAGCGCGGCCGGGACATTATCTTTGGTAAAAAAAGGGGTTGAGCGTTTGATTGTCCAGTTTTTGGGAATTCTATGATGGTTCATAATTACCTCCGGCATTGAACATGCATTTAAAATACATCTTTATTTTTGGACTGTAAAGACATCTGATAATATAAATCATTATCATTTAAACCCAGCGAGCGAGGAGTTTGCGCATCGGCTCTCAGACCATAAAATTTATCAATAGCCCAAAAATCCCTGGACGCCGGTGGGGCTGAGTATGATATGGTTTAATCTGAATACAGAGACCCCTGTAGGATCTCAGTGGATTTAGTTGGGAGACTAAAAACCTTTAGTATTCAAACAGATAAAAAAAGACCGAATACGATTCCTGTATTCGGTCCAGGGAAATGGCTCTTGGGAGAGAGCCGTGCGCTAAAAGTTGGCATTAATGCAGGCTAAATACGCCTGGCACTTTAAGAATAGATGACAGCGCCAGCTTTTCCAGTCCACAGCATCGGTGGCAGGAAAAAAAGGGTAATTGTCACGGCTGTAAACAAAAAAACCGCAACGCTTCATCAGTGAAGCCTGCGGTTTTTTGTTATGAATCAACCTGTAACTAGCAGAGCTTTTCAGCACGCTCAATGTACGGGGCCAGGCTCATCTTTTCTCCGGGTTTCGCCGGATCGTCAATCTGGATAATGGAGATTGGCTGGCCGCTGTTCTCCCCGCTGGCTACCTGCTGCTGCGCTGCGTCGTTGAGCGGATACTGCACCAGCGTGCTGGGGTTGATAGCAAACAGCGCATGGCCGGGACGACAGGTAAGCATCACCTCTTCACGGTTAAACGCCCATTTCTCTTTACCCACGTCTAAGCGGCTAACGGTGATCACCTGGGGGGCGGCCAGCGCGCTGGCAGAACAGGTAAGTAACAGAAGAGTGAGAATACGTTTTTTCATTTTTTCGCCAGTTATTCAAAAAGGTTCAAGTGTCGCAAACAGGCTGACCGTTGCCAGCACCATGATGCCGAGAACCACTTCAGCTTGTGTCATCCGAATAAAAACAGCACGCGCCTGCGCTTCCTGTATACGAAAGCGTGGCACCAGCACGTAGCGGTTTATCAGCGCAATGGCCACCATCAGCAGCACCAGGGCACATTTTACCAGCAGTAGACGGCCATACAAACTCTGCCACGGCAGGGTCAACCCCTGGATAAGAAGCGCATTGATGATGCCGGATATCAGCACCCCTGCGACTGCCAGATGCCCGTAACGAGAAAAACGCATCAGGCTGCCGATCGCCTGCACGCGCTTTTCCGCTTTAACCAGCCGCATACAATACAGCACCGGCAGCAAGCCGCCAAACCAGGCGGCGGCACAGAGTAGGTGCATGGCGTAATTAACCCGGGTAAGCAGTCCCATAGCCCCGTCATACATTGCCGCATGACCGGTGTTCGCCAGCAGCAGGAGCTGAGCGGTGACCAGCAGTAGCACCCGCCCCTGCTGCTGTGAATTCAGAAAACAGAGCAGCAGGGCTGCCAGCGCGATAATAATCTGCCAAAGCCAGACGCTGCCAAACTGCGTTTCGCTTACCGCCAGCCAGATATCCGGTTGCCAGACGTCATGCCAGCCGTTGCCCATTATACCGCCCTGTAAGGCAAACATCAGCAGCGCGCAAACAAACGCCAGCGTCAGCGCACCACGCTGCATGAACATAAAGCGGCGCTGCAACGCGGAGCGGAGCGCCGGATCGGCAAGCCAGTGCGCAAAGGCATTGCTGCCGAATACCAGCATCAGGGTCAGAAAATGGATAAACAGCAGGCTTACATAGCAAAACGCGAGCATACTACTTTACGCTGAACTGATAGCTGCCCTGGGTTTTATGCCCATCAACAGAGACAACGTGCCACTCTACGGTATACTGGTCAGGCTTCAGAGCCTGTTCGATGGGCACAATCAGCTGCGTTTTATCCTTATCGTTACGCTTTACCACGCCGGTTTTTACCGTCTGCTGCTGCGAGCCGGTAATCTTTACGCCGCTGAACTTAGGCTCAATGCCTTCGGAAAAGTTGAGGGTCAGCGCCTGCGGAGCTGCCGTTACATTGGCGTCTGCGGCCGGATACTGATGCTTCAGGTGGGCATGCGCGAAAACAACAGGCGATGCAGCCAGAGAGGCGGCCAATAACAGCGCGCGGCAGGTATACTTTGCGGTAAAACCCATCGTTCTATTCCTTTTTGTTATGTGTATAGCACAAAGAATAACTCTGTATAATGTACGAGTCGAGTCTGTACAGGCGTGGACTTGCCTTTCTGCGGCAGGCTTAGTAATTTTGCGCCGTATAACCGGGAGGACCTATGAAAATCAATCTTGCACAACTGCCTCAGGATGAGATGGACAAAGTTAACGTTGACCTGGCAGCGGCTGGCGTGGCCTTTAAAGAGCGCTACAATATGCCGGTTATCGCAGAAGTGGTTGAGCGCGAGCAGCCCGCTCATCTGCGCGACTGGTTTCGCGAACGGCTGATCGCCCATCGCCTGGCATCCGTGTCGCTCTCACGCCTGCCCTATGAGCCTAAGATCAAATAATCGACCCGGTTTCTGGAGATAAGATGTTACGCGTAATCGATACTGAAACCTGCGGCCTGCAGGGCGGCATCGTTGAAATTGCTTCGGTGGACGTTATTGACGGGCAGATTGTTAACCCGATGAGTCACCTTGTGCGTCCGGATCGCCCCATCAGCCGTCAGGCGATGGCCATCCACCGCATTACCGAAGAGATGGTTGCCGATCAGCCCTGGATCGAAGATATTCTGCCGCACTATCTGGGCAGCAGCTGGTACGTTGCGCATAACGCCAGCTTCGATCGTCGCGTGCTGCCGGAGATGCCAGGTGAGTGGATCTGCACGATGAAGCTGGCCCGCCGGCTGTGGCCGGGGATCCAGTACGGCAATATGGCGCTCTATAAGTCGCGTAAGCTGAACGTACAGACACCGCCGGGGCTGCATCACCACCGTGCGCTGTATGACTGCTACATTACCGCTGCGCTGCTGATTGACATCATGGATACCTCGGGCTGGACGCCAGACCAGATGGCGACGATTACCGGTCGTCCTGCCCTGATGACGACTTTTACCTTTGGTAAATATCGGGGCAAAGCGGTATCTGAGATCGCCGACCGCGATCCAGGCTACCTGCGCTGGCTGTACAATAACCTGGAGCGCATGAGTCCCGAACTGCGGCTGACGTTAAAGCACTATCTTGATGAAAACTAACTCTTCTTACCGGGCAGCGTGCCCTGCGCCAGCGCCACAAGAAAAGCAAACTCCAGCGCAACGCCTTCATAGGATTTAAAGCGGCCCGATTTCCCACCGTGGCCTGCATCCATATCCGTACAGAGCAGCAGCAGATTATCGTCGGTTTTCGTCGCCCGCAGTTTTGCTACCCACTTGGCTGGCTCCCAGTACTGTACCTGGGAGTCATGCAGCCCGGTGGTGACCAGCAGATGCGGATAGGCCTGTGCGGTGACGTTATCGTATGGACTATAGCTTTTCATGTAGCGATAGTAGGTCTCATCCTGCGGGTTCCCCCACTCCTCAAACTCGCCGGTGGTTAACGGAATGGACTCATCGAGCATGGTGGTGACTACATCGACAAAGGGCACCTGGGCAATAGCACCGTGGAACAGGCCAGGGCGTTCGTTAATAACCGTACCGATCAGCATCCCGCCCGCGCTGCCACCCATGCCGTAGCAGTAGCGTGTAGACCCATAACCCTGCTTCAACAGTGCATCACAGACGTCAATATAGTCGTTAAAGGTGTTTCTCTTTTTAAGAAACTTACCGTCCTCATACCAGTGCTGTCCCAGCTCGCCGCCGCCGCGAATGTGCGCGATGGCAAAGACAAAGCCGCGATCCAGCAGGCTCAGGCGACTGCTGCTGAAATCGGCATCAATACTGGTGCCGTAGGAGCCGTAGCCGTAGACCAGCAGCGGATTCTGCCCCTTCCGGAAGTGTTTACGGTTGTAGACCAGCGATACGGGCACCTCTACGCCATCGCGCGCCTTGATCCAAAGGTGTTCGCTGCGGTACTGGCTGGCGTCAAAGCCGTGGACCTCCGTCTGCTTAAGCACCCGTCGTTCACCGGTGTCCATATCCAGCTCAAACAGGGTATCCGGCGTTGTCATCGAGGAGTAGCCGTAGCGCAAGCGGGAGGTTTCCGGCTCGGGGTTATAGGCAAGCCAGGTCACATAGGCCGGATCGTCAAAGGCGATGCCGGTGACCTCGCGGGTTTTACGGTTGATCTGCCGCAGGCTGGTCAGGCCGCGCTGGCGCTCCTCCACCACCAGCCAGTCGGTAAAGAGTGTAAAACCCTCCAGCATGATGTGATCCCTGGGCGGGATCAGCACCTCCCACTGCTTATCATTGCGCACCTTAGTCCGGTAGAGGCCAAAGTTTTTCCCCTCACGGTTGGAGCGCAGGTAGAAAGTGTGCTGGTAGTGATCGAGGTTGTACTCGTGATCTTTACGCCGGGGCAGGAACATAATGGGTTGCGCATCCGGCAGCTCCGCATCCAACAGCAGGCACTCGCTGGTCGTGGCGCTGGCAAGATAGATGATCACATAGTGCTGGGAGGTTGTCTTATGAAGACTAACGTAGAAGGTTTCGTCCTTCTCCTCGTAAACCAGCTCATCCTGGGCCGCAGGCGTACCGATGGTGTGCCGCCAGACCTGGTAAGGAAGCAGCGTTTTAGCATGCTTACGCACGTAGTAGAGGGTTTCAGAGTCATTGATCCAGACAAAATCCGGCGTGACGTTATCCAGCATCTCTGGATACCAGTTGCCGGTCTCCAGATTGCGAAAACGTAGGCCATACTGACGCCGGGAGAGATAATCCTCCGCCAGCGCCATGATTTTGTTGTCCGGCGAAACGGCCAGCCCGCCGAGGGTGTAGAACTCGCTGTGGGCGGCGCGCTTGTTGGCATCCAGCAGCACCTGCCACTCATCCCACTCACAGCTGAGCACCGACTGGCGCTGATAGATAGCGTATTCGCACCCCGGTTCATAAACGTGCCGGTAGCGGTAACCGTTGCGGGTGTAGGGAGCGGAGACTTCGCGCTGGGGAAGACGATCGACAATCTCTTTCAGCAGGCGATCCTGTAACGCCTGCTGGGAGGCCATTATGTCGCGCCCATAGTCGTTCTCCTGGTGCAGATAGTCCAGGACATCCTGATCCGAGCGCGTATCGTCGCGCAGCCAGTAGTAGTTGTCTGTTCGCGTATCGCCATGCAGGTTCATGACGTGCGGTACTGTTTTTGCTTTTGGTGGCATAGCGTTATCTTTTCAGTTTACACCCTATAAGGGTGGCAAAACCCACGCATGTTGCAAGCGAAACGCGCCACCAACGCGTGTAAGCTAGCCTGGCAACGCGCTTTTTTGCTCTTTTAAGTCCTGTTCAATGCCGTCGCGCACGTCCTGCGGGATCTTCAGGGCGTCACCCAGAGCGTTAAGATAGCTGCGCTCCATAAAGTGATCGATATCGATAGCGGCGCAGCTGAGGAAGTACAGCTCCAGTGCTTCCTCCTCGTTACGCACGTCACGGGCCAACCGCTGGGGATCGAGCGGCTGCTCAATGGCCTGAGCCACCAGCGCTCTGCCCTGCTCTTCAACGCCAGCTTCCCGCATTTGCAGGTCAATCGCTTCGCGCTCGCGGGCATCAATATGGCCGTCGCTTTTCGCAGCAAAGACCAGGGCAAGGATTAGACGTTCAGTGCGCACGTCCAGCGGCGAGCTTTGCTGACCAAACTGCGGCTCGTCCTGGTGCGCAGTCCGCACGCGATCTTTGTATTTGTTCCACAGCACCGTGCCGGCAACGGCCCCGCCGCCAACCAGCAGCGCGCTGGTACCATATTTGGTGAGCAGCTTGCGGGAAGAGGAGTTTGAGACCAGCAGTCCCGCCAAGCCACCTAATGCACCCGGCACCAGCAGCTTGCTCAGCCCCTGCCCGTCGCCCGACGAGGCGGATGCTCCTTTCTGGCCCAGCAGCGACTGTAGTTGATTCATCCAGTTAGTCATAATTCCCCCGATTATTCTGTGTCAGACCACAGAGTAAGCGAGGGGTTGTCAGGAAATGTCTAAGCTGGCTAAAGAAGAGAAAATGCGGCTTCGGTTATTGATGCGTGTAAACGGCCTTGCCGCCTTTGCAGTCCACCGCTACCCGATAGTGGATATCGGTATTTTTACCGCGCACGGTCAGCGGAACAGTCCACTTATCGTCTTTGCCGGTAATCTCTTTGACGTTAATCCAGGCAACCGGATCGGCTTGCCCCAGCGTCTCCTGATCGTCAGCCCATCGCGCAATACGATTTTGCTGATAGTCACGTTTGACGCTGGCAGCGATACCGGAGGCATCCAGCCCTTCACAGCTGGGGAACTTCACGGATTTGTTATTCGCTGCCTGTACGCTAGCGCTGCCGGCCAGCACGGCCAGGCCAAGCAGTAGTCCTAATCTGTTCATGCTTATCTCCTGTGAGCATAACCCACTCAAAGCATGGTACAAATTACCGGCAGCGCAAGCTGCTGTTAGGCTGCTTTGGTACGCTTCGCCGCAGGCATATCCGTTACGGTATCGCTTTTTGTCGGAGCCGCATCGGGGTCCGGCAGCTTACCGGAGCGGAACACCGCGCTGAAGGTCTCTTTCTGCTCAGCCAGCCAGAGCGCCATCTTCTCACGCTGTTCGTCATCAAACGCAACGGGTGCATTTACCAGCACGCCCTCCAGCACTTCTGCCAGATCGAGCATTTTGTCGTAAGCATCGGCTTCCTTCTTGCTGGCAAAAGACATTTTTTCCTCACCTTCGCGGATTACCACGTATTTGACTTCAACCGCCATAATGCAGCCTCATTTACCTGTTTATTTATACAGTATAATAGTAAGCAATTCGCACGCTGATTGCAAGCCGAAAAAAGACACGCAAACGTTTTCGTGTATAATAGTCCGAAATTTTTAAACGGTGGATATTATGACTTTTTTAGGTACCGCGCTGCGTCCGGCTGCCACGCGTGTAATGCTATTAGGCTCCGGTGAATTGGGTAAAGAGGTGGCCATTGAGTGTCAACGTTTAGGCATCGAAGTGATTGCAGTTGACCGCTATGCCGACGCCCCGGCGATGCACGTCGCCCACCGTGCGCACGTAATCAATATGCTGGACGTCGAGGCGTTGAAAGCGCTGGTGGTGCAGGAAAAACCGGACTTTATCGTTCCAGAGATCGAAGCCATTGCCACCGATATGCTTCTGGCGCTTGAGGCCGAGGGTCAGCAGGTGGTGCCCTGCGCCCGCGCCGCGAAGCTGACCATGAACCGGGAGGGGATCCGCCGCCTGGCCGCCGAAGAGCTGAACCTGCCTACTTCGACCTACCGCTTTGCCGACAGCGAAACCGCGTTTGAAGAGGCGGTCGCGGCGCTGGGCCTGCCGTGCATCATTAAACCGGTGATGAGCTCATCCGGCAAGGGGCAGAGCTTTATTCGCAGCGCCGACCAGCTGCGTGATGCCTGGCAGTACGCCCAGCTCGGCGGTCGCGCCGGAGCGGGACGCGTCATCGTCGAAGGCGTGGTCAAGTTTGATTTCGAAATCACGCTTCTGACCGTTAGCGCCGTGGACGGGGTGCATTTCTGCGATCCTATCGGCCATCGTCAGGAAGATGGCGACTACCGTGAGTCCTGGCAGCCGCAGCAGATGAGCGAGCTGGCCCTCTCCCGCGCGCAGGCTATCGCCCGCGAAGTCGTGCTGGCGCTTGGGGGCTACGGCCTGTTTGGCGTAGAGCTGTTTGTCTGCGGCGATGAGGTGATCTTTAGCGAGGTGTCGCCGCGTCCGCATGATACCGGTATGGTTACGCTGATCTCCCAGGATCTCTCCGAGTTCGCCCTGCACGTACGCGCTTTCCTCGGTCTGCCGATAGGCGGAGTACGTCAGTACGGCCCGTCAGCCTCGGCGGTGATCCTGCCGGAACTGAAGAGCGATAATGTGACCTTTGATAATGTGCAGGCCGCAGTAGGAGCTGGACTACAGCTGCGCCTGTTCGGCAAGCCGGAGATTGACGGCACGCGGCGGTTAGGTGTGGCGTTAGCCACCGGGGATAGCATAGAGGATGCGGTGGAACGAGCAAAAAAAGCCGCCGCAGGCGTGGTGGTGAAGGGGTAAAAAAACGGGCCGAATGGCCCGTTTTGGTTGGCATTGCCCGGCGGCGCTTCGCTTGCGCAGGCCTACGGTATCAAGCCGTTGTAGGCCGGGTAAGGCGAAGCCGCCACCCGGCAGAACAAGACCTTACTGCTGCGCGCCTTCTACTGCTTCGCGAGCCAGTTTAGTAATGCGATCGTAGTCGCCCGCTTCCAGCGCGTCAGCCGGTACCAGCCATGACCCACCGATGCACAGAACGCTCTTCAGCGCCAGGTAGTCACGGTAGTTCGCCGGAGAGATGCCGCCGGTTGGGCAGAAACGCACCTGTGAGAACGGACCGGCAATCGCCTGCAGCGCTTTGGTACCGCCGTTAGCTTCAGCCGGGAAGAATTTAAACTCTTTCAGACCGTAGTCGAGGCCGAGCATCAGTTCAGACACAGTGCTGATGCCTGGGATCAGCGGAATGGTGCCTTCGGTTGCTGCCTTCAGCAGCGGCTCGGTCAGGCCCGGGCTGATAGCAAACTGCGCGCCCGCTTCGGTCACTTCCGCCAGCTGCTGCGGATTCAGTACCGTACCGGCACCGATGATTGCTTCCGGCACTTCTTTCGCAATGGCGCGGATCGCATCCATGGCGCAGGCGGTACGCAGAGTGACTTCCAGCACGCGAACGCCACCGGCCACCAGGGCTTTCGCCATCGGTACAGCATGTTCCAGTTTGTTCACCACGATAACCGGTACCACAGGACCCGTCTTCAGGATTGCTTCAGCACTCGTTTTCCAGTTTTTCATCAGAGTTTTTCTCTCGCCCGATCTAAAAAATTTATCAGTTTAAAAAGTGATACAGGTTGCGCCCTGCTCAGCACCGGAGAGTTTTTCACGCAGTGCGCTAAACATTTCGCGGCCAGTACCGACGCGCGCGCTACTCAGGTCAGGAATGTGCGGCTGACGTGCAGCAAGCTCGGTGTCATCCACCAGCAGAGTTAACTCCCCTGTCTGTCCATTTACGCGGATGATATCGCCCTCACGTACTTTTGCCAGCAACCCGCCGTCATACGCTTCTGGTGTTACATGGATCGCCGACGGTACTTTACCTGATGCGCCGGAGAGCCGTCCATCGGTGACTAATGCGATTTTGAAACGGCGGTCCAATAATACACCAAGTGGCGGCATCAGTTTATGTAATTCTGGCATGCCGTTGGCTTTTGGCCCTTGATGCCGGACAACAACCACGCAATCACGATCAAGCAGACCGGCTTCAAAGGCGGGTAACACGTCGTGCTGGCTCTCAAAAATCACCGCAGGCGCCTCAACCACCTGATTCTCTACCGGGACGGCGGAGGTCTTCATGACCGCACGGCCCAGATTGCCGCTGAGCACCTTCGTGCCGCCGTGATGCGAGAACGGCTTGTCGATAGAGGCAATGATATCGTTGTCCAGCGAGGCGCTGGCGCCCTCGCGCCAGTCCAGCTCGCCCTCGTTCAACCACGGCTCAAGGGTGTAGCGAGACAGACCGTGACCCACTACGGTGTTGACATCTTCATGTAGCAGACCGCCCTTCAGCAGCTCACGCATTAGCACTGGTACGCCACCCGCGGCCTGGAAGTGGTTAATATCCGCCGGGCCGTTCGGGTAGAGGCGCGCCATCAGGGGAACCACCTCGGAAAGTTCAGAGAAGTCGTCCCAGTTGATGATGATGCCCGCAGCACGCGCCATCGCCACCAGGTGCATGGTGTGGTTAGTGGAGCCGCCGGTTGCCAGCAGGGCGACGATGCCGTTGACGACCACCTTCTCGTCAATCATCTTGCCGAGCGGCATCCACTCGTTGCCGTTGCCAGTCAGGCGAGTCACCTGGCGTGCGGCAGCTACGGTCAGGGCTTCCCGCAGCGGCGCGTCAGGATGTACAAATGATGAGCCGGGCAGCTGCATGCCCATAAATTCAATGACCATCTGGTTGGTATTGGCCGTGCCGTAGAAGGTGCAGGTGCCTGGTGCATGATAAGAGGCCGCTTCGGATTCGAGCAACGCCATACGGTCGACTTTGCCCTCGGCATAAAGCTGGCGAATACGCACCTTCTCTTTATTAGGCAGGCCGCTGGCCATCGGTCCTGACGGCACAAACAGCGCTGGCAGATGCCCAAACGACAGCGCGGCCATCGCCAGTCCCGGGACGATTTTATCGCAGACGCCAAGATAGAGCGCACCGTCAAACATGTTGTGCGACAGGCCGACCGCAGCGGACATGGCGATCACTTCCCGGCTGAGGAGAGAAAGCTCCATGCCATCCTGGCCTTGTGTGACGCCATCGCACATAGCCGGTACGCCGCCTGCAACCTGGCCTACAGCATTAACCGAGTGCAGAGCTTTACGGATAATGTCAGGGTAGCGTTCATAGGGCTGGTGCGCGGAGAGCATGTCGTTGTAGGAGGTGATAATGGCGACGTTGTTACGCAGCATGCTTTTTAGCGAGGCTTTATCTTCCGGCTGGCAGGCGGCGAAACCGTGAGCCAGGTTACCGCAGGCCAGCGACGAACGGTGGACGGTACTGCTTTTCGCCTGTTCGATGCGGGCAAGGTAAGCGCTGCGGGTGGCATGCGAACGATCGATAATACGCTTTGTTACCCGTAACAATGTCGAATTCATAAAGGCTCCTGAAAATTAGGTGTCCCGGACGGCGGTATCATTAACACAGGGAGAATACGCAAACCATTAATCCGCCGCATGCCGGAGGCAAAATCGCTTCAGCCAGTGTAATAAAAAAAGCGTTAAGGGTGAATCCAGGGCAAGTGCAAAAGAGTAAGAATTGTACGGAAATCTGTGTTAGATCATGTTACCGGTAAAATAGCGGCGTGATAAACAAAAAAAACGGCCCCGCAGGGCCGTTTGAAAGCGGTGAGTTAATTACTCGAATTCGTTCCAGGAACGGCCATCGCGGGTGATCATCGCTACCGACGCAACCGGTCCCCAGGTCCCGGCCTGGTAAGGCTTCGGTGACTCGTTATCCATTGCCCATGCTTCGGTAATGGAGTCGACCCATTTCCACGCCTCTTCCACCTCATCGCGGCGCACGAACAGCGCCTGGATGCCGCGCATCGTCTCCAGCAGCAGACGCTCGTAGGCATCGGCCAGATGGCTTTCGTTGAACGTCTCGGAGTAGCTCAGATCGAGCTTGGTGGTTTGCAGATTGTGCTTGTGATCGAGGCCTGGCACTTTGTTGAGGATCTGGATATCCACGCCCTCGTCCGGCTGCAGGCGGATGGTGAGCTTGTTCTGAGGCAGATCCTGCCAGGACTCCTTAAACAGGTTGAGCGGCGGGGTCTTGAAGTAAACCACCACTTCGGAGCATTTGGTTGGCAGACGCTTGCCGGTACGCAGGTAGAACGGCACGTCAGCCCAGCGCCAGTCGTCAATATCCACGCGGATGGCCACGAAGGTTTCGGTGTTGCTGGTTTTGTTCGCGCCCTCTTCTTCCAGATAGCCCGGCACTTTTTTGCCCTGGGCAAAGCCGGCGGTGTACTGGCCGCGTACGGTTTTTTCACGCACGTTTGAGCGGTCAATACGGCGCAGGGATTTCAGCACCTTCACTTTCGCATCACGAATGCTGTCCGCAGAGAGATCCGACGGTGGCGACATGGCGATCATGCAGAGAACCTGTAACAGATGGTTCTGGATCATATCGCGCATCTGTCCGGCCTGGTCGAAATAACCCCAGCGGCCTTCGATGCCCACCTCTTCCGCCACGGTGATCTCCACGTGGTCGATGGTGCGGTTGTCCCAGTTGTTGACGAACAGGGAGTTAGCAAAGCGCAGCGCCAGCAGGTTCAGCACCGTCTCTTTACCGAGGTAGTGGTCGATACGGTACACCTGGCACTCTTCAAAGTACTCGCCCACCTGGTCATTGATTTCACGGGAGGTGTCGAGAGAGGTACCCAGCGGCTTCTCCATCACCACGCGCGCTGGCTTGGCGTTGAGTTTTGCCTCACCCAGGCCTTTGCAGATGGCACCAAAGGTGCTCGGCGGCATGGCGAAATAGTTGATGGTGACGCGATTCTTCTGATCGAGCATCTCACCGAGGCGGGTAAACGCGGAGGTATCGTTGACGTCAAGATTACAGAAATCGAGGCGTCCGCTCAGCGTATCCCAGAGGCTTTCATCGATTTTCTCTTTCATGAAGGTCTCGAGCGCTTCACGCACGATTTCGGTGTACTTCTCTTTATCCCAGTCCGCACGCCCTACCCCAAGGATACGCGTCTCCGGGTGGATCTGGCCTGCTTTTTCTAGCTGATACAGGGAAGGCAGCAATTTCCGGCGTGCAAGATCGCCTTTCGCGCCGAAAATGACCAGGTCACATGCCTGGGCTGTTTGCGTTACCGCCATGTCATTCTCCTCAGTTGGCAGCCCTGGTACTTTCGCCAGGGCATAGCTGTAATTTTATTACACTGCACTGTACTGCTTTTACGTAAAACCCGAAACCGTTACCGCTTAACCTCCTGTGCGTTTTCGCTCAGGCGGCTAAAAATTGGGTTAATCGCCCTGAAAAGTCAGGGAATTTGTCCGGAATCGAGTAGCTAAAATCCGACTCTGATCATGTAATGAAAAAAAACAACAAAATTTCCCGTGGTTCTTTACCTTTCCGACTCTCACAAGGGTAATATCGACTGAAACGCAGCACAATTTCATCCGTTATTGAAATTGATTTTAGCCATGGGCACTCCGTTAATAATGAACATGCTGGAAAAAATTCAGTCTCAGCTGGAACACCTTAGCAAATCCGAACGAAAAGTGGCGGAAGTCATCCTCTCCTCTCCGGACCAGGCCATCCACTCAAGCATTGCCGCTCTGGCACAGGAGGCAGGCGTTAGCGAACCCACGGTTAACCGCTTCTGCCGCAGCATGGAAACCCGCGGCTTCCCCGATTTTAAGCTGCATCTGGCCCAAACCCTGGCTAACGGTACGCCCTATGTTAATCGCAATGTCGATGAAGATGACAGCGTTGAGGCCTATACCGGTAAAATTTTTGAGTCGGCGATGGCCAGTCTGGATCATGTTCGCCAGTCGCTGGATATGCCTGCCGTCAATCGCGCTGTGGACCTGCTTACTCAGGCGAAGAAGATTGCCTTCTTTGGCCTTGGCTCGTCGGCGGCGGTTGCCCACGACGCCATGAACAAATTCTTCCGCTTCAACGTGCCGGTCGTCTACACCGATGATATTGTCCTGCAGCGTATGAGCTGTATGAACTGTAACGAAGATGACGTGGTGGTGCTCATCTCGCACACTGGGCGAACGAAAAGTCTGGTAGAGCTGGCGCAGCTGGCCCGCGAAAGCGATGCAATGGTGATTGCCATCACCTCGGCGGGGACGCCGCTGGCCCGTGAAGCGACGCTTGCCATCACCCTGGACGTGCCGGAAGATACCGACATCTATATGCCCATGGTCTCGCGCCTGGCCCAGCTAACGGTCATCGACGTGCTGGCGACGGGTTTTACCCTCCGCCGCGGAGCAAAATTCAGAGATAACTTGAAGCGAGTCAAGGAAGCGCTTAAGGAATCGCGTTTTGATAAGGAGCTCCTGACCGGGAGCGATAAACATTAAAATTTTATAACAGCGTTGTAATTCATTACGGCATTCGGTTAAGTTTTTGATTTGCCAAATCGGCGCCCAGAACTGCCGAATTCATATTCACGCAACACCTGGTTGTTTCAGTCAACGGAGTAATACATGTCCAGAAGGCTTCGCAGAACTAAAATCGTTACCACCCTGGGTCCAGCTACCGACCGCGATAATAACCTCGAAAAGATCATCGCTGCTGGCGCTAACGTGGTACGTATGAACTTCTCCCACGGCACGCCAGAAGATCACAAGCTGCGTGCAGATAAAGTGCGCGAGATTGCGGCAAAACTGGGACGTCATGTGGCTATTCTCGGGGATTTGCAGGGTCCAAAAATTCGTGTATCGACCTTCAAAGAGGGGAAAGTCTTCCTCAACATCGGCGACAAGTTCCTGCTTGATGCCAACCTCGGTAAAGGCGAAGGCGATAAAGAGCGCGTCGGCATCGACTATAAAGGCCTGCCTGCGGACGTGGTCCCTGGCGACATCCTGCTGCTTGACGACGGTCGCGTGCAGCTGAAGGTGATTGAAGTTCAGGGCATGAAGGTCTTTACCGAAGTGACCGTTGGCGGTCCGCTGTCGAACAACAAAGGCATCAACAAGCTGGGCGGTGGCCTCTCCGCTGAAGCGCTGACCGATAAAGACAAGGCGGATATCATCACCGCCGCGCAGATCGGCGTTGACTACCTGGCCGTCTCCTTCCCGCGCTGCGGGGAAGATCTGAACTATGCGCGTCGCCTGGCGCGCGATGCAGGCTGTGATGCAAAAATCGTCGCCAAGGTTGAGCGTGCGGAAGCCGTGTGCGACCAGGACGCGATGGATGACGTGATCCTCGCCTCTGACGTGGTAATGGTTGCCCGTGGCGACCTCGGCGTAGAGATTGGCGACCCTGAGCTGGTGGGTATCCAGAAGGCGCTGATCCGCCGCGCACGTCAGCTTAACCGTTCGGTGATCACCGCCACCCAGATGATGGAGTCGATGATCACTAACCCGATGCCGACCCGTGCCGAAGTGATGGACGTAGCAAACGCCGTACTGGACGGCACCGATGCCGTTATGCTCTCTGCCGAGACCGCTGCCGGACAGTATCCAGCAGAAACCGTGGCCGCGATGGCCCGCGTCTGCCTGGGTGCCGAGAAGATCCCCAGCATCAACGTCTCTAAGCACCGCCTCGATATCCAGTTCGAGAATGTGGAAGAGGCCATCGCGATGTCAGCGATGTATGCGGCAAACCACCTGAAGGGCGTTACCGCTATCATCACCATGACCGAGTCGGGCCGCACCGCGTTAATGACCTCGCGCATCAGCTCCGGTCTGCCGATCTTCGCCATGTCACGTCATGAACGTACCCTGAACCTTACCGCGCTCTACCGTGGCGTCACCCCGGTGTACTTCGACAGCAACAACGACGGCGTGGTCGCCGCTCATGATGCGGTCAACCTCCTGCGCGATAAGGGCTACCTGGTCTCCGGCGATCTGGTTATCGTCACCCAGGGCGACGTGATGGGCACCGTGGGTACCACCAACACCACCCGCATCCTGACCGTGGATTAAAGTTCGCGTATTCCCCGGTGGCGCTGCACTTACCGGGGCTACGATATGTGTAGTAGGCCGGGTAAGCGAAGCGCCACCCGGCGTTTACCCGCCATCAAGCGTATTCCTCTCTTTCCTTGGAAACAGCTCTTTGCGCTTGTACGGCTCCTGCTCGCCAGGCCTGCGCGTCTTAAGCAGCTTTAGGATCCAGGTGTACTGTTCCGGATGTGGGCTGACAAGGTGCTCCACCTCTTCATTCATCCTTCTGGCGATGGTGTTATCGTCAGCGTCCAGCAGATCGTCCATGGGCGGCCTCACCAGGATAGTCAGGCGATGCGTTTTGCTGTCATATACCGGGAATAGCGGAACAACGCGGGCGCGGCAGACCTTCATCAAACGACCAACGGCAGGCAGCGTCGCTTTGTAGGTGGCAAAGAAGTCAACAAACTCGCTCTGCTCCGGGCCGTGGTCCTGATCGGGCAGGTAGTAGCCCCAGTAGCCCTGGCGCACCGAGTGAATAAAAGGTTTGATGCCGTCGTTGCGCGCGTGCAGACGCCCGCCGAAGCGGCGACGCACCTTGTTCCAGATGTAATCGAATACCTTATTCCCCTGATTATGGAACATCGCAGCCATAGGCTGCCCTCGGGAAGCCATCAGCATCGCCGGAATGTCCACGCCCCAGCCGTGCGGCACCAGGAGGATCACGTTCTCACCGTTACGCTGCATCTCATCGATAATCTCTCTACCCTGCCACTCTACGCGCCCGGCAACTTTTTCCGGGCCGCGTATCGCCAGCTCGGCCATCAGCACCATCGATTGGGGAGCAGTAGCAAACATCTCGTCAACGATCGCTTCCCGCTCGGCTACGCTCTTCTCCGGGAAGCAGTAGAGCAGGTTTATCTGCGCCCGGCGGCGGGCGCTTTTACCCAGTCGGCCGCCAAAACGCCCAAGCTTGCCCAGCAGCGGATCGCGTAGCGAGGCCGGTACAAGCGCCACGCCTGCCAGCGCGAGAACCCCCAGCCAGGCTCCCCAGTAGCGTGGCAGAAGGAACTCCTTTTCAAACTGGGGAATGTATTCACTGTTATTTTTTTTCGTTTCCATGCATCTTCCGGGAGCCGACAGACTCGAGTCAGAGAAATCATCAGGTATCAGTTAACGTGATAGTTTAGCGAGACGTATAGCTTCACACAAAAGAAAAAGCCGGTGCGCATGGGCAACCGGCTTTAATAGCTATCGTGCTGGGCAAACTAGTCGAAGCGCAGCTGCGGCGTCACCTCTTTCACCTGCGCCAGATAGTCGCGGCGATCGCTGCCGGTCAGCCCTTCGGTACGCGGCAGCTTGGCCGTTAACGGGTTGACCGCCTGCTTGTTGATCCACACTTCATAGTGCAGGTGCGGGCCGGTTGAGCGGCCGGTATTACCCGAGAGCGCGATACGGTCGCCTCGCTTCACTTTCTGGCCATCTTTCACCAGCAGCTTACGCAGGTGCATATAGCGCGTGGTGTAGGTACGACCGTGACGGATCGCCACATAGTAGCCCGCCCCTCCGCTACGCTTGGCCGTGACGACTTCGCCATCGCCCACTGCCAGCACCGGCGTACCCTGCGGCATGGCAAAATCGACGCCTTTATGCGGAGCAATGCGGCCGGTCACCGGGTTCAGACGGCGCGGGTTGAAGTTTGACGATACGCGGAACTGCTTGGACGTAGGGAAACGCATAAAGCCTTTCGCCAGCCCGGTGCCGTTACGATCGTAGAATTTGCCATCTTCAGCGCGAATAGCGTAGTAGTCTTTTCCTTCTGAACGCAGACGCACACCAAGCAGCTGGCTCTGCTCACGCTTGCCGTCGAGCATCTCCCGGGACATCAGCACCGAGAACTCATCGCCTTTTTTCAGCTTGCGGAAGTCCATCTGCCACTGCATGGCTTTGATCACTGAACTAATTTCACCGCTGTTAAGCCCGGCGTCTTTGGCGCTGGCAACAAAGCTACCGCCTACCGTGCCTTTCAGCGTAGTGTTAACCCAGTCACCCTGCTGAACTTCACTGCTCATTTTAAACCCGCCGCTCTCCGTGCGGTCGTAGGTGCGGGTTTCACGGCGCGACATCTCCCAGGTCAGGCGCTGCAGATCGCCGTCGGGGGTGAGGGTCCAGGAAATTTGCTGGCCGATCTTCAAATTACGCAGCTCTTTGTCCGCGCTGGCGAGCCGGGTAACGTCGCCCATATCCATACCGTACTGAGTCAAAATGCTGCTGAGCGTATCCCCGGTAGAGACAACGTACTCATGTACGCCCGCCTCGTTACCGGTTTTATCGTCCAGCTCATCCTGGGGAATATCTTCCACTTCATCGGGCAGGGTCTGATCGATAGGCTCACTGGCTTCCGGCAGCAGCGAGCGGATTTCGCTCTTCTCCAGCTCAATAGCTTTTACAATCGGGGCTGATGTAGGGTGGTACACGTAGGGTCGCCAGACGGCGACCGCTAATGTGAGAACAGTAAGCGACCCCAGCATAACGCGGTGGGGTCGAGGCAAATTGTTAAATGCCAGGGCGACAGAGCGGGCTATCTGTTGCACGTATTCACTTCCTCGTTAATCTCCTTTCAGACAGCTCGCGTACTGGTTTGAGAGTTGTTTCAAAAATTGCGCGTAGCTGGTTTTACTCAGCGCAATATTGGTGCCCAGAGGATCTAACGTCCCCATTCGCACAGATGTTCCTCTCGCAACAGATTCTACGACCGCTGGCCTGAACTGTGGCTCAGCAAAAACGCAGGTTGCTTTTTGCTCAACTAACTGTGTTCTGATTTCATGTAAACGCTGCGCACCGGGCTGAATTTCAGGGTTAACGGTGAAATGGCCGAGCGGCGTCAGACCATAGTGTTTTTCGTAGTAGCCATAGGCGTCATGGAAAACGAAGTACCCTTTCCCCTTCACGGGTGCGAGCTCAGTGCCGACCTGCTTATCGGTATCGGCCAATTGTGCCTCAAAATCGCGCAGGTTGGCGTCAAGCTTGGCTCGACTTTGCGGCATAACTTCCACTAATTTTTGATGGATTGCAACCGCTGCCAGGCGCGCTACCTCGGGTGACAACCAGATGTGCATGTTGTAGTCGCCATGATGGTGATGTTCGTCACCGTTTTCTCCGTGGTGGTCATGCCCCTCATGCTCATCTTCGTCATGATCGCTGCCTTTCATCAGCAGCGGTTTTACGTCGGGCAGTTCACCAATCGCCAGCTGTTTCTGCGCCGGAAGCTGCTGGGTTGACTTCTGCATGAAGGCTTCCATGTCTGGTCCAACCCAAACCACTAAGTCCGCGCTTTTTAAGCGTTTTACATCAGACGGGCGCAATGAGTAATCATGCTCAGAGGCACCGTCCGGGAGTAGTACTTCTGTCTCAGTCACGCCATCGGTAATAGCGGCCGTAATAAAGCCTAAAGGCTTAAGCGAAGCGACAACGGCGGCGTTGGCTGGAGCCATGGTTATGCCCATCAGAGCGGTGGAAATTGCAGCGCAAAGAAGCGTATTTTTATGTAACATAATGCGACTAACCATCGTAACAAGTAAGTGAAATGTGATATTATAACATTCTATGACTTGTGCAAGCCCTTAAACACTATGACAAATCTTGTTTCACTAGAAAACGTGTCCGTCTCTTTCGGCCAACGCCGCGTCCTGTCTGACATTTCGCTGGTGCTACGCCCCGGAAAAATTTTAACCCTGCTGGGTCCAAACGGCGCGGGGAAATCGACCCTGGTGCGGGTGGTGCTTGGCCTGGTAGCAGCCGACACCGGGACGATCAAGCGCGACAAGGCGTTGCGCATTGGCTATGTTCCGCAGAAGCTGCATCTGGATGCCACCCTGCCCCTGACCGTCAGCCGCTTTATGCGCCTGCGTCCCGGTACGCGTAAGGAGGATATCCTTCCTGCTCTTAAGCGTGTTCAGGCCGGACACTTGATTGACGCCCCGATGCAGAAGCTCTCCGGCGGTGAGACCCAGCGTGTGCTGCTGGCCCGCGCCCTGCTCAACGCGCCGCAGCTGCTGGTGCTGGATGAACCAACCCAGGGCGTGGACGTCAACGGCCAGGTGGCACTCTACGATCTGATTGACCAGCTGCGCCGGGAGCTAAACTGCGCCGTGCTGATGGTTTCTCACGATCTGCATCTGGTGATGGCAAAAACCGATGAGGTACTGTGTCTGAACCACCATATCTGCTGCTCCGGTACGCCTGAGGTGGTTGCCATGCATCCGCAGTTCATCTCAATGTTCGGCCCGCGCGGTGCTGAACAGCTGGGTATCTATCGCCATAACCATAACCATCGCCATGATCTACAGGGCCGTATCGTACTGCGCCGGGGAAATGGAAACTCATGATTGAACTACTTTTGCCCGGCTGGCTGGCCGGGATCATGCTGGCCTGTGCCGCAGGCCCGCTTGGCTCCTTTGTTGTCTGGCGTCGGATGTCCTACTTCGGCGATACCCTCGCCCATGCGTCGCTGCTCGGCGTCGCCTTTGGCCTGCTGCTGGATGTAAACCCCTTCTACGCGGTGATTGCCGTCACGCTGCTGCTTGCCGGCGGGCTGGTCTGGCTGGAGAAGCGCCCGCATCTGGCGATCGATACCCTGCTGGGCATCATGGCGCACAGCGCCCTGTCGCTGGGTCTGGTGGTCGTGAGCCTGATGTCGAATATTCGCGTCGATCTGATGGCCTATCTGTTTGGCGATCTGCTGGCGGTAACGCCGGATGACCTGATTGTCCTCGGCATAGGGGTCGCTATCGTCATCGGTATTCTGATGTGGCAGTGGCGTAGCCTGCTGTCGATGACCATCAGTCCGGATCTGGCCTTTGTTGACGGGGTGAAACTACAGCGGGTGAAGCTCTTGCTGATGCTGGTAACCGCTCTGACCATTGGCGTGGCGATGAAGTTTGTCGGCGCGCTGATCATCACTTCACTGCTGATCATTCCCGCCGCCACTGCCCGCCGTTTTGCCCGCACGCCGGAGCAGATGGCCGGGGTTGCGGTAGCAGTCGGAATGCTCGCCGTCACCGGCGGTCTGACCTTCTCGGCATTCTATGACACGCCGGCGGGTCCCTCGGTGGTGCTCTGCGCCGCGGTGCTGTTTATCTTCAGCATGATGAAGAAACCAGCACAGTAGAATGCAGCATCCCATTGCCCGGTGGCGCGTCGCTTACCGGGCCTACGGGTTTTGTAGGCCGGATAAGGCGAAGCCGCCATCCGGCGTTTTGTTGCTACGGCATCTCCGGTGGCGTGATGCCGAAGTGGTTCCAGGCTCTCACCGTTGCCATACGCCCACGCGGGGTGCGCTGTAAAAAGCCCTGTTGGATCAGGAACGGCTCCAGCACGTCCTCGATAGTTTCGCGCTCTTCGCCGATAGCTGCCGCCAGGTTATCCAGCCCTACCGGGCCGCCAAAGAACTTATCGATCACCGCCAGCAGCAGCTTGCGGTCCATATAGTCGAAGCCTTCGGCGTCAACGTTCAGCATATCCAGCGCCTGGGCGGCCACGTCCGCAGAAATGGTTCCGTCATGCTTCACTTCAGAGAAGTCGCGCACGCGCCTAAGCAGGCGGTTAGCGATACGCGGCGTCCCCCGGGAGCGGCGAGCCACTTCCAGCGCCCCCTCCTCGCTCATCTCCAGCCCCATAAAGCGCGCGCTGCGCCCAACGATATGCTGGAGATCGGGCACCTGATAGAACTCCAGGCGCTGCACAATGCCAAAGCGGTCGCGCAACGGCGAGGTCAGGGAGCCTGCGCGGGTGGTGGCCCCGATCAGCGTAAAGGGCGGCAGGTCGATTTTAATCGAGCGCGCCGCCGGGCCTTCGCCGATCATGATATCCAGCTGGTAATCTTCCATAGCGGGATAGAGCACCTCTTCCACCACTGGCGACAGACGGTGGATCTCATCGATAAACAGCACATCGTGCGGCTCAAGGTTGGTCAGCATCGCGGCGAGATCCCCCGCCTTCTCCAGCACCGGGCCAGAGGTGGTGCGTAGATTAACGCCCATCTCGTTGGCGACAATATTGGCGAGAGTCGTTTTACCCAGGCCAGGCGGGCCAAAGATCAGCAGATGATCGAGCGCATCGCCACGCAGCTTTGCCGCCTGGATAAAAATCTCCATCTGGGAGCGCACCTGCGGCTGACCAATGTATTCGTCGAGCAGCTTAGGACGGATCGCGCGATCGATGACCTCTTCCTGGGTAACGCTGCCTGCTGATACCAGGCGGTCTGCTTCTATCATCCTTTACCTCACATCGCGGCGCGGAGCGCTTCACGAATAAGTGTTTCACTGCTGGCATCCGGGCGTGCCAGCTTACTGACCATGCGGCTGGCTTCCTGAGGCTTGTAGCCCAGCGCCACCAGCGCAGCAACCGCTTCCTGCTCGGCGTCGTCCGCCGACGGACCCGCGGGCGACGTCAGCACCAGATCCGCCGCCGGGGTAAAGAGATCGCCATGCAGGCCTTTGAAGCGGTCTTTCATCTCGACAATCAGGCGCTCGGCGGTCTTTTTGCCGATGCCAGGCAGCTTCACCAGCGCGGCAAGCTCTTCGCGCTCTACTGCATTAACAAACTGCTGCGCCGACATGCCGGAGAGGATCGCCAGCGCCAGCTTCGGCCCAACGCCGTTGGTTTTGATCAGCTCTTTAAACAGGGTTCGCTCCTGTTTGTTATTAAAACCGTACAGCATCTGAGCATCTTCACGTACCACAAAGTGAGTGAAAATAGTGGCTTCCTGCCCAGCATCCGGTAGCTCATAGAAGCAGGTCATCGGCATATGCACTTCATAGCCTACGCCGTTGGTCTCCAGCAGTACCAGCGGGGGTTGTTTCTCGACAATAATGCCTCTGAGTCTGCCTATCACGTTTCGCTCCTGCGCTATCGGCTAAAATTTTCTCTATGATATAAAAAAGGCTGGATACATATCCAGCCTCTTTTTCATTTAACGTAACCGCCCTCGCGCAAGATTGAGCCGGGTTTCACTCATCTGCATCGCGTTCTGGCTAACGTGGCAGTGGGTAATAGCGATGGCCAACGCATCGGCGGCGTCCGCCTGCGGGTTAGCGGGCAGCTTGAGCAGGGTACGCACCATATGCTGCACCTGGCTCTTCTCTGCGCTACCGATGCCGACCACCGTCTGCTTCACCTGCCGGGCGGCATACTCAAAGACCGGCAGGTCCTGGTTTACCGCCGCCACAATCGCTACCCCGCGCGCCTGCCCCAGCTTCAGCGCCGAGTCGGCGTTTTTCGCCATAAAGACCTGCTCAATAGCGAAAAAGTCGGGCTGGAACTGCGTGATGATCTCCGACACGCCCGCGTAGATCAGCTTCAGGCGTGACGGGAGATCGTCGACCTTAGTGCGGATACAGCCGCTGCCAAGGTAGGTGAGCTGTCTGCCAACCTGGCGGATCACGCCGTAGCCGGTGATGCGTGAGCCGGGATCAATACCGAGAATGATTGACACCACGCACCTCCTGTTTTACGGATTCAGACTGCATCATTCGAGGGTTGCTGCAACCTCGTCAGAGATCTCACCGTTGTGGTAAACCTCCTGCACGTCGTCGCAATCTTCCAGCATGTCGATCAGGCGCAGCAGCTTCGGCGCGGTCTCGGCATCCATATCCGCCTTGGTAGACGGGATCATCGACACTTCAGCGTTGTCTGCTTTCAGGCCAGCGGCTTCCAGCGCATCACGTACCGCACCCATCTCTTCCCATGCGGTGTAGACGTCAATTGCGCCGTCGTCGTAGGTCACCACGTCTTCCGCACCCGCTTCCAGCGCCGCTTCCATGATCGCATCTTCGTCGCCCTGCTCGAAGGAGATCACCCCTTTCTTGCTGAACAGGTAGGCAACGGAGCCGTCGGTACCCAGGTTGCCACCGGTTTTGGTGAACGCATGGCGAACTTCGGCAACGGTACGGTTACGGTTGTCAGAGAGACACTCAACCATGACTGCCGTGCCGCCAGGACCGTAACCTTCATAAATGATGGTCTCCATGTTCGCGTCTTCATCACCGCCCACGCCACGGGCGATAGCGCGGTTCAGGGTGTCGCGGGTCATGTTGTTGGAGAGCGCTTTATCGATTGCTGCACGCAGACGCGGGTTAGAGCCGGCATCGCCGCCGCCCAGACGCGCTGCCGTTACCAGCTCACGAATAATTTTGGTAAAGATCTTACCGCGTTTGGCATCCTGTGCCGCTTTGCGGTGTTTGGTGTTGGCCCATTTACTGTGACCTGCCATAAAAAATTCTCCAAAAGCGCCTTCTCAGGCGGCGTTAATTACAAACTCTTCAATCGCCTGCCGGTTGCTCCACGACTTGGTCATGGCGGCGGCATCCACCGCATCGACCCAGCGGTAGGTCAGGTGTTCAGTGAACACGATCTCCCGCTCGTGAGGCAGCACAAGACAGAACCACGATTCCGTGTTGCGCTCAATGCCCGGCGCATAGCGATGACGTAAATGCATGAAAATTTCAAACTCCACCGTGCGCTGACAGTCGATCAAGGTCAGCTGCTCTGCTGCAACGTCAATGGCGACCTCTTCCTTTACTTCACGCACGGCGGCCTGCGGCGCGGTTTCCCCCTCCTCCAGGCTGCCGGTAACCGACTGCCAAAAATTGGGGTCGTCGCGCCGTTGTAGCATCAGCACCCGTTTCGTGTCCTGGGCGTAGATCACGACAAGCACGGAAACGGGTTGCTTATAGACCATTAGCTATTCTCAGCCTTCTTGATCACTTCGATACCCAGCTCGGTCAGCGCGGCCTGGTTGGCGAAGCTTGGCGCTTCAGTCATCAGGCAGGCGGCGGCGGTGGTTTTCGGGAAAGCGATCACGTCACGGATGTTATCGGTGCCGGTCAGCAGCATGGTCAGGCGATCGAGACCGAAGGCCAGGCCCGCGTGCGGCGGCGTACCGTACTTCAGGGCATCGAGCAGGAAGCCAAACTTCTCGCGCTGCTCCTGTTCAGTAATGCCGAGAATGCCAAATACCGTCTGCTGCATTTCGCCGCGGTGAATACGCACCGAACCACCGCCCACTTCATAGCCGTTAATGACCATATCGTAGGCGTTAGCGATAGCCGTTTCCGGCGCGGCCTTCAGCTCTTCCGGCGTCATGTTGCTTGGCGCAGTGAACGGATGGTGCATCGCGGTCAGGCCGCCTTCGCCGTCTTCTTCGAACATCGGGAAGTCGATCACCCACAGCGGTGCCCACTTGCTCTCGTCGGTGATGCTCAGGTCTTTACCCAGCTTCAGGCGCAGCGCGCCCATCGCGTCGGCAACCACTTTGCGATTGTCCGCACCGAAGAAGATCATGTCGCCATCCTGCGCGCCGGTACGCTCCAGAATCGCTTCGATAATCTCTGCGTTCAGGAACTTCGCTACCGGGCTGGTGATGCCTTCCAGACCCTTCGCACGCTCGGTGACCTTGATGTAGGCCAGGCCTTTTGCGCCGTAGATCTTAATAAAGTTACCGTAGTCGTCAATCTGCTTACGGCTCAGGGCCGCACCACCCGGCACGCGCAGGGCAGCCACGCGGCCTTTGGCATCGTTGGCCGGACCGGCAAATACGGCGAACTCGACGTTTTTCAGCAGGTCGGCAACGTCCACCAGCTCCATCGGGTTACGCAGGTCAGGCTTGTCAGAGCCGTAGCGGCGCTCGGCCTCGGCAAAGGTCATTACCGGGAAGTCGCCCAGATCCACATTGATGGTGGCCTGCCACAGCTGACGCACCAGGGCTTCCATCACCTCACGCACCTGCGGCGCGGTCATAAAGGAGGTCTCGACGTCGATCTGGGTAAATTCAGGCTGACGATCCGCACGCAGGTCTTCATCGCGGAAGCATTTGACGATCTGGTAGTAGCGGTCAAAGCCGGACATCATCAGCAGCTGTTTGAACAGCTGCGGGGACTGCGGCAGCGCGTAGAATTTGCCTTTGTGCACGCGGCTCGGAACCAGATAGTCACGCGCGCCTTCCGGGGTGGCTTTGGTCAGCATCGGCGTTTCGATATCGAGGAAACCGTGATCGTCCATAAAGCGGCGCACGAAGCTGGTGATCTTCGCGCGCGTTTTCAGGCGGTTAGCCATCTCCGGGCGACGCAGATCCAGATAGCGGTACTTGAGACGCGCCTCTTCGGTGTTGACGTGGTTGGAGTCGAGCGGCAGCGAATCTGAGCGGTTAATGATGGTCAGATCGGAGGCCAGCACTTCAATCTCGCCGGTGGCCATATCGCTGTTGATGTTTTTATCGTCACGGCGGCGGACGGTGCCGGTGACCTGGATGCAGAACTCATTACGCAGTTCAGAGGCCAGCTTTAACGCATCTGCGCGATCCGGATCGAAAAACACCTGCACGATCCCTTCACGATCGCGCATATCGATAAAGATCAGGCTGCCGAGATCGCGGCGGCGGTTGACCCAACCACACAGAGTCACCTGCTGCCCCTCGTGGGACAGTCGAAGCTGTCCGCAATATTCTGTACGCATGAGATATCCCTTAACTTAGCCGCAGGCCGTTTGTCGCCTGCCTTGCAGCCACGACGACGCAGCGCGAGCTGAATGTCACAACTGGATGAAAAAAGGCGGCTATTATACTGGAAATTCTTCCAGAGGATAAGAGCCAGACCACGCAGACGGGCGATTGCTACCCGCTAATTATGGTCTCTCACAAAAATTAACAAAATTTGTGCCCCATGGTAACGTCTTTTACGCTTACTGTATGGGCAAAATGATTCATATAACAGGAGCTAACATGCCAGAACTTAACGCGAAAACAACCGCCCTTGTGGTTATCGATCTTCAGGAGGGCATTCTGCCGTTTGCCGGTGGTCCGCATACGGCGGATGAGGTTGTTGCCCGAGCTGCCCGGCTGGCGGAGAAGTTTCGCGCTAATGGCGCACCGGTAGTGATGGTACGCGTAGGCTGGTCGGCAGATTTCGCCGAGGCGCTCAAGCAGCCCGTCGATGCCCCCATCGGCGGTCACGCCCTGCCCCCGGAGTGGTGGCACTACCCGGTGGCGCTCGGCAAGCGCGACGGCGATATCGAAGTGACTAAACGCCAGTGGGGCGCATTCTACGGCACCGATCTGGAGCTACAGCTGCGCCGCCGTAGCATTGACACTATCGTACTGTGCGGTATTTCGACTAATATTGGCGTCGAGTCCACAGCCCGCAACGCCTGGGAGCTGGGCTTTAACCTGATTGTCGTCGAGGACGCCTGCAGCGCCGCCAGCGACGAACAGCATCAGGGCAGCTTCAACCACATCTTCCCGCGCATTGGCCGGGTACGCAGCACCGAGGAGATCCTCTCCGCACTATGATCTACATTGGCCTGCCGCAGTGGTCGCACCCGAAATGGGTGCGCCTTGGCATCACCGATCTCGAAGCGTACGCCCGCCACTTTAACTGTGTGGAGGGTAACACCACGCTGTATGCCCTGCCGAAGGCCGATATCGTTGCGCGCTGGCACGCCCAGACCACCGACAGCTTTCGCTTCTGCTTTAAGTTTCCGGCGACCATCTCGCACCAGGCGCGGCTGCGCCAGTGCGACGATCTCACCGAGGAGTTTTTTAGCCGCATGGCCCCGCTGGCGGAACGTATCGGCCAGTACTGGCTCCAGCTGCCCGCTTCGTTTGCTCCCCAGGATCTGCCTGCGCTGTGGGCTTTTCTTGACGGCCTGCCCGAAGCGTTCAGCTACGGGGTAGAGGTACGCCATCCGGCGTTTTTTGCCAAGGGCGACGCGGAAATGCAGCTCAACCGGGGCCTGCATACGCGCGGCGTTAACCGCGTGATCCTCGACAGCCGTCCGGTGCACAGCGCCCTTCCCCACAGCGAAGCGGTGATCGAAGCCCAACGCAAGAAGCCCGTGGTACCTGTCCATGCTGTGGTGACGGCGCAGAATCCCATGGTGCGTTTTATCGGCAGTGACAATATGGCGCAGAACAGCGCCCTGTTTGCCGTCTGGCTGGAGAAGCTGGCCCAGTGGGAGCAGACCACCACGCCCTATCTTTTCCTGCATACGCCGGATATTGCTGAGGCGCCAGTGCTGGTTGATACCCTCTGGCCTGCGTTGCAGCACGCCGTCCCCTCCGTTGGCCCTGCGCCATCAATTCCGCAACAATCCTCTCTTTTCTGAATCAGTCGCGCTATCATAGAGACGTACCCTTTCCGGGCTTAAATGGAGTTTCTATGGTAAGCGCGCTGTATGCCGTGCTGGGTGTTCTGCTGCTGATTAAGTTCTCTTTTGATGTTGTACGCCTGCGTATGCAGTATCGGGTGTCGATGGGCGACGGTGGGTTTAGCGAGCTACAGACCGCCATCCGCATTCACGGCAACACGGTGGAGTATCTTCCCGGCGGCCTGATCCTGCTGCTGTTTATGGAGATGAACGGCGCGGAAACCTGGATGGTGCACGTCTGCGGGCTGCTGCTGATTGTTGGTCGTCTGATGCACTACTACGGTATGCATCACCAGCTGATGCGTTGGCGGCGTTCTGGCATGAGCGCGACATGGTGTTCGCTGGTGCTAATGGTGCTGGCAAACCTCTGGTATATGCCCTGGGAGTTGGTTTTCTCTGTGCATTAGCGCACAATACGCCACTTTTGTTTTCTCGGATTTTTACGTTATGTCTCACCGCGACACGCTTTTCTCTGCGCCTATCGCCAGCCTGGGTGACTGGACATTCGATGAACGGGTAGCCGAAGTCTTCCCGGACATGATCCAGCGCTCCGTTCCCGGCTACTCAAACATTATCTCGATGATCGGCATGCTGGCGGAGCGTTTCGTGCAGCCCGCTACCCAGGTCTACGATCTGGGCTGCTCGCTGGGCGCGGCCACGCTCTCCGTGCGCCGTAATATCGTCCATCCGGAGTGTAAAATTATTGCCGTTGATAACTCGCCGGCGATGGTTGAACGCTGCCGCCGCCATATTGACGCCTATAAAGCGCCGACGCCGGTTGAGGTCATTGAGGGCGATATTCGCCATATTCGCATTGAAAACGCGTCGCTGGTGGTGCTGAACTTCACCCTGCAATTCCTCGAGCCTGCTGAACGTCAGGCGCTGCTGGATAACATCTACCAGGGGCTGAATCCGGGCGGCGCGCTGGTGCTTTCCGAGAAGTTCAGCTTTGAGGATGCCACCACGGGCGAGCTGCTGTTTAACATGCACCACGATTTCAAACGTGCCAACGGCTACAGCGAGCTGGAGATTAGCCAGAAGCGCAGCATGCTAGAGAACGTGATGCTCACCGACTCGGTGGAGACGCACAAGGCCCGCCTGCGCCAGGCCGGGTTTGAGCATAGCGAACTCTGGTTCCAGTGCTTTAACTTTGGTTCGCTGGTGGCGCTGAAAGCAGGAGCGTCGGCATGATCGAGTTCGGTAACTTCTATCAGCAGATTGCTAAAGGCACGCTCGCCCACTGGCTTGAGACCCTGCCCGCACAGATTGCCACCTGGCAACGCGGGGCTCTGCATGGTCAGTTTAAGCAGTGGACCAACGCGGTAGAGTTTCTGCCGGAGATGCAGCCGTACCGGCTTGATCTGTTGCACAGCGTGACAGCAGAGAGCGAAACCCCGCTCAGCCCAGGCCAGATCAAGCGCATCGATACGCTGCTGCGTAACCTGATGCCGTGGCGCAAGGGGCCGTTCTCGCTCTATGGCGTTGATATCGATACCGAGTGGCGCTCCGACTGGAAGTGGGATCGCGTTCTGCCGCACCTCTCCGACCTGACCGGGCGTACGATCCTCGACGTCGGCTGTGGCAGCGGCTATCACCTGTGGCGAATGGTAGGTGCAGGTGCACACCTGGCGGTAGGTATCGACCCGACCCAGCTGTTCCTCTGCCAGTTCGAGGCGGTGCGCAAGCTGCTGGGCGGCGACAAGCGGGCGCACCTGCTGCCGCTGGGCATTGAGCAGCTTCCGGCGCTGAACACGTTTGACACGGTCTTCTCAATGGGCGTGCTCTATCATCGCCGCTCCCCGCTCGAGCACCTGTGGCAACTTAAGGATCAACTGGTGAGCGAAGGCGAGCTAGTGCTGGAGACGCTGGTGGTCGAGGGCGATGAGCGCACGGTGCTAATCCCCGGCGATCGCTATGCCCAGATGCGTAACGTCTACTTTATCCCCTCCGCGCTGGCGCTGAAAAACTGGCTGGAGAAGTGTGGTTTTGTCGATGTGCGTATCGTTGACGTCTGCCAGACCACCACCGAGGAGCAGCGCCGCACCGACTGGATGATCACCGAGTCGCTGGCGGAGTTCCTCGATCCGAACGACCCTAATAAGACGATTGAGGGCTATCCGGCCCCGCTGCGTGCGGTATTGATCGCGAAGAAGCCGTAACGCGGTAGTCAATATAGTTGTAGCCCCGGTAAGTGCAGCGCCACCGGGGAAAACGCCTGATGGCGCTACGCTTATCAGGCCTACACGCGCTGCACTTTTTCCAAAATAGTTCAAGCTGCAACAAGGCGGCAACGCAGCGAGTCGCCGGGAGCTTACATAGGTAAGTGACCGGTGTGAGCGAGGCAGCCAACACAGTTGCAGTTTGAAATATGAAGGAAAAAAATGGCCCCTGTTGAAATGGCAGGGGCCTGGTACAAAGCAAGCATCATATTGGGCGACATGATGTGCGGTAAAAAAGGGTCAGAACGCACGATGATGGGTAATCATCGCTTTCATTTCCGCTACCATTTCACCGTCCACGCAATAGCGCAGATACTCATCCGACTGCGCGTCAGATGACATCGACAATCCCTGTTGACGGTAACGCATGGGTGAAGGCGTCCACATTCCCGCGGAGCTGTGCACCTCTTTCACCCCTGCGTCCAAAAACAGATGCAGGTTGCTGGCTCGAACACCAGCACCAGCCATAATGATTGGAGCACCGGATCGTGCTTTTAGTTCCGTAATTAATGAAAGTCCTTTCTCCGCTGACGCCTTTTGCCCCGAAGTCAGGATGCGCGACACGCCCAGATCGGCTAGTTTATCAATAGCTTCCAGCGGATTTCTGCACATATCAAAGGCGCGATGAAAAGTCACCGCCATGCCTTCTGCAGCCTGCATTATTTGCCGCATTCGGGGCATATCGACACTTCCGTCCTCTTCCAGTACGCCGATTACCAGGCCCGGAAAGCCAAGCGCCTGTATCAGCCTGGCGTCGTCGAGCATGGCGCTGAATTCGTCATCGGTATAGCAGAAGTCACCCCCGCGCGGGCGGATAATCGGGTGCACGGGAATCGTCACCGTCTCGCGCACCAGCCGCAGGACGCCGTGAGAGGGTGTCAACCCGCCCTCTTTCGGCGCCGCACAAAGCTCGATGCGATCCGCCCCGTTGAGCTGCGCGGTCTCGGCGCTCGCCTGGCTATAACAGCAGATCTCCAGCAGAGCCATTTTTGCCTCCTCTGTTCTACGCGTCGCTTTCGCTCGCGACGATCTCTTCGATGGACCAGGGGTGAAATTTCACCGTTACCGTGCCATCCGTCACGGCAAGGGTTGGGTTGGGCAGGCGCTCGTGCTCCCCTTTTGGCGAGCTGGTTTTAATGGCGATACCCGGCTGGCGAAGCCCCTCATCCGCCAGCAGCGCCAGCGCCCGGGCGTTAAGGGTCTCCGGTTCGCCGGGCAGGACGATCTCGATATGCTCCCAGCCTTCGTGCGGATAGCGTTTTTCGCCCGGCCACGGCAGCTCCACTACCGTAAAGGACCAGTGCGCCACCTTAACCGGCTGGTGCAGCTTAAAGAGGCAGATCGGCCGGCCATTAATGATGTTCTCTGAAAGCAGCGTGCCGCACTGCTCAAAGCCGCGACGCCAGCGTTCAGCGGTCGTATTCTGGTGGCAGCGCAGCGAAATGTGATCCGCCTCCAGAGGCGCAATATCCAGTTCCAGCCGGGTGGCAAGTTCTGTTAACGCTTTCGTAAAGCGCGGGAGATCCGCAGAAATATCATGCAATTCGTCAATGGTCTGCCAGTCAGCCATGGTCAACGCCCTCGTTTATCGCAAAGCCGCTAATTTACCCTGTTGTCGGACGCGCACCAAACGTCGATTGCCCCACCCGGCAAATGAATGATTATTCACGATTACCTTGCCGATTATTTGCGCAAAACCCGCGTCCTGACAGGGCTGACGGCAGCAGGCAATTGCAGTATACTCCCGGCTTTACTTATCAACACCCCGACGCAGGCAGCTTTTTGCGCGCTGCGTCGTTAACGTAAGGTATCCCGGTGAATATTCAGGCACTTCTCTCAGAAAAAATCAGTCAGGCACTGATTGCCGCAGGCGCGCCTGCGGATTGCGAGCCGCAGGTTCGTCAGTCAGCAAAAGTACAGTTTGGTGACTACCAGGCCAATGGCGTCATGGCGGTTGCAAAAAAACTGGGCATGCCCCCGCGACAGGTTGCTGAGCAGGTTCTGACTCACCTCGATCTCAACGGCATTGCCAGCAAGGTTGAGATTGCTGGCCCTGGCTTTATCAATATCTTCCTCGATCCGGCGTTTCTGGCCGACCACGTCAACCAGGCCCTGACCTCCGATCGTCTGGGCCTCTCCCGCCCGGAGCCGCAGACCATCGTGGTTGACTACTCTGCCCCGAACGTGGCGAAAGAGATGCACGTCGGCCATCTGCGCTCGACCATCATCGGCGACGCCTCCGTACGTACCCTGGAACTGCTTGGCCACAAGGTGATCCGCGCCAACCACGTCGGTGACTGGGGCACCCAGTTTGGGATGCTGATTGCATTCCTGGAGCTTAAGCAGCAGGAGAACGCAGGCGAGATGGCGCTGGCGGATCTCGAAGCGTTCTATCGCGAAGCGAAAAAGCACTACGACGAAGATGAAGCCTTTGCCGAGCGCGCCCGTGGCTACGTAGTGAAACTGCAGGGCGGGGACGAGTACTGCCGTCAGATGTGGCGCAAGCTGGTGGATATCACCATGGCGCAGAACCAGGTCAACTACGATCGCCTGAACGTGACCCTGACCAGCAAGGACGTGATGGGTGAAAGCCTCTATAACCCGATGCTGCCGGGCATCGTCGCCGATCTGAAAGCCAAAGGGCTGGCGGTGGAGAGCGAAGGCGCGACCGTGGTCTTCCTCGACGAGTACAAAAATAAAGAGGGTGAGCCGATGGGCGTCATCATCCAGAAAAAGGATGGCGGCTACCTCTATACCACAACCGATATTGCCTGTGCCAAATACCGCTATGAGACCCTGCATGCCGATCGCGTGCTCTACTACATCGACTCCCGTCAGCACCAGCACCTGATGCAGGCGTGGACCATCGTGCGCAAAGCAGGCTACGTGCCGGAGAGCGTGCCGCTGGAGCACCACATGTTCGGTATGATGCTGGGCAAAGACGGCAAGCCGTTCAAAACCCGCGCGGGCGGTACGGTGAAGCTCTCCGACCTGCTGGACGAGGCGCTGGAGCGCGCTCGCCGTCTGGTCGCCGAGAAGAACCCGGATATGCCTGCCGACGAGCTGGAAAAGCTGGCTAACGCAGTGGGTATCGGCGCGGTGAAGTATGCGGATCTCTCCAAAAACCGCACCACCGACTACATCTTTGACTGGGATAACATGCTGGCCTTTGAGGGCAATACCGCGCCGTACATGCAGTATGCCTACACCCGCGTGCTCTCCGTGTTCCGCAAAGCGGAGATTGATGAGAGCGTGCTGGCGAATGCCAACGTGGTGATTACTGAAGATCGCGAAGCTCAGCTGGCGGCGCGTCTGCTGCAGTTTGAAGAGACGTTGAATGTGGTTGCCCGTGAAGGTACGCCGCACGTGATGTGCAGCTATCTTTACGATCTGGCGGGCCTCTTCTCTGGCTTCTACGAGCACTGCCCTATCCTTACCGCTGAGAGCGACGAAACGCGCCTGAGCCGTCTGAAGCTGGCGCAGCTCACTGCCAAAACGCTGAAGATGGGCCTGGACACCCTCGGGATCCAGACCGTCGAGCGGATGTAAAGAGCATTAAAGTTCCTGTAGCCCCGGTTAGCGCAGCGCCACCGGGGAAAACGCCTGATGGCGCTTCGCTTATCAGGCCTACAGGAGCGGCACTCCTTAGAAGTATTTCCGCAGATACTCCGTCAAACAGAGTATCGCCATCGCCTGGCCATACGGCATCGAAGTTAGCGGGATATTACGGTAGAAATCAAGATTCGATCCCATCCCGGTCCCGAAGGAGGTTTGCAGCAGCTCCCCTTCCGGCGAAATGTTATTCACAATCCCCTTAATCGCTCTATCCGCGGCCTCAGCGTACTCCGGCCCGACGTAGCGCTTGCGCACCGCTTTCAAAATGCCGTAGGCGAACCCGGCGGTGGCCGAGGCCTCCAGATAGGAGTGCGGATCGTCAAGCAGGGTGTGCCACAGGCCGCTGTCGTCCTGACATTTTGCCAGGGCGGCGATCTGCGCATTCAGTACCTGTACGAGGTAGCGACGAACAGCGTTGTTCTCCGGCAGATCCACCAGCTCAAGGAAGTCCGGGATCACAATGGTCAGCCAGCTGTTGCCTCGCGCCCAGCGCGCGTGGGCAAAGTTATGGTTACCCTCGTAGCTCCAGCCGTGGAACCAGAGACCGGTCTCCCGGTCCATCAGGTTCTGCACGTGCAGCAGGAACTGGTAGACCGCCTCTTCGACATACTCCGGGCGATTGAGCAGCTTGCCGATTTTCGCCAAAGGCAGCACGGTCATCATCAGCGTATCGTCCCACATCTGCTGGTGATTCTCCTCCGCCAGCGTGATGTGCTGCATCCCGCCGTGCTCGGTGCGCGGCATCTCGTTCATCGCCCACTCGGCCCAGCTCTCAAGCCACGGCAGGTATGACGGATTGCGGGTCTCCTCATAGCGATACGCCAGGGTCAGGAACGGTGCCATAGTATTGACGTTCTTAGTGGTTGCCCCCTCGGCAAAGCGATCCGCGAACCAGCTATCAATAATCTCCCGCATCGTCTCATCGCCGGTCTGGCGATAGTATTGATACATGCCGTACAGCCCCACGCCGTGCGTCCACTCCCAGCCCGCCCAGCCTTTGGTATCAATGACGCGCCCGTCGTCTAGTCGCAGTAAAAACTCACCGGATGCATCCTGAATATTGACCAGGCTATGGGTCACCTTCTGGATCAGTGCCTTCAGCTCATCACGGGCAATAAAGCGCGCCGGCTGGCAGAGTAAAGGGCTATGTTTGACAGGATAAACAATCATTTACTTAACCTCTTGCGTATTAAATTCATGGCCGGGGCGATCCTTCAGCGACGGCGCGGCAGGCTTGTTACGATTCAGATAGCCGATATTGTTGTTGCCCCACAGCGACTCGTATGGCATCCCCGCCAGCATCTCAACGGTGGCCCGCGCCTGCGGCGTCACGGTCTCTGGCATCACGCGGCCAGACTGGCGCATTTTGGCCGTCTCTTCCCGCAGCACGCTGTGGGTTTTCAGGTTCAGCTTAAAGCGCAGCGATACCAGGAAGCCGCAGAGCAGCACCGCCACCGTACCGAAGCAGAGGATCATCAGAATGGTGTGGCTGACCGACTCCGGCTGCGTTTTCTGACCGGAGACGAAGCCAGAAGCCTGCATCACGATCCCCACCAGCATTACCGCTCCGGCCTGGGAGGCTTTACGGGTCAGGGTCATGATGCCAGCGAAGATCCCCTCCCGGCGCTGGCCGGTGATCACTTCATCCACGTCGGAGATATAGGTGTAGGTATTCCACGGCACGTAGTTGATGCCTCCGCGTCCGAGACCGGCGACGGCAGAAACCAACAGCAGCAGGGAGTAGATATCGCTCAGGCCCGCGTAGTAGAGCACGGCGTAGGAGATAGAGCTTAAGCCAAACAGCGTCACCACCATCCGGTAGGACGGCGCGGGTCCAAAGCGGATGCAGAGCGGGATCATGGCGATGACCGCAATGAACTGGAAGATGGCCATGGTGCCGAGCAGGTTAGAGGCCAGCGACGCCTCCTGCATCAGGACGAAGACGACGTAGTAGGTAAAGACGGCGTTGAAGACGTCCTGGGCAATATAGCCCCCAAGGTACATCCCCAGATGCTGGCGGAAGATTTTGATGCGCAGGGTAGAGCTGAGTTCGACAAACAGACGGTTCATGCTCTGACGGAAGGTCAGGTGCTTCTTCTCCTCTTCCGCACGCAGAGCGGCTTCGGTCCACTCTTCACGCGGACGCTCCCAGGTGAAGAACCAGACGAAGGTCAGCATCAGGGCGCAGAGCACTGAGAAGACCAGGCTGGCGTAAAAGAAGGAGACCGGGTTGTCTTTCCCAAAGTGGGTGAGCAGGATCCCCGGCAGGAACGAGGCGAGGATCGCCGACATTTGCGCCATGCCGATACGCGCCCCGGAGAACTTGGTCTTCTGTTTGAAGTCGTCGGTCATCTCCGGTACCAGCGTCTCATACGGGACGAGGATCATGGTGTAGACGATATCGAACAGCAGGTAGGTGAGCAGGTAGTACCAGAAGCCCATGTCGCCAACCCACATAATGGAGTAGCTAAAGACGCACGGGATGCCGAGCATAATAAAGAACTTACGGCGGCCAAAGCGCTTGCCCAGCCAAGTCGAACCGAAGTTATCGGTTAAGAAACCCATCAGCGGGCTGACGACTGCATCCAGCACCCTTGCGGTAGCAAAGATGAAGGTGGCCTCGATAGGCGTTAAACCACAAAACGTTGTGTAGAAGTAGAGGAGCCACGCAGCGGTCAACGCTGTCGTCCCGGCCCCTAAAAAGTCACCGGATCCGTAGGCGAGGTAGTTCGCCAGTCCAATTTTACGTGTTTTCATTGCCGCCAACCCTTTTTGTTTTGGGAGTACTTACACGGCTAAAGTAAGAGGATGCGCCCGGAGAAACCTTTCTGTTTCTGCCACTGCGCAGATACGGTTGGCAAAAATACAAAGAGTCTCACTACGCGTGTCACTGATTTATAAAACAGTGTTTCTAGCACATCAAAAGGCGGGGTCAAAAATTGAGAGCCAGCCATCATAATCCCATTGAAAATGGTGATGACTGGCGAAGAATGAAGCGGTTAGCGGTAGTTAACGATAACCTCATTGCGGCTGACCTTCAGCGCTGGCAGCAGGCGTCCGCCGCCAGGTACTTCCCAGATAAAGCGCAGTGGCTCAGCGGCAGAAATGCCGCTGAAAGCGTGGGTTGTGCCGCTCTCTCCGTCCAGCTCCGTACAGCGGATCTGCGAGCAGAGGCGCACCCGCAGCCCGGCCGGGGTCGGGCCGTTAAGCTCGTAGCGCCACGCCACTAGCGTCATCTGACCGGAAACGGGCTGAGAGGAGGCCAGCGGTCGGGAAGAGATCGACTCCCCCCGGTGGTTGAGGGTGATGCCGATGCTGCTCGCCTGCCATGCCCCCTCGCCTGCCGCGTGAGCCAGCAGGGGCAGCGCCAGCAGAAGTCCTAAAAATCTACGCACTATTTACCTCCAATGGTGGCGGTCATGCGGATGTTGCGGTTATCCGACAGCTCCATATTGGAGAGCACCACCAGCTGGGTCAGGCTACGGCGCAGGAAGCGCGACAGCAGCGGACGCAGGGCGTGGTTCACCAGCAGCACCGGCGGCGCACCAAGCATCTCCTGACGGGCCAGCGCCTCCTGGGTCTGGGCCAGCAGACGATCCGCCAGCCCCGGCTCCAGGCCACCACCGCCCTGTAGCGCCTGCAACAGCAGACGCTCAAGCGGCGTATCCAGACCAATCACCTGCACTTCCCCGCTGCCCGGGAACCACTGCTGGGTGATCGCCCGGCCCAGCGCCACGCGCACGACGGCGGTCAGCTCATGCGGATCGCTCTGGATCGGCGCATGCTCGGCCAGGGTTTCCAGGATGGTACGCATGTCACGAATCGGCACCTTCTCATCCAGCAGGTTCTGCAACACCTTGTGCAGGGTGGTAAGAGTGACCACGCCCGGAACCAGATCTTCGGTAAGCTTCGGCATCTCCTGGCTCACGCGATCCAGCAGCTGCTGCGCCTCCTGACGGCCAAACAGCTCGGAGGCGAACTGGCCGATCAGGTGGTTAAGATGGGTTGCCACCACGGTGCTGGCCTCCACCACGGTATAGCCCTGGATCTGCGCCTGCTCTTTTAGGGCACTTTCGATCCAGATCGCCGCCAGGCCAAAGGCCGGATCCACCGTCTGCTCGCCGGGCAACGTACCCGCCGCCGTGCCCGGGTTAATCGCCAGCCATCGGCCCGGATAGGCCTCGCCGCTGCCGATCTCCACGCCTTTCATCAGAATACGGTAGCGCGCCGGGGGGAGATCCATATTGTCGCGGATGTGCACCACCGGCGGCAGGAAGCCCATGTCCTGAGCAAATTTCTTACGGATGCTGCGAATACGCCCGAGCAGCTCGCCATCCTGCTGGAAATCGACCATCGGGATCAGGCGGTAGCCCACCTCCATGCCGAGAGAGTCCTCCAGCTGAACGTCGTTCCAGGTGGCCTCTACCGCCTGGTTGTTCTCCGGCATCTTGACTGGCGCGGCCTCAACCGGCGCCTTCTGCTCACGTCCGCGCATCCACCAGGCGAGACCGAGCAGCCCGGCAGTAAAGAGCAGGAAGACAAAGTTTGGCATGCCCGGCACCAGGCCCAGCAGGCCCAGCACGCCGGCACTCAGCAGCATTACGCGCGGGTTACTAAACAGCTGACCCACCATCTGCTGGCCGACGTCCTGATCGGTCGCTACGCGGGTTACGATCACGCCCGCAGCGGTGGAGATCACTAGCGCCGGGATCTGCGCGACCAGACCATCACCGATAGTCAACAGGGTATAGCTCTCCGCCGCGTGGCCCATGTCCATGCCGTGCTGCAGAACGCCCACCAGCAGGCCGCCGATAACGTTGATCACCATGATCAGGATGCCCGCGATGGCATCACCGCGCACAAACTTACTCGCACCGTCCATGGAGCCGTAGAAGTCGGCCTCCTGGGTCACTTCCGAGCGGCGTTTTTTGGCTTCGTCCTCGCCAATCAGACCGGCATTAAGGTCGGCGTCGATCGCCATCTGCTTGCCTGGCATCCCGTCGAGAACAAAGCGCGCGCCCACTTCCGCGATACGCCCGGCACCCTTGGTGATAACCATAAAGTTGATGATAACGAGAATGACGAACACCACGATACCGATGGCAAAGTTACCGCCAACGAGGAAGTGGCCGAAGGCTTCAACCACCTTCCCCGCCGCCGCGCCGCCGGTGTGCCCCTCCATCAGGATAATACGGGTCGAGGCGACGTTCAGCGCCAGCCGCAGCAGGGTGGTAAACAGCAGAATGGTCGGGAACGCGGCGAACTCCAGCGTACGCTGGGTGAACATCGCCACCAGCAGCACCATGATGGAGAGCGCGATGTTAAAGGTAAACAGCAGGTCAAGGATGAACGCCGGAAGCGGCAGCACCATCATCGACAGGATAAGCAGAATCAGTATCGGTCCAGCAAGAATCTGCCATTGACCTGATTTCATGTTGCCAGGCAGGCGCAACATCGTCACCAGATTATTCATCAGTGTCCTTCTCGTCGTTCATAAAATCCAGTGCTTCAGGCACCGGAAGATTGGCGGGTTTCACCGGCGCTTGCCCACCAGCGAGCTTCCAGCGTTTGAGCTGCCATACCCAGGCCAGCACTTCGGCTACCGCCGCGTAGAGCTGCCCGGGGATCTGCTGGCCGACATCGGCATGGCGGTAGAGCGCACGCGCCAGCGGTGGTGCTTCCAGCAGTGGAATACGGTTTTCAGCGGCAATTTCACGAATGCGCAACGCCACCAGCCCGGCACCTTTCGCCAGCACCTTCGGCGCACTCATTTTGTTCTCATCGTAAAGCAGCGCCACGGAATAGTGCGTCGGGTTGGTGACCACTACGTTGGCCTTCGGCACGTCCGCCATCATGCGGCGGCGCGCGGCGGCGCGCTGCATCTGGCGAATACGTCCTTTCACATGTGGATCGCCTTCGCTCTGCTTATGTTCATCGCGGATATCCTGACGGGACATACGCAGCTTTTTGATGTGGCTGTAGATCTGCCAGATTACGTCAAAGCCCACCATTGGAATGATGCCCAGCACCACCAGCAGCACGCAGAGCCCAACTAAGTTGAGGGCATTGCTCATGGCCGACAGCGGCGACTCGCTCATCAGGCGCATCATATCTGGCCACTTGTGGGTCAGGTAGAGACCCGCCACGCCACCCATCAGCACCGCCTTCAGCACCGCCTTCACCAGCTCCGCGCCAACCTGGGCGGAAAAGAGGCGCTTAAGACCGCTGAGCGGGTTGAGCTTGGAGAACTGGAACTGCAGCGACTTGCCGCTAAACACCAGTCCGCCCAGCAGGATCGGGGCGATCAGCGCCACCAGCACCACGCCGGTGATGAGCGGCAGCAGCGCGATCATCGCCTCTTTGATCAGCAGAATGGTCTGGCCGAGGATCAGATGGGGATCGTTGACGATGCCGTGGTCGAAGCGAAGGCCGGATGAGAGCAGTCCCGCCAGCCTGCGGGCGAGTGACTCCCCTCCAATCCAGATCACGCAGATGCCGACCACCAGGATTAGGAGCGATGTCAGTTCTTTGGAACGGGGAACCTGGCCCTCCTCACGCGCCTTCTCTAGTCGGTGGGGTGTGGGGGCCTCTGTTTTGTCCTCGTTGTCTTCTTCAGCCACGATAGATACTCGCGATACATTTCGTCACGGGTATCATGCCAGACGCCTGAAGAGACAATGGGACGATAAGCTCGCTTTAACACGGCTTTTTTACTGTTTAGGCATAAACCCCCGCCCCCCTTTACCAGCAGAGGCGGGGTTGTTTATCAGAAGCCGAGGCTGTCCAGCAGGTCGTCGACCTGATCCTGGCTCGCCACGACGCCCGCTTTAGTGGTGTCGAGCTGCGGCCCATTGAGCAGGCTTTCGTTCTCGCGCTTCGGACGCGCAGAGGGCTCCGGCATGTTATCCAGCAGCACCATCAGCAGCTGACGCTCAATCTCCTGGATCACATCCATCATGCGCTTGATCACCTGACCGGTAAGGTCCTGGAAATCCTGCGCCATCATGATGTCCAGCAGCTGGGCATTGGTGAAGCTGGTATGGCCCGGCACGTCGCCAAGATACTGACGGGTGTCTTTAACCAGCTCTTTAGCATCTGTCAGCTCAATCGGGTTTTCAAACCATGCGTCCCAGCGTTTGCTCAGCGATTTCGCGCCGCTCTCCATCGCGTCCTGATGCGGCTGAGATGCCTCAACGCTGTTTAGCGCACGCTCGGCGGCCTGGGCCGTCATCTGCACCACATAGTCCAGACGATCGCGGGCATCGGGGATCGCTTCCGCCGCTTCGGCAATTGCCTGGTCAAGGCCAAGCTCACGCAGGCTGTCGCGCAGCATACGCGTCAGGCTGCCGATGCGGGCGATAATGTCCCCGGGCGATTGCTCATCCGTAGGTTTCATTTGCGATTGCATCATCATCATCCGGTCCTCACATGCCGAGTTTCTCGAAGATCTTGCCGAGTTTTTCTTCCAGGGTTGCGGCCGTAAACGGCTTCACCACGTAACCACTTGCACCCGCCTGCGCGGCCGCAATGATGTTCTCTTTCTTCGCCTCTGCGGTGACCATCAGCACCGGCAGCGAAGCCATTGCGCTATTGCCACGAATGGTCTTCAGCAGCTCCAGGCCGTCCATGTTCGGCATGTTCCAGTCGGAGATAACGAAGCCAAAGCCGCCCGCCTGGAGCTTGTTCAGCGCATCAACGCCGTCCTCTGCCTCTTCTACGTTATTGAAACCCAGCTCTTTCAGCAGGTTGCGCACGATGCGACGCATGGTGGAAAAGTCATCCACAACCAGAAACTTGAGCTCTTTGTCCGCCATAAAACTACACTCCTCGTTAAATACGTATTGCCTGTCCGGCACTGATTTTTGCCAGCATCTGCTGACTTACCTGACTAAGATCGACCACTTCGCTTACGCCACCCATATTGATAGCTTCGCGCGGCATGCCGAACACCACACAACTTGCTTCATTTTGCGCAATCGTCCAGGCGCCCGCCTGGTGCATTGCTAACATGCCGGCCGCGCCATCGTTGCCCATACCGGTGAGGATCACCCCCACGGCGTTGCGCCCCGCGTGTTTTGCGACCGAATGAAACAGTACATCTACCGCCGGACGATGCCGGTTAACCGGCGGTCCGTCGTGAATTTTGATCTGATAGTTTGCGCCGCTGCGCGCCAGCTCCATGTGCTTATCGCCAGGAGCAATATAGGCATGGCCCGGCAGCACACGCTCGCCGTCCTCAGCCTCTTTTACGCTGATCTGGCAGAGCTTGTTTAACCGCTCGGCAAAGGAGCGGGTAAAGCCCGGCGGCATATGCTGGGTAATAAGAATACCGGGACTGGAGAGCGGCAATGGCTGGAGTACATGGCGAATTGCCTCGGTTCCGCCAGTTGACGCACCAATCGCCAGCAACTTTTCTGAGCTTAATAGCGGCCCGGCTTTCAGGGTCGCCGGAGCAGAGACCGGATTGTGCGCGGCCAGTCTGGCTCGTGATGCGGTACGTACCTTCTCAGCAATCATTTCGCTGTAGGCGAGCATTCCTTCGCGGATCCCCAGCTGCGGCTTGGTGACAAAATCAATCGCCCCCAGCTCCAGCGCGCGCAGGGTGACCTCGGAGCCTTTTCCGGTCAGGGAGGAGACCATCACCACCGGCATTGGCCGCAGGCGCATCAGCTTCTCAAGAAAGTCGAGGCCGTCCATACGCGGCATTTCGACGTCCAGGGTCAGAACATCCGGATTGTATTTCTTGATCAAATCCCGTGCGACCAGCGGATCTGGCGCAGTAGCAACCATCTCCATATCACTGTGGCTGTTGATAATTTCCGTCATGATCTGGCGCATCAGCGCCGAATCATCAACAGACAGTACCCTGATTTTACTCATGCTTTATCCTTACTCAGCGCATAAACCGTCTGCCCACGCAGGGTAAACTCGCGCACAAGGTTGCTGAAATTCTCCGAATGCCCAGCGAACATCAGTCCGTCAGGCTTAAGCATTGGAGCAAAGCGGCGCAAAATGTCCTGCTGCGTCGTTTTATCAAAATAGATCATCACGTTACGACAAAAAATCGCGTCGAACGGGCCCGGCACGTTGTACTGCTTATCCAGCAGGTTGAGCGGCTGGAAGTCGACGAAGTTGGCGAGCTCCTGGCGCACCCGCACCAGGCCGGCATGGGGTCCGGTGCCGCGCATAAAGTAGCGCTGCAGCTGCTGGGGAGAGAGCGTTTTCAGCTCATCCAGGCGGTAGATGCCGCTGCGGGCTTTCTCCAGCACCTCGGTGTCGATATCGCTGGCGATCACTTTCCAGCGTCCCTGTACCATCCCCAGCGCATCCGCCAGGGTGATGGCAAGCGAGTATGGCTCTTCGCCGGTCGACGCGGCGGCGCTCCAGACGCGATACTCACCACTGTGCTTGCGGGCGTGATCGGCCAGCACCGGGAAGTGATGAGCTTCGCGGAAGAAGGCGGTCAGGTTAGTGGTCAGCGAGTTGATAAATGCCTGCCACTCGGCGCTGCTTTGGTTCGCTTCCAGCATGCTCAGGTAGCGGCCAAAATCATCCAGCCCCAGCGTGCGCAGGCGGCGAACCAGCCTGTTGTAGACCATGTCTCGCTTATGGTCAGCTAGCACGATCCCCGCACGCTGGTAAATCAATTGACATATCCGACGAAAATGCGCATCGGACAGCGCGAGGCGCTGAGGGAACTGCATAGTCAATGACGTTTGCCCGTTGGGCAGTGTTGATGTCATAGCGCCTTCTTAATTACATTCAGGATAGTGCCGGCACGGCCCTGGGCGGTGCCACTTCGGGTTGACCGACGTACTCTTCTAACTTAAATACCGCAACCTGGGATGTCAGACGATCCGCCTGGTGCGCTAACTGTTCCGTTGCCGCAGCCGCCTCCTCTACCAGAGAGGCGTTCTGCTGCGTGACCTGATCCATCTGGCTGACCGCCAGCGCGACCTGCTCAATACCCCGGCGCTGCTCATCGGAGGCAGAAGCAATTTCGCCCATGATGTCATTCACCTGGGTGACGGAGCGGACGATGTCCGTCATGGTCTGCGCCGCCGTATCCACCAGGGCGGAACCCTGCTGCACGCGGGCAACGGAGTCTTCAATTAATCCTTTGATCTCTTTGGCTGCATTAGCGCTGCGGCTAGCCAGGTTACGCACCTCGCCAGCCACGACCGCAAAGCCACGCCCCTGCTCGCCGGCCCGCGCGGCCTCAACCGCGGCGTTCAGCGCCAGGATATTGGTCTGGAAGGCAATGCCGTCGATCACGCTGATGATGTCGCCAATCTTTTGCGAACTGGTGGCAATTTCGTGCATGGTGTCTGACACCCGCGAGGTCTGCTCCCCACCCTTTCTCGCCGTTTCCGCTGCGCCGTGAGAGAGCACCGACGCCTGACGGGCGTTGTCCGCGTTCTGGGCAACCGTCGCGGTAAGCTGCTCCATGCTGGCGGCGGTTTCGGCCAGCGACGCCGCCTGCTGCTCGGTACGCGCCGAGAGATCGTTATTGCCCGCAGCAATTTCTGAGATGCCGGTGTGCATCGACACGCTGCCTTCGCGCACGTTAGCTACCGTGGCGCGCAGCGCGGTCTGCATCTTCTGCAGGCTGGCAAAAATGGCTGAGATTTCGTTTCGGCCATAGACCGAAATTGGCCGGGCCAGATCGCCCCCGGCGATACTGTCAAAGTGGCTGCTGATAATCGCCAGCGGCTGCACGATCATCCTGCGCGACCAGAACAGCCCCGCTGAGATCAGCCCCGCGGCCAGAATCAACACGGTAATAAAGGTTGCCGCCGACATGTGGTAGTTAGCGCGGCTGGCTGACGTCGCGGTCACCACAAAGCGATCGATATAGTGCTGCCAGGCGGTAAAGGTCGCCTCAAACGCCTCCTGGGACTGCTGCACCGGCGCGGTCATAAAATCAGAGAGTTGGTTGTTTTCCAGCCAGGTCGCCTGATGCTCTAAGTCACTCATCCAGGTGCTGTAGGTGGCCTTCGCCTGCTCCTTGAGCTTCTCCCCTTCCGGTGAGATCGCCTCGATCCCTTCAAACTCTTTAAGCTGGTCGGTGGCGAGCTGCAAATTGCTGCGCGCAGAACTCATCAGCCCTTTGATATCATCCGGCGGATAGCTTAAGGCGGTCAGCGTGCCGGCCTTGTTCAGCGAGGTGCTGGTCTGCAATAAAACGGCGCGCATCTGGGCCAGCGTGTTGCGCTGGTGGTTGCTCTTTTCAACCTGCTCCAGATGCTGAAAACCATCGCGGAAGGCCCAAAAAGAGAGGCCGTTGCTTCCCACAAGCAACAGGCCGCAAACAATCAGTAAGATAAACAGTGTGGTCGAGATACGAATACGATTAAACATCTACGCTCCCATCAGGCGGCTAACGCCGCAATATCAATACGATCAAAAAGTTTCCCAGTTATCATCCTGTCCGGTACTGAGCTGACTACCGACCGGGGCAGAAACGAACTTCCTCCCCTGCGAGCGGCGCTGCGCCGGATTTTCAGGGACGGCGGCAAGGCGGAAAGCAGAGACCGCCTGCGTGAGTCGACTGGCCTGTTCTTCTAATGCTGCGGCCGCGGCCGCAGACTCTTCTACCAGCGACGCGTTCTGCTGTGTCACTCTGTCCATCTCCGATACCGCCAGCGCCACCTGGTCGATGCCTTTGCTCTGCTCATCAGATGCGGAGGCAATCTCGCCCATAATGTCGGTCACCCGGGTCACTGCGTTGACGATATCGTTCATGGTCTCCCCGGCGCTCTCAACCAGCACCGAGCCGGTATCCACGCGCGAGACGGAATCTTCAATTAAGGCTTTGATCTCTTTGGCTGCGTTGGCGCTGCGGCTGGCGAGGTTACGCACCTCGCCGGCGACCACGGCAAAGCCGCGCCCCTGCTCGCCCGCGCGGGCAGCCTCTACGGCGGCGTTGAGCGCCAGAATATTGGTCTGGAAAGCGATGCTGTCGATCACGCTGGTGATGTCGGCAATTTTCTTCGAGCTGGTGGCGATGTCGTGCATGGTTTTCACCACGCCGTCCACCACTTTGCCCCCGCGTCCGGCCGTCTCGGAGGCGCTGAGCGCCAGCTGCGAGGCCTGACGGGCGTTGTCGGCGTTCTGCTTCACGGTGGCGGTGAGCTGCTCCATGCTGGCGGCAGTCTGCTCCAGCGCGGAGGCTTGCTGCTCGGTACGGGAGGAGAGATCGTTGTTACCGGCGGCGATTTCGCTGGTGCCGCTGTAGATGGCGTCCGACCCTTTGCGCACGTTAGTGACGGTATCGATCAGCGAGCGCTGCATATGTTCAACGCTGTCCGCCAGCTCGGTAATTTCGTTTTTGCCGTTAATGACCAGCGTCTGAGTGAGGTCGCCGCTGGCGATTTCACGAATGTGACGGATCACATTAGCCAGCGGATTAAGCAGGATATGACGAATGCCGTACCACACCGCAGCCAGCACGATCGCCAGCGCCACGGCGAGGATGGCTATCTGCCACTGGGCGAAACGGTAGTCGTGAGTGCTCTGGGTAAAGGCATCGTGATACAGCTCGCTGCTGAGCTGGGCATACTGCCCGAGCGCGTCACCCATTGCATTCTGCATTCCCTGGGTCGGCTGGGCAAAGAAGGCGTCCATATTGCCGCTCTCCAGGAACTGGATCAGCTCCGTGAGCGCAGCATTATAGGTGCGGTACTTCTCATCAAGCTGCTGGCTCACCTCGGCCATGGCAGGCACCGGCGGCAGCGCTTTGTAGGCGTCGTAGTGTTGTGCCGCATCGGCGAGCGAAGCATGAGCACTCTTCAGCAGATCGGTTTTGGCGCTGCTCTGCTGATTGGCCGGATCCATCATCATCCGGGCTGACGAACGGCTGAGGTTAATGCGCGTCTGCAACATCAGCTCCCAGGTTTTGGTCAGCTCGGTCTGCTGCTGGCGAAGATCGTTAGCGTCAGCAAAGCTCTGCTGATTCTGTTTCAGCGACGAAAACAGAAGCCCACCTGATACCAGCTGTAGAAGTGCGAAAACCACCAGCACCATCATCAGCATTGTGACAACGCGGATACGGTTCAACATGCAACACCTTATTGATGACTTATTAACGGTGTTATCGGCATGTGTGGTGGGAACTTTACATTTGCGAAAGGGAAATAATCCGCTACCCCCCTGGCTGATTAAAAGGCGATATCCACTACCACCGTATCGCTGTAGGTTCCGGCCGGAGGCGTCGCCTGGTTAGTTAATACCCGCGCCGTATAGTTATAGGTACGCACCAGGCCGTTGGCGCTGAGCAGTGACGAGGCGCTGCTGGCCCAGCGCTCGGTGCCGCTGCTGCCCCAGCGCTCGCTGGTACTGCCTTTGTAGATCTCGTAGCTCAGCCGATTATTGCCGGAGGCCATTCTGCGCACGTTGCCGCTGGCGTTGCTGCCGTTGTTGATCCCCACGCTGTAGACGCTGCCTTTGGTGCAGGTCACCGCGACGCCCTGCGACACGGCGGGGAAGTCTTTGACCAGCGGCGCGCTGCCAAAGTTGACGTTTGGCGCGGTGATGGTGATGCAGTCGTTAGTGATATTAATGGTTGCCGTGACGGCGACGGGCACGGTGCCAGTTTGCCAGGCAAGGCAACCAGCCAGCCCCAGCGAGCATATATTATAGGTTACGTTGAGGTTAAAGGTGGCCTGGTACTGGCCCGCCGCGACGGTCTGCCCGGAGAGGGTGCGAAAATAGATTGGCAGGGTAAAACGTCGGGTACTGAGCAGATCGAGCAGCGCGTTTCCGCTCCAGACGTAGCTGCCGCCAATCAGCGCCTCGCTGTTGTTATTGCACCCTGCGGCCCCGCACAGCCGCACCGGGATGGTATCGGTGCTGGCCGGATTATCAACGCGGCGCATAATTGCCCGGTTACTGACCGCGGCGCTGGCGCTGGTTAACCGCATGGTTATTGAGTTACCCGTTAACAGATTGAGCAGAACGGCATCGCACGCAACCACCAGGTTGCCGCTGATCTCCTGCTCGGTGCTGTTAAGCGCAAACGAGGTGACGGTACCAAAGACGCCGTTGGTCGGCGTCACGGTACAGGCTGACCACGCCAGCGGGCTGGCTCCCATCAGCAGCAGAAAAAGCAGAATAGCGCGGCGCATCAGCGTCTCTCCTCACAGGTAAGCGGCCCGTAGGTCTGTAATTTATGTTCGGGATTTGCGCCGATCGTCAGGCGGGCGTCGCAGGTGCGGTTATCTGGCGTGGTTACCCGCAGGGAGTTTACGTCGCCGAGGTTTTCCAGGAAGGCGATGCCGTCATAGCCCACCGGCGTCGGCGATCGGCCTTCCCGGTAGACCTGGCTGCCCACCGGCAGCGCATCTCCCCGATCGTCATGCAGGATGACGCTGGCGACCCGTTCCTGCTCCATCGGAAACTCCACCAGATAGCCGCTCTGGCGGCGCAGGGCGATCCGCTTCTCGGTCTCCTTCAGACGCGTATCGGCTGGCAGGTTGAGGGTGTTAATGCTGTAGCTGGCGGGATAGTAGGCTGAGACGCCGCTGACCAGCAGATACCCTTTGTCGTTAGTCCTGCCTACCGGCTGGTTCTCATAGCTGACCGGCACGTCGGCATTGCCGCCGGTGCTGACCACCACGAAGGCATCGTTGATCTTGTTAGCCGCAAAAACCTGGCCGTCCATTAGCACCAATGAACCCAGCGCCTCGCCCCACCAGGTCATCATCCCGCGCTCGCCGTAGCCGCCCCCCTGCAATTCAACGCTGTTATTGCGCCAGCCCAGCGTTGCCTGCTGGTAGTTATCCGACTGCGGCTGGCGGGCAAAGGCCATATTCCAGCCGAAACCGCCGTCGGTAGGCATCGCGTGGTTATAGTTGATGCGCTGGCTGGTGCCCGCATCCGGCGTTCTCTCCACGCTGATTGCCGCGCTGTCCCGCTCACCGATGGGGATCTGCAGCGACATAGCGAAGGTCCAGTCGTCCCGCTGCTTATCATGGCTGGCTGCCAGGTAGAGGCTGCTGCTGCCCCACAGGTTACGGCTCCAGGAGAGGTTCAGCAGCTCAGTCTTCTGATTATCAAAGCTGCGCACGCCAATCCACGCCGCGCCGACGTTGCCATAGTCGCCCATGTTAAAGGTCAGCGAATATTGATCGGTATTGCGGCTAAGCGTCGCCAGCGGCTGCGATCGTCGTCGTAAACGATGGTCTGATCGTAAAGAGCCAGGTTGCCAAACCCGCGCTCACGGCGAGTGTGCTGGGTGGCGATGCTGAAGGTGCTGGTGCTGTACTGGTAACCCCAGTTGAGCTGATTGCCGCTGTTGCCGCGCATCCGGCTCTCCGTCCACGATGAGTTGACGACGCCATACTGACCCAGCTTTACCACCGCACCCGCACCGCCGAGGGCCAGCTCTTCGGCGGCTTCACCGTGGCCTTCAAAGGTGAAGTAGTCCGTCACCCCGTAGCGCAGGGAGGCGCTGCCCGCCGCCGGACCGTAGTTGAAATCGTCAATGCCGTAGTTACGTCGCAGGCTGCCGAGAGTGATTGCCCCATCGGTGATGCCGCTTTTCAGCACGTCGCTGGAGACATAAAACGGCAGCGTGGTACTGACCTGCCGTCCCAGCGCGTCGGTGGTAACCAGCACCGCATCCCCTGCGCCGTTGATGTAGGGCAGATTGGTCAGGGTAAAGGGGCCGGGCTGGAGCTGGGTGGATCCCGCCCGGTAGCCGTTGATAAATACGTCCACCGCCGTGGGAACCGCCGCCTCCCCCGTAAAAGCGGGCAGCGGCCAGGTGACCAAATCGGGGCGCAGCGAGAAGTCGCGCCCGTAGCGGATGCCCCCCATCCGCACGCTGCTGCTCCAGCTCAACGAGTCGGAGATAACGTCCCCCAGCTGCCACTCGGTGGCATTCTCCTCGTTGGTAAACAGCAGCGTCGTGTCGTAGCGGGTATAGCCCTCGTTTTGTCCGGCGGTGCCGGAGAGATACTCCCGCAGCGTACCGGTTGAAGAGAAGACTGCGTTGCTGTCGAAGTAGCGAAACTCATGCCACAGAGAGGCCTGGCTACCGGCATGCTCGGTGCTGCTGGTATAGAAGTCATAGTTTACCAGCGCGCCCCGACCATAGTGCGGCTTAGCACGCGCCCTTTCGCCGTTAAAGGAGGTGGCGCGATCCCCTACCCACTCCCGGGGAACGAACAGTAGCAGCCGCTGGCGGTTGCTATCATATTCGGTCCGTACATCAGGCAGGGTCGAGAGATCAACGTCGCCTGCGGGCAGATGCTCTGCGGGGATCCCGGCCCGCTGCAGATCGCGGCTGGCGACAATATAGCGTCCCTGCTGCTGGGTGACCGGCACGACCAGATCGGTATCGTAGTGGTTGACCACCAGCGAGAGGTGAAAGACTGCCTGGGCGTTGATCGCCTGCGCATCCGGCGGCGGCGGCAGGGCATCATCCCCCTCCTCTGCCAGCGCATCCGTCACTCCCCCCAGCAGCACCATCAGCGGCAGGATCAGTTTGCGGGAGACGACTGCCATTGCGTATCCCTGGCATTAATCGTCGCCGTCATGGTAGTCGGATTGCTAAGACCTGAGGGGAGCGGCCAGCTACGCGCCCCGCCCGGCAGCACGTATCCCAGCAGGCCATCCGCCATCTGCCGGCGCTGGCTGCCCTGCTGCACGCTAACCTGGCTTAGCCTAACGTGTACATCGCTACGGTTGCGCACCTCCAACGCCGGTTTGCCCCCCTCGCGGATCACCCGCCAGCTTAAATCGCGGGTGTTAACCAGAGCATGGTTTGCCCCCTCGGTGGTGGTTGCCACGCCCTGGCCATAGACAAAGAGCGGAATCGAGTAGCGCATCTGAATTTTCAGGCCAATCTGCGGCGAATTGCCGTTAGCGGGCTGGGGGATCTCATCCACGATGATCCGGTAGCCTTGCTCTATGCCAGCGGGAACCTGAGTCTGCTTAATGAGACGAATAAGCTGCTTGCCACCTTTATCAATGCGCACAATGGGCGGGCTGGCGACTACATCCTGCTGGGCCTGGTAGCGCTCGTGTCCACCCTCCTGGGTCCAGCGCATGATGCGCACCTGCATGGTGGTTGGCGTATCGCCCTGATTCTGGATCCACAGCTCCGTTGCGTTAGCATCGGCGGCCAGCCACGGATCGATCGGCCAAAGTAAGATGGTTGCGGCGCCCTGCGCCTGCTGCGTCATGCCCGTCAGCGCCAGCAGGGCCCCTGCTATTAGGCTCCGGCCCATAATGGTTTTCATGATCCTTCTCCCTGTATGACCTTACCAGGACAACGTTACGGTCAGTTGATCGGTATAGTTTCCTGCGGGGCTAAACCCCGTGAGCTGCGCTGCACCAAACAGCGTCAGCGCAATGTTGTTGCTATCGCTATAGGTGATCGACCAGGCCTGATTCACACCTACTTCCGTATTGGCCGCCAGCGTACTGCTGCGATAGAGCCGGTAAGGCACCCGATCCGTGCCCCCGCTGCGCTGCATATTGCGTACGGTGCCGTAGTGCAGACCGCCGTTAATGCTCATGCTTAACGCTACGCCGGGAGTGCAGGCGAGCGAGAGCGCACTGTTAGGAACAAAGCTGGTGGTGACCTGACCGCTTGCTACGCCGCTACGGCTCCCGAAGTCCAGCGTGCCCAGCAGGCCATTGCTGCCGCTGGCTACCGAGCACCCTGCCGCAATCGTTGCCCCAACCTGAAACGACTGGGTGCTGACCGTCAGCGCGGCGGCGATCCCTGCCCATCCCAGCATTCCCAGCCCGAAGACGATGCACAGCATGCTTCGGCCTGGCGCCGGGAGAGTAGCGGCTCCCTCAGGTTTCATTGCGCTGGCGTCAGTAGATCACGCTCACGTTAATTGTATCGGTATAGGTACCGGGAACGACGGTCACGCTGTTGCCACCGCCCTGGATGCGGCCAAACAGGGTGTAGTTATTCACCCCGCCAGCGGTCGAGGCTACGGGCAGCGGCGCGTCATTGGCGATGATGTTACTGAAGCCGCTGTCGCTATAGAGGCTGTAGGCCACTCCCTGCGTTGCATTAGTGGTGTTAACCAGATAGCGCGCTGGTGTACCCGGCGTGCCGATCACTGTGGCAGGCGCCGTGGTATTGGTGGTGCCGGTGATCTGTACGGTGTAGGTATCGGTGGTGCACTGGATAGCGAAGCTGTTACCACCGTTAGCCCCGGTGAGCTGGGTTGTCAGCTCGGAGAAAGTCGCGGGATGGGTACCAAAGTCCAGAGAGCCAAAGTTGATGCCGCTCTGGTTTGGCGAGCCGTTAATCAGGCAGCCGTTGGTTAAGGTCAACGTCGCGTTGATGGTCCCACTGCTGGTTACCGCATGGGCAGAGTGTCCGGCCAGTGCCAGCGCACCGCTTGCCAAAACGAGGAGGATTTTTCTGTTCATGTTGTCGCCTCTGTTAAAAAGCAGGATTAACAGAAATTTAGCTTACGGGGTTGCAAAGAACCACCCTGTAAAGCCATGCTCAAACCATCGGCGTATTGACATAAAATTGCATTATCTTTCAATGGATTAACATTGTTAACGGCTCGTAACAAAGTGCAACAAGAATGATATATTCACTATCGCGTGATCTACTTCACAATATATTGTCTGGTGTTACATTCGCAGTTTTAGCAAAACTTAAATGTTATTAATGGGTAATGAAGAGGCGGCATGAAAAGCGGTTAAAAAACGCTCCCGGGGCCGGGAGCGTTGAGAGTTATCAGGCAACGTGAGCCGCTGCGCTGTCCAGCAGGGCCATCTCTTCGCTGTTCAACAGCTTCTCGATGTTCACCAGGATCAGCATCCGGTCGCCCAGCGCGCCGAGGCCGGTGAGATATTCCGTTGACAGGGTCACGGCAAACTCTGGGGCCGGGCGGATCTGATCGGCCGCCAGCGACAGCACGTCGGATACGCCGTCTACTACAATCCCGACCACGCGCTGGCCCAGGTTGAGCACGATCACCACGGTGTTATCGTTATACTCCACGTCCTGCTGGCTAAATTTAACCCGCAGATCGACGATGGGCACGATCACACCGCGCAGGTTGGTGACCCCTTTAATAAAATCTGGCGTGTTAGCAATACGGGTTACCTGATCGTAACCGCGGATCTCCTGCACTTTCAGGATATCGATGCCGTACTCTTCATCGCCTAAAGTGAATACCAGGAACTCCTGACCTGATGGCTCGCCAGCCAGTTTCGTTACATTACTCATACCGGTCATATTTTTACCTTTTTAACTAAATCAGGCGGCTGTGTACGCCACACGTTGCTCACGGTTTAATCCCTGTAACGCCGACACATCGACGATCAGCGCCACGCTGCCATCGCCGAGGATAGTTGCAGCGGAGATGCCCGGCACCTTACGGTAGTTGCTCTCAAGGTTCTTCACCACAACCTGGTGCTGACCAATCAGCTGATCTACCAGCAGCGCGTAGCGACGGCCTGCGCTCTGTAGGATCACCACAATGCCTGTCGTTGCCTCGGTTTTAGCACCGTCGACGTCAAAGACTTTCCACAGCTCAACCAGCGGCAGATACTCTCCGCGCACTTCCAGCACGCGCTCGCCCCCCGCCAGCGGATGCAGATCCTCTTCACGCGGCTGCAGGGACTCCATCACCGCATTCAGCGGCAGGATAAAGACTTCGTCCGCGACTTTTACCGACATACCGTCAAGGATCGCCAGCGTCAGCGGCAGTAGAATGCGGATGGTGGTGCCTGCGCCCTGCTTCGACTGGATCTCAACGTGGCCGCCCATCTCCTGGATGTTACGTTTCACCACATCCATGCCTACGCCGCGGCCGGAGACGTCCGTCACCTGCTCTGCGGTGGAGAAGCCTGGCGCGAAGATCAGCATGCCAACCTCTTCGTCGGTCATGTTTTCATTTACCGCCATACCCTGCGATACCGCTTTCGCCAGGATACGCTCGCGGTTAAGGCCTGCGCCGTCGTCGATCACTTCGATGCAGATATTGCCGCCCTGATGTTCAGCAGAGAGCGTCAGGTTACCTACCGGGGATTTCCCCGCAGCAACGCGGTTTTCCGGCAGCTCAATCCCATGGTCCAGGCTGTTACGCACCAGGTGGGTTAACGGATCGATAATGCGCTCGATCAGGCTCTTATCCAGCTCGGTGGAGCTACCCAGCAGCGTCAGTTCAATCTGCTTGTTGAGCTTGCTCGCCAGGTCGCGTACCAGGCGCGGGAAGCGGCTGAAGACGTACTCCATCGGCATCATACGGATGGACATCACCGACTCCTGCAGATCGCGGGCATTACGCTGCAGCTGGCCCATGCTGGTGATCAAATCGCCATGATTGACCGGATCCAGCTCGTTAGAGCGCTGGGCCAGCATCGACTGGGTGATCACCAGTTCGCCCACCAGGTTGATGAGCTGGTCAACTTTCTCGACGGCGACGCGGATGCTGGTGGACTCGCTTGCGCGGGCCGGTTTTTCTGCGCGCTCCTGACGGGCGGCAGGCTGCTCACGCGGCGCGCTTTGTGCAACCGGAGCCGCCGCGACCGGCTGGGCCACCGGAGCCGGGGCGACAGGTGCTGTCTCGCTGATAGCAACAGCCGGGGCTGGCGCATCGGCAAAGCTAATCTGATCCGGCTCGATGACAAAGCAGAGCACAGCAACCAGATCATCTTCGCTGACGCCACCTTCCAGCGTCGCGCTCAGAGAATCCGCGCCTTTTACCACGTCGCTGAGGGTCGCCAGATTTTTCAGCTCATCTTCCAGCAGGTTGACTTCGCTCTCTTTCAGGCGCGACAGCACAATGCGCAGTTTACCGTCGTTGCCAGCCGCCGGGGCGGTGACAGGCGCGGCATCGGCGACGGCCTGGGCATTATCTACAACGGTCAGCTTTGCGCCACCGGCCGCAGCGGGAGCCACTTCGCCTTTCGCTTCCAGCGCCAGCTGGCGCAGCGCATTGCAGATATATTCAAAGCTGGCGGCATCCGGCTCTTGCGAGCTTTTATAGGCGTCGAGCTGTTCCTGCATAATATCTTTGGTTTCCAAAAACAGGTTGATAATATCGGTATTGAGTTGCATCTCTCCCCGCCGGGCCTCATCCAGCAGGTTTTCCATCAGGTGCGTGGTCTCCTGCAAAATGGTAAAGCCAAACGTGCCAGCGCCACCCTTTATGGAGTGGGCCGCACGAAAGATGGCGTTGAGCTGCTCTGAATCCGGTGCTTCCGGCACCAGATCCAGCAGGTGTTGCTCCATGTCGGCTAACAGCTCGTCAGCTTCATCAAAAAATGTCTGATAAAAATCGCTAATATCCATGCTCACGCTATCACCTCGGATCGGGTTGTGGCGATGTGGGAACGGTCGCCTGGGGCTGCGCCCCCGGCTGTTGTAATACACTTACCGGCTCGTTTTGGCTTTCGGCGTTTTCGTGCAGAATTGCCTGTTCTGCTTGTTTGTTCAGCACCAGGAGGCTAATGCGACGGTTGATAGCGTCATCAGCCCCTTTGTCACTTACACGCATGGTGGCAGCCATGCCAACCACGCGTAGCACTTTCCCGTCGTCCAGCCCGCCCACGACCAGCTCGCGCCGCGAGGCGTTGGCGCGGTCCGCAGACAGCTCCCAGTTGCTATAGCCGCGTTCGCCGTTGGCATACGGGAAGTCATCGGTGTGGCCAGAGAGGCTGATACGGTTCGGAATGTTGTTCAGCACCGGCGCAATAGCACGTAAAATATCGCGCATGTAGGGTTCCACTTCGGCGCTGCCGGTTTTAAACATCGGCCGGTTCTGGCTATCGATAATCTGGATGCGCAGCCCCTCCTGCACCAGGTCGATCTTCAGGTGCGGACGCAGGGCGCGCAGCTTGGGATCGGCCTCGATCAGCTGATCGAGATCGCCACGCAGCTTGCTCAGGCGGGACTGCTCCATCTTCTGGCGCAGCTCGTCAACGTTAGGCTGGCGCTGCACCTCTCCCTTCTGCTGGGTGACGTCATCGCCGCCGCCGGGGATCGGGCTGTCGCTGTTGGAGATCCGCGGGCCACCGGCAATGGAGGTCGCCAGCGGGGTGCGGAAATACTCCGCAATCTGAATCAGCTCTTTCGGACTGGAGATTGAGATCAGCCACATCACGAGGAAGAACGCCATCATTGCCGTCATAAAGTCGGCGTAGGCAATCTTCCAGGATCCGTGCGAGCCGCCTCCGTGCCCCTTATGCTTGCGCCGTTTTACAACGACAATAGGATGGGCCTGGTTTTTCATGCGTCCTCAGTCGTGGTCTGCTGGTTTGGGTTACGTACCGCCCGGACGTGCTCATCCAGTTCCACAAAGGATGGACGCTCGCTGGAGTAGAGCGTTTTACGGCCAAACTCGACGGCAATCGGTGGCGCGTAGCCGTTCAGGTTGGAGAGCAGCGTGATCTTCACGCACTGCATCATCTTGGTGGTTTCTGCGCTCTTCTGGCGTAGCACGGTCGCCAGCGGCGAGATAAAGCCGTAGGCCAGCAGGATGCCGAGGAAGGTCCCTACCATCGCGTGAGCGATCAGCGCCCCCAGCTCGGCCGCCGGGCGATCTGCCGAGGCCAGGGCGTGAACGACCCCCATAACCGCCGCCACGATACCGAACGCTGGCAGCGAGTCGCCGACCATTGCCAGGCTATTCGCTGGCACTTCGGCTTCGCTTTCGTGGGTCTCGATCTCTTCGTCCATCAACGCTTCGATTTCGAAGGTGTTCATGTTGCCACTGATGATCAAGCGCAGATAGTCGACAATGAATTCCAGCATCACCGGATCGGCAAGGATCCGCGGATAGTTGGCAAAAATTTCGCTCTCTTTTGGATTTTCAATATCACGCTCAAGGGAGAACATCCCCTGCTGGCGTGACTTGGCCATCAGGCGATAGAGCAGCGCCAGAAGATCCATATAGACAGCTTTTGTGTATTTGGAGCGACGAAACAGCAGCGGAAGCGCCTTAAGCGTTCCTTTGATCGCTTTGCCGTTGTTGCCCACAATAAACGCACCCACGCCCGCACCGCCGATAATAATCAGCTCAGCCGGTTGATAAAGTGCCCCAAGGTGTCCGCCGGTCATCATATAACCGCCAAAGACTGTACCGAGAACAACAAGGTAACCTAATAAGATCAGCACGACATCATCCTTCCGCTGTTGACTAAGGCAAGGAAAAACAGTTTTGGGGCTAAAAACCCAACGGGGAGGCAAAAAAAAGCAGCGGTAATTGCTTACCGCTGCTGGAGTGTTACCCACGCCGTTACGTTAAACAGCCTGTTTGATCTGTTCATCCAGCAGTTGTGGAATAATATCGGCAGCTTCCGGGGAAAGTTTACGTCTTTTTACGGCCCTGGAAGGCGGCTGGCACAAACTGCAGGCAAAACTCCCTGCGGGCTGGTGAGCATGGGTAATAAAATTGCCGCCGCAACAGTTGCAGCTTGAAAGTTCCAGCATCCCGCTCTCAACAAAACGGACTAACGTCCACGCACGCGTCAGGGCTAACAGCGGCCCCTCTTCCGGCTGCGGGCACTGTTCCAGATAAAGGCGATACGCTTTAATTACCGCGTCAACGCCGCTGCAGAGGCCTGTTTTCAGCAAGAACTGCCAGGCGTTGCAGAACATTGAGGCGTGAATATTCTGTTCCCACGTCATAAACCAGTCGGTTGAAAATGGGAGCATCCCTTTCGGCGGCGGGCTGCCACGAAGTTCTTTATAGAGTTTGATGAGGCGGCCCCGGCTGAGCTGCGTTTCGCTCTCCAGCATTTGCAAACGCGCGCCCAGCGTAATCAGTTCCATTGCGAGTTGAATATCACGCGCTTCCTGGACAATGCTCTTCTCAGTCATCATTAAGCCCTTTTCTTCCGGGACGCTGCGTCAGCACCCTGGTTGCTCTCATTAAGCAGACGCGTTGAGAGCATAATACCGGTATGGATCTGCTGCAGATCGTCTACGCGGGATTCCTGAGTCAGACGAGTGATGGTCTGATGACTATCAAAACGAAACTGGCAGATAAGCTGATTGGTTTCAGCTAATTTAACCATCTGCGGCAGCGTCAATTCACCCATGGTAGAGGCCATCTCTTCGCTAATGCCCAGGCGGAACATGGCGGAGGCTTTGTCCTGACTAATTAAACGCTGTGCCAGCAGTAAATATGACAGGTTGATGTCATAGATATGTTTCAGCAGCTCGGATGTATGCATTTTTCCCATCCAAAATAACCAACTAGTGTCTTATGCGGCCAGGCCGCACCCCGTGATGTCGCCGGGAAAAAAACCCGGTATTAAAAAAGATAAGGCGAAATGCATCGTTTGAATTTTGTTGTTTAACGTGACGGCGATCGCATTGCTGTGCCACCTCTCTCCGTTACGCTCTCAATCAATTCTTACAATTGACTAAGATTTTTCCTAAAGCGACGCAACTGTACTCGCGACCCGTAGGACATACAATTGGCTCTAATGAATAATTTGAAAATAATGTGATCTACGTCACATAATTTACGTGAATATTTTAGAGAAATCCATACTTTCGACTTAGTGATTGTTTATTTTTTGTACTATTAAGCGCCTTTTCTATTCCTTTTCGACGAATAGACATGCAGATCTATGTGCTATTTGGTAACCAGTCATTAGACCTCCGACTTTGTGCTACCTTTTTAAACGCAATAGCCATGATGAAAATAGGGCTACAATAAAATAATGTTACTTATCAATTAATTGAAGCGGCGCTAAACTAACTCTGAAAAAGCGTAAAATGATTGCAAATTTGTTAATGGTTAGTAAATGCATATTATATTGGCCAATAAAATTCGCTAAATTTAGGTTAAGTTTTCAAATTTTGTTAACATATTCACTGAGGGCGCGATTCCTTCCAATGGAATAATTAATGAATATTTATGATAATGTTCACAGCTCTGTCACACTTTTTTAGTTGCAAGATTTGTAAGAAGAAGGTAAAGATACGTCAAAGGTTCATACTCTTTTAAGGAGCGAGATATGAGCTATTCTCACCTGTTGGTGGCGGTCGCCATTGACCCAGAAAGTCACCTGCTGCTCAAAAAAGCAGTCTCTATCGCACGGCCATGCCAGGCGCGTATTAGCCTACTTACTCTGGCTAACGATCCCGAAATGTATAATCAGTTTGCCGCTCCTATGCTGGAGAATCTGCGCGATCTGATGCAGGAAGAGACACAGCAATTTATGCAGGCGTTAATTGCGCAGGCGAATTATCCCATTGCAAAAACAATAATTGCCTCGGGTGAGCTGAGTGAAAATATTTCACATATTTGCGAGCGAGAAGGGATCGATCTGGTTATTTACGGTAATCACAATCAGCGTTTTTTTTCGCGGGCAGCCTGTTCGGCAAAAGGCGTGGTGGGAGCCTGTAAGGTAGATGTGCTGCTGGTACCGTTGGGTGACGTATAGCGCCCCCGCCACAGCGGGAGCGCTTGCCTTTCTACGCGAGTTTGGGGAATGTCGCCACGTTGTTCTGCAGAAGAGTCTCTGCACTACGAGGCGCTATACGCTTTAAATCGGCAATAAACCTCTCCTGCCAGCGATGAATGTCATTTTTTCTAATCACATCCATCATGTCAGCATGACGGGATATGCGCTCCGCCAGCGGCATTGTTAAGGCCCGGTTCATAGCGTTAGCCACATCATCCCGATCGTACGGGTTAACGATCAGCGCCGAGGTGAGTTCGTTAGCCGCACCGGCAAACTTGGAGAGCACCAGCACGCCTGGGTTAGCCGGATCCTGCGCCGCCACGTACTCTTTGGCAACGAGGTTCATCCCATCACGCAGCGGCGTCACCAGCCCGACATCGGCGTAGCGGAAGACCTTCATCAGCAGCTTGCGGTCGAAGTGTTGATTGAGGTAGTAAAGCGGCGTCCAGCCCAGCTGACCATATTTACCGTTAATACGTCCAGCTTCGGTCTCCAGCTGATGACGAATATCCTGGTAGGCCTGAACCTCGCCGCGCGAGGTAGGTGCAATCTGCGTATAGCGGATTTTACCGTGGTGCTGCGGGAACTTCTCCAGCAGAGTTTCATAGGCATGGAAACGTTCCGGCAGGCCCTTAGAGTAGTCCAGCCGCTCGACGGAGAAGATGTTTTTCACGTTTTTCAGCTCGGCCTTGAGCTGAGCCAGCTTGGGTGGCAACGGGCCTGAAGCCTGCTCGGCGATCTCTTCCGGTTCAATCCCAATAGGATAAACCTCGGTACGGAAAGTTTTGCCCCATGCGGTATGGGTTTTATCGCCCCGGGCAGTTAATCGCGTCTGGCTCGAAAGGCTATCCAGGAACGATACCCGGTCGCTCTCGGTCTGGAAGCCCAGCAGATCGTAGTCGCACAGCTGCTCCAGCAGCTCGGCGTGCGGCGGCAGCGCGTTGAAGATCTCCGGCGTTGGGAATGGAATATGCAGGAAGAAACCGATCTGGTTGTTCACGCCGCGCTGACGCAGTTCGTTGGCAAACGGCAGGAGGTGATAATCGTGGATCCAGAGAATATCGTCTTCTTCAAGCAGCGGTACCAGCTTGTCCGCCAGCAGTGCGTTCACGCGCTGATAGCCCTCCCAGGCCTCGCGCTGGAACTTGACTAAATCAAGACGGTAGTGGAAAGCCGGCCACAGCACGGCATTGGAAAACTGGCTGTAGTACTCATCATAATCCTGCTCGCTGAGGTTAAACGAGGCCCAGGTGATATTACCGCGGGTCACTTTCTTCAGCGGCTTATCTTCATTACCTATCTCACCGCTCCAGCCAAACCAGAGTCCGCCGGTTCCTTTCAGGGCACCCATAATGCCGACGGCCAGTCCACCGGCGCTCGATTTCTTATCATCCGGCGGTGCGATACGATTAGATACTACGACTAAGCGACTCATAGCCATCTCTCCTGTTAGTTAGCGCCATCTCTTCTTGTTTTTGGTGGTCAGTTATTTTTTCAAGCCATTGATGAACGTCCGCTACGCTCTCCAGCCGGTACTGCGCCTGCGTCGCGCCAATACCTACCTTTACGGATACGCCATCAAGGCGATTCACAACCTTGAAGCCTGCCTCGTCAGTGAGGTCGTCTCCCAGGAAAACAGGTTTACGCCCGCAAAAGGGCGGCTCCTGCATGAATGCTTCAACTGCTGCTCCTTTATTGATACCACGCGGTTTCAGCTCTACCACGCATTTACCCGGCTGCAGGGCTAAATTCGGATATTTCTCCTCCATTTCCTTCGCCAGAGTAAAAATTGTCTCTTCATGGTGAACGGCCTGGCGATAGTGCAGCGCAAACGCCATCCCCTTCGCCTCGAGCTCTGTCCCTTCCAGACGATCGAGCGCCGCAATCAGCTCCAGCTCCATCTGCTTAACCTGATCGGCCGGCAGGGTGATCTCGTGCGTATTTCCCTGATAGTCGCGCCGCTGCGCACCGTGCACGCCGGCAAGGGGAAAGTGCAGCGGGGAGGCGATGGCATCCAGCTCTTTCATCGAACGACCCGATACCAGCGCCACCGCGCCCTGATTCATTTCGGCCAGTCGTTTGAGCAGGGTTATCACCCCGGCGGGAATAAAGACCTGATCGGGACGAGGTTTGATTTCGGCGAGGGTTCCGTCGAGGTCAAAGAAGTAAGCATAGTTTGCGGAAAGTACAGGCGGTACAGCTAACTGGTCAGCCACCCTGATATCCTCCTTTCTGGTTTCGATGCCGCGTTCACGACCATCACTCATTATCATTAGCCATGTAAGTATAGACAGTGTCACGCTCCTCGCCATTCAAACGTAAAGAAACCAGCCGCAATTGCGGCTGGCTGAGAGGTAAAAACGATTAAAAAAGAGACCCTTTGGCAAAATAGCGGGTGTCAGACGGTGCGTTTCGCCTTCTGTTTGTAGCGGTCGAAGATCACCGCCGCCAGCAGGATCAGGCCACGCACAACGTATTGCGAGAAGGGAGAGATATTAAGCAGGTTCATGGCGTTCTCAACGGTACCGAGGATCAGGATCCCTGCCACAACATACGAGATTTTTCCGATGCCGCCCTTGAGGGAGACGCCGCCAAGCACGCAGGCGGAGATGACGATCAGCTCGTAACCAATAGAGGTCATCGGCTGGCCGCTTGTCATACGCGACGCCAGAATGATCCCGGCGGCGGCCGATACCAGCCCGGAGAGCACAAAGATAATAATTTTTGTGCGCACCACCGGCACCCCTGCCAGGCGAGCCGCCTCTTCGTTACCGCCGATGGCCAGCGTATTGCGGCCGAAGGTGGTTCTGTTGAGCAGGAAACCGAAGATGATAAGGCAGGCCACCGTCAGCCAGATGGGCGCAGGCAGGCCGAGCCAGTTGGTATAGCCGAGGGTAAAGAAGCGCTCGTCTTCAATACCTACCGCTTTACCATCGGAGATGATATAGGCCAGACCGCGCACGATCTGCATCGTGGCGAGGGTGGTGATCAGGGCGTTGATCTTCAGCTTTGCAATGACGAAGCCGTTAACGAGGCCGCTCAATACCCCGAGCATCAGGCCCGCAAAGACGCCGATCCACAGGCTCTCCGTCATGTTGATCACCACCGCGGCGGTGACGCCTGCACAGGCAATAACCGAGGCAACCGACAGGTCAAAGTCTCCGGAGGCCAGGCAGAAGAGCATGCCGCAGGCCACCATGCCCGACATTGAGATGGCGAGCCCCAGCCCCTTCATATTGACGAAGCTGGCAAAGTTAGGCACAAACAGGGCGCAGCCGATAAACAGTACGGCAAAGACGACCAGCATGCCGTAGTGATCCCAGATACGCCCCAGACTGAACGGCGACTTTCCTGCGCCAGAGCTTGTTACTGATGACATGATACTCTCCTCACTCAGGCGACGGCCTGGCTCACTTTAGGCATGGCAAGGCTTAGCGCCTGTTTCTCGTCTGCTTCGCCGTGCAGCAGCTCACCGGCGATCTCCCCTTCCCGCATCACCAGAATGCGATCGGCGACGCCGAGCACTTCCGGCAGGTCGCTGGAGGCAAACAGTACCGCTACGCCACGGGAGGCCAGGGCGTAGATAACGTTGTAAATCTCATGCTTCGCGCCGACATCGATGCCGCGCGTCGGCTCATCGAGCAAAATCACCTTCATCTCCTCCGACAGCCAGCGGCCAAGAATGGCTTTTTGCTGGTTGCCGCCGGAGAGATTCATAATCAGCTGCTCAGCGCCGGGCGTTTTGATATTAAGGGAGCGAATATGATGGTCGGCGTTTTCCACTTCCCAGCCGTCGTTGATCAGGCATCCGGCGCGAACCGACTTGCGCCGGGCGCTGATGTTGATATTGTCACGCACGGAGTGGACGGGAATAATACCTTCGGCCTTACGATCCTCGGGACAGAGCATCATCCCGGCGCGAATGGCGTGGGCTGGCTTTTGAATATCCAGCGGCTTGCCGTCAATGATCAGCTGGCCCGCCGTGATGCGCGTGCCGCCAAACAGTCCTTTCATCAGCTCGCTGCGCCCTGCCCCCACCAGCCCGAACAGGCCGACGATCTCACCGCGCCTCACCGAGAAGCTAACGGGATGGCGCACGCCGGGGGCTTTTACCGACTCCAGACGCAGCATCTCCGCCCCATATTCTCGTGGCTGCCAGCCGTAGATGTCGCCGAGATCGCGCCCGACCATCGCCTGCACCAGCGAGTCATGGTTGACCTGCTGCATATCGTCAAAGGTGCGCACGTAGCGCCCGTCTTTAAAGACGGTAATGGCGTCGCTGAGAGCAAATATCTCCTCCATGCGGTGGGAGACATAGAGAATCACTCGCCCCTCGTTGCGCAGCTCGCGGATCACACGGAACAGGTTGTCGATCTCCCGCGCCGAGAGCGAGCTGGTTGGTTCATCGAAGGCGATCACTTTCGCATTGCGCGCCAGCGCCTTGGCAATTTCAACCATCTGCCACTGGCCGATGGAGAGGTACTTCAACGGCGTCTGCGGATCGATATCCAGCCCAAGATGCTCCAGCTGGAGACGGGCTTCATAGTTAAGCAGCGAGCGATTCACCAGCCCGCCCTTCTGCGGTAGCTGGCCAAGATAGATATTTTCCGCGACGGTCATCTCGGGAACCAGATGCAGCTCCTGGTAGATGATCGCCACGCCGGCATTCAGCGCGGCGGTGGTGTCGGCAAAGCTGACCTCCTGGCCCTGCAGCACCAGCGTTCCGCCGGTGGGTGCGTAGTTGCCGCTAAGGATCTTTAACAGCGTCGATTTACCCGCGCCGTTTTCCCCCATCAGGGCGTGCACCTGACCGGCATAGCAGTCGAAGCTGATGTCGCTCAGGGCCTTAACGCCGGGGAAGGTTTTGCTAATACCACGGAAAGAGAGATATGGAGTTGACTGTTGCATAACGTCTCCGTGACGCATTGATGGTACGACTGGCCCTTCATCATGCGACGAAGGGCGCAACCAACGGCGTAAATTACTTCACGCCTAGCCCTTTCTTCGCTAACTCATCTTTGAAGTTGTCGCGGGTGATCAGCACCACGTCGGTAACCGCAGTGAACTTCGGCGGCTCAACGCCTTTTTCCACCCAGTTGTAGAGCATTTCACTGGTCTTATACCCATGCACGTCCGGGCTTGGCAGCAGCGAGCCGTAGAAGCCGGTACCCTGAGCCTTGGATAGCTCGCTCACGGCGTCAACACCGTTGATGCCGATGCCGATCACGTCAGCGGCCTTAAAGCCCTGACCTTCAGTGGCACGTACGCCGCCCAGCACGGTGTTATCGTTCATGCCGACCACCAGCCAGTGTTTTACCTCCGGGTGCTGAACCAGCAGGGAGTTACCGGCATCGAATGCGCCAGGAATATCGTTTGATTTGGTAGGAACCTGATAGATCTGTTTTTCCGGGAAGCCTGCGGCTTTCAGGGCATCCATCGAGCCGGAAGTGCGGCGACGGGCGGTATCCAGTTCGTTGGCGGTGATGGCCATCACACCAGTCTCTTTCACATCCCAGCCACGTTTTTGCATCTCTTTATAGAGCTCCTGACCCTGGCGAGCGCCGATCTCACTGGCGGCCATCATCACCAGCGGCACGCTCTCCATCGGCTGGCCTTTAGCGTTGACGAACTGGTCATCTACGGCAATGACCTTCATGTCGTAGCCGCGCGCTTTAGCAACAATTGCCGAGCCCAGCTTGGGATCCGGAGTACAGATAACAAACCCTTTCGCTCCGCTGGCCGCCAGGCTATCGATAGCGTTCAGCGTCTTTTCACCGTCCGGTACGGCGATTTTAATGACTTCAAAACCTAAATCTTTACCTGCCTTATCAGCAAATTTCCATTCGGTCTGGAACCACGGCTCCTCCGGCTGCTTGACCAGAAAACCGAGCTTCATATTTTCGGCGATAGCGGATTGTGACATAACGGCAGCTAAACCAATTGCCGCCAGCGCTTTAGTGAATTTGTGCATGGTTAACTCCAGCTTTAACACTTTTTTATGTAGGGAATGAGAGTTTATTAGCTGTCTAATCAGCCTTAAAACAAGGCATTAGCACACGTCTATCAGGAGATGCTATTGCTGAGGTGTAGTTTTAGCGGGAAATTGATCCTCCATAGGAGAGCGCCATCACACCGCAGAATTACAGTAAAAGCGTGCATAAATTCAGCGATTATCTTCATAAGAATTGGCGTATTTGTCAGACAAATCTGGAAGGGTATAGCAGAATTATCCATCAGGCCAGCCAGCTTATCCTTGTGGCCTGAAGGGAGTATCTTAGCGGTGGGACATTAGAGTGGATAATAGATGTGATCCGCGTGGTCGCGCACTGGCGCATCGTCACCCAAAAGGCGCGTCGAGACGGCAAAGGCAAAATCAAATACCCGGCCTAATCCTTTGCCGCTGATCAGGTTGCCATCCTCGACTACAGCAGCATCGATATAGTGGCCGTCGGTTACGGTTTCATGCAGCTCGCCTGAGCAGACGTAGCGCCGCCCTTTCAGCAGGCCGTTTCCCCCCAGCACGCGCGCCGCTGCCGAGCAGATGGGGCAGATCAGCTTTTCCGCCTGGTCATGGCGGGTCACAAAGGCAATTACCTCTGGGTTGGCTGCAAGGTTAACGCTCCCCTCCGGCCCACCAGGCAGGACCACAGCATCATAGAGCGTATCCAGTCGCTCACTCAGGGTAGCATCAGCCACCATAGGAATAGCGTGATAGCTCACCACGGCGCGGGACGTGGCACAGGCCAGCGTTTCGACCTCAATATGCAACCGGCGTAGTATATCAATGGTAACGATAGCTTCTGCTTCTTCAAAACCGGGGGCCAACAGCACAGCAACTCTTTTCATCTCCAACTCCTTAATATTTAACGATACCCTTCATTGCATACATTCACCAATGAATGTAAACCACTATTTTTATTCAGATTATTCGCTTATTCCGCTGAAAAGTGTTTGCTGGATCACAATTGTTAGATGCATAACGCTTTACGATCGTTTTGTCGACGCAGTACGGCTGGCATTAATCGCAGCCCCATCCAGGACAGAAGGAGGTCATTATGGCGACTCTCGGCATGGCACAAAAACTCAACTCGCAGGTTAACCTTGAGTTTCAGGCATCCAACCTCTGCCTCTCATTCAGTGAATGGTGTTCAGAGCACAATCTACCGGGTTCGGCAACGTTCCTTCGCGCGCAGGCGCAGGAGAAGGTAAACCTCATGATGCGCGTGTTCGACTTTATGAAACGCGCCGGAGCCTACCCGATTGTGAAAGCGCGGGAAAATCCCCCGGACAGTTTCAATTCGTTAGAGGAGCTGTTTGAGAAAGCGCTTGAAGAGTACAACGTGCGGTGTGAAATGCTGACGCGGCTGAGTGAAGAAGCAGAAGCCGTGAAGGATGAAAAGACGCTTAACTTTTTGCGCGAGCTGGAAAAAGCAGAGCAGCAGGATGGACTGCTGCTCCAGCTGTTAATCGGTGAAATTCATGGCTCTCTGCGCGACGGGAAAAATATCGCCCAGACCGATCGGGCGCTGCTTAACGTGGTGAACTGTCGCAGGCACTGATATTCACCACCCACCTCTCTGGCGGGAGTTCCTCCCGCCATCCCTGCCGCCCGGACTTAAACTCAACGCGGCACACAGCCACAGCGGCCAAAGAAAACATCCGTTTGAAAATAACAAAACAAAGGTTTACTTTGTTCGACTGTGTTCACGCTTTAGTGTGTCTCTTCCTGCGGCGTAAACTTCAGCTCAATTAAGGCAATGGCTTTCTGAATAGCACGCCGGGTAACCGGGTCGGCCACTGCTGGATGAGTAGTGAAGTCGATGGTTTTAAGCTGGTTAGCCATCTTTTCGCGCACTTCAACCGGGGCGATGACGTCAATAACGTCGAGGATCTGTTTGATCACCAGCTGGCAGGCCACAACGTCGGACACCAGCTCCTGATCGGCGCTAAGATTTTGAGACATAGGTTACTCCTGAGTTACAGAAACAAAAAAACCTGCCGCAGCAGGTTTTTTATCACAGCAACTTTATTAAAACATAGCGCCCGGCGGTACGTCTTTAAAAGTCTTGCAGTAGGTTTCAAAAATGCTTTTCAGGATCTTGCGCAATTTCATGTTTTGCTCCGGCTATTTTGTTGTGCAGGTGTTACTTGTCGATGGGCGTATAATATGACCTGCATCACAAAAATCAACCACTTTGTGATGAATATCACACCAACTTTTACGCGATTTCTTTAATTTTGTTAAATAATCGTTGATTAATCCTAAGGTTACGGCGATTTCATTTTTTTTAATTATTCTAATTTTTTTTGAAATGGCAGACCAAAAATGAGTGAAAACACCCTCCCGGAGAAGACGCGGGGCGTCTCGCCCGCCGCGCTGCTGGTAGCCGGGGCCTTTTTTATGGAGTTTCTTGACGGGACGGTGATAGCGACGGCCCTGCCGGATATGGCGCGAAGCTTTGGCGTCGAAGCGGTGGCGTTGAACATAGGTATCAGCGCCTACCTCATCACCCTTGCGGTGCTGATCCCGGCCAGCGGCTGGATAGCCGATCGCTTCGGCGCGCGCAAGGTCTTCACCGCCGCACTGGCGATCTTTACCCTCGCCTCGGTATTTTGTGGTCTCTCTACCAGCGTTGAGATGTTTGTCGCGATGCGCATTTTGCAGGGGATGGGCGGCGCGCTGATGGTTCCCGTCGGCAGGCTCGCCGTGCTGCGTACCACCCCTAAGCATCTGCTGATCACCGCCATCGCTACCCTCACCTGGCCCGCGCTGGTTGCGCCCATTATCGGCCCGCCGCTAGGAGGATTCATCACCCGCTACGCCGACTGGCGCTGGATCTTCTTTATTAACGTGCCGATTGGCCTGCTGGCTATTGCGCTGGCGCTACGCATTATTCCCGATATTCGCGACGACGAACGCCGTCCGTTTGATCTTATGGGCTTTGTCTCTACTTCAGTCGCAATGGTCAGCCTGGTGTGCGCCATGGAGATGCTGGGGGGTGAGCAGCAGCAGGGAGCGTGGACGTTGGGCCTGCTGGCGCTGGGCACGGCCACGCTGGTCTATGCGCTACGCCATTTTCAGCGTGCACGCTGGCCGATGATCCGTCTCGATGCCATGCAGGTACCTACCTTTCGCGTCACCATGTACGGCGGATCGCTGTTTCGTGCTTCCATCAGCGCAGTACCGTTTCTGCTGCCGCTGATGTTCCAGGTCGGTTTTGGGATGGATCCGTTTCATGCCGGGCTACTGGTGCTGGCGGTCTTCGTCGGTAACCTGACCATTAAGCCCGCCACGACCCCGCTGATCCGCTGGCTCGGCTTCAAAAAGCTACTGCTGATCAACGGTGCGCTAAACGTGCTGGCCCTGCTGGCTTGCGCCTTTATTACGCCAACGACGCCGGTATGGGTTATTTTTGTCGTGCTCTATCTGGGCGGGGTCTTTCGTTCGGTGCAGTTTACCGGCGTCAGCACGCTGGCCTTTGCCGATGTCCCCTCCGCGCAGATGAGCTATGCCAATACCCTGTTTAGCACCGCCACGCAGCTAGCGGTCGGGCTGGGCATCACGCTTGGGGCCATCGGGATCCGTCTTGGAGAGAAAGCCAGCGACTGGCTGGCCCTGAGCGGCGTACCGGGCATCAGCTTTCGGCTGGCGTTTGTGTTTATTGCGCTGATCTGTCTGGTGGGGATGGCCGATACCTTCAGGCTGGCTAAGGATGCGGGCAGCGCAGTATCAACGAAGAAACGTTAATCTGTGAGCCGGGTCAGCGTAGCGCTGCCCGGCACAATAGAACTTAGGCGAGCACTTCGCGAACGAACGCTTCGATCTCTTTATCCTGGCAGTGTTCAAAGAAGCACTGCTGGAAACGCTGGCCGGAGACGGCGGTTTTTACCAGCTCAGGATCGATCGCGCGCAGGGTGTCGAGATAGTTATCTTTTACTACTGCTGCTTTCACCTGATTGAGGATCCCGGCGTTGCGCACCTGCGGCTCTTTACGCTCAGGCGGGTAGCCTTCGCCTTTACGACCAGTGAAAGCTTTCTCAAAGATAAAGCGTACGTTCAGCTCTGCACCCCAGCCGAAGCCTTTGGCAAACGGCAGCGCCAGGGCATTACCGTTGTTGATCTGGGCAAACAGGAAGGCGTCGGCGGGATCGATACAGTAGCCACAGTTCACACCCGGATGGATGTTTAGCGACATCAGCGCCCCCTGACCGGTGCCGCAGCCAGAAATCACAAAATCAACCGCTTTTGAATTCAGCAGAATGCTGGCCATAATGCCCAGATGGATATAGGTCAGGTGATGGTCGTTCTCATCGCTCATCCCAACGTTGAAAACCGGAAAGCCTTTATCGTCAGCGACGGTTTTCAGCTCGTTGAGGATGGTGGCGTTTTTGGCAGCCTGGCTATTTTCCATCATCAGTGCAATTTTCATTATCTCTTCTCCTGAATGCGTTGCGGGGGATCCCGTCATAAAGAACTAATCAGGTTAAACCTTACTACCTGGCAAACATACTTTCAAATTTAATGAAAAATGGTTTTATAAATTAGAGATGCGGTCACAGTTTTGCCTGTACCCGCCCCTCTCCCACCTGCCGTTGCAATTAGAGAAGTAAGAATCTTTGGCTATTCCGGTCATTGCCTGGCGAAGCAGGCTGTAGGATGAGATCATCGAAACTGAATCAGAGCGTTTGCATGAAGAGACTCCTCCTTGCCGCTTCGCTGATGCTGCTTGCTGGATGCACCATCACGAAGGAACCTGAAGTCACCGACGTTAACCCGGCAACGGGCCTGGTGCGACTGCACTTTAACGAGACGATGCTGCAGAAGGCCCGCTATGACGACTACACCACTCAGGGAACGGCAAACCGTCAGTGCCAGCAGATGGGCTATGCCACGGCGATCGCCTTTGGTCAGCCGGTTAAAACCTGTAGCGTCATCAGCGGCTCGCTGTGCCTGAACGAAACCGTCACTATCCAGTACCAGTGTCAAGGGCGAGCCGTCAGCTATACCCCAGCGGGCGTCTATTATTAATGGTATTTGCCAGTGCAGCGACGCTGGCAAATAATAAAACAAATAATTCTCATTTATTTATTAAATAAGCGCCAATGCGTGTTATTCCCATTCGTATTTTTAAAAAGAACTTTTTTATTTTACCTTTTGCAAATAATTAAATAACAAATTATAGTGACGGCACTTAACTTTTCCCCACCTGTTATGGAATAACGCCATGCTTAAAATTGAAATGATTGAACAGCTCAATGAGCAGATGAATCTTGAACTTTACTCCTCTTTGCTTTATCAGCAGATGAGCGCCTGGTGTAGCTATAATAGTTTTGAAGGTGCAGCTGCGTTTCTGCGTCGCCATGCGCAGGAAGAGATGACCCACATGCAGCGCCTGTTTGACTACCTGACCGATACCGGCAGCCTGCCGCGCATTAACGCGATCCCCACGCCCTTCGCTGAATATGCCTCGCTGGACGAACTGTTCCGCGCTACCTATGAGCATGAGCAGCTTATCAGCCGTCAGATAAATGCCCTGGCCCACTTTGCAATGACCAACCAGGATTATCCCACCTTTAATTTCCTACAGTGGTATGTGGCCGAACAGCACGAAGAAGAGAAATTATTTAAATCAGTTATTGATAAACTCTCCCTGGCCGGTAAAAGTGGCGAAGGACTCTATTTTATTGATAAAGAACTTTCTACGCTCGACGCACAAAAATAATTATTGTGGCGGCACTCTGTGCTGCCTTAATTAATTCTGACTCGCTATTTACATTTTATTCTCGTTCCCCCGCGTTATGCGCCATCAAAAAACGTATCGTTATCTTTACACTGCTTGTAACGGTGGTTTGACGTCAACGCCGTTTTGCCTTACTCTGCGCCGCACAATTTTGGTGCGTAGTGCAGGTGTAAAGAGAAGCGTGAAGAACAGGACTTTTGGCAGTATGTTTATCGTTGCCGGGACCACGATCGGTGCTGGTATGCTGGCGATGCCGCTGGCCGCCGCGGGTGTCGGCTTTGGCGTAACGCTGGCGTTACTCTTTTTCCTCTGGGGACTAATGTGTTATACCGCCCTCCTGCTGCTGGAGGTCTACCAGCACGTTCCAGCCGATACCGGGCTGGGCACGCTGGCTCGCCGTTATCTTGGCCGCTATGGCCAATGGGCCACCGGGTTTAGCATGCTGTTTTTGATGTATGCCCTGACGGCGGCCTACATGAGTGGTGCCGGCGAGCTGCTGGCCTCTAGCCTGAGCGAGTGGCTAAGTCTCTCCGTTTCGCCTACCACCGGCGTCCTGCTGTTTACCCTGGTGGCTGGCGGTGTGGTTTGCATTGGCACCTCACTGGTAGATCTCTTCAACCGCTTTCTGTTTAGCGCCAAGCTGATCTTCCTGATCGTGATGCTGGCGCTGCTGATGCCCCACGTGCATAAAGTAAATCTCCTGACGCTGCCGCTGGAAAAAGGGCTGGCGCTCTCCGCTATCCCGGTGATTTTCACCTCCTTTGGCTTTCATGGCAGCGTGCCGAGTATCGTTAGCTATATGAACGGCAACGTGCAGAAGCTGCGCTGGGTATTTATTACCGGCAGCGCCATCCCGCTGGTAGCCTATATCTTCTGGCAGCTGGCAACCCTGGGCAGCATCGACTCCACCACCTTCTTTGGCCTGATGGCTAACAGCGCCGGGCTTAACGGCCTGTTGCAGGCGCTGCGCGACGTTGTCGCCTCGCCGCACGTAGAGCTGGCGGTGCACCTGTTTGCCGATCTGGCGCTGGCAACCTCGTTTCTGGGGGTGACTCTGGGCCTGTTTGACTACCTGGCCGATCTCTTCAACCGTCGCAACAACGCAGCGGGCAGGCTCCAGACCGGGGCGATTACCTTCCTGCCGCCGCTGGCCTTTGCACTGTTCTACCCTCGTGGCTTTGTCATGGCGCTGGGGTATGCGGGCGTGGCGCTGGCCGTGCTGGCGCTGCTGATCCCCTCCCTGCTGGCGTGGCAGAGCCGTAAGCATACGCCACAGACGGGATACCGCGTTCGGGGCGGCAAACCGGCCCTGCTGCTGGTGCTCTTCTGCGGCGTGGCGGTGATTGTAATTCAGGGTGGTATTGCAGCGGGACTGCTGCCAGAGGTGGGTTAGAGAGGTAAGCTCAACGTAGGCCGGCGTTGCAGCGTCAACAGAGTAATGCCCGGTGGCGCTACGCTTACCGGGCCTACAGTAATGGTATCAGTGCAGACAGCACTGCTTGTATTTTTTGCCGCTGCCACACGGACAGGGATCGTTACGCCCGACCTTATCACCGTTGACGATCGGCTGTTGTACCGCCCTCTCCTGCTGATTAGCTGCCCAGTAGTCAAACAGCGCCAGCGCAGCGGGTTTCAACGCCTCGACGCTCGCCTCAAACGCCTCTGGGGTCATCTCCTCTACGCGGGTAAAGTTCTCCTCAGTGCCGTGCAGGGCAATGGCCTCCAGCGCAGGCTGTAACGACTCTGGCAGCGACGACCAGTCGCTGAGCGATACGCCGCGCATATAACCGAAGCACCACTCTTCAACGATGCTGAGATCCTGGTCTTCAATAGTGCGAGTGCCAAACAGCGGCTCAAACTGCTCCGGGTAGTCGGCAAGGCGCTCGGCGATATCATTCATATGCTGGAACGAGAGCGTCATAAAGCGCTCCATCTCTTTCTCGGATGACCAGCGCGGAACGTGATTCGCCCCGCCCCAGATAGCCACCAGCCACTCGCTCGGCTCAATCTCCATCGGCGCGCTCAGCACCGCAGTGAGCAGGCCATCCAGCTCCGCCACATCGACAATGGATGCATCGGTACTGTACTTTGCCAGCACGTCATCCAGCCACTCCAGCTCTTGCTCGTTCAGCGGTCCGGTTTTCATAAAATTACTACCTCAGTTTGGGGCGGGCGTATATATAATAGACGATTGCAAATCGCAGGCACAAAAAAACCACCCGTAGGTGGTTTGACGACACTGCTTATTGCTTTGATTATTCTGTGAATTTCCAATGGTACCCGGAGCGGGACTTGAACCCGCACAGCCTTACAGCCGAGGGATTTTAAATCCCTTGTGTCTACCGATTTCACCATCCGGGCTCGGGAGGAAATTGGAGGCGCGTTCCGGAGTCGAACCGGACTAGACGGATTTGCAATCCGCTACATAACCGCTTTGCTAACGCGCCTTAAATCTTTGTCTTTCGACTAATACCCGCGCTGTTCAATACTATACAGTGCCGATATCTTAATTTGGAGCGGGAAACGAGACTCGAACTCGCGACCCCGACCTTGGCAAGGTCGTGCTCTACCAACTGAGCTATTCCCGCATCATCAGGTGAAGATGCTAATCACTTGATTTTACTCTCATCTGGCAAGCTACGCTGCCGTCTGATGCGATGCATTCTACTTACCTGACGCACTGAGTCAACGATATTTTTTAAATCCGGGATCGTTTGCTGAAAATTAAGCCGAAACGATCACTGTTCCAGCAGATCGCCCCGCGCCGCGTTTAAATACTGGAACATAGACCACAGCGTCAGCACCGCAGCAACCCACAGCAGGCCAATTCCCGCCCACTCTACCCAGGCGTTCGGCCGCCACAGCATCCACACCAGCGAGGCCATTTGCGCGGTGGTTTTTACTTTCCCAATCCACGACACCGCTACACTGCTGCGTTTGCCCAGCTCCGCCATCCACTCGCGTAGGGCAGAGATGATGATCTCACGTGCGATCATGGTGGCGGCAGGCAGCGTCACCCACCAGGTGTGGTAGTGCTCGGCCACCAGCACCATAGCGATGGCCACCATGACCTTATCAGCCACCGGATCAAGAAAGGCCCCGAAGCGGGTGCTCTGGTTCCAGCGCCGGGCCAGATAGCCATCAAACCAGTCCGTCACCGCAGCAACAAGAAAGATCAGCGCACATGCGAAGGGAGCCCAGACCACCGGCAGGTAGAACGCCAGCACAAAGAACGGGATCAGGATGACACGGAAAAGCGTGAGCAACGTTGGGATATTGAATCGCATAGTGGCAGGTAACTGTCTGTTGTCAGTAAAAATTAGCCCTATGTTGCTACAGAGCCCTCAATGTTTCAACGAGTAGAAGATCTTTTCTGCCAGCCCTTGCGAAATACCCGGCACTTTTGCAATGTCCTCAACGCTGGCGTTGAGCAAACCCTGCAATCCACCCATATATTTCAACAACATCTGACGACGCTTCGGCCCGACCCCTTCAATAGTCTCCAGGGTACTGGTATTTTTCACCTTGGCGCGTTTTTTACGGTGCCCGCTAATGGCGTGATTGTGCGACTCGTCGCGGATATGCTGGATCACATGCAGCGCCGGTGAGTCTGGTGGCAGGTTAAAGCCCTCCCCCTCCGGTTCGAAGAACAGCGTCTCCAGCCCTGCCTTACGGTCGGTGCCTTTCGCTACGCCCAGCAGCAGCGGATGGTGCTTATCCCAGGGAACGTCAAGCTCGGCAAAGACCGTCTTCGCTTGACCCAGCTGTCCCTTGCCGCCATCGATCAAGATTACGTCCGGCACCTTACTCTCTTCAATGGCCTTACCGTAGCGACGACGCAGCACCTGGTTCATGGCCGCATAATCATCGCCTGGGGTAATGCCGGTGATGTTATACCGGCGGTACTCGGCACGCACCGGCCCGTTGGCGTCAAATACCACGCAGGAGGCGACGGTCTGCTCACCCATGGTATGGCTGATGTCAAAACACTCCATGCGCCGCACCGCTGGCAGCTTCAGCAGCGTAGCGAGCGCCACCAGACGTTGGCTAACCGTTGACTGCTGGGAGAGCTTAGTGCTAAGCGCCGTAGCAGCGTTGGTGCGGGCCAGCTTGAGGTAGCGCGCCCGATCGCCGCGCGGTTTAGTCTGCACGTTGACGCGGCGGCCCGCCAGCTCGGAGAGCGAATCGGCAAGCAGGGTTTTATCGCTCAGATCGAAGTCGAGCAGGATCTCCCCCGGCAGGGTACGCATCTGACTGCCCTGCAGATAGAACTGCCCCACAAAGGTTTCCACCACTTCGCCCAGCTCGGTGCCGCCCGGCACTTTCGGGAAGTAGCTCCGGCTGCCCAATACCTTGCCCTGGCGAATAAATAGCACGTGCACGCAGGCCATACCGGCGTCGAACGAGACGCCAATCACGTCGAGATCGTCCCCGGTATTAGAGACAAACTGCTTCTCGGTAACGCGGCGTACGGCCTGGATCTGATCGCGAATACGTGCCGCCTCTTCAAAGTCGAGATCGCGGCTGGCCTTCTCCATGCGTTCAATCAGCAGGTTCAGGACCTGGTCGTCCTTGCCCGCCAGGAAGAGACGCACGTAGTTAACCTGCTGAGCGTACTCCTCCTCGCTGACCAGTCCCTCGACGCAAGGCCCAAGGCAGCGGCCAATCTGATACTGCAAGCAGGGACGGGAGCGGTTGCGGTAGACGCTGTTTTCACACTGGCGAATAGGGAAGATCTTTTGCAGCAGCGCTAAGGTCTCGCGCACCGCGTAGCCGTTGGGGAACGGCCCAAAATACTCCCCTTTCGCGTGCTTAGCTCCCCGGTGCGTCGCCAGACGCGGATGGGTATCGCCGCTAAGAAAAATGAACGGGTAGGATTTGTCGTCGCGCAGCAGCACGTTGTACCGGGGCTGGTACAGCTTGATATAGTTGTGCTCAAGCAGAAGCGCTTCCGTTTCCGTATGGGTCACCGTCACGTCGATCTGCTGGATCTGAGATACCAGCGCTTCGGTTTTTCGCGAGGCAAGGTTGCTACGGAAGTAGCTGGACAGGCGCTTCTTGAGATCTTTGGCTTTACCGACGTAGATAACAGTACCACCGGCGTCATACATGCGATAGACACCGGGTTTACTGGTAACCGTACTCAGAAAGGCTTTTGAATCAAAAACATCACTCACTGACTTGTTAACGTCTCCGCATTACACAGACCATGACGAATGGCCAAATGGGTCAGCTCCACGTCACCGTGGATGTTCAGTTTACTAAACATCCGATAGCGATAGCTGTTCACCGTTTTCGGGCTGAGATTCAACTGCTCGGAAATCTCATTCACCTTTTGGCCTTTGGTTATCATCAGCATAATCTGCAATTCGCGTTCAGACAAACTAGCAAAGGGAGATTCGGTCTTCTCTGGCTCAATCTGGCTGAGCGCCATCTGCTGGGCAATATCTGAGGCGATATAGCGTTGGCCGGCATAAACGGCGCGAATAGCGTTAACCATCTCTTTCGGGGCGGCTCCCTTACTGAGGTAGCCTGATGCGCCTGCCTGCATCACTTTGGCAGGCAGCGGATTTTCAGTGTGAACGGTCAGCATAATCACTCTGGTATCGGCCGTGGATCGCGCAATTTTACGCGTTGCCTCAAGACCACCAATACCGGGCATGTTCATATCCATCAGCACCACATCCACAGGATGAACACGGCACCATTTTACGGCATCTTCACCGCAACAGACCTCGCCGGAAACTTTTATGCCTTTAATATCTTCCAGAATGCGTCGTATCCCTGCGCGCACCAGCTCGTGGTCATCAACAAGAAGAACGTTGATCAAAGCAAATCTCCAAAAAGGGATAACGCGACTGACAGTAAAGTCGCTCTATGTTAGCGTTATTTTGGCAAAAACTAAAAGATTAATTGCAATGCGTACGATTTCGTCCGCAATTCTGGAAATAAAGCTGTACAAAACGTGGAAAGAGCCCCGTCTCGCTTGCCTTTAAAACAGGTGTCTTAAATACCACTTTTCAGTCGGTTATAGTCGCCAATATTATTTCGCCGCTGTAAAAACCCCATTTTTCTTTGTAACAAGAAATAACGCCTTTTATACCTCTTTTAAACATATACTTTACGTTATAAATTAGAGTAATTCGTAATAACACCCTATTTACGCGCAGACTTGTATGGCGCACAAAAAACAACCAGTGCTATTTTCTGTAGCGCTTGTGCTATACTCCGCCGCCTTCACCTTCACGGGCGCGCAGCAGCGCTGTAACAAATCGAGGAAAATAGATGAGCACTCCTGACTTTTCTACTGCGGAAAGTAATCAACACCTGTCCCAGGAAGTCTCCTGCCTGAAAGCAATGGTCACCCTGATGCTGCAGGCGATGGGCCAGGCGGACGCGGGCCGGGTTATCCTGAAAATGGAGCGACAGATCGCCCAGATGGAAAACGAAGGGCAGGCTGACGTTTTTGCCAATACGGTTAAGCAGATTAAACAAGCCTACCGTCAGTGATGAGTTACCGGCTGGCAGACGAACTGTCAGCCGGTGTTGCGTTCGGCACGCGAAACGCAGGCAGCGTTCATATAAATCCGGTCGCCGCCGCATAGCAGGCAATCTGCGTTTTATTGGGTGCGTTAAACTTCTTCTGCATGTTTTTCTGGTGGAAATTCACTGTGTTTTCAGAGATCGACAGAATCATTGCGATCTCCGCCGAGGTCTTCCCTTCCGCCGTCCACTTAAGGATCTCACACTCGCGCTTGCTGAATTTCATCTCGGGTGACATCACGATCTCCTCTTCCAGACGTGAAAGTGTCAACATGCTTAGCTGCGCCAGCAGCTGCAAAGAGAGCTCAATCTCATCAGCGCTCAAGCTCTTACCCCGTACCGAGTTTTTTGATACCGACAGGAAACCGGTAGCACGATTGGGCAGCATCAGGCACTGGGTGTAACCCTTGCGTAGCCCGTGATCGCGTGCGTCATCCCACATGGTCTGCGCATCTTCAAACAGGCGGTCGTTCCAGGGAAGATGACCCTGGCTAAAGTTATCCGGCTTCAGCACGGGATCAACGGCAAAATAGTTTTCCGCATAATATTGCGCCCTCCACGTATCGGGATAGGACGTTTCGAGGAAAATTTTAGGCCGTGTGAACGGCACCGGATGGCGTACGCACAAAGAGTAGTAATCAAATTCCATCCGCTGCGTCTGATTCTCTAACTCTTTATAAACCTCATCTGCTGTCGTCATCTCATTAAAACGCCGCAGCAGCTCCCTCCGCCATGTGAAAAAATCAATATCCTGCATACTGACCGCTAAAGCCCCGTTCGTTATATATTTATTATGTATGTATAAAACTATCACATAAATCTTATTTATAGATCCAAATTATCCCACCCAGGGGAAATTAACTGAACTTATATGCCAACCGAAGCCAGATTAGCGGGAGATATGGCGGGTCATTAGCAGGGTATTAATACCGGTGCGGGCCGCTGCGCCTACCGCCGCTATAAAGTGGGTAGGCGCATGAGCAGAACGTTATTGCATGAGGAATTTTTCCAGGAACTGACGGGTTCGCGGCTGCTGGGGGTTGGCAAACAGCTCTTTAGCTGGCCCCTGCTCCACAATCCGGCCCTGATCCATAAAGATGGCCCGATCGGCTACGTCCCGGGCGAAACTCATCTCGTGGGTCACAATCACCATGGTTCGTTTCTCCTGCGCCAGCTGGCGAATAGTGCTCAACACCTCCCCCACCAGCTCAGGATCCAGCGCCGAGGTCGGCTCATCAAAGAGGATCACGTCCGGGCGCATCGCCAGCGCGCGGGCAATCGCTACGCGCTGCTGCTGCCCCCCAGAGAGACGTTTCGGGTAGCTGGTCTCTTTGCCGCTCAATCCGACTTTTGCAATCAGCTCCCTGGCGCGCGCCTCGGCCCCGGCTTTCGCTTCGCCCTTTACAATTACCGGCCCCTCAATAATATTCTCCAGCACGGTGCGGTGAGGGAACAGATTAAAGCTCTGGAACACGAAGCCCACGTGCTGGCGCAGCTGGCGGATCTGCCCCTTCTGCTGGCTTAAGGCCCGCGCCGTATCGATAGTGATAGAGCCAACGCGGATGCTGCCGCTCTCCGGGTGCTCTAAAAGGTTAATGCTACGCAGCAGCGTCGTTTTGCCGGAGCCGCTGGGGCCGATGATCGCCACTACCTCCCCTTCGTTAACCTCTAAATCAATGCCGTGCAGCACCGTCTGGCCGTGAAACTTCTTCACCAGGTTTTTCACTTCAATCGCACTCATTTCGGATCGCGCTCCTGACGGTTAAGCTGGTTTTCAAAATAGTTCTGCAATGCCGAGAGTACCGTCGCCATCACCCAGTAGATCAGGGAGGCAGCGAGATACATGGTAAAGACCTCCAGCGTCCGGGAGGTGATCAACTGTGCCTGGCGGAAAAGCTCCGGCACCTGAATCGTTGCCGCCAGCGAGGTATCTTTTACCAGGCTGATAAAGCTGTTGCTCAGCGGCGGCAGCGCTACCCTGGCCGCCTGAGGCAGAATAGCGCGACGCAAGGTTTGCCATGGGGTCATGCCGATACTGGCTGCGGCCTCCCACTGCCCCTTATCGATTGAGGAGATGGCAGCACGCAGCGTTTCTGAGGTGTAGGCCGCCGTATTAAGCGACAGACCGATCATGGCTGCCGGGATAGGATCCAGCTCGATGCCAAACTGCGGCAGGCCGTAGTAGATCATAAACAGTTGTGCGATCAGCGGGGTACCGCGAAATATGGAGATATAGAAACGCGCCAGCCAGCGAACCGGTGCAATGGCCGACATGCGCATTAGCGCCAGCACAAAGCCGAGCAGCAGGCCAAAGAACATCCCGCCGATGCTGAGCTGTAATGTGAATACCGCACCCCGCAGCAGGTACGGTAATGACTCTATTACCAGTTGTATACTCTCTTGCATTATGGTTTTTCTGCCTGAAGTTTAAACGTGGGGGTGGTAGGCAAAGAGCGCAGGCGCGCCGCCGGTATGGATAAACAGAATTGGCCCACGATCTTTGAAACGGTTCTGATTGATGCCGTCGATCAGTCCGGCCATGGCTTTACCGGTGTAGACCGGATCCAGCAGAATTCCCTCGAGGCGGGCCAGCAGCTTGATGGCTTCCACTCCCTCTTCGTTCGGCGTGCCGTAGCCGGGGGCGAAGTAGTCATCCCAGAGTACAATATCTGCCGTCGCTTCGACCTCAAGCTCGCGGGCAACCGCCTGCTGAAGCGCAACGACTTTTGGTTTCTGCTCATCACGTTTGCGGGAGACGGTCACGCCAATCAGCTCCGCCTCCGGCATCAGCTGCTCCAGGCCAACCGCCAGTCCGGCGTGGGTTCCGGCGCTACCGGAGGCCACCACGATTGAAGAGAGCTCCACCGCCCCTTCACACTGCTGGGCGATCTCCAGCGCGCTCTCCACGTAGCCCAGCGCGCCCAGCGCGTTCGAGCCACCGACCGGAATAACGTAGGGACGAAAACCCTGAGCTTCAATGCGGGTCGCCAGCTCGCCCAGCTGCGCAACCGGATCGGTCAGGGCGTCGCACATCTCTATCTGGGCGTTAAAGAGATCCAGCAGCAGCCGGTTGCCGTTAGTGAGATAGTTCTCCGCCCGCGTGGCGATAGGATTCTCCAGCAGCGCCACGCAGTGCAGGCCCAGCTTCGCCGCCACGGCAGCGGTCTGGCGAACATGGTTTGACTGGATCGCGCCGGCGGTGATCAGCGTATCGGCCCCCTCCCGCAGCGCGTCGGCAGCAAGGAACTCCAGCTTACGCAGCTTGTTGCCCCCCAGCGCCATCGGCGTCACGTCGTCACGTTTGATGTAGATCTCGCGTCCCAAATAATCAGAGAAGCGCGGCAGGTACTCCAATGGCGTCGGTGCGCCAATAAATTCGAGGCGCGGAAAGCGGGTCAGGTTTTGCAAAGACATAGGGCCTCCGGTGGCCAATAGTAAACATGCTGCTGTTAATTATGTACCTTTAGCGGCAGAAATAAAAAAGGCGCTTAAATAAGCGCCTTTTTACCGCCGATGGACTTTACTTCGTCACGTCAGCGCCGAACCATTTTTCTGACAGCGCCTTCAGACTACCATCTTTCTGCATGGCAGCAATGGCATCATCAACCGCTTTCAGCAGGTCTTCGTTACCTTTACGCAGCGCGACGCCCGCTTCCTGACGGGAGAACGGCTCGCCCGCAACCGCCAGCGTATCCTTGGTCTTTTTCACCAGATCCAGCGCCGCCAGACGATCCACCAGAATGGCATCGATACGGCCTACACGCAGATCCTGGTATTTAGTCGGGTCATCATCATAGGTACGGATATCCACGCCCTGCACGTTCTGGCGCAACCACTCTTCATAGTTGGTACCCAGACCGACGCCCACCTTTTTACCTTTCAGATCGGCGGCGGTTTTGATGCCGCTCTCATTACCCTTCTTCACCAGCGCCTGGATACCGGAGACGGTATAAGGGGTAGAGAAGTCATATTTCTTCTTACGCTCGTCGGAGATAGTGACCTGGTTGATCACCACGTCGATGCGTTTAGAGTCCAGCGAAGCCAGCATACCGTCCCACTTGGTCGGCTTCAGCGAGGCTTTCACGCCGAGGTGTTTTGCCAGCTCGTTCGCAAACTCCACTTCAAAGCCGGTAAGCTTGCCATCATCGCCCTGGTAGCTGAACGGCGGATAGGTCCCTTCCAGCCCCACCAGCAGCGTGCCGCGATCTTTTACTTTATTCAGCAGGCCTTCGTCGGCGAAGGATTTCGCGCTCACGCCTGCCATCAGCGCAACAGCCATCACACCCATCAGCGCCTGACGACCCAAAAGAGCTAATTTCATAGTTACCCCGAAGAAAATAATTGGTTGATACGCAGTGTAAGGGGCTGAACCACAAGGTACAAACACCTGTACGCTACATATTATTCTCTTTTAATATATATCAGAAGTTGCGCCAGAAGCGATTTTCTGACTGGTCATAAAGTGCGACTGGGCTTTGAATTGCGCATACTTGCGCAGAGCAATCCGGTAATTATTAGTACTGGTGGTGGGTAACCACGGCTCCAGAACTTCATCCAGAAAACCGTCTTCAAGCTGGTCATAGGTGATGCGGTGGGCAGTAAGATGATTGCCAAGACGACGCAGGCGCACCACGTACTCACGCACCGTGCCGTGGCTCATCTCGGTTTGCTCAAAAAGATATTGCTTAAAACCGATAATATCAAAAAAGTCGCTCTGCTCTTTGCAGTGCAAATCACCGCAGAATCGGCACAGTGCTACCCACTCTTTCTGCTCCTGCTCCCAGCCCGCTTCGTCCAGAAGCGTGTCGAGGCGCGAAATAGCAATTTTGTTGACGATCTCGCCCCGACGCACCAGCGTGATGCGGTCGAGCAGTTTATGGCAATGGGCGCAATGCGTCTGGCTGTGTTTGAAGTCTTTAAGGTAGCGGCTTAGAGGCCGTCTTTTTACTTGTAGCACCGTCATGATAACTCCTGGTTGTCAATACGTTGTGCGACATCGTTCAGGCAGCACCCATTGCTGCCTATAACTTACCCAGTTTGGTACGTAAGCGTTTAATGGCCTGGCTATGGAGCTGGCTGACCCGCGACTCTCCAACATCCAGCACTGCGCCGATCTCTTTGAGATTCAGCTCTTCCTGGTAGTAGAGCGTCAATACCAGCTGCTCACGCTCCGGCAAGGCTTCGATCGCCTCCATCACGCGATGGCGGAGATTGCTCTCCAGCAGCTGATGTAACGGGTTCTCCTGCTGGTGATCGTCGGTCACCAGCTCAATACTATCGCCATGCTCTTCACGCCACTCGTCATAGGAGAAGAGTTGGCTATTATTAGTGTCGAGCAACATCTGACGATACTCCTCCACAGAAATATTGAGCCGCTGTGCAACTTCAGTTTCCGTTGCGTTACGGCCTAACTCCTGCTCCAGCTGCCCCATCGCCTGCGCTACTTCGCGGGCGTTACGCCGAACGCTGCGCGGCACCCAGTCGCGGCTGCGCAATTCGTCCAGCATCGCCCCACGAATACGCTGCACTGCGTAAGTGGTAAATGCCGTTCCTTGCAGAGCGTCATATCGGTCAACTGCATTCAATAACCCGATACCGCCCGCCTGTAGCAGATCGTCCAGTTCCACACTCGCCGGCAAACGCACCTGCAGGCGCAATGCTTCGTGACGCACTAGCGGTACATAACGTTGCCACAACGAGTGTTTATCCATTACACCTTCAGCGGTATACATTGAATTCACGATAAACAGCCCTGCGTTAAATGAGTTATCGGCATGATTATCCGATTCTGGAGGGGTTTTAATCGGATGAATAGTGGGTGAAATGGGGGGTTATTTGGGGTAATAAGCGAAATGAGCGACAAGAAAAGCACTTAACGTAGGCAAAAATGTTAAACAGAGATTCGCGCCATTTTACACCTTTTATAACCATGAAAACGGATTAATACTTGTAAAATAAGCTGTAACATAAGCGACATATTTTAAAAAAAATTGCCTGTCGTTTTATGTACATCACACTTTCTAACTGGTCAAAACCCTGTCGCCCATCTATCCGTTAATAAACGAGAGAAAATGACGTTTATTCCTCCCCTGGCTAGCCTCACTGCTGATTTACATTAGGATGATGGTGTCGACAGATTTTCTGTACCTGCTCCATGTTGAGCGGTTTGGTTACAACAGGAACAGGTTTATGGCCTGGCGTGGTAAAGGTTGAGGATAAGATGAAACTGGCAATCTATGGCGCAGGTGGGCTTGGCAGAGAAGTGCTTGAGCTCGCACAACAGATCGATGCCTGCCGTCCGCGCTGGGAAGGGATCTGCTTTATCGATGATATTAACGACGGGCGGCAAATCAAAGGCCACCCCGTAGTACATCTCGACGCCATCATGCCGAACGATTATGAGATTGTTATTGCCGTGGGGGAACCTTCACTACGGGATACGCTCGCGCAAAAAGCGACAGACAGACATTTTGCGCTCGCCACGCTTGTTCATCCAAACGCCAGGTTAAGCCAGTATATTACGCTCGGTGAAGGCTGTGTCATTGGCTATGGTGCCTTCGTCTCATGCGATACTGATATTGGTCGAAATGTCTATCTGCAACCCAACGCCAGCCTGGGCCATGATTGCGTCATTGGACAGCACTCCATCATCTCCTCCTACGCTAATCTGGCCGGCAACTGTAAACTCGGTGAGCGTGTATTTGTCGGCATGAATGCGGTTGTTCGCGAAACAACCCGTATCGGTAACGACTCCATTATTAGCATGGGCGCAGCGGTGTTTACTGACATTGCCCCTGCCATGATCGTGATGGGCAATCCGGCGCGTGCCATTCGCCCTAACGATGATAAAAAAGTTTTTAAATAACGCCGGGCGCATAAACCCTAAGCTCTTGAAACAATTGATTCACTTTGCCCTACAGGATGCATGTTCACCAGCAGGCGAAGCAGATATAAAGTTTGATTAAATTTCCACGCTACTCTGGAGAAAAGATAATGTCCAATCTCGCAACTTATAACCGTATTTTCGTTGAAACTTTTGAAGTGCCGGAGGATGTGCTGGCCAGTTACAAATACCAGGACACCCCATCATGGGATTCCGTGGGGCATATGACGATGATTGCTTCACTGGAGGATGCTTTCGATATTATGATGGATACTGATGACATCATCGAATTTGCCTCCTGGGAAAAAGGTAAAGAGATCCTGAAAAAATATGATGTCGAACTTCAGGACTGAGTAATGATGCTCAAGGCAAAAACGGCTGTTATCACAGGTTGTTTGCAGGGTATTGGTAAAGCAACGCTGGAAACCTTCGCCAAAAACGGCGCGACGGTGTTTGCCTGCTGCCAGGCCCCTGACCCTGCTTTTAGCGATTTTATCAGCAGCCTAAGCGAAAAATACCAGACGGAAATTATTCCGGTCTATTTCGATCTGCAGGACAGCGACGCGATTAAACACGCGGCGATAGCCATTCAAAAAACGAAAAAACATGTAGATGTGTTGGTCAATGTTGCTGGCGCAAACTTTGACGCTAACTTTCAGATGGTCACACTCGAGCAGTTACAAAAAACCTTCACCATCAACTTCTTCTCCCAAATTGCCTTTACGCAATACATGGCCCGTATCATGCTGCGCCAGAAAAAAGGGAGCATTATCAATATTTCCAGTATCTCCGCCCTTGATGGCAACCCCGGTCAACTCGCCTATGCCAGTGCTAAAGCAGCGTGGATTGCCGCAACAAAAACCCTGTCCGCAGAATTGGGGCCACAGGGCATAAGGGTAAATGCTATTGCGCCTGGGGTGATTAACACGGCAATGACAGCCTCGCTGCCAGAAGAGGTCATGGCTCGCCAGATGATGCGCTGCGAACTGAAACGGCCTGGACTTCCGGAAGAAGTTGCAAATACGCTGCTTTGGCTGGCATCCGACGCCTCCAGCTATACCACCGGGCAGGTTATCCGCATTGATGGCGGAATGGGTTGAGGTGAAAGATTATGTTAATGCAAGGTAAGAACGTCTTAATTACCGGCTGCCGGCGCGGTATGGGTCTGGCAATGGTTGAATTATTCGCTGCCAGCGGCGCCAATATTTACGCGCACGCCCGTGAAGCAGATGAAGCCTTTATAAGCAGCATGGCAGAGATTGCCCATCGACATCATGTTGAGATCTGGCCAATCGGATTCGATATGACCGATTACGACGCGATGAAGTTGACCATCAAAAAAATTATGTCTGATAAGCGTCCGCTGGCTGCCGTGGTCAACAATGCGGGGATCACCCTAAACAGCCTGTTTCAGATGACCAGTGAAACTCAGCTGCGCGCGCAGTTTGAGGTGAACTTTTTCTCGGTTTACATGTTCACCCAATACATCGCCAAATTAATGACCCGTAACCAGTATGGCAGCATCATTAATATTGCCTCAACCGCAGGCGAAGATGGGAATCCGGGTAAGTCAGCGTATGGCGCATCTAAAGCGGCCCTGATCGCGATGACTAAATCCATTGCAGCCGAACTGGGAGAAAAAGGCATTCGGGCTAACTGCATCGCGCCAGGTATCACCGATACCGAAATGCTGCTGACCATGCCAGCGCAGGTGGTGGAAGATGCAAAAAATAGCGCCGATCTGCGTCGGGCTGGGTTGCCCGCTGAAATTGCCGAAGCAGCGCTGTTTCTCGCAAGCGATCTCTCCAGCTATATCACGGGCCAGACAATCCGTGTCGATGGTGGTCTCAAATGATCCCGCCTCTTTCGGCTCTCCAGGGTGCCGCTCGGCGAATTCGTAGCCGTATTCTGCATGTGGCTCACCATGCGCCAAGCGATGGGGTGCATATCTCCCCCGCCCTGTCGATGGTAGATATCCTCACTGCGCTATATGGCGCAGTGATGCGTTACGATCCGGCAACCATTACTGACCACCAGCGAGACCTTTTTATTCTCAGCAAAGGCCACGCCGCACTAGGATTATATGCCACGCTGTGCGAGTTCGGCATCATTACATCTGAGCAGCTCAACACCTTTGAACTTAATGGTTCAGTATTACAGGTGCACCCAACAAAACACCCTGAGTACGGCATTGATTTTTCAGGCGGTAGTCTGGCACAAGGGCTCTCTTTCGCTACTGGCCGGGCGCTGGGCCGACGTCTGAAAGGTGAACCCTGGCATACCTACGTTTTAGTGGGTGACGGTGAATGTAACGAGGGAGCTATCTGGGAGTGCGCGTTTATGGCTGCACATCACAGAGTAGATAACCTTACGCTGATCGTCGATCGCAATGGGTTGCAATCCGATGGCTTTACTCAAGACGTTATGCGCATGGATCTTGAGGCACTGTGGCGCGCCTGCAATTGGGAAACGCGGGTCTGTGACGGACATGATATCGACGCACTGCAACGCGCACTGGCCGTACCGCACAAGGGTCGTCCAAAGGTCATTATCGCTGACACGATAAAAGGCAAAGGCGTCTCCTTTATGGAAAATAATAAAGAGTTTCACCGCAACCGCCTCTCCGCCCAGCAGTTAAGCGACGCGCAGGCTGAAATCGGAGGGGGCACATCTTGTTAGAGTTTAAACCTGCATCTATTCGCTCATGGTCAATGCTGGGCTCTCGGGGCACCTTTGGTATGGCGCTGCTCGAACTGGCGCGCCAGCATGAGCATATCGTGGCGCTGTCCGGCGATTTGTGTAAATCGTCTGGCCTCGATCGTTTTAGCACGACGCTGCCTGAGCGATTCTTCAACGCCGGCATTGCGGAACAGAACATGGTCGGCGTTGCCGCAGGGCTGGCCGCCAGTGGTTTTGTCCCCTTTGTAACCTCTTTTCCTAACTTTTTAACGCTGCGCGCTGCTGAGCAGGTGCGTCTAAATCTGGGGTACATGCAGGAGAACGTCAAGCTGGTTGGATTAGCCTCGGGGCTGGCAACAGGCATGTTTGGCGCAACGCATCACGGTATCGAAGAGCTGGCAATGCTGCGCTCGGTCTCTAATATCACCATTTTCTCCCCCGCCGACTGTACCGCGACGGTAAAAATGACTCAGGCGGCATTTGAACATCAGGGCCCGGTCTATTTGCGGCTGACTGGCGGTATGCGTTCGCCCATTGTCTACAAAGAAGATTTTGAACTCATCCCGGGTAAAGCAATCACCCTGCGTGAGGGACGAGATATCGCTATCGTTGCTACCGGCAGCATGGTCCACGTTGCTCTCACCTGCGCAGGACAGCTCTCCGATCACGGTGTCGATGCAGCTGTAATTGATATGCATACCATCAAGCCGCTGGATGAGGCGATGTTGGCTGCTCAGCTGGATAAAAAACTGCTGGTAACCGTAGAGGAGCACGGCATTATCGGTGGCCTGGGCAGCGCCGTTGCAGAATATCTGGCCGCGTTGGAAAACAGGCCGCGTCAGCTTTGCATAGGCATTCCACAAGGTTATCCGCATGCGGGCGATTACGCCTGGATGCTGGAGCAAAGTGGCTTGACAGCCGCACAACTCACTTCCCGTATCCTTAATGAATGTTGAAATGATGCCGTTTTATCACGTTGAGGAACACCCCAGCGATCGGGTTGCGCTGATTGACGATCGTGGCGTATGCCTGACCTACAGTGAACTGGCTCAGCGCGTCGCTGCGTTCGCCAACGGCCTCACGCCACGCTCGCTGATGTTTATTTTTTGTCGCAATCAGATTGAGGTCGTGATTGCCTATCTTGCCTGCCTGCAAAAAAAGACCGTCGCACTCCTGCTTGATGATGGGTTAGATGACGCTCGGGTACAGCAGCTGATCGATATTTACCGACCGGCATGGCTATGGAGAGCGCAGCACGAGGGGTATCAGTTGCAGGAGACAGGTCTGGCAGGCTGGCCTGTACACGATGACCTGGCGCTATTGATGACCACATCCGGATCAACCGGTAGTCCGAAACTGGTACGCCTAAGCTATCAGAATTTGCAAAGCAATGCGGCAAGCATTGGCAGCTATCTGGCGCTGGATGAGAGCGAACGAGGATTGGTGAGTTTACCGCTCAACTATGTGTATGGATTGTCTATTGTTAATAGCCATTTACACGCTGGGGCGACGCTACTCCTGACAGCGTATAGCGTTATGCAGCGTGAGTTCTGGACGTTTGTGCGTGAAAAACATGCGACATCGCTGCCAGGGGTCCCCTATACCTGGGAGATGCTGAAAAAGCTGCGTTTTATGCGTATGGATCTTCCTCACTTACACACGCTCACCCAGGCGGGTGGAAAGCTCTCTTCAGCGCTGCAGCTTGAATTTGCTGAGTATGCCCGGCAAAACGGTAAACGGTTTATCGTGATGTACGGCGCAGCGGAAGCAACCTCACGGATGGGCTGGCTCGCGCCTGAGTTTGCGGCCGAGCTTCCCGGCTCAATTGGCAAGGCGATTCCTGGAGGGGAGTTTATTTTGCTCGATGAGCAGGCGCTACCTGTAAAAGAAGCAGGATGCGTCGGCGAGCTTGTCTACCGTGGCCCTAACGTAGCGCTGGGCTATGCCCTGTGCGGTGACGATCTAGCGCGCGACGATGATTTTAACGGCGTGTTGTATACGGGTGACCTTGCCGTTTTTGATAATAACGGTTTTTACTCGATTACCGGACGAAAAAAGCGATTCCTGAAAGTGTTTGGCAATCGCGTTGGGCTTGATGAAATTGAGTCGCTCATTAAGCAAGCCTTTCCCGGCATTGATTGTGCCTGCGACGGCCGCGATGACTTAATTTGTCTTTTCCTTACCGATGCGTCGCAGACAGGCGCGGTTAAACAGTACATTTGCGATGTCAGCCGCTTGCATCACTCTGCCGTTCAGATTATTGAGCTAGAGACAATTCCAAGAAATGAGAGCGGCAAAACGCTTTACCACAGGCTGAAAGATTATGTCCCTCACACTTGAAGAGATTCTGGCGATCCCGCCATGGTCGCTGGCAAAAAACGATAAACAGCGGCTGCTACTTGACAGGCTAAAAACGCTCACTGTTCACCACTATCAACATTGTGAGCCCTATCGTCGAATGCTGGATGCGCAGTCGGTTGAGCCACATGCTATCCGCCGACTCGAAGATCTGCCGTTTTTACCCGTATCGTTATTTAAAACCCTGACGTTAAAAAGCGTGCCCGACAATGAGGTATTTAAAACTCTGACCTCCTCGGGTACCAGCGGACAGCAGGTTTCGCGGATCTATTTAGATAAAGCGACTGCCGCACTGCAACAAAAAACGCTGGTAAAAATTGTTAATCAGTTCACCGGCGAAGGCCGTCTGCCGTTGCTTATTATCGACTGCCCGTCGGTATTAAAAGATCGTCAGCAATTTTCTGCCCGTGGAGCCGGAATTTTGGGGTTTTCGCTGTTTGGCTCCGATCGCGCCTGGGCACTTAATGATGACATGACGCTAAATAGTGACGCTGTTGCTGCATTTTTAACTAAGCATCAGGGCAAACGCATCCTGCTGTTTGGTTTTACTTTTATGGTCTGGCAGCATTTTTACAAAGCGCTTGCCGCCAGTCAGCGCCGTTTCGATTTAAGCCAGGCACTGCTGATCCACGGCGGCGGCTGGAAAAAGCTCCAGCATGAAGCCGTCTCTCCCGCTGACTTCGCGGTACGTCTGCACGATGTCTGCGCGCTTCCCCGCGTGCATGACTATTACGGCATGGTTGAACAGACAGGCTGTATCTCTATGCAGTGCGAGCACGGTCATCTTCACGCCAGCATTTTCTCGGATGTCATTATCCGTAGACCCGCTGACTTTTCACCCTGCGCGCCCGGAGAGCCGGGTATTATTCAGGTCCTTTCCGTGCTGGCGGGCTCGTATCCCGGCCATTCGTTGCTCACAGAGGACGAAGGCGTGCTGGTTGGTGAAGACGACTGCGCCTGCGGTCGGAAAGGCAAATATTTTCATGTCTTAGGCCGCTTAAAACGAGCGGAATTACGAGGCTGCAGTGACACCTATGCCGCACAATTTTGATGCCTTAACGTTTGTAACAGGCGACCTTGTGACGTTGCAGTCCATCACATCGTTGCCCGCGTTACCTCCATTTTCACCAGAAGTGATGACGCTGCTGGATACGTTTTCACGCCTCACCCGTACCGATATTCAGGCCCGGGAGTGGCCGGACGTTGTCAGCCTGGGCTTCTGGTGCCGCCAGGCCGCCACCGTGCAGATGCGAGAAGCCAGTGGCGATCTGAACAATCGCCTTGGGCGCGGGGTCGTTTTTCACATCGCGCCGGGGAATGTACCGGTCAATTTTGCCTACTCGCTCTTCACCGGCCTGCTAACCGGCAATGCCAATATTGTACGCCTGCCGGGCCGCGAGCACCCGCAAACGGCTATCGTGCTGCGCCTGCTGAATCAGGCGCTGGCTGCCCATGCACCGTTAGCGCCTTATGTAATATTAGTGCGTTATGATAAGCAAACCGCCATTAACGATGCGCTGTCTGCGCTTTGTGAAACGCGCATCATCTGGGGTGGCGACCAGACTATCGCCCAACTGCGCCGTTCGCCGCTGCCTGCCCGGGCCCTGGATATTGCCTTTGCCGACCGTTACTCCATTGCCATTATTCACGCTGAGCGCTATCTCGCGCATGATAATAAAACAGCGCTGGCACAGGCCTTTTTCAACGATACGTTACTTAATGACCAAAACGCTTGCTCTTCGCCGTCGCTGGTAGTCTGGCTAGGTGAAAACAGTGATACCGCTCGCGACATTTTCTGGCAGCATTTTGAGACGCTTGCAGTGAAACGCTACACCCTTGAACCGGTCTCTGCCGTGAATAAACTCACGCAGCTCTGCCTGCTGAGCACGCAGGTTATGGGTGCAAAAAAAGTGCAGGGAAATAATAATCTGCTGGTACGCGTCCAGCTGCCATCGCTTTCTGAAGAAACACTCAGCCTGCGCGGTAACTGTGGTTTCTTTATGGAGTATGTCGGCCAGACCCTTGATGAGATCGTGCCTCTTTGCGACTCGCGCTGCCAGACCCTTGCCGTTTTCGGCATCGATAATAGAGAGGTAAGCGACTGGATTTCCCGTACTCGACCAAAAGGCATTGATCGTATCGTCCCCTTTGGACGCACGCTGGATTTTACACTGCACTGGGATGGTTACGATCTAGTCGCCATGCTGACCCGGGTTATTTCTTGCACCGGTTAAGCCTCACCCCGGCGTCGGACCAATCCAGGAAACGTTAAAAAGATAGGCTCTGTGAACATAGAGCCTGGCTTATTTTGTCAGGCAACCTGAAGATTTCGGCGTGGATTATTAGCATGACGTCGAACAATATCGATAACTCTCTGCTGCTCGGCTTCTGATAAATCCGGATAGATAGGCAGGCAAAGAATTTTTTCGGCAATGTCGTTGGCGAACGGGAGATTGTCGATGGCCGCCGATGGCAAATGACGATACATGGCAAATGAGCTTATCAGCGGATAAAAGTAGCGACGAGAGTAGATGCTCTCTTCTTTCAACGCATCGTACAGCTTATCACGGCTTAGCGGATAGTCGCTCCCGACCAGCACCGGATAGTAGGCATGGTTCCACTCAAATTGTCCGGCTGCGTCGAAATAATTTATACCTTCAACGTCTGCAAGTCCTGCACAATAACGGTGGTAAATCGTTTCGCGAGCAGCGAGCGCGCCGTCAATATGTTGCAGTTGCAGCAGGCCAAATGCGGCCTCTACTTCATTCATTTTGGCATTAATGCCGGGAGCAACCACGCGGGTTTCTCCGGCAAAACCAAAGTTTTTGAGATAATCAATGCGCTGTTTTGTTCTGGCATCGTGACATATGATCGCCCCACCCTCAAAGGTGTTAAACACTTTAGTGGCATGGAAACTCAGCACTGAAAGATCGCCATGGTTCAGAATACTGATATCTTTCTGCCTGACACCAAACGCATGGGCGGCATCATAAATTACCTTCAGACCATAAATATCGGCAATCTGCTGAATCTTATCAACTTCACATGGAATTCCGTAGCAGTGTACGGGCATTATCGCCGTTGTTTGCGGGGTAATAAGCTCTTCAATACGTTCAGGATTGATGTTAAACGTATGTGGATCGATATCGGCAAAAACCGGCGTCAGGCCATTCCACAGCAGAGTATGGGAAGTGGCAACGAACGAATAAGGCGTGGTGATCACCTCGCCAGTCACACGTAATGCCTGTAATGCGGTCAACAGTGCCAACGTGCCGTTGGAAAAGAGGCAGACATACTTGACACCAAGATATTGGGCCAGTGCCTCTTCCAACTGCTGGTGAAATTCACCACCGTTAGTCAGAATTTTATTCTGCCAAATTTTCTCAAGGTAAGGGATAAACTCCTCAAGCGGAGGCAAAAGAGGACTGGTAACAAATATATTATCGCCCATGAAAAACCTGAAAGGTGGTGAGGAGTTAGCTCATATTACTCTTCTTAAAGACGCGCTTATCGGCGAAACAGCGGCACTTTCCAGTGCTAATTAAACGCTATCCCCTAAACAGAGCGGGAAAATAGCGGATATTTGGCAACTGAACGCCTGCCCTCCTGTGGCAAATTTTATGCCTACCGGTAGCCTAACCCTTACCTGCGCGTAGGGGGCGATGACGAAATGATAATGAACGAACATGCCCTGGTGAGCATTCTCACCCCAGCCTATAACCCTGAGTTTTTTGAAACAGCGTTGCTGAGCGCGCTTAACCAAGACTGGTTAAACTGCGAGATAATCGTTTGTGATGATAGCCGCGATGATACCATCCGCACACTTTGCGAGCGTTATGCACCACAGGCCTCAATACCTATCCGCTATTTTAAAAATGAGACCCGTCTCGGTGAAGTACACAATGCACAGCGCTGCGTGCTGGAAGCCAAAGGCAAATATATCAAGTTCTTATACGACGATGATATTATTCAACCGACTTGTATTACCCGCCTGGTTCATGCATTAAATTCGTCGCCCAATAATCGTCTTGCCTCTTCACGACGCACCCGTATCGATGAAAATGGCGCACTGCTAGCTGATATCACCGCAACCGCCTTCCCCTTCGCCTGTGATGTGATTATTAACGGCGCAGATATCATCGCCTTCTTTACTGATTACATGATCAATTTTATAGGCGAGCCAAGCGTTGTGCTCTGCTACCGGGAGGACTTGCTCTCGTTTGGAGATGAACTCTTCAAGCTTAACGGTGAGTCAATGCCCTTTTTGGCAGACGTCGCCCTGTATTTAAAATTACTTAATTTAGGCGATTTGGCGTTTATTGCTGACCCGCTGACCGCATTCCGCGTCTCGGAAAACCAGAGCAGCCAGCTTGCGCACACCGATAAATACAAAGCGATGGTGAACAAGACTTACACCACCATGCCACAGGTCATAAAAGAGTTAGGCTGGTATAAAGGTGACAGAGAGCAGAACCAGATTGTGAAGGTTGCACCTATGCATGCTCCCGAACAATTTCAAGAAGAAAACCTGCTTCAGGGATTGTTACAGGCTACCCAACGTTCAGCCGAAGATTTTCAGAGCCATATCCTTCAGCAATGGTTAAACAGTCGCGTCCTGCCTCCTCAACATCACGCCTGGGCGCACTCCTTCCAGCACAATAGAAATATTCATCATACGCTGCATATATTCATCACGCAGGCTGGCAAAGAGGCAGCATCGGTCGAAGCAACCCTGGCGAGTATTCGTGCCTTTAATGGCTATGGTCTTTCACTTATCCCTGTGGTGCTGGGTAAAAGAGCAGAGCTTGCTTTTCCAGATGTTCCGCTGATAGAGGTTACAGATGGCAGCTATGTACAGGCTATCAATCACTATCTTGCCGCGAACAATACGGACTGGGTGATGTTTCTTGACGCCGGTGAAACGGTATTGATGAGCGGAATGCTGATGTTCGATTTGGCCCTTGATAGCGCGATGGGCTGCGACGCTGTCTACGGCGATGAGTTTTATCGCTCGCAAGGCAAACTCGCACGCACGGCGCTGCGCCCGGACTTCAATCTTGATCTTTTGCTGAGTTATCCTTCAGCAATGGCGCGTCACTGGATATTCCGCGCCGGTACAGTCCTTGCCTTAGACGGATTTAATCCACGCTATACCCAGGCGTGGCAGTTTGAATTTATTGTTCGTTTGATCGAGCAAAAAGGGATCCAGTTTGCCGGACACCTGTCGGAACCCTTTGTCATTGGCGAGCAGCCGATGTTAAGTAACCAGCCTGAAGAGATTGAGATCCTGGCGGCACACTTGCGTACCAGAGGCTATCTTCAGGGTGAGGTAGAGATGCCACATCCAGGTTTATATGCTCTACGTTATCATCATCAAGAACAGCCGCTGGTATCCATCATTATTCCTACCAAAGATCAACTGGCGGTCTTAATTCCTTGCGTAACCAGTCTGCTGGAAAAAACGCGCTACCGTAACTATGAGTTAATTATTGTCGACAATAATAGCGAAACGCCGGAGGCACAGCAGTGGCTGGAGGGTATTTCGACAATCGATCCGCAACGTATCCGCGTACTGCGCTATCCTTATCCGTTTAACTATTCCGCTATTAATAATATGGCGGCACGTGAAGCAAACGGCGACTATCTGGTTCTACTGAATAATGATACCGCGATTATCAGCGATAGCTGGCTGGATCACTTATTAAACCACGGCCTGCGCCCAGAGGTTGGCATTGTCGGGGCGAAACTGCTTTACCCAACGGGTAAAGTGCAGCATGCCGGTGTTGTTCTGGGACTGCGTGGCCCGGCAGATCATCCGTTTATTGGCAGCGATAATGATATAGGTGGTTATATGAATCGGCTTCAGGTCGATCAAAACTACAATGTCGTTACCGCGGCTTGCCTGCTGATCCGTAAATCCGTGTACGAGCAGGTGGGAGGGCTGGATGAACAGAACTTCACCGTTTCATATAACGATGTTGATTTATGTCTAAAAGCGCGAGAGGCGGGTTATTTAACCGTCTGGACACCTCATGCTGTGGTAATGCATGAAGGTAGCGTAAGCCAAAAGAAAGTCGATAAATCGACTCAGGAAAAGAAGCGCCAGCGCTTTATGGCAGAGCAGGATACCATGTACCAGAAATGGTTACCGATCATCGCTAACGATCCCGCTTATAATCCAAATCTGTCGCTTGAAGATGCCGGTTTTAAATTTGTGGCGGACGGAAAGAACACCTGGCAGCCCCTACACTGGAAGCCGATGCCAACCGTCATGACGTTTCCGCTTCGTAGCCACCCTGCCAGCCAGCAGCGTCTGGCGTGGCCACTTGAAAGAATGCGCACCGAGGCTCTGGTGGATGGACAGATTAATTACCATGCCAGTACCTATGCTGAGATTGCGCGCTATGCGCCAACATCATTAGTCATACAGCAACAAATCTCGCCATTTATGCAGGAATGGCTACATCGCCTGCGTAGGATCTCACCTGTATTTACCGTATTTGATTTGGATGAGTACCTCCCTGCCTTACCGGCCAGTGCCACCTCACGGGAAAAACTCCCCCCGGATATACTTAATGCACTAAGAGGTACGTTGAATAATGTTGATCGGCTGGTTGTCGCCAGTGACGCCATTGCAGAGACGTGTCGAGGATTACATAGCGATATTCGCGTCGTAGAAACACGCTTATATCCAACGCTATGGTCAGGATTGACCAGCCAGCGTGCAGCCAGTAGTAAACCACGCATCGGTTGGGTAGGCGATGCTAATAACAAGGATGATTTAGATCTCATTCATAAACTTATTAGCCAGATGGCTAACCGGGTTGAGTGGATATTCCTGGGCTATTGTCCTCCCTCCTTACGTGCCTGGGTTACTGAGTTCCATGTTTCGGTTCGTCCGGAGCATTATCCACAAAAGCTGGCCTCGCTTAATCTGGATCTTGCCCTGGTCCCTATGGCAGATAATGCCTGGAATCGTCATCAGAGTGCCATCCGTTTATTTGAATATGGTGCCTGCGGCGTACCGATTATTTGCAGCGATATCGTTAGTTTGCGTAATCACCTTGCAGTAACGCGCGTGGAAAATCGCTATAAGTGCTGGCGTGACGCGCTTGAAATGCATCTCAGCGATTGGCAGGCGGCAGGGAAACTGGGGGATGAATTGAAAAAACAGGTATATGAAACGGGCATGCTGGAAGCAGGTAATCTGTTGCATCATGCTCGCTGCTGGCTACCCGATTAATAAAAAGGGCCGGATATCCGGCCTTATTAAATGGGTGATCTCCTCTATCGTTATCTGGACAGCCACCCCTGACGCCAGTCATCGAGACCAGCATCGCGCAGATACCAGTCGCGATGCACCGCTTCACGTAGAGCATCGCCCTGCGCCTTACGCCATGCCGAGTCATTTAGATGGAGCTGAATAGCGTTCATCCAGTCCTTGAAGCGATTTTCTACCAGCGTTACCGGCAGCCCACAGCGGTAAGGTGCCAGGTTACTGGCAACGATCGGTACCCCGCAGGTGCCAATCTCCAGCAGTCGTAGATTGCTTTTACACTCATTAAACTGATTATCATCCAGTGGCACCAACGCCAAATCCAGATTCAGGCTGGCCAGTTTCTCCGGATACATATCAAAGGGTACGCCGGGATGGAATTCGCATTTTACACCGCGAGGCTTCATCCCCATAAAGACCCATTCAACCTGCCCTTCGAGCGCCTTAATCAGGGGCAGCAATATTTCCAGGTCGCCTGCGTGCGAGCTACCGCCTGCCCAGCCGACACGAATTTTTTCACCCGTCTCGCGCAGGCTGCGTAGATGTTGCCACTGATCGGGAGCCAGACGGTTTTTCGCAACGCGAATATCATGATGGAAGCGGCTATAGGCCTCTGCCAGAGGCTCGGTCGCGACCACTATCCAGTCGGCGCTTTCCATGGTCCTGCGCAGGCTCTTAATCATATGCTGTGGGAACTTATGCCTGTTACCGTTCTTAACGGGCACGTTAAGTAGATAATCATCATATTCCAGCACGATCTTCGCATTACACACTTCACGATACTGACTTATAATTGCCGGGAAACGGCTGCCGGTAACCAGCTCGAGCAGAATAATATCCGGCTGTAGCTGTGCTGCTTCCATCACGCCCGGTACGCTATTGATCAGCCCGCCCTCCGCAAGCAGATGGCGTTCCAACGCCTTGAAGGGTTGAATAATGCGGTGGTTACCACATCCCTGCCAGTCAATATGATGGGCCATCACCACTGGCAGTGGCCGTCCCGGCAGCGGCTGATGAAGGCGGGCAGCGCTGTTACTAAGGGTAAAAGGCGCATTCATCTTTTGCATCAGCGGGTGATAAGAGGGTTCTGCCAATAGCCCCTGTTTCCACTCCCGGCGCAACGTTGCGTAGTCTTTCAGCAGCGGGCGCTCCTGAACATGGAATTTATTGCCTAACAGACGCGTCGCGCCGCCCATATGCCTAACACGGGCATAAGGTGTCCAGACGTTGAGATAGCCCGATTGCTGCGCTCGTAGGCCTAAATCAACATCTGCAAAATAGAGAGGATAGGTCTCCTGGTTGAAGCCGTTAAGTGAAACAAAGACCTCTTTACGCACCATCATGCAGGATGCGCTTACTGCCGCCAGATTACGCGGTGTTTTCAGATAGTGTTGATAACCATTGCTTTGCCCATCAGCCCCGTCATAAACCACCTCTATACCATGCTGGACGCCAGGCAGATAGCCGCCATGTTGAACACGGCCGTCGTGATATTCGAGGCGTGCGCCGACCATGCCGACCTCAGGACGTAAAGCATGCTCAAGCATGGCTTCCAGCCAGTCACCCTCAATAATTTCGCAATCGTTGTTTAAAAACAGCAGGATGTCACCCCGGGCCTGCTGTGCGGCTGCGTTGTTAATCTCGGCGAAATTAAACGGGGCATCGTAGCGTAGGATCCGTACCTGGTCGATCCCTAGCGCAGCAAGATCGTTGAGAAATCGGCAGGCATCCTCTTCAACAGACTGGTTATCAACAATGAGCAATTCATAATGCTGATACCGAGTTTTCTCCATCAGGCTTTCAATGCAGCGCTTAAGCAGCGCAAAACGATCGCGGGTAGGAATGATGATGGAAACAAGCGGCGCGGCCGCCCAGCGATAGCGCAGACGTTTAATAGATGGCGAGAGCCCCTTTTCCAGCGCTGCGGTGATACCAAGGCGCTGTAAATGCGCCAGGACACTCTGCTCACAGTCGCGGCGCACTGCGTCGGACTCGCTCCAGCGTGACGGCAGCCAGGGGCTTTCCACCAGGACGTCGGGAACATGCGCCAGCGCTCCAGCGCCCTGCCCCTCGACAAACCGCCACAGCAGATCAATAAATGGCGCATGTTGATATTGCGGATCGAGGCCACCGGCCTGCAACGCTATTTCTCGGGAGAAGAGCAGGACCTGGCCAACATACGGCGTCCCCCGCAGCAAATCGATATTTACATCCGGACGTAAGGCAGGGTTTGGCTCACCATTTTCCCCGCGCGTCATTTCATCGCAGTAAAAGAGCCAGGCGTTTTGCTTATGCATACGCTGTTCAGCAAAACGGAGCAGCGCATCCTCCAGGAGCATAAAGCCTGCCGGGATAACTAATACAGCATCCGCATCGCGGGTGGTTAAAAGCGCATTTACATCTTTGCCCCACCGCTCACCGATCTTAACGCTATCGACGCTGGCTGGCGCGAGCGATTGCGCCGCTAGCGAATTAAGCGTCCGCTCATACGCTGCATTATCCAGCCCATCATCGAGCACAATGACCCCAATGCTGCCTTTTTCCGGGTAGCTTTTAACAAAGGCCAGTAAGGCCTCGCGCCGTGCATCACTGATTTTGCGGTCGGCCAACCAGCGGGAGATTGAATAGTGCGTAGACTGCTGGGCAAGTACAGTTTTTCGATAAAAAGTCAGCGCATAGCGGGATTTTTTATCAAGCGAGCGTGATTTGTCGTTTAAGGCAGATCCGAGGATAGCGTCCAGTGCACGAGGAAGGCTCCAACGCTCTGCCAGTAGCTTACTCTGTTCTCTCGTCCATGCTGCAGTACTTTCGTAACCATTAATAAGTAATTCTATCCACTCTTCTGCATCCGGATTATTACGTAACGTTATGCCGCAAAAATGGTCATACTCATTGCGTGCCAGATTATCCTGATTGAGATAGCCCTCTACGTAGCCTTCATTAACGAGAAATACGGGGATCCCCAGAACCAACGCTTTTGGTACGTAGTTTTCATTACCCACTACCACATCATACTGTGCCAGCCAGTCCGGTTCGATTTTCTGCACTTGCGCACTCAGATCCAGCCACTCCAGCGTAATGCCCGACTCGGCTGCACGCTGTTGGATCTCATACATCTCAGCCGACATTTTTGACGCAATATAGAGCACGCGCTTAGGTTTTATCCCAGCACACTTTGCGCGGTAGACAATAAAATTGGTGGGCACTGTCCAGGGCAGCGTCTGCAGCTGGGTGCTATCCACCCCAGTTTGCAGGAGAAATTCATTGGTCCGGGATGAAAGTCCAAGCGTCAGAGAGGCAAATTGGTTTTCAAGCTGGACGCCATAGGGGATATAGAGGTCGTTGTAATCACTAAAATGGCGAAAAATCATTGGCCCCGCAAGGCGCTGCTCATTAACCGCGTTAAGCATTTTTTCACTAAAAAAACCACGATAGATCCAGATAGCGTCATAGCAGGCTGCTAATTCGCCCTGGCTATCGGTAATAAGTGAAAAATGTCCACCGTCGGATAGCCTCGCTATGTCAGCCGTTAACGCTTTACCTGCAGTAGAGCAAATAAGATCGATATGCCAGCCGGTGGCCAGTAACGTATCAGCAATGTCCATTATCTCAACGGAATGGGCAGAAAACGTGTCAAATTTATCAACGCTGATCAGTAAGCTTCGCATATGTCATCCTCTACATGGCCTGCGGCGGGCATGAGTGTAGTAATGCGATATTGTGCGTGACGACAGGGATTTTGAGGGGAAAAACAGATTAGGGAAAAGGGTCTAAATCTGACGATTGCACCAAAAATCGCGTGACCGTCTGGCTATCTGCAAATAAAAATGTCAAATAATAGGTTGTTCTCCCCTTAAGGGATAGCGTGTTCATTTAAACTATCCTCAGACTAAGAATCTCCCTGTCTGAGTTTACCGCGGGTTCTGGTTCATATCCTGTTGAAGCTCAGACTGACAGGGTCTCTATAACAAGATTTCACTTCAGGCACTGTTATGATAACTGTATTTTTAGCCCCCTATCCCTTTCGCGGACACCAGGCCCCGGACTTATGGTTCTTCTATAAGGTCCTGACCTCTGTCAAAGAGCCTGTCCATTTCATATTAAGCAAGGACTATTTTAACTCCGTAGAATACTGGCAAGAGCGCTTTCGGTGGGAGCCGAAGGAATACAATCAGAGAAAACATGGCTACACGTTGCCAACTCAGCAGCAGTTAGATAACTGTCAATTCACACTGCTGGATGAAGCGTTCTTTGAACAACATTTGCAGAACTACGCTAACCCAACCGAGTTTTATAAGGCCTGGTTGACTGAAGATATACCTGAGCTTCGCCAGAAACTTAAGTACATTCTGGCGAATATTAGCCATCCTGAAGCCGTGCTGGTTTGGAACAACTGTGCGTCACTTAACCTTGCCGCGGAGGCACTGAACATCCCGGTAGTGCATTTTGAGCAGGGTTCGCTGCGTCTGCCAGACTATTTTTCAACTTTTTTCTTCGATTTTCAAGGCGTAAACGGTTCAGCCGAAGCAGAGTCCCGCTACCTCAATGCTGCAGAAGAGTGCAAGCAGCAACTCTCTGTAAATGAGTTAAGGCACTATTTTTCAAAAGCATTACATGCTTCGCCTGCGGCGCCAGAGTATGATATAGGCGTAGCCCTACAGGTAGAAAATGATTCCAATCTTGTCGCATATGGGAATTCATTTAATAACTTTACTCTGCTGGAATATATGCGTGTAAAGCACCATGCTACAATGAAAAAGATTATTGTTCGTCCACATCCCTATGCGCTTTTCACCCCAAATGCTAAAGCCTCTTTCCAGATTGATTCATCGCCATGCAGCAATGATTTCATTTCCAGGTGCCATCATATTGTCACCGTCAATTCCGGTGTGGCTCTCGAAGCGATTCTCCTGAATAAGGAAGTGACGATCCTGGGCGAGGGTCCCTTCAAATTTATAGCCGAAGCAGAAAATGAGGCAGAAAAATGCCGTCGTCTCTACTTCTACCTTTTTGCTTACCTGGTACCTTATGAGTTACTACTCGACATGGATTATTTACGTTTTCGTCTTTCAAAGCCCAAAGATAGCGAGATTATCCATTGGCACAAATCCTGTTATGAGACTCAAAAGGCGTTACTGAGCTAGCTTTTTCGCTACAAAAAAAACCCGACCATAAGGTCGGGTTTTTTGGCGATGTATAAAACATCAAAAGATGATTTATAACTTAGCCTGGAATTAACGCAGCAGGGACAGCATGGTCTGCGGAACCTGGTTGGCCTGCGCCAGTACGGAAGAGCCGGCCTGCTGCAGGATCTGCGCGCGGGACATGTTGGACACTTCGGTCGCGTAGTCGGAGTCCTGAATACGGCTGCGGGCAGCGGTCAGGTTGCTCACGGTGTTGTTCAGGTTGGTGATGGTGGATTCAAAACGGTTCTGGGATGCACCCAGCAGGCTACGCTGGTTATCAACCGCTTTGATCGCCTCATCGATATCTGCCAGCGGGCTGCCGTCAGTGGCGCCGCCAGAGCCGACGGTACCTTTCAGAACGTCAAAACCTTCTGCAGCAGTGGTACGGGTGTTACCGTTAATGGTCTGACCGGTAGTTGCTGCCGATGCGCCAGAGGCGTTGTACAGGTTGTAGTCGTTGCTTTCGCTCAGGCTGATGGAGATGGTTTCGCTGTCTTTAGAGCCAACCTGGAAGCTGTAGCTGCTGGTGCCGGAACCGGTGTTCAGCACTTTGATGCCGTTGAAGTCGGTCTGCTTGGTTACGCGGTCGATCTCTTCCATACGCTGGTTAACTTCAGCCTGGATGGAGTCGATGTCAGATGCAGAGTTGGAGCTGTTCTGCGCCTGAACGGTCAGGTCACGTACACGCTGCAGGTTGTTGTTGATTTCGCCCAGCGCGCCTTCAGCGGTCTGTGCCAGGGAGATACCGTCGTTGGCGTTACGTGCAGCAACGCTCAGGCCGTTGATGTTGGAGGTGAAGCGGTTAGCAATCGCCTGGCCAGCAGCATCGTCTTTGGCGCTGTTGATACGCAGACCGGAAGAGAGACGCTCAATAGAGGTGCCCAGGGAAGACTGAGACTTGGTCAGGTTGTTCTGAGTCGTCAGCGACAGGGTGTTAGTGTTGATCACTGCCATGGTAAATATCCTTCTTTAAATAGTGGTAATGCTATTTCGGCATGTGCCCAACGGCCTCATCGCCTTCAATAATGTTATCGACACGAGATCGTGAAGCTTTAGAGTTTCTGAAGATTTTTTTTGCCGGCGAGAAAATAAAAAAGCGCCGACAGGCGGCGCTTTGGGTAAATCATATTTGCGAATTAACGCAGCAGGGACAGCATAGTCTGCGGAACCTGGTTGGCCTGCGCCAGTACGGAAGAGCCGGCCTGCTGCAGGATCTGCGCGCGGGACATGTTGGACACTTCGGTCGCGTAGTCGGAGTCCTGAATACGGCTGCGGGCAGCGGTCAGGTTGCTCACGGTGTTGTTCAGGTTGGTGATGGTGGATTCAAAACGGTTCTGGGATGCACCCAGCAGGCTACGCTGGTTATCAACCGCTTTGATCGCCTCATCGATATCTGCCAGCGGGCTGCCGTCAGTGGCGCCGCCAGAGCCGACGGTACCTTTCAGAACGTCAAAACCTTCTGCAGCAGTGGTACGGGTGTTACCGTTAATGGTCTGACCGGTAGTTGCTGCCGATGCGCCAGAGGCGTTGTACAGGTTGTAGTCGTTGCTTTCGCTCAGGCTGATGGAGATGGTTTCGCTGTCTTTAGAGCCAACCTGGAAGCTGTAGCTGCTGGTGCCGGAACCGGTGTTCAGCACTTTGATGCCGTTGAAGTCGGTCTGCTTGGTTACGCGGTCGATCTCTTCCATACGCTGGTTAACTTCAGCCTGGATGGAGTCGATGTCAGATGCAGAGTTGGAGCTGTTCTGCGCCTGAACGGTCAGGTCACGTACACGCTGCAGGTTGTTGTTGATTTCGCCCAGCGCGCCTTCAGCGGTCTGTGCCAGGGAGATACCGTCGTTGGCGTTACGTGCAGCAACGCTCAGGCCGTTGATGTTGGAGGTGAAGCGGTTAGCAATCGCCTGGCCAGCAGCATCGTCTTTGGCGCTGTTGATACGCAGACCGGAAGAGAGACGCTCAATAGAGGTGCCCAGGGAAGACTGAGACTTGGTCAGGTTGTTCTGAGTCGTCAGCGACAGGGTGTTAGTATTAATAACAGCCATGATGGTATTCCTTTGAAAAAGTTATCAGATTCAGGCATCTGCCTACGGCTTTCTCACCGTCAATGTGATTATCGACCGCCCTCGCATAACCTTTAGAAAAAAAGATCGCTTTTTTAAAGGCGCAAACTGCCTGGTTTTTCTCCGCTTTATTTCGCCATTGTTTTTTGTAAAACACTCTAATCTTTTTGCTGTCGCTGCCGATAGAGCATCCAGTGATTGTCTCAAATGAAAGGATGTTATTATGGCAACAGTAAGTTCGCTCGGTGCGGGCACCAGCATGAGTTCGTCGTTAAGCACATTATATGATGGGCTGGAGTCTGCGGAACAAACCCGACTGACGCCTATTACTCAGCAGCAGACCTCTTATAAGGCAAAACTGACCGCCTGGGGCGTAGTGCAGACGGCGTTGACCAAGCTGCAAACGGCTGCGGATGCGCTGAAAAACACCTCCGCCATCGCGTCGGCTAAGGTCTCCAGCACCAATACCGCATTCAGCGCGACGCTGGCCAACAGCGCCACGGCAGGCACCTACTCCGTTGAAGTCAGCCAGCTGGCCGCCTCGCAGTCTTTGCTAAGCCCGAAGGTAAGCAGCAAGGACACCGATCTCGGCGACAGCAGCCTGAGTTCGCGGACAATCACTATCACCCAGCCGGGTCAAAAAGATCCCATGACGGTGATGCTGGCCAGCGATAAAACCAGCCTTGCGGACGTTCGCGACGCGATCAATGCCAAACAGGGCAGCGTCACCGCGAGCATTATTAAAGCGGATGATAATAGCTATTACCTGGCGCTGACCTCCCGCGACAGCGGCACGGCGAACGCGATGACCATCAGCACTGACGACAGCGAGCTGGCGAAATATATCAGCTATGACGCCGCCGACAGTTCGAAAAGCACGATGACCCAGCAGGTGGCAGCGAAAGATGCGATTGTTGAAATTAATGGCATCACCATCACCCGCAGCAGCAACACCATTACCGATGCGCCAGAAGGTGTAACCCTGTCGCTGACCAAAACCAACGTGGGTAGCCCGGAAACACTGACCGTTGTAAAAGACAACGAGCCAATGACCACGGCGATCCAGGCCTACGTTGACGCCTATAACTCGCTGCAGACCACCATCACTAACCAGACCAAATATACGGCGGTAGATCAGGGCAGCGATAGCCAGAGCACCTCCAACGGTGACCTGCTTGGCGACGGCACGCTGCGTAATATCCAGACGCGTCTGCGTTCACAGCTCTCTACCAATCAGGGAACCGGCGCGATCGCTACCCTGTCGCAGATGGGGATTACCCAGGATATTAACGGCAAGCTGACGGTTGATAGTACTAAGCTGACCAAGGCGCTGAACGAATCCCCGACCGACGTGCTGACTTTCCTTTCCGGCGATGGCAAAACGACCGGCTTCGCGACTCAGTCCAGCAATCAGCTGAAAGATATTCTGGGCACCGACGGCTCGCTGCAGAACGCCACCGACGGAATCAACAAAAGTTTGAAGCAGCTGTCAGAGAAATACGATCGGGTAAATGACCAGATCACCGCGACGATGGCGCGTTACAAGGCTCAGTTTACTAGCCTGAGTACGCTTATGTCGTCTCTGGACTCTACGGCCAGCTATTTGACCCAGCAGTTTAATGCCATAAACAGTTAATGAGTGACGATTGAGGTTTGACATGTATACAAAATCGGGAATTCAGGCTTATGCACAGGTCGGCGTCGAAAGCGCCGTTCTGAGTGCCAGCCCACACCAGCTGGTAGTCCTGCTTTTTGATGGCGCACTCAGCGCCATGAAAAAAGCGGCCATCCTGATCGATCAGGGAGACATTCCCGGTAAAGGACAGGCGTTGTCAAAGGCCATCAACATCATCACTAACGGCTTACGCGCAGGGCTTAACCATGAAGTTGGTGGCGACCTTGCGTCAAACCTTGACAATCTCTATGACTATATGACACGGCGTCTTCTCCAGGCTAATTTGCACAATGACCTTGCTGCCATTGATGAGGTCACGAACCTGCTGACCAACATTGCAGATGCCTGGAAGGAGATCGGCCCCAATAATCAAAATGCGCGGGACACCTACTAATGGAAGCCGATTTCGGGTTGCTCCACCACTACCAGCAACTGCTGCTGACCAGCAACATGATGCTCAGCCTTGCTAAAGAGGGGCGCTGGGATGAGTTAATTCAGCATGAGGTGAACTATATCACCGCCGTAGAAAAGCTGACCCAGCTTCAGGATACGGCAGATACCGCGCCGACTATTCAGGGGCTGCTCCGCCCCCTGTTAAAACAGATCCTCGATAACGAAGTTGAGTTAAAAACGCTGCTGCATCAGCGCATGGAAGAACTACGCACTCTGGTTGGGCAAACGTCCCGGCAACACAACCTGAATTCAACCTATGGACGTCTCTCTGGTAATATCCTTTTCCCAAGCGAGCTTTGAACGCTGCCGCCTGTAAGCGGGTGAACTATTTTAACGCCCCCACCCGCTTCGTTTTCTGATTTTCATCCATACTTCAAGTTCCTTACTCTGGAGCATGGTCGATGAAAAACCCCACCTTATTGCAATGCTTTCACTGGTACTATCCGGAAGGCGGTAAACTCTGGCCGGAAGTGGCCGAGCGTGCGTCTGGTTTTAATGATATTGGCATTAACATGGTCTGGCTGCCGCCCGCCTATAAAGCAGCAACGGGAGGCTATTCGGTCGGGTATGACACCTACGATCTTTTCGATCTGGGCGAGTTCGATCAAAAAGGCACTATTCCTACCAAATACGGTGATAAGGCCCAGCTGCTGGCGGCCATTGGCGCGCTGAAGGAGAACGGCATCGCCGTGCTGCTCGACGTGGTGGTCAACCATAAGATGGGAGCCGACGAAAAAGAGTCGATCTGTGTCAATCGGGTGAATGAACACGATCGTAACCAAATCGACGACGAGGAGATCGCGTGCGAAGCCTGGACGCGCTATACCTTCCCCGCCCGTAAAGGAAAGTACTCAAAATTTGTCTGGGATCACAAGTGCTTTAGCGGCGTTGATCATATCGAAAATCCCGATGAAGACGGCATTTTTAAAATCGTCAACGATTACACCGGTGAGGGCTGGAACGATCAGGTCGACGAAGAGCTGGGTAACTTTGACTATCTGATGGGGTCCAATATCGACTTCCGTAACCGGGCGGTAACGGAGGAGATCAAGTATTGGGCGCGCTGGGTAATGGAGCAGACCCAGTGCGACGGCTTCCGCCTCGATGCAGTAAAGCATATCCCGGCCTGGTTCTATAAAGAGTGGATCGCCCACGTGCAGGAGGTCGCGCCGAAGCCGCTGTTCATCGTCGCCGAATACTGGTCCCACGAAGTGGATCGGCTGCAACAGTATATCGATCAGGTAGAAGGCAATACGATGCTGTTCGATGCCCCGCTGCAGATGAATTTCCATCAGGCATCGCTGCAGGGTCGTGACTACGACATGAGCCAGATTTTCAGCGGCACGCTGGTAGAGGCCGATCCTTTCCACGCGGTAACGGTGGTGACTAACCACGACACCCAGCCGCTGCAGGCCCTGGAAGCGCCGGTGGAATCCTGGTTTAAGCCGCTGGCCTACGCCCTGATCCTGCTGCGCGAAAACGGGGTCCCGTCGGTGTTCTATCCGGATCTCTACGGTGCAAGCTATGACGATACCGGCGGCGACGGCGAGACCTACCACATCGATATGCCGATTATCGAACAGCTCGACCAGCTAATCCTGGCCCGTCAGCGCTTTGCCCACGGCGTACAGACTCTGTGGTTCGATCACCCGAACTGCATCGCCTTTAGCCGGAGCGGAACCGAAGAGGATCCGGGCTGCGTGGTAGTGCTCTCTAACGGCGACGAGGGTGAAAAGACGCTGGAGCTGGGAGCGAACTACGGTAATAAGATGTGGCGCGACTACCTGGGCAACCGTGAGGAGACCGTAGCCACCGACGAAAACGGCACCGGCACCTTTACCTGCAACGGCGGCAGCGTCAGCGTGTGGGTACTGGAAGAGGTGCTGTAACTGAATACGCTGAGTGAGGAGCCTCACTCAGCGTTGTTATCTTACGGCAGCGGCGTAGGCAGCGGGCTTTTAGCCAGCACCTCGGCACACTCGGCGGTTGGCCGGTCAACCCGCTTCAGGGTCATTCCCGCATATTCAAGCATTGCCCCTTCCCGCTCAAGGGAGTAAACCTCTACCTTCTGCGTGACGTTATAAAAATCATCTCCGCGCAGCGTCAGCTTGCCCGGAAGGGCAATCACCCTCTGCCACTGACGGCAGTCCAGCGTATCCCCGGCAGGGGTTACCACCAGACTGGCTATCGCCTCCGGACTCACCAGCTTGCTTTGTGGCCCGGCAGATTGCCAGTACCCGGCCAGACCTGCTGGCGCAGGGTGTTTTACCACCTCGTTATAGTTATCAATCTGTGCACAGCCGGTCATCGCCAGCAATGCGCTAAAAAATGCTACTTTTTTCATCTAATGTCCTGCCTGCGAAGAAAAAATTATTCTGGCATTAAAGCGTCACGCCCGCCAGCGATAACCTTCGCGAGTTAAATTGATCTGCACCGTATAAATGCCATTTACCGCTGGGCAAACGTACCGTTCCGTGTAGGATCGCGGTTCCGCTTTATACGATAAACCTTCTGAGTTCAGAGGCTATTACCATGTCCTGGCAACACTTCAAACAGCGCTGGCTGATTACCTTTTGGGCGCCTTTGCCCGCCGTTATCGCCGCCGGCATTCTCTCAACCTACTATTTTGGTATTACCGGCACCTTCTGGGCCGTCACCGGGGAGTTTACCCGCTGGGGCGGTCAACTCTTACAACTGATGGGCGTTCATACGGAAACCTGGGGCTACTACAAGCTGATCCATCTGGAGGGCACGCCGCTGACCCGCATCGATGGCATGATGATTATCGGCATGTTTGGCGGCTGTTTTGCCGCCGCGCTGTGGGCGAATAACGTCAAATTGCGCATGCCCCGCAGCCGGATCCGTATTATGCAGGCTGTTGTTGGTGGCATCATTGCCGGATTCGGCGCACGGCTGGCGATGGGCTGTAACCTGGCGGCGTTCTTTACCGGTATTCCGCAGTTTTCGCTCCATGCCTGGTTCTTTGCGCTGGCCACGGCGGTCGGCAGCTGGTTTGGGGCGCGCTTTACCCTGCTGCCCCTGTTTCGCATACCGGTCAAAATCCAGAAGGTATCAGCCGCCTCACCGTTAACCCAGAAGCCTGCCCAGGCTCGCCGCCGCTTTCGCCTCGGCATGCTGGTGTTTGTTGGCATGCTGGGATGGGCGCTGCTAACGGCGATGAATCAGCCCAGGCTGGGTCTCGCCATGCTGTTCGGCGTCGGCTTTGGCCTGCTGATTGAGCGGGCGCAGATCTGCTTTACCTCCGCCTTCCGTGATATGTGGATCACCGGCCGCACCCATATGGCGAAGGCTATCATCCTTGGCATGGCTGTCAGCGCGATCGGCATTTTCAGCTACGTCCAGCTAGGAGTTGAGGCCAAAATTATGTGGGCTGGCCCTAACGCCGTGATTGGCGGCCTGCTCTTTGGCTTCGGTATTGTGCTGGCAGGCGGCTGTGAAACCGGCTGGATGTACCGCGCCGTAGAGGGCCAGGTGCACTACTGGTGGGTAGGGCTGGGAAATGTCATCGGCTCAACGCTGCTGGCCTACTTCTGGGACGATCTGGCTCCCTCGCTGGCAACCCGCTGGGATAAGGTCAATCTGCTGAACACCTTCGGGCCGCTCGGAGGTCTGCTGGCCACCTATGGCCTGCTGTTGGCCGCCCTGCTGCTGGTCGTGGCCTGGGAAAAACATTTCTTTAAGCGCGCCGCCACGCTGGCGGTTAAGGAAGCGGTATGATTACGAGCACAACGATAATCCCAGATTACCGCCTTGATATGGTGGGCGAGCCCTGCCCCTATCCTGCCGTCGCCACGCTGGAAGCGATGCCGCAGCTAAAGAAAGGTGAGGTTCTGGAGGTGGTGAGCGACTGTCCGCAGTCCATTAACAATATACCGCTGGACGCACGCAATCACGGCTATACCGTACTGGATATCCAGCAGGATGGGCCGACGATTCGTTATTTGATTCAGAAATAGACCAAGGGAACGGGGACGTAGGCCGGGTAAGCGTAGCGCCACCCGGCGAATGCAGTAATGCCGGGCGACGGCTAACGCCTTGCCCGGCCTACGGCGCTGGCAGATTACTGCGGAATACGCAGCACCTGGCCCGGATAGATTTTTTCCGGGCTTTTCAGCATCGGTTTGTTCGCTTCGAAAATTTTATTGTACTGGTTAGCGTCGCCGTACACCTGTTTAGAGATAGCGCTCAGGGTGTCACCAGATTTAACCGTATAGAACTGGCTCTCTTTGGCAGTCGTATCGGCGGCTGGCGCGGCCTTGACGTTGTCAGCTACGCTGGCGATACCGGAGATGTTACCCACAGCGACCAGAATCTTCTCTTTAGCTTCCTGGCTCAGCCCTTCACCCGTTACGGTGGCCTGGCCGTCTGCAACCTGCACGTTAACTTTATCCGCGTCCGGGATACCGGTTTTGCTCAGATGCTCCTGCACCTTTTTCGCTTGATCTTCCTTGTCATCATGCCCGGAGACGGCGTCCCACAGCTTTTCACCTGCTTCTTTTACAAAATTGAAAAGACCCATTTTCAGCTCCTTACCGTTAAGTTAAGACTCTGAAAGTGTAGCAGAGGCCAGGTGAAGCGGCTGACGTAAGCATAATTTAAGGAAGTTCTGATCTTGTCCCTCTGCTTACTCTCAGCTCTATGGCGTTTGGATCATTAAGAATAGCCAATAAAAAATTGAACAAAAAATAATGATTAACTATGCCATAAACCATGTGTTTTGAAATGTTACATTGCAATTGATAAAAATAATATCATCCATATGAATGATTGCTATATATAATATTTGCGATTTTTATTAATGGTTGGCAATCTGGCGCTTTCAATAAAAGTAAAAACCGCTCATTAATATGAATAACATGATCTACATCATTTAATATCGTTTTTATGCCGCGTGTACTTTATAGCAGTAGTGACTGTACCTTTGACCACTGTTAAGCTGTATAGCTTCATGAGCTTACTGATTTTAATGATGCTAAATATATTCGTTAAGTATGCAACCGTAGGTATTTTTAACACGCTTATCCACTGGTTGGTGTTTGCTGCATGTTTTTATATCACTCATTCAAATCAATCAGTTGCAAACTTTACTGGTTTTTTTGTCGCAGTAAGTTTTAGCTTCTTTGCTAATGCACGAGTTACATTTAAGTCTTCAACTACTACTTTACGCTATCTTTTATATGTCATTTTTATGGGTATTATGAGCGCTGCGGTTGGGAAGGTTGCCGATCTCTTTTTCCTGCCGCCCATACTGACCCTAATATTTTTTTCTGCAATAAGTCTTGTTTGTGGCTTTATCTTTTCTAAATATATTGTATTCAGAGATGCAAAATGAAGATTTCTCTCGTCGTTCCTGTGTTTAATGAAGAAGATACCATTCCTATTTTTTATAAAACGGTTCGCGATTTTGAAGGTTTGAAACAGTACGAGGTTGAAATTATATTTGTTAACGATGGCAGCACAGATGCCACTGAAAACATTATCAATGCCATTTCATCTGCTGATCCGCTGATTATAGCCATATCCTTTACCCGAAATTTTGGTAAAGAACCTGCTCTTTTTGCCGGGCTGGAACATGCTTCAGGCGATGCGATTATTCCCATTGATGTGGATTTGCAAGATCCTATTGAAGTTGTACCTCTATTAATTGAAAAATGGCTCGCCGGTGCCAGAATTGTATTAGCTAAAAGAACCGATCGCTCGACCGACTGCTGCTTAAAGAGAAAATCCGCAGAATGGTTCTACAAACTACATAACAAAATCAGCAATCCTAAAATTGAAGAAAATGTAGGTGATTTCAGACTCATGTCACGCGTAGTCGTAGACAATATTAAGCAAATGCATGAACGTAACCTTTTTATGAAAGGTATTCTTTCATGGGTTGGCGGTCATGTTGAGGTAGTCGAATATACTCGCGCTGAACGCGTTGCTGGAAGTACTAAATTCAATGGCTGGAAATTATGGAATCTGGCACTTGAAGGTATAACCAGTTTTTCCACGCTTCCTTTAAGAATATGGACATATATCGGATTTATAGTCGCAGCCATTTCCTTTTCTTATGGTTTATGGATGATAGTAGGCACACTTGTTTTCGGTAGTCAGGTCCGTGGATATCCATCCCTTCTCGTATCTATACTGTTTCTGGGTGGAGTTCAGTTAATGGGCATAGGTGTTCTCGGAGAGTACATCGGCAGGATTTACATCGAGGTTAAAAGACGACCAAGGTATGTTTTAAAAAAGGTAGATAAGCAATGAGCAAAACGTTAAGAGCGTTGATATTTATGCAGGCCGCTATCGTATTCTGTATCTATGCAGCTACATTCCACTTCTCTCCACTAAATGGAGAGGACTACGGTCTTACAAAGCGATTTGTTAACGAAAGCTTAAATGAGCGTATTGCCTGGGCCACGTCAAGATCGTTATTGCAAATACAAGGGTGGAATGCCCGTTTAGGCGAGCAGCTATCTATATTTTCACTAAGCATGCCGGACTATTTCTTTTTCATTATCGCAATTGCCTCTGTTGCAGCCCTTTGCTATTTATTGGCAACGTTGCTTTACGATGATAATGATAAATTGATTGCGTTTACTATAAGCATTCTAATTACATTTTTAATGTGGCCAGGATTTGAGCTATTTCTCTGGCGGACAGTAATAACTGGGTACACTGTGCCTATGATTATTACATTGGTTATTGTAAAAAAGTTTATGACCGAACAACGCAGAAATAAACTATACTCGAGTAAATTTTTGCTCAGTGCTTACTGCGTGCTTGCTTTTTTATCTGGACTATCATTCGAGAATGTGCCGGTAGCAACAATACTATTTCTACTTTGTGTTCTGTTTAGCAGTAAACAGGTTGTTAGCAGGTTATTACTTATACCCCTTTCAACTCTCATTGGTTGGGGCGCTCTCATGATCGCACCATCTACCATCTATCGCAGAATGAAATATCATGAGTGGTATCACCAAAACATTTCTTTTTTCGATGGTATAAAAAATAGAACAGTAGATGTCGTTTCAATATTTGCACAGACATCAGGTGTGCTATTTGTGGTTGCGCTAATTGCTTTCGCTTATCTGTTATACAAAAAAGACATTCGAAAAGAGCACTGTTTTCTTATAGTTTCTGCCGCTCTGGTGGTTGGCTCAATGATAGCCTCACCTTATACTGAGCCAAGGTCATATATGTTCGCCTGGTGCGTTATGTTGGCTTTTGTTATCAGCGTTATACAAAAGAACACAGGAGTAAGGAATTATTATGCATTTGCTCTTTTAATAATTGGAGTCTTTTCAGTTTACACATGCCTCACAGTATATAAGGTCAACCACAAGTATTATACTATTATGCAAGAACGATCCTTAAGAATCGAATCTCAACTTAACAGCCAGGCATGTAAACAAGGAATAAAAGTAAATTTGATCAAGGGTTTTAAAAAATACAGATATCTTAATAATCGTGATGAATGGTATTACTATAATCTTCCGAAAGTTTCTGAGTATTATGGTTGCAAAATAGTCGGTTAACGATAGGGCGAAAGACTTTTAATTACAAACATGTACCCATTGACTCTCATCCTATCAGCATAAGCTAATGGCTAGCTTAGGCGTCAAGAAGGGTCAATGGGCTACGCGATTTTCACGCGATAATTAAATCACCTACACCTGCATGCTCATCACTTCCTGATACGCCGTCACCAGTTTGTTACGCACCTGGATCCCCATCTGTAACGACACGGATGATTTTTGCAGATCGGTCATCACGTCGTTCAGGGCGATGCCCGGCTCGCCAAGGGTGAATTTCTCAGCCTGCGTACGCGCGGCGTTCTGCGTATCGCTGATGCGATCCAGTGCGGCATGCAGCTGGCCCGCAAAGCTAACGGTGGACTCAGCGCCAACGCTCTGGTTTTTCGCCACGCCGGCCGTTGCCTGCAGCTGGCTGATGACGCCCTCAATCCCCTGAATAGACATGGTTTAACCCCTACATGATTTGACTGGCGACGAGATTACCAGCTTGTCAATAAGATGAAGGCGGTAAATAGCGACAAAAAACCAGGTTATTTGACCCATAGAAATTCGTGAATCATCAAATAATGGCGGGGCCATCAACATGGAACTTTTGTCGTGTTTGCCGACCCGGGAGTCCGTTTTGCTTCATTACACGAATAATGCCGTCCACCCAGAGTTACGAGGTGTGCAATGAGTGCGACAGCAACCGCATCACAGAATAAATCTCTCGAGTGGATGAACCGCCTGCGCGCGAATCCCAGAATTCCCCTGCTCGTCGCCGGTGCTGCCGCTATCGCCATCATCGTGGCCATGGTGCTGTGGGCGAAACAGCCCGACTACCGCGTCCTCTATAGCAACGTCTCCGATCAGGACGGCGGCGCGATTGTTACCCAGCTGACGCAGATGAACATCCCCTACCGCTTCTCTGAAACCGGTGGCGCGATTGAAGTGCCCGCGGATAAGGTGCACGAGCTGCGCCTGCGCCTGGCTCAACTGGGGCTGCCGAAAGGCGGCGCGGTGGGCTTTGAGCTGCTGGACCAGGAGAAGTTTGGTATCAGCCAGTTTAGCGAGCAGGTCAACTACCAGCGTGCGCTGGAGGGCGAGCTGGCCCGGACTATCGAAACCCTCGGGCCGGTAAAATCAGCGCGTGTTCACCTGGCGATGCCTAAGCCATCGCTCTTCGTGCGCGAACAGAAATCCCCGTCAGCCTCCGTTACCGTCAACCTCGCACCGGGCCGCGCCATGGACGAGGGTCAGATTAGCGCCGTGGTCCATTTAGTTTCCAGCGCCGTTGCCGGCCTGCCGCCGGGTAACGTTACCCTGGTCGACCAGAGCGGTCGCCTGCTGACCCAGTCCAACACCAGCGGTCGCGATCTTAACGATGCCCAGCTGAAGTATGCCGCTGACGTCGAAAGCCGCGTACAGCGCCGTATCGAAGCGATCCTCTCCCCTATCGTCGGGAATGGCAACGTCCATGCTCAAGTTAACGCCCAGATCGATTTTGATAATAAAGAGCAGACGGAAGAGCAGTATCACCCTAACGGTAACCCGTCCGAGGCAGTGATGCGCTCCCGTCAGCTGAACGAAAGCGAACAGGTGGGCGGTCCCTATCCGGGCGGCGTACCGGGTGCGCTCTCTAACCAGCCGGCTCCGGCCAATAACGCGCCGATTACCGCGAATGGGCCGCAGAACGGCCAGCAGAACCAGAATGCGCAGCAGACCACGACCAGCACGGCAAACAGCGCCGGTCCGCGTAATACGCAGCGCAATGAGACCACTAACTACGAAGTCGATCGTACTATTCGCCACACCAAAATGAACGTGGGCGATGTGCAGCGTCTCTCCGTGGCCGTGGTGGTGAACTATCGCACCCTGACCGATGGCAAACCGCTGCCGTTGACCGCCGATCAGCTGAAGCAGATCGAAGACCTGACCCGCGAAGCGATGGGCTTCTCCCAGCAGCGCGGCGATACCCTCAACGTGGTGAACTCCCAGTTTAACGCTACTGATGAGAGCGCGGGTGAGCTGCCATTCTGGCAACAACAAGCCTTTATCGATCAGCTGTTGTCCGCCGGTCGCTGGCTGCTGGTGCTGATTGTCGCCTGGATCCTGTGGCGTAAAGCCGTCCGTCCGCAGCTGGTGCGTCGCGAAGAGGAGCGCAAAGCGCTGCTTGAGAGCGCGCAGACACGCCAGATGCCGGAAGAGGAAGCGGTGGAAGTTCGCCTGAGCAAAGACGAGCAGACGCAGCAGCGCCGTGCTAACCAGCGTCTGAGCGCCGAGGTGATGAGCCAGCGTATTCGCGAAATGTCAGATAACGATCCGCGCGTTGTGGCGCTGGTCATCCGCCAGTGGATGAGTGGTGAAGAGCATGAGTAACCTTACCGGAACCGAAAAGAGCGTCATCCTGCTGATGACCATTGGCGAAGACCGCGCGGCGGAGGTGTTCAAGCACCTCTCCCAGCGTGAGGTCCAGCACCTGAGTACCGCCATGGCCGGCGTGCGTCAGATCTCTAACAAGCAGCTGACCGACGTCCTGCAGGAGTTTGAGCAGGAAGCCGAGCAGTTCGCTGCGCTCAATATCAACGCCAACGACTACCTGCGTTCGGTGCTGGTGAAAGCGCTGGGCGAAGAGCGCGCGGCCAGCCTGCTGGAAGATATCCTCGAGACCCGCGATACCACCAGCGGCATCGAGACGCTCAACTTTATGGAGCCGCAAACGGCAGCCGATCTTATCCGCGATGAGCATCCGCAGATTATCGCCACCATTCTTGTGCATCTTAAGCGCGGCCAGGCGGCAGATATTCTCGCCCTGTTTGACGAGCGCATGCGTCATGACGTAATGCTGCGTATCGCCACCTTCGGCGGTGTCCAGCCAGCGGCGCTAGCGGAGCTGACCGAGGTGCTGAACAGTCTGCTCGACGGCCAGAACCTCAAACGCAGCAAAATGGGCGGCGTGAGAACGGCGGCAGAGATCATCAACCTGATGAAGACCCAGCAGGAAGAGGCCGTCATTACCGCGGTTCGCGAATTCGACGGCGAGCTGGCGCAGAAAATTATCGACGAGATGTTCCTGTTCGAAAACCTCTCCGAGGTGGACGATCGCAGCATCCAGCGCCTGCTGCAGGAAGTGGATTCCGAATCCCTGCTTATCGCGCTCAAAGGCTCCGAACAGCCGCTGCGCGAGAAGTTCCTGCGCAACATGTCTCAGCGTGCTGCAGATATCCTGCGCGACGACCTTGCCAACCGTGGGCCGGTGCGTCTCTCCCAGGTGGAGAACGAACAGAAAGCGATCCTGCTTATCGTTCGTCGTCTGGCCGAGACCGGCGAGATGGTAATTGGCAGCGGCGAGGATACCTATGTCTAACGAACTGCCGTGGAAAATCTGGACGCCAGAAGATCTGGCGTTGCCGGTGAGCGAGTTCGTTCCGGCGGTGGCACAGGATAGCGATAGCGACGATGCCCCGCAGGAAGGCGAAGAGATCGTTTTAACCGACGAGCAGAAGCAACAGCAGCAGCTGGCGCAGCTGCAGATCCAGGCCCACGAGCAGGGATACAGCGCCGGCCTCGCCGAAGGCCGGCAGGCGGGTCACAGCCAGGGGTATCAGGAGGGGCTGGCCCAGGGCCTTGAGCAGGGTATGGCCCAGGCCCAACAGCAACAGGCACCGGTCCATGCCCGGATGCAGCAGCTGGCGAGCGAGTTCCAGCATAGCCTTGACGCGCTGGACAGCGTTATCGCCTCCCGCCTGATGCAGATGGCGTTAGAGGCGGCACGCCAGGTGATTGGCCATACGCCGAGCGTCGATAACACCACCCTGATTAAACAGATTCAGCAGCTGCTCCAGCAGGAGCCGCTATTTAACGGTAAGCCGCAGCTGCGCGTCCACCCGGACGATCTCCAGCGAGTGGAAGATATGCTGGGCGCGACGCTGAGCCTGCACGGCTGGCGGCTGCGCGGCGATCCGACCCTCCATCCGGGAGGCTGTAAAGTCTCTGCCGACGAAGGCGATCTGGATGCCAGCGTCGCCACCCGCTGGCAGGAACTGTGCCGCCTGGCGGCACCGGGAGTGATCTGATGACCGCGCGCCTGACCCGCTGGCTCACTACGCTGGACAACTTTGAGAACAAGATGGCGCAGCTGCCCGCGGTACGCCGCTACGGGCGGTTGACCCGTGCCACCGGCCTGGTACTGGAGGCGACTGGCCTCCAGCTGCCGCTGGGGGCAACCTGCGTTATCGAGCGTCAGGAGAATGGCGAGACGCGGGAAGTAGAGAGTGAAGTGGTCGGCTTTAACGGCCAGCGTCTCTTCCTGATGCCGCTGGAAGAGGTGGAGGGTATCCTGCCCGGCGCGCGCGTTTATGCCCGCAGCGCCAGCGCCGACGGTCTGCACAGCGGAAAACAGCTGCCGTTAGGTCCGGCGCTGCTGGGCCGGGTACTGGACGGCGGCGGCAAACCGCTGGACGGCCTGCCCTCCCCTGACACCACTGAAACCGGGGCGCTGATCACGCAGCCGTTCAACCCACTCCAGCGAACCCCCATAGAGCATGTACTCGATACCGGCGTGCGGCCGATCAACGCCCTGTTAACCGTGGGCCGTGGTCAGCGTATGGGCCTGTTTGCTGGCTCCGGCGTGGGTAAGAGCGTACTGCTGGGGATGATGGCCCGCTACACCCAGGCCGACGTAATTGTGGTTGGTTTGATTGGCGAGCGTGGTCGTGAAGTAAAAGATTTTATCGAAAATATCCTTGGCGCAGAGGGCCGCGCCCGGTCGGTGGTGATCGCCGCCCCGGCGGACGTCTCGCCGCTGCTGCGTATGCAGGGGGCAGCCTACGCTACGCGCATTGCAGAAGACTTCCGCGATCGCGGCCAGCACGTGCTGCTGATTATGGACTCCTTAACTCGCTATGCGATGGCCCAGCGTGAGATCGCCCTGGCGATTGGCGAGCCGCCAGCGACCAAAGGTTACCCACCCTCGGTGTTCGCCAAACTGCCGGCGCTGGTGGAACGCGCCGGTAACGGCACCCACGGCGGCGGATCGATTACCGCCTTCTATACCGTGCTGACCGAAGGGGATGATCAGCAGGATCCGATCGCCGACTCCGCGCGCGCCATCCTTGACGGCCACATTGTGCTGTCGCGGCGGCTGGCGGAAGCGGGCCATTATCCCGCTATCGATATTGAAGCCTCTATCAGCCGGGCCATGACCGCATTAATTAGCGAGCAGCACTACGCCAGGGTCAGACATTTTAAACAGCTGCTCTCCAGCTTCCAGCGCAACCGCGATCTGGTGAGCGTGGGAGCCTACGCCCGGGGCAGCGATCCAATGCTGGATAAAGCCATCGCCCTGTGGCCGCAGCTGGAAGCCTATCTCCAGCAGGGCATTTTTGAACGCGCCGGATGGGAAGAGTCCATCCAGGGCTTAGAGCTTATTTTCCCGACGGTGTAACAGAACAGTGGGAGGGCGACGATCGTGACGCAGACTAGCGCATTAACGACGCTAAAGGATCTGGCTGAAAAAGCGGTGGATGACGCAGCAATACGCCTCGGCGAGATGCGCCGGGGATGCCAGCAGGCGGAAGAGCAGCTCAAGATGCTGATGGATTATCAGAACGAGTACCGCAATAACCTCAACACGGATATGACCCAGGGCATTGGCAGCCAGCGCTGGCAGAACTACCAGCAGTTTATCTCGACGCTGGAGAAAGCTATCGATCAGCACCGCCAGCAGCTGATGCAGTGGACCACGAAAGTCGAACAGGCGCTGAACGCCTGGCGAGAGAAGAAACAACGTTTACAGGCGTGGCAAACCCTACAGGATCGGCAGACCGCTGCCACCCTGCTGGCAGAAAACCGCCTCGATCAGAAAAAAATGGATGAGTTCGCCCAGCGCGCTTCAATGAGGAAACCAGAGTGATCACTTTGCCAAAACTGCTTGTTACCGATGCCGATACCCCCAGCGGCCTGCAAACAGGTAAAGCGGCGACGGGCGCAGAAGACTTTCTTGCCCTGCTGTCGGGCGCGCTTACCGGCACCCAGACATCGGGCGAGGAGACTCCCCTTACCCTTAACGATCTGCGTTCGGCCAGCGCTACGCTACAGCAGAGCCTGCTGAAAGGCGGCGCGGATGAGACCGATACCCGCTCCCCGGCGGTACAGCTGGCCGCCCTGCTCGCCCGCACGCCAGCAGGCGCTGCCGCGGCAACTGCGGCTAAAGCTGAAGAATCCGGAGATTTGACCCAGACCAGCGCGCCGTTGCAGAGCGAAGCACAGGCTATCTTAGCCAGCCTGACCGGCGGCCTGAAAGGCATCGCATCTGCTCCCACAGCGCAACAGGCGCAGCCAGCAACCGCCGCCGCAGACGATGACACGAGCAGCGATCTGAGCGCAGAGGAGTTGGCCGGGCTGAGCGCTCTGCTGGCGATGCTGCCGCATCAGCAAGCGGCGACTGCCGCCGTACCGAAGAGCGACGCCGCTACTTCAGCCACGCCGGTGACCACCGCCGCTGGCCGCAGCCCGGTTCTGGCATCTCTTACCCGCGATGCCGATCCAGCTCTCACCCCGGCGGCGCAGGATGATACCGACGGCCAGCGCTTTGCCGCTGCCGTTGACGCCAGTGCGCAGACCAGCCAGCTGACCGCAGCCGCACCGACAAAAAGCGCCATGGAGACCGCCGTGCAGGCAGTCAACACCAGCGTCAGCGTCGCGCCTGCGGTGACCACCTCCGCCCCGGCACAGGCCAGCGCCCCGGTTGCCGCGCCGGTGATCAGCGCCCCGCTGGGCAGCAGCGAATGGCAGCAGACCATCAGCCAGAATATCACCCTGTTCACTAAGCAGGGCCAGCAGAGCGCCGAGCTGCGCCTGCATCCAGAAGATTTAGGCCAGGTGCAGATTAGCCTGAAGATCGACGACAACCAGGCTCAGCTGCAGATGGTCTCTCAGCACAGCCACGTCCGTGCTGCCCTCGAAGCCGCGCTGCCGGTGCTGCGCACCCAGCTGGCGGAAAATGGCATCCAGCTCGGTCAGAGCAGCATTAGCAGCGAAAGTTCCGCCGGGCAGCAGCAGTCGTTTTCCCAGCAGCAGCAGGCCTCCCGCTCCGGCCACGGCGGCACCTTTGCCGCTGACGAAGAGGATGCGCTGACCGTTCCAGCAAGCCTGCAATCTCTTGCTCGCGGCAACGGCGCAGTAGACATCTTTGCCTAAACGCAAAAGGTAGCATGATTATCCCCGTCTTTTCCGCCCTTTGACGGACGCAGGACACGGGATAATCAGCCCATAAGCAGTACCGAAACAGGAAGCACGTAAGAGATGACTGACGCCGCAATTAGCAAGAAGAAAAAACGCTCAATCTGGATCCCGCTGTTGGTGTTGATCACGCTCGCCGCGTGCGCCACCGCTGGCTATAGCTACTGGCGTATGCACCAGCAGCCAGGCGAGGAGGTGAAAGCCGAAGAGCCGCCGCCACCCGCACCGGTCTTTTTCGCGCTGGATACCTTTACCGTCAACCTGGGCGAGGCCGATCGCGTCTTTTACGTCGGCATTACCCTGCGCCTGAAAGACGAAGCCACCCGCGCACGCCTGAGCGAGTATCTGCCAGAGGTGCGTAGCCGCCTGCTGCTGCTCTTCTCCCGTCAGGATGCCGCGCAGCTGGCAACTGATGAAGGCAAGCGCCAGCTGGTCGCCGCCATCAAAGAGACGCTCTCTCCGCCGTTAGTCACTGGGCAACCAAAGCAGGAAGTGACTGACGTTCTCTATACAGCTTTCATTTTGCGGTAAAGACATGGGCGATAGCATTCTTTCACAGGCCGAAATTGATGCGCTGCTCAACGGCGACAGCGAACAGAGCGATGCTCCGCAGCCCGGCAAGGGGGGCGAGAGTGATATTCGCCCTTACGATCCCAATACCCAGCGCCGGGTGGTGCGTGAACGCCTGCAGGCGCTGGAGATTATTAACGAACGTTTTGCGCGTCAGTTCCGCATGGGGCTGTTTAACCTGCTGCGTCGCAGCCCGGACATTACGGTGGGGGCGATCCGCATTCAGCCGTACCATGAGTTCGCGCGTAACCTGCCGGTGCCGACCAACCTTAACCTGATCCACCTGAAGCCGCTGCGCGGTACCGGTCTGGTTGTCTTCTCGCCAAGCCTGGTGTTTATCGCCGTGGATAACCTGTTCGGCGGCGATGGCCGTTTCCCGACCAAGGTTGAAGGACGCGAATTTACCCATACCGAGCAGCGGGTGATCAACCGCATGCTGAAGCTGGCGCTGGAAGGCTACAGCGACGCATGGAAGGCGATCCATCCGCTGGACGTTGAGTATGTTCGTTCGGAGATGCAGGTGAAGTTTACTAACATCACCACTTCGCCGAACGATATCGTCGTCAATACCCCTTTCCACGTGGAGATTGGTAACCTGACCGGCGAGTTTAATATCTGTCTGCCCTTCAGCATGATTGAGCCGCTGCGCGAGACGCTGGTTAACCCGCCGCTGGAGAACTCCCGCAACGAGGACCAGAACTGGCGCGATAACCTGGTTCGCCAGGTACAGCACTCGGAGCTGGAGCTGATCGCTAACTTCGGCGATGTCCCGCTGCGCCTGTCGCAGATCCTGAAGCTGCAACCCGGCGACGTGTTGCCGATCGAAAAACCCGATCGCATCATCGCCCACGTAGACGGTGTACCTGTACTCACCAGTCAGTACGGCACCATTAACGGCCAATATGCCCTGCGCGTTGAACATTTGATCAACCCGATTTTGAATTCGCTGAATGAGGAACAGCCCAAATGAGTGATATGAACAATCCGTCCGATGAGAACAGCATGGCAATGGACGATCTGTGGGCTGACGCGTTGAACGAACAAAAAACCACTACCAGCAGCAGCAAAAGCCCCACCGACTCGGTGTTTCAGCAGTTTGGCGGCGGTGACGTCAGCGGCACCCTGCAGGATATCGATCTGATTATGGATATCCCGGTGAAGTTGACCGTGGAACTTGGCCGTACCCGCATGACTATCAAAGAGCTGCTGCGCCTGACCCAGGGATCGGTCGTCGCCCTGGACGGTCTCGCCGGTGAGCCGCTGGACATCCTGATCAACGGCTATCTGATTGCCCAGGGTGAAGTCGTGGTTGTCGCCGATAAGTACGGCGTGCGTATTACCGATATTATTACGCCGTCCGAGCGTATGCGTCGTCTGAGCCGCTAAGCATGAAAACCCAGGCTACCGTTGTCCAGCCCGCTGCCGTCTCTGGTTCTCCGCTGGTGCAGGTTAGCGGCGCGCTGCTGGGCATTATTGCCCTGATCCTTGCGGCAGCCTGGCTGGCGAAGCGGATGGGCTTTGGGGGTAAAACGGCCAGCGCCCGTGGCCTGAAGGTGAGTGCCAGTACCACCGTCGGCCCACGTGAGCGGGTGATTATCGTTGACGTTGACGATGCGCGGCTGGTGCTGGGTGTGACGCCGTCACAAATCAGTTTGCTGCACACGCTTCCCCCTGCGCCGCCCGTTAGCGACGCACCGAAAGAGAACACCCCGGATTTTCAGGCCGTGTTAAAGAATTTGATCAAGCGTTCCGGGAGATCCTGATGCGCCGTTTGTTACCCTTCGCGCTGGCTGGCTTAGCGCTGGTTGCGCCCTGCGCCTTTGCTCAGCTTCCCGGATTGATCAGCCAACCGCTGGCTAACGGCGGCCAGAGCTGGTCCCTGCCGGTGCAGACTCTGGTGTTTATCACCTCGCTGACCTTCCTGCCTGCGATCCTGCTGATGATGACCAGCTTTACCCGCATCATCATCGTTTTTGGCCTGCTGCGTAACGCGCTGGGAACGCCCTCCGCGCCGCCTAACCAGGTGCTGCTCGGCCTCGCGCTATTCCTGACCTTTTTTATCATGTCGCCGGTGATCGATAAGATCTACACCGAGGCCTACCAGCCGTTTAGCGAAAGTAAAATCTCTATCGATGTGGCACTGGAAAAAGGTGCTCAGCCGCTGAGAGAGTTTATGATGCGCCAGACGCGGGAAGCCGACCTGGCCCTGTTTGCCCGCCTGGCGAACAGCGGGCCGCTGCCTGGGCCGGAAGCGGTGCCGATGCGCATCCTGCTCCCGGCCTACGTCACCAGCGAGCTGAAAACCGCGTTTCAGATTGGTTTTACCATCTTTATTCCGTTTTTGATTATCGATCTGGTGATCGCCAGCGTGCTGATGGCGCTGGGGATGATGATGGTTCCGCCCGCCACCATCGCCCTGCCATTTAAGCTAATGCTGTTCGTGCTGGTGGATGGCTGGCAGCTGCTGGTCGGCTCGCTGGCGCAGAGCTTTTACAGTTAAGGAGTGCGGAAATGACACCAGAATCGGTCATGATGATGGGCACCGAGGCGATGAAGATCGCCCTGATGGTGGCCGCCCCCCTGCTACTGGTCGCCCTGGTGACTGGCCTGGTGATCAGTATTTTGCAGGCGGCAACGCAGATCAATGAGATGACCCTCTCGTTTATCCCAAAAATCATTGCCGTTTTCGTTGCCATTATCGTTGCCGGCCCGTGGATGCTCAACCTGCTGCTGGACTATATGCGCACGCTATTCAGCAACATTCCTTATATTATTGGATAAGCAACCCTTATGGTGTCGGTAACCAGCGATCAGTGGCTCCAGTGGCTGAGCCTCTATTTTTGGCCGCTGCTGCGCGTGCTGGCCCTGATTTCGACCGCGCCGATCCTCAGCGAGCGTAGCGTACCCAAGCGGGTTAAGCTGGGGCTGGGGTTTGTCATTACGATCGTTATTGCCCCCTCCCTGCCCGCCACCAATGTGCCGATCTTCTCCGGGGACTCCCTGTGGCTGGCGCTGCAGCAGATCCTCATTGGCATTGCGCTGGGCTTTACTATGCAGTTCGCCTTTGCCGCTATACGTACCGCCGGAGAGCTGATTGGCCTGCAGATGGGCCTCTCATTTGCTACCTTCTTCGATCCCGGCAGCAATCTCAACATGCCCGTGCTGGCGCGCTTTATGGATATGCTGGCCCTGCTGCTGTTCCTGACCTTTAATGGTCATCTGTGGCTGATTTCAATGCTGGTGGATACGTTCCATACTCTGCCCATTGGTGGCGATCCGGTGAACAGCAATGCGTTTCTTGCCCTGACGCGGGCGGGCGGGCTGATTTTCCTGAATGGCCTGATGCTGGCGCTGCCGGTGATCACCCTACTCCTGACGCTGAACCTCTCCCTGGGGCTGCTGAACCGTATGGCTCCGCAGCTCTCTATCTTCTCGGTTGGTTTTCCGATTACCCTCGGCGTGGGCATCATATTGATGGCAGCCCTGATGCCGCTCATTGCCCCCTTCTGCGAACACCTGTTCAGCGAGATCTTTAATCTGCTGGCCGATATCATCGGTGAATTACCGCAGGTCTCCAGCCCTTAATCTTTGCAGGGCTTTGTTGAGGATAATCCTAAAAAGGAATTTCAATAATACCCGCCAGGATATACGGGGCGCGGTTTATTTGTTTTTATGATTATCACATATCCGAAAGTTTACTTTACTTTAAGATGTTTCCTGGCAAATTATACCTAACTTTACGGGATAGTGTGTTCGCCTGAAAGTCCTGTCCTGCTCATAGGTTTTCAGAATATTTTCATCCGTTTTACTGTTATGAGACTCTCAGGCAGGTGGTGAATTATCGTTACGCATTGAGTGAGGGTATGCCATGTCAACGATTATTATGGATTTATGCAGCTATACCCGGTTGGGATTAACCGGTTATCTGGCAAGTCGAGGGGTAAAAAAACGAGATATCAAAGACGTATCCAGCGTCAGCGAACTCGGTTCCGCATGCGAGGCCTGGCGGCCTGCGGTGGTGTTTATTAATGAAGACTGCTTCATCCACGATCTCGAACAGAGTCAGCATATAAAGCAAATCATTAATCAGCATCCAAAGACGTTGTTTATTGTATTTATGGCAATCGCTAATATCCATTTTGATGAATACCTGCTGGTCCGCAAAAATCTATTAATCAGCTCTAAATCGATTAAACCTGAATCGCTGGATGAGTTCCTCGCAGATTACCTCAATAAAGAAGCGAAGGGTCAAAAAGGGATTAACCTGCCTACACTATCGTTAAGCCGTACTGAATCCAGTATGCTGCGAATGTGGATGTCAGGACAGGGAACGATTCAGATTTCCGACCAGATGAATATCAAAGCCAAAACGGTTTCATCACATAAGGGGAATATTAAAAGAAAAATAAAAACGCATAATAAGCAGGTTATCTACCATGTAGTACGCCTGACGGACTACGTTACCAGCGGGATCTTCGTCAATATGCGCTAAGAGGGCAAGCAGGCACTTACCCTCCCGGGCATGAGGGTAGTGACAGCGTTACTCTTGCATCTCTACAAATACCCCGTCCGGATGCCCTTTTTCATTAAAGAACCAAATACCGAGCGGGTAATCATCAAGTGATACCAGATACATCGTCCCTTCATTAAACTCTTCAATTGCCAGTACGACACCCGGGCGGCGTGGCCCCCCGTCCGTTTTAACTGTAACCCGATCGTTAACCTTCATCGTTTTCCTCCTGTCGCATTTTTGCCAGTGTAGAACAAATCCCGTGCTCTTACAGCGCCCACCGTTATGATTGCTGCTTTTCTCTACCGTCTATACTTAGGGAAACGGCCTGCGGGAGAAATGATGATGAAAACCAGCGATGAGAGAACCTTGAACGATGCTGAAGTTGACGCCCTGCTGGCGTCGATCGATCGCAGCGGCCCGGAAAAACGCGCTGAAGGCCGGGTGCATAATGGCGATGAGCCTACGGTTGCCAACGCCTGGGAGCTGGATATTCATGATAGCAGCGTGGCGGAGCTGAGCCGCTAAAAGAAAAAATCCCGGTCTGGGGAGACCGGGATAAAGCTTGCGTTTGCAAGAAGCACTTGAAAATTCGTTACACCAGGAAATCTGATGCGGATATGAATGTATCTGCAAATTATTTGCAGGACAAGAAAATATTCATCAACCTAATTATTATTTATCTTAACTGTCCTGGTACTAACGTATGAGAAGCCAGACGGCATCGACTCTGGCGAGCTATGTAATTCAGGTATTTATAGTGCATGTTTTATAATTTGAGACTTTTCCTACTACCCCATTGCGCGAGTGAAGGAGCAAACCATGCCAGGCCTTAACGATACGCTGCTGATATTTACTGATATCGACGGTACCCTGCTTGATAGCCATACTCACGAGTGGCAGCCAGCTGAAGTCTGGCTTACCCGTCTGCGCCAGCATGAGATACCGGTTATCTTATGCACCAGTATGACGGCGGCAGAGACTGTGGCGATCCAGAAAATGGTAGGGCTTCAGGGGCAGCCGTTCATCGCCGAGAACGGGGCAGTGATCCAACTCGATGCGCGCTGGGAGGCACATAAAAATTCTCCTCGCCTCATCAACGGTGCGACCCACGATCAGATTATGACCGTCCTGACCCCGCTGCGGGAAAATGAGGGGTACAAATTTACCACCTTTAGCGATCTTGAGGTTCCCGTGCTGGTGGAGTTAACCGGATATACTCCTGCTCAGGCTGGCCTAGCCCGCCTCCATGAAGCCTCAGAGACGCTGATCTGGCGCGACAGCGACGCGCAGTTGGCAAAATTCGATGCCGACCTGTCCCGCTTCGGCCTGCGCCTCGTTCAGGGTGCGCGTTACTGGCATATCATTGACCAACGCGGTGGAAAAGATCAGGCGGTAAACTGGCTGACGCGTCAGTACTGTCAGGTTGAGGGCAAAGAGTACACCACTCTCGGTCTGGGAGATGGACCCAACGATGCCCCGATGCTGGATAACGTCGATTTTGCCATTGTTGTTAAAGGACTTAATCGCGACGGCGTGACGCTACGCCATGATGAGCCGTCGCGGGTCTATCGAACTAATCAGACCGGCCCGGCGGGCTGGCGAGAGGGGCTGGATCATTTGTTCGGGGGTTCCTGAGCGGCATCCTCTGCGCAGACACGGTTACGACCGCCCCGCTTCGCCAGGTAGAGTCGTCCATCGGCCACCATCTGCAGATACTCGAAAACATAGCTCTGGCTCGGCTCAGCGCTACTGACCCCTAGCGAGGCGCTAATGCGAATCGTCTGGCTGTTATGCACCAGAATCTCCTTGCGGCTGATGCGGTCACGTATCCGCTCTGCAACGCGCTGCGCCTGAAGCAACGTGCTACCAGGCAGAACGATACAAAACTCCTCCCCACCCACGCGTCCAGCCATATCTTCTCCCTGAAGAGAGCCAGTAATGAGACGTGCGGCGTGGGTAAGCACTAAATCGCCCACCTGGTGGCCATAGCGATCGTTCACGCTTTTAAAGTGATCGAGATCGAGCTGGATCACCGAGAATGGCCGCTGCTGCTGCTGACACTGCTCTGCCAGCGTTTTTGCGCGCTCAAACAGCGCGCCGCGGTTAAGCAGCCGCGTCAGGGGATCGTGCCACGCCTGCCACTGCAACGAGTGCTGCATCGCATACATATTGCTGACCATGCGGCGGATGACCACCCAGGAGCTAAGCAGCATGGCGGTAAACAGCAGCCACAGCAGCGCCAGCGCAATGCTGATGGTACCGAAATCACCCTGCAAGCCTTCCCGTAGAGTATGGATGCGCAGCAGCAGCCCATCAAAGTGATCGAGTTTCTGCCAGACGACAAAGGTAGGCCCAAGACGCAGGCTGCCGCTATTGCTCTGCGTTATCGCCTGGGTCAACATCTCACGCTGCGCCTGGTTAAAAGTGCGCGGCTGCACGCCATCAGGCAGGGAGGTGACCACCCGTTCAAGTTTGTTATTGTAGAGCTGATACTCGCCCTGCTCTTCATCCCTGAGCGCCTCCTCTAACAGCTGCTTTACCGAGGAGAAGGAGTAGTCAATTGCCAGCACACCGTACCAGTACTGGGCATAGTCCAATGGTACGCTCACCGTGACGATAGACTCCTGCTGCCCAGCACGTTGTGCCGAGGTAAACCAGCGCACACCGCGAAAACGGTTGGCGTGGATGGACTGCCCGGTAAACCAGGGCTGGGCCAGCAGGCTCTCATAGCGCGCAACGCTCTCTGCCGACACGGCTGCGGGTCGCGAAGAGAGGAAAAAGCCAGCGCGTGAGACATACCAGGCGTGCTTAGGCATCGCCGGTATCGCCGTGGCGAGACGCATGATATAACCCACTTCCAGCGCGGCGGTCATCTCATTGTGCATCTGCGGATCGCCGCGGCTAAGCAGAGGATGGCGAGCAACAAAGGCGTCAGAGACGCCGGTAATCGGCAGCGTGCGTCGCTGATCGACGCTGATACGCCAGAAAGGCTGCTGCCGCTGTTGGGCAAACTCAACCTGCACGTTTTCCAGCACCCCGGAGGCCAGAGGCGTCTGCACCGCCGCTCTCATCGCATTGCGAAAGAAGAGCAGCGCGTTAACCCCAATCTCCATCTGCCGGTCGAGCGCGCTGGAGACCTTATCAAGGGTATTACGCTGACTGGCGACGTAGGCATCCTCCAGTACGACGACCTCGCGCCAGGTCAGCAGCGTTGAGCTAACCAGTACAATCACAAAACAGAGATTAACGACCCGAGCGGGCACGAGATAGTTGCGAATGTTGTTCAGCCGTGACGAGCCTGCGGCAGCGGTAGAGAGTGGCACGACGTCTCCATGATATTTGCTGAAATTATCCAGTCATTACAATCCATATTATCGGCACGCCGACGCCAGACTTCATATCGGGCCGGGGGTATCTATTCGATGCCAATAAAAACGCCCGGTCTGGCCGGGCGCTGCGCAATCACGCCTGCTGGTGAACCTGCTGCTTCTCTCCCGGGATAAGCTCTTCCTCACGGAACGCCTCCCGTTTAACGCCGTAACCATCATACCAGCGGCACTCCACCATGCCGCTGGCGTAGCCGGTGACGACCATTTTGGGACCACCTGCTTTAGGCTGAACTTCATCGCTGACAAAAAAGAGCATTGCCGCCTCCTGTATCAGGGTGAAACGCATAAAACTTAGCTTAAATTTTGTACTTCTGCATCCTGACCCGCCAGGACTAGTGGGCGGCTCCGCGCAGGCGCGAGACCATCTTCACCAGACCCACGACAATCAGGCCAATAATGAACCCGAGCACCAGGTTTGCCAGTGTAGGCAACGTTGCGGCAATGAATGCCCCCTGCTCTGCGGCAAAATGCTCAATCGCATGGTGCAGCGGCGCAACACCGTGTACCACGATCCCGCCGCCCACCAAAAACATTGCCAGCGTGCCGACGATTGAGAGCGTCTTCATCAGCCAGGGCGCAACCACCAGCAAACCTTTGCCAAAAGCCTGGGCCAGCGCGCCTGGACGCTCGGCTAACCAGTAGCCCATATCGTCCAGCTTAACGATGATCCCTACCAGGCCATAGACACCGATAGTCACCAGCACGGCGATGCCCGACAGCACCAGCACCTGGTTGAGTAGAGGCGCATCGGCCACGATACCCAGCGTAATGGCGACGATCTCTGCCGACAGGATAAAGTCGGTGCGAATGGCACCTTTGACCTTATCCCGCTCGAACTGCTTTGGATCCTGTTTAGCGATCGCATTCAGCCGCTCCTGCGCCTGGTGAGGATCCTCTTTGTGCTTGCGGGCGTGCAGGCTGTGCAGCACCTTCTCCACCCCCTCAAAGCAGAGAAACGCCCCGCCGACCATCAGCAGAGGCGTAATGGCCCAGGGAATAAAGGCGCTGATGAGCAGCGCCAGCGGCACCAGGATCACCTTATTAAGCAGTGAGCCTTTCGCCACGCTCCAGACCACCGGCAGCTCCCGGTTAGCCCGCACGCCGGAAACCTGCTGAGCGTTGAGCGAGAGATCGTCTCCGAGCACGCCAGCGGTCTTTTTCGCCGCCAGCTTGCCCATCAATGAAATGTCGTCAAGCAAAGTGGCAATATCGTCCAGTAAGGTTAATAAACTACTTCCTGCCAAAATAAACATCCTTCTCTAACTGCTGATAATAGAAAGATTATGGAGCATAAACGCTCATTGCGGAAATTTAACCTTAAAGTCAACAAATCATTAACATTCGAAGCGCAATTAATTGCTCGCCAGTCTGATTGTTTTGGCGTTTACTCTATGGGTCCATTCTATTACGCCGTGAGGGAGTATGCGTTTCAGGCAGCTTTTACCGCTTATTGGCGCGCTTTTTGCGCTCTACATTATTTGGGGTTCCACCTACTTTGCGATTCGCATCGGCGTCGAGAGCTGGCCGCCGTTGATGATGGCCGGCGTGCGCTTTTTCTCTGCCGGGCTTCTGCTGCTGGCTTTTTTACTCATTACCGGCCATCGCCTGCCCTCCCTGCGCCCGCTGCTTAACGCAGCGCTGATCGGCGTTCTGCTGCTGGCGGTGGGTAACGGCATGGTAACGGTGGCGGAGCACCAGAACGTCCCGTCCGGCATTGCCGCCGTGGTGGTCGCAACGGTTCCGCTCTTTACCCTCTGCTTTAGCCACTTTTTTGGCATCGCCACGCGCAAGCTAGAGTGGTTTGGCATCGTCATCGGCCTGTCGGGCATTATTCTGCTTAACAGCGGCGGTAACCTGAGCGGCAATCCGTGGGGGGCAGGAATGATCCTCATCGGCTCCCTGAGCTGGGCCTTCGGCTCTGTCCTGGGTTCACGCATTGAGCTGCCCAGCGGCATGATGGCCGGCGCCATTGAGATGCTGGCCGCAGGCGTGATACTGCTGGCCGCCTCGGGAATGAGCGGTGAACGGCTCACGGCCATGCCGACGGTTTCCGGATTGATGGCCGTCAGCTACCTCACCATTTTTGGGTCGATTATCGCCATCAATGCCTACATGTTCCTGATCCGCAACACCTCACCGGCGGTGGCCACCAGCTATGCCTACGTCAACCCGGTCGTGGCGGTGCTGTTAGGGACAGGATTTGCGGGCGAAAGCCTCTCGCTCATCGAGTGGCTGGCACTGGGAATTATCATTCTGGCGGTGGTGCTGGTGACGCTGGGTAAATACCTGCTCCCTGCCCGTCCGGCAGTTACGCCCTGTGGGGCGGAGAAGTGACCAGGCCGCTGGCCTGAATGCCCCGAGTGTCGATCTGCGCGGCCGTCCCGCCGCTGCAGATCCACTCTTCCAGCCGCTCGCCGAGCGCCGCATCGCTCAGTTTTGCCCGCCCCCGGATTGCGCACTCCCAAACAATCAGCACCCGCCAGCCCTCCGCCAGCAGCAGCGCACAGTCGCGCCGGTCGCGTTCGACGTTCTTGCCAATTTTCTCCAGCCAGAATTCCGTGCGCGTGGCCGGTACCTTAAACAGATAGCAGTCATGATGGTGCCAGAAACAGCCGTGAGTGAAGATCACACAGCGGTAGTCATCTATAACAAAATCTGGCTTGCCGGGAAGCGCCGCATCCTGCACGCGAAACGCCAGCCCGCATTCGGTCAGCAGTGCGGCAAGCCGCTTCTCTATGGCCGTATCCCGGGTACCGATGGCGCGCATATTTTTGCTGCGCGTGGCTTTATCGTGCACGTCTGCCATGCTCTCCCCTCGTTACTTTAACACTGGCATTTAATAGCGTAATAATCTTAGCATTGAGGCTAATTGTGGACTGATTTTTTTAATCTACTGTGCAATCATTCCTGCCGTTATTAATCCAACATCCATTACACGCTTTACCCTCACTCTTCTCGACAATGCTTGGCTCGGCTTAACTAAGCTGAGCTTTTTTTTTGCTTTCCCCCCGGTTATTCTTCAAATAAATACCAACTAAATAATTATACAATAAACATATAGAAACCATTAATTAAGTGAATACCGAAACGGCAATTTATTCATCATGAAAATAATAATAGCCAATGAAACTTTTAGCAATAAATAATACCATTTGGTTACATGATTCCTTTAAAAATAAATGAACTTAATCGCTAGTATCACAATTGTAATTCGGGTAGTTAAATAACCATTTACATAAACTATGATCCATAGGAAATGCATAATGAAAAGAAAAGTATTGGCGATTATTGTCCCGGCATTATTAGCCATGGGCACAGCACATGCAGCAGAAATTTATAATCAGAACGGTAACAAGCTCGATCTCTACGGCAAAATTGACGGCCTGCACTACTTCTCTGACGATAGCGGTTCTGATGGCGATAAAACCTATGCGCGTTTAGGCTTTAAAGGCGAAACGCAAATTAACGATCAGCTGATCGGCTTTGGTCAATGGGAATATAACATTCAGGCCAACAACACCGAGAGCAGCAGCAACCAGAGCTGGACCCGTCTGGCATTCGCTGGCCTGAAGGCGGGCGACTACGGTTCATTTGACTATGGCCGTAACTACGGCGTGCTGTATGACGTGGAAGCCTGGACCGATATGCTGCCGGAGTTCGGCGGTGACAGCTACACCTGGGCTGACAACTTTATGACCGGGCGTGCTAACGGTGTCGCAACCTACCGTAACGACAATATGTTTGGCCTGGTGGACGGCCTGACGTTTGCTGTTCAGTACCAGGGCAATAACGAAGACGATGGCAACGGTAACGAAGGCACCAGCAGCCCGCGTGATGTGCGCTTTGAGAACGGCGACGGCTGGGGTCTCTCCTCTACCTATGATATCGGCAGCGGCTTCAGCGTGGGTGCGGCGTATGCTTCATCTGACCGTACCGCCGATCAGGAAAACCGTGGCAATGTCGCTAATAGCACCTATGCTGGTGGCGAAAAAGCAGACGCCTGGACTACCGGTCTGAAATATGACGCCAATAATATCTACCTCGCGGCGATGTACTCCGAAACCCGCAACATGACCCCATATGGCAGCACCGACAACGGCGACCTTGGCGGTATCGCGAATAAAACGCAGAACTTTGAAGTCACCGCGCAGTATCAGTTCGACTTTGGTCTGCGTCCGGCAGTCTCTTTCCTGATGTCTAAAGGTAAAGATCTTAACTACAACGGCGCTAATACCGATGAAGACTTGGTTAAATACGCTGATGTAGGTGCAACCTACTACTTCAACAAAAATATGTCGACCTACGTCGATTATAAAATCAACCTGCTTGATGACGACGATGCATTCTATCAAGATGCTGGCATCGCTACCGACGATATCGTCGCGCTGGGTCTGGTTTATCAGTTCTAAAAACAGATGTAAAAAACAAAGCCCGCGAGTAGCGGGCTTTTTTATTATCGAACCGGAGCGGACTGCTGCTTTGTCACTTTGTCACGCTGCATCATACCAAAGGCAATAATAAACAGCCCCAGCATAAAGGGAACTTCATACAGCTCCTCCAGCAGATCCTGATCGCGAGCATCATATAAAACTAACGAGGCGATAAGTCGGTGATGCTCTACCGCATCGGAAAACATAAAAGTGATAACCACCAACAGAACCGTCCAGAGTGGGAACATTTCATGGCGAAAACGTAGCGCTATCTCTTTACGCAAAATGCCAGAGAAGAGTACCGGCAGCACAAGAGCTGCGATGAGAACCACGGAAATCACGCGAAAAATCAGCCTCGGCTCATCCGGGAAGTAGACTCTGCCCCAGCTGGTACTGCGCCCTAGCAGTACGACCCACCAGGCAACGGACCAGAGCCAGAAGGCTTTCTGACCGGGTGTTAGCGTCCAGGACTTAATCCAGAAAAGCGTGAATAGTGCGCCAAACAGTAGCCACAACGCCTGCCCGTTCTCAATCCAGTTTACCAGCCTCGCTTCGCTTACGGGCAGCGGTATATCTGGAAAGAAGGGAAAAAGAATGGATAGAATAAAAAGCAGTGCCGTAATAAACGGTAGCTGAGCGTCCAGTTTCATCGTTATTGTTACCTGGAAAAAGAATAGCCAGCTATTCTATCTGGTTTTGTTTTTTTCTTCTTTGCGAACTGTGCGGATCTAACGATGCAAATTAGGATAATGATGATTCACGTCAGGAATAGAAGAGAACTACCTTTCAGAGGCAACCAGTATAAGAGTTGTGATAGACGTCGTTGAAAGCGGTACGGGTAAGTGCTTGAATAGTGGCGGAGAGAGGGGGATTTGAACCCCCGGTAGAGTTGCCCCTACTCCGGTTTTCGAGACCGGTCCGTTCAGCCGCTCCGGCATCTCTCCGTTTTGATGGTTGCCATCATGCCAGGATATTTGGCATTTTAACAGACCCAATCCGGTCAATTTTGTTCAAGTGACGAGTTTACGAGCAAAGCGATGATAAAGTGGCCCTGGAAAGCAAATGAAGCATCACGGATGACAACCTATCCCTGGGAAGAGGCGCTTGCCATCCCGGTTCTGGCAAACCTGACGCCGGAGGAGCAGTATCGTCTTTCACAGCTGGCCGAGCGCTTTTTACAGCAGAAGCGTCTGGTGGCCCTGCAGGGTTTCGATCTCGATGCGCTGAAGAGCTGCCGTATTGCCCTGCTCTTCTGCCTGCCGGTACTTGAGCTGGGGCTGGAGTGGCTCGATGGCTTTCATGAGGTGCTGATCTATCCTGCGCCCTTTATTGTGGATGACGAGTGGGAAGATGATATTGGTCTGGTGCATAGCCAGCGGGTCGTGCAGTCCGGGCAGAGCTGGCAGCAGGGGCCGATTGTTCTTAACTGGCTGGATATTCAGGACTCTTTTGACGCCTCTGGCTTTAACCTTGTTATCCATGAAGTCGCACACAAGCTTGATACCCGCAACGGCGATCGCGCCAGCGGCGTACCCTTTATTCCACTGCGCGAAGTTGCCAGCTGGGAGCACGATCTCCACGCGGCCATGAATAATATTCAGGATGAGATCGATCTGGTGGGTGAAAACACTGCCAGCATCGATGCCTATGCCGCGACCGATCCCGCCGAGTGCTTTGCCGTGCTGTCAGAGTATTTCTTTAGCGCCCCTGAACTTTTTGCGCCACGTTTCCCCTCTTTATGGCAGCGCTTCTGTCAGTTCTACCGCCAGGATCCGCTTGCCCGGTTACGTGCAAATACCTCAACTTCAGCTACAGGACGCTATCGCGTTCAGTAAAAGCGCAGGTTGTGCTTTAATTAACCAGTTAAATCAGCGCGTTAATTTTACTGTTGACACAAAAAATCGAGGCCAGTAATATGCGCCTCGTTCACACGATTCCTCTGTAGTTCAGTCGGTAGAACGGCGGACTGTTAATCCGTATGTCACTGGTTCGAGTCCAGTCAGAGGAGCCAAATTCTTGTTTCTATCCTTCTTAGCCTGTCTTTATACTCTTTTAATAGTAAATAACCCCGCTTAGCTGCATATCGATTGTACCGTTCCCGGCAAACCTTCTTATTTTCATAATATAAAAATATTGGCCATCTTATGTAGAAGATGTGTTCCAAAATTGATGCATTCTGAAGCTAAATGAGTATCTTTGTCCGCTCTATCTGAGATGAAATATAAAAAAAACAGAAATTCACTTATCTCAACGAGAGGCACTAAAGATGAAAAAATATGCACAGCTATTTTTAATTCCTGGTATCATTTTCTGCGGTAGTGTACAAGCTTATGTTCCAGAAGTTAATATGGAGATATACGATACACAGATTTCGTTATCCCCCCAGGATCAAGAAATTCTGATTAATGAGGGTAGAGATCTCTACTCCCGGACAATAAACATACTGACATCTGAAAAATACTGGGGAAAGCATGGTGATTTTACAGGCATCGATGAAGAGACCCAAGGTAGTTTAGCATACGGGATGGCGCTGAAAGGAAATTCTGACCTCGACATAGGTTTCGTATATAAATATAACGATGGCGAATCCCAAAAAAATCTAAACGCCTTCACATTAAAACAAGAAGCCCTGGACGCATTTAAGTCAGTTTTGGGAGATACATACACCTATACATTAAAATATCCAGTAATAAATATTGCCGGAAATGGCGTTGACATTGATGTGGCATTTTTTAATGAGTTAAAAGAATCAACCGACGTCTGCTTTGTAACCAATCGTTGTTCAGAGATGAACGTTGGCATCGATGATATGACCTCAGCATGGAACTTATCAGAGAGGTTATCTTTATACTCCAGGTTTGACACGGTGTTCAGCACAAACTCTCATAAAAGAACAATGATAAACCGGGTTGGTAAGCTATTAAAGCAGTGGCGCAGCATTCAATTTGCCAATTCCGTTATAAAAGTCCCTTCAATTGCTTTGATTTCTGGATTGTATCAATACATTGATTACCTAAATAATTCATCATTAATCGACTACACTAATTCCATAAGGTTACTTTCACACACGGTCGACTTTATGCTTAAAAATGATTTTGGCAACAGTAACTGTGAAGACACTGAAAATATGGTCATAAATCTCCCTGTCTACCAAAAGGATCAGAACTTATTAGATAAAATGCCAAGTAACAATAAAAAGGAGTTATGTAATGATATGGTGGATTTCAGTACAACACTTCATGAAGCATCATTGCATTCAACTTCTGTAGTTAAGTCAATTGCTATTTTAAGGCCTTACCTTGGACCTATACCTTATTGAAAGTTTAAAGCATCTATGGTTATATTGAGTAATAGCTAAAACCTGACCATTATCTACCTTTAATTCTGACCTACGATTACCATTACATTTATAGCCGGACAAAATCAGCCTGATAAAATTAAATGTTGCTGGTGAACAGATTAACCCGGTATCCCCTCAGGATCGCCGGGTTTTTTATATCATTAGATCTGGTAATCCAACGCGATCTCATCTGGCTCCATCACCTGGCGTTTGATATCCTCCACAGAAAGGCCCGCATTGCACAGTTCGATAAAGCGCCAGACATAGTTGCGTTGCAGCTGGCCACGCTTGAGGCCCAGCCAGACGGTGTTGGCGTCAAACAGATGGCGGGTTTCGAGACGAATAAGCGTCCCGGTCTCCTGCTCGCTGCCTGACTGTTCGGCAACAATACCCACCCCCAGGCCCAGCTCAACGTAGGTTCTGATCACATCAGAATCCTGTGCGCTCAGCACAACGTCCGGGATAAGTCCCTTGCGACCAAAGGCTTCATCGATACGCGATCGGCCGGTAATACCCTGTCGGTAGGTAATCAATGGCCAGCGGCTAATCTCTTCCAGCGTGAGCGGAGAGGCGCTGGCGAGCGGATGATCCTGCGGAATCAGCAGGCTGTGATGCCATCGGAACCAGGGAAAGGCCACCAGCGCCGGATCGTTACTTAGACGTTCACTGGCAATACCGATATCTGCTCCGCCGTTATGCAGCAGTGACTCAATTTCCTGCGGCGTCCCCTGGATCAATTCAAGCCGAACCTCGGGAAAGAGCGTGCGGAAGGATTTAATTACCGGTGGCAGGCTGTAACGTGCCTGAGTATGGGTGGTGGCTACGGTTAAGACTCCGGAGGTGTCGTTGGTAAAGAGATCGGCAAGCCGACGGACGTTGCTCGCCTCATTGAGGATGCGTTCGGCAATGACAAGCAGGGCTTTGCCTGGCTCAGTCATACCCAGCAGGCGTTTTCCCCTGCGAATGAAGATCTCAATTCCCAGCTCCTCTTCCAGCTCACGAATATGGCGGCTAACGCCGGACTGCGACGTATAGAGCATATTGGCGACTTCCGTCAGGTTATAGTCCCGGCGCGCCGCTTCCCGAATTATTTTTAGTTGCTGGAAATTCATCCTACCCTCCAGAGCCATCAGACATATCGCTATTGTTAAAGTCTGAGGCCTGGCAGGACAAATAATAAAAACCAGCATCTTATTCCATTATGGAATAACTCTAGCCAACCAGTAGCAGCTCGCGGTTCTCCAGAGTTGGGCGGCTAACCAACGACATAAGAATATCTTTGACAGCCTGCGCCTGCGGCGATAGTGACCCATGGGCAGACGTATTCAGCGAGAGCGGCAGGCTCATAGAGGGGGCTGTAATGCGGGCCATCCAGCCGTTTGCCGCACTGCACAGGGAGCGCGCAGCGGATTCAGGCAGTACCGTAACGCCCATCCCGCTGGCAATCGCTGCGGTTAAGGTGGTAATGGACTCAATCTCACCAATGATTTTTGCCGTCAGGCGACGCAGGGAGAAGGCTTCGTCGACTCGCAGGCGGACCGCACTATAGTCACGGGGCAGGAAAAGATTCATCTCCGCCACGGCGGTCAGATCGACGCTCTGCCCCGGGCAATCCCGGGTACCCACCAGAAAGAGATCCTCTTTCAACAGCGGCTGGCTGGCGATCCCGGCCGCCGGTGCGCGTTCGTAAAGCACGGCCATATCCAGCTGGCCACCTAGTAGCTTATCGTTGAGATCGGTCCCGCTGTTTTCGTGCAGATAAACCATGACGTCCGGTAACTCGTTGCGCACGGCCTGTAACAGAGGCATGGTGATGGACGATGCCGCCGTCCCGGGTGCAAGGCCAATCGCAACCTGCCCGCGCAGAGTCTGGCCAACGTTATTGACCGCCAGCTGGGCCTGTTCACACTGGCGTAGAATGGTGCGTGCGTGAGTATAAAGAATTTTTCCGGCTTCGGTCGGCGTCACACCACGCTTGGTACGAATCAACAGCTGCTGATCCATCTCTCCCTCAAGCGTAGCCACCTGCTGGCTCAGCGCAGGCTGCGCGATATGTAAGACTTCCGCAGCCTGGGTCAGGCTACCGATATCGACGATTTTTACGAAATACTTCAGCCGTCTTAAGTTCATTTTGCCTCCGGAACTAAACGCGTAGGTTGGTGCGTGTAAGTGTCTTGTCGGAGGAGTTGCAAGATGCTTGCCAGTTTTTAAAAGGTCATTTTGATATTATCTAACAGGCTGGATTATAAGAGTTTCTGATTACCTTACCCGTTGTCACTACGGAGATCGGCCTGGTTATCCTGCCCCATAAGGGGTAGTTTTGCACTCATATGGTGCATACGTCATCGTTTTTGCTGATGATTCAAGCAGATTGCTGCAAAACTCCGCAAACGATCGCCACAGCTTAACTCAGGCTTTGACAAGCGGATCTTCCGCCGCTAATATTCGCCCCGTTCACACGATTCCTCTGTAGTTCAGTCGGTAGAACGGCGGACTGTTAATCCGTATGTCACTGGTTCGAGTCCAGTCAGAGGAGCCAAATTTAAGAAGCCCGCTTTTTAGCGGGATTTTTGCTTTATTGGTTAATCTCCTCTGGTAATCCTGCGGTGTCGTTCTCATCCTCCGCCACCGTAAACCACGAGTACCATGTATTACGTCGTAGGTAGCCTTTCGCGGTGACCGTGCGGATATTGCGTCCCAGCGCATCGTAGTACAAAGTATCGCTGTAACCCTGAGTCCGCATCGAAGCATCGCTAGCGTACAACCAGCTATCGAGGAAATAAGGCTGGTAGCTGCGTACCACCTGTCCCTTATTGTCATACTCAACCCGGCCAGAGATTGCCCAGCGGGGCGCGGCATCGACCTCGGTGATATCCACCTCGCCATCCTCGTCACGATGCCAGGCTTTTCCATCCGGCACCAGCGCGCACTGCTGGAGAGCACGACCAAAGCCATCGCTGTAGGCCACGCCAATAGCCGTCTGCTGGAGCCGCTTCGTGGCATCGTCAGGATCGACGGTATCCGGGTAGTTATCCGCCGTCAGCACCGCGCTATGAACCGGAACCTGTTCGCTCTCTGCCAGCAGCGTCGCCAGCGGATCGTTGGCGTTCTCCTGCGCCCACTGGCGACCCGCCGGACGGATATGTCCGTCAAAGGTGATGAACCGATTAGCCAGAAGTGAAGACCAGCCCCCTGCCGCTGCTGCATTTGCCGTGCTCTCGGTGACCGTTCCCATCCAGCTAAACATATTGCTTACGCTGATGGTGGCCAGCTGCTGGAGATAGCCCGGCGCGGTCGCCGCGTCGATAGCTTCCTGCACGCTCAGGGCCGGATCGACGGCATAATCAGACACCATGCCGAACCCGACCTTCTGCCCACCGTTTTCGGTGCCATACACGCTGCCGCCTCTGGCCTGCCCGAGCGCATTGAGCTGCACCTCCTGAATATTGGCGTTGATATCGGTCGTCTGCCAGGGCGTTAGGAAACGGTAGTCATAGGCAGCCGAAGTGCTGTTTCGAGTGTCGCTCTGTCCGATCACGCAAAGCGCGTAGCGGTCATATTGATAGTTAACGGCTGTAACGCGCTTCGTTGACTGGCTGCCGCGCGGTAGATAGAACGGCAGATAGTTACCTTTATCATCGGTGAACAAGGTAAAGCTATGTTCCGTTCCCCAGAGCGGATTGGCCGCATCGTCGGACATGGAGACGTAGCCGAGCTTGTCCCATGCGTACTCAGACGGAATATCAATTCCGTCATAGGCTTTGAGGGCGGTGCTGTCCAGTACGGCGGTCCGCTGATGATCCACCAACGCCAGCAGGTTCGGCGGCGTGGTGACATAGATCACCTCGCTCTGCCCGTTCAGATAGCGCGTTTGACTATCTGCCAGCAACCCATTCGGATCGCTCAACGTCTCATAGCTAATACCGCCTGCGGGTATGCGGTCATATACTAGCTGGTTGCTGCGGCTGGTATCCGGCAATCCCAGCCGCCAGCCCTGCGGATCGGTAAGATGGATAACGGATGCCAGACTCTCCGTCAGCCGCAGCTTCTGCTGCTGCTCGTCGTAGGTGTTATCCCAGGCATCGGCAGGCATATTATTGGGATAGGGAGAGAGCGGATGCTGCGCCCGGCGGGGATAGGCTACGCTCACCTGCTGCAGCGGCGTGCCGTAGTCGTCCCGTACCAGAGTGACCTGCTGAACAACGACGGGATCGTCCGCCCTCTGCTCATAGCCGCTGGCGACCTGCTCCAGGCCAAACGGCAGCACAATCGGCACCTCCCCTGCCTGTACCAAACGGACCTGCATACGCTGTTGAGTACAGGCGTACGGTGCCGGGCTTTCACCCTTCTCCCAGGTTTCACTGCGCAGCACTGAGCCTTTCAACGCCCGAAAGAGCCACCAGCGGGTGTCGTCGTCCGGCGTATCCAGCACCGTATCTTGTCCATCCTGCCAGGAGGTAAGTAAGGTCGGATTGAGCACCACCGCCTCGCTGTCTCCTGACCACGGCTCGCCGTAAAGAGAAGCTTCATCTCTCTCCCGGCCACAGTGGTACCAGGTTTTGCTCAGCAGCGTGGCGGCAAGCGGGGTGTCATTCCCCACTGGCAGGGCATCGCTGTTGGTGTCTTCGGTTTCGACGTAGCCAAAGCCACGGAACTCACGCTCGCGCCCGTCGTACACGCCCTGGTAATAGCGGCAGCTCTGGCTAAGCTGATTACCGGTGATCTCATCCAGCGTAATGGTTTTCACCAGCAGCTGCATAGCGAAAGGCAGCGCGGGCACCGCATCCGGGTTCTCTGCTTTCTCATCCAGCCACGCCTGTGCCGAGCTGCGGTAGCAGAGCGTATGGCTGGCACCCAAATTATTATTTACTCCATTCAGCAGATAGGGCTTGGCGCTGTTGAAGACGTAGCGCCAGTGGGTGGGTGTCATGTAGGGAATAGAGAGCACCAGCTCTGCCATCCCGTTACCCTGCACGTCGGCGACGGTCACCTGGCAGAGGCGATCGTAGAAGACGTTTTCCGGCAGGAGAATCGGCTCCCCTACGACAAAACTGTTCCCGCCCTGGTTAAGCCAGATCTGCACTCGATCGTGCTGCATATAGATAATATCCGGCGCGCCCGAACCATCGGTGTCCGCCAGCAGCACATCCTCTGGATTAAAGGTATCTTCATCCAGACTCTCAATAGCGGGCAGCGGCAGGCTCACCGGCGAGCCAAACCGACCGTGTCCAAGGTTAGGCCAGCAGGTGACTTCGCTATAGCGGATGCGGCAGAGATGCGACTGGCCGGATCCGAGCATGTCGGCAAACACCACCAGCTCGCGGGCGTTGCGGCCTGGGATCGGCAGCGTAACATCTTCTCCCTGCGCAACGTCGAGGCCGATGCTAAAGCTTTCCCCTTCGTTGGCATAAAAGCGTACCGATCGTGGCCCGATCAGTGCCAGGTCGGCCAGACCGCTGCCAACCAGAGAAGCAAACTGCGCCTGCGGATGGAAAAACTCGGTGGGCAGCGCGCTAAATGGCGTAAAGCCACTCCAGCTCTTATCAGGCCGTTGGGTAAAGAAGCCCGCCATACCCGGCTGGGCAACAATCCAATCCAGCTGACCGTCACCGTTGATATCCATCAGCCGGGCAGCATCGCTCTGCATCGCCGGGACGCTGGGCAGCACCTGCCAGTCGGCCCAGGAGACGCTATCCCCGCCCTCTTCGCCGCGCTGCGGTGCACGGTAGCGCCATTCGTTTCCGGTGCGGCACAGCACCCCCGGCAGCCCTTCACCGTAGAGATCCACCAGCGCATAGGGCCAGCTCTCCAGCCCTGGCATAGCGGGCATCTGCTGCCAGTCGGCACGGCTCTTTGCCTCAGGCTGACTGAACTGCAGCTCCAGCGGCGGCAGCGACTGCACGTAACCATCCGCTTCGTAAGCCAGCGTCCGGGCGCTGGTTAACTGGGTCAGGGTTGGATTTTCGTCATACTCCAGCAGCAGGCGGGAGACCAGCGTATCCTGCTCTCCCAGCTCATCTGGGAAATGATGAAACATCAGTACCTGACGGCACAGGCGATGCACGCGGATCTCAAATCCGTAGTCGTAGCGGGAGTAAGGATCCTGGCGTGCAAGCCATTTCCCTGAGGTGATATAGGCAGGCGGCGTCTGTGGATCGACCCCGCGCTCGCCATAGTCAAACACCAGGGTGAAGTACCAGTCAACACCCGGCTGATCCCGGCTCCAGAGGTAGAGATCGGGGGCGGGATCGACATTGCCATACTGCACCTGGCTAAGGTAGCGCATTGCGCTGCTGCTGCGATCGCTGGCCGCCACGCCGTCGCCGTTTTCCGCGAGGTATGAGTAGTAGACGTGCTCCCCGGTCGGGCTGACCGACTCCTCCAGCAGCCACTGCGCGGTATGCGTGGCGTTCTGTGGCTCGCTAATGCGTGCCGCTGAGGTTTTGCCGAGCAGGTGCAGCGAACCGTCGCTGCCGTGCAGCAGCCAGAAAGCATCATCGTTATCATCACCGTGCCAGTACTCCAGGCGGCTGAACGATCCCTCAATGCGCGGCTGGTAGCGAGTCACCGAATAGGTTTGTGAAAATTTAACGCCGCCGTAGGCAGAACAGGTCGTCGGATTGGGCTCGCTGGTGGTGCTGGCGCTCTTCACCAGCACCTCGCCGTCCGGTCCCAGAAACGCATCGTTTTCATCATACTGCGGCACGCCGTGGCTGGTGCGGCGAGTAATGCGCATCGTTTCGCAGAACCAGCCCACGCCGAATACGCTGTTCCCGCCGCCGCTGCTGTAGCTGAGCGACAGGCCGGGAGCAAAACCACGCCCGGCGGTGATGGGCAGCGGCAGCGCCATGCTGGCCAGCCCCGTCGGGCCTGCCTGGCCCAACGATTCACCCATCCCTGTCAGCGCGCCGCCGCCTTTCGGTAGCGAGGGTGGCGTGACGGAAACTGCTGAAGAAAAAGCATTTTGTTGTTGCATAAAAAATTCCTCCTGAAACGGGCCGCCCGCAGACGGCCCGGATTATTTCTTACAGCGTTCCGCTAACCGCCTGTTCAAAGGTGCTGCCGCCGTACAGCGCGGTGTAGTGCACCTGGATAATGACGTCGTTCAGGGATTGCAGCAGGGCCTGCTGCTCAGCTGACTTAACGTTCGGGAACTTCAGCTGCCAGTCAGATATCGCCCCCGTGCCTTCAAACGGCAGGTAGCGCTCGTCGCCGAAGTTCAGCACGAACATCCCGCTGTCGTTCAAACCGGACGAGACGGCGATCTGCTGGCTGGCCCGCAGGTTAGTGATGATGTTGCTGGCGCTACCCGTAGTGCTGTCGTTGAGGTAGTTCACGCCGTTAACATCTGCCTTCAGCAGCGTGCGGCTACCGGACTGGGTCAAAGTCATCCGCACGTCCTGATACGGCCCGACCAGCGCGGGCAGCGAGACGGTCACGTACTTGATCTGCCGCAGGTAGTGGCCAGGGTAGTCGTTATCGAACAGCGACTCGGTAAGCGAGAACTGTGTGACACCGTCCGTCACCAGACTGGTGAAGGCATCGCTATCCAGCTGCTTCAGGGAGACCGTTTTGGTCAGCTCCAGACGGCGCGAGTTACGCGTCAGCCAGGTGGACTCCATCTGCTGCAGGTTGAGCGCCAGCGTCTCGCCCACCAGCAGGCCGTGATAGCTGTCGTTCCACGCCCCGGTCTGGATAAAGGTCGAGGTCATGTCGCCCATCTCATACTGCCAGCAAGCCTGAGCGCTCAGGCAGAGGGAAAGCACCGCGTCGTAGGCCTGGTAGTAGAGCGCCGAGAGCTGCCCGGTCAGCCAGTTATAGAGCGAAGACTGGGTGAAACGGGTGGTCAGGAAGTTCAGGGTCGACTTCAGGTTGTCCTGCTGCGCCTGGGCCAGCTGCAGGGAGGTCACTGCCCCCAGTCTGCGCACGGCCAGAGCATCGAGCTGGGCGTTAATGGTGTCGATCTCCGACTGCGCCTGCTGGAACTGGATCTGCCACTCCTCGCTGCGGCGGCGGTAGCCCTCTGACATCTCCGTCTGCTGGGCGGCAAGGCCGGTAATGTCTGCCGACATCTGGAGCACGATCCCAGCGGCCAGCGTAGGTGCACCGACCTCCTGGCCACCGTCTGAGAAGCCGAAGATGTTAGGGATCGTTTTCATTGCCATACCAGCGGTGATCAGCGGCGAAGCGGCGGTCATCACCGCCGACGCGCTGTCGCGTAGCGCCATGGCGCTGGTCTCCCCTGCCGAGACGCCGGTGTTGTAGAGGCTGAAGTAGTGATCGTAACGCTGCTGGGCCATGCTGCGGCTGGCCTCCAGCACAATTTTATCCTGATCCAGGGCATCGATGGCGTTCTGCCCCAGCGTCAAGGTATAGGCGGAGATATCCAGCGCCAGCTGGGCGTCCAGCTCCTGCAACCCGGCGGCCTCCTTGCGCTCGTAGTAGCTGAGCAGCGTCTGGCCGAACTGGCTCAGGGTGGAGACAGCAAAGCGTGCGCTCTGCAGCATAGTGCTGAAACGGTACGGCGGAATGGTCGCCGTCATGCCGGACGAGGCGCTAATCAGGGAGCCACCCTGTACGCTCTGCTCCATCAGCACCGTCGGGTTAACCGGCGGGGCATAGAGCGGAACGGTCATCGGCAGGCCGTCGATGGTCAGCTGGTGACGCAGATTGTAGAGTCGGGAGTCCAGCGTGTTCCAGTAGCCCAGCAGCTGGCTGTTAACCGGGGCCATAAAGCTGTCGCTGGTGGCCACGTCCGCCGCCACGCTGAGCTGTCCGGCGAAAGCCGGCAGCGCCGGGGCCTGCTGCTCATAGCTCAGCAGAGCCACGTTGCTCTCCGCGCTCTCCGCCAGCTCGGCCAGCGTTTCCGGTGCCCAGTGGTTAACAATCAGGGCGTCAGGGCGGATGCCGAGCAGGTCTTTCACCTGGCCGTACTGCAGGCGGGCGAGGCTCAGGCCGTCATTAGTCAGCAGGCGGTAGCTGGCGTCAGCGGCGGCCATCAGGGTGCTGACATAAGCCATAAACACCGCTTTCTGGTAGTGCACCGGATAAGCTTTAGCCAGCGCATCCGGATCGGTGGTTAACCATGCAACCGTCGCCTGAGTGGCGGACGAGGCGCTCTCCACCAGCGGGCGTACGCTCCAGTAGTCCGGCTCCGGGTACTGCTGACGGATGTCGCTGCTGTTGTCGCGCCCACGCGCAGCCGGGTCGAAGATGTAGTTGTACCAGCTCAGGGCATCGCTGTACTCCTCCTCCTGACTCAGACGCCATGCCACCAGGTACGGCATATAGAAGAACAGCTCCCAAAAATAGATGCCGTTTGCACCGCTGAAGTCCATCGGGACGGCGGTATCGTTGGTCATGCCCGGTTCGAGGGTGAGCTGGGTGTCCCAGTTCAGCAGGGCCTGGATGCTGGCGCTGGCCTTGTTGATAAGTTCTTTAGCGAAGAGGGTATTGAGGCGGATCGGAGAGATGGCTGTGCCGTCGCTGAATTTGCTATCGGTGAAGTTAAGGTAGACCGCTTTCCCCAGCGTGTCATTGATGTTCACTGAAATATAAGGTGTAACTGGAAGCTCTGTAGCACGAATTAAGTCTACGAGATACTCCTGGCTAATTGTGTTCCCCAGAGCATCGGTATAGCCATAGGAGATATAACGTGAAATTTCTGAGCCAGATATTTCATCGGAAGAGAAATCAGAGATGCTGAATGACCAACTGTTTCCGGTTCTTGAAAACTCTGGTTGAGACGTGCTGAATACTTTTGAGCCAGACTGCCAGCTATTTGGAGCCGAGTCATAAAATACATCAAACTCCCAAGGAGAGGATAGAAGGTCATCGTAAGAAGATGGATGACTAGTTTCTATATTATAACCCCTGCGATCGGTATCATAAAAACTAATCCTACCAGCACTAGATAAATCTGACATAGCAACGAAAGAAAAATCCTCTACAGCAATTTCACCAACAGAAATCTGATATTTCCTTGAAAAATAAAAATCACCCCATAAGAATTCATCAGTACTTTCAACAGCATTAAAAGTATTGAATGAATCGTCTACAAAATCTATCTTCATTATCACATCAGAGTATGACATTGTTCCTGGATTATAATTAAAATTAATAGTCCCGGGAACATAAGTGGTTGAGTCTTCTGTTGTTCTTAATGAAAGGCCATTATATGTATAAGTATCGAATGTTGTAGTATTAAATAACTGAGGTATACTTCCTTTAAGGGAAAGGGTCCCATTCGAGTTATAGGCTACTGAGAAATTTTCCTTTAACAACGCAGGGATAAACGCCAGCCCATAAAAATCATTTTTTTCACTGTCGGCTTGCAGTACCACACTTGAAACCGCAAATTGCCCCAATGCATAGGCTGACTGAACGCGCATCTGGGCTTTATTGGATTCCGGGTTGTTTTTCTCGCCTGAACGCGTCATATAGAGATATTGATACTGTGCCAGTGGGGTGGGTTCAGTCCCCATGCTTGCTGAATCAATCTGCTCAATTGCAAACCAGTAGTCAATCTGCAGCGAAAAATCACTATAGCCACTTAGTGAGGGGGAAGAGGCCGATTCATCCGCATCATAGAGTGACACCGTAAGCATATCGTCGGTCTTATCATAGAGACAGACAGTACAGAGATTGTCTGAACTAAACAGTTTACCGCAGTAAGTATTCTGTTTAGGGTCTGATACTATGACCTCATTACTAATAGACGCCAAAAAATAGGGCGCTGACCAGGTATTGCTGAAATCACAATAGGAAGAGTAAGCCGTAATTTGATCATACGGTTTCGCTTCAGTACCCTCACCGACATTTCCCGCCATTGTCCGTTCAAACCAAAATAGATAGAGACGGTTATTAAAATAGGTCAGTCTGGGGATGCCCTGTAACGCCTCCTCGTTAATGGCGGTATTCATCGGATACCATTCCGACCAGGCGCTGCTAGAGGTCACGTTATCGACGTTCAAATCCATATCAAACGAGCGCCAGTAGTACTGCACCGGTGACGTAGTGGATTTACCGAGGAAATAGTATTTGCCGGAAGTCTGATCGGTGCTGTCAAGATATCCACTGACAATCGTCAGGTTTGCTACCTGCTCGAACTTATTCAGGTAGTTCATCACCGCCTGTTGTGACGTGTCGCTGTTAATAGTGTTCTGGTTCAGATCGGTGATCAGATCCTTAAAATAGGCGGTCTGGCTCTGGCGCAGAGTCGGATCGATATAGTTCTCCGGATAGGTATCCAGCTCTACCTCACCGGCCCAGATATCATACTGGCTTAATCCACTTTTCCAGCTGTTGATATTATCCTGGTCAAGAAACTGGGTCTGGTAACCCGGCTCCATGTTCATAGTGATGCCGTTGATATACTGCTGAATACTCGACATTGCCTGGGCCACGCGGGAGGTGGGTACAGCATTGCTGACCAGCGGATCGATTAGCAGGTACTCATAGACGTCTTCCGGCGTCTGGACCAGACTCACCAGATCGTCATTGCCGCTGGCGGGAATATACTGCCCCAGATAGTAGGATAGCAGGGCGTTACGCTGACGCTCGTTCAGCGATGCTGCGATATCAATGCTCATAATGTATCAACCTTAAAATTGAGGGTAAGCGCGGCACGGCCGTGTGTGCCGTAAAGAAAAAAAGTTTCTATTACCGTTGTCCGCTTTGTGCGGCCACGAGCGACTCGCCTGCCGACTGCCAGGCGTCCCATGTGTCAGTCACACTGCCTGGTACCAGCTCACCGGTTGCCAGCAGCGGCGTTACCGACAGCCCCGTCTCTGTTGAGAGCTGCTGCAGGCGCATCACGTAGTCCACGTCCGTCACGTTTTTTGCCAGCCCGCCGGGAAGTGCCGCCGTGGCATCCGCCACCTCGCTGCTCTCCCAGTCCAGCAGCAGGGCCAGCGCCTCAGCAGCCTGGGTGGCGTCCGGCGGCGTGGAGCCGTTCATTCGGCTGAGGTAGGCCAGCACCCGGTCCTCGTCACCCGCCACTTTCAGCCAGTCGCCGTAGCGGCTGAGACGGTAGAACAGCGTCAGGGTGAGCGTGGTGTCATTCACGCCGAACCACTCCGGGTTGGCAAGGAAGGCGCTCAGGGTGGCGGGTGTGAGGCTGAAAGCAGTGCTGATGCCCGCACGCTGGCCGAGGACAAAGAGGTCTGTGAGATAGGTCGCCGGAACCTGAGACGGGTCGGTGAGCGCCGCGCCGTTGTTCAGAGCCAGGGTGTCCGAGAGCAGGCGATATTCGCTGTCCCCTGCCCAGCTCAGCAGAAGCGGCGGCAGGGACTGCGCGGTGCTGAACATCTGCGCCAGGGCGCTGTCGGCAATGCCGTTCTGGGTCAGGCGGGCCTCGTTGATGATGCCGGAGAGGGTGCTGATGGCTTGTTCACGGTCGGCTTCTGAGGCAAAGGTAATTTCAGCGACATCAAGATCCGCACTGACCATGGAAGCGATAACGTCATAGTCTGTTGCGACGGGTAATACCAAACCGTTGCTATCGATAAGGTCGCAGAAAAGATCGCTATTACTCGACAGATTGGCAGGTCGAATAAGCTTGGCAGGTTTTCGGGATGCCACAATCTTGGTGATATCATCTTCGGTAAGAACGCGGTCCCACAGGGTGACATCGTCATAGCCTAAGGTTGCATTAACATCATTACTAAGACCCATCGCGTCGCTCTTGCCCAAAGTCCAGACGTTATCATCCTCTCTGAACAGTGACCCACTCCAGGTAAGCTTGCCTGTTGATTTAATGCTACCGTCTTCTGACCAGACATAAAAAGTTGTGCTGTTTTGTGCAACATCTGTAACAACCCCCAGCCACAGCCATATGTCAGCCTGTGATTCAAGACCAGACTCAAAATGTAAAGACTTCCAAGTCTTATCTGTTGTAACGCTAGCCCCTATTTGATAATCATTTTTAGTAGGGAATAATGTAGTAATAACACTAATGCCGGGTTTGACTGATGAGCTAAAGCTCTCTGAATTACCTAAAATAGGGAAGTTTTCACTTGCCCCGGATCCCATCTTCACCCACATACCAATGGTATAACTACTATTCCCAGCAGCGAGTGTATTTGCCGCGCTGCTCAATACACCGTACTGCCTAAGGGTTGAATCCAGCTGAATACCACGTGCAACGCCTTCCGGGCTGTCGACCGTTCTATCGCCACCGTAAATAGTCAGGAATGAGCTTTCAGGCAAAGATACACCTCTGAAGCTCTGCTCGCTGAGCAGGGCCGCGGGCAGCTGCTGTTTGATACCGTTGACGAAGTTCACCGTCACCGACGTCGCCTCCAGCGCATCCGTCTCTGGCTGCAGCGCAAGGTAACTTTTCACCCACGACAGCCTGTGCTCAGCCGCCCACTCTGCCGCCGCGTCCAGGGCCATCAGCAGGTCAAGAATATCCCCGCCCGCAGGCTGTC